>CAVVZM010000004.1:0-457502 GCA_963752705.1 uncultured Actinomycetota bacterium
CAATGCAGGGTGCTCGACTGTTGTGGCAGCTGAATTAGTCGTCGGGTTGGCCATACGCTCGTTCGGTCAAGTCGGCCGCGCCGCCGAGCGTTGCAAGCTTGCGACCGTCGGGAGTCCAACTCAACCCAGCTCGAGGCGGCATGAGGCAGCGCCGATGCCGTTCGACCCAACCATCCAACATGTCAAGCAGATCGATATCTGTTGGCAGAGCTAAGTGTGGGCAGCATTCTCCGTAGCGCTCTCGCCGGTAATCCGCCAGTCGCACAACGGAGCCACCGGCAGTACCCGCTTCCATTGCGCCACCCCGATACGATGGGTCCGGGGTCACTTCACCCCTATCCCCGCTGGAACTCCGCTGCGGTGGGCGAGAAGGGCGCCTCGTCGTCAAAGTCCCAGGTTCGGAGCCGGCCGGGGAGAATTCGGAGCGTCAACTGCGTCGCCGGGTCATAACCGTCGATGTAGGCATTGCCCCGCTCCGGACCGATGTAGCGCACGGCCATACGCCGAAGTGAAGCCAAATCCGGGTCCGTCGGCACGATGTGAGCCTCCCCGCGCACCTCGACCCCGGCGCAGGGCAACTGGTGATCGGCCACCACCACGGTCACACGTGGATCGCGCTTAATCGCCCGCGCCTTGGGATCGTCGTCCCAAACGACGATCGTGAAGCCGCCATCGCGCCACTCAACCAGACAGGCGAGAGCAGCGTTGTGCCGTCCGGATAGTTTGTGGCCAGGGTCGCCAAGAGCGGGGCGTTCAGCACATAACTCAACTCGTCCAATGAGAGGTTTTTCCGCATTCGACCCTCTCCCTCACGCCGGTCGTCGCTGACAACTAGTCCATGGAAGGAGGCTCTACACCCTTGTTCGAGGCGCTGTCAAGTGGCGCCGTGAGGAGCTGCACCCACCGGATCGGACCGCACGCTCGGGGGAGCGCCCAAACCATTCGAGTAACAAATCGGCAGTGCTAAAACGCCTGATCCGTGCGGCCTACCCTTTCTGCGCCGATAGAAGTCACCTGCGCCGTCCCCGATCCGGTGACGCCACCGGCGCGGCCCCGCGGCCGCATCGTTAGTCTTTGAACATCCGACTCTCGGCTACTTGTGCGATCGTTCTGCCTGCGTCAAGGCGCGTTTTACTGAGCGGCGTTTGAGGGCGTCCTCATGGCGCAGTGACCCCTCCAGGCGGCTGCATGAACTGGAACTACCGAACGCCACCCTGGGGGCTCGCACCCGGCAGTTTCGGTGTCCCCCAGGCGATGGTCCGGCTTGCCTGCCGTGCGGACCGGGTCTTCCGGACGCGTGATCCCCGCCCACCGCCGACCAACCAACAGGGCCATCGAGTAGTCCTCTCGGTCCGCAGGGAGTCCGCCACTTCTCAGACGCTCACCGACTCGTCCATCGTCAACCAACGGTATCGCCGCTGGTCACAGGCCTGAGCAGTGAGCAACAGTCGCTTTCCGTCCGTGCGGGGCTATTACTGGATCATCTACTCGACGTCCGTATCGGTGCAGGTCAGGCGGTAGTTACACCGTGGTCACGCCGTGCGCAGTCCGCAAGTGCTTTGGCGATTGCTTTCGGACCGAGTTGCAACTCTCGTCATTTGAAGATGGGCGCCCTCTCCGGACCGATGCGGTGGTGGGACCGTGCCGCTTCGCGGTGGTGGGACCGTGCCGCTTCGCGGTGGTGGGACGCACCTGCAACTCTCGTGTCAGGGCATCGGCTGAGTCGTGGTGTGCCGCGACAACGGCAGGGGGACGGTGGCTGGTCGGCGGGGCGGGGCTGAGCTAGGTTCGTGTCTGGCTCGAGGGCAGACTTCCCCTGATGAACGAATGGGTTGGCGCCGCATCGGTCCGCTGTGCCACCGTGCCGGGTGATTCGCCGAGTGGAGGCCCGCGACCTCGATCGCGTGCGAGCGGTTGAGCGTGCTGCGGGTGCTGCGTTCAGGTCGATCGGCATGGACGCCATCGCGGATGACGAGCCGCTCTCGCTAGACGCACTGGAGGCGTACCGGGCTGCGGGGCGAGCGCGGGTAGCGGCCATTGATGACGGGCCGGACGAGGCGGTGGCGTACGTCGTGGTCGACATGGTCGACGATGCTGCACACATCGAGCAGGTGTCATTGGACCCCAAAGTTCGCACACCGAGGCCTGGGACGTCAGCTCATCGACGTGGCGGCCGGGTGGGCGGTGGAGCACGGTCTCGGTTCGGTGACTCTGACCACGTTCGCGCAGGTGCCGTGGACGGGCCCTTCTACGCCCGCCTTGGCTTCGAGATGGTGCCGGATGCTCAGGCTGGCCCGGAGCTCCTTGAGGTCAGACGCCGAGAAGAAGCCCACGGGTTGGATACGTGGCCTCGGCACTCCATGCGGCGCGCGGCGTAAATAGGCAAGTTGCGCGGCGTGAAGATCTTCTTGTTCGAGTTCATCGCCTTCCCGATCTGGCTGCTGGCGAACCTGGCGCTACTTCCTCCCCGAGCGCGTAGCCGCTGTGGGGAGACCTGTAACGCGGAGAGCCTTCGCACCGATGTATCAACCGTCGTGTCGTCGCCCTCATGCATAGACAGCGGTGCCATGGCACCAAATAAGAGGACGCACTGTCGTGGATCTGACGAAGTCACCCTCAGCAGGGGGATCCGGAAGCGGGTAGGGACGTGACGATGATGATCGAGGGGCTGGGTCAGGGGGACCAGACCGTGGCGGGGGGGCGCCGGGCGGACTGGGTCGGTCAGGGGCGCTGTGCGGGCGGTGAGCCTGACGCCCAGTTCGTTCGAGGGGCGGCCCAGCAGGGGGCGAAGGTGGTCTGCCGCAAGTGCCCGGTCATCGCTGAGTGTCTGGCCGACGCGCTCGACAACCGGACAGAGTTCGGGGTGTGGGGCGGGATGACCGAGCGGGAACGGCGGGTCATGCTGCACCGGCACCCGCAGATCACCTCGTGGTGGCAGCTCTTCCAGACGGCCCGGCCGGACCACGTATCCTGAACCTCCTGTAATCAGACCCACGTGCCGGCGCAGCTCAACCCGCCAGGATGCCGGCGCCTTGAGACATTTCCCGGCACCGTGATGCCACGGGCGTCCATATGTTCGAACACCCGGGCCAAGTGACGAGCGTTGAGTGCGTCACCTCGCTCAGTGGACTCGGGCACCTCGTCCGGAAAGATCCGGTCTCCCTAGACCGCGTGCGTCGACCTCATAGACCTTCCAGCCGAGCCAGCCGCGGGCGTTCGTCAGTGTCTGGGGGTGCGGGGGGCCGCATCCCTGCATTCATGGTCGTCATGCTTTCTGAGCTGGGTGTTGCGATCTAGGCCCGAGCATCCGGTGCACACCCCTCGCCCCCGTCACCACAATCAGCGGCTGGGCACCACGTCGATCAGTTCGCCCACCTGCTCCGTCGCTTCGTTCGGCTGGACGCACTCACCGATCGCGCTCCTTACCGTGTTCGCTTTCGCGATGCGCTCGCGTCTGGAGATTCCCTAGATGTTCGACGGCCAGGACCGGCAAAGTGGAGCGCTCTTAGACGCGTCAATCTGGGCGGAGCGACGCGCCCTCGCCGGGGCCGTCTCCTGCATCTGGAGCAGTGTCACCGAATCTGACTCGCGCGTGTCAACATCGGCATGAGGGTGCATCAGGGGGCGACGTGGGCGTTTCAACGGAGGGGTGTAGGCCCACCGCCCGCCCGCCCCGCCCGCCCCACGCGGGCAGCACGGGCCTGCAGGGCGGGGTCGACACGCCGTGCAGTCCTGGGCGGCTTGTCAGGTCGAGTGATGCCCAAGAGCGGCCACGTGTGAACTCTCGTATCGCACGTGGATTGCAACGACTACCGGAGCGGGGAGGCCGCGGTGGTGTTTTCGCGAGTCAGCCGGGCGGGACGTGGCATGTGCACTATGTCTTGCAAATAGGTGGTTGGGTTCCAGTCCCCCCGCCGGCTCGGGATTCCATTGTTTAGCAACGAGACTCGTCGACTGAGCTGACAGTGCGCACCTCTGCCCAACAACCTGATTGATCAAGCGCCGAGCAGACGGCTGACTGCAAGAACACGGGCGTAATCCTGACACCTCCCGGGCCACTCCTGTCCGCCCGTGTCCATGTCGGTCAGCGTCCTTGTCGCGCGTGGGTCGCACGCGGAGGCATCTCCGTTGGACCCTCTGGAGCCTGCGGATCCACCATGCCGCGGGGAGCGAGGTCAGGGCGCCGGGATGACGACGGTCCGGAGCGTGCCACCGCCTGCGCCGTCGCGGTGATGGCTGCCGGAGGCCTCGCGGATGGAGGAAGTCTGGGGGCCACGTGGGCCGCGCGGTATATGCCCTAGATGGTGGTGGTTTTCGGCTCGCCGGGGACCTGGCGCGTTTCGCGGGGGCCCGTCCTGGACCTTGACCAGTTCGTCTCGCACTCTTCAAGTCAACCGGTGTTTGCACTACCGGTGCGGCGGCTGCTGGAAGCGGACGCAGCCTTGACTCCGTCGTGACCGTCGTGACCGTCGTGACCGTCGTGACCGTCGTGACCGTCGTGACCGTCGTGACCGTCGTGACCGTCGTGACCGTCGTGACCGTCGTGACCGTCGTGACCGTCGTGACCGTCGTGACCGTCGTGACCGTCGTGACCGTCGTGACCGTCGTGACCCGGCAAGCCGGTCAGCGACGTCGCACGGTCCTAGTGTGCAGCGTCGTACGCCTCCAGCACGGTGGCACTGATCCTGCCCCGGTCGCTGACCTGGTGGCCGTTGCTCGCGGCCCACTCGCGCACCGCGGCCAGATCCGTGCGCGCTGCCCGACGCGGCGTTCTCTGCGCCGCCGGTACCGGACGCGGCCGTCCCTGCTTCGCGGCTTTGGCGATATACGGCTTCAGTGCCTTTTCCAGCGCGTTGCGGTTCTTGGTGCTCAGGTCAATGGTCCACGAATCTCCGTCGAGGCTGAAGGTGACCTCCCTCGCGTTCGCCGACCCACCCAGGTCATCCGTCACGGTCACCGTCGTCTGCTTCGCCATGAGCCTGATACTCACTGCTCATGGAGGCCCTTGTCCAATCTGCCCGCTCACATCTGACGGGCCCAGCTGCTGGGCGTTTCTCCGACCCTCCCGTCCATCCGACCCAGATCTGCGCAGCCGCACCCTCCGCGCAGATCATCGTCCGGACCTACTACAGACCACCGCGCGCGGTCTCCGCCGGGGCTGCAGCTGCAACCTCCCCTGAGGCCCCCGCTGTGTCAGCGCTTCGGTGACGACCAAGGGGGCGAGATGAACGCCGGATCAACCGGTCCAATGCCACCCCGGCCACCAAGGTTGGTGGCCGAGTCGCGGATGTCGCGGGCGTTTTCGTGCGAGCAGCGTTAGGCTCTCCGGTGCCGGTTGAATGCCCGCTGCTCCGGCCACGTAAGTGGCTCAGAGCGTTGAGGATAGCGGTTGTGACCGCCCCAGCCACGCAAGGAGTCGCCGTAATCTGCATGCAGATTGTAGGCGACCAGGAAGTTAACCTTGTCACAGGCCGACGGTATGAGCCCAACTCGCCGCGGCGCCTCGATTGGCCACATGTAGTTTGGCCAGAATATGAGAAACATGGACACTTGCGGTCTTGGGACTGATGTATAGCTCTCGCGCGATTTCAACGTTGGTTCGACCTAGCGCAACCAATCGCAGCACTTTCTCCTCTTGAGCGGTTAGGGGAGTGTCAATTAGGGTCTGATTTCCGGTCGCGGCCAGCCGCGCCAGACGCAACCGCTTTGCGAGGCGTTCGATCTTTTGAATAAGTGGAGCATGGCCTTTGCCGAGTTGATGAGCCTGTTCGAGAGCGGCGACGGCCTGTTCACGACGTCCTGGTTCGCGAAGATGGCACTGTGCGGCCCGCCACCATGCATATGCCTCGCGATGGGTGCACCCCATAGACGCCCAGGCTTGAGCGACGGCTTCCCAGTCCTCGGGTGTGTCGTAGCGGCGGGCGCGCTTCAGTTCTGCGTTCCAGCCGGCCAGGTCCGCTTGGACTCGGCGGATGGTCGCTCGCGGTCTGAGCGGATCCTCACCGAACTTGCGACGAAACTGCTCGGCGACTGCCTCGAGTCTAGTGACTACATCTTCCTCGCTAGTAGGTAGAGCCGATGCATCTCCGGTCAGAGGTTCGAGTTCGGCCAGGTCCGCGCATGCCTTGGCCCCGAGAGTCAGCAAGGAGCCGCACAGGCAGTGTTCAAGCGTTGCTTCAGCGGTGCACAGGCCTATTAGCTCGTCCATGACTATCGCATAAGCTCGGGCGGGTTCGCCCATCCACAAAAGCATGTCGGCAAAGGCTTCCGCACCCACGCGGGGGATCCGGGGGGACACGTTCACGTTCTCAGGGTCCAACTCGCGGCCTGCGAGCATCTCGAGTCGAAGGCGCGTCAAATTCAGATAGGTCCAAGCGATGTCGTCATCCGTATGATCCTCATGCCTCTTCAAGACGCTCATAAGGTTTAGGGCATCATCAGTTCGACCAAGATCGATTGCAGCTTCAGCAGCATTTTGGCGGACTATAAGGGAGTCGTAGGAAAGTGTAAGGCCGGTATTCTCGGCAACGGCCAGGCCGGTCAGGGCTGTGTCCAAGGCGTCTCGTAAGTCGCCCGATTCCAACTGATGATCGCTAAGCCACATCGCGAATATCAACTGACCTTCAGCTCCGGCGAAATCACGGGTCAAGTTGCCTGCGCGCCTCAACCGGTCATCACGCGCCGAATGGTCGCCACGTCTGCGAGATATCAGGCTTTGCCAGCCTAGGCACCGGATGAGCTGGTCAACGGCCCCGATGCGTTCCGCCATCTCCTGGGCGTCCTGAACCAAGCGAGCTCCCGGACCCATCTCGCCCCGTCGCAGTAGCCGAACACCCACCTGGAGCAGAAGGGCGACTTTGGTGGGGCTCTCCAAGATCATGGGGTCCGCGATGACCAGCGATGGGTAGTCTAGAGATCGATTTGGCTCGACCGAGTGGGTGAGGGCGACCTGCGTCAGCACCACGGAGCGCTCGGCCGCGTCTGGCCATTCTTTGAACATTTCCCATGCGGCCTCCCCCAGGTCCAGCTCGGCTGGACGCTTGCCCAAGTGGTCCAGTGCTCGTAGTGTGCGGGACACTAGCTCGCCGTGGCCATCACCGGGGCGGCATGCTTCGGGATGCGAGAGCCACAGGGCAACTACTCGCTGTCCCCACTGTGCTGCCTGCGGATAGGCGGTCAGGTCCCAAGCCCGCTGCGCCGCCATAATGGCCATGCGTAGCTCATCCCGCCACAAGCCCGCACGGTAGAAATTGGTCGCCGCCTCAGGCGCGAGGTCGCGCGGGGCTATGCGCTCAAGCACCTCCGCCAGACGTCCGTGCATATCCGAAGGCAGTCCGGGCGAATGGAGAAGTGTGGCTTCGCGCAGCAGCGCATGGCGTGTCTGAAGACGACCGTCCTCTGCGAGGGTGACGAGAGATTCATCCTTCAGTTGTTGTATTGCCGGGAGGACGTGAGCAGCTTGGCCCGTAATCTGGCCCAATTGAAGGACGGTCAGTGGGCGACCGGCATATCCCAATACGGTTAGAATTTCGTTGGCCGAGGCCCCGACGGCGGAGAGTCTCTGACCCAGCAGGCCGGAGAGCCGGGAAGGAAGTCCCGGGCGGGAGTCCGCAGCACCCCCGAGCACGAGCTGCTCCGTGAAGAATGGGTTGCCTTCGCTGCGCATGAAGATGGCGTCGGCGACATCCTTTGCAACCCCAAGTTTGAGGCCCGCGAGTTGCTCGCTGAAGGCCGAGCGAGTGAGCGGGCGGATCGGCAGCTCAGCGACGGCGGACGACATGCGGACGCGGCCGAGCCACTGGAGCGGCTTCGGCAGCGGCCTCGTGTCGTCACTTCGAAACGTCACGACCACCGTGACGCGGGAATCATGCCGAGTGAGCATAAGATAGGCGAGTAGATCCAGGGATTTCGAATCTGCCCAGTGGACGTCCTCGACAACGAATAGGACCGCACGGGACTGGGCCAGTCCAACAAGCAGCTCTCCTATTGCGAGGAACAGCTGGGCTTCGCCAATTTCCAGACCGGGGGCGCAGGGGACTTCATGCCGCGGCAGCATGGGACTCAATAACCCCATCAGGCCAGGGGGCATTCGGGGAAGGACCGCGTCGATCGCCGCTTTCACCCCCGGACCCCTCGAGGACAATGCCTCAACAATAGGGAGTAGGGGCATCGCCTCTGTCAGCGGCGCGCAATGCCCTTCAAGCAGCAGCCCGCCGACGCTCTGCGACCATTCATCAAGTAACGCGCTTTTCCCCACACCCGCATCACCGACAAGCAGGACGTGGCTCCCTTCCCCAACCCGGGCCGTCAGATCAGCCAGCTCGGCTGCGCGGCCGACCAGCGGCGTACGAGCGGTCATAGTTCCATGATGACCGCCTCGCCGAGCCCGTGAGGCGATCTCACACGACTGCGCACCCCCTTCCCTCTTTCCTCAGCCGAGGCAACGCGATCCACAAGCACCCACAACGACACCTCCGCGCCCAAAACGCCGATTGACGCAAGCTTTCAGACAGACTGGCGCCCCTGACGGACCGATCGACGACACGGTGGCCTCCACGAACGGGGCCGGGTCAACGGCGGACGACACCACCAACTCGTACAAATTCCTCGCCAGTCCTGCATGGCCGAACAACGTCGGCCCCCGGCCTCGGCGGCCCTTGCCGGACAAACCAGGTAGAACCCACACAACCCTCGACGAGGCCGGTGTGGCGTTCTGGCCGGCAGTCGGGGCGCCCGGGTCGTCGGGAACCGGTGCTTGACAAGGAGGCGACCTGCCGCGAGCCGAACTCGGGCAGCTCTGGGTCGGCGCTCGCAGTCGCAACCGGTGAGCCAGCGCCATCCATATAAGGCCTCACTCATCCTCAGGATTAGCAGTTCTCCCGATGTAGCACAGGGGCCTTAGCACGATCCTGGAAGTTCACCACCACCGGTGGACCACTATCTAGGAGTTCCAATGAGAACTTGCACCAAGGCCCTTCTCGCCTCTTGCGCCGCCCTCACGCTAACCACTTTCGCGCCGCTCACCGCACAGGCACAGAAACCGCCCGACGCGAGCGAACCAACTCTTTATCCCGCGTCTTTGGTCAGCCCCGTCGGGCCGCTGCTCGAGGACCTCGGGCCGACCTTCGCTCTGGCCGCACGCCGCCTGATGCACGACGACTTGATGCTCGACCTCCGCGACGGGCTGTAACGCGATGAAGAAGCTCGGTTATGAAGATCTCGCCAGAGCCTGAGTGGATTTGTGCCACTGCTTCCTGCACGCTGGCCGCCTCAGTGAGTTGCGCACGAGAGCGCCGGGTCCGCCTGCCTTGGGGCCAAGTTTTCCTTCGCTTACGGCCAGCAGGGCGGCTGAGAACCGTCGTTCTGTCGGCGGCATTGAGGCGTGACTGCTGCGGACTGCCCGTAGCAGAGTCTGAGCCTCGAGTGCAGTCCCGAGTGGGCCTTACTCGCCGAACTCACAGGTTCCCGACAGAGGCCAGATCGCCGGTTGCGGGGCGTGGCCCGGTTGACGTCGGTTCCCGGCGCGTGCTGCCGGAATTCCCCCTCCTGAGGGCGGCGGCACCTTTGCGCCCGGGAAACGGCGGGCAGACGGTCGGTGTCAGGGATTGCGAACTAGCCGCGAACCCAGCGGCTGCGCTAGCAGCCCCGGCAACACCCGCCGCGATTGTCGCCTGATGGGAGAGTTCCATGTTCTTGTACCGAGTTTCCGTAGTTCTTACTGGCATTGTCGCCGTAACCGCTCTGGCCGCCGCGCCCGCAGAGGCCCAAGTGGCACCCGAGCCGGGTGGTCCTCGCGTCAGTATCGAAGCTCCAGAACCGCGTGAGGCGAGCGGACTTACCTGCTTGATGACGGTGACCCATGTGCTGGCTAAGGCTGCCTCTGAGGGCGCTCAAGGCCCGGCCGCCGGGCTGTGGGGCGTCATCCAGCCGGTCGATGTGTGTCCGTTCGACGGCTCTCTAGCGGAGCGTCGGCTCATCCATGCCGACCTGCTCGAAGCTCTTCGCGATGGTATCTGAACCTGCCGTCAATCATTCGCTGGACTTTAGGAACCGTTATGAGCACTGTCAGGCTCGAGCTCCGGCACGGGCAGGTGAACGTCTGCGCACCCGCGGGCGGAGACGACTCCATCCCCGTCGCGACGGCCGGTTTGACCGAGCTGCTAGCAGGGGCCGCGCAGGGCGACCCCGACTGCTGGGCGGAGATAGTCGACCGCTTCACCAGCCTTCTGGGGGCGATCGCTCGCTCTCACAGGCTCAACCAGGACGACGCTGCCGACGTCGCCCAAAACACGTGGCTTCGGTTGCTGGAGAACCTGGAGCGCATCGAGAACCCGGAGGCGCTGCCGGGTTGGCTCGCCACCACGGCCCGACGTGAAGCGCTAAATGTGCTGCGCCGGCAATGCCGCAGCCTCCCGGTGGATGAGCATTGTCTGTCCATTATCGCCTCTGACGCGCCCGAAGTAGGGCTCGCCCTGCTGAACGGGGAACGCGATGCCCGCCTTCAGGCCTGCTTGCGGAAACTGCCCGACCGGGACCAGGAACTTCTACGAGTGCTCTTCGCCTGCGACCGGCCGTCCTACACCGCTATCGGGAGGGCCCTGGACATGTCTATCGGATCTATTGGTCCAACCCGCATGCGCGCCCTGAAACGCCTGCACAGCCTCCTGGAGACATCGGGCTACGTCTTCCGCGAAGGACCAACACGTACGGCCCCGCGAGCTCGAGCTCTATGAGCCATCACGGCCGAGGATCACGGCGTCCTGGGTGACTGTCCGGGCTCACTTGCTCGGTCCCTTAGCCCGCCTGCCATGCGGTGCTCTTGACATGACGACGCGAGTTGGTTGGGACGACGGCGACTCGGGACTTGGTGGCCGTAGTGGGCTGTGCGGGGCGAAGGCTGCTGGCTCGCGCTTACGAGGTCCCCATGCCCGCGTCGCGGGCGATGGCTACGGCTTGGGCACGGTCGACCGCCCCCAGTTTGAGGAGAATGGAGGAGATGTTGTTCTGAACCGTCTTGAGGCTGACACCCATGCGAGCGGCGATGGCGTCGTTGCGTAATCCTCGCGAAAGTCGGTCGAGGATCTGGTACTCGCGGTCGGTGAGTAACGGGAATGGTCTCGGGCCCTCGGGTTTTGCGGTCGCGTTGAGTACGTGTCCCGCGATGCCGGGGTCAAAGATGAGTTGGCCCTCGTGGACGGCCAGGATGGCGCGCACGATCGCGTCGGGTTCCGCGTCCTTGAGCAGATAGCCGCGGGCGCCGGCGCGGATTGCATCACGAAGGTGTGTGTCATCTGAGTGCATGGTCAGCACGAGGACGGCACTGTCGGGTTCGGTGGACAGAATCCGAGCAGTGGCTTCAACACCCCCACCACCGGGCAGATGGAGGTCCATCAGGATGACATCGGGCTTTGTCACCTCGGCGGCAGTGGCCGCCTCTTCTGTCGTTCCTGCTTCGCCGACGATGTCGATGTTCTCGACGCGGCTCAGGAGTGCCCGTAAGCCTTCGCGGAAGACAACATGGTCGTCGACGACGAGAACGCGTATCCGGCTCATGATGCCGCTTGAATCCTTGCCTCGACGACCGTTCCGCCGTTCGGGGGCGCCCCGATCGTGAATGTGCCGCCAAGTGCCTCAACACGTTTTCGCATCGACGTGATCCCTAAGCCACTCACATAGGGGTGGGGTATGCCGCGACCGTCGTCCTCGATAGTGATCGTCAGGTCCTTGCCGTCAGTCCGTACTCGCACGCGGGCGTGCGTGGCGTGCGCGTGCCGGATGATGTTGTTCACACCTTCAAGCACAACAAGGTACGCGGCGTTTGCGACGACCGGGGAGAGTTCATCAACCCTGATGTGCACGCTGAACTTCGGGAGCTGTGGTCCTTTGAGGCTCTCGAGGTAGGTGGTCACCGCCTCGGTCAGGCTCTGACTCAGCGGGCCAGGGTCTAGTCCGTGGGCGATGTTCCGAACCTCCCCAGCGGCGTGCCGCAGCCGCTCGGCGAGTCGCGCGGCGTCCCGCTCTCCCGGCGAGCCCGGGGCAAGATCCCGACGGAGGGCTTCGGCAGTCAGTCCAGCCCCGGCAAGTAGGGGCGCCACGCCGTCGTGCAGATCCCGTCCAAGCCGACTCCGCTCGTCGACGATGGCGGTGAGGGCTTCCCGCCGCGTTTCATCGAGCTCCCTGTCTCTCCGGACTCCGTAGATCTGGGCCGCGGCTTGAGCCACCAGCTGCTCCAGCAGCAAGCGGTCAGCCGGGGGATAGTCCTCACCGGCAGTCCGACACCCCATCGTCACCTGTCCGAGCAGTTCCCCCCGATAAGACATGGGGAGAGTGATGGGCCTTTCCCCTGGCGACCCGTGAACGGCAACGGTGCGCATCCCCGATCTCTCCCACAGGGCCAGTGCAGCCCCGGGCGCCCTCACGGCGGCGGCGAGCGCTTGGGTAATTGCGTCGTATGAGTCAGCGAGCCGGCTCCGGTCAGCGTCCATCTGCATCCGGGCAAACGCCCGCAGAGGCCGGTTGCGGTCGCCTAGGACGCGGTCCTCGACTCGACCGATGAGACGCCTTCGGACGGGCTCGAGCAGCAGCACCACCACGACGGCAGCGCCCACGGCAAGCCAGGTGAAGTCCTGGGAGCTGACCGCGCGCGTGAAGAGGGCTGAGAGCCCTAGGTAGACGCCGAGAAAAGTTCCTGAGAGAAGAACGGTCAGGAGCGAGTACAAGCCCACCCGCCGGACCACAAAACGGACGTCATAGAGGCGGTGCCGCGCCATGCCGTAAAGGACGCAGAACAGGACCCCCACCGCCCACAGCACATAGGCCATGAAGGCAGCATGATCCGACAGTTGCACACCCATGGGCACGGTACTGAAGAAGAAGGCGACCAGACAGAGTTGGACAAACCCAAACGCTCCGATTTGCCGACGTTCGACAGGCGAACCGCTTCTGAATCGAAGGGTAAGCGTCACGATGCCCATCACGAGACCCAGCGCCACGGCGGCTCCGCTGGCAACCCACAGCCATGAGTCCTCGTCGATACTTCGGGTGCTCTGGACTCCAAGAGCGGTAGCACTTGCGGCATACGCCACTAAGGCAGCTGCGCCGAGCACCCGCACCAGCTTGATTTCGATCGGGCCAGTAGGGAAGACGTGCATGAGAATGATGGGGACTGCGGGCCACAGCAGCAGTGAAATCCGCCGCAAGCTTGTTGCAATCATTTGCCAGGTGCTGTTGACCGCTTCTGCGTCGGAGCTCGCCCAGTGTGTATAGAGACCGGTGCTCAGGACGTTTGTGGCCAGGATGATGGATGCGGCAAGGAACACCACTGCTACGCACCTGGCAGTCCTGCTGCGCACGAGGACCGCCCAGCCGAGCGCGAAGACGGTCACTGCTAGCAGGATCCAGCCGAAGTCGAGGGTGGCCCAGATTTCAGGTCCCGCGATCCAGATCCCGGTCAGCGCCATCAGCACTGGCAGTACGGCGAGCAGCACCTGCGTGTGCAGGCCGGAGATCCCGCCGGGGTTCGAGGACCTTGCCGTGGCCTCGTCTTCAGTGACTGGCATGCATCTCCTCCGATCGGACACACCCCCGGCACCATGATCGACCCGCCGGTTCCCGTCCGACACGGGAAATTGACGAACACACCCGGGAATGGGGGAGGAGCCCGTCGGGGTCCGGTGCACAGCCCTCCGTCTCGGCGCTGCCCGTCCGCGGCAGTTGCTGTCGGGCTCGTCTGCCATGGCGCGCACCCCGTCACCGCCTTGGTGGCAGGCATTGGGGCACTGTGTTTCCCAGACGTCAGTTTGAGAATGATTTTGGTCTGAGGCGGACTCGGCAGCCGTCGGTATCAGAGGGGTGCGCCCGCGCGTCGTTCTTCGTCCGGTTCCACTTAGACCGTCGAAAGCAGGATTCTCATGCTCACGAACACGTCACGACTCACCGCCGGCCGGGCCGGGAGGACGCCCCGCGCAGCGGCCGTCTCCGCACTCGGCGCGACGGCCCTCGTCACCCTCATCACCCTGACCACCGCCCCTCCGGCATCGGCGGCCAACCACGCCCCCACGGTCGGACGGCCGGCGGTGCGGCAGTTCGCCGGTCCGCTGCTCGATCTGCAGCCGTTGAGCTCCGAGCCGCTTGACGGAGCGGCAGGTCGGGTCCTGATGGCCCAGGGCCGGAGAGCGACGACTTTTGTTCTGTTCCTGTCCGGTGTCGGATCAGCGGGTGTGGGCCGCACTTACGGTGCCCACTTGCACACCGGGCCGTGCGTGACGGGAAACGGTGCGGCGGCGGGACCGCACTACAACCAGTCCTCGATCGACGGGGTCGTTCCACCGGTCGTCAACGCGGACACCGAGGTGTGGCTCGACGTGACGATCCGGCCCGGCGGCCACGCCGTGGCGGTCGCCAGTGTTCCGTTCATACCCAAGCCGGGTAACCGATCGATCGTGCTGCATGCGCAGCCCACTGACGACCACGGCACTGCCGGCGCCCGACTGGCCTGTCTCCCGGTCAGCTGGCCGTGAATGAACCGGGCCGGCGTCACTTCAGAAACCCGACTGGGCCTGATCGTTGTCCCGAGATCGACGCCCATGCAGTCCCGGCCTGCCCTGGAACGGCTTTCGGGGCAGCCGTGACCGGGGCGGTGCGAAGGGGAGCGTCATGAAAGCGACGGTGATTTCGCGGCTCAGTGGTTTGTTCTGCGTGATGGGCGGGGCCGGCCTGGTCACCTTGTTCGTGTCTCGGGGTGGCTGCCTGGGTGACGCCTGCAATGCGCGACCGTTGCCGGGGACTGGGCCCGATACGCGGTGGGGATTGGTCACGGTGGTGTCCCTGGTCGCGGCCGCAGTGGGGTTATTCGGCAGCGCGGGACGTCGGATGCCGGTACACCGGGCTGGCGTCGGGGCGGCCATGTGTGCTGCCGGCGGAGCCATCTTTGCTACCGCGGCAGGGATCACAGTGAGTAGGACAGGCGGTGAGACCTGGCTTATGCCGGTATTTGTCTTCCCGGCGCTCCTGCTGCTGCTCGCCGCGGGAGTCATTGTGGGTGTCGTTGTCAAACAGGCGGAGTTGGTGCCTCGACGGATCGCGACCGCCTGGATCGTCGCCGTGTCACTGTTACCTCTATTCCAGCCGCAGAGCCCTGCCAATTTCATCCCCGCCCTACAAGGACTTGTTTGCGTAGTTGCGGGCCTGCACCTGCTGGTACGAGGCGGCCAGCCAGGACGTCTGGTCGGCAGAGCAGATTTGGGCGCTGCGCGCAGACGCTGAGGTCGCCTGGAGCGGGATCCAACGGATGCAGGCGAGTGAGCGTCCGCCGGTGACGGCTGTTTACTCAGCCCGCTGCATCGGACAGGCGCGCTGCACGACGGCGGCACTCTCAAGCTGCTCGGGTGTCGACGACGGACTCATGATTGCGGAGGACGTAATGACACGCGGCTGAGCTACCGGGCTGGGCTCCTAATGTGCACTCGTCGGCGGACTCTGCTGGGTGATCAAGGGCGGATGGGTCCTCGCCCTCGGCTGGTAACCGCAGGTGATCCATGAGGTGGCGCCACTGTCCTTTGCCGTCGCAGCGGGAGCCTTGTTCGCGCTGCCAGGGGTCAGGTCCAGGCTCGCGACTATCAGTTTGGTCGGGGTTGGCATCGCCGAGCTCGACGTGGTCATCTCGGTGCTGAGGCTTTACCTCAGTCCACCGCACTGGCGGCCGACCGCCAGTACCGTCACTCTGCTGACGCCCTGGATCACGCTGGCGGCGCTCGGAACCTTCGTCAGCCTGATCCGGTCGGCGTTCCTGTCCGGCGCGCGCGCACTTCCCGGGTGGAGCCGGAACCTGCCCCTTGTCATCGGGATCGGTGCAATACCGGCCTGAGCCGTCGGGCCTGCTAGCCCGGATCGATTCACGGGTCGATGATCTGGACTCGAGCTTCTGGGCATACGGCGAAAGTGCCTGTCGCGTAACGGGGGATACTGGACTTCTCTACGGTTCAGATCGTCGTTTCGGAAGGCACTTCGCGAGTGAAGCATATGACGTGGTCCTCCGGTCTGTCAGTGACCGCCGACGGGACCGGTGTGGTGGCGCATGCCGGGTCGGTAGCCACACGCCTCCTGGCGGACCGGGTCGGGCTGACCGCCGGGCTGTCGGCCGCGTTGACGAAGGCGGTCGTTCCGTCCGGTCCATGACCGGGGCCGGGTGCTGGTCGACCTGGCCGTGCTGCTGGCCGACGGCGGTGAGGCGATCGCCGACATCGACGTGCTACGCCACCAGAAGCCAGGTCCTGGGTCCGGTTGCCTCGGCGCCGACGGTGTGGACGGGCCTTGGACGAGCTGACCCCCGCCGCGATGAAGCGGGTCGAGAAGGCCCGGGCCACGGTCCGGCGGCACGTGTGGGCTGAGCTGGTCGGCCGTGGCGGGCTGCCGGCCTCGAAGGTCGCCGGCACCAACCTCGGCGACACCGTGGTCCTGGACGTGGACGCCACCCTGGTGACGGTGCACTCGGAGAAGGAGGCGGCCGCGCCCACGTTCAGAGGGCGGGTCTCGGGTACCACCCGATCGGCGTGTGGTGCGACAACACCCAGGAGATGCTCGCGGCGATGCTGCGGCCCGGGAACGCCGGCTCGAACACCACCGCCGACCACATCACCGTCCTCACCGCCGCCATCGCCCAGGTCCCGGCCGCCCACCGCAGGAAGCTGTTGGTCCGGGCGGACGGCGCCGGCGCGAGCCATGGGCTGCTGGACTGGCTCACCACCCAGGACGCGAAACGGGGCCGCCGTGGACTATTCGGTCGGGTTCGCGGTCACCGACCAGGTCCGCACCGCCATCACCCACGTCCGCCAGGGCGTGGCTGCCAGCGGTGGACGCCGACGGTGACGTGCGTGAGGGCGGGGACGTCGTCGAGGTCACCGACCTGCTCGACCTGACCCGCTGGCCGGCCGGAATGCGAGTCATCATCCGCCGGGAACGCCCGCACCCCGGCGCGCAGCTGTCCCTGTTCGAGGAGCACGACGGGTGGCGCTACCAAGCCGTCGCCACCAACACCCCGCACGGCCAGGTGGGGCAGCTGGCGTTCCTCGAAGCCCGGCACCGCGCCCACGCCCGCGTGGAGGACCGGATCCGGCACGCCAAGGACGCCGGCCTCGGCCGGTTCCCGTCCCGCGAGTTCACCATCAACCAGGCCTGGCTGCAGGTCGTCACCCTACGCCGCCGACCTCACGGCCTGGCTCCGCCTCCTCGCCCTCCCCGACAGCTCTGAAGCTCCTGCGAGCCGAAGGCGTTGCGCTACCGGCTGCTACACGTCCCCGCCCGCCTGGCCCGAGGCGGCCGGCAACGCCGGCTACGGAATCCCCGCCACCTGGCCATGGGCCAAGCAGCCAGGACACCTTCGACGCGATCATCGCGATCCCGGCACCCACTAACGTCGGTCACCACCCTGACCGCCCACCACCGGAGACCTCGGAGACCCGCCCCGTCGGCGCCACGCGGACCGTCCATCACGCACCCCCGGGTGAGCCGAATGCGCCTAATCACGGGTCGGTGCAATGCCGCATGAGACGACCGGGGCCTGCTGGGATGCTGCGGACGCACCTGATTGGGGTGTCGACGGTGGTGTCGGCCTGGGTTGGGTCACGCTGGCGGTAGCGCTCCGCCGCCACACTGCCCTCGAGCTCGCCTCCCTTCGTCGGAACGCCCCCTCATCGAAGAGACCACGATCTTGAGCACATGCCGAAGGCACGTCTCGGTCGCCAACGCGCCTCAGCGCAACCGCCGGGAAGACCGATACTCCGATCGGCGAAGTGACTCATCTGGAAGCCGGCCGGCTCAAGGCGGCAGGACCCGGCTACGATCTTCCGACTCGCGGCATGGTCGGGCGGTCGCCCGCAGTGCGGCATGGTCCGGCGGAGTCGACAGCGGCACACTCGGACGTTCTCGAGGTCGATCTGGGCGATTCAGTTCAGCGAACGGCTGTGAGGGACGGGATTCCATGCTGGCACGCGAGGCAATGGGCCGCGCTCTACCCACGACAGATGATCTCTGTTCTGAGCGGTGCTCATGTCCAAGACTCTTTCGACCCGGCGGCCAGCTCGCTTCGGGCGGAGAATCAGAGCGGTGTGGGGATGCTTTTGTTCTTGGTGGTGGGGTCGTGCTCTTCGAGCGCGGCGCGAATGAGAGCCTGGGCGGCCCAGACGGAGGTTTCGGTACGTTGCTGGGGGTTGAGGCCGCGGATGTCGTCGAGGACGATGAGGGCCTCCCAGCCGATGACCATGGCAAGGCCTGATACGAGTCGTTCGAAGGACGCGTCGTCCAACGTGTCGCGCAGGGGGGCTAGGGCCTGCTCGATCCAGCCGACCCGGCGGTAGCCGCGACGTGGAACGCCCTCGGGCGTCGATGGCTTGTCGACGGTCAGCTTCAGCAACGAGCGACCGAGATTCAAGGTCTCGGCGGCGGTGCTCGGCCTCGATCTGGAGCACCTCGCCGGGTCGGTTGGTGACGAACGCGTGGTAGTCCCAGGTGGTGAACAGCGCCAGTTGCGATCCGGGGGTGGGGCGGACCCGGCGGGCCACCAGGCGCACGGTGAGCGCGTCCGTGCCGGCGAACGCGGTGTAGGTGGTCTCGGCGACGTCGGCGCCGGAGACCTCCGGGGAGGACAACCAGTACGGGATCGGCGCCCAGGCGGACTCCTCGATGGCCTCGATCGCGGCCCGGATCTTCTTGTCCTGCCGGGCGGTCACGGAGAATTCCACGCCGAGCTTGACCGCGGTGCCGAGCACGGCCCGGCTGTAGAAGGCGCTGTCGGCGCGCACGGTCAGCTGGCCGCTCGCACCGGCGCCACGGACCCGGCTCACGGTCTCGGTCAGGAAGCTCTTCGCACCGCGGGCTGCACCCGCCGACCCGCCCCGCAGCCGGGAGAACAGCACCATCCCGGTGCTCGCGCAGGTCGCGAACTGCGGGTGGTACCCGCGGACCTTGGTGTAGCCAAAGGCGGCGCCCTGCTTGGCGCGACCGTAGACCGGCACGATCGAGGAGTCCAGGTCGATCGTCAACGGTGCGGACAGGTCCGCTGGACCAGCACCTGCCGTCCATAACCGGGCCAACAGTTCACGGCTGACCGCGTCGTGTTCTCGGACGTTGGACCACTTGTGGGCCCGCAGCCACGACCCGACCGTCGACGGGGCCCGCGTGGCGTCGAACAGTTCCCCCCCGGCCCCAGCCCGCAGCAGCGCGGTGTCATCGATGCTGTCACCACCAGCGAGCATCGACCCGATCACCGTCAACGCCTTGCTTCCACTGTTGGCACCGTGCTGGGCCAGCCGGACTCGATCCTCGACGAGCTCCGCGAGCCCGATCCGCTGCGCCAGCGCCGCGGCCGGGAGCACCCCGGCGCTCGGCACCAGATTCGTCTCGGTGAAGCTCACCGACACCCGGCTCAAGTCATGAGATGCTCGCACCTGTCAGATGCCCTTTCGTCCGGTCAAGGATTGCTCCGTCGCAAGACCAATCCTCAACGCACGGAGGGCATCTGCGCGTTCACGGCACGCCCAACACCCTCACCGATCGGTGGATCCGGGCTAAGACGTGCTGACGTGTCGCGCTATTCGACTCGAAAGTGAAATTGCCCCAATTGTGGGGGGATAGCGGGATTAGACCTGATTCCATCCGTGCCCTTCAAGAAAATGTCTGACGGCAACAGTGTCAAATTCTTCGCGCGAGGGTGTGCCGTCGTGTGCTGTCAGGTCTCGTCGGGGTCGATCTTGGGCACCTTCACGCGTCGCCCGTGCTCGTCGGTGGCGGCGACCTCGATAGCGGAACAGACAGGACCCCCGCCGATGCGTCGCGGCGGGGGTCCTGCCGTCCCCGGGCCGTTCGGGAGGCCCGGGACGTCGCCGCGGGGTCCCGATCCGAACGCTCACGCGACGAGATTTGACCCTAGGCCCCCAACCCCTCAGCCCGCGACCTAGAGAACCCCGTACCGTGGCGCCCCTCCCCTCGGGGGTCGGGAAGGCGCCACAGCAACAGGGACATTCTGAGCGGGACGCGGAGGCGTTACAAGCCCCAGCAAGAAGCGGCGAGAAAGCACCCCGACGGCGGACGTCTCCGCAGAGCAGCACCCCCGCTGGAGAACGGGAGCGGGGGTGCTGCGGTGCCCTGCTGCTGCGTCAACCTGGCGGGGCACACCCGGACGTGTCCGTAAGCCCCCCATGCGGGTCCAGGACGACACCACGGGTAGTGGATACATCGCAGAGGAGGCCCGGGGCGTTACACCCCTACCGTCAGCGGATGAGGCCGCGGCGACGCGCCTGGATCTTCCATTTCTCCACCATCGGGGAGTTGGGCACGCCAGCGTTGGACGCGATGCTCGCGAGCAGGGCTTCGTTGTCCGCCTCGATGTAGGCGACGAACGCCCCCCTCAGCACGTGGTCCTCGAGAGAACGGAACGGCGGGTAAAACTCCGAGCCGGTGTTGGCCGCGAACACCTCGCCCCACAGGTCGGCAGGCACGGGCCGCGCGGGTCGACAGCTAGCCGGTCCTGAGTCTCTCTGCTCAGGTTGCTCAACCACTCCTCGGGGGTCGTGATCGCCGCCATGACCCGGGACCCTACGGCGCGGCTCTCCCTTACGAGCATGGTTCGCTTACCGCGCCGCACCCTCGCGGACTGGACCCCAGACGAGGGACCCGTCGACGACTGGTTCGCCTCGTGGGGCGAAGCGGGCTGGCGACCCGAGTACCCGTGGGGCGGCACCGAAACGGTCGTCAGGGGCCGCGTCATTGTCCGTTGGGTCATGATCATGGCAAGCGCCGACCAGCTGCGAAGGATCTGCTGGTTGTCGTTGACGACGCCATCTATTCCGAGGCGAATCCTCCTCATCTGCTCTGCGCCCACCGATCCAGCACGCGGGCGCAGAGCACATGAGGTAGCATCACCCGATGGTCTAGGTGGCGGTCCGGTTAACCGACCGCAATTTTGACGACCTGGCCTGTTGGCCCGGCGTTCTGCGCGGGCATGATGCTCCAGTTGGAGACGTAGATCGCGCCGTCTCGGTAGGCGAAGCCGGAGGGGAAGTTCAAACTGCCCACCCCGAGCGTCGTCTTGGTGCCGGTGGGACTGACCTTGATGACGGCGCCGGAGGGGTCGGGGCCGAACATGCCGTTGGCCTGGAACTCGGTGGCGTAGAAGTTGCCTGCGGTGTCGAAGCCGCAGCCCTGGATGCCGGTGAAGCCGGTCCACTTGACGGTCGCTTGACCATTGGCGATGCGCCAGACGCGGGCGTGCCCTGGCTGGTAGGAACCGCCGAGGAGCTCACCCACGTACAGAGAGCCGTCCGGGGCGATGGCGACGCACGTGGGGACGGCGTCGGTGACGGAGCCGGGGGGCACCGGGAGGTAGGCCAGCGTCGAGACGTTGCCGTGCCGGTCGGCCTGTGCGACGAGGTTCGCTCCGGCGTCCGCGACGTACTGGGTTCCCCCCCTGGTGGCTAGGGCGTTGGGGTTGGCGTCGGGGAACTGGTCGGGTTGCAGGTTCTTGTGGTCGTTGGTCCAGGCGTAGTCGGCGTCGCCGGTGGCTGCCCACGCTTTCCAGCTGCCGTCGTGGCGGTCGATAGCGATGGTCTTTCCCAGTTGGGCCTTGGCGGCGTCGATGACCTCGCCGGGCGGCGCCTGGGGAGGGATGCCGGAGGTGTTCAGCCCGATCTGGCCGTACACGTTGTTGCCCTGGGTGGACACCCCGACGAGGCCTTCGGCTCCGGTGCCGTCGGGTGAGGCGAGCGAGATGAGGTGGTCGACGACCTTGCTGACCTGGCCGTTGGCGAGTCTGCTCATCCCGCTGGTCAGTCCGGCGCATTGCGGTCCTTCAGGCCCGTCGCCGAGGCACACGTTGCCGCCGTGACCGGCCTCGGCGATGTACAGCTCACCGCGGGCGTTGAACGCCAACCCTCGCGGGTTGTCCAGGTGCTGCGCGACAACCGTCACAGTGCCGGCCCCGGCCGCCTCAGCGCTAGGCGCGACCGCTGCCCCGGTGATCGCCAGCAGGCCAGTGGAAAGAGTGACGACGAGCCGACGTGGACGCCGGCGTAGGGCCGAGACACAAGACATGACGCCTCCATGGATGGTGGATGTGTGCCAGATCACGTTCCTCTCAAGCCCGCTCCTCTGTCCAGCGATTCGCAGAAACTGAGCCGCCTACCGAGTTAGCCAAGAAACCCCACGGCCTCTGAATTGCTTCTATAGCACCACTTATCAACACACGTAAGCATCGACTGGGCTGCCACCGAGGGCCGAAAGCCGCCCGGGCACCCACCAGGCAGGGCAGCCCCAGGCGGACATGATCGCCGCCGGGTTCCTGACCACCCCCACGGCGGCGTACAAAACTGTAGGTGGTCCCGAGCGCCGTTCAACGGCGCCCAGGGGTTCAAGGCCCGCCCTTGGCCCGAGGCCGTCCGAGAGGCGGGTTTCTGAGCCCGCCGACCACGGCGCAACCGGGGGACGTTAGGGCCAAGGCGGGTTGCACGGGACAGCCCCTCGGCCCGCCCCGAGGGGTCGAGCCCCGTTCTCTTACCTAGAACAGCACCCCTTGGCTGCGGCTGGCGGGGGTGCTGAGGTCTTCCGGGCCGGCCAAGCGCCACCTAGTGCCCCGCGTGTTAAGTTGATTTACGGTTTGGTTGTTGGGATCATGGGGTGTGGCGAATCGACCTGCTCCGGCGTTGGGGCTTCGTGACGGTGACCGGGAGGAGCTGACCCGGTGGACGCGGTCGTCCTCGATCCGGGCGGGGCTGGGGCAGCGGGCGCGGATCGTGCTGCTGGCGGCGGACGGGGTGTCCAACACGGCGATCGCCGACGTGGTGGGGGTGTCGCGTCCGACGGTGATCGGGTGGCGGGAGCGGTACGCCGCGTCAGGGGTGGCGGGGCTGGACGATGAGCCCAGGTCGGGCCGGCCGCGGACCATCGACCATCGCCGGATCGTGACGGCGACGCTGACGCCGCCGCCGAAGAAGTATGCGGTGACGCACTGGTCGACGCGGCTGCTGGCCCGGCATCTGGGGATCTCGGATGCGACGGTAGCCAAGGCGTGGCGGGAGTACCGGGTCCAGCCGTGGCGGGCCGAGTCCTTCCGGTTCTCCACCGACCCGCTGCTGGTCGGGAAGGTCACCGATGTCGTTGGTTTGTACCTGAACCCGCCGGAGAACGCGGTGGTGCTGTGCGTGGATGAGAAGAGTCAGATTCAGGCGTTGGACCGGACCGCGCCGATCCTGCCGCTGCAGCCCGGGTTGGCTGAGCGCCGTTCCCACGACTATGTCCGGCACGGCACCTCGACCCTCTTCGCGGCGTTGGAGATCGCCACAGGCCAGGTCACCGGCGCGTGCAAACCGCGGCACCGGCACCAGGAGTTCTTGGCGTTCCTGAAGCAGGTGGCCCGCGCCTATCCAGGCCGGGACCTGCATCTGGTGATGGACAACTACGCCGCCCACAAGCACCCGGCCGTCAAGGCGTGGCTGGCGGCGAACCCCCGGGTCGTGTGCCACTTCACCCCGACCCACGCCTCCTGGATGAACCTGGTCGAGGTGTGGTTCTCCCTGATCGAACGGCAGGCCATCCACCGCGGCACCTTCGCCTCCGTCAAGGACCTCAACGCCAAGATCCGCGCCTTCATCGACGGCTGGAATGACCGCGCCCACCCGTTCGTGTGGACCAAGACCGCCGACCAGATCCTCGCCAAAGCCAACCGTCAAAAGACCTCAAACGCGGGGCACTAGGTCCCTTGTAACCAGGGCAGGCTCGAGTACGGGCCCCGGGCGCGTCGCCCGCCAAAGGCCTCAACCCGGGGCGGCGACGTCAAGAGAGACTGTAAGACCGGAACAGGCCCCCGGCACCTCCAACGAGGGTGCGCCTAGTGTCGACACCTGTCGGCAGACCCCCCCCGCTCCTGGGGCGCCTGGAGAAACGCCGACCCTGGGCTCACAACCGAGGCCCCCGCGCTCCCAGCCCCGGCCGAGTCCGGCCTCATTCCCCCTGACCCGGAACGACGTCACGCCACTCTGGGCGGAGTAGGGCACCCGGCCGGCTGGCGCCCGGGCGGCCGCGCAATGGCCGGCCCCGACGCCGGGCAGGCGCTCGTCGAGCGAGCCGTAGACGACCGCCTCGAGCCGGTAACGGGGGCCGTTCTGCAGCTATTCAGTCCGCACTTAGTCCGCCAGGATTCTCAAAACGGGTCAACTGCAGCCAACACACCCAACAACGTTTCCGCAGGTCAGAGGCGGTTTTGGCCAAATGTGACGCTCGAAAACCGTGCTTAGGTGACCCCGGCGTATAGAGCGACTCTTTCACCTTCAGGCCTCTGAGCTGCGGTAACGTGATCCGGGGGTCGACTTAGTCCGCCCGCGACCTCGCACGGCGCCCGTCGATGGGCCTGGGGTCACGGCTAAGAAGCTGAGAAGCTGGCCGCAGGCGCCGTCCCACCGGGCGGACCGTTATTCGAGTTCGACGGAGAAGACGCGTGTGCCCCAGTTGCGGCGCCCGTCGGGGGTTTGGCTGGCTGCGGGGGGGATGTATTCGGTCGCCAGCCAGACGGCGTTCGTGGCGGGGTTTATGGCTGCGTAGGAGTAGTCGCCCCATCGGGAGGCTGCGGGGTCGTATGGCCCCGTGCCCGCAGCGGCAATCGTTGGAGCCTTGAAGGTGGCGGCGTCGGCGCCGAGGGTCGCAAAGGCGGCGCTGGGGAAGTCCTTGGAGCCGGTGAGCGAGAAGACCATCGCGGCGTGGCCGGTGGCGTCAGCCTGCAGTGCGGGGTAGAGCAGGTAGCTGCCCTTCTTCACGACGACGCCTTGGCGGTCGATTCGGGCGGTCGACACGGTTCCGTTTCGCAGGGTGGGGATGACCGAGAACCAGGCGGCGCCTGCCCTCTGGGCGTTGTCGTTGGGGATGGTCACCGCTGTAGTGAGGGACCCCCATAGTCGCCCGCCGATGAACTGGGCCTGCTGCATGCGGTCGTCGCCGGAGTTGATGAGGCTGGTTGACCCTTTCTGTACGGCCGGCGGGGGGACGCCGTAGGCCTGCGAGGAGATCAGGACGCTGGACAGTGTCGGCATACCTCCGGTTGCGACTCTGCCTCCGCCGGTGATCGCCCAGACCCCGAGCCGAGAGTCGAAGGTCCCGAAGGGGTCCAGGGAGCTGAGGAAGTACTCGGCCGGCGACGGGCTGGCGTTGGTCGCGGGCTGAACGGACGCCGCTGTGGTGCCGCCGATGCTGAGGTCGCCGAAGTGGACGATGTGGGGGTTCGCGTGACCAGCAAGGAGGTCGGTCTTGGCTATCGCGTAGATCTGGGCGCCGTTGAACTCCGGTCCGTTGACGGAGAACTCGTTGGTGCTGATGTAGACGTTGTTCTGGTCGATGCCGAACAACGGCTGGTCGCCGAGACAGGGGCATCCGGGGTTGTTCGGCTCGCCTTGCCGCCCGTCGTCGGTGGTGTCGATGCGGTACTGGGTCCAGGTGTTCGTGGGGTCACCCGAGGTGTTGACGGCGAGGTCCGCGCGTGTCGCGCCGGTCGTGAAGTCGATGAACAGGATGACGGCATACCAGGTGTGGGTCGCCGGCTCGAAGTAGCAGCGCGGGTCGCTGGTGAACTCGGTTGACCCTTCGTTGAACAAGTCGTTGACGTTGAAGGGTCCACGCACGCGGGATCCGTCGTTGCGGTAGATGCTGTAGGCCGAGTTCACGGCCTCCAGGATGAAACCGTTGCCGACGCACAACCCCTGGTCCGGAGGCTCGAACTCGGCGTTGAAGTTTGTCTCTCGGCTGTCCCGGCTGCTGACTCCGTTGAAGTTCTGACGCAGTCCCGCGCTGGCCTGGGCGGCCATCGCCACGCTCGGGGGCGCCACCGACCGTGACGCTGCGGGTGCGTGAGGGATGCTGTGCACTCCGCGTGCGTGCGGGTCAGCCGGACCGAGGGTGGAGGCAGCGCCAAGGCCCGGAGCCGGGCCGTCGGGGGCCCGAGTCGCCAAGCCGGGTCGGCCCGAAAACACCTGAACGTCCGATGACGGCTGGGCCGCCGGGGCGGCGGCGGTCAACGCGACCGAGACGGCGACAGCGCCCAAGACGGCGACGATCCGGTGAAGTGCGGAGAACAACATCGTTCCTCCCAAAGACGCTGGTCCCCAATGGGCCGGCCGCCAAACCCCCACACAACTCGGCCCAAACTGGATTGTCAATGGGCGTGAACCGTCTTCAAGCGAGGGAGACCGAGGTCTGCCGCCGGTTCTGGTTGCCGACCGGCCGCCGGCCCTGCGATGGGTGACGAATCGGCGCCGAGGCTGACGCTCACCGAACGGGGGTTGGCAGGAAAGGGGTCCGCGTGGGTTTGGGTTGCGCAGACCCGGAAAAGAGGGACCCCGAACCTCTTGGCGGCGCTACGCAGAAACATCGACCGTGGCAGCAGCCACGGCCAACGGCAGGGACGATCCGCCGGGACGGCGCGGTCCTCCCTGGCAGCATCAATGGGGTGATGGATCATGGCTGAAAACAGTTCATCGGGAAGCGCGCTTCAACGGACGTCTGGGGCCACACGCCTGACCTTCAGGACGTGAGCCGCAATCTTCCGACAGCGGCATGGCCGGACGCTGCTTGTCGGCGTTGGGGACCGACCGGTTCAACGTGTCGGTGACGACTGCGGCGCGGTGGGCCGGCCGGTACCGCCGTGACGGGGCAGCCGGGATGACCGACCGGTCCAGCCGCCCCCACCGGTGTCCGCACCGCACCCCGACGCGGCGGGAGCGACGGGTGATCGGCCTGAGGGTGTTCCGTCGGTGGGGTCCGGCCAGGATCGCGTACCTGCTCGGGGTGAACCCGGCGACGGTGCACCGAATCCTGACCCGGTACCGGTGCCTGCGCCTGGCGTGGACCGACCCGGCGACCGGCGTCCCGCTGCGGGCCGTGCGCCGCACCGTGGTCCGCTACGAGCATGACGCGCCGGGAGACCTGGTCCACGTCGACATCAAGAAGCTCGGCCGGATCCCCGACGGCGGCGGCCACAAGGTCCTGGGCCGGGCCGAAGGGAAACGCCGCCGCCGTCGCGGGGTGGGCTACTGGTACATCCACAACGCTGTTGACGACCACACCCGCCTGGCCTACAGCGAGCTGCTCGAGGACGAACGGAAGGAGACCGCCGCCGCGTTCTGGCACCGTGCCGCGGCCTACTTCACGGCGGTCGGGATCACCGTGCGCCGCGTCCTGACCGACAACGGGTCCTGCTACCGCTCCCGCGACTTCGCGCAAGCCCTAGCCGATCACCAGATCACGCACAAGCGGACCCGGCCCTACCGGCCCCAGACCAACGGCAAGGTCGAACGGTTCAACCGGACCATGCTCCAAGAGTGGGCCTACGCCCGCCGGTACTTCAACGAGACCGCCCGCTCGGCCACCTTCACCGACTGGGTCCACACCTACAATCACCACCGCTGCCACACCGCACTCCACGGCGCCTCACCCGCCGACCGCGTACCCAACCTCGCGGGGCAGTACCGCTAGTCCCGCCATCACGACCGCATTCATGATGATCCTCGGATCGCTGATCGTCCTGGGGTCATTCTGATTTTGGGTGCGGTAGCCCTCGGTGCGAGGGCGAGGGTCAGAAGCCCTTCGGCGACGACGCCTGTTGGTCTTTCTGGTATCTCCGCCGGGGCGGGTGGACGAGGGCTAGCGTGGGACCGCCGGGGCCTGGCCGTGAGGATGAGGTTGCCATGAGGTCACAGAGCGTCTTGGCTGCACTGGTCTGTGCGGCGGCCGCGGTGGCGGTTCCTGCGGGCACTGGATGGGCAGGCCAGCCGGGAGAGCCGGGTCCGCAGTTGGTGGCTGACGCGGTAATGCACGGAGTGGTCCACGCCAGGGGCAGCAGCACCGTCCGGGCGGCCCGCGCATCCGGGAACATGACGTACCACGGGGGCCGTGTCATGCCCACCGCGGTCGTCAAGTCGATCTTCTGGGGCACCAGCTGGTCCGGGTATGCGGGAGACAAACTCACGGGCCTGGACACCTTCTACGCCGGCGAGAGCGGCTCCAACTACGCGCAGACCGTCGACGAGTACACCGACACCGGGGGCCACACCGTCGGACCTGTCCTGGCCTATCAGGGCCACATCGTGGACACCAGTCCTGCGTCGGGCGGCGGCAGAACCCAAGCGATCCTCAACGAAGTCGCCAAGCAGGTGAAACTGGGCAACATCGTCCTCGACCCGGGCGGTAACACGTACATCCCGGTGTACACCGACGTCCCCCGCGGCAGCGCCGGGTACTGCGCGTGGCATTCCTCGGGGACCATCAACGGGGCGGTGGTTCAGTTCGGGTTCTTCTGGAAGCTCGACGGAGACCCCGGCTGCGACCCCGGCGACACCACCACCGGTCACAGCCAAGGGCTGGCCGCGCTGGCAAACGTCAGCGCCCACGAGCTGTCCGAGGCCCGGTCCGACCCGGCCAGCCCCGGCGCCTGGTACGACAGGAGCGGGAACGAGAACGGCGACAAGTGCGCCTGGACCTTCAACGTCCCCTTGGTGGCCTTCAGCAACGGCAGCACGTGGAAGCTCCAGGGAGAGTGGAGCAACGCCGCCTACACCGCCGGCACCGGCTATCGGAACTCCTCTAACCAGCCGGGCTGCCTCGACGGCCACTAAGCCAGGACCCCCTGACCGGACTCGGCACGCCGTGAATGCCGCGGACGCAGGGGGGCGCGCCCACAGCGAGACATCCCAGCGTGAAGACCTCGCTGCCGTGCTTAAGCGGCTCTTGCCGTCGGCGGCCGCAAGCACTATTCCTGATCCCCATTCCTAGCACCACACCTGCCGGGCCACCGCTGGGAGGGCGGTCGCTAGCGGCTTGAGCTGTGGGCGAGGGTCGGACGGCCGTCGCGCGGACCACCGGAGGTGGCCGCGACCCCCACGGGATGGCGGTGTCGCCCTCGCCTCCGGTGCTTGATGCCGGGACAGACGGGTCGTTGACGCGTCAGCGGGCCCATGTCTTCGCCGACGTGAGGAGGGCAGCACCCCCGGAGCGTCGGTTGGGGGTGCTGCCCTCGTTGACCGTGGCGTCGCCCCCTCGGGGGTCAGCACGACGCCACGGCGTTCAGTCAAGGCCGAGCGTCCCTGGCCACTCACACAGGGCAGGCCTCGGGCCTGAGGCGGGGGTCGTCGGTAACACGAACGGCCATGCCGACGATAAGGGGGCGAGCCAGTGACCGCGCGCTGAGTAGGACGTGGTCGGTGCGGGCCCGACACCCATCGGGGGTCCTTGCACCCGGCCGATCATCCTGCGAAAGCGCCGTCGGCGAGCCCCTCAGCCTGACGCCAAGCACTGACAAAGCTGTCCAGGGCGGCACGGTCGGCGACCAGGATGAGGATCGGGCCGACCCGGACCGCGATCTGTTGTCCAGCGCCGCTGCGGACCGGGTACAAGGCCCGGACGGTCGCCGGCTGTCTACCCTGGACGGTGGCCTGGGTGACGACGGTGACGGTGGACGAGGCCGGCTCCGCGGCGGAGGGGACCAGGCGAAGCCGCGGTGATGGGCTCATGGCTCCCTCCTCGAGGTCCTCGTAGCCCCGCTCGTCGTCGGGGTCGTAGCCGGGTTGGTAGCGGCCGTGGTGGCTCCAGCCGCTTAAGGGGGCTGAGACACTCGGGGGTGGCCGGCGAGGACCTCGGTGACGCCTTCGACAGCCTTGACGCCGACGAGGACGATGGCGGCGAGCCGCGCACGGCGCGGGGGCCGGCGGCGGCGGTGTCGGGTGAGTGCTGACGGATGCGGGCGTAGGCGACGACGGCCAGAGCGGTCGCCGCAGCGACGCTGATGACGACGATCATCTTCGGATCTCCCTTCGAGCAAGGCGCGTGGCCCGCCCCGAAGCAAGAGGCGAGGCGGTGGCCCAGAACTTCCCTCCTTCGGTGACCTCGATTCACATGCTCAGAGGCCGTTCGGCCGGCCATGTCGACCCCTGCGCTCAGGTCGCTGGCCTTACCCGCACCTGTGCGCCGTCACGGATGCGCAGCCGGTTCGCCTCGATGTACGCGTCGGAGGCACCTCGGACTTGTCCGGGAAACCCGGCATGGTGCAGCCGATACGGATTCCGCCGACGTTGGGGCAGCCGCCGACACCGTTGATCCAGCCGCGTTTCGGGACGTTGCACTTGACGACGGGGCCCCAGCAGCCGAGCTTGACGAGGCACTTGGGGGAGCCGTACTCCATGGCGAAGTCGCCCTGTTCGTAGTAGCCCGCGCGGTCGCAGCCCTCGTGGACCGTGGCGCCGAAAAGCCACTGCGGGCGCATCTGCTCGTCGAGCGGGATCATCGGCACTTGACCGGCGACCTGGTAGAGCAGGTAGACGAGCGTCTCGCTGAGGTTGTCGCCCTGAGTGGGGCAGCCCGGAACGCAGACGATGGGGAGGCCGGCCTTGAACTTCCACGACCAGCCGAGGTAGTCGGGGACACCCATGGCGCCCGTCGGGTTGCCGGCCATGGCGTGGATGCCGCCGTAGGTGGCGCAGGTGCCGACCGCGACGATCGCAGTCGCCTTCGAGGCCAGCCGGTAAGCCAGTCGGAGGTGGTGATCGGCTGGCCCGTGACCTGGTCGGTGCCGAACCCGGCCCAGTAGCCATCCGCCTTGATCGACTCGTTGGGGATCGATCCCTCGACCACCAGCACGAACGGCTCCAGCTCACCGCGGTCCGCCTTGTGCCACCACTCGATGAAGTCGTCGGCGCCCTGCTCGGGGCCGCACTCGAAGTCGATAAGGGGCCAGTGCACCTGGATCTTCGGCACCCCCGGGAGTGCCCCCCATGACGATCTCCTCGATGCTCGGCTGGGTCGCGCCCGTGCGGGCGACCGAGTCGCCGTCACAGCCGAGGCCGCCGTTCATCCAGAGGATGTGCACCGGTGCGACGTCAGCCTCGGGGGTGGCGCGGGAGGAGTCCGTGCGGTCCGCGGTCGTGGTCATGAACGTGCTGCCCTTCTCGTCGCCGACGAATGTCGAAGAAAGGTGCGCGTGGTCCCGAGGGCTGCTGGAGCCGACGTTTCTCCGACGTCGGGAACGTGGAGCGCCTACGCCTCCTCACCATATGGGCCTATCGCGCCGAGGGCTGCGGGTTAAAAGCGGGCGAATCCGCGATTGACGGACTCGCGGATAAGAGGCCCCGAGTAGCGGTACTTGGCGAGAAACCAGATGAGGATCAAGGCCACTCCGCGTCGCAGATGCCTGGAAGGTTGCCGGTCACCGTCGCCCGTTCGCGGCGGAAGGGGGCACCTGGTGTGGCCCGTGGTCTGGTGGCTCCTCAGGCGTTCCAGCCCGGCGGCTCGCTCGGCCTGACCAGGCCTTCGACGACGAAGGGGTCGGACGCGACGAACCGCTGTGCGGAGTCGCACGACGCGAAGATCGCCATCGAACCGTTGGTGACGGGTCTTCGAAGGTGCCGATACCGAGGAGGTCGCTCGCGGGCTCGAACGCCTCCAGGTACGCCTCGTGCCTCGGGAAGACCGAGGCCAGGTCGGCGCCGCGGACTGTCACCGTCTCGTAGCGCACGACGTACTTCACACTGGCCACCGTATCCGCCCCCAGGGCTGAACCGACGCCGCTGGCTGTCCTCGCCGCCTCGTCAGGGTGTATGAGGTACCGGTGAACCCCGACCCGATCCACTCCGTCGACAGCCTCGTTGACACCTTCGCCGCCCGATGGCTCGAGCTGACCGACCCGGCTGTCGGCGACGCTCTAGTGGCCGATCCGATCCTCGTCCTCGGCCCGTCCGGCACCACCGCCGTCCCCCGCGCGGCCTTCCTCGGCGCGATCGCTTCACGCGCCCAAGCGGTCGAGAACCTCACGGACACCACGACCAGCCTCGCCGGCACCACGGCGCTGGCTCTCGGTGATCAGATGGTGCTAGCCACCATCCGGTGGACGTTCCACCACGGAGAGGCGACACGCGAGCTCGTCAGCGACTTTCTCCTCGAGCGCGAAGATGGCGACGCCCTGCGGTGCGTTGCCTACCTGCCCCGCACCAATGTCATGGACAACCTGGGCTGAGACGACTGTCCCGCCTTTGTCGGGGGCTGGCCGCCTGTACACGTGCGTCCTACCGGCTCCCGTTACCTTCTGTTGTCAACCCGTCGCTGGGAGCCGTTGGGTGGTGATCTTTCGGGGCGTGAGTGGCGGGGGTAGCGTCGTGGGTGCGGGTCCGGGAAGTGGCTGATCCGAAGTGTCGGTGTGCGGGTGGAAGCCGGCCGCGCTGGATATGTGAGACGCCCCGTGTTGCCCTCCCGGGCCCGCCTCCACGTCCTCGAGCCGGGCGGTGGTGTCGGCGACCAGCTGGCGGAAGATGGCGTCGGAGATGCGGCGTTTGAGGCAGCGGATCGCTTCGAGGGGTCGCTTCCCTTCGGCTCGTTTGCGCCGGTAGTAGGTCTGTCCGTCGCTGGTGAGCCGGATCTGGCTGATCGCGGCGATGTGGATCATGTGGTTGACCCGCCGGTTCCCGGCCCGGGATAGCCGGTGCCGGGAGTGTTCTCCGGAGGAGGCGTCCAGCGGGGCGGTGCCGGTCCAGGACGCGAACCGGTTGCGGTCGGCGAACCGGGCCACGTCCCCGACGTCGGCCAGCACCCGGGCGGCGACGACCGGGCCGACTCCGCGCAGGTCCATCAGATGTGACCCGCGGGCCAGGACCATCGCCTTGAGCTCCGCGGTGGAGCTCTTCATCTTCGCCTCGACCGCGACGAGCTCGGCCAGCTCCTCGACGGCGATCCGGCGGCGGGTCTTCCCGGCGAGGTCCCGCGGCCGCACTGAGGCCAGCAGCGTCTTGGCCTGGCCGGTGGTCAGGTCCTTCTTCGCCTGTCCCGGAAGGAGTTCCGCCAACAGCGCCTGCAGCCGGCCGACCGTTTGCACCCGCCGCCTGGTCAGCGCCTCACGGCGGTCGACCAGCATCCTCAGCACCTCCAGCTCAGGGTCCACCTGCAACACCCGCAGGCCCTTGGTGCGGACCGCGACCACCGCGATCGAGTGCGCGTCATGGGCGTCGGTCTTGCGGTTATGGCCAGTGTCGAACAACCGGACCCGGGCGGCCAGCTTCGCCGGCACGTCCACCACCTGCTCACCGTCGGCCAGCAGCCGCTGCGCCAACGGCCGGCCAGCGCCGTTCGACACCTCCACCGCCCACGACCGGCGTGCCCACCCTCGGACGTACTTGACCATCGCGGTGTAGCCGGCCTGGTTCGTGGGGAACCGGCCCCGCGCGAGCAAGTGCTCGCGGTCGTCGACGACCTCGATCGTCGCCGACAGCTTGTGGGGATCGACCCCGATGATCACGCGTTCCTGATGCGGCATGCGCTGCCTCCCACCTGTCCTCGAACCAATAGGGACGGCGAGGTGGGCAGTGCTACTACGAGCAGGGCAGTCCCTTGAGCCACGCCTCGTCACGGTGACCGACGGGCCGCAGACCGATAGCGAGCCACACCGGTAACGCTGGTGGGCAGCCGCATGAAGAGCCACCCGCCGATCACCTGAACCGAGTCTGGCCAGACACCGGTCCTACCGACAATCGTCTAGTAGCCGCGAGCCGGCCTTTCCACGGCCGTCATCGCGGGCCTACGTTTTGCTTGTGGTCACGGGGGGTCTGTGGTCGGGTGCGCGTTGGCTGTTGAGCTCCTGAGTTTCGCCTGAAGTCGTGACCGCCAGGGGTGTCTGGGTCACAGTGAATAGCGGACGCAGACGTGTTATGACGCGGACGCGTTATCGGGATCCGGTGCGGAAGGGACCGTGGCAGGAGGGGTTGGGCGCACATGGTTGAGACCGCGATGGTCGACACCACGGACCAGACTCGGGATGGTCGGGCGTTGACCTTCCGAGACTGGGGTGACCGGTCCGGTCGGCCGGTGTTCTACCTGCACGGCGCCCCGGGCAGTCGTCTGCTGCGCGGACCAGACCTGGACGACGCCGGGCTGGGGGTGCGGCTGATCACCTACGACCGGCCCGGATACGGCGGGTCCGAACGACATCCGGGGCGCACCGTGGTCGACGCGGTGCCCGACGTCCTCGACATCGCGAACCAGCTGGATCTCGAGTCGTTCGGCGTGGTGGGGGTGTCCGGGGGTGGGGCGCCCGCGCTGGCCGTGGCTGCTCTCGCATCCGACCGGGTGCTCCGGTGCACCACCGTCTGCGGCATCGGCCCGGCTGATGCCGAGGACCTGGACTTCTTCGCCGGCATGGACCCCGCCGAAGTCTCCGAGTGGCAGGCCTTCACCCGTCCCGACGCGGACCCGGACCGCGTCCTCGCGGACGTGCGCGAGTGGATCGAGGGAATCCAGCAGAGCCCGGAGCTCCCGACGAGGTGAAGGCTCGCCTGGTGGCGGCCTTCACCGAGGGAGTCCGGGCGGGTGCCGACGGGATCGTCGACGACTACCTAGCGCTGTCCCGGCCGTGGGGTTTCGAGCTGGCCGACGTGACCTGCCCGACCACGGTCATGGTCGCCGAGGAAGATACCAGTGTCCCCCCAGCGCACGGCCGGTGGCTCGCTGCACACCTACCGCCGCCCGGACTGGTCCTGGTCCCTGGTGGGCACATCGACGCTCGCGACGACGTGCTGACCGACCTGATTGTCTGGACGTCGGGTCAAGGCCAAAACAATTTCGACTAAAACGTGAGCTGCCCGCGACTTGTCGCGATTGGTTGGAAGGACGTTGCGATGGCAACGTTCGTTTTGGTGCCAGGCCAGCACTGTGGGGCCTGGTCATGGAAGAAGGTCATCCCGTCTGCGGGCGGCTGGTCACGATGTCTATGCCACCACCCCAACCGGTCTGGGGGATCGGGTTCATCTCGCTAGCGCGTCGATCGACCTCGACACGCACATCACTGACGTCGTGAACGTGCTTGAGTTCGAGGAGCTGACCGAGGTCACGCTGGTCGGCTGGAGCTACGGCGGGATGATCATCACCGGGGTGGCCGAGCGCGTCCCGGAGCGCCTCGCACAACTGGTCTACCTGGACGCGCTGGTGCCCATGCACGGCCAGAATCTCTACGACACCGTTGGCGCATCGGAGGAAGACCTCGCCCGCGACCGCGCTGCGGCGGAGGCCGCTGGTCTGCCCGGCTTCTTTCCCGTACCGTCCGGGGATTTCGCGGACCTCATCAGATCATGGATACCGGATCCGACCGACCAGGGATGGTTCTTCTCGAAGATGACGCCGCACCCGCTTGCGACCCACACTCAGCCGATACGGCCGGGGAAGCCTGCGGCCGCGGCGGTTCCGCGCGCGTTCATCCTCTGCACCGAAGGCAAGGACCCGACACACTTCATGCTGCCGATGGCGGCTCGGCTCCGGTCGGCGCCCGGCTGGCGGTACCGGGAGCTGGCCGACACCCACGACGCACCGGTCAACGTCCCCCAGGCGACCGCAGACATGCTCCTGTCCTTGCTTATCTGAGTTATGAACCGCCGCTTCGCGGCGGTGTGACCGTGCCGCTTCGCGCCGGAGAGACGCACCCAGTTCCATGATCTTTGCTGAGCCATCACGCGGTTTGGGGCTTCATCGAGGTCGGCAGGAGGGGCTTGAGTCCCGCAGCTGGTGCGCGCCGAATGGTCGATGCCGGGCTTTTCTTGGTCACCGAGTGGCCGTGCTGGCTTGTGGCGGATACGCGAGCGCAAGGCCCCCCGGCGAGAGCATCATCTCCGCATGACCATCGAGGCCGCGAACATCAGCCAGGACCACCGAGACGCCGTCACCTACCGGCGTGCGGCCGACGCCTTCCGCGCTGGAGATCTCGACGCGCTGGCGACCACCATCCACGAGAAGGTGATCTGGCATATGCCAGGGGGCACATGGATGGCCAGGGACTTGGAGGGTAGGGCCGCGCTGGTCGGGTACCCGCGAGAGATCGTCCAGCGCACCAACGGCACCTTCACGCTGCAGGACGTGTGCGTTTCGGGGTCCGACGACCATGTGCTAGCGGTGCAGCGCTTCGGCGCAACAGTGGACGGGGAAAGCCGGTTCTTCGACGTCAGTTCAGTCATGCATTTCCGGGACGGGCTCCAGAAGGAGCGCTGGTTCCACATCCACGACGTGAGCGCCTTCGACGAGTTCATGGCTCGCTTCTAGCCCGGCGTCGCCGCTGCCTGTAGCGAGGACTGACCGGCCCCCCCGGTGGACCGGAGGCCGGGCGCCGTCTCCGGTCAAACGAGCGCCCTCACCCCTCCGCATGGATGGTGGGCTCGCGGCCAAGGGGGGCAGGTGCTTCAGTCAGGCCAGAGCGAGACGCGCGGTTGGGTGGACCCGTCGACGGCAGAACTGGGCGGTTTCACGGATAGGGCCCCGCGTGACGCCTCATCGTAGGCCGTCACCAAGAGGTCACCGCGGGCCTTGCCCGGGGGTGCGGCCAGGCCGTGGCGCGCGCTGAGGACCTGATGAGCCGGAGAGTCAGCGCACGACGGGATGCAGAGCCTAGATGTATCCGGTGTCGTCACGTCGCCTCATCCCCCAAGGGGGTGGAGGCGACGCGCCTGCCTACCCCGCCGCCCCACTGACACCCCATATCTGGCTCGGATCGGGATGAGCCCGGGTTATTTGGTTGCTCCGCGGGGAAGTTGAAGGAGACGTGACGCCCTCCCCGACGAGCGTCAGCGCGATTGGGGTTCCGGATCGTCGAGGTGAAGAGCGGCAAGGTCGATACGGCTTCGGGTTCCGGTCTTGCGGAGCAGGTTTGAAACGTGGACGCTCACCGTCTTTTCGCTAATGAAGAGGGCGCGGGCGATCTCGCCGTAGGTGCGGCCGCTGGTGATCAGCGCCAGGACCTCCCGTTCACGCAGGGTGATCCCGTCGGACGCCGATGATGGAGAAGTTGATGGCTTGAGGTGCTCGGGAGAGTCGCCAAGGGAGATATGGGCTTGTACAGCGGCGGAGTGGATTCGAGCGGCTGCCGCCTGGGCTCCGAGACGGGTCATCTCCTGGTGAGCGGAACGAAGGTTGTCGGCGGCCTCTGGTCGGTGGCCGGGTTGGCCGAGCAGCGCTCGGCTGAGCTGGTAACCCGCCCACGCGGCATCCCACGTGAGGTGGGCGGCGAGAGCGGCGCTGCGAGCCGTCCGCCACCGGAGGGTTTGGTCGGGGCTGGCGGTGCCTCTGGCCCTCTCGGCCGCGATGAGGGCCGTCATCGCCCGGTGGAGCAGATCGTTACTCGGCGGGGCGGGGGTCTTCCAGGCCGGTGCCTCCCGTGCCTGGTCGAGCCGTCGCACGTCTTCAGCAACCTGGGCGTGGATCCGGTTGGGAGGTCCGCGCGTCACGGCTAGGTCGGCGATGGATCGAAGGCACCAGAGGGAGAGCTCGTCGGCGTGGGTCGGGTCCATGGCAGCCACCTCCGGGATGTCTGCCAGGGCGGCGTCGCGGGCGCTAGCGAGGTCGCCTGCGCACCAGAGAACCTCAATCTGGGCGACGGACGCATGGGAGCCGAGTGGGTGGCGGGTGCCTTTGAGTTCGTAGGCCCTGGCGAGGTGGTCACGGGCGGCGGCCAGGTTTCCCTCCTGGGCGGTGAGTTGGGCGGCCGTAGCCCTGGTGGATGAGCCGAAGTTGGGCATCTGTTGATGCGCAAGGTTGGTCCTGATCAACGTCCTCGCTTCCTCCCATCGGCCAAGGCGGAACAGGAAGTGCGCGGTGATCGCGCCGGGGGCGCCGCCCAGGGCAGGTGCACCGGCTGCGTTGAGGTCCCCGAGGACGCGCAACCCGTGGTCGACGAGCGCGTTGTAGCGGCCGACGCCCTCCAGACAGTTCATGACCTTCACGTTGGCTCTGGCCCAGTCCAACAGGTCGCCGTGGTTCCGGAGAACTTCCCAGGCAGCTAGAGCCTCCTGCGCCCCTTCCGGTGCCCAACAATGGAACTGGGAGTGGACGAGGTGCGCGTGGGCGAGGGCCAAGACCGAGCCGACCTGATCAGCCATAGCGATCGCGGCGTCGGCGTGCTCCTCGGCGCCAATTATTGAGCACCACATCTCGGCGTCGCTGCGGAAGCTGAGTGTGAGGGCCAGTTCTTCGGACGGTCCGCCCCGCTTGGCCAGCTCGTGAGCGGTGACGGCCCGGTCGAGAGCGGCCTGCGGGCTGCCCTGGCTGTCCGTGACGAAACCGAGGTCGTAGATCAGTCGCGCAGCCCTCACGGGTTGGCCCGCTCGGACCGCGACGCGGATGCACTCCTGCGCCGGTTCCCGGGCTGCGGTGAACTGTCCCGCTTTCACGTTCGCCCGGCAGGCCCGCTCCAGCAGGTCCACCCGGTCACCGACCAGGGAACGCACGTCGTCATCGACCTCGTCCCAGAGCCGAACGGCTCGTTGAAGGTGGGCGCCCTCCTCGGCCGCGGCCCGCACAACTGCCGCGTCCGCTGCCGCCGTGAGGGACCAGGTAAACGCGGCGCTGGAGTGTCCGGCTGCGTGGTGATGCAACGCCAGCAGCGCAGAGCGCGCGTGAGCGGGAAGACCAGTCGCCCTTTGAAGGGCCTGGACGTAGCCCTCGTGCAGGCTTTTGGCGGCCGGTGACGGCACCGTCGCCGAGATGACCTCCGCGAGCAGCGGGTGTCGGAACCAGGCGTCCTCGTCGTTCAGCACCACCAGCCCGGCCGCCCGCCCGGACGCCACCGCGGCGAGCGATACGCCAGGCGACAGTCCACGACGGTCAGCCAGGTCGACGAGGACGTCCATGGGTACCGGACGCCCCCCGACAGCGAGGATCTGGGTGAGCGTGCGAGCGGGTGCGTCCAGCCGGTGCCAATAGGCCAGGAGCGCGTCCTCGAGGCTGCCGCGGCCGGCCGCCGGGCTGGTAAGCAGCAGCTCAGTCAGGTAGGGGTTGCCGAGTGACTTTTCATAGAGCAGGTCAGGGTCCGCAACGACGCCTTGTTGGCCGGGAGCCCCTTGGGTGAGGTCGTAGATGAGCTCGGCCGTCTCGGCGCGGCCGAGCCGGCGCACAGGGCTCACCGTCACTCGAGGCATCCGGCGCATGTCGGCGATCCACTGGTTGAGCCGGTGTCCGTCGCTGAGCTCGGTGTCCCGGTACGTGCCCAGGATGGCCAAGGGCTGCTCAGGTCCGAACCCAGCGATGAGGTAGGCGAGCAGATCCATGGAACTGGAGTCGGCCCACTGCAGGTCGTCAACGGCAACGACAACAGGGCGGACCGCCCCGATTCGGTGAATTACCGCGGCGAGCAGGGCGGTCAGGCGGCCACCGTCGGCGGACGTCCCGGAGCCCAGTTCGGGCAGAACCGCGGAAAGGTCGCCCATGCCGGCGAACACGATGGACCGGTTCGGCTCCCGCGCCGCGGTCCTCCACCGCGATAACGCCTGAGCGACCGGCAGAAACGCGGTCGCGTCGGAGCTGAACCGGGGAAACCGCACCCAGAGAACCTCATGCGTACCAGCCACCGCGTCAACGGCGTCGCTGACAATCCGGGTCTTGCCCACACCGGGCTCACCGTGCAGAACGACCGCGCTCGGCTGACCGGCGGCGGAGCCGGCCGTCGCGCCGGCTAACAGGGCACGTTCCACGCTCCGACCGACCATCCGCCCTGGGCTCATGGTCCATTGAACCGACGAATCTGAGGGGTTGTCTGCCCCTTTCTGAGGGCAACCTCCCGATGTGCTGTTCCAGGCCGAAGCGGCACAGTCGAGGTATGCACATCACATCCCGAAAGCACAGGGCCAAGACCCTCCACCAGGCTGGCTCGCCGGCCACCCTGCTCCGCGCCGGCTCGGCCCTCGCCGTCGCCGCCATCGCGGCGCTCTCGCTCGCCCTCCCCGCCAACGCTCAACGGCCCCCCGACCCGGGTTCAGCACCAATCGCCGCAGCGGTACCGCTCCCCACGCCCCCCGCCCCCGAGGGCGGCCTGCAGATCGTTCAAGTCGGCGCCGGCCTCATCGCGGGGGTCGGCATCGGCGCAGCCGCAGTCGCCGCCAGCCGGACCCGTCGAACGTCACGCCAGCCTCGAACCGCGTGACCTGGATCAGAGCAAAAGGACTCCCGGTACCGACCGCTCCCGGCCGGCCGTCGGTGGCCGTGAGTTGCCGCGGCAACCCCGGCCGCGTAAATACGCGGCGGTGTCACCATGCCGCTTCGCGGCCGGAAGGACGCACCTCGCGAGACATCCGACTCGCGGTAAGGGAGGACGTTGTAGTCCGCCCCTGGAGGCGGGGGAAGGTCGTCCAGCGGTCCACTCCTAGATTCACCGAGCGGCGAGTGGTGGACTCCGGGGGAAGCTAGCAGGCTGCTCGGGGGCGGCAGTGTGGGGAAATGCCTCTACAACCGGGTCGGCCAGCGCTAGAATCGGCTGTTGCGGTTGGGGTGAACTCAACCGGCAGCACCGCCCCTGACTCGAACGGTCCTAGCCCGACCACCGTCGGACCGTGACCCGTTCCCACGATGATCGCTTCGTTCAATCGAACCGGCGGGCAGGACATCCTCGGCGACGGCCTCCGGGCCGGGCAGTTAGCCGTGTCGCGGTCTGCGTTTCGCGGATCCGGAGAACCGATCCACCGGGTTTGGTCCGCCCGCCGGGAGGGAGTTTGCTATGTCCTGTCCACCTACCCCGCGGTCCCCCCTTCGGACCCGTCGACCGTTCACTCCTCGATCCAGACTGCGTCCTTCCCGCGCGGGGCGCCGGCTGTGGAGCCTCCTGGCCGCATTCCTGCTCATGCTGGCTGTGGTCCTGGCCACCGGCGGGACGGCTTCGGCGAGACCGCCAGCCAGCGATCCGAAGGTCATCTCGGACTGGAACGCGATAGCGGTGAACACGATGGTCGGCGATACGACGAAGACGGGACACCCCCAGGTCTTCCTGTTCTTGGGTTTTGTCCAGGCCGCCGTTTATGACGCCGTCGTCGGCATTGACCGGCGGTACGCGCCGTATGCGTTCCACGACCGCGCCCCGCATCCGAGCTCAACCCAGGCCGCGGCGGTAGCCGCCGCGCACCGAGTACTCGTCACCTACTTCTCCTACGCTCAGACGACCTTGGATGCCGCCTACGCGACCTCGCTGGCGCAGATCCCGGACGGGAAAGCCAAAACGAACGGCATCGCCTACGGGATCCGCGCCGCGGATTACCTCATCGCGCTGCGCGCCCACGACGGACGCGACGCCCCCACCCTCTTCACCCAACCAGCGGCCCCCGGCGTCTGGCGACCGACACCACCCGGGCTGCTGTCCATGTTCGACCCCTGGCTGGGCTTCGTGACCCCGCTGCTGGTACACAGTGCCACCCAGTTCGGTCCCCCACCCCCGCCGACGCTCACCTCAGCCCGGTACACCGCCGACTTCAACGAGGTGAAGGCCTACGGCTCCAAGGTCTCGACCGTACGCAGCCCCGACCAGACCGCGACCGCGCTGTACTTCTCCGGCAATGCGTTCGTCCAGTTCAACGCCACGCTGCGCGACCAGGCGACGGTGCGACACCTGGACATCGCCCAATCCGCCCGGATGTTCGCCGCCGTCGACATGAGCGTCGCCGACGCCATCATCACTGTGTGGCACGCCAAGTACGTCTACGGGTTCTGGCGGCCGATCACCGCGGTGAATCTGGCCGACACCGACGGCAACCCCGCCACAGCCCCCGACATCAGCTGGGTGCCGCTGCTGACCACACCGGCGTACCCGGAATACCCCAGTGGCTACAACTCGGTCGCCGCCACCACCACCGGCGCCCTCGAAAACCTGTTCCACACCACACAGCTGAACCTGACGCTCATCTCCACCGCCGTCCCCAACGTCAGCCGCCACTACGACACCGGCACCGCGCTGCGAGCGGACGTCGTCGACGCCAGAGTCTGGCTCGGCATCCACTTCCGCTTCGCCGACATCGCCAGCCGCAACATCGGTCTCCAGCTCTCCGACTGGACGATCGACCACTACTTCCAGCCGGCCCACGACGACTGAATCCAGCGAGCGTGACCCGGTCGCCGCGCGCCTCGTCCGGCGAACCGGGTCACGCTGCGAGCCGGGGCCAGTCCTGATCACTCGACCGCCGGCATGGCGTGCACCGGTGTTTGATTGAGAGACTCAACGTGGCGCGTCCGGCTCGACCGTGCCGGACAACAGTCGATGTAGAGCAGAGGCGGCGGTAGGACGCGCCGGCAAGGTCTCCGTTCGAGACATTGAGCGGCTACTCAGTCACCGCGCTCGGTCAGCCGGCAGGTGCCATAAAGCTGGCCTCCTTGCGCACGACACGGTCCGCAGGCGGCGGTGTGACCTACGCTCAGCGGCCTGCGGGGTGGATCCGTCCTGTAGTCAGTTGTCAGGGTGATGTCGTGGGCGTCGAGTGTCGCGTTCAGGACGAAGGTCGGTTCCTCGAGGGAAGACCCTCCGGTCGCGCAGCCGGTAGAAGCACGCTACGAGGCTGCGTCACCTGTAACGCGGAGAGCCTTCGCACCGATGTATCAACCGTCGTGTCGTGACAGCGGCCACGAGAAACTGCCCGGAGGCGGCCATTTAGCTGCCCGGTGGCGGTCATGAAAGTTGCCCACTGACGGTCATGGGATCTGTCCGACACGAGTTCGACGGCCTCACCGCGTCCCGCGGTTGAGGCCCCTCCTGGAGTGCGGTGGCGGTGCTGATGCGCCGACCGCCCCCCAGGAGGGACACACCGTGAAGTCTGCCGAGGAGATCATGAACATGTTGGAAGCATTCGACCTGACCGGGTCGTTACGCGATGCCGGCGAGCTGGCCGGGGTCTCGCACCACACCGTCGGCAAGTACGTGACCGCCCGCAAGGGCGGCGCGCTGTCCGACCGGCCCGCTGCTCGGGTGCAGCTGATCGATGGGTTCCTGCCGAAGCTGGAGGAGTGGGTTGAGCGGTCGAAGGGGAAGCTGCGCGCCGACGTCGCCCACGACAAGCTGGTGGCGCTGGGGTACTGCGGCTCGGAGCGCACCACCCGCCGGGCGGTCGCGGCGGTGAAGGCTGACTACCTTCTGGGCCGGGTCCGGGTGCACCGGCCGTGGGTGAGCGAGCCGGGGATGTGGCTGCAGTACGACTTCGGCGACGGGCCCGTCATCGACGGTGTCAAGACCACGCTGTTCGTGGCCTGGCTGGCGTGGTCAAGGTTCCGGGTGGTGCTGGCGATCCGGGACAAGACGATGCCGTCGGTGATGGCTGCCCTGGACGTCACCCTGCGCCGGGTCGGCGGTGCTCCGACGTACGTGTTGACCGACAACGAGAAGACCGTCACGACCGAGCATGTGGCCGGCGTGCCGGTCCGCAACCCGGCGATGGTCGAGTTCGCCCGGCACTACGGGGTCACCATCCACACCTGTGTGGCGGCGGACCCGGCGTCCAAGGGCGGTAGCGAGTCGTCGGTGAAGATCGCCAAGGCCGACCTGGTCCCCAAAGACACCAATCTCCTGGAGGAGTACGACTCGTTCGCGCAGCTGGAGGCCGCCTGCGAGTCTTTCTGTGCGCAGGTCAACGCCCGTGTCCACCGGGTCACCCGACGCGCCCCGGACGACATGCTGGCCCAGGAGCAGGCCCGGCTGCATCCGATCCCGGCCTCACCGCACACGGTGGCGTTCGGGGTGACGCGGACCGTGCCCGCCTCGATGCCGATGGTCGCGTTCGAGGGTGGGCAGTACTCGGTCCCGGCCCGGCTGCTCGGTCAGACCGTGTGGGTGCGGGTGCACGGCCGAGGTGCCGGCGAGCAGGTGATCATCGTCCACATCAGCCCGGATGGCCCTACCGAGGTGGCCCGGCACTCCCGGGCCACACCGGGAAGCCCGAAGATGGACGACGACCACTTCCCGCCCGCCCCGACCGGGGCGGTGAACCGGAAACCGTTGGCACGCAATACTGCTGAGGTCGAGTTCCTCGCCATCGGGGACGGTGCCCGGCTGTGGCTGACCGAAGCCGCCGCCGCCGGCACCACCAAGATCCGGGTCAAGATGACCCAAGCGGTGACCCTAGCCAAGCTGTTCGAGACCAAGGACGTCGACTGGGCCCTCGGGCACGCCGCGGTGCACGCCCGGTTCGCCGAAGCCGACCTCGCCTCCATCCTCGACCACCACCACATCGCCACCAGCGCTACCAGTGCGGCCGGCCCGGTCAGGCGGGCCGGTGAACACGGCTCGCTAACCCAAGGCACCGCCGCCTGGGCCGCCCTCGGCACACCCACGGCGGCGACCGTCACCACGACCCCCGCGACGAACGGGGAGTCATCCGACGACGGCAGGCAGGTGGCCTCATGAACGCCACCATCAACAGCGCCAACTCAAGCCGCGCGAGTCGGGTCAAGGAACCCGCCGTCCCCACTGTCGGAGTCCCTACCGCCCCGCCGCTGCCGGAAGACCTCGAGGCGCTGCTGCGCCGGCTGCGGCTGCCGCACATCCGCCGACACGCCCCCGACGTCGTGGCCACCGCCAAAGCCCAACGGTGGGAACCGGTCGAGGTTCTGCGGGCCCTGTTCGGTGAGGAGGCCGCCGGCCGGGAACGTTCCGCGCTGGCCACCCGACGCGCCGCCGCCGGGTTCCCCACCGGCAAGACCTTCGACGCGTGGAGCCCGGAGACATCGTCGATCCCGGCCCCGACCCAGCAGGCGCTGCGGACCCTCGAATGGGTCCACCGGCGGGAGAACCTCGTCGTGTGCGGGCCGTCCGGGACCGGCAAGACGTTCCTGCTCGAGGCCCTCGGCCAGCACGCCGTCGAGCAAGGACTCAAGGTCGCCTGGTTCACCCTCGAAGACCTCGGCGTCCTGCTGCGCCGGCACCGCGCCGACGACACCGTCACCAAAGCCATCGCCCGAGTCCTCCGAGCAGATCTGGTCGTGGTGGACGACATTGGCCTGCTGCCGGTGGCCCAGGACGCCGCCGAGGGCCTGTACCGGCTCGTGGACGCCGCCTACGAGAAACGCTCCATCGCCCTCTCCTCCAACCTGCATCCCGCAGCGTTCGACGAGCTGATGCCCAAGACCCTGGCCACCGCCACCGTGGACCGGCTCCTGCACCACGCGCACGTCTGTCAAACCAGCGGCGAAAGCGTGCGACTGTCCCAGGCCCTGACCGGACACGGGGTGAGCCCCTTGAACTGAGGAGCAGGGCCGGTGGTGGCCAGCGCTGGGCAGATCCCATGGCCACCACTGGGCAGATCTCGTGACCGTCACCGGGCAGGTCTCACGACCGCCTCTGGGCAGAACTCAATGGCCCTTGACATGTCGTCGCCCTCATGCATAGAAAGCGGTGCCATGGCACCAAATGAGGGGACGCACCGTCGTGGATCTGACAAAGTCACCCTCAGCAGGGGGTCTGGAAACGGGTAGGGACGTAACGATGATGATCGAGGGGCTGGGTCGGGGAGCCCAAACCGTGGCGGGGGGGCGCCGGGCGGACTGGGTCGGTCAGGGGCGCTGTGCGGGCGGTGAGCCTGACGCCCAGTTCGTTCGAGGGGCGGCCCAGCAGGGGGCGAAGGTGGTCTGCCGCAAGTGCCCGGTCATCGCTGAGTGTCTGGCCGACGCGCTCGACAACCGGACAGAGTTCGGGGTGTGGGGCGGGATGACCGAGCGGGAACGGCGGGTCATGCTGCACCGGCACCCGCAGATCACCTCGTGGTGGCAGCTCTTCCAGACGGCCCGGCCGGACCACGTATCCTGAACCTCCTGTAATCTTGGGGGTCACGGGATTCAGCACGTCGGCCCTCGGCCTGGCTAGAACATGCAACTGTCGGATCGGCCCCTCATACCGCCTCCGAATGGGCGACACACGACTGAGCCGCCGGGCGGCGCGAATCTACGACCATGTGCAGTCGTACGAGTTCTTCGGATTGTGATCTTCGCGTGGGGGTTCGAGTCGGGCGCGAACCGAACATGTGTACAAAGTCGCAGGTCACGGGCTCGTCGTAGTGTCCGGAGGGGGACTTGAACCCCCACGCCCGTTAAGGGCACTAGCACCTCAAGCTAGCGCGTCTGCCATTCCGCCACCCGGACCGGGTGTCGCAGAGGGGCTTTCGACGAGCCCCTCAGCGCGCCGAAACGGTAGCACGCAGGCCCCCTCCACAACGAACCCGCCTGCATCGGCGGGGGTCTCGCCGGGCCCGGGCTGGGCGACGGGATGATGCCCGGATGAGCCCGTGGCCCGGCACCAGCAGTCTCGTGGTCGCCGTGCCGGCCCTGGAGGAGTGGGTCCGCGGCCGCCACCACTTCTACGACCCCGCCTACGTCTCGCCCGACCCCACGTTCGCGCACGCGCACCTCACCCTGCTCAGCCCGTTCGTGGAGCCGGCGGGGCTCACGGAGGAGGTCCATCGCCGCGTGGCGGAGGTGCTGTCCCGCCATGAGCCGTTCGAGGTGCGGCTGAGCCACGTCGACGTCTTCTCCGGCGGGATCATCCATCTCGTTCCCGAGGACGACCGCCCACTGCGCGCCCTCACGGCCGACCTCGCGGCGAGCTTCCCGGCCTACCCGCCGTATGCCGGCCGGTTCGCCGACGTCCGCCCCCACCTGACGCTCGACCTCGCCGCGCCCGGCATCGACGTCGAGAGCACACGGCGCTCCCTCGGGGCGGCGCTGCCCGCCCACGCGAGCATCGGCGAGGCCCGGCTGTCGTGGTACGAGCAGGACCGCTGTCGGACGCTGGCTTCATGGCCGATCGGTCGGTCAGGAATCGAGAAGCCCCCGTCCGCAGCCCGGTCCTAGCCTGGAGGCGAGGCCGGCGGCCATGGGGCCGGGCCACAGACGAAGGAGCGAGGATGACCAGCACCGACACCGGGTTCTCAGCAGCCGAGCGGGCCGCCATGAAGGAGCGCGCCGCCGAGATGCGGGCCGAGGGCAAGAAGGGGGCCAAGAAGGCCGACGGGCTCCAGGCCGTCCTCGACCAGATCGCGAAGATGGCGCCCGACGACCGCGCCCTGGCCGAGCGCGTGCACGTGACCGTCACCGAGAACGCACCCGGGCTGCAGCCCAAGACGTGGTACGGCATGCCCGCCTACGCCAACGAGGACGGCAAGGTCGTCGTCTTCTTCCAGGACTCCGGCAAGTTCAGCTACCGCTACTCCACGGTGGGCTTCCAGGACGCGGCCCACCTCGACGACGGCGACGTCTGGCCGGTGTCGTACGCGCTCAAGGCGTGGAGCCCGGCGGTGGAGAAGAAGCTGGCGGCGCTGGTGCGGGCGGCCGTGTCCTGACCCCGGGGGAGGGCCCGCGCGCCCGATAGGCTCACGATCGTGCGTCAGGTGGGGATTCGCGACGTCGCCAGCCTCGCCGGGGTGTCGCAGGGCAGCGTGTCGCACTACCTCAACCACCCCGACCGGGTGTCGCCACCCATGCAGCACCGCATCCAGCAGGCGATCGACCAGCTCGGGTTCGTCCGCAACAACCTGGCGTCGCAGCTGCGCCTGGGGCGCAGCGCGGCGATCGCCTACATGGCGCCGGACGTGGCCAACCCGTTCTTCGCCACCATCGTCGAGGGGGTCGAGAGCCGGGCGGTGACCGAGGGCCTGTCAGTCTTCATCGTCAACTCGCACCGTGACCGGGCCCGGGAGGACGCCTACCTGCGGATGTTCGAGCAGAACCGCGTGCAGGGGATCCTCGTCGCGTCGTACGACTCCCTGGAGGAGCGGCTCCAGGCGATCCGCTCCCGCGGCATCCCGTCGGTCATCGTCGGGCAGCACGCCCGGTCGGCCGAGCAGCCGTCGGTGTCGGTCGACGAGGTGCGGGGTGGGCGGCTCGTCGCCGACCACCTGCTCGCGACCGGCTGCCGGCGCCTCGCCTATGTCGGCGGCCCGATGTCGATCCACCAGGTGCACGACCGCTACCAGGGGGCCAGTGACGCCGTCCGCACCGTGCCGGGCGCGACGATCGAGATCCTCCACGTCGACGAGCGCACCATCGACGACGGTCGCCGGGCGGCCGAGCAGATCGCGGCCCGCCCGGCGTCGCAGCGCCCCGACGGGGTCTTCGCCGCCAACGACCTGACCGCCCTCGGATTGCTCCAGGGACTGGTCCACGCGGGGGTCCGCGTGCCCGAGGACATCGCTCTGGTCGGCTACGACGACATCGAGTTCGGTGCCTCCAGCCTCATCCCGCTGTCGACGGTGCGGACGCCGCAGATGGGGTTCGGGGTCCGCGCGATGGACCTGCTCATCGCGGAGATGGCCGGCGACCCCCTCCCCGAACGACACGTCATCCTCGACCCCGAGCTCGTGGTGCGGGCCTCCAGCGGCTGACCCGAGCCGCAGTCGTCCCTACGAGGGCCGTGAGGGGTGCCCGCGCAACAGCTCGTAGGTCCGCGCGACGCCCGGCGTCTCGTCGCCCACCGGATCGCCCGCGGCGAACAGCCGCACCAGGTGGGCCAGCTCCTCGGGGTGGCTGTAGTTGACCGCATGCGCGGCCCCCTCGACGACGACGACCAGCGCTCGGCTCCGGCTCTCGCTGACCACCCGTCGCAGCCGCAGGGGCGCGGGCATCAGCGGGTCGCGGTCGCCGACCACGGTCAGGGCCGGGATCTCGAGGTCCAGCAGCCGCTCCAGCGACGGGTACTGCGCGAGCGCGTCGAACAGCCGCTTGGTGCTGGGCACCCCGAAGCGCGCGTAGTCGAGGGCGGCCACGGGGATCAGCCCCGTCGGCTCGCGGAGGCTGTCGTGGGCCAGCTGGCGGACGGCGCGCAGGAACGGCTGGTTGTGAGGTCCTCCGGCGGGGGAGACCAGCACGGCGCGGTCGAGGCGCTGGGGGTAGAGGTGCGCGAACTCGGTGATGACGGCGCACCCCACCGAGTGCCCGACCAGCGTGGCCGACCGGATCCCCCGCTCGTCGAGGAACGCGGCCGTGGCGTGGGCGAGGCCCACGATGTCGAGCGGGGTGGGAGGTCGCTCGCTGCGCCCACAGCCGGGCAGGTCTGGCACGAGCGTGTGGAACGTCGTCGCGAGGCGCTCGGCGGTCGGCAGCAGGTAGCGACCCGACATCGCGAAGCCGTGGAGGTGAACCATCGCCGGCGCCGTGGACACCGTGCGGGACTCACGGAAGAAGACGCGGGTGCCCTCGACGGTTGTCCACCGGTCCGCCAGCGGTGATCGACCGCCGGTCTCCCGGTGCCCCCGCCTGCGGCGAGGAGTGCGGACGGACCACATGAGCCTCAGTATGCGTGGCCGCGCCCGGTGGAGCCGGGTGTGACGAGCGCGACACGGACGACGCGAGGTCGGCGTCCGGGGTCGGTGTGGTCCACCTGATCCGGGGTAGGACCTCGATGAACCCCGTCCGCCGACCTGGCGGACCCGGCCCGCCCTGACCCAGGAGCACCCCTTGAGTGACAACACCCTGATCCGCTCGCTGCACGACCTCGGGATCGCCTCCTGGTTCGGCGGCTCCCTCATGGGCGCGCTGGGCGTCAACGGCGCGTCCCAGGACATCACCGACCCGGCCGAGCGGGCCCGCGTCGCCGCCTCAGGCTGGGCCCGGTGGTCACCCGTCGCCGCCGCCTCGGTCGGCGCCCACCTCGTGGGTGGCCTCGGTCTCGTCATCGCCAACCGCGACCGGGTCGCGAAGCAGTCCGGCGTCGGCGCCAACACCGCCGTGAAGACGGCCCTGACGGTCGCGGCAATGGCCAGCACGGCCTACAGCGGGGTGCTGGGGGCGCAGCTCGCCAAGCAGCCGGAGCAGCCGTCGGCCGGCGGCGCGGTCCCCGACTCGCGCACCGGCGCGAAGGCGACCCGCATCCAGCAGCAGCTGCGGGTCCTGCAGTGGGTCACCCCGGTCCTCACCGGGGCGGTCATCGTGCTCGGCGCCCAGCAGGGCGAGCAGCAGCGGCCCGACCAGATGCTCGCCGGGCGCGCCCGCACCGTGCTCGGCGGCCTGCGCGACAAGGTCGCCTGACCACCGACCAGCACCGGTCCGAACACCCCCCGGACAGCCCCGGACCGCCTCCCCGGGCCCCGACCTGGACACACCGGCACCCGTGCCGGAGACCCTGGATAATCGAGGCCCGGGACGGACCAACCCGTCCCGCAGGACCGGGACGAGACAAGGGCTGTGACGTGAAGGCTGTACTGCTGGAGAACATCCACCCGGTCGCGGTGGAGGCGCTGCGCCGCGACGGGTTCGAGGTCGAGACGCATCTCGGGTCCATGAGCGAGGGCGAGCTCGTCGAGTGCCTGCCGGGGGTGTCGTTGCTGGGGATCCGCTCCAACACGAAGGTGACGCCTCGGGTGCTCGACGCGGGGAAGGACCTGCTCGCCGTGGGGTGCTTCTGCATCGGCACCAACCAGGTCGACCTCGTCGACGCCGCGTCGCGTGGGGTCGCGGTGTTCAACGCGCCGTTCTCCAACACCCGCAGCGTCGTCGAGCTCGTGCTCGGCGAGATCCTCTCGCTGGCGCGCCGGCTCACCGAGAAGACCCAGCGCATGCACGACGGCATCTGGGACAAGTCGGCCAAGGGCAGCCACGAGGTACGCGGCAACACGCTGGGGATCGTCGGGTACGGCAACATCGGCACCCAGCTCTCCAACGTCGCCGAGGCGGTCGGCCTGCGGGTGGTCTTCTACGACACCGCCGACCGCCCGGCCCACGGCAACGCCCGGCGCGTCGGCTCCCTGGACGAGCTGCTCGCGGTGTCCGACGTCGTGAGCCTCCACGTCGACGGCCGTCCGGGCAACGCCGGTCTCTTCGGTGCCGACCAGTTCGCGCTCATGAAGCCGGGGTCGGTGTTCATCAACGCGTCGCGCGGGATGGTCGTCGACGACGAGGCCCTGCGCGACCACATCCTCTCGGGCCACCTCTCCGGGGCGGCCATCGACGTCTTCCCCGCCGAGCCCAAGGCGCAGGGCGACCCCTTCGAGTCGCCGCTGCGCGGGCTGGACAACGTCATCCTCACCCCCCACGTGGGCGGGTCGACGCAGGAGGCGCAGCAGGAGATCGGCGGCTTCGTCGCCACCAAGCTGGCCCAGTTCGTCGCGGCGGGCGCCACCGCCCTGTCGGTCAACCTGCCCGAGGTGAACCCCGGCGCTCCCGCGGGCGGCTTCCGCACGGCATACCTGCACACCAACGTGCCCGGCGTGCTCGCCGCCACCAACCGGCTGCTGGCCGACGCGGGGGCCAACGTCGTCGGTCAGTCCCTGCACACGCGCGGCGAGCTGGGCTACGTCGTCACCGACACCGACCGGCCCGTCCCGGACGCCGCTCTCGCCGCCCTGCGCCAGGCCCCGGAGACGGTCTGGCTGCGCACCTGGTCGAGCTGACGGGAACCGTTGCCACCATGACCACCCTCACCGCCCCGCTCGACGAGCTGCTGCGTGCCCTTCCCGGCCGCGTCCTGACGACCGCCGACGAGATGGACTCCTACACGCGGGACGCCTCCCGGGCCACGCTGGAGGGCGGGCCCCTGGCCGTCGTCAGGGCGAGCTCGGCCCAGGACGTGTCCGTCGCGCTGCGGTGGGCCGACGCCCACCGGGTGCCGGTGTCGGTGCGGGGCAGCGGCACCGGGCTCACGGGCGGCGCGGTGGCCTACCCCGGCGGGCTGGTCGTGTCGTTGGCGGGCCTCGACCGCATCCTCGGCGTCGACCCGGCCAACCGTCTGGCCGACGTGCAGGCCGGGGTGCTGACGGCCGAGATCGACGATGCCGCAGCCGCCTACGGGCTCATGTACGCACCCGACCCGGCGAGCTACCGGGAGTCGACCATCGGCGGCAACATCGCCACCAACGCGGGGGGCCTGCGCTGCGTCAAGTACGGCGTCACGGCCGACAGCATCGCCGGGCTCGAGGTCGTGCTGGCCGGCGGCGAGGTCGTCCGCACCGGTGGACGCACCCGCAAGGACGTCGTCGGCTACGACCTGACCCGGCTCTTCGTCGGGTCCGAGGGCACCCTGGGCATCGTCACTGCGGCCACGGTGCGGCTGGTACCGCGTCCGACGGGCGACCGGGTGACGTTCCGGGCGGTGTTCCCGACCCTGGAGTCGGCGGGCGCTGCCGTCACCGCCGTCATGGCCAGCACCGTGGTGCCCGAGGTGATGGAGCTGATGGACCGGCTCAGCGTCGAGGTCGTCGAGAAGCACTACCCCACGGGTCTGCACATCGGCGACGCCGCTGCGGTGCTCGTCGGACAGCTCATCGGCCCACGGGCCCGCGCGGACTCGGCGGCCGCCGCCGCGGTATGCCGCGCAGCGGGAGCCACCTCCGTCGAGGAGGCCGACGGCGACGTCCTGCTCGAGGCGCGCCGCGTCTCGGGACGCGCCCTCTCGGCGGAGGGCCTGCGGGTGTCCTCCGACGTCGCGGTGCCCATCGCCGGGCTCGCCGACATGTTCACCGCCATCGAGCGGATCAGCCGCGCGGAGCACGTCGCGATCCCCACCTTCGCCCATGCGGGCGACGGCAACCTGCATCCGTCGGTCATCGTCGACCACGACGACCCGGCCGCCCGCGACCACGGCGAGCGGGTGCTCGACCTCGTGAGCGACGCGGCCCTCGCGCTCGGCGGGACGCTGTCGGGGGAGCACGGCATCGGCTCCCTCAAACGACACTCGCTGCCCAAGCAGCTCGACGCCGCGACGCTCGCCGCCCACCGGCGGGTGAAGGACGCCTTCGACCCACACCACATCCTCACGCCCGGACGCGGCATCTGAGGCCTCGCGGCCGGATCGGGAACAGGCCGTCGCCCAGATCGGTTGTCCCGGGCATGAGCACTGTGCAGGCCGTCTGGAACGGTCAGGTCATCGCCGAGTCCGCCGACACCGTCGTCGTCGAGGGCAACCACTACTTCCCCCGCGCCGACGTCTCGCCCGAGGTCCTGGGCGACAGCAGCACCCAGACGGTGTGCCCGTGGAAGGGCACGGCGTCCTACCACTCGGTCACGGTCGGCGGCCAGACCAACGCCGACGCCGCCTGGTTCTACACCCAGCCGAAGCCCGAGGCCGAGATGGTGCGCGACCGGATCGCTTTCTGGCGCGGCGTCACGGTGCAGCCTCAGGCGTGACCGCAGCGCTCAGGCGCTGAGGTCGCCGCCGCGCAGGCGGACGCGGCCCTCCAGCTCGGCGAGCGACCGGGCGCCGACCAGCTGCATGGTGCGGCGCAGCTCGGCGGTGAGGATCGCGACGGCGTGCTCCACGCCCGCCTGCCCGCCCGCCATCAGCCCGTAGAGGTAGGCCCGGCCGACGAGGCACCCGGTGGCCCCGAGCCCGACGGCGGCGGCGATGTCGCCTCCGTTCGTGATGCCGGTGTCGACGTAGACCTCGACCCGGCCGCCGACGGCGGCGACGACCTCGGGTAGGAGCTCGAGCGGGGTCGGCGCGCGGTCGAGCTGACGCCCGCCGTGGTTGGAGAGGACCACCGCATCGGCGCCCGCGTCGGCCATCCGCACCGCGTCGGCCGCGGTGAGCACCCCCTTGACCACGAGCGACCCCGGCCACGTCCGGCTCAGCCACTCGAGGTCGGAGAGGTCGAGCGAGGGGTCGAACATCTGGGCCACGAGCTCGGCGACCGTGCCGTCGAAGGACGTCAGCGCCGCGAACTCCAGGGGCCGGGTCGTCAGCAGGTTGAACCACCACGCCGGGTGTCGCGACATGTCGGCCAGGGTGCGGGCGCGCAGCGTGGGCGGCACGGTCAGGCCGTTGCGCGTGTCCCGCAGCCGGTTGCCGGGCACCGCCGTGTCGACCGTGAGCACCAGCGTGCCGAACCCGGCGGCCAGGGCCTGGTCGACGAGCTGCCGGCTGGCCTCCCGGTCGCGCCACAGGTAGAGCTGGAACCAGTGGTCCCCGCCCGGGGCCGATGCGGCCACGCCCGCCGGCGAGGTGGTGCCCATGGTCGACAACGCATACGGGATCCCGCGCGCCTGGGCGGCCCGGGCCACGGCGGGCTCGCCCTCGTGCTGCATCATCCGCGTGAACCCGGTGGGTGCGAGCACGAGGGGCAGGGCCGACGGCCGGCCGAGCAGCCGCGTGGTCAGGTCGACCGTGGAGACGTCGAGCAGCGCCTGCGGCAGGAACTCGACCCGGCGGTAGGCGTCACGGGCCCGTTCGAGACTGACCTCGCCCTCGGCCGCTCCGGCCACGTAGTCGAACACCGACCGGGGGACCCGCCGGCGGGCGATGGCCTCGAGGTCACCGACGGTGTGCGCGCGGGCCAGCCGCCGCGCGACCGGGTCGCTCTCCCTCGGCTGCATCCGCAGCAGCGGTGAGAGCTCGCTCCAGCGGGGCAGCCGGCGACGCTCTCTCCGGGTGCCCGGTTCGGGGCGGACGGCCCCCTCGCTGCGCTCGGCATCCATGACCGCAGGGTAGGCCGAACGGGCGCTCGGCGACGGGTCGGTACCGTGGGGGCCACAGGGTGCGGCACCGGCCGTCGCCAGGAGGTCCGGCGAGGAGCCCGTATGCGCGTGCTCGTCGCCGGTGCCTCGGGGTACGTCGGCTCGCGGCTCGTCCCCGAGCTCCTGCGCCGCGGCCACGAGGTCGTCGCCACGCATACCCACGACCCGCCCCCGGAGTTCCCGTGGGCGGGTGACGTGACCTGGCGACGCACCGACGTCCTCGACATGCGCGAGCTGCTGCACGCGCTCGAGGGAGCCGACGCGGCGGTCTACCTCGTGCACGGGCTCAAGGGCATGGACTTCGCGACCACCGACCGCGAGGCCGCCGAGAACATGCGCGACGCGGTCGACCACCTGAGGGTCCGCCGGCTCGTCTACCTGTCGGGCATCATCCCGCGGGTCCACCCCGACGACCTGTCCGAGCACCTCGCCTCGCGCCTGGAGGTGGAGGAGATCCTGGCCACCTCCACCGCGTCGACGCTCGCGCTGCGGGCGGCCATCGTCGTGGGGTCGGGGTCGACGAGCTTCGAGGTCGTCCGACAGCTCTCGCAGCGGCTGCCGCTGCTCACCGTGATCCCGGGGTGGATGCGCTCCACCCGGGTGCAGCCCGTGGCGGTCGCCGACGCCGTGTACTACCTCGCCGAGGCGGTCGAGGACGCCGAGGTGCGGGGGCATCTCGACGTCGGCGGACCGGAGGCGCTCACCTACCCGCAGCTGCTCTCGCGGTACGCCCGGCTCGCGGGCCTGCGGCGGATCCAGGTCCCCGTGCCGCCCCTCCCCTTCGACCTCGTCGGGTGGGTGGCGGGGCGGCTGACCGACGTCGACACCGACACGGTCCAGTCGCTCATGGCCAGCCTTCGCGACGACATGGTCGTGCGCACCGGCGCCACCCCTCGGCTCGGCGACCCCCAGCACGCCCTCGTCCCGCTCGACGAGGCGATCCGCCGGGCCCTCGTGCCCTACTCCCCGTCGACCGACGGCGCCCGTCCCGGCGCCGACCCCGCAGCCCCGTCGGTGGGCGACCCGGAGTGGACGCGAGGGCCGTCCGCCCTCGGATGAGAGGGTCGGGGGGTGAGCTCCGCCCGCCCCGACCTCGACCCTGCGGCGCCTGCGGTCCGGTCCGCACTGGTCGCCACGTATGCCGCGTTCATCGGAGCAGGGTTCGTGGGCGCGAGCTTCGCCTCCCGCATCCCCCAGGTCCGTGACCGGCTCGAGCTGGCCCCGTCCCAGCTGGGCCTCGTGCTGCTGGCGCTCGCGGCCGGCTCGCTCCTCGCGCTCCCGTTGAGCGGTGTCGTCGTCAACCGCTTCGGCACCCGCCGGACGGTCGCCCTGATGGCTGTGACGGCGGCGGTGGGCGTCTCGGTCATCGCCCTCGGCTACGAGCACGGAGTGCCGGCCGTGCTCGTCGGGCTGTTCCTGCTCGGGTTCGGCAACGGGGCGTGGGACGTGGCGATGAACGTGCAGGGCGCCGACGTCGAGCGCCGGTGGGGGCGGGCGGTCATGCCCCGGTTCCACGCCGGGTTCAGTGTCGGCACCGTCGTGGGCGCCCTGATCGGCGCCGCCATGGTCACCCTGGCCGTGGGCGTGACCGTGCATCTGCTCCTCGTCGCAGCGGTGGTGGCCGTTGTGGTGCCGGTCTGGGTCCGCCGGTTCCTGCCCGACCGTCAGATCCCCACCGAGCCCGACGGCGGGACCGGTGCCGCGGGGGGTTCGGTGTTCGCCCGCTGGCGCGAGCCCCGCACCCTGCTGGTCGGCCTCGTCGTGCTGGCCTTCGCCTTCGCCGAGGGTGCCGGCAACGACTGGATCGGCATCTCGCTCATCGACTCCTACCAGCTGCCGGCCTCGGTGGGCACCCTCGGCTTCGCGACCTTCCTCGCGGCCATGACGACGATGCGCTGGTTCGGGACCCGGCTGCTGGACCGGTACGGGCGGGTCGTCGTCGTGCGCGCCATGGCGGGGCTGGCCGTCGTGGGCCTGCTCCTGTTCGTCTTCGGCACCCTGCCACCGCTGGCGTTCGCCGGCGCGGTCCTCTGGGGTCTGGGCGCGGCCCTCGGGTTCCCGGTGGGCATGAGTGCCGCCGCCGACGACCCGGACGCGGCCCCCGGGCGGGTGAGCGTCGTCGCGTCGATCGGCTACTGCGCCTTCCTCGGCGGCCCTCCGCTCATCGGCTTCCTCGGCGACCACGTCACCGTGCTCAAGGGCCTGCTCGCGGTCGTCGTCCTGCTCGGCCTGGCCATCCTCGTCACCCCCGCCATGGGGCCCCCACACGAATCTCGTTGAGGCGCAAGGTTCTTGTCCGATCCAGACCGGGGACGCGGACTAGTCCGTAAGGATGACCCGAAAGGACTAGTCCGAATAGCCCCATTAGTGCATTCGGATGGCTTCTGAGGCTTTGCGTCCCTAACGTCCCTTTCGTCGGGATCGAAACGCCGGCCGTCGAGGTCGAAGGACGTGACCTGATCGGACCCGCGACCTGACGCCAACGACAGGAAGAGGCGCCGATGTACTCGAAACCCATCGCCCCGGTAGCGGGCGGGGCCGCCCTCGCCGCCACCGGTGTCTACGCCGGCACCGCGGTGGTCGCGGCCGTCATCGCCGTGATCGTCGGGCTCGTCCTCATCCGGGTGGCCTACTTCCGCCGCGACCGCAAGACCGGTCAGTGAGCGCGCGGTGAGCCCCGGCACCAGGCTGGCCGCCCTACGGCCACCGCTCGCCGAGGACCGTTGGCGGCTGGGCGTGTTGGGCGTCCTCGCCCTCACCGCCGTCTCCCTCGTCGTCTTCCAGGAGTCGTTCCGCCACCTCGAGGCCCTGGTCGCCTCCCGGCTGTTCGCGGGCGGGGGAGTGACGACCTACACCGGCAGTGACGACGTGGTCGTCTTCATGCTGCCGGGTTCACGAGCCTTCGCCCTGGAGGTCACGCCGGAGTGCACGTCGGCCTTCCTCATCGCCCCGTTCGCGGCGATCGGCGCCGGCATGCTGCTCCGCCGCCGGCTCGACCCGTCCCGGGTCCTCCTGGGCGTCGGGGTCGCCGCCGTCCTGCTCGTCCTCGCCAACCAGCTGCGCGTCGGGGTCATCGCCGGCCTGGTCTCGGCCTTCGGCATCGAGCAGGGCTACCAGTGGGGACACCTCGTCCTGGGCTCGGTCATCAGCGTCGTCTTCATCGCGCTGAGCGCCGCCATCGTCATCTTCCTCGTGGCCTCCGGCTACCGCGGCCGGCACGAGACGGGGACCTCATGAACGACCAGGTGTTCATCGGTATCGGCCTGGCCCAGGCGATCTCGCTCTTCATCAGCGTCACGTTCATCGCCTACGTCGCCACCATCGTCGTGCCGTACGCCCGGCACCGGCCCGGGTCGCTCGGGTCACCGGACGCCTACGACTGGCACTTCCTCATCCCGGCCCGCGACGAGGCCGCCGTCATCGCCAACACCGTGGACATGCTCCGGCTGCGCTTCCCCGTGGCGCACGTCTGGGTCGTCGACGACGCGAGCCTCGACGCGACGGCGGCCATCGTGGAGCGTCTGGCACTGGCCGACGACCAGGTGCACCTGGTGCGGCGGCAGCTGCCCGAAGCGCGGACCGGCAAGGGGGATGCGCTGAACAGCGCCTACGACGCCCTCAACGTGCACCTGGCCGCGGTGCAGCGCTCCGGACGCACGGTCGACCGGCGACAGGTGATCGTGGGGGTCATCGACGCGGACGGCATCCCCGCCGGCAACTGTCTCGACGTCATCTCCGCCGACCACCTCTTCGGGCGGCCGGAGGTCGGGGCCGTGCAGATCTGTGTCCGGATGATCAACCGCAACGAGCGCGTGCCGTTCCCGGACGCCGGTCCTGCGGCCAACCTCCTGGGGCGGCTCCTCGTGCGGATGCAGGACCTGGAGTTCCGGGCACCGATCTCCGCGATCCAGATGGTCCGCCAGCGGACGCGGACCGTCGGCCTCGGTGGCAACGGCCAGTTCGCGCGACTCTCGGCCCTCGACGCTGTGGCCGGCGCCGACGACGTGCCCTGGCACGGCTCGCTGCTCGAGGACTACGAGCTCAGCCTGCACCTGCTCATGGCCGGCTTCACCAACGAGTACACCATGGACACCCTCGTCGACCAGGAGGGCCTGCCGAGCCTGCGTCGGCTGCTCACCCAGCGCACCCGCTGGGGGCAGGGCACGATGCAGTGCGGCGGCTACCTCCCGGCGATCTGGTCGTCGAAGCACGTCACGACGGTCGGTGCGCTCGAGGCGAGCTACTACCTGATCCAGCCCTGGCTGCAGCTCATGGGTTCGTTGCTCTACCCGATCCCGGTGGCGGTGCTGGCCTACAACATCCACCAGTACCCGGACGCCATGCGGCAGTTCGCGATCCACGGCGGATGGATGCTCGCCATCCTCTACCTCGTCCTCGGCCTCGCCCCGTTCGTCCTGTGGGGCCCGCTGTACGCCCGCCGCTGCGAACCGGGGATCGGCCGACTGCGAGCGCTCGGCTACGGCTTCGCGTACTCGCTGTTCATCACCACGTTCTACATCACCTGCTGGCGGGCCCTCTTCCGCATCCTCGGCGGTCGCCGCGGATGGGCGAAGACCCGTCGCAACACCGACGTCCGACCCGGACCCGTCGCCCTGGAGGCGTAACGCCGCGCTGCCCGCGCGCCCAACCGCCTCACATCAGCACCACCCAGCACCACCCAAGGTAGGGGAAAGGATTCACTATGTTCAGCTCACCCGTGAAGGCCACCACGACTGCAAGGCGGGGGCGTCTTGTGGTCGCCGCGCTCGGGTTCGTCGCTGCCGCATCGGTCGCCCTCGCGCCCGCCGCGTCGGCGGCCCCCGGACAGACCAGCTCGTCCGGACTCACCTGCGGCGGGGTCGTCACGTGCGGACCGTTCGCGGCCAGCGCGTCACCCGGCGGCCCGGCCAGCAACACCGTCGCCGCGGCGAACGTCGCGGGCCTGATCGGCACCGGGGTGATCAACACCACCGCCACCGCCGGCGGAGCATCCGCGAGCGTGGCCAACGTCAACGCCACCCTGTTGACCAACGTCGTCGGCAACACGACACTGACGGCGAGCGCGGTCAGCTCCTCGTGCACGGTCAACCCCAACACCGGAGCGGTGACCGGCACCTCGTCCATCACCAACGGTGCCGTGAACCTGCCGCTGTTGCCGCCGATCACGCTGGCGGCCGCGGCCGCGCCGAACACCACCGTCTCGGTGCCCGGCGTCGCGACCATCACGTTGAACCGTCAGACGACGGCACCGGACGGCACGCTGACGGTCGACGCGATCTACGTCGCGCTGCTCGGGGGCCGGCTCGGTCAGAACATCACCATCGCCTCGTCGACGTGTGGAGCCGCCGTGCTGGCCGTGCCGATGGTCGCGCCGGCCGTGGCCGTCGGGGGCGGGCTCGCCGCTGCGCTGGCCGTCCCCGTGCTCGGGGTGGCGTTCTACCGCCGCCGTCGGGTCGCCGCTGCGCGCGCCTGAGGCACGCCCGGTCCATCCGGGGTCGGGGCCGCGCAGAGGACCTGTCGTCCTCTGCGCGGCCTCCGGTCGTCACCGGGGGGAGAAGTCGGGGAGCCGGGTCCCCACCCCGAGCAGCTGGGCGATCGCGGCGACGCACCGCGGGGCAGCGGCCCCGTCGCCGTAGGGGTTGACCGCGGCAGCCATCGCCGCATACGCCGCGGGGTCGGTCAGCAGCCGGGTGGTCTCCTCGACGATGGTGTCGGTCCGGGTGCCCACGAGCCGGACGGTGCCCGCCTCCACCGCCTCCGGGCGCTCCGTGGTGTCGCGCATGACGAGGACGGGCTTGCCCAGGCTGGGGGCCTCCTCCTGCACCCCTCCGGAGTCGGTGAGCACGAGGTGGCACGCTCCGAGCAGGTGGGCGAACTCCGGGTAGCTGGCGGGCTCGGTGAGCATGACGTTGTCGAGACCCTGCAGAGCCGGCTCGATCACGTCTCGCACCACTGGGTTCCGGTGCATCGGCAGGATCACGAGCAGGTCGGGGTGACGCGACGCGACGACGCGCACCGCCTCCATGGCGGCGCTCATCCGCTCGCCCCACGACTCACGGCGATGGCTGGTCACCAGGAGGATCCGCCGACCCGAGGACACGGCCCGCGCGACGGCCTCGTCGGCGAACGACACCGGCCGCGCCCTCGTGGCGTGGAGCGCGTCGATCACCGTGTTGCCGGTGACGACGACGCTCGCGGGGTCGATGTGCTCCGCGAGCAGGTGGTCCCGCGAGGTGGTCGTCGGGGCCAGGTGGAGCGCGGCGATGGGGGCGGTGAGCCGACGGTTGACCTCCTCCGGGAACGGCGAGTGGATGTCGCCGGTGCGCAGCCCGGCCTCGAGGTGCACCACCGGGACCTGCTGGTAGAACGCGCTCAGCGCGGCGAAGAACGCGCTGCTCGTGTCGCCCTGCACGACGACGAGATCGGGCCGGTCGGCCTGCAGGAGAAGGGTCGTCGCCCGCAGCACGGCGGCGCCGATCTCGGCGAGGGTCGACCCGGGCGTCATGAGGTCGAGGTCGTGGTCGGGCGCGATGCCGAACGACGCGTGTACCTGGTCGAGCATCTCCCGGTGCTGGCCGGTGACGGCGACGATGGGGTCGAGCTCCGGATGCTCGCGCAGGGCGGTGATGAGCGGCGCGACCTTGATCGCCTCCGGCCGGGTGCCGTAGATCGTCATCACGCGGAACATGCGTCTCCTCGGGGACGACCGGACGCGCCGACCCTAACGCTCGTGCTCGGCCTCCGGCCCGTCGGTGTGCTGGAACACGCCGCCGGGCGACCCGTCGGAGCGCTGCCACGCGACGACGAGCTCGTCGCGCGCGCCGAAGCGCACCAGGTGCCGCCCCACGACGTCCTCGATGCGCGCGACGAGTGAGGTCTGCTCGGCGGGGGTCATCGTCGTGTCGACGGTGGCGTGCAGACCGAGGCCGGAGGAGTCGCGGGTGAGGTCGCAGCGCCCACCGTCCAGGTGGACCACGCCACGACCGGCCGTCTCGTCCCACGCGGTCTCGAGGCGGCGGGACAGATGGGCGGCCAGCTGCTTGGCGTAGCGGTCGGCGCGGTCGGTCGCGACGTGAGCCGTGCTGGTGAGGGGAGCGTCGTCCATCCCGTCAGTGTCTCAGTGCGTTGCGGCGTCGGAGGGGTGGGCGGCCTGGCCCGTGGCGTCGGTCATGACTCCGTCGTCCCGGCGGAGCGAGCGCACCGCCATGGCCAGGGCCAGGGCCAGCAGGGCGAGCGCGGTGACCAGGGCGGCGCGCAGGGCCGTGCCGGCGCCCGATCCCGGGGTGACCGCCTGGTAGACGGTCATCAGCACGGCGGCCCCGATGGACGCGCCGATCCGTTGCCCGGTCTGCAGCGCGCCGCCCGCCGCGCCGCCCATCGCGGGGGGCACGTCGGCGAGCGTCAGTGTGATGTTGGGAGAGACCACGGCTCCGCCGCCGAGACCGGTGAGCAGCAGGACGGGCACGAGGACGACGGCGAGGTCGCTGCGGCCGCGGGCGGCGGCGAACGCCGCCAGCAGCGCGACGCCGGCCATCATGACGACCAGGGCCACGACGGTCAGCTTGCGGCCGATGGTGGGGACGAACCGGCCGGCCAGCGGGGCGCTCACGGCCGACCCCACGGCGAAGGGCATGAGCAGCAGACCGGCGGCCAGGGGGGTGAGGCCGAGGGCCGTCTGGAGGTGCACCGACAGCACGAGCAGCAGCCCCGTGAAGCCGGTGAAGTAGAGGGTGCCGACGACGAGGCCGTTGACGTATCCCGGCAGCGTCCGCAGCAGGGTGAGGTCGAGCAGCGGCGGCCGCTCGGCGCGGGCGAGCCGTCGCTCCCAGAGCACGAACGCATAGGCGAAGAGGGGGACGCCGACGAGCAGCACCAGCGGCCAGCGCTGACCGCCCTCGACGCTGACGACGGGGTAGAGCAGGCACATCACGGCCAGGCCGAGCAGGACCGCGCCCACGACGTCGATGCCCGCACCGCCGCCCTCCGGTCGTGTCCGGCGCCGCGGGACGAGGCGGGCGACCCCGACCAGGCCCAGGACGCCGATCGGGATATTGACGAGGAAGAGGTAGCGCCAGCCCTGCTCGGCTCCGGCGGCGGCGATGATGAGCCCGCCGAGCACCGGCCCGGCCGCCGACGACACCGAGACCGTGAAGCCGAACAGGCCGAAGGCGCGCGCCCGTTCGGCCCCGGTGAAGAGCTGCTGGATGAGGCCGGAGCTCTGCGGGGTGAGCAGTCCGGCCATCGCACCCTGGAGCAGCCGGGCCGCCACCACCAGCCCGATGCTGGGCGCGAGGCCGACCGCGGCGCTGGTGACGACGAACCCCACGAGGCCGATGAGCATCATCCGGCGCCGGCCGTAGGCGTCGCCCAGGCGCCCGCCGGCCACGAGGGTCAGGCCGAAGGTCAGGGCGTAGCCGGACACGACCCACTGGATGGTGCCCGGTGACGCCCCGAGGGCCTGCTGCATCGAGGGGATGGCCACGTTGACGATGGACACGTCGAGCAGGGCCATGAAGCCCACGACGAGCGTCACGCTGAGGATGCGCCACCGGTGCGGGTGGGGCGCGCCGCCCTGGTCACCGGGCGCCGTCGGGGAGGGCCGGCGGCCGGTGCTCGGCTGCGCCAGGTCCTCGCTCATCGGGCCACCCTGCCTCAGCCCCCTGACGCGGGCTCGACCGGGGGGCCGCCACGTGTCGGCCGTCGGACTCAGCGCAACGGCAGCGGCGGCTGGCCCCACCACGGTCCGGGGACCGTCTCGATGCGGACGACCCACTTCACCCAGTGGTACCCACGCCGCCCCGGCACGACGAGGCGGGCGGGGGCGCCGTGGCCCGGGGACAGCAGGCGGCCGCCGACCGCGGTGGCGACGAGGAGGTCGTCCGTGAGCGGCAGGCGACGCGCATACCCGGTGGCACTGGTCACGACGACCGTGTCGCCCGGTGCGGCGTCGGGGAGCAGTCGGCTGACGCGGACGCCGGACCACTCCTGCTCGGTCCACCAGCCGCCCGTGCAGTCCAGGACCGCCGTCACCCGGTCGGGCCGGCCGAGCTCGGCCGTCGTCCAGGAGCGTTCGCCGCCAGCGGTGGCGACGGTGAGGCGCCACGCGAGCGGGTCGACGTCGGGCACGGCGTCGAACAGCCACTGGGTCACCGGGATCGCGTCCACCCCGTCCGGCGCGAGCCGGAAGGACCCCGTCTCCCGCCGCCGCTCGCCGCGGTCCAGCCCGACCGCCGCGGCCTGGGCGCCGACGCCCGCCGCTCCCGCGACCGCGACGACCGCTCCGGAGCGCAGCAGGGCCCGCCGGCCCCAGTCGGCCCGCCGCACCCGGGTGGGGCGCTGCGCGGCGTGCACCGCGGTCAGGGCGGTCGCCACGAGGGCGGCGCCGACGTGCAGCTGCATGGTCGTCACCGGGAGGTCGCCCGCGGTCAGACCCACGAGGTGGGCCACGCCGCTGAGGAGGGTGGCGACGAGCAGCCAGGTGAGAGCCAGGGCCGCCCCGCGTCCCGGCCGGGCCGTGCGGCGCAGCCCGCGGCGCACGATCGGGTGCTTCCACGGCACGAGGGCCAGCAGGCCGAGCCCCAGCCCGCCGTGCAGCACGGCCACCAGCCACACCGGACCGCTGCCGACGAGGAAGAGACCGAACCCCGACAGCGTCGCGAGGGGGACCAGGGCACCCAGCGCGAGGTTCGCCCATCGACCGGTCATCCCCCACGGTATGCCGCTGGGTCCGGCGGGGCGGCGGGTGGCAGGCTGCGTGCACGAGGGGAAGGGACCGGTCATGGAGGACGCTGGAGGGACGGACGAGGCCGCCGGGACGAGCGACCCCGACGGGGACCAGCGCGACGAGACCGAGACCGAGCGGGCCGACCGCAACTGGAGCGAGCTGCTCCAGGAGCTGCGCGTCACCCAGACGGGACTGCAGATCCTCACCGGGTTCCTGCTCACCCTGCCGTTCCAGCAGCGGTTCGCCGAGCTGGGCACCGCACTGCGGATCGTCTACCTCGTGGCTCTGACCCTCGCCGTGACCTCGACCGGGCTGGTGGTCGCACCTGTGGTGTGGCACCGGCTGCTGTTCCGCCGGCACGCGAAGACCGAGCTCGTGACCGCCGGTGACCGGCTGACCAAGGCCGGGCTCGTGGCGCTGGCGCTGACCGTGGTCATGGCCGTCACCGTGGTCTTCGGCTTCGTCGCCGGACCGGTCGCGGCGGTGGTCGCCGGCGTCGCGGCGCTCGCCTTCTTCCTCGTGCAGTGGGTGATCGTGCCGCGCCGGCTGGGCAGCCAGCTCGCCGGGGCGGCCGACCGCGAGGGGGAGCTCCGGAAGCCGACGTAGGACGCACCACCCGCACGAGCCCTTGTCGGCCGCCTCAATCCGTGAATATCATGATCACGGTCATGCCGAGGAAGGCCCGTGGCGGGGTCGCGACGAGAGGTGAGTGAGCGCGGATGACGACCGACCTGGAGACGCGGATCGCCCGGCTGGAGGACACCAACGCCATCCAGGCGCTCGGGATCCTCTACGGCTACGTCATGGACGAGCGCGACGAGGAGGGGATCCACCGGATCTTCTGCGCGGACGCGACGCTGCGCTCTCAGGACGGCGTCTTCGGGGCGACGGGCATGGACGAGATCGTCACGACCTACCTCGGCCGGTTCGCGGCCCTCGGCCCGACGAACCACTACAGCCACGGCCACGTGGTCCGCTTCGACGACGACGACCCGGACGTGGCGTACGGGCTGCTGGCCTCGCACGCCGAGGTCACGCGCAACGGTGTCGGCATGGTCGTCGCCCTGCGCTACAAGGACACCTACCGCCGCGACGGTGGCCGGTGGAAGTTCCAGGACCGCCTCATGTCGTACATGTACTACCTGCCCATCGCGGAGTACGCGGACGGTCTGGGCGACGCCGCCGGCAGCGTCCGGGCCTATGGGGACCACCGTCCCGCCGACTGGCCGGAGTCGCTGCAGAACGGTGGGAAGAAGGCCGACTGGCTCTGGGACTTCCTCGGCTGAGGTCGCGGTCCGTGATCCGCATTACTTCGCGGGCGCTCCGGGTCAGTCGAGCGTCCGGCCCGGGCGGAACGCCGGCAGCGTGAAGGCCAACCCCACGCTGAGGGCGACCATCACGGCAAACCCGGCGACCAGGCTGCCGGTCAGGTCGTGCAACCAGCCGAGCAGCACGGGGCCCAGCGCTCCGACGAGGAAGGCGACCATCAGCGTCATCGCGCCGAGGCGGGCGGCCTGCTGCTGTGTGGAGGTGTAGTCCGAGACGAGGACGAGGACCAGGGCGGAGCCACCACCCACGCCGAAGCCGAACAGCCCGATCGCCAGGATCGCCAGCGGGATCGGCGCCAGGACCATGATGAGCAGGCCGGCAGCCGTGGCGACGACACTGACCGCCAGCAACGGGCGCCGGTCGCGGGTGAAGTCGCTGATCGTCGGCAGGGTGATCATCGCGGCGAGCTGGATGACCTGGAAGAAGGCGAACAGCCGGGCGGCATCGGCGACGGGCATCCCGAGCGACGCGTAGTACGGCGTGATCCAGGCGAGGCCGCTGAAGCCGACCACCATCTGCACCGACGAGAAGGCGGTCACCCACCACGCCGTCCGCGACCGCCACGGCAGGCGATGGCCGGCCGCGGCCGCCTCGGGCTCGGGGTGCACGACGTGCCGCCGCAACCGGGGCACCACGACCAGCCAGGCGAGCATGGTCACCAGGGCGACCGCCCCCCACAGCGCGAGCGACCGTCGCCAGCCGTGCAGGAGGTCGGCGGTGGGGGCGGCAACCCAGGCGGCGATCGCCACGCCCATCGCCAGTCCGGTCGAGTAGATCCCGGTGGCCAGGCCCTTGATCCGCGGGATGTGGTGGGCGATCAGGCCGGGGACCAGCGCCGAGATGGCGCCCATCGCCGCTCCGGAGACCGCGGACGACAGCAGCAGGATGCCCGTCGTCGTGGCCGCGAGCCGGAGCAGGCCACCCACCGCGAGCACGCCGAGGAGGGCGGCGGTCGTGACCTCCGACCCGAACCGGGCCGCGAGGCGTTGGCCGACCGGCGCGCAGAGGCCCATGAAGACGACACCGAGCGAGGTGAGCAGGCCCTGCGTGGACCCGGCGATGCCGAGCTCGGCGGAGATGGGGCCGAGCAGGGGCGGGACCGAGCCCAGGGGCGCGCGCAGGTTCAGCCCGATCAGCGTGACCATGACGACGAGCAGCCACCCCGGGACCCGCCGCGGCGCAGCGGCCTCCGACGGGCCGGACGGGTCGACGGGGTCGGGAGCCGCGCTTCGCGGGGTCGCGCGGGCCTCGGTCACGACGGCTCAGCGGGCCGTCGAGAGGGTGACCGGGGTGTCGGTATGCGGCGGACACCCGGCCACGACGCAGGTGCGGTAGGCGAGCAGCTCGCGGGTCATCCCGACGAGGAGCACCCCGACCAGCCGGCCGGTCCCGTCGTGGTACCCGATCGCAGCCTCGCCAGCGAGGTCGCCCTCGAGCAGCCGGACGTCGTCCAGACCGAGATGCGGCATCCCGAGGGACTGGAACCGCACCCCCCACTGGTCGGTCCAGAACGTCGGCAGGGGGTGGAAGGGGGCCTCCGGCTGGGCCTGCCCGGCCAGGCCGGCCAGCAGGCTCCGCGCGGCGTGCCCGGCGATCTCGGTGGGCCAGCTCCAGTGCTCGACCCGCTGCGGACCGTCGCCGAACCCCGGAACCGGGAAGCGGGCGACGTCGCCGATCACGACGACGTCGAGCAGCGGAACCCCGTCGCGCAACGGGTGGAGCGCGGCGTCGCACGCGACGCCGTTCGTGAGGTCGAGCCCGGTGCCGTCCAGCCACTCGACGTGGGGGACCGAGCCCACCGCCTCGACCACGACGTCGGCCGGCAGGACGGTGCCGTCGTCGAGCTCGACGCGCTCGGGACCGGCCGAGCCGTGGATCCCCGTCACCGACCGACCGAGGTGGAACCGGACGCCGTGCCCCTCGTGCCGACGCTGCACCTCGGCGCCGACGACCGGTCCGAGCGCCCGGACGAGCGGGTGCGACAGGAGGTCGACGACGTCGACCTCGCAGCCCCGCTGGACGGCCGTGGCGGCGACCTCGGTGCCGACGAACCCGGCGCCGAGCACGACCACCCGCCGCCCGGGGCGCAGGGCCTCGTGCAGGGCGACCGCGTCGTCGACGGTGCGGATCCCGTGGCGCCACTCGCGAGGTGCGTCCAGCGTGAGCCGTCGTGTGCCGACCCCGGTGGCGACGACGAGCCCTCGATAGGCGATCACATCGCCGCCCTGGAGGGTCACGGTGCGCGCGTCCAGGTCGGCAGCGACGACGGGCTCGCCGAGCCGCCAGACCACGTCGGCGGTGCTGGCGCGCTGCCGGAAGGACAGCGCGGTGGCGTCGACGCCGTTCTTCAGCGCCTCCTTGGTCAGTGGAGGCCGGTTGTAGGGCGGGTGGACCTCGCGCCCGACGACGTCGACCGGCCCGGTGTCACCGGCCGCGCGCAGTTGCTCGGCCGCGCGGAGCCCGGCGAGGCCGGCTCCGACGACGACGATCGGGTCGACGGACACCCGGTCAGTACGCGACGGCCGGAGCGTCCGCGCCGGTGAGCCGCCGAGGGCCGGGGGTGAACGTCGCGGGGATGCGCTGGTAGCCGGTGTTGGTGCCCTGGTGCGGGTACGGCTCGAGCGCGTCGACGTCGACGACGTAGTCGGGCATCCGCTCGAGGATCTGGCTGAGCAGCTCCTTGGCCATCGCGCGGCCGAGGTTGGACCCGGCACAGCGGTGCACCCCGATCCCGAACGCGGTGTGGCGGTTGGGCCATCGCGTGATGTCGAGGTCGTCGGGGTGGTCGAACTGCTTCGCGTCGCGGTTGGCCGAGTTCCACGCCAGCAGCACCCGGTCGCCGACCTCCATCGGGCAGCCGAGGAACTCCGTCGGCTCGACGACAGTGCGGGCCAGGGCCTGCGTGGGGGAGAAGTACCGGAGGAACTCCTCGATCGCCTTGTCCAGCAACGACGGGTCGTCGATGAGCTGCTGGCGGACGTCGGGGTGCTGGTAGAGCCACACCACGGTGTTGCTGACCAGCGACGCGGTCGTCCCCACCCCGCCCGCGAGCAGCAGGTCGACCATCGAGAAGACCTCGTCGTCGGTGACCGGCCGGTCGTCGACCTCCTGCTGGACGAGGTAGCTGATGATGTCGTCGGTGGGGTTCGCGCGCCGCGCCGCGATGACCTCCCACGTCTTCGCGTTGATGTAGGGGAAGTCGACCTCCACGGCCTGCTGGTACTGCTCGGAGCCCGGCACGGCGGCCAGCGCCGCGTGGTGGGCGGAGCCGTAGCGGCGCCAGTCCTGGACGTCGAGGCCAAGCCAGTCGACGGTGACGAGCGAGGGCACGCCGATGACGGAGGTCATGTCGCACTCGCCCGACTCGATGACCTCGTCGATGAACCACGTGACGTAGTGCTCGACCATCCCCTTCATCCGCTCGACCGCGGCCGGGGCCGTGATGGGGTTGATGAGCTTGCGCCACTTGCGGAAGTTGGGCGGGTCGATCTCGATGGGGATGTGGAAGTGCATCGGCGTCTTCGGGATGACGACCGACAGGCCCTCACCGCCGAAGGTGTTCCGCTCCGAGGAGAAGATCTCGTCGTGCCGGGCGGCCTCGAACACAGCCTCGTAGCTGGAGAGGACCCAGTAGCCTCCGTGCGACTCCGACCAGGCGACCGGGGCCTTCTCGCGCAGGGAACGGTAGGAGCCGACCGGGTCGGCGGAGTGCTCGTCGGAGTTGTGGTCGAAGTGGACCACCGGGCAACGGCCGGCCTCTGTCATCGCTGCTTGCCTCTCGCGGGGTTCCCAATTTAGTGATCATGGTTATACTAGTTCTCGTCAAAGTCAATGCCGACGAGGAGGCTCCCGATGCAGGTCCGTGTCGACGAGGAACGCTGCCAAGGACACGGCTTGTGCCGCCTCAGCGCGCCCGACATCTTCTTCGCGCGCGAGGAGGACGGACACGCCTACGTGAAGAGCGAGGACGTCGCTCCCGGCCAGGAGGACGACGCCCAGCTCGCCGCCGACAGCTGCCCTGAGCTCGCCATCGAGGTCGAGTAGCAGGACGCGGGTATGCGTCGTCTGCGTCAGGCCCGGTCACCGGGTGGCGGCACGCTCGCCATCGGGTCGGGCTCGGCGTACGCGAACGACCGCCTCGCCCCGGCCGCGGCGATGGCCGACAGCGGACGGGTCACCTACATCGGGTTCGACTGCCTGGCCGAGCGGACCATGGCCCTCGCCCACCTGCGGCGACGGCGTGACCCGGGGGCCGGTCAGGACGAGCGCATCCGCCGGCTGCTCCCGCTGCTGCGGGGGTACCTCGCCGCGGGTGGCCGCGTGGTCGGCAACTTCGGGGCGGCCAACCCGGACGCGGCGGCCCACGACGTCGTCGAGGGGCTGCGAGCCCTGGGACTGCCCGGTATCCGCCTCGGAGTGATCCGCGGCGACGACGTCCTCGACCTGGTCCGGGCGCGGGACGCCGAGCTGCCCGAGCTGGGGACGACCGTGGGAGCGCTGGGCGACCGGATCGTCTCGGCCAACGCCTACATCGGGGCCGAGCCGATCGTCGACTGCCTGCGCGAGGACGCGCAGGTGGTCCTCGGTGGACGGCTCGCCGACCCGTCGCTGTTCGTCGGCCCGATCTGCCACGAGCTCGGATGGTCACTCGACGACTGGGAGGCGGTCGGGCACGCCACGATGGTCGGGCACCTCCTCGAGTGCGGCGTCCACAGCACCGGCGGCAACTTCGAGGACCCGCCCTACCGGGTCGTGCCCGCCCCGCACCGGCTCGGCTTCCCGCTCGCCGAGGTCTCGCGGGACTCCGCGGTCATCACCAAGCTCGACGGCACGGGCGGCGCCGTCGACGAGCGGACCATGAAGACGCAGCTGTACTACGAGATCCACGACCCGCACACCTACCTCACCCCCGACGTCACCGCCGACTTCTCGGGCGTCCGGGTCGAGGACCTCGGTGGCGACCGGGTCCGGCTGTCGGGGGCCACCGGTCGCGAGAAGCCGGCCACGCTCAAGGTGCTGGTCGGCGTCGACCAGGGGTACCGCGCGACCGCCGAGATCTCCTACGGCGGCCCGGGCTGCCTCGACCGCGCCCGCCGGGCCGAGGAGGTCCTGCGCGCCCACCTGGAGGGGCTGCTGGACCCCGGTGACGAGGTGCGCATCGACCTGCAGGGCCTGAACTCGCTGTTCGGCGACAAGGAGGGTGCCGCCGACCCGGCGGAGGTGCGCCTGCGGCTGGCGCTGCGGACCGAGTCCGAGGAGGTGGCTCGCGACGCTGCCCACGAGGTCGAGCTGCTCTACTTCGGGCCGGCCGGTGGTGGCGGCGTCGTCACCTCCGTCGTCCCCGCGCTCGGCGTGACCCCGGCCTACGTCCCGCGTGAGCTGGTCACCCTGGAGACCGAGGTCGTGACCTCGTGACGCGGTCGTGAAGCTGAGGGAGATCGCCTACAGCCGGTCGGGCGACAAGGGCGACGTCAGCAACATCTGCGTCTTCGTCGACGACCCGGCCGACTACCCGCTCCTGGTCGACCGGCTCACCGCCGACCGGGTCCGCGCGCACTTCGGCGGCCTCGTCGCCGGCGATGTCGTGCGGTACGAGCTGCCCAACGTCCACGGCCTCAACTTCGTGCTGGACCGGGCGCTGGGCGGCGGCGTCTCCATGACGCTTCGGGTCGACCCGCACGGCAAGTCCTTCCAGTCCCACGTGCTCGACATGGAGATCTGACGTGCTCACGGTCGAGGAGCTAGCGGCCGCAACGGTGTTCGTCGACGGCCGCTGGTTGCGGGGCGGCGGCGACGGGTATGCGTCGGTCGACCCGAGCACCGCGGCGACCTTCGCGACGTGGTGCCTCGCCGACGTCGCGCAGGCCGACGCGGCCGTGGCGGCGGCGCGGGCGGCGTTCGGGACGTGGAGCCGCACCGAGCCGGGGGAGCGGGCCGCAGTGTTGCGCCGGTTCGCCGACTTGCTGGAGAAACACCACGAGGAGCTCGCCCAGCTCGTCGTCACCGAGGTCGGCTCGCCGATCTCGCTGGCCCGTACCCTTCAGACCACGACACCGGTCGTCAACCTGCGCTGGGCGGCCGACGTCGCCGATGCCGGGCCGCGCGGTGGCTACCGCGAACGGCTGCCGGCGCTGGAGGGTCCGCCGTGGGTCGAGAGCGAGCTGCTGCGCGTCCCGATCGGGGTGGTCGCCGCGGTGACGCCCTACAACTACCCGGTCAACATGATCGCCTGGAAGGTCGGCCCCGCCCTGGCCGCGGGCTGCACCGTCGTCCTGCTGCCGTCGCCGCGGGGGGCGCTCTGCTCGGTCGCCGTCGTTCGCCTGGCCGAGGAGGCGGGTGTCCCGGCCGGCGTCCTCAACCTCGTGCCGGGTGGTCCCGACGTCGGGCAGCGGCTCAGCGCGCACCCCGACGTCGACCTCGTGTCGTTCACCGGGTCCAACGCCGTCGGTGCCGCTGTCGCCGAGGCGGCCGCGCCGCTGCACACCAAGGTCGTCCTCGAGCTCGGCGGCAAGTCGCCGACCGTGGTCCTGCCGGGCGCCGATCTGGCGCGGGCGGTCGGACCGTCGATGCTCCGGTTCTGCCGCAACGCCGGTCAGGGCTGTGGCGCCACGACGCGGATCCTCGTGCACCGCAGCCAGTACGACGAGCTCGTCGACGCGGCGGTCGCCTTCCTGCGCCAGTGGGTGCCGGTCGGCGACCCCCGGGACGAGGCGACCGAGGTCGGTCCGCTCATCAGCGCCGAGCACCGCGACCGGGTGGAGGGCTACCTGCGTCGGGCCGTGGCCGGCGGCGCGACGGTCCTCACCGGCGGCGGCCGCCCCGACCTCCCCGGCTTCTACCTGGAGCCCGCTCTGGTCGCCGACGTCGGCGCCTCCGACGAGATCTGCCAGGACGAGCTGTTCGCGCCGGTCGCCACGGTCATGGCCTACGACACGGTCGACGAGGCCGTGGGGCTGGCCAACGACAGCCGCTACGGCCTCAACGCCCTGGTGTGGGGAGATCTCGACCAGGCCAGGGACGTGGCGCTCCGCCTGGAGACCGGAACCGTCGCGATCAACGGCGGCGGCGGCGCGCGGCCGGACGTGCCCTGGACCGGGTTCAAGCGGTCGGGTGTCGGCAGCGAGATGGGGCAGGACGGCTTCGCCGAGTTCTTCACCGTTCGGCACCTGCAGTGGCCGGAGGAGTGATCCCGAGGGCGTTGGCCCCCAGCCTCGGCCGCGACGTCGGCTGGCTCGTCGGGCGGTGGGCCGCGGTCGACACCGGCCGCCTGTTCCTGACCTGGGTCCCGGTCGACGGTGACCCGCTGGCCTGGACCAGGGGCGAGTTCGCCGCCGACGTCCGAGCCTTCGCCGCCGGGCTGGCGGCGCGGGGGATCACCGCCGGGGACCGCGTCGCGCTCGTGCTGCCGAACTGCCCGGAGCTCCTGGTGGCCTGGTGCGCCGTCGCCTCGCTGGGGGCGGTCGCGGTCTGCCTCGACCCGCGGGCCACCTCCGACGACCTCGCCTACGTGGCCGGGCACAGCGGCCCGCGGGTGGTGATCGCGTCCGGCCCGGTCGCCGCCACGGCCGGGAGCGCGATGCCGGCCGCCGGCGTGCTCGACGTCCGCGACCTCGGGGAGCACCGGCATACCCTCCGGCCGTTCTCGGCCGAAGTCCGGCCGCTCGGGCCGGTCGCGCACGACGCGCCCGCGTCCATCCAGTACACGTCGGGGACGACGGCCCGGCCCAAGGCCGTCGTGTGGACGCAGGCCAGCTGCCTGTGGGCCGGCCAGGTCGGCGCGGCCCACCAGGGGCTCACCACCACCGACGTGAACCTGCTGCACCTGCCGCTGTTCCACACCAACGGCCTGTCCTACTCGTTCCTCTCCAGCCTGTGGTCCGGCGGCCAGGTCGTCCTCGTCCCCCGGTTCTCCGCCTCGCGGTTCTGGGACGTCTCGGTCCGGTACGCCACGACGTGGACCTCCGTCGTCTCGTTCTGCGTGCGCGCCCTCGCGACTCAGGAGGCGCCGGAACGACACGCGTACCGGGGCTGGGGCAACAGCGCGACGCTGGAGCCGTCCGCGACCACCGGCGGCGTGCCGGTCATCGGCTGGTTCGGGATGACCGAGACGGTCTCCCACCCGGTCGTCGGCAGCCTCGTCCACCCGGACGCCGAGGGCACGATGGGCCGACCGGCGCCGGAGTACGCGGTGTCGGTCGTCGACGCCGACGGCAGTCCGGTCGCGCCCGGTGGGTCCGGCGAGCTGCTCGTCCGGGGCGAGCGCGGCGTCTCGATGTTCGCCGGGTACCTGGGCGACGCCGACGCCACCGCAAGGGCGTTCACCGACGACGGCTGGTTCCGCACCGGCGACCGGGTGCGGTGGGAGGAGTCCGGGGCGCTGACGTTCGTCGAGCGCGACAAGGACGTCCTCAAGGTCGGCGGTGAGAACGTCGGGGCTCCCGAGATCGAGCGGGTCCTGCGCGGGGTGGTGGGTGTCCGTGAGGTCGCTGTGGTCGGGCGTTCCGACCCGATGCTCGGGGAGGTGCCCGTCGCGTTCGTCACCGTGGCCGACCACTCGGCCTGGACGGGGCCGACCCTGGCCGAGCACTGCGCGACCCTGCTCTCCGGTCCCCGTCGTCCACGCGAGGTGCGGATCGTCGACGACCTGCCACGATCGACCCTCGACAAGGTCGCCAAGGCGCGGCTGCGCACGCTGCTCGTGGAGGAGTCCGCCGATGGCTGAGGAGGCTGCGACCGGACCGCTCGCCGGCGTCCGGGTGGTCGAGCTGGCGGGCATCGGACCGGGGCCGTTCTGCGTGATGCTGCTGGCCGACATGGGCGCCTCCGTCGTCCGCGTCGACCGCGTCGGTCCTGCGAGCTGCGACTACACCGTCAACCCGGTCATCGAGCGGGGACGACGGTCCGTCGCCGTGGACCTCAAGGCGCCGCAGGGTGTCCAGGTCGTCCTCGACCTGGTGCGCGACGCCGACGTGCTGCTCGAGAGCTACCGCCCGGGCGTCGCCGAGCGGCTGGGCATCGGCCCGAGCACGTGCCACGAGGTCAACGAGCGGCTGGTCTACGCCCGGCTGAGCGGGTTCGGCCAGGACGGCCCGTGGGCGGGGGTGGCGGGCCACGACATCAACTACATCGGTCTCACCGGGGCGCTGTGGTCGATCGGGCGCGCGGGGGAGCGGCCGGTGCCACCGCTCAACCTGGTCGGCGACCTGGGTGGTGGCGCGGCCTCGATGGCGTTCGGCATCGTGTGCGCCCTCCTCGAGGCCAGGACCAGCGGCCGCGGCCAGGTCGTCGACGCGAACGTCCTCGACGCCACGACGACGATCATGGGCTTCGTGCAGGGGCTCCGGGCCCAGGGGGCGTGGGGCCTCGACCGGGGGAGCAACCTGCTCGACACGGGCGCCCCCTTCTACGACACGTATGCGTGTGCCGACGGCCGGTGGGTGGCCATGGGCACGATCGAGGAGCGGTTCTTCCTCGTCGCCCTCGACGTTCTGGGGTTCGCGGCCGACGACCCGCTGCGCCGCGCCCACAAGGACCGGTCGCGGTGGCCGGCCCTGCGGGACGCGCTCACCGCCGCCTTCGTCACCCGCACCCGCGACGAGTGGGCCACGGCCTTCCGCGAGCACGACGCCTGCGTCACCCCGGTGCTGGACCTCGACGAGGCCACCCGGCACGAGCAGGCGGCGGCGCGTGGCGCCTACCAGCCGATCCCCGGGTCCGAGATCCCGCAGCCGGTCGTCTCGCCGCGGTTCAGCCGCAGCCGGACCCCGGTCCCGCCACCCCCACCCGCGGTCGGGGCCGACACCGACGCGGTCCTCGCCGAGCTCGGGTACGCGCCGGAGCGGGTCGCCTCGCTGCGCGCGGCCGGCGTCCTGGGGTAGGTGCTGACGAGGGTGACGACGCTGCCGGTCAGCCGCGGACGACCCGCTGCACCGGCTCGATCTCCCGGACCGCCGGCACGATGTCGCGGCCGAGGTCGTCGAGGTAGGCGACGACCTCGTCACCGGAGAGGTGCGGCCACTGGGCGCGCACGAGGATCGGGTCGATCGGCACCACGGCGGCGAGCTCGCGGATCTGGGCGACGCACTCGTCCGGCGTGCCGATGAAGGTCTCCTTGGCGGCCACCTCGCGGAACGAGGTCGTGAGCTCCCCGGCGTCGCGGGTCGCGAGCTGCCGCTGCGCATACGCGACGAGCCGTTCCTTGGCCATGTACTCGAACCGCTCGAACGCGGCGTCGGTCGTCGCGGCGGGGACGATCTCGCGGCGCAGCGGGTGCCGGACCTGCGCCTTCCCGAGGCGTTCCCTCTCGTCCTCGTAGAGCGACAGCAGCCGGACCATGTCGGGGATCTTGGTCTCGGGCGTCACGGGCCAGCCGTCGCCCAGCCGCGCCGAGCGCCGCACGCCGACCGGCCCCATCGCCCCGACCCAGAGCGGCGGGTGCGGCTCCTGCCACGGGCGGATGTGCGGGCGCGCGTCCTCCAACGTCCAGAACCGGCCGGTATGCGAGACGTGGTCCTCGGTCCAGAGCCGCTTCATCAGCGCGACGGACTCGTCGAGCATCGCGAACCGGTCGGCGAAGTCCACCCCGAGAGCAGTGAACTCGTCGGAGCGGTAGCCCGCGCCGACCCCGACCACGAGCCGGCCGCGGCTCATGATGTCGAGGGTCGCGAGCTCCTCGGCGAGAGCCACCGGATGGTAGAGCGGCGCCTGGATGATCGTCGTCGCCAGCGTCACGCCGTCGTCCAGCTCGGCGGCCAGCCGCGCCAGGGTCGGGACCGGCTGGAGCCAGCGCAGGTCGCCGTAGAGGTAGTGGTGGCCGATGGTGATGTACGTCAGCCCGTTGCGCTGGGCGGCCTCGACCTGCCGCAGGAGCAGGTCGAGGTGGTCGCGCGGCGAGACGCTCGTGCTGACGTCGCCGAGGATGACACCGATCTCCACGCGGACTCCCTGTTCGTCTTCCGGCTCGCCCAATCACTATCTATCATATTCACCAATAGCGACCCGGAGGTCAGAGTGGCGACGGAGCACGGCGGCTGCCCGGTGGTCGGGTTCGACCACAACTCGGCCGAGCACTCGGCCGACCCCGTGGCGGTCTACCGGCGGCTGCGCGCGGAGGCGCCGGTGGCCTGGACCGAGGCCCACGGCGGCTACTGGGTGGTGTCCGACTACACAGGGGTCTTCGACGCGGCGCGGGACGACTCGACCTTCGCCTCCGGCCGCAGCGAGCACGGCGGGAGCGGCCTCAACAACGTCATCCCCAAGGCCCCGGTCCGCCTGCACATCCCGGTCGAGCTCGACCTCCCGGAGCACCGCTCGTACCGCAAGGTCATCAACCCGCTCACCTCACCGGCGGCCGTGGAGCGGATGCAGCCGATGATCGAGCGCTGGACGACGGCCTTCGTCGACGACGTCATCGAGGACGGCACGTGCGACCTCGCCTCGGTCATCGGCGTGCCCGCGATCGTCACGGTCGACTGGCTCGGTCTCGACGTCGACGACTGGCGGCGGTACTCGCGCGCACTGCACTCCGTCCTCGCCCACCGGGTCGGCAGCCCCGAGCACGCGCACGCCGTCGAGGTGGACATCCCCTGGATGGAGCACACCATCACCGAGGCGATCGCCGACCGCCGCCGCGAGCCCCGCGACGACGTCATCTCGCTCCTCCTCGAGGCCGAGGTCGACGGGCGGCCGATCACCGACGACGCCGTCTACTCGATCGTCGAGCTGCTCATCTCCGGCGGCGTCGGGACGACCGCCTCGCTGGTCTCGCAGACGCTGGTCCACCTCTACGAGCACCCCGACCAGCGGGCCCGCCTGGCCGAGCATCCCGAGCTGCTCGACCGGGCCGTCGAGGAGTTCCTCCGGGTCTTCTCGCCGACGCAGGCGCTGGCCCGCACCGTCACCCATGACGTCGAGTTCCACGGCTGCCCCATGAAGGAGGGCGACCGGGTCCTGCTCGCGTGGTCGTCCGCGAACCGCGACCCCGGCCAGTTCGACCACCCCGACGACGTGGACCTCCACCGCTGGCCGAACCGGCACACGGCGTTCGGCATGGGCATCCACCGCTGCGCGGGCGCGCACATCGGTCGCGCCATCGCGCGCGAGCTGATCCGGCAGGTCGTCACGCGGATGCCCGACTACGTCGTCGACCTCGACGGCCTCGAGGCGTACCCGCACCAGGGGGTCAACGCCGGGTTCCAGCGGATCCCCACGACGTTCACCCCCGGCCGCCGGCTGGGCCCGTGACCGGGGACGTGGAGGTCTGGGCGCGCCGGATCGACCCGGAGATCCGCGCGGTCCTCGATCTCGTCCCCCATCTCGACCTCACCGACATCCCCACGGCGCGGCGCGAGCGCGCCGAGCTGGCCGCTCGGGCTGCGGCCGGTCACGTGGCGCCGGCGTCCGTGCGCACGCAGGACCACCGCATACCGGGCGGCCCGGAGGGGGAGCCCGACGTCACGGTCCGGGTCCACGAGCCCGCCGAACGGCCGACGACGCCGGGTCCCGCGCTGCTGTGGGTCCACGGCGGGGGCCACGTGCTGGGCGACGCGGCCCAGGACGACCCGCTGCTGCAGGACCTCGTGCAGCGCACCGGGTGCGTCGCGGTCTCGGTCGAGTGGCGCCGCTCGCCCGAGCACCCCTACCCGGCAGCCCTGGACGACTGCGTGGCGGCGTACCGCTGGCTGGCCGGAACGGGCTCGGCCGTCCTGGGGGTCGACCCGGCACGCATCGTCGTCGGGGGAGCGAGCTCCGGTGGTGGCCTGGCGGCCGGCGTCGCGCTCGCCCTGCGCGACGCCGGTGACCGGCCGCCTCGAGGCCTGGTCCTCGTCTACCCCATGCTGGACGACCGCGGGCTCACGCGATCGAGCCGTGAGGTCACCGATCACCGGGTCTGGAACGACGCGAAGAACCGGATCGGCTGGGCGGCCTACCTCGGCGGCCGGTCGGCCGAGGACGTTCCCGCCTACGCGGCGCCCTCGCGGGCGACGGTCCTGGCCGGGCTCCCGCCCACCTGGATCGGCACCGGTGAGCTCGACCTGTTCCGCGACGAGGACGTCGTCTTCGCCATGGCCCTGGCGGCGTCGGGCGTGCCCACCGAGCTGCACGTCTACCCCGGCGCGGTGCACGGGTTCGACCTGTTCGCACCGTTTGCGGAGGTGTCGCGCCGGTTCCGCCGGGAGCGCGACGAGGCGTTCGACCGCTTCCTCCGGACCCCCGGTCCGGACGCGGTGCAGGCTCCGTAACGACTCGGCCACCGCCTTCGCGGAAGTGCTGGACAGTCACCGCCGCACCCTTTAAGGTGGGGCAACACATGCTAATCATGTGCATGATAGTCATACTCTCAAGGAGGAACGGATGCACGACGACGTGTTCCGGAACCGGCGCCTCACCGTTCTTCGGTCCGTGGTCGCGGGGGGAGCGTTGATCACCCTGGCCGCCTGCAGCTCGGGTGGCACCTCCGGAGGATCGGCAGGCGGCGGAGCGGCCACCGGCTCCGCGGCCAGCAGCCTGCCCGCCACCATCACCGTGGTCTCCACGAACCCCACGACGGGCACCGTGGCCTTCGCGGGCAACGCCGCCAACAAGGGCTACGACCTGGCGGTCAAGGAGATCAACGACCAGAAGTTCCTCGGCAGCGGCACCACGATCACGCTGCAGAAGGTCGACACCAAGAGCACCGCGGCGACGGCGGCCCAGGTGGCGACGACGGCCATCGCGGACAAGTCCGTGGCCGCGATCTTCGGGTCGGTCTCCAGCAACGAGGCCGTCGCCGAGTCCCCGTTGGCGCAGAAGGCCGGCGTCCCCATCATCTACACGCAGGCGGGCAGCGACGGCGTCGTCGTCGGTGACTTCACATACCGCGCCACCCCGCTGATGCGCGAGTACTACCCGATCGTCAAGAAGTTCATCCAGGGCAAGGGCTACGGGTCGGTCGGCATCATCTACACGCAGGCCACGCCGACGCTGTCGGACATCGGGAGCAAGACCCTGCCGGCCATCGCGCAGGAGCTCGGGATGACGGTGACGGGGAGCATCGGGGTCCAGGGTACGACGCAGGACTTCAGCGCCCCCATCTCGCAGATCCTGGCCGGCAAGCCCGACGTCGTGTCGATCCTGCTCGTCGGCGCCTCCAACCCGACGGCCATGAAGCAGCTGCGCCAGGCCGGCTACACCGGTGACGTGCTCGGCAACTCCGGCGCCAGTGCCGGCAACCTCAAGCCCGCGGCCAACGACGGGGCGGGCATGGTCTGGCCGGTCGACTTCAACTACCAGATGGCGGCCGCGTCGAGCCAGAAGTTCGTCAAGGCGTACGAGGCCGCCAACGCCGGTGAGACCCCGCTGAACTACGCCGCCGAGGCGTACGACGCGGCCTGGTTCCTCGCCAAGTCGATCAAGCAGGCCGGGAGCGCCGACCGCGCCAAGATCAAGGACGGCATGACCGCCGTGGCCAAGGAGAAGTTCGACGGCGCCCTCGGCACCGGACTGACGTGGAAGGACCGCGACCTGCAGGTCCCCGGTGTCATGATCCGGTGGAACGGCACCGGCGAGGACCTCCTCTACGAGGCGAGCGCCACGTCGTAGCCCCGGGTCCTGCAGACCCACGTAGGACCCACGTCAGACGCCACGGAGCAACCCTTGCCGAACCGTGGCCGGAGGCGGCCGCCCCGCCTCCGGCCACGTCGGCCCAGCCGCCCAGACCCACACACGAAGGGAGCGGCGCGATGCAAGAGCTGATCGGGGCCCTGAGCCTCGGGTCGATCTACGTGCTCTTCGCCCTGGGGATGAGCCTGACGTGGGGCACGATCGACATCCTCAACTTCGCCCACGGCTCGATCTTCATGTTCGCGTCGTTCACCGCCTACCTGCTGCTGCAGAGCACGGCGCTGCCCTTCGTCGTCATGCTGCTCGTCGGCATGCTGGTCGGTGCCCTCTTCTCGCTGCTCATGCAGGTGCTGGCCTTCGAGCAGATCCTCAAGCGGGCCCGCGACAAGCGGTCGGCCGAGATGCAGATCCTCATCGGGGGCATCGGGGTCGCGATCATCCCCCTGTCGATCGCACAGCACTACACCAAGAGCACGCCGTTCGGCTTCGAGGCCTCCTCGTTCGCGGTGACCAAGCTGACCTTCGGGAGCTACTGGGTCACCAACATCCAGCTGCTGACGATCGTGCTCGCCGCCGTGCTCGGGGTGGCGACCTCGTGGTGGCTCCGGCGCTCGCGCCAGGGGCTGGCCCTGCGGGCCATCGGGGTCGACGCCGAGGTCGCGTCCATCATGGGCGTCGACCGCCGCCGACTGGCCTTGGGTGCCATGGCGGTCTCGGGCGCCATGGCCGGCCTGGCCGGCATCCTGCTCACCTACAGCCTGGGTGCCCTTACCCCGGAGAGCGGTGACACGCTGCTGGTCAAGGCGTTCGCCTGCATCATCCTCGGTGGGGTGGGCAGCACGGCCGGCGTGTATGCCGGCTCCTTCCTGCTCGCGGCCGCCGAGACGGTGGTCCTCACCCAGACCAACGGGCTGTGGGTCGACGCGGTGTCGTTCGGCCTGATCTTCCTCGTCCTGCTCGTGCGGCCCTCGGGTCTGTTCGGCCGCAAGGAGGTCAGACGCACGTGACCGACTTCTTCGACGCCAACGTCGTCCTCGTCCAGGCCACCTTCATCGGCCTGATGCTGGCGCTGAGCGTGCAGGTACCGCTGCGGATGGGCGTCTTCTCGTTCGCCGGCGCCGGGTCCTACGGGATCGGCGCCTACGCCGCGGGCATCATCACCATCGCGTACTCACCGCCCGGCATCGTGGCGGTGCTGGCCGCAGCGGTCATCACCGCCGTCATCGGGTTCCTGCTGGGCCTGGTGATCGCGCGCCTCTCGGGGCTCTACCTCGCCATGGCCACGGTGGCCTTCGACCTCATCATCTCCGTGGTGGCGGTCAACGGCGGTGACCTGACGGGAGGGCCCACCGGCCTCTTCGGCGTGCTCAGCGACTTCGACACGACCCAGATGATCGTCGTGACCCTCGTCGTCCTCGCCGTGGTGGCGCTGTCCGAGCGCGGCCGGACCAAGCGGCGGGTGGACGCCGTGCGCGACGACCCCGAGCTGGCGGCGTCGGTCGGGATCAGCGTGCGGCGCTACCGCCTGGTGGGGTTCGTCGTCAGCGGGGCCCTCGGTGGCGCGGCCGGGGCGATGAACATGCTCGTCCGCAGCACGGTCAGCCCCCAGGACATCGGCTTCAGCCTCATCGTCCTGGCCCTGACGATGATCATCGTCGGCGGCGCCCGGTCGTGGAAGGGCGCCGTCATCGGCGCGGTGATCTTCACGTGGCTGCCCGAGCTGCTCGACGCCGTGGGCGAGTGGCAGGCCCTCATCTACGGCGTCATCGTCGCGCTGGCCGCCATCTTCCTGCCCCGGGGGATCCACGGCCTCATCGTCGACGCCCAGCGCTCCTACCAGCGCCGCCGGCGCACCAGGGGGACCCCGGACGGCGTGGTCGCCGTGGCCGGGGACGACGAGCCGGAATCGAGTGCGGTGCTCGACGAGCTCAAGGAGTCGTCGAACGCGGAGGCGGCGTCATGAGCGCCACGGCGTCGACACCCGTGCCGGTCTCGGACGACGTCCGTCCGGTGCTCGAAGCGCGTGACGTGGCCGTGCACTTCGGTGGCGTCAAGGCCGTCGACGGGCTGTCCCTCACCCTTCGCCCCGGGATGATCTACGGCATCATCGGCCCCAACGGCTCGGGCAAGAGCACCCTCCTCGGCGCCCTCACGCGCCTGACGGCGCTCACGCGCGGCGAGATGCTCTTCGACGGCGAGGAGTACCACCACGTGCCGCCCGCCGAGGTGGCGCGCAAGCGCGTCTCGCGGACCTTCCAGACCGTCCGGCTCCTGCCCGACCTCACGGTGCGCGACAACATCCAGCTCGGAGCCGACGTCCGGTCGGGCACCGGTTCCGGCGGGCCGGGCTGGTTCGGGCGGCTGTTCGGGCGCCAGGTCTCACCGTCGGTCGCCGACGCGATCGCGCGGACGAACCTCGAGGGCTTCGAGGACTACTACCCGTCCGAGCTGTCCTACGGCACCCAGCGACGTGTCGAGATCGCCCGGGCCATGGCGATGGAACCCCGGCTGCTGCTGCTCGACGAGCCGACCGCGGGGATGAACCAGACGGAGCGCTCGGAGATCTCCGACCTGCTCAAGAGCCTGCGGTCCGAAGGCCTGTGCCAGCTGCTCGTCGAGCACGACGTCCAGATGATGATCGACACCTGCGACTACGTGTTCGCCATGAACTCCGGTCAGCTGATCGCCGAGGGCACGCCCACCGACGTCGTGCGCGACCCGCAGGTGCAAGAGGCCTACCTCGGGAAGAAGTGGCGCGAACATGCTTGAGATCAAGGACATCCACGTCAGCTACGGCAAGGTCGAGGCCGTGCGCGGGGTGAGCCTCGTCGTCAAGCCGGGCAAGGTGACCCTCGTGCTGGGCGCCAACGGGGCCGGGAAGAGCACGACCCTCAAGGCGGTGGCCGGCCTGGAGAAGCCCACCTCGGGCAGCATCCGGCTGGACGACCACGACATCACCGGCCAGCCGCCGCACGCCATCGTCCGCAGGGGCATCGCCCTGGTGCCCGAGGGGCGCCGGGTGTTCAGCCCGCTGATGATCCACGAGAACCTCCGGATGGGGGCCTACACGGCTCCCCGCTCGAGCTACGCGGAGACCCTGGCGAAGGTCTACGAGATGTTCCCGATCCTCTCCGACCGCAGCCACTCGGCGGCGGGCCTGCTCAGTGGTGGGGAGCAGCAGATGCTCGCCTTCGGCCGCGCCCTCATGTCGGAGCCCAAGGTCATGCTCCTCGACGAGCCGTCGATGGGCCTGGCGCCGGCGGTCGTCGACTCGATCCTCACCAAGGTGCGGGCCATGGCCGACTCCGGCATCGGCATCCTCATGGTCGAGCAGAACGCCGAGGCGGGGCTCGACGTCGCCGACGACGTGGTCGCCATCGCCCGTGGTGAGGTCGTCTACACCGGGCCGGCGACGAGCGCGCGGGACAACGCGTCCGTGCTGCGGGCGTTCCTCGGTGAGGCCGCCCTGGCCGCGCAGCCGTGAGCCGCGCGAGCCGCCCCCCCTGCTCAGGTGAAGAAGCGCTGCTCCCAGGGGATCGTCTCCTTGAGCACCTGGGGGAACTTGCGCTGCGCATACCGCTCGTAGGCGCTGATGTGCTCGCGCATCCGCTCCTCGGAGGCGACCGGGTCGTGGTCGCGCAGCGCGTCGAGGATCTCGACGTGCGCCTTGAGGATGGCCTGCCGGCGGTGGCTGGGGTAGTCGATGCCGATGGCGTTGCCGTCCATGATCCCGGACAGCGAGTCGATGATGTAGCCGAACAGGCTGTTGCCCGAGGACCACGCGATGATGTCGTGGAACCGCTTGTTGGCGTCGAGGAACGAGTGCTGGTCGTCGATCTCGTCGCGCATCTGGGTGATCGTCGACTCCAGGTCGCCCAGCCCCTTGTCGTCCAGCCGGGTCGCGGCGAGGCTGCTGATCATCGGCTCGAGGGCGGTGCGCACCTCGACGATGTTGCGGAACGGGGCCGCCTTGAGCTGCATGAGCAGCACGAGGTTGCTGGCCAGGTGCGAGGCGTCAGGGTCCTGGAGGACGGGACCGCCGCGAGGACCGGGCTTGAGGGTGATGACCCCCTGGAACTCCAGCAGCCGCAACGCTTCCCGCAGGGTGCCGCGACCCGTCTGGTACTTCTCCAGCATCGAGCGCTCGGGCGCCAGCAGGTCTCCGGGTCGCCGCCCGTCGCGCAGTGCGTCCTGCACGATGCGTTGCGCCACGAGGAGCGCCGCTTTCGGCGGCCGCGTGGAGGTGCCGTTAATCGACATCGGGCCCCAGCTCTGTTCGAGGGAGAATTTATGCCAAAGATTAACATTGTTCGTACGGACGCGGCGGTTCAGTCCACGCCGAGGATGACGGGTGTGTCGTCGTGACCGCTGACCTGGGCTACGGCGACGAGACGGTCGAGACGCTGGCCCGTCTGGTGCGCGAGTGGGGCGTGGAACGGGTGCGGCCGTCCGTCGGCGAACGGGAGCGGGAGGGCGCCTTTCCCCGGGACCTGTATGCGGAGATGGGCGACCTGGGGTTCTTCGGGTGCTGCTTCGAGGAGGCTCTGGGCGGGACCGGTGTCGGCTTCACCGCCCTGGCGGCGGTGTCGGAGCAGCTGGCGTGGGTCTACCCGCCGCTGTCGGCGGCCATGAACCTCCAGGCGGCCACGGTCCCGCTCACCATCGCCAACTGGGGGAAGCCGGACGTCGTCGAACGCTGGGTGCCGCGCCTGCTGGCCGGACGCGCCCTGGGCTGCAACGCGATGACCGAGCCGGCGGGGGGATCCGACTTCCTGGGCGCCATGGGCACCCGGGCCGTCCGCGACGGTTCCGACTGGGTGCTCAACGGCTCGAAGATGTGGATCACCAACGCCAACGTCGCCGACGTCGCCATCGTCTATGCGAAGACCGACCCGGCCGCGGGCCACCGCGGGGTGACGGCGTTCGTGGTCGGGACGGACACGCCCGGGTTCACGGCGACCCGGGTGCCGTGTCGCGGTCTGGGCCGGCTGATGCCGACCAACGAGGTGTCGCTCGTCGACGTCCGCGTTCCGGCGGAGAGCGTGCTCGGCGAGGAGGGCCAGGGGTTCGTCGTCGCCATGAACGCGATGGACTACGGCCGGCTCACCGTCGCCGCCCGGTCGGTGGGGCTCGCCCAGGCGTGCCTCGACGCCGCCCTGGCGTACGCCGACCAGCGGGTGGCGTTCGGCGAGAAGATCGGCAGCTTCCAGATGGTCAAGAAGCAGCTGGCCGACATGGCCTGCGAGGTGGCGGCCGCACGGGGCCTGGTGCGGGCGGCGGCCGCGCGGTACGACCTCGACGGGCACGCCACCCGGGAGAGCTCGGTCGCCAAGTACTACGCCGGGGAGGTCTGCAACCGGGCGGCCCAGGCGACCGCCGAGATCTTCGGCGGGGCCGCGTTCAGCGACGACCTGCCGATCGGTCTCTACCTGAACTACGCCAAGCTGTGGCAGACCGGGGAGGGGTCGGCCAACATCCAGGCCCTGCTCATCGCCGACGACGCTCTGGGCTGGCGGTCCATGGACCGGCACCGGACCGTCCTCCGGTCACGAACCGCGGTTGGATAGGCCCATGGCTGACGTCGAGGTCGAGGTCCGCGGGCCGGCCCTCTGGGTGACCCTCAACCGTCCGGAGCGGCGCAACGCCTACGACGCCGACATGGCGGCCGCGGTCGTCGCGGCGCTCGTCGACGCCCCGTCGCACCACGCGGTCGTCATCACCGGCGCGCCCGGCGCGTTCTGTGCCGGGGGAGCGCTGACCGCGCTCGCGGAGCCGGACCTGCGGGGCATGCGGAGCCTGTATGCCGCGTCGCTGGGGCTGTTCGACGCGATCCGGCTCTGCCCTCGCCCCGTCATCGCGGCGGTCAACGGGGCGGCCGCCGGCGGCGGGAACGAGCTGGTGGTGGCCTGCGACCTCGCGATCGCTGGGCGGTCGGCGACGTTCGGACAGACCGGGCCGCGGGTCGGGTCGTCGCCGGTGACCGGCGCCACGAACGTCATGGGGGTCCAGATCGGGGAGAAGAAGGCCAAGGAGCTGGCCATGCTGTGCCGCCGGTACTCCGCCGAGCAGGCCCTCGAGATGGGCCTGGTCAACGCGGTCGTCGACGACGACGCGCTGGTGGCGACCGTGGACGCGTGGGTCGACGAGCTCGCCGCGCTGAGCCCTCGCTACCTCGAGATCACCAAGATCAGCTCCAACGTCTGGTGGAACGCGGCCCGGGACTCGTTCCTCACGGGTCTGGGCATGCTGACCCAAGCGGTCGGCAGCGACGACATGGTCGAGGGCGCCGCGGCGTTCATGGCGAAGCGGAAGCCGGACTTCCCCGACCCTGCGTGACCGCTGCCTCCCGGACCACCGAGCCCCGCGACGCCACTTCTCGGACATGTCTGAGCTGTTGCGCCCGGATGCTCCGAACGGGCCCCCACTTCTCGGACATGTCTGAGAAGTGGAGGCAGGATGTGCCGAACGGGCCTCCACTTCTCGGACATGTCTGAGAAGTGGAGGCGGGATGCCCGGAACAGGCCCCCACTTCTCAGACATGTCCGGGGAGTCGAGGCGTCAGGCGCCGCGCCACTGAGGGGCGCGCTTCTCCTTGAAAGCGGTCGCGCCCTCGCGGGCGTCCTCGGAGGCCCGCACCGGCTCGGTGATCTCTCGCTGCAGGTCGAACATCCGGGCCGCCGGCCATTCCGGCGCCTCGCGCAGGATCCGCGTCGTCGCGCGCACCGCCAGCGGGCCGTTCGCGGCGATCGCAGCGGCCAGCGTCAGGGCCGTGGCCAGCGCCTCGCCGGGCGGGGTCAGCCGGTTGACCAGCCCCACCTCGTAGGCCCGTCGGGCGCCGACGAGGTCACCGGTGAGCGCCCACTCCTGGGCGATGCCGGGCGGCACCTTCTGCAGCAGCCGCATGAGCCCGCCGCCGGCGGCGACGAGGCCGCGCTTGACCTCGGGCAGCCCAAAGCGCGCGTCGTCCGCCGCGACGACCATGTCGCAGGCGAGCGCGATCTCGAACCCGCCCGCCAACGCATACCCCTCCACCGCGGCGATGAGCGGCTTCTCGGGGGGCCGCTCGACGAGTCCGGCGAACCCGCGCCCGGGGATGGACGGCCGCTCGCCGGCGAGGAACGCCTTGAGGTCCATCCCGGCGCAGAACGTGCCGCCCGCCCCCGTGATGACCCCGGCGACCAGCGCGGTCTCGGCGTCGAGCCGGTCCATCGCCGCCCCGATCGCCTCGGCGGTGACGGTGTTGATCGCGTTGCGGGCCTCGGGCCGGTCGATGGTGACCACGAGGACGCCGGCCTCGACGCGGGTGCTGACGGGGGAGCGCGACGCGTCGGTCACCGGGGGGCCATCCGGATCGCGCCGTCGAGGCGGATCGTCTCGCCGTTGAGCATCGCGTTGTCGATGATGTGCAGCGCGGTCGCCGCGAACTCGTCGGGACGCCCGAGACGGGCGGGGTGGGGCACCTGGGCGGCCAGCCCGGCCTTGATCTCGTCGGAGAACCGGCTGAGGATCGGGGTGTCGAAGACGCCGGGAGCGATGGAGCACACGCGGACCAACGCCCGCGACAGGTCACGGGCCGCCACGAGCGTCATGCCGACGACGCCGGCCTTGGCCGACGCGTAGGGGATCTGGCCGATCTGGCCCTCCCACGCGGCGACCGACGCGGTGAGGACACAGACCCCGCGCTCGCCGTCGACCGGTTCGGTGGCGGCCATCCGGGCGGCGGCCAGGCGCAGCACGTTGAAGGTGCCGACGAGGTTGATGTCGACGATCTCGCGGTAGAGGTCGTAGTCGCCGGGCGTGCCGTCCCGGTTGACCAGGCGCACCGTGCCGCCGCGCCCCGCGCAGTGCACGAGGACCCGCAGGGGGGCACGCGTTTGCGCGACGTCGAGGGCCGCGTCGACCGCGTCGGCGTCACGGACGTCGGCGGCCCCGAACGTGACGAGGTCGCCGAGCCGCTGCGCCACCTCCGCCCCGGCGGAGCTCGGGAGGTCGACGATCGTGACGGCCACGCCGCGGGCCACGAGGGCCTCGACCGTAGCGAGCCCGAGGCCGGACGCGCCGCCGGTGACGACGGCCGAGCTGTTCGCGAGGTCCATGTCAGCCGAGCCTTTCGAGGATCGTCGCGTTGGCCATGCCGCCGGCCTCGCACATCGTCTGCAGCCCGAAGCGGCCGCCGGTCTGCTCGAGGTGACCCAGCATCGTCGTCATGATGCGGGCGCCCGACGCACCGAGCGGGTGGCCCAGGGCGATCGCGCCCCCGCGGGGGTTGAGGCGGGCGTCCTCGACGGGGAACTCCGCCTGCCAGGCCAGCGGCACGGACGCGAACGCCTCGTTGACCTCGACGGTGTCGAGGTCGTCCAGCGACAGGCCGGACCGCGCCAGCACCTTGTGGGTCGCGGGGATCGGCCCGGTGAGCATGAGCATCGGGTCGTCGCCGACGACGCTGGACGCATACAGGCGGGCGCGCGGGCGCAGGCCGAGGGCCCGGGCCCGGTCCTCGCTCATGAGCAGCAAGGCCGCCGCGCCGTCGGTGATCTGGGACGAGTTGCCGGCCGTGACCATCCAGTCGACCTCGGGGAACCGGGCGCGCATCGTGTCGGTGCCGAACACCGCCGCCAGTCCGGCGAGCCGCTCCGCGGTGGTCCCTGGGCGGATCGACTCGTCGACCTCGACCTTGGTGCCGTCGACGGTGACGGTCATGATCTCGTCGTCGAAGCCGCCCGATGCGGCCGTCGCCGCCGCACGTGCTGGGAGCGGGCGGCGTACGCGTCGAGCTGCTCGCGGGTGAGGCCCCACTGGTGCGCCACCAGCTCGGCGGAGACCCCCTGGGGGACGAGGCCGGGGAAGCGCTGGGTCACTCCCGCGCCGAACGGGTCGGCGCCCATCCGTGCCGACCCCATGGGGACCCGGCTCATCGACTCCACCCCTCCGGCGATGACGACGTCGTAGGCGCCGGCGATGATCCCGTGCGCCGCGAACTCGATGGCCTGCTGCCCCGACCCGCACTTGCGCTCGATGGTGACTGACGGGACGTGGACGGGGAACCCGGCCGAGAGCCACGCCTGGCGGCCGGGGGTCGCGGACTGCTCGCCGGCCTGGCCGACGCAGCCGATCATGACGTCCTCGACGGTGCCGGGATCGATGCCCGTGCGCTCGACGAGGGCGGTGAGGACCTGGGCGAGCAGGTCGGCCGGGTGCAGCCCGGACAGGGCTCCACCGGCTTTGCCACGCCCCATGGGGGAGCGGACGGCGTCGACGATGACGGCGCTGGGCACGGGCGACCTCCCGGGACGGCTGCGATCAATGATCATGGATAGGCTACACGCTTGACGGCCTAACCATGACTACGAATATCATGGTTATCACCGGCGGCGAGGAGGACACAGGTGGGCAGGATCGGCATCGACGACCTCGAGGCCCTGCAGACGCTGAGGCTCGACCTGTCGGAGCAGGACGAGCTGTTCGACGCCCAGACCGAGTGCACCTTCGTCTTCGCCAACGCCGAGGGCTGGCCGAGCGGGGTCATCATGAGCTTCGTCCGGGCCGACGGCGCGTTCTGGCTCACCGCGGTCGAGGGGCGCGCGCACGTCGCGGCGCTCGCCGGAGAGCCGCGCGTAACGCTGGTGGTGACCAACGCCGGTACGGGACGTCCCGGCCGCCAGATGCTGGCGGTCCGCGGGGTCGCCACCGTGCACCGTGACCGGGCCACCCTCGAGTGGTTCCTCCCGAGGTTCACGTCGCGCATGCAGCCGGTCGACCCCGCGGCCTTCGCCCGGCTGCTCGACAGCCCGAAGCGCGTGGTCGTCGAGGTGCGACCGGTCGCCATCGCGGTGAGCCACGACTCCCGCAAGATGCCCGGCAACGGCCGCGGTGGGGCCGCGACGTGAGCGCACACCTCATGGTCGTCCTCAGCAACGCCAAGCCGGGCCAGGACGAGCCGTTCAACCGCTGGTACAGCGACGTCCACATGATCGAGACCATCGAGCGGCTCGCCGGGTTCGCTGGGGTGCAGCGGTTCCGTCAGGCCGACCTCGACGGCGCTCCACCGTGTGCCTACCGCTACCTCGCGATCTACGAGATCCCCGAGGCCGAGCTGGACACGGCCTACGCCCAGTTCACCTGGCAGCGGGCGGAGCGCACGGAGGCTACCGCCGCCGGACGCGCGCCGGTGGTCTCGGTGTCGGACACCCTGCAACCCGACCCGTTCCTCGTGGGGTTCTTCTCGCCCATCACCGAGCGCGTGGCGTCGACGCGTACCCGGGAGGAGACGTGACCCGCCGCCTCGAGGGCCGGGTCGCCGCGGTCATCGGCGGTGGCTCAGGGATGGGTCGCGCCATCGCCCTCCGGCTGGCCCGCGAGGGCGCCCACGTCCATGTCGCCGACCTCTCGGAGGCGTCCGCGCTGTCCGTCGCCGAGGCCGCTACGGGCGCCGGGGACCGCGCCTCCGGGCACCGGCTGGACGCCACGGACACGGCGGCGCTGAAGGGCTTCTTCGCGAGCATCGAGGCCGCCCACGGCCGCCTGCACGTGCTGCACAACCAGGTCGGTATGCCCGGAGCCGGGGGTCTCGACGTCGGCGAGGACGACTTCCAGCGGGCGATCGACGTCAACGTCAAGTCCGCCTTCTACGGCGCGACGTTGGGCTGGGACCTGCTGCGACGGTCCGAGGGCAAGGGCTCGGTGACCTTCACCGCCTCCACCGCAGCGCTGGTGGGGTCACCCTTCAGCCCGCTCTACTCGCTGACCAAGGGGGCGCTGACCGCCTTCGCCCGGTCGCTGGCCCTGGTCGGCGGCCCGGACGGCATCCGCGTGAACGTCATCTGCCCGGGCCCCGTCGACACCCCGATGCTCCCCACCTTCTTCGGGCGCGAGCCCGGCGCCGACATCGCCGACCTCATGGAGGGGTTCATCGGCTCGGTGCCCCTCGGCCGCCCCGCCACGCCCGACGAGATCGCCGGCGTGGTGGCCTTCCTGTCCAGTGACGACGCCGGGTTCGTCACCGGCACGACGATTCCCATCGATGGAGGACTGACCGCGAGATGACTGCCACACCGACCACCCACACCGATATCGACACCACCACCGCGCGCGCCGAGAGGCTTTACTACCGCTACGCCCGGGCGGTCGACGAGGGCGACCTCGACGAGCTGCGCGCTCTGGCGACGCCCGACGTGAAGGTGAGCCGGGGGTCCGGCGAGGCCGCCGAGGGCATCGAGGCGTTCCTCGACGTCTACCGGGCCCACAACGCCCTGCAGGTGCCGGTCTGCAAGCACGTCATCACCAACATCACCGCCGAGCCCGAGGCCGGCGACGGCACCGTGGCGACCCACGCGTACTTCGAGGCCAAGCTGCTCTCCGACACCGAGACCAAGGTCATCATCGGCTACTACGACGACGTGCACGTCGTCGTGGGGGACGAGCACCGGCTCGCGCACAAGAGGATCGTGGCCGAGCGGGTGCTCATGCTCCCCGGGTCGGCGGGGAGCTACACCTACGTCGGGTCTGACGACGCATAATCTAGGCGCATCATTGTCAGGATCTTCATGATGGTGTTACGGTCGCGGAACGCGCTAGGAGGTGCCCGATGACGCAGGTGTCCACGGTGGACGAACCCCGCAGGACCGACCCCGGAGACCGGCCGAACGGCGTCGTCGTCACGGGTGCCGCACGGGGTCTCGGTCGCGCCATCGCCGCCGGGTTCGCCCGGGAGGGTGCGGTCGTCGTCGGGGTCGACCTCGACGAGTCGGTCGCTGCTGCCATGGGCTCCCTGGGCGATGGTCACACCGGCGTCGTCGGCGACGTCGGCGACCCGACCGTCCTCGATGCCGCCCTCCGGGCTGCAGCCGACGCGGGTGGGGGGCTAGCCACGCTGGTCCTCAACGCCGGCGTCACCGCACCGGGGGAGACGGCCGACTACCCGGTCGAGCAGTGGGACCGCATCCTCGACGTCAACCTGCGCGCGGCCTTCCTCGGCGCCAAGGCCGCCCACCCGTACCTGCAGCCGGGTTCGAGCATCGTCATGGTCTCGTCGATCTGCGCGTCCCAGGGGTTCGGCGCGCGCGCCGCCTACTGCGCTTCCAAGGCGGGTGTCGACGGTCTCGTCCGCGCCCTCGCCGTCGAGTGGGCGCCCTCCGGCATCCGCGTCAACGCGGTCGCACCGGGCACCGTGGCCACCGAGATGCAGCAGTCCATGGTCGCCAGCGGGCGCATCTCCATGGATGGCTACCTCGCCCGCATCCCCATGGGTCGCATCGCCGACCCCTCCGAGATCGCCGACGCGGTCGTCTACCTGGCCTCGCCCCGTGCGAGCTACGTGACCGGCGTCGTCCTCGCCGTCGACGGCGGCTGGGCTGTCGCCGGGCTCCCCGCGCAGGCGTAGCCGGCGCGACGACACGCATCCGAACGAGAGAGAAGGTCAGAGATGGTGCAGGTCGGACTGTTGCTCAGTGACGTCCCGCGGTCGATATCGCCCAGCGACCAGTTCCGCGACGTGCTGCGCATCGTCGAGGCCGCACAGCGGAACGGATTCACCTACATCGCGATCGGGCAGCACTTCCTCTACGGCGACCTGCGCTGGCTGCAGCCCGTACCGCTGCTCGCGCGCCTCGCCGCCGAGGTCGACCCGCACGTCCGCCTGGTCACCCAGATCCTCATCGCCCCCCTCTACCACCCGGTGATGCTCGCGGAGGAGATCGCGACCCTCGACGTGGTGACGGAGGGCCGTCTGGTCTTCGGGGCCGGACTGGGCTACCGCCCCGAGGAGTTCGACTACTTCGGGATCCCCTTCAAGGAGCGCGCCGGCCGCTTCGACGAGTCGCTCGAGCTGATGACGCGCCTCTGGACGCAGGAGAGCGTCACCTTCCACGGGAAGTACTTCACGCTCGAGGACGTGCACCCGCACCTCTTCCCGGTGCAGAAGCCGCACCCGCCCATCTGGATCGGGGCCCACGCCCTCGCCGGGGTGCGCCGCGCGGCGACGTACGGCGACGCGTACGCGTGTCCGCCCGAGACGCCGAAGGACGAGGTCGCCCGCCGCTACGCGATCGTCCGCGACGGGTTCGCGGCCCGTGGCAAGACCTTCGGGCCGCAGCCGCTGCGCCGCAACTGCCTCGTCGCCGACACCCGCGAGGAGGCGATGGTCGAGTATGCCCGGGTCGCCCAGGGTCGCTACCTCACCTACGCGGCCAAGGGACTCGACGTCATGAAGGACACCGACCTCGAGAACGAGTTCGCCAAGGCGGTCGCCGGGCACGCCGTCATCGGTACGCCAGACGAGGTGGTCGCCCAGCTGGTCGAATACGTCACCGCGCTCCCGGTCGACCCGCTCCTGCTGCGGCCGCAGTGGCCGACGATGACCGCCGACGAGACCATCGCGACGCTCGACCGGCTCGGCCGCGACGTCGTCCCGGCGATCACCGCGATCACGCCGCGGCAGGACATCGACGAAGCCCTCCTCGGCCCCGCCGCCGCGGGAGCGGCGCCGTGACGGCCGGACCCCGCGTCTACTCCGACCTCGTCCCCGCCTTCCCCGACCCGGAGACCTGGACGCTGGACTACGTGCTGCGCCACCACGTGGCGGAGCGTCCGGACGCCCTGTGCCTGGAGTTCCCGGACGAGGACGGTCTCACCTACACCTACCAGGAGGGCTTGGAGGCGGCGGAGCACGCGGCCTCGACGTTCTACCGCGCGGGCGCTGCACAGGGTGACCGCGTGGTCCTCATGGCCCAGAACTCCTCGCAGTTCGTCCGCACCTGGTGGGGGACCGCGGTCGGCGGACTCGTCGAGGTCCCCATCAACACCAACTACGAAGGGGAGTTCCTGCGCCACCAGCTGGTCGTCGCGCAGGCCCGGTACGCGGTCATCGACGACGTACAGGCCGAGCGCTGGGTCGCCGTCGCCGAGCACGCCCGCACGGTGGAGCACTTCTGGGTGATCGACACCGGTTCCGGCCTCCGCGACCGGGCGGTGGCTCTGCTGCGCGAGAACGGCTGGGCCGCAGACGGCTGGGAGGAGCTCGAGCGCGGCGCCATCGACCCGCTGCCGACACCGAGGCCCCAGGACCTGGGCGCGATCTTCTACACGTCCGGCACGACCGGTCCGTCCAAGGGCGTCGCGATGCCCTTCTCGCAGCTCTACTTCTTCGCCCAGATCGTCGTCAGCCTCACCCGGCTCACCCCCGACGACGTCTACCTCACGACCACGCCGCTGTTCCATGGGAACGCCACGTTCATGGCCGTCTACCCGGTCATCGTCGCCGGGGGCCGCGCGGTGATCAGGCGGAAGTTCAGCGCCAGCCGGTGGATCGACCACGTGCGCGACTCCGGCGTCACGGTGACCAACTTCGTCGGGGTGATGATGGACTTCGCCTGGAAGCAGGCACCGCGCGACAACGACCGCGACAACCGGCTCCGGGCGGTCTACGCCGCTCCGACGGCGAGCACGATCGTCGACCAGTTCAAGGAGCGCTACGGGATCGAGGCGTTCCTCGACGCGTTCGGGCTCACCGAGACGTGCGCGCCGATCATGTCGCCCTACGGGGTGCCCCGGCCCGCGGGGGCGGCCGGCCTGCAGAACGCCGAGTGGTTCGACATCCGCCTCGTCGACCCGGAGACCGACCGCGAGGTGGCCGTCGGCCAGGTCGGCGAGCTCGTCGTGCGGCCGGTGCACCCGTGGACCTGCAGCAACGGCTACTACAACATGCCGGAGAAGACCGTCGAGGCCTGGCGGAACCTGTGGTTCCACACCGGCGACGCCCTCCGCCGCGACGAGGACGGCTGGTTCTACTTCGTCGACCGCTACAAGGACGCCCTGCGCCGCCGGGGGGAGAACATCAGCTCCTACGAGGTCGAGCAGGCCGTGCTCCAGCACCCGGCCGTGACCGAGTGCGCCGTGCTCGGCATCCCGGCCGACCAGGAGGCCGGCGAGGACGAGGTCCTGGCCGTGGTCGTCGTCAGCGAGCCGGTCGACCCCGAGGACGTCCTGCGGTGGTGCGACGGCAAGATCCCCGCGTTCGCCATCCCGCGGTTCCTGCGCGTCGTCGACGCGCTGCCGAAGACGCCGTCCGAGAAGGTGCGCAAGTCGGTGCTGCGCGACGAAGGCCGCACCGACGACACCTACGACAGGGCTGCCGTCCCCGCCCGTTGAGGTGGTGGCGCGCATACCGGAGCAGAGAGCGAGACGACGGTGGTCGACTACACGCCCGACCCGATCCACGAGGACATCCGCGACGCGGTGCGCGCCATGTGCAAGGCGTTCCCGGACGAGTACTGGATGGACCACGACACGAACCACGAGTTCCCCTGGGAGTTCTACGAGGCGGTCGCCAAGGCCGGATGGCTCGGCCTGACGATCCCCGAGGAGTACGGCGGCGGCGGCCTCGGGGTGACCGAGGCGGCGATCGTCGAGCAGGAGATCGCCGCGTCCGGGGCGGGCATGGGCGGGTGCAGCGCCGTCCACATCGGCATCTTCGGGTTCGAGCCGATCATCAACCACGGCAGTGAGGACCTGAAGCAGCGGTTCCTGCCCCGGGTCGTCACCGGCGAGCTGCACACCTCCTTCGCCGTGACCGAGCCCGACGCCGGCACGGACACGACCAACATCTCGACCTTCGCCAAGAAGGTCGAGGGCGGCTGGCGGGTCTCTGGCAAGAAGGTGTGGATCACCAAGGCCCTCGAGGCCGAGCGGATGCTGCTGCTCTGTCGCACCAGCCCGCGTCAGGAGGGCGCCAAGCGCACCGCGGGCATGACCCTGATGTTCGCCGCGATGGACCCGGAGCACGTGACGATCCGCCCCATCCCCAAGATGGGCCGCAACGCCGTCGACACCAACGAGCTGTTCATCGACGACCTCTTCGTCGCCGACGAGGACGTCGTCGGCGAGGTCGGCGGCGGGTTCAAGGCGATCCTGGGCGGGCTCAACGCCGAGCGGGTCATCTCCGCGAACGCGGCGCTCGGGCTGGGCAAGGCGGCGCTGCGGCGAGGCACCCAGTATGCGAAGGAGCGGGTGGTGTTCGGGCGGCCCATCGGCCAGAACCAGGGGATCGCGTTCCAGCTCGCGGAGGCCAAGATCCGCATCGAGGCGGCTGAGGCCGTGCTGGACAAGGCGGCGTGGATGGTCGACCAGGGACTGCCCTGTGGCGCCGAGGCCAACTACGCCAAGTGGCTCTGCGCCGAGGCGGGCTTCTACGCAGCCGACGTCGCGCTACAGGTGCACGGCGGGTTCGGCTACGGCAAGGAGTTCCACGTCGAGCGGTACTTCCGCGAGGCCCGGCTCATGCGGATCGCCCCGATCAGCCAGGAGATGGTGCTCAACTACGTGAGCGAGCACGTCCTGGGTCTGCCGCGGAGCTACTGATGCAGGCCTACCGTTCCGTCCTCTTCGTCCCCGGTCACCGACCGAGCTGGGTCGACAAGGCCGTCGCCAGCGGCGCGGACGCCGTGGTGCTCGACCTCGAGGACTCGGTTCCGCTGGGGGAGAAGGCGGCTGCCCGCGACACGGTGGCCGCGTCGATCGCCCGGGTCCGCGAGACGAACCCCGAGGTCGGCCTGTTGGTGCGGGTCAACCCGCTGGCGACCAGGCTCACCGGGGCCGACCTCGAGGCGGTGGTGGTCCCCGGCCTCGACGGGATCTTCGCGCCGAAGATCGAGCGGGCCACCGACGTGCTGCAGTACGACGCGCTGCTCGACCACTTCGAGACGCGCAACGGGGTGACCGGCCTCGAGTACATCGTCCCCGTCGAGACGGTCAAGGCCATCCAGAACGCTCGCGAGATCGCCACCGCCTCGCCGCGGGTGGGCGCGATGATCGGGCCGACCGCGGAGCACGCCGACATCGCGCGGGCCGTCGGCTACGAGTGGACGCCCGAGGGTCTGGAGACGCTCTACCTGCGCAGCCAGGTGCTGCTCGCCTGCCGCGAGGCGGGCATCCACGCCCTGACCGGCCTCTGGGAGGACCTGGAGAACCTCAGCGGGCTCGAGGAGTTCGCGGTGCGCGGCCGGCAGCTGGGGTTCCGCGGCATGATCGCCATCCACCCGAGCCACGTGTCGACGGTGAACGCGGTGTTCACCCCGTCGGCCGAGACGGTGGCGTTCTACGAGGGGATGGTCACCGCCTACGAGGAGGCCGCCACGGCGGGGACCGGTGCCCTGCGCTACCGGGGGCTGCACATCGACAAGGCCCACTACGACAAGGCCGTCGAGTGGCTGGAGCGCGCAGCCCGGCTGCGCGGGACCGAGAGGACGACACCGTGACCGAGGCATCGCGACTGTTCAGAGGGCTCTACTTCGAGGAGTTCGAGGTGGGTGCCCACTACCGGCACGCCCTCACCCGGACCGTCACCGAGATGGACAACGTCATGTTCACGTCCTTGACGATGAACGTGCAGCCGTTGCACCTCGACGCGGAGTTCGCCAAGACGACGATCTACGGGCAGCGGGTCGTCAACAGCCTGTTCACGGTCGCGCTGATCGGCGCCTTCCACGTCCCCGAGCTGACCATGGGCACGACCCTCGGCAACCTCGGGTACGACTCCATCAAGTTCCCCCATCCCGTCTTCCACGGCGACACGCTGCGCGGCGAGACGACGATCGTCAAGAAGCGCGAGTCCGCCAGCCGCACCGACTCCGGGGTCGTGTGGTTCCACCACGTCGGCATCAACCAGCGCGACGAGACCGTCGTCGACATGCTCCGCGTCGGCCTGATGGCCAAGCGGCCGACCACCGAGTCCGACCCGAGCACGCCCCAAGGAGAACCGTCCTCATGACCGCCACCACCGCACAGCATCCCCTGCGCGACTGGGTCCCCGCGACCCGGACGCTGCTCATCGGCGGGGAGATGGAGCAGCCCGAGGGCGACACCTGGGAGGTGTTCAACCCGGCCACCGAGGCGGTCATCGCGACGGTCGGCGGAGCCTCCGCCGACCAGGTGGACGCCGCGGTCATGGCGGCCCGCGCGGCGTTCCCGATGTGGTCCGCCCTCTCCGGCGAGGAGCGCGCCCGACACATCCACCGGTTCGCCGACGTGCTCGAGGCGGCAGCCGACCGGCTCCTCCCGTCGATCGTCAACGAGGTCGGGACCCCCGTCTCCCTGGCGGAGTACCTCCAGGTGAAGATGGCCGTGCAGGAGCACCTGCGCTGGGCGGCCGACGCCGCGAAGGTCGACCGCACCATCCACCTCGGTGGCTACGACAAGCCCTTCCCCACCGAGAGCGACGTCGTCTACGAGCCGGTGGGCGTCGTCGCGGCCATCACCGGGTACAACTACCCGCTCAACCTCGCCATCTTCAAGTTCGGCGCGGCACTGGCCGCGGGCTGCACCGTCGTACTGCTGCCGTCGCCGCGCACGCCGTTGACCACCTTGCTCCTGGGCGACCTCATCCAGGAGGCGGGACTGCCGCCGGGCGTGATGAACGTCGTCATCGGCGGCCCCGACGTGGGGGAGCGGCTGACGACGCACCCCGGCGTCGACCGGGTGTCATTCACCGGTTCGGACGCGGTCGGGTCGAAGATCATGGCGCAGGCCGCCCAGAACCTCGTCGGGGTGACGCTCGAGCTCGGCGGCAAGTCGCCGAGCCTGGTCATGCCCGACGTCGACGTGCAGAAGATCGCCGTCGAGATGCACCTGCGGTGGTCGCGCAACGGTGGGCAGGGCTGCGCCGCACTGGCCCGGCTCCTGGTCCACCAGTCCAAGTACGACGAGTTCCTCGAGGCCGGCGCAGCCGCCTTCGACCAGATGGTCGTCGGCGACCCGTGGGACCCGGCGACCAACGTCGGCCCGATGATCCGTCCCGACCACAAGGCGCGGGTCCTCGGCTTCGTCGACGACTCCGTGGCCGCCGGCGGCCGGAAGCTGCTCGAGGTCACCAAGCCGCTGCCGGAGAAGGGCTGGTTCGTCAACCCGGTGCTGCTCGGCAACCTGCCGGCCGACGCGCGCGCCGTGCAGCAGGAGATCTTCGGGCCGGTCGCCGTGATCCTGCCCTTCAAGGACACCGAGGAGGCCATCCGGCTCGCGAACGACACGGCATACGGGCTGGCCGCCAACGTGTGGTGCAACGACCCGGTTGAGGCCCGTCGCATCGCCCAGCAGATCCGCGCCGGCACGGTGTGGATCAACGGCGGCGGGGCGATGCGCCCCGACGCCCCGTTCGGCGGCTACGGCCGGTCCGGGGTGGGTCGCGAGCTGGGGGAGTGGGGGATGCGCGAGTACCTCGAGGTCAAGCACATCCAGTGGAGAGCGTGAGGGTCGGACGATGAACGCCGACGACGCCGGACGCAGCGCCGGCCCGCTCGCCGGGGTGCGCGTCCTCGAGCTCGGGACGATGTATGCGGCTCCGACCTGCGGCCGGATGCTCCGCGACTTCGGGGCCGACGTCATCAAGGTCGAGGACCCGGGCACCGGGGACTACGCGCGGCAGTGGACGCCGATGAAGAACGGCCAGTCGTTCGGGTTCGCCCGGCTCAACTCCGGCAAGCGGTCGGTCGCTCTCGACCTGCGCAGCGAGGACGACCGGTCGACGGTACGCCGGCTCATCGGGGCCGTCGACGTCGTCATCGAGAGCTTCCGCCCGGGTCGGATGGCGGCGTGGGGGATGGGCTACGACGCCCTGGCCGCCGACCACCCCGGCCTGGTGATGACGAGCGTCAGCGGGTTCGGGCAGTTCGGGCCCAACAGCGGTAAGCCCGGGTTCGGGACCGTCGCCGAGACCGGCAGCGGCTTCGCCTACATCAACGGCTGGCCCGAGACGCCCCCGACGTCACCGCCCTTCGGGTTCGCCGACTCCATCGCGGGGATCTCGGCGGCCATGGGAACGGCCATGGCCCTGTTCCGGCGCGAGCGGACGGGGCAGGGCGACCACGTCGACGTGGCGCTCTACGAGCCGCTGATGTTCATCGTCGGCGACATGATCATGAACTACACCGGGACCGGGTTCGTCCAGGGCCGCGTGGGGAACGGCACCGGCTCGGCGTCCCCCCGCGGCGTCTACCAGGCGGCCGACGGGAAGTGGCTGTCGATCGCGGCGTCCAACCAGGGGATCGCGCGACGGCTGTTCGCGGCCATGGGGCAGCCGGAGCTCATCGAGAACCCGCGGTACGCCACCAACGAGGTGCGGATGCAGCACAACGACGAGCTCCAGGCCCTCGTGACCGGCTGGGTCGCGGAGCAGCCGCGCGCCGACATCCTCGCGGTCCTCGAGGACCACGAGGTGGTCTGCAGCCAGGTGAACGACGCCAGCGACATCGTCGAGGACGAGCACTTCCTGGAGCGGACGCTCGTCGCGCTCACGGGCTCGGCGGCCCTGGGCCGGGTGCTGACGCCCGGTCCGGTCCTGCACGTCGAGGGCTACGCCGGCCCGGCGTACGACGGCGTACCCACGGTCGGACAGCACACCGACGAGGTGCTCCGCGAGCTCCTCGGCTGACGGCCGGCACCGGCTGGCCCCTCGCCTTCCCCCCACCGACAACGCAGACATGTCTGAGAAGTCGTGCCCGATGTCCGGAATGGGCGACAACAGCTCAGACATGTCCGGGACGTTGCGTGGGGGAGAGGCCCCCGGGGTGGTCGAGGGGAGGGCTAGGGCTGGCCGCCGTCGACGGTGAGGATGGAGCCGGTCGTGTAGCTCGAGAGGTCGCTGGCGAGGTAGAGGGCGGCGCCGACGATCTCGTGCGGCTGCCCACCTCGACGCAGCGCGAACCCCTCGGCCCGCTTCTCGAACGCCTCCATGTCCCACGCCTTGCTGACGTCGGTGAGGAAGGTGCCCGCCATGATCGCGTTCACCCGCACCGAGGGCCCGAACGTATGCGCGAGGCCCACGGTGAGGGCGTTGAGGCCGGCCTTCGCCGCGGCGTACGGGAGGATGTGCGGCTTGGGGTGCACGGCGCCGGCGCTGGAGATGTTGACGATCGAGCCCCCTCGCCCGGCGGCCATCCGCGTGCCGAGGAGCGCCGCGAGCCTGAACGGGCCTTTGAGGTTGACCGCCAGCACCTTGTCGAAGAGGTCCTCGGTCACCGAGGTCACCGAGTCGTAGAGCGGCGACATGCCGGCGTTGTTCACGAGGACGTCGACCGTGCCCATCTCCTCGAGGACGCGGTCCACGAACCCGTCCAGCGTGTCCCACCGGCCGACGTGCACGCCTACACCGACGGCCCGCACCCCGTGCTCGTCGCGCAGCGTGGCCGCGAACTCGGCGCAAGCGTCCTCGTGCCGGCTCGCAACGACGACGTCGGCGCCGGCCCGCGCGAACCCGAGCGCCATCTCCCGACCCAGCCCTCGGTTGCCGCCGGTGACCAGCGCGACCTTCCCGTCGAGGCGGATGGTGGGCCGGGCGGTGTCGCTCATCGGATCTCCCGAATCTGGGCGGTCAGGTCACTTGTGACGAACCGTAATCTATCACTATGGTGATCATAGATACGGCACCAGCACGCGCACCCGGACGGGGGACCTCTTGAGTGGTTTCGAACTGACATCGGAGCAGGTGTCGCTGCGCGAGCTGGCGGCCGAGGTCGCTCGTGAGGTGTACGCGCCCAAGGCGGCCGAGTGGGACCGTGACCGCACCGCGCTGCCCGCCGACGAGGTGCAACGACTGGCCAAGCTCGGCTTCCTCGGCATCGTGCTGCCCGAGGAGTACGGCGGCCATGGCGGCACCCTCCTCGACGCGCTCATCGTGCAGGAGGAGCTGGCGAAGGAGTGCCGTCCCGCGGCGTTCCAGGTTTTCGAGACCAACACCGGTCCGGTCCGCGTCGTCGAGTTCTTCGGGACGGAGCAGCAGAAGAAGGACGTGCTGCCCAAGACCGTCAGCGGCGAGATCACCATGGCCATCGGGATCTCCGAGCCGGACGCCGGCTCGGCGGCCACCGACATGCGGACCCGTGCGACGCTCGACGGTGACGAGTACGTCATCAACGGCAGCAAGCGCTGGATCTCCAACGGCGGGCACGCCAACGAGTACCTCGTCTACTGCCGGCTGAGCGACGCGCCGGGGGCCAAGGGCATCGGCGCGATCCGGGTCGCCAAGGGCACGCCCGGCTTCACCTTCGGCGCCCCCGAGAAGCTCATGGGCTTCCGCGGCATCCCCAGCGCCGACCTCTACTTCGACGACGTCCGGGTGCCGTGCGACAACGTCGTCATCCCCGCCGGCGGCTTCAAGCAGCTGTTCGGGGTCTTCTCCATCGAGCGCCTCGGCAACGCGACGATGAGCCTCGCCATCGGCCAAGCGTCCCTCGACCGCACCAAGGCCTACGTCCAGGAGCGCAAGCAGTTCGGCCGGGCGCTCATCGAGTTCCAGAACGTGCAGATGGTGCTCGCCGACATGGCCACCCAGGTGGAGGCGGCGCGGCTGCTCATCTACCGTGCGGCGATGAACGCCGGCAACGGGCTGCCCGTCCCCTTCGAGGTCTCGGTCGCCAAGGTCTTCGCCAACGAGATGGCCAAGAAGGTCAGCGACCAGGCGATGCAGCTGCACGGCGGCAACGGCTACAGCGAGGAGTACGGCATCGAGCGGCTGCACCGCGACGCGCACGGCTGGGCCATCGCGGGCGGGACGCCGGCGATCCAGCGCACCCGCATCGCCTCCGAGCTGATCGGCCGGTCATTCAACCAGAGGGTGCCCGAGGTCCTCGCGTGACCGACGCGACCGCCTTCGAGCTGACCGCGCCCTACCTGGCGCTGCAGGCGGAGGCTCGCGCCCTCGCCGCGTCCTGCGCCGACGTCGCTGCGCGCGCCGACGAGGCGGACCGGTTCGACCCCGACGTCCGGCAGCGGCTCGCCGGGTCGGGGCTGGTCGACGTCGTCGTCGCCGCGCGTTACGGGGGTCGGTACGAGACCGTCGACTCGCTGGCGGTCACCGTGGTCCGTGAGGCCCTCGCCTACGAGAGCGCCCACCTGGACTCGATGTTCGCCATGCAGGGCATCGGCAGCTTCGTCGTCTCCCACCACGGGTCCGACGCGGTCCGGGACACGTGGCTGCCCAAGGTCGCGAGCCTCGACGCGATCGGCGCGCTCGCCCTCACCGAGCCCGACGTGGGGTCCGACCTGCGGGCGATCACGACGACGGCGACCGTCGACGGCGACGAGATCGTCGTGACCGGCCACAAGTCGTTCATCACCAACGCGGGCGACGCCGACTTCTACAGCGTCCTGTGCCGGGAGGGCGACGCCTACTCGCTCGTCCTCGTCCCTGCGTCCACGCCCGGGGTGAGCACCACCGCTCCCCACCAGATCATCGCGCCCCACGTGCTCGGCGACGTCGTCTTCGAGGACGCGCGCGTCCCGCTGGACCACCGGCTCGGCGAGCAGGGCCAGGGGTTCAAGCTCATGCTCTCGACGCTGGCGACCTTCCGGGTCTCGGTCGGGGGGGCCGCCGTCGGCGTGGCTCAGGCCGCGCTGGACGAGGCTCTCGCGCATACGTCCTCCCGCGAGCAGTTCGGTGTGCCATTGGCCCGTCTCGGCGGGATCCCGGCCTCGCTGGCGACCAGCTGGGTCGAGATCGAGATGGCGCGCACGTTCGTCTACCGGGCCGCCGCCGCGGCCGCACGCGACCCCCTCGGCGCCCTGCACCTGTCGTCGATGGCGAAGGTGGGTGCGACCGAGATGGCGAGCCGCGTGGTGGACCGGTCGGTGCAGGCCATGGGCCGGTTCGGCCTGGTCCGGGGCAGCAAGATCGAGCGGCTCTACCGCGAGGCCCGGCCGATGCGGATCTACGAGGGGTCGACCGAGGTGATCCTCGACTCGCTGGCCAAGAAGCTGGTCAAGGACCGCGCCGCGAAAGGACCCGGCCGGCCGTGATCGTCGACTGCCACATGCACGTGTGGCCGGACCGCATCGCGCAGGCCATGCAGGCCCAGCGCCCCGCCGGTATGCCGTTGCGCTTCGACGGGACCCTGGCCGGCCTGCTCCGGACCATGGACGAGGCGGGCATCGACAAGGGGCTCGCGCTTGGTGTGGGGATCAAGGCGTCGACCGTGGCCCGCACCAACGAGTTCATCGGGTCGGTGCCTCGGGACCGCCTCGTCCCGATGGGCACCGTGCACCCCGAGCTGAGCGTCGACGAGAACCTCAGGTCGTTGACGGACAACGGGATCGTCGGGGTCAAGCTGCACCCGCTCTTCCAGAACCTCTCGCTCGACGACCCGCGCGTGCACGAGATCCTCGCCGCCCTCGCCCAGGAGGGTATGCCGGTGGTCACCCACGTCGGGGCCGGCGAGGACGAGGCGGCGAACGAGCGCGGCGCGCCGAGGCTCCTGCGGCAGCTGGCGGACGCGCTCCCAGACCTCACCCTCATCGCGTGCCACTACGGCGGGTACCACCGGCTCGACGAGGCGGAGGAGCACGTCGTCGGCTCCCGCGTGACCCTCGAGACGTCGTGGCCGCCGACCATGGCCGAGCTCGACCCCGAGCGCGTCGTCGCGATCATCCGCCGGCACGGGGCCGACCGGGTGGTCTACGGGTCGGACTGGCCGATGGCCGACCCGACCGCCGAGATGGCGGCCATCCGGGCGCTGCCGCTGACGCCGGAGGAGATCGACGGCATCCTCGGCGACAACCTCGCCCGCCTCCTCGGACTCGAGGCCACATGAGCGGCAAGGTCGTCCGGCTCGGTGCGGGCATGGCGTTCTGGGGCGACAGCGTGCGTCCGGCGATCGAGATGGTCGAGCGCGGGGAGATCGACTACCTCTGCTGCGACCACCTCGCCGAGCTGACCATGTCGATCCTCGCGAAGCAGCGGGCCACCAACCCGGAGCGCGGCTACACCCGCGACGTCATCGACCTCCTGCGCGGCGCTCTCCCCGCCTGCGTGGAGAAGGGCGTGAAGGTCGTCACCAACGCCGGCGGGGCGAACCCCCGAGCCGCGGCGCGGGCCATCCGTGCGCTGGCCGACGAGCTCGATCTGCCCGGTGTCCGCATCGCGGTGGTCCTCGGCGACGACATCGAGGACCGGATCGACGACCTCGACCAGGCGGGGGTCTCCTTCCGCAACCTCGACACCGGTGCCGAGCTCGACACGGTGCGCGACCGGCTCACCCACGCCGCGGTCTACACCGGCTGTGAGGGGATCGTCGAGGCCCTCGACCTGGGCGCCGACATCGTGGTCTGCGGCCGGGTGACCGACATCGCGCTCTATCTCGGCCCGCTCGTCCACGAGTTCGGCTGGTCCCTCGACGACTGGCACCGGCTCGGGATGGCCACCGTCGTCGCCCACGCCATCGAGTGCGGCGGCCAGGCCACCGGAGGCCTGTACGCCGGCGGCTGGGCCGACGTCGACGGGCTGGAGACACTGGGGTACCCGATCGCCGAGGTGAGCGAGGACGGCACCGCCGTGCTGACCAAGACGCCCGGCTCCGGCGGAGCAGTGAGCATCGGCACGGTCAGCGAGCAGCTGGTCTACGAGATCCTCGACCCCGGCGGCTACCTGACGGCCGACGTCACCGCCGACTTCACCGGAGTGACGCTCGAGGAGGTCGGCCCGGACCGGGTACGGATCACCGGCGGCACCGGTCGTGAGCGTCCGGCGACGCTCAAGGTCAACATGGGCTACCGGGCCGGGTTCGTCGGCGAGGCGCAGTTCACCTACACCTGGCCCGACGCCTACGCGAAGGCCCAGCGCGGACTCGCCTTCCTGCGGAAGCGGTTGGAGCGCGCCGACTTCCGCTACACCGAGGACATCGTCGAGTACCCCGGCCACACCTCGATGTGGGGGTCCCGGGTCCCGCCGCCGGACGACCCCGACCTCCTCGAGCTCGTCGTCCGCTACGCCGCCCGCTGCGCGGACGCGACCGAGGCCCGCAAGGTGTTCACCGAGAGCGTGCCCCTCTACAACAACGGTCCGGCCGGTGTCGCCGGGGTCGGGACGCGCCCGCCGCTCAAGGAGCTGTACGCCATCTGGCCCTGCCTGGTGCCGCGCGAGCACGTGGTGCAGCGGGTGGAGATGCTCGAACCGGCCACGGCGGTTGCTCGGTGAGGATCGCTGACATCGCCCACGGCCGGTCCGGTGACAAGGGCGACACCTGCAACGTGGGCATCGTCGCGTGGGACGACGCGGGGTACGCCACCCTGCGTGAGGTCCTGACCGAGGAACGGGTCGCCGCGCACTACGGAGACCTGGTCAAGGGGTCGGTCACCCGCTACGAGCTCCCGGGGATCCTGGCGCTCAACTTCGTCCTCACCGGTGCCCTGGACGGGGGCGGGACGATGTCGCTGCGGTCCGACCACCTGGGCAAGGTCATGTACGCGTGGCTGCTGCGGATGGAGCTGCCATGAGCGACGCGGTGGTCGTCACGCGGCGCGGCAGCATGGCCGTGGTGACCCTGAACCGGCCCGAGTCCCGCAACCCCCTCGACCCGGAGCTGTCCTCGGCGCTGCTGGCCGCGGTTCGCGCCGCCATGGCCGACGACGCGGTGCGGTCGGTGGCCATCGCCGCCGAGGGCCCGGCGTTCTCGGCCGGCGGCGACCTGCGCCAGATGCGTCATCTGGCCGCGTCGCCGGCGCCGTCCGCCCACGGCTGGCCGGGCGCGATCGTCGAGCTGCACCAGCTCGCCCTGCAGGCTCCCAAGCCGATGGTCGCGCTGGTGGACGGACCCGCGTACGCCGGTGGGTTCGGCCTGGCCGGGATCTGCGACGTCGTCCTCGCGACCCCGCGGGCCAGCTTCGCGCTGCCCGAGGTGCGGATCGGACTGTTCCCGATGATCGTCGTCGCTCATCTCGCCCGCTCGCTGCCGCGCAAGGTCCTGCTCGAGATGATGATGACGGGGCAGCCGCTGTCGGTGGACGACGCCCACCGGCTCGGGTTCGTGGCGCGGATCTGCACCGACGCCGAGGCGCTGCACGCCGAGGCCGGCCGGTATGCTGGCTGGTTCGCCGAGGCGGCCCCGGACGCGATCCGGCTGGGGCGCAAGGCGTTCGCGGTGCTCGCCGACCTCCCGGCGCCCCAGGCGCTCGACGCGGCCCAGCTGTTCAACCTCGCGTTCTTCCTCGGCGACGAGCTCCCCGAAGGGGCGGGGGCCTTCCTCGAGAAGCGGCGTCCGGCGTGGGCGGACGGCGATGGCTGAGGCCTACCTCGTCGACGCCGTGCGCACCCCGGTCGGCAAGCGCGGCGGCGCACTCTCGACGATCCATCCGGCCGACCTGGGTGCGACGGTCATCGAGGCGCTGCTGGCGCGGACCGATGCCGACCCCGACGCGGTCGACGACGTCGTCTGGGGCTGTGTCGGCCAGATGGGGCCGCAGGCGTCCAACATCGGCCGGATCACCGCCCTGTCGGCCGGGCTGCCCGAGCACGTACCGGGTACGACGGTCGACCGGCAGTGCGGGTCATCGCAGCAAGCGGTGCACTTCGCCGCGCAGGCCGTGATGGCGGGGGTCCAGGACCTCGTCGTCGCCGGCGGCGTCGAGGTGATGAGCCAGGTACCGATCGCCTCGCCGACGACCATCGGGCTCGAGCACGGGATGGCGCACCCGCGCGGTGGCGTGCGGTGGCGGGAGCGGTTCGGTGACATGCCGATCAACCAGTTCCGGGGCGCCGAGCTCATCGCCGAGACGTGGGACCTCAGCCGGTCCGCGATGGAGCAGCTGTCCCTCGAGAGCCACCGGCGCGCGCTCGCGGCGACCGAGGCGGGCCTGTTCCGGGCGGAGATCGTGCCGGTGGCCGGCCTCGCCCACGACGAAGGGCCGCGCCGCGGCTCGACGGCCGAGGCCCTGGCGGCCCTGGCGCCGATCAGCGAGGGCGGCCGGCTGACCGCGGCCCTGGCCAGCCAGATCAGCGACGGGGCGGCCGCGATCCTCGTCGCGTCCTCGGAGGCCGTGCGCCGGCACGGGTTCCGGCCGATCGCCCGGGTGCACACCATGGCCGTGGTCGGTTCCGACCCCGTCCTCATGCTCACCGGGCCGATCCCGGCGACGCAGGCCGTCCTGCGCCGGTCCGGGCTGTCCCTCGGGGAGATCGGGACCTTCGAGGTCAACGAGGCGTTCGCGTCCGTCGTCATGGCCTGGGCGGCCGAGACCGGTGTAGACCTCGAGCGCACCAACCCGCAGGGCGGCGCGATCGCCCTGGGCCACCCGCTCGGAGCCACCGGGGCCCGGCTGATGACGACGATGCTGCACCGGATGCGGCGCGACGGCACGCGCTACGGCCTGCAGACCATGTGCGAGGGCGGCGGGATGGCCAACGCGACCGTGATCGAGCTGCTCTGAGCCCACCTCGATGGACGACCTCCATGGACGACCCCGAGGACCAGGCCGGACCGACGACACAGTGAGGTGCGTATGACGACGATCGACCGAGCCGACGCCTCCGTGGCCGACGCGCAGATCAGTGCCTTCTTCGCCGCCGACCCCGAGACCATCGCCTGGCCCTACCCGATGTACGAGCGGTGGCGCGAGGGGTCGGGTGTCGTGCGGTGGCAGGGCGGCCCGGCGACGCTCATCACCCACCACGCGGACGTCAAGGCCGTGATGGCCGGCGCCTACCCGATCGGGCAGAACGCCTACCGGTTCGGTGAGCTGGCCGAGGGGACGATGAGCCGGTTGCCGGCCGCTCAGCACGAGATCTTCTTCAAGGTCCTCGACTTCGAGGGCAACTTCATGAGCCGGCAGGTCGCGGCCGGGCACGCTCGGCTGCGTCGCATCTCGTCGCGGGCGTTCACGGCCCGCCGCATCGAGATGCTGCGCGCGTCGATCCAGGCGCACGTCGACGACCTCGTCGACGCGATGCTCGACAACCCCGAGCCGGACGTCAAGCGCGACCTCGCCAACCAGCTCCCGGTCCGCGTCATCGTCGACCTCATCGGGGTGCCGCAGGCCGACCGGGAGATGATCTGGGAGTGGTCCGAGGCGATCGGCCGGCTGTTCAGCCTCGACGACACGAGCCTGCGCCGGGCCGACGAGGCCATCGACGCGTTCCGCGCCTACGTCGGCGAGATGATCCATCACCTGCGCGCCACCGGCGAGGGACCGGAGCTCGCCCGGCTGCTGCTCGACCACCGCGACAACGAGGCGATGACCGAGGACGAGCTCGTCGCGATGTACCTGCTCATCCTCTTCGGGGGGAGCGAGACGACCACGAACCTGCTCGGGAACGGCTTCGCTGCGCTGCAACGGAACCGGGACCAGTGGGACCTCCTCGTGGACGATCCCGGCCTGGTGCGCGGAGCCGTCGACGAGCTGATCCGCTACGACTCGCCACACCACTACCTGCCGCGGGTCGTGGAGGCGGACTTCCGGCTCCACGACACGGAGCTGACCGCCGGTCAGACGGCGATCGTCGTCATGGGGGCGGCCAACCGGGACGAGGCCGTGTTCGACCACCCCGACGAGCTCGACGTGCGCCGCCCGAACCGGGCCGAGCACCTCTCCTTCGCCTTCGGCGCCCATTACTGCCTCGGTGCTGCCCTGGCCCGCATCGAGGGTGAGGTCGTCTTCTCGACCCTCGCGCAGCGGTTCCCCGAGGCGCGGCTGCTCACCGACGACCTGCGCTACGGGGGCAGCGCCATGCTCAGGGCCATCCAGTCGCTGCCGACCGACCTCGGTCGCCGCCGATGAGGACCTACCGCCTGGCGGCCGAACCCGACCTCGCCGTCGCCGACCGTCGCCGACGCGTGGCGCTGCGGCAGGGCTCGACCTCGGTCACCTTCGCGGAGCTGGACGAGAGAGCCGGACGGTATGCGTCGGCGCTGGCGTCCGTCGGGGTGGCGGACGGCGACCGGGTCCTCGTGGCGTTGCCGAACTCGGTGCGCCTGTTCGAGATGCTCATCGGCGCCGCGCGGGTGGGAGCGGTCACCGTGCCGGTGAACACCCGGCTCTCCGACCGCGAGCTGCGCCTGGTGACCGAGGACTCCGCACCGTCGGTCGTCGTGGGCGACCCGGCCTTGCTCGATCGCCTCCCGCATCTGGCGACCGAGCGCCGCCGTGCCGCTGTGGGACCCGAGTACGAGGCGTGGCTGTCCGCCAGCGAGCCCATCGACGCTCGGTCCGGGCCGCCGGACGACGTCGTGCTGCAGATCTACACCTCCGGCACGAGCGGCCGACCCAAGGGCGTCCTGCTGACCGACAGCAACCTCGCGGCCAAGGTCACCGGGGTCGTGGACCGGTGGGGTCTCGACGAGACGAGCGTCAGCCTTCTCGCCACCCCGCTGTTCCACATCGGCGCCCTGAGCTGGGGCCTGGTGGGGCTGGCCTCGGGCGCTACGACGATCCTCGCCGACGATGCCCGTCCGCCCACCATCGCCCGTCACCTCGCCGACGACGAGGTGACGCACGCGTTCCTCGTGCCCTCGATGCTGGCCGCTCTGGCCCGCGAGGTGGGCCGGTCCGGAGCGTTCCCGCGGCTGCGCACGGTGGTCTACGGGGGGTCACCCATCAGCGCGGGGGACCGGCGGTCCGCCGCCGCCGTTCTCGGACCGGTCCTGCGCCAGGTCTACGGGATGACCGAGACCACCGGCGGCTTCACGGAGCTGGAGCCCGACCCGGCCCGGCCGGACGACGACGCCCGCAGCGCGTCGGCCGGCCGCGCCTACCCCTGGGTGGACCTCGAGGTGCACGACCCCGTGACGCTCGAACGTCTGCCGGCCGGGGTGGTGGGTGAGGTCTGGACGCGCTCGCCGCAGAACTGCGTGGGCTACCACGGTCTGCCCCTGGCCACCGGCGAGCTGCTGTACGAGGGCTGGCTCCGGACCGGCGACCTCGGTCGCCTCGACGGAGCGGGCTACCTCTTCGTCACCGGTCGCCTCACGGACATGATCATCAGCGGTGGCGAGAACGTCTACCCCGCCGAGGTCGAGGAGGTGCTCCGCCTCGACCCGGAGGTGGAGGACGTCGTCGTCCTCGGCGCCCCGGACCCCACCTGGGGGGAGACGGTCGTGGCCGTCGTCGTCCTCGCCGCGGCCTCCGGGCGGACCCCCGCGTCGATCATCGAGGCCACCCGCGGCGAGCTGGCCGGCTACAAGCGACCGCGCCGGGTCCACATCGTCGACGCCCTGCCGCGCAACGCGTCCGGCAAGGTCGCCACCGCACGTATCCGGGAGCTGCTCGCCGGAGCCGCACCGACAGGAGGAACGCCATGAGTGTCGAACCGGTCCGTCCCGTACGGATTCTCGCCTTCGTCAACCACATCGCGCCGGTGCCCGGCATCGAGGCGGACATCGCGCAGGCCTTCGAGTGGGGCGTCGACGTCGTCGTCGCCCAGGGCACCGGCAGCGACTGGGGCCCCTTCTGGCTCGGTTCGGGTGAGCAGGTGTCGGCGAACCAGGCGGCCAACGTCGAGCCCTACGTGCGGGCCGCCCTCGAGCACGGCGTGCCGTTCGTCTTCTCGTTCGGCATCGCCGGGGCGAACCCGCACCTCGACACCTGCCTCGTCGCGTTCGACGCCCTCTGCGTCCGCAACGGCTGGTCGCTGGACGTCGGCGTGGTGCGGTCGGAGGTCGACCGCGACCTGCTGCTGGCCACCATCGCCGGCGACGAGCCGATCGTCCCCGCGGGGCCCGGTGCGGCGCTGTCGCCCCGGCTGACCGCCGAGGACGTCCGGGACGCCGAGCGGATCGTCGCGCTCATTGGCCCCGAGCCCGTCATGGCGGCGCTAGAGCACCACGTCGACGGGGTGATCACTGGTCGGGCGCTGGACATCGGTCTCTTCATGGCGCTGCCGATGCTGCGCGGGATCCCGACCTCGGTGGCGGCCTTCGCCGGCAAGCTCCTGGAGTGCGGTGGCCTCGCGCTGGAGCCCGGTGACTCGGGCCGGTGCCTGTGGGCGTCGTTGGACGAGACCGGGCTCGAGGTCCGGTCGCCGTCGGCGGACGCCCGGGCCACCGTTCGCTCGCTGGTCTCGCACACCTTCTACGAGCGCTCCCACCCGACGCAGGAGGAGAACCCCGGCGGCCTGCTCGACCTCGCCGACGCGACCTACGTCGAGACGCCGACCGGCATCCGCTGCGAGGGGGCGCGCTGGGTCGAGGCGCCCTACACCGTCCTCATGGAGGGGGCGCGGCGAGAGGGGTTCCGCGCGGTGAGCCTGCTCGGGGTGCGCGAGCCGGCGCTGCTGGCGCAGGCGCGCTCCTGGGCGGACTCCGCCGAGGCGGCCGTCGTGTCGGCGCCGCGGTTCGCGGACGCGGTCCGCGACGGCCGGCTGCGGGTCGCCACGCGGATCTTCGGGCTCGACGCGGTCCTCGGGCCGCTGGAGCCGAACCAGGGGGTGACCGGGCACGAGGCCGGCATCCTCGTGGACGTCGTCGCCGACACCGAGGAGCTGGCCAAGGAGGCGGCGTACTTCGCGTTCATCCGTCTCTTCATCGGGCCCTACCCGGGCCGCAAGACCACGGCCGGCAACGCGGCCGCTCCGATCATGCCGGTCGTCGTCCCCGTCTCCGAGGTCTTCTCCTTCTCGATCTACCACCTGCTGCCGCTCGCCGACCCGGTAGCGCCGTTCCCGACCGAGGTGGTCCGGTTCCCCCGGAGCGCAACGGCTTCCGAGATGCAGGAGCACCGTCATGCGCTTGTCTGACGCCGCGGACGTCATCCGCAGCAAGAACGCCGGGCCGTTCAGCGTGACCATCGACCTGTTCTTCGGCGACGAGCAGAAGTATGCGGCGGCCCGCAGCTCGACGCTGCTCACCGTCGAGGGGGTCGCGGCCGCGTACGCCGTGCCCGTCGACCAGGTCAAGGGCGTGTGGTGGGACGACCGCATCCGCGCCGCCAAGGTCTCGCTCGTCCGGTGGTCGTCGAGCAGCGACCCGTTCTGCTCCGACCTCTTCGGCGCCCACCTGCACACGCCCCTGGCGCAGGCCGAGCTGAGCCCTCAAGGAGCCGGGTCGTGAGGTTCGGCATCCTGCTCACCTCGGTGCACGACGCGAGCGTCGAGCCGAGCCGGCAGGTGCGGGAGCACGAGGAGCTGGTGCGTACCGCGGAGCAGCTCGGCTTCGACCTCATGGTGTGCGGACAGCACTTCCTCGGCTCGGAGCTGCGCTACTACCAACCGGTTCCGTGGCTGACCCACCTTTCGGCGGTCGCGCCGACGATGCGGGCGGCGACCGGGATCATCCTGCTGTCGATGGTGAACCCGGTCGACATCGCGGAGCAGATGGCGACCCTCGACGTGCTGAGCGACGGCCGGGCGGTGTTCGGGGTGGGGCTCGGCTACAGCGCCCACGAGTTCGACGCGTTCGGGGTGGAACCGGGCACTCGGGTGGCCCGGTTCGAGGAGTCGCTGCGGATCGTCCGGGCGATGTGGAGCGGCGACGAGGTCGACGTCGAGGGCCGGTTCCACAGCGTGCGCGGCGCGCGGCCCTCGGTCCTGCCGGTGCAGCCCGGCGGACCGCCGGTCTGGGTCGGGGGACAGGCCTCTGGCGCGGTCCGACGTGCCGCCCGGACGGGTGACGCCTGGTACGCGCCGCCGTTCCCCACGCATACTGAGCTGGCCTCGCTGCGCCGGCTGTTCCTCGAGACCCGCGCCGAGGCAGGCCTCCCCACCGACGGCGCCTTCCCGGTCCGCCGCGAGCTGCTCATCGCCTCGTCCAAGGAGGCCGGCCTCGAGGCCGCGATGCAGCGGTACCGCGCGCGGTACGAGGTCTACCGGAAGTGGGGGCTGTCGGGAGAGAACACCCCGATGCAGTCGGGGGAGGAGGTGCGCGCCGACGTCGAGGACCGGTTCGTCATAGGGAGCCCGGCCGAGTGCGCCGACGCGCTCGGTGCGCTGGAGGCCGACCTCGGGATGACTGACTTCGTCTTCAAGCCCCACTGGCCGGGGCTGCCGCACCGCGAGGCCATGGCGCAGCTCGAGACGTTCGGTACCGAGGTCGTCCCCTCCCTCGTGGGTGTGACGTCCCGATGAGGCTCGTAGCGGGACAGGTCGCGGTCGTCACGGGGGCGGCCAGCGGCATCGGACGGGGGCTCGCGGAGGCCTTTCTGCGCCGCGGCCTCTCGGTGGTCGCCGCGGACGTCGAGGCCGATGCCCTCGATCAGGCGGTCAGCGAGATGGCGACGGCCGGGCGCGTCGTCGGACAGGTGACCGACGTCCGTGACCCGGATGCGTTGCAGCGTCTGGCGGTTCGGACTCTCGACGAGCTCGGTCGCGTCGATGTCGTCTGCAACAACGCGGGCGTGGTCACGACCCGGTCGCCGATGTGGGAGCAGTCGCCGGAGGACTGGCGCTGGACCCTCGACGTCAACCTGCTCGGCGTGGCCAACGGCATCCGGGCGTTCGTCCCGCACCTGGTCCGGCAGGGTCACGGTCACGTGGTCAACACCGCGTCCATTGCCGGCCTCGCTCCGATCCCGGGAGGGGGCAACGGGGCCTACACGGCGTCGAAGCATGCGGTGGTCGGGCTGTCGGAGACGCTGGCGGTCGAGCTGGCGGCCGTCGGCGCCGATGTCGGGGTGACGGTGCTGTGCCCGGGGCCGGTGCCGAGCCGCATCCACACGGCGGCGCGCAACCGGCCGTCCGAGCTCACGGCGGCCGCCGGGCCGTCCGGGTCGCTGCCGGACTTCCGGCTCACCCTCGAACCGGTGGCCGCTTCCGCAGTGGCCGAACAGGTCTGCGCAGCCGTCGAGTCCGGGACGTTCTACGTGCTGCCGGGGCCGGGGACGGCCCGGATGGCGCGCGAGCGCATCGACCGGGTGCTGGCCGACCTGGCCCCCTGAGCCGCTACTTCGCGGTGATGCCGCCGTCCACCGGGATGGTCACGCCGGTCACGTAGCTGGACAGGTCGCTCGCGAGGAACAGGGCCACGCTCGCGATCTCCTCGGGCTGGCTCGCCCGACCCATGGGGATGGTGGCGAAGAAGGCCGTCTTGCGGGCCAAGATCTCGGCCGGGTCGTCGGTGCGGAAGAACGCCGGCAGCCCCGGGGTCTCGACCGACCCGGGGGCGATCGCGTTGACCCGGATCCCGTCCGCGGCCCAGGCGAGCGCCATCGAGCGGACCAGCGCGATGATGCCGCCCTTGGTGAACGAGTACATCGGGCTGAAGGGCGAGCCGATGAGACCCGAGGTCGAGGAGGTGAAGATCACCGATGCCCCACCGGCGGCCTTGAGCGCCCCCGTGAGGTAGCCGCTGAGGAAGAACGACGCGCGGGCGTTGATCTCGATGCCGGTGTCCCACTCGGCCTCGGTGAGGTCGAGTCCCGCCGCACCCGGGATGCCGACGTTGTTGTAGAGCACGTGCAGGGCACCGTGTTCCGCCTCGACCCGCCGGGCCATGTCCTGCAGGGCGCCGAGGTCCCGGACGTCGCACAGCTCGTACGCGGCGCTGCCGCCCGCGGCCGTGATGCCGTCGACCGTGTCGCGGGCGTTGGCCTCGTTGACGTCGACGACGATGACGTGCGCGCCTTCGGCGGCGAACCGCTCGGCACCGGCTCGCCCCATCCCCGACGCGCCGGCCGTGATGAGCGCGACCTTGTCCTTGAGCAGCATGGTTCCTCCGTAGGCGTGGGGCGGGTGGTCGGTGGTGGTTCAGGAACGGACGAGCAGCTCGGCCAGGGCGTAGGCCTGCTTGGTGGCGAAGACCAGGCGGCGCGGCGCATACGCGTCGCCGAGCACGTGGAGGTCGGCTACCGACCCGGCGGCCCGGAGGGTGTCGTAGAGGCTCGAGTCGGACACGCTGCCGCAGGCCAGGACGACGCTGTCGAAGCCGGCCACGGTCTCCTCGCGGTGCGAGTAGACGTTGCGGACCCGGAAGGAGCCGGCGTTGATGGCCACGACCTCCTCCATGAACCGCATCCGCACGCCCTGGGCGTCGAGCCGGCCGAGGATGCCGCCGATGATGTAGCGCCCCAGGAGGGGAGCGGGTCCGGCCGTCGCGTAGGTGACGGTGACGTCGTGCCCGAGGCCGGAGAGGTGGTCGGCCACGGAGAGGGGCGCCACGTGGTCGTCCTGGGCCACCACGAGGACGCGGTGCCCCGTCCGGACCCGGCCGGCCAGCACGTCGCGGACGTCCGCGACCCCAGGGCCCGAGGCGCCGGGTATCGCCGGAGTGCGCGCGGTGGCCCCGGTGGCCACGGCGACGACGTCGGCGCCCTCGGACACCACGTCGTCCGGGGTGCCGCGGTGGTCCAGCGCGACCTGGACGCCCAGGTCGCGCAGCCGCCGCGTCTGCCAGTCGAGGTAGGCCGCGTACATCTCGTGCCGAGGCGCCATGGCGGCGTAGCGCAGCTGACCGCCGACCCGGTCGTCGGCCTCCCAGAGCGCGACGTCGAACCCGGCCTCACGGCTGAGCGCGGCGAGCTCCAGGCCCGCCGGTCCGCCGCCGACGACGAGGAGCCGACGAGCCTGGCGGAGCCGGGGCCACCGGACCTCGACCTCGTGGCTCGTGCCCGGGTTGACCGCGCAGGCGAAGCCGAGGCCCTCGACGTAGCGGCGGCTGATGCACTCGTTCCCGCCGACGCAGGGCCGGATCTCGGTGACCCGTCCTTCCCGCGCCTTCTCCAGCACCCTCGGCTCTGCGATGTGGGCCCGCGCCATGCCGACGACGTCGGCGTGGCGCGCGGCCAGCACCCGCTCGGCCACCTCGGGCCCGTTGATGCGCCCCGTGTGTACGACGGGGATCGAGAGGGCCCGCTTGAGCTCGCCGGCGAGCCCGGCGAACTGGGCCGCCTCGAAGTAGGTCGGCTGGATGTAGCTCGGGTTGCCCCATGGCGATCCGACCACCCCGTGCACGTAGTCGATGAGCCCGGTGGACTCGAGGTACTGCGCGATCTCGACCCCGCCCGCCGTGTCGTAGCCACCGGGCACCTCCTCCCGGATGTTGAGCCGGACGCCCACGGTCATGCTCGAGCCGACCGCGTCACGGATCGCCTGGAGCGTCTCCACGGCGAAGCGGCACCGGTTCTCGAACGAGCCGCCGTAGGCGTCGGTGCGGTGGTTGGTGAAGGGGGAGAGGAACCACTCGTGGATGTCGTCGTGGTTGAGGTGCACCTCGACCCCGTCGGCGCGACCCTCCTGGGACAGCCGCGCCGACGCGGCGTACTCCTTGACGAAGGCGTCGATGTCGTCCTGGTCCATCACGTGCGGCATGAGGTTGATGACGGGTGCGCTCATCACGGGCGAGGCGCCGTGCGGCATGCCGCCCTGGTGCACCATCTGCACCGAGACGGTCGCTCCGTGCCGGTGCAGGGTGTCGGAGAACTGTTGGACGCGCTCGACGAAGAAGGGCAGGCGGAAGAACCCGGTGGTCGCCGCGCCGACCCCGGTGGGGTCGAACCCGGGGATGACGTGGTTGCGCAGGTGGGTCGAGAGGCTGGCGACCCAGGCGACGCCGTCGTCGCGGACGCGCTCGACGAAGTAGGCGATGTTGCGGTCCGCCTCGTCGTCGGTGCCGTAGATGTTGCCGATGGCCGACGCGTGGGGCGGGAGCATGACCCGGTTGCGCAGCCGCATCGTGCCCACCGTGACGGGCGTGAGGAGATGCGGGTACGCGTCGGTGGGCTGCGTGGGCAACGGCGCCTCCCTCCTCGGACCGGCGAGTCACCCCATTCCTAGCACATCAATGCGGATGATGAACAGAGATACGTCTTGCCTGCGTCAAGCGGCGGCGCACTGGGTGAGATCGGTCTGGGCCAGCGGCTTGCCCTGGGCGATGACGTACGTGACGAGCAGGACCACGTCCTCGCTGCCCTCGTTCTTGCCCTGGTGCACGTAGTGCGCGCCCTCGACGATGGTGTCGCCGGCCGAGTAGACGTGGACACCGCCGGGGTAGATCGGTGCATAGTGGGTGAGCGTCCCCTTCTCGACCACGGCGAGGAGCTGGCCGTCGTGGCAGTGCAGACCGGTGCCGGCGCCCGGGCGGATGGTGATGCGCCGGAAGACGACCTGCGCCGGGCCGGCGACGGCGACGTCGACGGCGGAGGGGTCGGCCCCCTTGGCGAGCTCCTCGACCACCACCGGCGCCGCCGAGGTGGACGCCGATGACGACGCGGCGGTCGTCGCCGCGCCCCCTCCGGTCACGGACCCGGTCTGGGGGGAGGCGCAGGCGGCGAGCCCGGACGCGAGGACGAGTGAGGCGAGGGCGGCGCGGGTGACGCGGCGGTGCACTGGGTTCAACGTGGGCTCCGAGGTCAACGTGGGCTCCGAGGTCAACGGGGGCTCCGAGGTCAACGGGGGCTCCGGGGGACGACAGGCCCGCAGCGAGCCCGGCCCATCGTGGCAGGAACCCGGTCGGCGTCAAGACGGCGTCAAGATTCGGGAGGCGCCGTCGCCCCGGCGCTTCAATGAGGAATGTGACCCTTCCGTCGACGGCGGCCGTCCTTCCGGAGCCCCTCTTCACCACCGCACCGGCGGCCCTGCCGGTGAGCATCGAGGCGCCGGAGTCGCTCGGCTACCGGCTGAAGTGCCGGCTGCTCGGCCCGCCGCTCACCAACGTCGAGCTCAAGGACGAGCGCCTGAGCAAGACCCTGGCCCTGGGCGTCCTCTCCAGCGACTGCATCTCCTCGTCGGCCTACGGGTCGGAGGAGATCCTGCTCATCCTCGTGCCGCTCTTCGGTCTCTCCGCCTACACCCTGCTGCTGCCGATGACCGGCGTCGTCCTCGTGGTCCTCGTCCTGGTCACCCTGACCTACCGCTGGGTCGTCACGACCTACACGGCGGCCGGCGGCTCCTACGTGGTGGCGCGCGAGAACTTCGGTCCGGTCGTCGCCCAGGTGGGCGCCGTGGCGTTGATGCTCGACTACATCGTCACCGTCGCCGTGCAGGCGTCCGCCGGCACCGCGGCGGTGACGAGCGCCATCCCGGCCCTGGCCGACGACCAGCTGTGGATCACCGTCGGCGTCGTCCTCGTGCTCTTCTACGGCAACCTGCGCGGGCTGCGTGAGGCGGGGCGGCTGTTCGCGTTCCCCACGTACTTCTTCGTCGCGTCGATGGGCGTCGTCATCGGGCTCGGGCTCGTGCGGGAGGTCACCGGGGACCTTCCTCAGTACGACCCCACGACCGCCGTGGGTGCCTTCCCGATGGGGACGGGCAGCCCGCTGCTCGCGGTGGGCGCGGTCTACATCCTCATGAAGTCGTTCGCCAACGGCGGCTCCTCCCTCACCGGGCTCGAGGCGATCTCCAACGGGGTCAGCACCTTCCACAACCCTCAGGGCCTCAACGCGCGCCGGACGCTCGTGATCATGAGCGTCCTGCTGGGGATCCTCGTGGCCGGGGTGTCCTGGCTGGCCCACGAGACGCACGCCGTGGCCTACGAGAGCGGTTCGCCCACGGTCATCTCCCAGGTGGCCCGGGCGGTGCTCGGTGACTCGCCGCTCGGCCACGTGATGTTCTTCGTCGTCCAGCTGGCCACGATGCTGATCCTCTGGACCGGGGCCAACACGCCGTTCAACGGGTTCCCCTACCTCGCGAGCTTCGTGGCGGCGGACGGGTTCCTGCCCCGCTGGCTCACCAAGCGGGGCCACCGTCTCGCGTTCTCCAACGGCATCGTCGTGCTCGCCGTGGTGGCTCTCACCCTCATCCTCGTGACCGGTGCCCACGTCGACGAGCTCGTCGCCTTCTACGCCATCGGCGTCTTCACCGGCTTCACCCTCGCCGGGTTCGGGATGGCCCGGTACTTCACCACCCACCGCAGCGGCCGGTGGCACCTCAAGGTCGTCGTCAACGCCCTGGTCGGCACCGTCGCCGGGCTCGTCGTCCTCATCTTCGCCGTCACGAAGTTCACCGAAGGGGCCTGGCTGGTCGTCGTCGTCTTCCCGCTGCTCGTCGTCCTGCTGCTGCGGCTCGGCCGGATGCAGCGCCACGAGGCGGCGCTCCTGCGCGCGGTGCCGCAGCGCGCCCCGAGGCCGTTGGCGGCCTCCAACACGGTCATCGTGCTCGTCGACAACGTCGACCTCGCGGTGCTGCGCGCACTGGACCACGCCCGGAGCCTGCGGCCGACCACCCTGCGGGTCGTCCACCTCGTCATCGACGCCGACCACGCCGCCGCGCTGCGGGTGCAGTGGGACGAGCTCGTGCACCTGGCCGTGCCTCTGGAGGAGGTCGACTGCCCCGACCGGCGGCTCGGACGCGCGGCCCTCGAGCTGACGACCCGAGCGATGATGGCGGGGCCGCCCGGCGGGATCGTCACGGTCCTGCTCCCGCGGCGCCAGCACGGTCCCCTGCTCGGCCGGATGCTCCACGACCGCACGGCCGACGCGATCGCCGCCGCGGTCTCGCAGGTGAGGGGGGCGGCCGCCACCATCGTGCCCTTCGACGCCCGCACCCCGTCGCGGCCGGTGCCCAGCCGGTCCGGTCGCCCCGGTGCCTCCCGACCCTGGCGTCCGAGCCGCGCCGAGGTCGATGGGCCGACGCCAGGGACGCCGGCGCCAGGGACATCGGCGCCCCGGACGCCGGCGACGCCGTCGACCGACCGAGACGGGCGGGTCGTCCCCATCGCCGAAGCCCCTCACCGCCGCTCGGCCGTGCTCCAGGGCCGGGTGCGCTCGGTGGAGTCCTCCTCCATCGGGGACAGCCCGACGTTCCGCGTCGAGCTCTGCGACGCCACGGGGGGCGTCACACTGCTCTTCTACGGCCGACGCCGGGTCGAGGGCTTCGAGCCCGGCGTGGCCGTACGCGTCGAGGGCCGTGTCGGTGACCGGCACGGGTACCTCGCCATGTCCAACCCGTCGTACACCCTGCTGCCCGAGGTGTCGGGCGCCCCGTGAGACACGGCTGCGACCGGGTGTGACGCGCCCGCCCAGGTGCGGTTGGATTCAGGCCATGGACGTCAGTGCTGACCGGCAGGAGCTCTTCGAGCTGCGCGTCGAGCGGCATCGCCGCGACCTCGTCGAGGCGCTGGAGATGCTCTACGGGCTCGACGCCGCCCTGCCGCTCGCCGACCGTCTGGTCGCCCTCGCCGCCTCCGCCTACGCGGAGCGCCCCCACGACCTGCACGTGCTCGACCTGCGGCGGTCGCTGCAGCCGGACTGGCTGCAGCTGCCGCGGATGGTGGGCTACGCGGCATACACCGAGCGGTTCGCGGGGACCATCGCCGGGGTCGAGGCCCAGATCCCCTACCTGCGCGAGCTCGGGGTCACCTACCTGCACCTCATGCCCGTGCTCGAGCCCCGGGCCGGTGACAACGACGGCGGGTATGCCGTGCGCGACTACCGGCGCGTGCGCGCCGACCTCGGCACGGTCGACGACCTGCGGAACCTGTCGAAGACGTTGCGCGACAACGGGATCAGCCTCGTCCTCGACCTCGTGATCAACCACGTCGCCCAGGAGCACGAGTGGGCGGTCAAGGCTCGGGCGGGGGACCCGCACTACCGCGACTACTTCTACGTCTTCCCCGACCGCACCCTGCCGAACGCCTACGAGCGCACCATGCCGGAGGTCTTCCCGGACTTCGCGCCGGGCAGCTTCTCGTGGGACGGCGACCTCGGCGGCTGGGTGTGGACGACGTTCAACTCGTGGCAGTGGGACCTCAACTGGACCAACCCCGAGGTCCTCGTCGAGTTCGCCGAGATCATCCTGTTCCTCGCCAACCTGGGCGTGGAGGTGCTGCGCCTCGACGCGATCGCCTTCCTGTGGAAGCGGATGGGCGGCTCGGGCCAGAACGAGCCCGAGGTGCACGCCATCACCCAGGTGCTGCGCACGCTGGCCCGGATCGCCTGCCCGGCGCTGGCCTTCAAGGCCGAGGCCATCGTCGCTCCGCACGACCTCGTGCAGTACCTGGGCGCGGGCCGCCACCACGGCAAGGTGAGCGACCTCGCGTACCACAACACCCTCATGGTGCAGATCTGGTCGATGCTCGCCACGAGCGACAGCCGGCTGGCCGCCCACACCCTCGAGAGCCTTCCCCGGGCGCCCTCCACGGCGTCCTGGATCACCTACGTGCGCTGCCACGACGACATCGGGTGGGCGATCACCGACGAGGACGCGCAGGCCGTCGGCCTCAGCGGCTACTTCCACCGGCGGTTCCTCTCGGACTGGTACTCCGGGCTCTACGGCGGCTCGCCCGCCCGCGGCCTCGTCTTCCAGGAGAACCCCGCGACGGGCGACCGCCGGATCAGTGGCACCGCGGCGTCCCTCGTCGGGCTGTCGGCCGCGGGGGCGCCGGAGGAGGTCGACCTCGCCCTGGGCCGGTTCTTCCTGACCCACGCCATCGTCTACGGGTGGGGCGGCATCCCCGTGCTGTGGAGCGGCGACGAGCTGGCCACGCCCAACGACCCCGCATGGGCCGCCGAAGCGGGGCACGAGACCGACAACCGGTGGGCGCACCGACCCCGGCTGGACCAGCGGCGCGTCGAGCAACGGCACGACCTGCGGACCGTGCCCGGCCGGGTGTTCACGGGGCTCGCCCACCTGGCGACGGTGCGGGCGTCGCTGCCGCACCTGCACGCCAGCGTGCGCAGCGAGACGCTCGCGGGCGACGACGGCGGCATCCTCGCCACGGTGCGGCGGGCCCCGATCGGGGTGATGGTCTGCCTCTACAACGTGACCCGCGAGAGCCGGCCGTTCCCGGCGGCGCGGGTGCGCGAGCTGGGGCTCGAGCGGCCGTGGGACGCGATGTCGGCGCGGTTCGTCGAGCCCGACGCCGAGGGCCGCTTCTGGCTCACCCCGTACGCCGCGTGGTGGCTGGTGGACCCCACGCCCTGACCACGCCGGCAACCCGGCGTGACCACGGCCTGAGGAGATGGGACCGGGCCGGCGCCCCGATGGCCTCTCGAGCTGAAGCCACCGGGGCTCGGTCGACGCTTGGTCCGGACCTCATCATCAATCGGCCGTGACATGACACTGCCCCCGTTCTACGCGGCCTAATCCCCCAATCGGCGACGATGTCGACGATGTTCTCGGGTGGCGAGCCGGGTCGTGCCGGTCGCGCCTGCCGGGCCGACGGCGCCGCCGCGTGAGACAGTCGGCCCGTGCGGCTCCGACGAAGCGTCCTCACCGGTCCCGGCCTGCGCCGGGTGCGCCGCGGGAAGGGGTTCTCGTACCGCGACGACGACGGGCATCCGGTCGACGCCGAGACCACGGAGCGGATCAAGGCCCTCGTCATCCCGCCCGCCTGGAAGGACGTGTGGATCAGTCCCTACCCGCACGGGCACATCCAGGCCGTGGGCACCGACGACGCGGGGCGCCGGCAGTACCTCTACCACCCGGCGTGGCGGGAGACCCGCGACCGGGCCAAGCACGAGCGGGTTCGGCAGCTGGTGCCGCGGCTGCCCGAGTTCCGCCGGGCCGTCAACCGTGACCTGCGCCGCCAGGGGCTGACCCGCGACCGGGTCATCGCGGTCGCCCTGCGGATGCTCGACCTCGGCCTGTTCCGCACGGGTGGCGAGGAGTACGAGCAGGAGCACGGTACCCACGGGGTCACCACCCTGCACCGCGACCACGTCACGGTGCGCGAGGACACCATCCACTTCCTCTTCCCGGCCAAGTCCGGCGTCGAGCGCCAGGCGGAGGTCGTCGACGCCCCGCTCGCGGTCGCGATCCGGGCCCTGAGGAAGAGCTCGGCACCGGGGGAGCGGCTGCTGCAGTACAAGGACAGCACCGGCTGGCACGAGGTGACCGGAGCGGAGGTCAACGAGGCATTCAAGACGCTGACCGGCGCCGACTTCACCGTCAAGGACCTGCGCACCTGGGCGGCGACGGTCACCGCGGCGGCGGCGCTGGCGGAGCTCTCCAGCCGTCAGGAGGGCGGGGCGAAGGCGCCGCGGCGGCGGGTCGGCGCGGACAACACCCCGGGCAAGGAGCCCTCCAAGACCGCCGCCACGAAGACCGAGCGCGAGGTCATCAAGCTGGTGTCGCAGCAGCTGGGCAACACCCCGGCCGTCGCCCGCCGCTCCTACGTGGACCCCGTCGTCCTCGACAAGCACGCCTCCGGCAGCACGCTCGCGACGTCGGGCCGGCTGTTCGGACAGCTGAGCAAGGTCGACCACGTGCGCATCCTCGACGGCGAGCCGCTGTCGCCGAAGGGCCGCGAGACGGTCGAGCGGGCGGTGCTGAGGCTGCTCGCCCAGGACTGACCGCACGGACTGACCGCACGGACCGACCCCGGGCATACCTCCCTCAGCGGGGGACATTTGGTGTTACCTTCGTTAACATGAAGTCGGTACGCCCGTACGCGATGGGCCAGCGGGCCGTCGCCGCGGCGGCGACGGGGGAGCGCATCCTCGACGCGGCGACCGCGCTCTTCGCCCGGCTGCCCTACGCCCAGCTCACCCTGGCGGCCGTGGCCCAGGCGGCGGGCGTGACGCCGCAGACGGTCATCCGCCGCTTCGGTGACAAGGAGGGGCTCGTCGCGGCCTGTACGGCGCGGGCCATGCCGCGGATCCTCGCCCAGCGGGACGCGGCCCCCGTCGGAGACCTGTCGGGAGCGGTAGACAACCTCGTGGCCCACTACGAGGAGGCGGGGGCCATCGCGTTGCGGCTCCTCGCCGAGGAGGCCACCTCACCGACCCTCGCCGCGCTCGCCGCCCAGGGGCGTGCCTACCACCGGGCGTGGTGCGAGCGGGTCTTCGCCCCGTCGCTGCAGGGGCTGGACGGCGCCCTGCGCACGCGCCGGCTGGCCCAGCTCGTGGCCGTCTGCGACGTCCAGACCTGGGCGCTGCTCCGGCGCGACGCCGGTCTCGGCCGCGCGGAGGTCACTCTCGCCCTGACCGAGCTGCTCACCCCCCTGGTCGGCCCACCGTCCCCTCGCCCCGTTCCCTGACCCACCCACACCCCTCGGAGCAGCCATGGCCACCGTCCTCGCCTACACCTCACCGGCGCTCGGCCACCTCTTCCCGATGGTGCCGCTGCTCCTCGAGCTGCGGGACCGCGGGCACGACGTCCACGTGCGCACGGTGGCCTCCGCGGTGGAGCAGATGCGTGCGCTCGGCCTCGACGCGGCCCCCGTGGACGAGCGGGTCGCTCAGGTGATCCATCCCGACTGGGAGGCCAAGAACCCCCGGGCCGCCCTCCAGCTCGCGGTACGGACGTTCGGCGAGCGCGCCGCCATCGACGGCCCGGACCTCACGGCTGCGATAGCCCAGGTGCGGCCCGACGTCGTCATCGTCGACATGAACTCGTGGGGCGCTTCACTGGCCGCCGAGGCGTGGGGCGGCCCGTGGGTCTACTTCAGCCCCTTCACCCCGCCGATCTCGTCGGCCGGAACCCCGCCCTTCGGCCCGGGGCTCGCCCCGCTCCCGGGTCTGCGCGGGCGGCTCCGCGACGCCGTGGTGCGCCCGGTCGTCATGGGCGCCGCCGAGCGGGTCATGCGCCCGACGATGAACGCCCTGCGCCGCGGCTACGGCCAGCCGCCGCTGCGCACCGCTGACGAGTTCTTCGGCCGCGCCCCGATGATCCTGACGACGGCCGAGCCCCTGGAGTACCCCCACCCCGACTGGGCCGGCCGCGTCCACCTCGTCGGTGCGCTGCCCTGGGAGCCTCCGGCGCCGACCCCGGCCTGGGTCGACGCGATCGACCGCCCCGTGGTCCTCGTGACGACCTCGTCGGAGTACCAGGCCGACGAGCAGCTCGTCCGGACCGCGTTCGCCGCGCTCGCCGACGAGCCGTGGACGGTCGTGGCGACGATGCCGGCGGGGGTGTGCGACGTCGACTCGACGCCCAGCAACGCGCGGCTCGTCGACTTCATGCCCCACTCGCCACTGCTCGACCGGGCGGTCGTGGCGGTGACCCACGGCGGCATGGGCGCGACGCAGAAGGCGCTGGCGCGCGGCATACCGGTATGCGTCGTGCCGTTCGGCCGCGACCAGCTCGAGGTCGCCGCGCGGGTCGTCCACGCCGGGGCGGGCACGTCACTGGCGGTCAAGCGACTCACGCCCCAGGCCCTGCGCGCGGCGGTGCTCGAAGCGGCCGGCTGCGCCGAGGGGGCCCGGCGGGTGGCCGAGGGCTTCCAGCGGGCGGGGGGTGCCCCGGCGGCGGCCGACGTCGTCGACGGCGTGCTCAGCCGCGCACCCAGCTCCCCGACCGCATGACCCGGACGGGGTCGAAGGCGGCGTCCACGACGAGGACGTCGGCCCGCAGCCCCGCCTCGAGCGCGCCCCGGTCGGGCCAGCCCATGGCCAGCGCGGGGGTGCGGCTCGCCGCCGCCACGGCGTCGACGAGCGCCACGCCGGCCTCCTGCACGCACCACCGCACCACCTCGACCGCGGTGGCGACGCCGCCCGCGATCGCGCCGCCCTCGGCGAGGCGGGCCGTCCGTCCGTCGACGACGACCTCCCGGCCGCCGAGCGAGTAGACGCCCTCGGGCATACCGGAGGCCGCCATCGCGTCGGTGATGAGGGCGAGGTTCGCGGCCCCCACGACCTCGAACAGCATCCGGACGGTCTCGGCGTCGAGGTGCACGCCGTCGCCCACGACCTCGAGCACCGCGTCGCCGCGTGCGGCGGCCCCGAGCGCGGCCGCAACCGGGCCGGGAGAGCGGTGGTGCAGCGGCGGCATCCCGTTGAAGACGTGGGTCACGAGCGGTCGGCCTCCGCGGGGGGCGGCGGACGCGACACGGTCGAGCGCCTCGCGGGCCGTCCGCGCGTCGGCGTCGGTATGCCCCACGGAGGCCAGGACGCCGTGCTGGGCGAGCTGGGCGACGAGGTGTTCTGCGCCGTCGCGCTCGGGGGCGAAGGTCATCTGGGCCCACCCGCCGGCGGCCGCCTCCGCGAGAGCCTCGACGAGCCGGGGGTCGGGGTCGCGCAGGGCGGTGGGGTCCTGGGCCCCGCAGCGCGCGACCGACAGGAACGGGCCCTCGAGGTGGATGCCGGCGAGCGCGCCCTCGCGCACGAGCTCGGCGCACGTCGTCACGCCGGAGACGAGCGTCTCCGCGGGCGCCGACACGAGGGAACCGACGAGGCTGGTCGTGCCGTTCGTGAGGTGGTGGCGGGCCGCTGTGCGGGCGCCGGCGGCGTCGGGTCCGAACTCGCCGCCGGCCCCGCCGTGACAGTGCACGTCGACGAGGCCCGGCAGGAGGGTGTGGCCGGCGGTCCAGCCGTCCGGAGCGGTCGCCGCGGCGACGTCGGCGGGGGCGCCCGCGAGGTCGGCACGGGGGCCGACCCAGGCGATGCGCTCGCCCCGCACGACGACGGCTCCGTCCGAGACGACCGCCGTCGGGGTGACGACCCGTCCGGTGAGCAGGGTCAGGATGCCGTCGCTGCCAGCCATACCGCCCATCCTGTCGTCGGGCCGGTCGGGTCGTGCGGTGGGGGTACGGGTCTCGGTGCCACTCAGAGCACGACCCGGGGTGGGGTGGGGGTGGGAACTAGGGTGGGCCGATGCCTCAGCAGACCACCCCGGAGGACGAGGTCGCCCGCATCTGCGCTGACCTCATCCGCATCGACTCGACCAACTACGGCGACGGATCCGGCCCCGGTGAGCGGGAGGCCGCGGAGTACGTCATGGGTCAGCTGACCGAGGTGGGCCTCGACCCCGTGCTCGTCGAGAGCCGGCCGGGGCGCGCCTCGGTCATGGTGCGCATCGAGGGGTCCGACCCGTCGCGGCCCGGCCTCGCGGTGCACGGTCACCTCGACGTCGTGCCGGCCAACGCGGCCGACTGGCAGGTGGACCCCTTCGGGGCCGAGGAGCGCGACGGCTGCATCTGGGGGCGGGGCGCCGTCGACATGAAGGACATGGACGCGATGATCATCGCGAACCTGCGCCAGCTCGCTCGTAGCGGTGAGAAGCCCTCTCGCACCACGACGTTCGCCTTCTTCGCCGACGAGGAGGCCGGGGGTGACCACGGCAGCCACTGGGTCGTCGACCACCACCCGGAGTGGTTCGAGGGTGTCACCGAGGCCGTCTCGGAGGTCGGCGGCTTCAGCGTCACCGTGCCCCGCGCGGGCACCGGCGAGCCGACCCGGGCCTACCTGCTCCAGACCACCGAGAAGGGCATCGCCTGGCTGCGGCTGCACGCCCGTGGTCGGGCGGGCCACGGCTCGGTGCCGAACGACGCCAACGCCGTCGTGCGGCTGGCTGAGGCGGTGACCCGGATCGCGGCGCACCCGTGGCCGCGCGAGTACATCGCATCGGTCACGGCCCTGCTCGACGGGCTCAGCGAGCTCACGGGCACCCCGTATGCGCCGGAGGACCCGAGCGCGCTGCTGCGCCACCTCGGGGGAGCGGCCGGGTTCGTCCTCGGGACGCTGTCCGACACGGCGACGTTCACCATGCTTGACGCCGGCTACAAGATGAACGTCGTGCCGGGGTCGGCCTCGGCCTCGCTGGACTGCCGCTTCCTCCCGGGCCACGAGGACGACCTCATGGCGACGGTGCGCGAGCTGGCGGGGGAGCACGTCGAGGTCGAGGTCGAGCACCGCGACATCGCGCTCGACGCCCCGCTGACCGGTGACCTGGTCAGCGCCATGACCCGGTCCCTGCTCGCCGAGGACCCGGACGCCACCGTGCTGCCCTACGCCCTGTCGGGCGGCACGGACAACAAGGCCCTCAGCCTGCTCGGCATCACCGGCTACGGGTTCGCCCCGCTGCGCCTGCCGCCGGAGCTCGACTTCGCGCCGATGTTCCACGGGATCGACGAGCGGGTGCCGGTCGAGTCGCTGCGCTTCGGCGCCCGGGTGCTCGGGCACTTCCTGCGCAAGGCCTGACTCCGGCCATGGCGGTCAGCCGGTGCGCTGCACCCGGATGATCTTGCGGCGCAGCCAGGCCCGGCGGATGCCGCCGACGTAGACCACCGTGCGGGCGAGCTCCCAATGGGCGTACTCGGCTTGGTCCCCCAGGGAGCGACGGATCTCGCTGCGGGACATCTCGCGTCCGAAGGTCAGGACGCGGTACTCATACTCGACACTCTGGCTGGCCATCGGTGACCATTGTGGCCTACAGCCGCTACGGTCGTGCCATGACCGAGGATCCGCGCGCCGCGCTCAACGCCCTGACGGCGGCCTTCGAGCGACACCTCGCGGTGGCGACCGACCGGCGTGACCCGGAGGACCAGGCGGTCATGACGGCGGCCGAGGACCTCGCCGACGCGTTCCTCGACTACGACGAGGCCCTCTTCGACGCCACCGGCGTGACGACGCCCCTCGACGGCCCGTACGACGACGACGACCTCGACGATGACGACGATGACGACGATGACGATGACGACGACGACGACGACGACGACGACGACGACGACGACGACGACGACGACGATCTGGACGAGGACGACCTCGCCGACGACGAGATCGAGGGCGACGTCATCGAGGACGAGGCGCCGGCACCCGGCGCCCCCGGAACCCCGGGGTCACCGACGAGCAGTCCGTTCAGTCGCTAACCTCGTCGAGGGCCCGCGCCAGCTCGGCGGGCAGCTCGAGGTCCTCGCTGGCCAGCGCGGCGCGCAGCTGAGGCACGGTGCGCGAGCCGACGACCGGTGCGGTCACCCCCGGCCGGTCGCGGACCCAGGCCAGCGCCACCTCCGTGGTGGAGACGCCGAGACCCTGGGCCGCCGTGGCCACCGCTTCCGCGACCGCCAGCTCGCGCCCACCGAGCCGGTCGGCAGCGAAGTGCGGGAACTCCCGCATCGCCGCCCGTGAGCCCGCGGGGATGCCGGAGCGGTACTTCCCGGTGAGCACCCCGCCCGCCAGCGGCGAGTAGGCGAGCACGCCGACGCCGAGAGCGACCGCGGCCGGCAGCGCTTCCAGCTCCGCGTCGCGGGCCGCCAGCGAGTACTCGAGCTGGTGGGCGACGAGAGGCACCCGCGCTGTCTCCAGCAGCGAGTAGGCCCGCGCCGACTGCCAGCCGCTGTAGTTCGACACCCCGACGTAGCGGGCGCGGCCGGACGTCACCGCATGCTCGAGCGCTCCGAGGGTCTCCGTGAGGGGGGCGTCGTCGCCCCACGTGTGCACCAGCCACAGGTCGACGTGGTCGGTGCCGAGCCGGCGCAGCGAGGTGTCGAGCTGGGAGAGCAGCGTGCCGCGGGAGGTGTCGACGACCCGCCGCCCGTCGCGCCGCTCGATGCCGGCCTTGGTGCAGATCGTCACCTCGTCGCGAGCCACGACGTCGCCGAGCAGGGTGCCGATCGTGCTCTCGGCCGCCCCCTGCCCGTAGCTGTGCGCCGTGTCGACCAGGGTGCCGCCGGCGTCGAGGTAGCCCGCCAGCAGGTCGCGCGACGACTCGGGGTCGACGACGGTGCCCCAGAGCATGGTGCCCAGCCCGAGCCTCGACACGCTGAGGCCGCTACCGCCGACCCTCCGAGAACGCATACCGGCCACGTTATCGACCGGACCGACCCGGCCCGGAGCGGCCCGCCGATACCCTTCCCGCCATGCGAACCCCGATGCGGCTCGGTCTCAACCTCGGCTACTGGGGGGCGGGCAACGACGCCGACAACCTCGCGCTCGCGGTCGAGGCCGACCGGCTCGGGTATGCCTGCGCCTGGGTGGCCGAGGCGTACGGCTCGGACGCGCCGACGGTGCTGGCGTGGGTCGGCGCGCAGACGAGCCGCATCGACATCGGGGCGGCGGTCATGCAGATCCCGGCCCGGACGCCGGCGATGACCGCGATGACGGCGGCCACCCTCGACACCCTCTCCGGCGGTCGGTTCCGGCTTGGGCTCGGCGTGTCGGGCCCGCAGGTCAGCGAGGGCTGGCACGGGGTGCGGTTCGCCGACCCGCTCGGGCGCACCCGCGAGTACGTCGACATCGTGCGGATGGCGCTCGACCGGCAGAAGGTCGCGTACGCGGGTGAGCACTTCACGCTGCCGCTGCCCGACGGGCCCGGCAAGGCGCTGCGCCTCACCGTGCACCCGGTCCGCCCGACCGTCCCCGTCTACCTCGCCGCCGTCGGCCCCAAGAACCTCGAGCTGGCCGGGGAGATCGCCGACGGGTGGCTGGCCATCTTCTTCAGCCCCGAGCACAGCGGCGACCTGCTGGAGGCCGTGCGCCGGGGGGCCCGGCGAGCCGGGAAGGGCACCGAGGACGACCCGCTCGCGGGCTTCGACGTCGTGCCGACGGTGCCCGTGGTCGTCGACGACGACGTGGAGCGGGCGGCCCGGGCCGTCGCGCCCTACGCCGCGCTCTACATCGGCGGGATGGGGTCGCGGGAGCAGAACTTCTACAACCGGCTGGCCGTGCGGATGGGGTTCGAGGAGGCCGCCCAGAGGATCCAGGACCTCTACCTCGACGGCAAGCCCCGGGACGCCGCCGCGGCGGTCCCCTTCGAGCTCATCGACGCCACGAGCCTCATCGGCCCCGCGGACCGCATCGCGGCCCGGGTCGGCCGCTACGCCGACGCCGGGGTCACCACCTTGACCGTCTCGTCGTTCGCGTCGGGGATGGACGACCGCCTTGCGATGCTGCGCCTCATGGCCGAGATCGTCCCGCCGCCCGCCTGACCCCGCCCCAGACCCGCCCGCGCCACCGCCTGACCCGCCGCTCCAGCCGGACCCGCTAGCGTGCGGGACCGACCCACCCCCGCCCCGAAGGCAGCGCCACGCCGATGTCCGACCTGACCTACCTCTCCTCCGTCGTGCTCGGCGTCGTGGAGGGACTCACCGAGTTCCTCCCCGTCTCCTCGACCGGCCACCTCACCATCACCGAGAAGCTCCTGGGCCTGAAAGTCGACGCCCCGGAGGTGACCGCCTACACGGCGATCATCCAGCTCGGCGCCATCGCCGCGACCCTCGTCTACTTCTTCCGCGACATCGTGCGCCTCGCCGCCGCGTGGGGCCGTGGGCTGGCGAGCGCCGAGGCGCGGACCCACCACGACTACTCCCTCGCCTGGGCGGTCATCGTCGGCTCGATCCCCGTGGCCCTGGTCGGCTTCGCGCTGAAGAAGGTCATCGAAGGACCGCTGCGCAGCCTGTGGGTCGTCGCCGTCGCCCTGCTGGTCTGGAGCGCGGTGATGTGGGTCGCCGAGACGCGGCACGCCAAGCTGCTCCGGGAGCGGGGCCCCGACGCCGACCGCGGCGAGGCGGCCGTGACCGTGCGCGACGGGCTCGTCATCGGCCTCGTGCAGTGCTTCTCACTCGTGCCCGGCGTCTCCCGCTCCGGCGCCACGATCTCGGCCGGCCTGTTCCGGGGGATCGACCGGGTCACGGCGACCCGCCTCTCGTTCTTTCTCGCCATCCCCGCGCTGACCGCCGCCGGGCTCTACGAGGCGGCGACCACCGACCTGTCCAACCTCGGCAAGGGCCAGATGGGGGTGGGCATCCTCGTCGCCTTCGTCGTCGCGTACGCGTCGATCGCCTGGCTGCTGCGCTTCGTGGCCACCAACACCCTGAAGCCGTTCGTCTGGTACCGCGTGGTCCTGGCACTCCTGCTCGTCGGGGCGCTCGCCACCGGGGTGCTCTCGGCGACCTGACCGGGGAGGCGCGCCTAGAGCCAGCCGGAGCGCTTGAATGCCCGGTAGAGCCCGGCGCAGGCGCCGACCATGACCGCCACGATGACGAAGTAGCCGTAGTAGACCTCGTTGTCGCCGACCGTCACCGACGCCTCGAGCTCGGGGATCGTGTGGAAGTTCATCCCGTAGATGCCCGCGATCATCGTGGGCACGGCGGCGATGGCGACCCACGCCGAGATCTTGCGCATGTCGTCGTTCTGCCGCACCGAGATCTGGGCCAGGTGCGCGCTGAGGATGTCGGTGAGCAGCCGGTCGTAGGACTCCACGTGGTCGTTGACCTTGAGCAGGTGGTCGCGCACGTCGCGGAAGAAGGCCAGCACGTCGCTGCCGTCGCGGTCGACGATGGCCCGGTGGGGCTGCACGAAGAGCCGCTCCATGGCGTCGGCGAGGGGGTTGGAGGCCCGCCGGATCTCCAGCACCTCGCGCTTGAGCCGGTAGATGACGGTCGCGTCGACGTCGCGCGCCCCGCTGAAGACGTCCTGCTCGATGCGCTGGAGGTCCTCGTGGATCTCGGAGTCGACGAGGGTGTAGTTGTCGACGACCGAGTCCATGACGGCGTGGAGGACCGCGGCCGGGCCGAGGGCCAGATGCTCGGCGTTCTCCTCGAGCCGGTGCCGCACCCCGACGAGCGGGTTGGCCTCGCCGCGGCGCACCGTGACGACGAAGCGGTCGCCGAGGAAGACCATGACCTCGCCGGTCTCGACGTCGGAGGTCTCCTCGAGGTAGCGCAGGGTCTTGAGGACGACCAGCAGGCTGCCCTCGTAGTGCTCGATCTTCGCCCGCTGGTCGCCGCGCACGGCGTCCTCGACGGCCAGCGGGTGGAGCTGCAGCTCGTCGTTGACGAGGGCGAACTCCGCGTCGGTGGGGTCCTTGAGGCCGATCCAGAGGAACCCGTTGCCCTCGGTGCGCAGCTGCTGCAGCTCGTCGCTGAGGTCGTGGCAGACGAGCCGATGCCCCTCGCGGTAGATGGCCTGGTCGACGATCATCGGCGGATCACGGCCCTACTCCACCACGCCGGGCCGGTCGGGTCCACGAACGCCACCACCTAGAGTGAGCGCGTGCCCACGGTCCTGCTCGTCCGCCACGGGCGCACCACCGCGAACTCGTCGGGGGTGCTGGCCGGATGGACCCCTGGCGTCGGGCTGGACGACCACGGCCGCAGCCAGACGGAAGCGCTCGGGGGCCGGATGGCCACCGCGGGAGTCGTCGTCTGCCGCATCGTCGCCTCCCCCCTGCAGCGCTGTCAGGAGACCGCGGCGATCCTCGTGGCGAAGGCGGCCACGGGCATACCCGTCGAGGCCGACGACCGCCTGGGGGAGGCCCGCTACGGCGCCTGGACCGGCCGGAAGCTGTCCGAGCTCGCCAAGGAGGATCTCTGGCGGGTCGTGCAGGACCAGCCGTCGGCGGTGCGCTTCCCCGACGGCGAGGACTTTCCCGGCGAGACCATGTCGGGGATGCAGGCCCGGGCGCTCGACGCCGTGCGCAGCATCGACGCCGAGGTGGAGGCCCAGCACGGCAAGGACGCCATCTGGGTGGCGGTGTCGCACGGCGACGTCATCAAGGCGGTGCTCGCCGACGCCGCGGGCGCCCACCTCGACCAGTTCCAGCGCATCCAGGTCGACCCGGCGTCGGTCTCGGTGGTGCGTTACACCGCGCGGCGTCCGTTCCTCCTGCGCAGCAACGACACCGGTGGCGACCTCGCGTCGCTGATCCCGCCCCCGAAGTCGGCCGACAGCGACGGTGAGGCCGAGGGTGAGGCCGCGCCGGCCGGGGACGCCGGGGACGCCGCCGTGGGCGGCGGGGCGGGCTCGGCCTAGAGCGGTCGGTTAGGTTAGAGGTATGCCTGTGCACGACTTCGACCCGCCCGACCGGTTCGTCGTCGGCACCGTCGGCCCGCCCGGACAGCGGGTCTTCTTCCTGCAGGCCCGCGTCGGTCGCCGGCTCGTCTCCGTCTCGTGCGAGAAGGAGCAGGTCCGCGTGCTCGCCGACCGGGTCGACGACGTGCTCGACCAGTTCGCCGCCGAGGCCAAGGCCGGTCCCGAGGACAACGAGCCGCTGACCACGCCCATCGAGGACGAGTTCCGGGTGGCGACGCTGTCCCTGGCCTGGGACCCGAACCGCTCGGTGGTCGTCATCGAGGCGTTCGACGCCGACCTGCCCGAGGCGGGCGAGGAGGACGACGACGCCACCGAGGTGCCCCAGGAGTTCCTCGACTCGATGGCCTCACGCACGTCGGTACGCGTGGTGCTCGACCCCCAGCAGGCCCGGTCGTTCGTGCGCCGGGCCCAGGCGCTGGTCACGTCGGGCCGGCCCCCCTGCCCCTTCTGCGGAGGACCGCTGGACCCCACCGGCCACGTCTGCCCGCGGGCCAACGGCTACAAGCGCTGACCGATGGACGGGCCCCGTTCGGCCACCGAGGTCGACGTGGTGGTCGACGCGCTCACCCGCGGTGACCTCACCGTCGTCGGCCAGATCACCGAGTCGTCCAACATCGCGCTGCTGTGCGAGGTGGAGGGCGAGGCCGTCGTGGAGGCCGCCGCCCTCACCGGCGGCCCGGTGCACGTCATCTACAAGCCGGTGCGCGGCGAGCGACCCCTCTGGGACTTCCCCGACGGCACGCTCGCCGGGCGTGAGGTGGCCGCCTTCGAGGTGTCGCGGGCCGGCGGGTGGGACCGGGTGCCGCCCACCGTGCTGCGGGAGGGGGCGCTGGGCCCCGGCTCGGTGCAGCTGTGGATCGGCGACCCCTTCGACCCCACCACCGAGGGCCGGCCCGTCGACCTGTGCTCGCCGCGTCGGGTCCCCCCGGGCTGGCTGTCGGTGGTCGACGGCGAGATCAGCGGTGGCCGGGCGGTGAGCGTCATCCACGAGGACCGCGACGACGTACGCGACGTCGCCCTGCTCGACGCCGTGGTCAACAACGGCGACCGCAAGGGCTCGCACCTCACCCGCGACCGCGGCGGTGCCCTGTGGGGCTTCGACCACGGGGTCACGTTCAGCGCCGAGCCGAAGCTGCGGACGGTGCTGTGGGGGTGGGCCGGCGACCCCCTGCGCGACGTCGACGTCGAGCGGCTCGACCGGCTCCAGGCACTGCTCGCGGACGCGACCTCGACCCTCAGCGACGACCTCGCGCGGCTGCTGCCCGCCGACGACGTGCGGGCGCTGCGCCGCCGCGTGGCCAAGCTGCTCAGCTCGCGCCGGCACCCACGGCCCAACGAGGGCTGGCCGGCGATCCCCTGGCCGGCGCTGTGAGCGGGCTCATCTAGGCTCTCGGCGTGATCTCCTGGCCCTCCCCGTTCCTGCCCGCGGTGCCTGGGTCGGGACAGCCCCTCCGGCTGCACGACACGGCGTCGGGTGAGCTCCGGGAGATCCGTCCCAGCCGGGCCGACGGCACGGCCACGCTCTACGTCTGCGGCATCACGCCCTACGACGCCACCCACATGGGCCACGCCGCCACCTACGTCACCTTCGACCTCGTGGGCCGCGCCCTGCGCGACGCCGGCCACGCCGTCGCCTACGTGCAGAACGTCACCGACGTCGACGACCCGCTGCTGGAGCGGGCGGCCCGGGACGGCAAGGACTGGGTCGACCTCGCCGAGGAGGAGACCGCCCTCTTCCGGGAGGACATGACCGCGCTGCAGGTCATCGCGCCCGACCACTACGTCGGCGCCGTCGAGTCGATCCCGCTGATCGTCAAGGCCGTCGAGGAGCTCGAGGCCGCCGGCACCGCCTATCGGGTGGACGCGCCCGACGCGGACGGTGACGGGGCCGACGTCTACTTCACGGCGACCACCCGGCCGGGCTTCGGCTCGGTGTCGGGACTCGACCGCGCCGAGATGGACACCCTCTTCGCCGAGCGAGGGGGCGACCCCGAGCGGGCTGGCAAGCGCGACCGCCTCGACCCCCTGCTGTGGCGCGCCCACCGAGCGGGCGAGCCGGCATGGCCCGGCGGCAGCCTGGGCGAGGGACGGCCGGGCTGGCACGTCGAGTGCGCCACCATCGCCCTGGAGCACCTCGGGGTGCCGTTCGACCTGCAGGGCGGCGGCACCGACCTCGTCTTCCCCCACCACGAGATGAGCGCCGGCCACGGCGAGGCCCTCGCCGGCCACCGGCCCTTCGCCCACGCCTACGTGCACCAGGCGATGGTCGGCTACGACGGCGCGAAGATGAGCAAGTCGCGGGGCAACCTCGTGCTCGTCTCGGCGCTGCGCGGCAGCGGCGTCGACCCCATGGCCATCCGCCTCGCGCTGCTCGCCCACCACTACCGCTCGCCGTGGGACTGGACCGACCAGGTGCTCCTCGACGCTCAGGAGCGGCTGGAGCTGTGGCGCGCGGGCCTGTCGACGAACGGCGGGCCCGACCCGATGCCCACCCTCGCCGCCGTCCGCGAGCGGCTGGCCGACGACCTCGACGCGCCGGGGGCCCTGGCTGCCGTCGACGCGTGGGCACGGCGCTCGCTCGCCGAGGGCGGCGACATGGAGGGTGCGCCGGGCATCGTCGGGCGCGCGTGCGACGCGCTGCTGGGCGTGCGGGTCTGACGCGTAGCCGGCCCGATCAGGCCGGCGGGGGCTTCTCGTCGCCGCGCCGGCGCAGGTAGCGCTCGAACTCCCGCGCGATCGCGTCGCCGCTGGCCTCCGGGAGGTCGGCGGTGTCGGTGGACTCCTCGAGCGACTGCACGTACTCGGCGACCTCGTCGTCGGACTCGGCCAGCTCGTTGACGCCGCGCTCCCAGGCCCGCGAGATCTCCGGCAGGTCGGCCATGGGGATGCTCACGTTGAAGAGGCCCTCCAGCGCGTTGAGCAGCCCCAGGGTGGCCTTGGGCGAGGGGGAGCTCCCGGCGTAGTGGGGCACCGCCGCCCAGCAGCTCAGCGAGGTCAGCCCGGCCCGGTGGGCGGCGTCGGAGAGCACCCCGACGATGCCGGTAGGCCCTTCGTAGCCGCTGGGCTCGACATCGAACCGGTGGATCACCGTCTCGTCGTCGGACGTCGTGGTGACGGGGATCGGACGGGTATGCGGCACGTCGGCCAGCAGGGCGCCGAGGGTGACCACCGTCGAGACCCCCAGGCGCTGCGCATACTCGAGCAGCTCGATGGTGAAGCTGCGCCAGCGGGTCGAGGGCTCGATGCCCTCGACGAGCACGACGTCGCGCGGCGGAGAGGCGAACCCGGTGTCGCGGGCGACGAGGAGCCGCGTCGTCGGCCAGACGATGCGCCGCTGCGTGTCCTCGCGGACGACCTTGGGGCGGTTGACCTGGAAGTCGTAGTACTCCTCCGGGTCGAGCGCCGCGATCGCCTCGGCGTTCCACACGGCGGCCAGGTGCTCGACCGCAGCCGAGGCGGCCTCACCGGCGTCGTTCCAGCCCTCGAACGCGGCGATGAGGATGGGGTCGCGCAGGGGGGCGACGTCCTCGAACTCGAGCACGGCGACCACCCTCCTTCCCGTCGTTCGTCGATCCGGAACCTCCACCCTATGCCGGTGGCCCGGCGGGGTCGTGGACCTGGGCCGGGCGCCCGTCGGCACCGCCCTAGACTTGCGCGTCGTGACCCCTGAGCCCGCGCCGAACCGCGCGGCTCTCCCGGCCGCGGTGCTCTGGGACATGGACGGCACGCTCATCGACAGCGAGCCGTACTGGATCCTCGAGGAGCACGCGCTCGTCGAGTCGTTCGGCGGCCGGTGGACCGACGCCCACGCGCACGCCCTCGTCGGGAACCCGCTCGAGGTGTCGGCGCAGTACATCATCGACCACTCGCCGGTGCGGGCGAGCGTGGCCGAGGTCGTCGACCGCCTCATGCACGGGGTCATGGACCGGATCCGGGTCGAGGTGCCGTGGCGGCCGGGCGCGCTGGAGCTGCTCACCGCGCTGTATGCGGCCGGCGTGCCCAACGCCCTGGTCACCATGTCGTGGAAGCCGTTCGCCGACCTCGTCGTCGAGCTCGTGCCGCCCGGCTCGTTCGCCGTCGTCGTCACCGGCGACGCGGTCGACCACGGCAAGCCGCATCCCGAGCCCTACCTCACCGCCGCCCGGCTGCTCGGCGTCGACGTCGCCCTGTGCGTGGCCATCGAGGACTCGCCCGCCGGGGTGGGCTCGGCCGTGGCGGCGGGCGTCCCGACCATCGCCGTCCCGCACGTCGTGCCGGTGCCGCTGCACCCCGGCGCCGTGCAGCTGCCGACCCTGCACGGGCTCGGACCCTACGACCTGCTCTCCGCGGTCGCCGGGGTGTCGCCAGCCCGCCCGGCCCGCCGCGGCTGAGCGGCGCGCTAGCCGGCGAGCCGGGCGGCGACCTGCCGGAGGTGCTCGATGCTCTCGCGGATGTCGTCGAGGGGGGCCCGCACGCCGGGGTCGGCCGCGGGGTCGGCGTCGAGGATGGTGTCCTGCTCGAGGACGTACCACCCGGCGTACCCGCTGCGCTCGAGGGCGGTGACGATGGCCGCCACGTCGACGTCACCCGCGCCGAGGGGCTGGTACATCCCCGCCCGCACGCCGTCGGTGTAGCTGAGGCCGCCCGAGCGCACCCGCTGTGCGACCGCGTCGGCGACGTCCTTGAGGTGGACGTGACCGATCCGGGTGGGCGCCCGCCGGGCCACGGCGACGGGGTCGCCCCCACCGATGAGGAGGTGGCCGGTGTCGAGGCAGAGCGCGACGCGGCTGCCGTCGAGCACCCGGTCGGTCTCCTCGCCGCTCTCGACCATGGTGCCCACGTGCGGGTGCAGGGTGGCCCGCAGGCCTCGGGCCGCGGCCGCCTCGTCGAGCCGGTCGAGGTTGCGCAACAACGTGTCCCAGCCCGCGGGGTCGAGCACCGGGCGGGCGTCGTAGCCCTCGGCGCCCGTCGCCGCGGCGAGCACCACGGTGGAGGCCTGCGCCTCGACCAGCGCGTCCATGGCCCGGTCGACCTCCGGCAGCGGGTCGTGCGCCGGGTCGTGCAGGACGACGGGCACGAACTGGCCCACCGCCTCCAGTCCGTGGGACGCCAGCAGCGCCGCGCGCTCGCGGGGGACCGGCGGGAGGAAGTCGTCCGGGCCGAACTCCGTGGCGCGCAGGCCGACCTCGCGCATCTGGGTCAGCACCGTCGCCGGGTCGTACTGCCAGCCCCAGCCGGGCACCTCGCACACGCCCCACGAGATCGGGGCGCCGGCGACCCGGTCGAGCAGCGGCGGTCGGCGGTCCTGGGACGCGACCTCGGGGGCGGTGACGGACATCGGTTTCCTCCGAAGACGGTAGGCGGGTGAGAGCAACGCCCAGCGTGGTCGACCGGCGCCTCACTGTCAATCAAATGTCCTGACAAAGAGCGGGCGAGCAGCAGCGATCAGTCGGCGATCTCCACCCGGCCGGTCTCGACCGGGTCGACGGCCAGCACCGTGGCCGCCTCCGGCAGCGGCGGCGGCGTACCCCCCACGCGGGGCACAGCGGCTTGTAGTCGCACCACGCGCACAGCCGCGAGGGGGAGGGCCGCCAGTCACCGGTCGTGGCCGCGGTCTCGATGGCCGCCCACAGCGCCTGCACCTTGCGCTCGGTGGCGAGCAGGTCGGCCTCGTCGGGGGAGTAACGCAGCACCTCGCGGTCTCCGAGGTAGACCAGCTGCAGCAGCGTCGGGACGACGCCCCGCGACCGCCAGAGCACCAGCGCGTAGAACCGCATCTGGAACAGCGCCTTGGCCTCGAAGTGCTCCGACGGCGAGCGCCCCGTCTTGTAGTCGACCACCCGCATCGCGCCGGTCGGGGCGATGTCGAGCCGGTCGACGTAGCCCCTGAGAGTGAGGCCGTCGACCTCCGCCTCGACGTAGAGCTCGCGCGCCGCCGGCTCCAGCCGGGTGGGGTCCTCCAGGGTGAACCAGCTGTCGACGAGCCGGCCGGCGTCGGCGAGCCACGAGGTGCGGTCGGGCGCGTCGAGCCCGTCGTCGGAGACCAGGCCGGCCAGGGCGGGCTCACCCTCGACCAGCCGCTCCCACTCGGGGCCCAGCAGCTCCACCGCGCGCTCCGGCGTCCGGTCGGCGGCGGGCAGGTCGAACAGCCGCTCCAGCACGGCGTGGACGAGCGTGCCGCGGGCGGCGGCCGGTGAGGGCGCGGACGGAAGTCGGTCGATGACCCGGAACCGGTAGAGCAGCGGGCAGGCCATGAAGTCGGAGGCCCGGCTGGGGGAGAGCGCGCGCGACCGGGGGCGCGGAACCTCGGCGCCGTCCGTGGCCGCCTTCTCGTCGACCGGTGCGAGGGCGACGGGCGGGCTCATGCCGCCGACCGTATGCGCGTCCGCCGACACCGGGGCGGCGTCGCCCCGCAGCCGTCGCCACCACCGCCGGAGCCGACCCGGGGCCGGGCGCTCAGGCATACCGGACCCCACCGGGCACGGCGTCGACCGGGCTCAGTCCTCGGGCTGGTAGCCCAGGTTGGGGCCGAGCCACCGCTCCGCCTCGGCCATCGTCCAGCCCTTGCGCGCGGCGTAGTCCTCGACCTGGTCCTGGCCCAGCCGCCCGACGACGAAGTACTGCGACTGCGGGTGCGAGAAGTACCAGCCGCTCACCGCGGCGCCCGGCCACATCGCCATCGACTCGGTCAGCGTCATCCCCGCCCGGCGTTCCACGTCGAGCAGCGACCACAGCGTCTCCTTCTCGGTGTGGTCCGGGCAGGCCGGGTACCCGGGCGCGGGCCGGATGCCGGCGTACCGCTCGGCGATGAGGTCCGGCGCGGACAGGTGCTCGTTGGGCGCATACCCCCACATGTCGCGGCGGACCCGTTCGTGCAGCCGCTCGGCGAACGCCTCGGCGAGCCGGTCGGCGAGCGACTCGAGCAGGATCGCGTTGTAGTCGTCGACCGACGCCTTGAACTCGGCCGTGCGCTCGGCGACCCCGTGACCGGCCGTCACCGCGAAGGCCCCGACGTGGTCGCGCAGCCCCGTGTGCTTCGGCGCGACGAAGTCGGCCATGGCCCGGTTCGGCACGCCGTCGCGGTGCTTGCCCTGCTGGCGCAGCGTGCGCAGCGTCGCGTTGAGGGTGGAGCGGGTCTCGTCGGTGTAGACCTCGATGTCGTCGCCGACCGCGTTGGCGGGGAAGAGCCCGACCACCCCGTCGGCGCGCAGCCACCGCTCGTCGGTGAGCCGGTCGAGCATCCGCTGCGCGTCCTCGTAGAGCCGCGAGGCCGCCTCGCCGGTGGTGGGGTTGTGGAGGATGTCGGGGAAGCGGCCGCGCATCTCCCACGCGAGGAAGAACGGGCCCCAGTCGATGTAGTCGCGCAGCTCGGCCAGCGGGTAGTCGTGCAGGGTGCGCACGAACTGCGTGATCTCGTGGCGCTTGACGCCCGACTGCCGCTGCAGCAGCTCCTTCTCCTGCTGGGCGATGACGTGGGGCACCGGTGGCCGGTAGGCCGCCCAGTCGACCGGGGTGGCGTTGGCCCGGGCGGCGGCCACGGTGGTCAGCGGTCGGTCGGTGCTCTTGGCCGCGTGCCGGGCGCGCAGGCTGTCGTAGTCGGTCTTGACGCTCGCCATGAGCTTCGGCCGCTGCTCGTCCGAGAGCAGCTGCGCCACGACGGGAACCGAGCGCGAGGCGTCCTTCACCCAGACGACCGCGCCGTGGTACTTCTCGTCGACCTTGACGGCCGTGTGCGCGCGCGACGTCGTGGCCCCGCCGATGAGCAGCGGGATCTCGAAGCCCTGCCGCTCCATCTCCGAGGCCATCGTCACCATCTCGTCGAGCGACGGGGTGATGAGGCCGGACAGCCCGATGACGTCGGCCTTCTCGGCCCGGGCGGCGTCGAGGATCTTCTGCGGCGGCACCATGACCCCGAGGTCGACGACGTCGTAGTTGTTGCACTGCAGCACGACGCCGACGATGTTCTTGCCGATGTCGTGGACGTCGCCCTTGACGGTGGCCATGACGATCTTGCCCTTGGCCCGCTCGACGTCGCCCGGCTTCTTCTCCGCCTCGATGAACGGGATGAGGTAGGCGACCGACTTCTTCATGACCCGGGCGCTCTTCACGACCTGGGGCAGGAACATCTTGCCGGCGCCGAACAGGTCGCCGACGACGTTCATGCCGTCCATCAGCGGCCCCTCGATGACCTCGATCGGACGGCCCCCGCGGGCGGCGATCTCGAGGCGCAGCTCCTCGGTGTCGACCTCGGCGTACTCGTCGATGCCCTTGACGAGCGCGTGCGTGATGCGCTCGCCGACGGGCAGCGACCGCCACTCCTGCTGCGCCTCAGGGGTCTGCTCCTGGCCGGTGGTGTCGAACCGCGACGCGATCTCCAACAGGCGCTCGGTGGAGTCGGCGCGCCGGTTGAGGATGACGTCCTCGATGCGCTCCCGCAGCTCGGGGTCGACCTGGTCGTAGACGACGAGCGCGCCGGCGTTGACGATGCCCATGTCCATTCCCGCCTGGATGGCGTGGAAGAGGAACACGGCATGGATCGCCTCTCGCACAGCGTTGTTGCCGCGGAACGAGAAGCTGACGTTGGAGACACCGCCCGACACGAGGGCGCCCGGCAGGTTGGCCTTGATCCAGCGCGTCGCCTCGATGAAGTCGGTGCCGTAGGCCGCGTGCTCCTCGATACCCGTCGCGACGGCGAAGACGTTGGGGTCGAAGATGATGTCCTCGGCGGGGAAGCCGACCTCGTCGACGAGGATGTCGTACGCCCGGCGGCAGATCTCCTGGCGCCGCTCCAGAGAGTCGGCCTGGCCCTGCTCGTCGAAGGCCATGACGACCACCGCGGCGCCGTACTTGCGGCACAGCCGGGCGTGCTCGATGAAGGGCTCGACGCCCTCCTTCATGGAGATGGAGTTGACGATCGGCTTGCCCTGCACGCACTTCAGGCCGGCCTCGATGACCTCCCACTTCGAGGAGTCGACCATCAACGGCACCCGGGAGATGTCGGGCTCGCTCGCGACGAGCTTGACGAAGCGGTCCATCGCCGCGACGCCGTCGATCATCCCTTCGTCCATGTTGATGTCGATGACCTGCGCGCCGGCCTCGACCTGCTGGCGGGCGACGTTGAGGGCGGTGGGGTAGTCGCCCTCCTTGATGAGCCGGCGGAACCGGGCCGACCCGGTGATGTTGGTGCGCTCGCCGACGTTGACGAACAGGGAGTCCTCGGTGACGGTGAGGGGCTCGAGGCCCGACAGCCGCAACGCGGGCGTCGTCGCGTTGGGCACGTGCGGCGCCTTGCCGTCGACGCCCTTGGCGAACGCGGCGATGTGGTCGGGGGTCGTGCCGCAGCAGCCGCCGACAATGTTGACGAGGCCGCTGCTCGCGAACTCCTCGATGACCTCGGCCATCTGCTCGGGCAGCTCGTCGTACTCCCCGAACGCGTTCGGCAGCCCCGCGTTCGGGTAGCAGGAGACGAAGCAGTCGGAGACCCGGGCGAGCTCGGCGAGGTAGGGCCGGATCTCGTCGGCGCCGAGGGCGCAGTTGAGCCCCACGGCGATCGGGCGGGCGTGCCGGATGGAGTCGTAGAACGCCTCCGTCACCTGGCCGGAGAGGGTGCGACCCGAGGCGTCGGTGATGGTGCCGGAGATGATGACCGGCCAGCGCCGCGCGTACTCCTCGAAGAGGGTCTCGAGGGCGAAGATCGCCGCCTTGGCGTTGAGGGTGTCGAAGATGGTCTCGACCATGAGCACGTCGCTGCCGCCGTCGACGAGGCCGCGGGCCTGCTCAAGGTAGGCCTCGACGAGCTCGTCGTAGGTGACGTTGCGGGCGCCCGGGTCGTCGACGTCGGGGGAGATCGACGCGGTGCGGTTGGTGGGGCCGAGGGCGCCGGCGACGTAGCGGGGCCGGTCGGGGGTGCGCTGCGTCATGGCGTCGCACTCGGCGCGGGCGAGCCGGGCCGCGGCGACGTTGAGCTCGTAGGCGAGGTCGGGCATGTCGTAGTCGCGCAGCGAGATCCGGTTGGCGTTGAACGTGTTGGTCTCGACGAGGTCGGCGCCGGCGGCGAGGTACTCGCGGTGGATCCCCGAGATGACGTCGGGCGCGGTCATGCTGAGCAGGTCGTTGTTGCCGCGCAGGTCGCTGGGCCAGTCGGCGAACCGCTCGCCGCGGTAGTCCGCCTCCGCCAGGCCGGCCCGCTGGATCATCGTGCCCATGGCGCCGTCGAGGACGAGGATGCGCTCGGTGAGGAGGCTCCGCAACGCGTCCGAGGCGTCGGGGCGCAGGTCGTGGTCGGTCACAGGTGGGCCTTCGGGAGTGCGGGGATGGCGACCTCCCAGTATGACAACCTCCGCACAGCCGGAGCACGGAGGTGCCGCCATCGGATGACGTAGTGTCGCAGCATGACCGCCGGCCCCGGCACGCCCACGCGCGGGACGAGCTACGGCTGGCGTCTCGGCTCCCTCTACGGCATCCCGGTCTACCTCGGGCGCAGCTGGCCGATCATCGCGCTGGTCATCGTCGTGACGTTCGGCCCGCAGGTACGCCAGAGCACCGGAGCCAGTGGTGGCGCCTTCGGGTATGCCGTCGCCGTCGCCTACGCGGTCCTCCTCCTCTTCTCGGTGCTGGCCCACGAGGCCGCCCACGCCCTGGTCGCGCGCCGCTTCCGCTACGACGTCGACCGGGTGGTGGCCGACCTGTGGGGCGGCCACACCGTCTACGACACCTCGACCTCGCGGCCGGGGGCCAGCGCCGCCATCGCGGTGTCGGGTCCGCTCGCCAACCTCGCCATCGCCGGCGTCGGGTATGCGCTCGTCACCCTCGCCTCGCCCGACGGCGTGGTGGGGCTGCTGCTCGGCGCGGTCATGGTCACCAACCTCTTCGTCGGGGTGTTCAACCTGCTGCCGGGGCTGCCCCTCGACGGCGGGTTCCTCGTCGACGCGCTGGTCTGGCGGGTGACGGGCGACCGCAACAAGGGCCTCATCGTGGCAGGGTGGCTCGGCCGCGTCCTCACCGTGCTCGTCGTCCTCTGGCTCGTGGGGCGGCCGCTGCTGCAGGGCGACCCTCCGTCGCTCTTCACCATCGTCTGGTGCGGGCTCATCGGGGCGTTCCTGTGGGCCGGAGCCTCCAACGCCATCAAGTCCGGCACGGCACGGCGCGCCATCGCCCGGGTCCCCCTCACGTCGGTGCTGCGGCCCGCGCTGGTGGTCTCGTCCCGGGACCCGCTCGCGTCGGTGCTGTGGGTGCTCGCGGCGGCCGACGGGACGTCGGCCGGGGGCCGCGAGGACGGCCCGGCCCGTCGGTGGCCCGGGGGAGCGGGTGGCGTCCGCCCACTGGTCGTCGCGACAGGTATGGACGGCCGGCCGATGGGCCTCGTCGACGTCGAGGCCGCGCGGGCCGTCGACGCGGCGCGCTGGCACCAGGTGCCGGTGGAGGCGGTCGTCGGCCGCCAGCCCGACGGGTGGGTGGTCGAGGTGCCGTCGCGCGACGTCGACGTCTCCGGGGTGGTCGCGTCCATCGTGGGCCGGGGGAGCGTCCCGCCCACCATGGTGGCCGTCACCCCGCAGGGCGAGGTGCTGGGCACCGTCACCCTCACCGACCTCAACGCCGCCTTCACCGCCTGACCCCGTCCCGGGTCGTGCTCTGGACCACACCGAACCCCGTACCCGGGCCGCACGAACCGATCGCCCGTCGTCCACACCCCTCGGTCGTCACGTCCCGTCGTCCACAGGGCGGAGCCGGGGGCTGGTGCACCGTCGTGCGAGCGCGTTGGCTCATCCGTGGGCGCAGCGGGGACCGCGCCGGCCGGACGGGACGGGTGGAAGGGATGAGGGCATGGGGGCACGACGTGGGGCGACGGTGGAGGACGAGACGGCAGGGGAGCCCGGAGGGGAGGTCGGGGTCAACGAGGTACGCCTGGTGGGGCGGGTGAGCGGGGCGCCGGAGACGCGGTCGATGCCGAGCGGCGACGAGGTGGTCCAGCTGCGGGTGGTGGTCCGGCGCCCGCCGGAGGCGGGGCGGCCGGCGCCGGCTCGGGGGACCGTGGACACGATCGACGTGTCGTGCTGGACGGCGGTCACCCGGCGGGCCGGTCTGCGCCTGACCGAGGGTGACGTCGTCGAGGTGGAGGGGTCCCTGCGCCGGCGGTTCTACCGGGCCGGGCCCACGGTGCAGAGCCGCTACGACGTGGTCGCCACCCGGGTTCGTCGGGCGGCGCGCGCCCGACCGTAGACTCAGCCGCCGTGACCTCACAGGACGGCGTCGAGCCCGCGGCCGACGACACCAGCGCGCCGGCGCCGAGACCGGCGGATCCCCGGCCGGCCGGCGTCCCGCTCCCGCACCGGGGGGTCTTCGCGGTGGGCGACCGGGTGCAGCTGACCGATCCCAAGGGCCGGCTGCACACGATCACGCTCGAAGGGGGCCGGGAGTTCCACACCCACCACGGACGGCTGGCGCACGACGACGTCATCGGCGAGCCCGACGGCTCCGTGGCCGTGAACTCCTCGGGCGTCCAGTACCTCGCGCTGCGCCCGTTGCTCGCCGACTACGTCATGTCGATGCCGCGGGGGGCCGCCGTGGTCTACCCCAAGGACTCCGGACAGATCGTCATGATGGCCGACATCTTCCCGGGGGCGCGGGTCGTCGAGGCCGGGGTCGGGTCGGGGGCGCTCAGCATGTCGCTGCTGAGAGCGATCGGTACGCAGGGGGAGCTCGTCTCGTTCGAGCGCCGGGAGGACTTCGCCGACATCGCCCGCGGCAACGCCCGGGCGTTCTTCGGCCACGACCACCCCGCGTGGCGCGTGGTCGTCGGCGACCTCGTCGAGTCCCTGCCGACGGCGGTCGAGCCCGGCACCGTCGACCGGGTCGTCCTCGACATGCTGGCGCCCTGGGAGTGCCTCGAGGTCGTGGGGGACGCGCTCATCCCCGGGGGCCTGCTCATCTGCTACGTCGCGACGACCACCCAGCTGTCCCGGGTCGCCGAGGCGATGCGCGACCACGGCGGCTACACGGAGCCCAGCGCCTGGGAGTCGCTGGTGCGGGGCTGGCACCTCGAGGGGCTGGCCGTGCGCCCCGAGCACCGGATGCACGGGCATACCGGGTTCCTCATCACCACCCGGCGGCTGGCCCCCGGCGTGCAGCCGCCCCAGCGCACCCGGCGGCCGGCGAAGGGCAACCGCGACACGCCCGGCCCACCGGACGCCCGCACCGGGACCAGCGAGGGGGTCGAGCCGTCCGACAGCGCGTCGACGGTGGCCGATCCGGAGACCTGGACGCCGGAGGACCTCGGCGAACGTCCACCATCCGAGAAGCGGATCAGGCGCGTACGCCGGACTGTGACCGAAACCTCCGAGGAGTAACCGGGGTCGCGGGTTAGGGTCGAATCACCAGTGACCCTGCCAGACCCTGCGAGCCGCCAGGAGGTGTCCCATGCCCGACTTCACCCCCCGCGAGCCCGACGACGTGCGCGCCCGACCAGACCAGCACGACCCCGCATCGGCCAACGAGCTGTCCCGTCAGCGCGACCTGCTCAGCGACGAGGTCCGCGACCTGCGTGAGCAGCTGCGGCACACGCCGGGCCGGGCCCGCGAGCTGGAGAACCGCGTCCTGCAGCTCCAGACCTCGCTCGCCACCCTCTCGACCCAGAACGAACGCCTCGTGCGCACGCTCAAGGAGGCGCGCGAGCAGATCGTCACCCTCAAGTCCGAGGTCGACCGGCTGGCCCAGCCGCCGAGCGCCTACGGGCTGATCATCGAGTCCTACGACGACGCCACCGTCGACATCCTCACCTCGGGGCGCAAGATGCGGGTTGCCGTGAGCCCCACCGTCGACCCCAGCACCCTGAGCGCCGGCCGCGAGGTCATGCTCAACGAGGCCCTCAACGTCGTGGCCACCTGCGGGTACGAGCGGGTCGGCGAGGTCGTCATGGTCAAGGAGATCCTCGACGACGACCGGATCCTCGTCGTCGCCCACGCCGACGAGGAGCGGGTCTGCCGTCGGGCCGAGTCGCTCGAGGGCCAGCTCGTGCGCGTCGGCGACGCGCTCATGCTCGACTCCCGCTCGGGCTTCGTCTACGAGCGGATCCCGAAGGCGGAGGTGCAGGACCTCGTGCTCGAGGAGGTCCCCGACATCGCCTACGAGGACATCGGCGGGCTGTCGGGCCAGATCGAGCAGATCCGCGACGCCGTGGAGCTGCCCTACCTGCACCCCGAGCTGTTCCGCGAGCACCAGCTGCGGCCGCCCAAGGGTGTGCTCCTCTACGGCCCGCCCGGCTGCGGGAAGACGCTCATCGCCAAGGCGGTCGCCGCCTCGCTGGCCAAGAAGGTCGCCGAGCGCACCGGCCAGTCCACGGAGAAGAGCTACTTCCTCAACATCAAGGGCCCGGAGCTGCTCAACAAGTACGTCGGCGAGACCGAGCGCCACATCCGGGTGATCTTCCAGCGGGCCCGCGAGAAGGCCTCCGACGGCACGCCCGTGGTCGTCTTCTTCGACGAGATGGACTCGCTCTTCCGCACCCGCGGGTCCGGCGTGTCCAGCGACGTCGAGACGACGATCGTGCCGCAGCTGCTCTCCGAGATCGACGGCGTGGAGCGTCTGGAGAACGTCATCGTCATCGGCGCCTCCAACCGCGAGGACATGATCGACCCCGCGATCCTGCGGCCCGGCCGGCTCGACGTGAAGATCAAGATCGAGCGTCCCGACGCCGAGAGCGCCCGCGACATCTTCACCAAGTACCTCACCGACACCCTGCCGCTGCACGAGCACGACCTGGCCGAGAACGGCGGCAGCCGCGCGGCGACGGTCGAGGGGATGATCCAGGCCACCGTCGAGCGGATGTACTCCGAGATCGACGAGAACCGCTTCCTCGAGGTGACCTACGCCGGCGGCGACAAGGAGATCCTCTACTTCAAGGACTTCAACTCGGGCGCGATGATCCAGAACATCGTCGACCGGGCCAAGAAGATGGCGATCAAGGACTTCCTCACCATCGGTCAGAAGGGCATCCGCGTCGACCACCTGCTCGCGTCCTGCGTCGACGAGTTCAAAGAGAACGAGGACCTGCCCAACACGACCAACCCCGACGACTGGGCGCGGATCTCCGGCAAGAAGGGCGAGCGGATCGTCTACATCCGCACGCTCATCAACGGCAAGGACGGCACCGAGCCGGGCCGGTCGATTCACAACGTCGCCAACACCGGCCAGTACCTCTGAACCCTGATGGCGGTGGATCTGACCCCCTCGGAGGGGTGAGATCCACCGCCATCACGAGTACTGGGCCGGAAGGTCAGAGCAGGGTGTAGCCGCCGTCGATGACCACGGTCTCGCCGACGACGTAGCGGGAGCCATCACCCGCGAGGTAGGCCACGAGCTCGCCGAGCTCCTCCGGCTCGCCCATTCGCCCGGCCGGTGTGCGCCGCAGCCACTCGTCGCGCATCTCGGGCTCCCGGGCCGCCACGGCGCGGGTCATGTCCGAGGCGAAGTAGCCCGGGGCGATGGCGTTGACCCGCACCCCGAGCGGGAGCCACTCGACGGCCAGGCTCTTGGTCAACATCGACACCGCCGCCTTGGACGTGTTGTAGGCGGCCTGCTGCTGGGGGACGTTGACGACGATCCCCGACATCGACGCGACGTTGACGATGCTCGCGGTCACGCCGACATCGACCGCGCGGCGGGCGAACTCGCGGCACACGACGAACGTGCCCGTGAGGTTGACGTCCATGAGCCGCCGCCAGTCGGCGGTCGAGGTCTCGAGCGCGGGCCGGTCCATGGCGATCCCCGCCGCGTTGACGAGCACGCTCGCCACACCCAGCCCGGCCGAGACGGCGTCGAGCCCGGCGGCCACGGACGCGTCATCCGTGACGTCCACCCGACGGCCCACGACGCGCCGCCCGGTGCGCTCCGCCAGCGCCGCGGCGGTCAACCCCACGTCGTCGAGCAGGTCGAGCAGGGCGACGTCGGCGCCCCGCCGGGCCAGCGCCTCGGCCATGGCCAGCCCCAAGCCTCGGCCGCCGCCGGTGACGACCGCCACCCGCCCCTCGAACGCCCCGCTGCTCATGTCCGGCACGGCAGGCAAGGTAGCACCGGCCCACGCGACCGAAGGCTCAGCGGCGGACCAGCCGACCCGCCACCGCCCGCCAGCCGAGCAGCAGCGCGGCCAGCACCAGGGTGGCGACGACGACGAACGAGAAGGCCGTGCCCGCGCCCGTCACGACCCGCAGCAGCATCCCCACGACGACGGCGCCGACGACGACGGGTATGCCGCGGCCGACCGACAGCGGCCATCGCCGGGACCGCGCTCGCACCACGGCCCACCCGGCGGCCGCGCCCACGAGGAACGGCCACGCCGTGGACAGCACCCCGAGCACGACGTTGCCCTCGTCGTGGCTGGCCCGGCCCACGGCCGCGAAGACGAGCACGAGCAGGGCGTCGAGGCCGGCGGCGGCCCCGACCGGCATACCGGCCCGGTTCAGAAGGGGAGCCGCGGCTGAGGCGGCGCGTGGGTGGGGTCGACGCCCTCGAAGAGGGAGGAGACCGAGCGGCCCTGGTGGACGCGGGAGATGGCCTCGGCGAACAGGCCGGCCACCGAGCGCACCTGCAGCTCGGGCCAGCCCTCAGGGCGGGGCACCGTGTCGGTGGTGACGACCTCGCTGATCATCGGGTGGGTGCTCAGCCGCTCGACGGCCTGACCGGCGAACAGCCCGTGCGTGCACGTCACCGACGCCTCGGTGCAGCCGACGTCCTTGAGCCGGTCGAGCAGCTCGACGATCGAGCCGCCGGTGGCGATCTCGTCGTCGAGGACGATCGCCCGCTTGCCGGCGACGTCGCCGACGATCGCGTCGATGACGACCCGGTCGTCGGAGAGCCGCTGCTTGCTGCCCGCCGCCACCGGCAGCCCCAGCAGCCGGGCGAAGAGGGTCGCCGTCTTGGCGTTGCCGAGGTCGGGGGAGACGACGACGGTGTCGCTGAGGTCGCGGCCGCGGTAGTGGTCGGCCAGCACCCCGATCGCGGTGAGGTGGTCGACGGGGACGGAGAAGAAGCCGTGCACCTGGGGGGCGTGCAGGGCCATGGTGAGCACCCGGTCGGCACCGGCGGTGACGAGCATGTCGGCGACGAGCCGCCCGCCCAGCGAGATGCGCGACGCGTCTTTCTTGTCGGAGCGCGCGTAGGCGTAGTGGGGCATGACGACGGTGATCTGCCGGGCCGAGGCGCCGCGCGCCGCGTCGCACATCAGCAGCAGCTCCATGAGGTGCTCCTGCGTCGGCGGCACCAGCGGCTGGATGATGTAGACGTCCTGCTGGCGGCAGTTCTCCAGCAGCTGCACCTGGAGGCAGTCGTTGCTGAAGCGCTTGATGTCGACGGGGGAGCGCCGGACTCCCAGGTGGCTGCAGATGCGGTCGGCGAGGGCCGGGTGGGCGTGTCCGGAGAACACCACGACGTCGTTCACGGGCGGCCTTCCGAGGGCGGCGGCGGTACCTGGGCCCACTGTAACGGCAGTCCGGCGCTGAGGGTCCGGCGGCTCCGCACCAGTTGAGCGGCTCAGCCGTGCAGGTGGGCCCGCAGCTCCGTCGCCAGCTCGAACCGGGCCTGCGCCGCTGCCGGGACGACCCCGGGGATGCTCATGAAGCCGTGGGGAGCGCCCGCGTAGTTCGTCGCCCGCACCGGCACCCCGGCGGTGGCGAGGCGCGCGGCATACCCCTGGCCCTCGTCGCGCAGCGGGTCGAGGTCGGCGGTCTGCACGAGGGCGGGCGGCAGCCCGCTCAGGTCGTCGGCCCAGAACGGCGAGACCAGGGGGTCCTTGACGTCGAGGCCGGTCCCCTCGAGGTAGTGGCCGAGGTAGCCGACGATGTCGGAGCGGGTGAGCATCGGTGCGTCGGCGTGCTCGTCGACCGACGGGTGGCCGAGCGTCGCGTCGGTGCCGGGGTAGAGGAGCGCCTGGTGGGCGATCCGGGGCCCGCCCTCGTCACGCACCACGAGGGCCGCGACCGCCGCGAGGTTGCCACCCGCGCTGTCGCCGCAGACGGCGAGCCGGCTCCCGTCCGCCCCCAGTCCGGCGGCGTTCTCGGCCACCCAGCGCACCGCGTCGACGGTGTCGTGCACCCCCTGCGGCGCGGGGTGCTCCGGCGCCAGCCGGTAGTCGACGCTGACGACCACGGCGTCCACGGCGTCGGCGAGGAACCCGCAGAGCGCGTCGTAGCCCCGGGTGCTGCCCAGGACCCAGCCCCCGCCGTGGAGGTAGACGACGACCGGTAGCGGGCTCGTGGCCCCCTGGCGCGCCGGGCGGTAGAGCCGGAGCGGGATCGACGCGCCGTCGCGCGCCATGAAGCGGGAGTCCCACACCGTCACGCCGTCCGGCACGGCGCCGGTCACCCACGAGACGGGTGCCCGGGCCGGCCACGAGAAGCCCCGGGCCCGGTCGCGCTGCTCCGCGGTGAGGTCCGCGACGGGGGTGCGGCCGGCGACGCGGTCGTAGGCGGCGGTGAAGACACGGGTGCGCAGGGACATCCGGGGAGACGTCCGGGGGGAGCGAGGCATACGGGCCAGTCTGCGGGACCGCGGCCGACGGGGCCGTCCGGGCCGCACATAGGCTGCCGGGGTGAGCGTGCGGCGGGTCATGGGCATCGAGACGGAGTACGGCATCTCCGTGCCCGGCGACCCCGCCGCGAACCCCATGGTCCTGTCGGGTCACGTCGTCAACGCGTACGCCAGCGGTCACGGCGTGCGGTCGGGCCGGGCCTCGTGGGACTACGCCGACGAAGCGCCCCTGCGCGACGCCCGTGGCTTCGAGATCAGCCGGGCGCTCGCCGACCCGACCCAGCTGACCGACGTGGAGGACCCGACCCTCGCCAACGTCGTCCTCACCAACGGCGCCCGGCTCTACGTCGACCACGCCCACCCGGAGTACAGCTCGCCGGAGGTCACCAACCCGCGCGCCGCCGTGACCTGGGACCGCGCCGGCGAGCTGGTCATGCTCGAGGCGGTACGCCGGCTGAGCGGCCGCCCGGGGCTGCCCGAGGTCAACCTCTACAAGAACAACACCGACGGCAAGGGCGCCTCCTACGGCACCCACGAGAACTACCTCATGCGGCGCGAGACCCCGTTCTCCGACATCGTGCGCCACCTCGTCCCGTTCTTCGTCGTCCGGCAGGTCATCTGCGGGTCGGGGCGGGTCGGCATCGGCCAGGACTCCCGCACGCCGGGGTTCCAGCTGAGCCAGCGCAGCGACTTCTTCGAGGTGGAGGTGGGGCTCGAGACCACGCTGAAGCGGCCGATCATCAACACCCGCGACGAGCCCCATGCCGTCGCCGACCTCTACCGGCGCCTGCACGTCATCATCGGCGACGCCAACCACGCCGACGTGGCCAACCTGCTCAAGCTGGGGATGACCTCGCTCGTCCTGGCCGTCATCGAGGACCGGTCGATGACGCGCGACCTCACCCTGGCCAAGCCGGTGGCCACGCTCCACGCCGTCTCCCACGACCCCACGCTCGCCGCCAGGGTCACGCTGCGCGACGGCACGACGATGACCGCGCTGGAGCTGATGTGGGAGTACCACGACCAGGTGGCGGCCTACCTCGACGTCCGCGGCACCGCCGCCGACCCCGACACGGCCGAGGTCATGCACCTGTGGGCCGACGTGCTCACGCGGCTGGGCACCGACCCGGCGTCGTGTGCCGCCGACCTCGACTGGGTGGCCAAGCAGCAGGTGCTCGAGGGCTACCGCGAGCGCGACGGGCTGGACTGGAGCGACCCCCGGCTGCGGGCCGTCGACATCCAGTGGAGCGACGTGCGGCCCGAGAAGGGGCTCTTCCACCGGCTCGCCGAGCGTGGACGGGTCACCCGGCTCGTCGACGCCGAGGCGGTGCAGCGGGCCGTCACCCAGCCGCCGGAGGACACGCGGGCGTGGTTCCGGGGCACCTGCCTCGACCGGTTCCCGGCGCAGATCGCCGCGGCCTCCTGGGACTCCGTGATCTTCGACGTGCCCGGGCGGCAGGCCCTGCAGCGCGTACCCATGCTCGAGCCCGAGCGGGGCACCAAGGCGCAGGTCGGGGCGTTGCTCGACCGCAGCCCCGACGTGGCCACCCTGCTGCGCGAGCTGGACGCCGCGTCGGGACCGGCGTCGGGTTAGGTTTGGACGACCGCCCCACAGGGGCGGTGTGATCGCGGCACACAGGTGGAGGCACAGGTCATGGCACGTCAGGAGCAGAGCAGCCCGCAGCGCCGCGAGGGTGAGCCCGACCCGGCGCCCGACGACGCCCCCGTCGCCCCGGAGGCGGTCGCCCGCAAGGAGGCCCTCGACGACGACATCGACTCGGTGCTCGACGAGATCGACGGCGTCCTCGAGGCCAACGCCGAGGAGTTCGTGCGCGGGTTCGTGCAGAAGGGTGGCCAGTGAGCGCAGAGCGCGAGCGGCTCGGAGGGTCGGGGCGCCTACCCGACGCGTTCCGCGTGCCCGGGTCGTCGTCGTTCAGCGACTTCGTCGGGCAGATCGCCCCTGAGGTCCTGCCCGGTCGGCGCACGCTGCCCGCGGGCGCCAGCCTCGAGGCCCCGCACGGCACGACGATCGTGGCGCTGGAGTTCGCCGGTGGCGTGGTCATGGCCGGTGACCGACGGGCGACGATGGGCAACCTCATCGCGAACCGCGACATGGAGAAGGTCTTCGCGGCCGACGAGTATGCGGTCGTCGGCATCGCGGGCACGGCCGGCCTGGCCATCGAGCTCGTGCGGCTCTACCAGGTGGAGCTGGAGCACTACGAGAAGATCGAGGGCACGCTGATGTCCGTCGAGGGCAAGGCGAACCGGCTGGCCAGCATGATCCGGGCCAACCTCGGCCACGCCATGCAGGGCCTCGCGGTCGTGCCGCTCTTCGCCGGCTACGACCTCCACGCGACGCGCTCGGAGGGCGGCCGGATCTACAGCTACGACGTCACCGGCGGCTGCTACCGCGAGCACGACCACCACAGCATCGGGTCGGGCTCGCTCTTCGCCCGCGGCTCGATGAAGAAGCTGTGGCGGCCGGGCCTCGACGCGGAGGCCGCCGTGCGGGTGGCCGTCGAGGCCCTCTACGACGCGGCCGACGACGACTCCGCCACCGGCGGTCCCGACCTCGGCCGGCGCATCTGGCCCACCCTGGCCGTCGTCGACGTGGAGGGTGTGCGCTTCCTCCCCGACCCGGTGCTGGCCGAGATCGTCGAGGCGGTCGTCGCGGGCCGTCAGGGCAACCCGGGAGGTGCGCGATGAGCATGCCGTTCTACGTCTCGCCCGAGCAGCTGATGAAGGACAAGGCCGACTACGCGCGCAAGGGCATCGCCCGTGGCCGGTCGGTCGTCGTCCTGGCCTACGACAAGGGCATCGCCTTCGTCGCGGAGAACCCCCAGAGCCTGCGGAAGATCTCGGAGATCTACGACCGGATCGCCTTCGCCGCGGTGGGCATGTACTACGAGTTCGAGAACCTGCGCGTCGCCGGCATCCGGTATGCCGACCTGCGCGGCTACTCCTACGACCGCAGCGACGTCAGCGCGCGGGGGCTCGCCAACGCGTACGCGCAGACGCTCGGCACGGTCTTCACCCAGGAGCCGAAGCCCTACGAGATCGAGCTCGTCGTGGCCGAGGTCGGGCAGGACCCGGAGCACGACCAGATCTACCGGCTCACCTACGACGGCTCGGTCGCCGACCAGCACGGGTTCGTCGTCATGGGCGGGGCGAGCGTGCAGGCCGAGGCCGCCCTGCGCGAGCGCTGGCGAGAGGGGCTCGACCTCTCCCAGGCGCTGCGGCTCGCCGTCGACACCCTGGCCGCCGACCCCAACGGCGGCGAGGCGCGCCTCCTCACCGGCGCGCAGCTCGAGGTCGCCGTGCTCGACCGGCTGCGCCCGCGCCGGACGTTCCGGCGGATCGCCGGGCTCCTGCTCGACGACCTGCTGAGCGCCGACAGCGCCGTCTCCGACGCGCCGCTCACCGACGACGGCCGCCCGGGGCACCACGACGTCCTCACCGGACAGTCCGGGCATCCGCAACCCGTGCCCGAGACCCCCGGCACCGACCAGCCCCCGCGCGCCGACGCGGACCCCCTGCCGTCCATCGACGAGGAGCCCGACCGATGACCCTGTACGACGCGCCCGTGACCCGACTCGGTGGCGACCCCGCCGACCTCCACCACTACGCCGGGCAGGCGGTGCTCGTCGTCAACACCGCCTCCCAGTGCGGGCTGACGCCGCAGTACGCCGGCCTGCAGCGGCTGCAGGAGAGGTTCGGCGACCAGGGGTTCACGGTGCTGGGCTTCCCGTGCAACCAGTTCGGGCAGCAGGAGCCCGGGACGGCCGACGAGATCGCCTCGTTCTGCCAGAGCGCCTACCGCGTCGGCTTCCCCATGTTCGACAAGGTCGAGGTCAACGGGCCCGGACAGAACCCGCTGTATGCCGCCCTCACCCAGGTCGAGGACGTCGACGGCGTCGCCGGCGACGTGCAGTGGAACTTCGAGAAGTTCCTCGTCGCCCCCGGCGGCACGTCGGTGCAGCGGTTCCGGCCGGGTGTCGAGCCGGAGGACCCGCGGCTCGTCGCGGCGGTCGAGGCGGTCCTCCCCGGCGCCTGACCGACCAGCCCGTTCCCGGTCAGCGCGCACCCGGTCAGCGCGAGGGGGTGCTGTGCTCCTTGTGGTGCCACGGCTCCCCGCCGACGCTGTCGGTGTCACCCCGCTCGGCCCCCTCCTGGCGCACGGCCTGCCGGGACGGGTCCGGGGGCAGGTGCATGACCTGGGTCGCCTGCGGGTCGGTGGGCACGACCTCGTCGGTGCGGTCGGACTCCTCGGCCGCTCCGGACGGGTGCGTAGCGCCGTCAGGCTCGCTGGACGGTTCGGACCGTTCAGACGGCTCGGACCGTTCAGACGGCTCGGACCGTTCAGACGGCTCGGACCGCTCTTCCGCAGGGGGCTCCGGAAGCTCGCTCGTCCGCTCCGCCGGGTTCGCGGTCGTGCCCTCCGCGGTCTGGGGTCGGCCGAGCACCCCGGTGATGTACGCGGCGATCTCGCCCAGCCGGTCGTGGACGTCGGCGCGGTGGGCGACGGCAGCCGCCCGACCCTCCTCGGCCTCCCGGCCGAGGCGCTCGGCGTCGGCGCGGGCCTGCTCACGGATCGCGTCGGCCTCCTGGGCCGCCTGCGCGCGCAGCTGCTCGTGGTCGGCGTCGGCGCGCCCGCGCAGCTGGCCGAGCTCCTCCTCGAGGACGGCCCGACGGGCGGTGGTGTCGTCGAGCCGGGCCCGCTCGTTCGCCAGCTCGGCGGTGAGGTCTCGAGCCGCCCGCTCGTGACGCTCGGCGATCTCGGCCTCGGCGGCCGAGCGCAGCTGGGCCGCCTCCTCCTCGGCGAGGCTGAGCATCGAGCCGATGCGGGCCCCGAGGTCGCCGTAGCCGTGCACGCTCACCGTGGTCGACGGAGCGGGCTGCGCCTGCTCGAGCTCCGCGACCCGCTGCTGGGCGGCCTGGAGTGCGGCCTGCAGGGACTGGTGCTCCTCCTGCAGCCGGCTCAGCTCGATGGTGCGGTCGGCGGCGGCGCGCCGCGACACGACGAGCGAGGTCTGCAGCTCCTTGATCGCGTCGGCGACCTGCTCGGGGTCCGCGCCACGGAGCACGGTGCGGAACTGCGGTTGTTCGATCATGGGTTCAGTCCTCGGGTTCGGCACGCGGGCGGAATGTAGATGTCAGCACGAGCTCGTCCCCCGGTCCAGTCCAGCGCGCCGACCGGTCCGCCCCAGACCCTGCTCGCGCTCCCACGCGAGGGCGTCCTGCGTCGTGTCCTCGAGGTCGCGCGCGACGATCCCGGCCGCGTCCGCCGACGCGGTCGAACGGGCGCTGAACCCCTGCCAGTCCGGGTCGTGCAGCCACAACGGCAGCGAGCCGATGGTCCCCTGACCCATGTACTCCTGCACCCCGGCCGCGACGAGGTCGGCGTCGGCGACCCTCACGACCTCACCCGTGAAGCCGGCCACCTGCTGCGCCACCGCCAGCACGTCGCCCAGCACCCGGCGGGGTCCGTAGGCGTCGACCACGCCGGTCACCCCGGCCAGACCCGCCCGCAGCAGCCACGAGGCGAGGTCGACCACGTCGAGCAGCTGCGCCGGGGTGTCCAGCCGTTCGGGGACGAGGACGGGGCCGCCGTCCTCCTGGGCGAGCGCGAACCGGCCCGGCCAGTAGCCGAACCGGTCGCTGGGGTCCCCGTGACCGGCGACGAGACCGCTGCGCGCGATGAGCACGTCCGCGCCGCGCGCCTGGTGGCATGCCTGCTCGCAGGCCACCTTCGCCGGGCCGTACTCCTCGGGGGTCGCGTCGTCCGACCCCAGCGCGGGGAGCAGCGTGGCGTCCGGACCCGCGCCCGGTGTCGAGTGGTCCGCATACACCGAGCCGGTCGAGACGAAGACCCAGCGCTCGGTGCGGTCGGCGAGCGCCGCGAGGGCGCTGCGCACCTGACCGGGCTGGCGGGCCACGTCGACCACGAGGTCCCACCGCTCACCGGCCGGGAGGGCGGCATACGTGTGCGGGTCGATGCGGTCGGCGACGACGAGCCGCGCGCCGTCGGGCACCGGTCCGCTGGTGCCGCGGGCGAGACAGGTGACCTCGTGGCCGGCCGCGATGGCCTGCCGGGCCACCTCACCGCCGAGCCACGCCGTGCCGCCGAGGACGAGGATGCGCATCCGACCACGGTCCCAGCCTCGGCCCGCGTCTGCCCCCGGGTTCGCTGAGAGCCGAGCCGGGCGGCATACAGTTGGCCGATGGAGCGGCGGATCTTCGGGATCGAGAACGAGTACGGCGTCACGTGCACGTTCGACGGCCAGCGCCGGCTCACCCCCGACGAGGTCGCGCGCTACCTCTTCCGCAAGGTCGTGTCGTGGGGCCGGTCGAGCAACGTGTTCCTCGGCAACGGCTCGCGGCTCTACCTCGACGTCGGGTCGCACCCCGAGTACGCCACCCCCGAGTGCGACGACGTGCGCGACGCCGTCATCCACGACAAGGCGGGGGAGCGGATCATCGAGGGCCTCGTCGAGGACGCCCAGCAGCGGCTCGCCGAGGAGGGCATCCCGGGGGACATCTACGTCTTCAAGAACAACACCGACTCCGCCGGCAACTCCTACGGCTGCCACGAGAACTACTGCGTCGGCCGGGCGGGGGAGTTCCAGAAGATCTCCGACGTGCTCATCCCGTTCCTCGTGAGCCGCCAGATCACCTGCGGCGCAGGCAAAGTGGTCACCAGCAGCGCCGGCGCGAAGTTCTGCGTGAGCCAGCGGGCCGACCACATCTGGGAGGGCGTCTCGTCGGCGACCACCCGCAGCCGCCCCATCATCAACACGCGCGACGAGCCGCACGCCGACGCCGAGAAGTACCGCCGCCTGCACGTCATCGTCGGCGACTCGAACATGTCGGAGACGACCACCCTGCTCAAGCTCGGCTCGGCCGACCTGGTGCTGCGGATGATCGAGGCCGGGGTCGTCATGCGCGACATGGCTCTGGAGAACCCGATCCGCGCCATCCGCGAGATCAGCCATGACATCACCGGCACCAAGACGGTGCGCCTGGCCAACGGACGCGAGCTCTCAGCCCTGCAGATCCAGCGGGAGTACTACGAGCGGGCCGTGACCTTCGTCGACCGCGAGGGCATGACGGCCCCGGTCCAGAAGCAGGTGCTCGAGCTCTGGGGCCGCACCCTCCAGGCCGTGGAGACCGGTGACCTCGCCGCCGTCGAGACCGAGATCGACTGGGTCATGAAGTACCGGCTCATCTCGCGCTATATCGAGAAGAACGGCCTCTCCCTCTCGGACCCCCGGGTGCTCCAGATCGACCTCGCCTACCACGACGTCAACCGCCGCCGCGGCCTGTTCTACCTCCTCCAGCGGCGGGGGCTCGCGGCGCGGGTGTGCACCGACATCGAGACGTTCCACGCCAAGGTGCGCCCCCCGCAGACGACACGGGCCAAGCTGCGCGGCGACTTCATCCGGGCCGCACAGGCGCACCGTCGCGACTTCACGGTCGACTGGGTGCACCTGAAGCTCAACGACCAGGCGCAGCGCACGGTGCTGTGCAAGGACCCGTTCGCGTCGGTCGACTCCCGGGTCACCAGGCTCATCGACAGCATGTAGGTCAGCAGGTCGGCACAGACCACCAGGTTACAGTGGCGCGTCCCTCCTGAGCCGTCGCCGGCCCTCACCGAAGGTTCCCTTTCGTGCGCCCTCCCCGCGCGGCTGCCGCCGCCGCCCTGCTCGCCCTGCTGCTCGTGCCCGCGCTCGCCGCGTGCTCGTCCGACTCCGGGACGGCCTCCGGCGGCGCCACGACGGCGCTGCCGACGCCGACCGGTGCGACCAACCCGGTGCACCCGCCGGCCAACTCCGCGGCCGACCTCGCCGTGCTCGACGGCATCACGGTGGCCGGTGACGACCCCGCGGTGACGCCGAAGGTGACCTTCGGGAAGCTGCCGGTCGAGGTGAGTGCGACGACGGTGAAGACCCTGAAGCAGGGCACCGGGGACGCGAGCAGCGAGGGCAGCAAGGTCACCGTGCGGCAGGCGCTGTTCCTGGGCAAGGACGGCAAGCAGCTCGACAGCAACTTCGAGAGCAAGGACACCGCCTCGTTCCTGCTGTCTCCGACCGGCAACACCATCCCCGGCCTCATCACCGCGCTCACGGGCGTCAAGGCCGGCTCGCGCATCCTCTACGCCATCCCGCCGCGGGACGCGTTCGGCACCGGCGGCCGCACCGACGCGGGCATCTCCGGCAGCGATGACCTCGTCGTCGTCGCCGACATCCTGTCCGTCAACCGGCCGCTGTCGCAGGCCACGGGCACCGAGGTCCCGCCGGTGGCGGGCTTGCCGACGGTGACGTTCGACGCCACGAACGGGCCGACCATCACCGTGCCCAAGACGGCCGCGCCCACGGCCCTCGTCAGCCAGAACCTCATCGACGGCGCCGGCGCCGTCGTAGCGGCCGGCCAGACCATCACCGTGCACTACACGGGGGCGTTGTGGAGCGACGGCACCGTCTTCGACTCCTCGTGGACGCGCAAGGCGCCCGCGAACTTCGTCATCGGCCAGGGCCAGGTCATCCCCGGCTGGGACAAGAGCCTCGTCGGCAAGAAGGTCGGGTCGCGGATCCTGCTCGTGGTGCCGCCCGCCGACGGGTACGGCGCCCAGGCCAACGGCAAGATCCCGGCGAACTCGACCCTCGTCTTCGTCATCGACATCCTCGACGCCGGCTGAGCCGTGCCGGCTGACCAGCCGACCATCCTCGCCACCTCTGGTGGCTGGGTGCACGGCCGGCGCACCCGGTTCGAGGTGGGGCCGCTGACCGAGCACGCCGTGGCGCTGGGCGGGGTCACCGGTCGGCGGCCGCGGGTCTGCTTCGTGGCGACGGCCAGCGGTGACAGCGCCGAGACCGTCCAGGCGTTCTACGACGCGGCCCGGTATGCGGGGTACGAGGGCTCGCACCTGGCGCTGTTCCCCATGCCCAACGTCGACGACGTGACGGCACACCTGCTCGAGCAGGACGTCGTCTGGGTATGGGGCGGGAGCGTGGCCGGCCTGCTCGCGCTGTGGCGGCTGCACGGCGTCGACGTCGCCATGCGCACCGCCTGGGAGGCGGGGGTCGTCCTCACCGGTGTGTCGGCTGGCTCCATCTGCTGGCACACCGGAGGGACGACCGACTCGTTCGGGCCGGACCTGCGCGCCGTGACCGACGGCCTGGGCCTGCTGCCGTACTCGAACGGCGTCCACTACGACTCCGAGCCGACCCGGCGGCCCACCTACCAGCGGATGGTCGGCGACGGCACGCTCCCCTCGGGCTACGCGACCGACGACGGGGTGGGGCTGCTCTACCGCGGCACGACGCTGGTGGAGGCGCTGACCGAGATCCCCGGCGCCGGGGCATACCGGGTGGACCGTCGGCCCGGCGGGGGCGTGGTCGAGACCCGCCTCGAGACCCGCCTGCTGCAGCCCTGACGTCGCGCCCGGTCTGCTGGCCGTAGGCGTACGGCAGACTGGGGCCATGGCTCTCGACCCGCAGCGCACCAAGCCCGAGCTCGACTTCCCCGGCGACGCGCCGCCGCAGGACCTCGTCGTCGAGGACCTCATCGACGGCACCGGCGACGAGGCGACCGCCGGGTCCACCGTGAGCGCGCACTACGCCGGCTGGGCGTTCTCGACGGGCGAGGAGTTCGACGCCTCCTGGAACCGTGGCGCCCCCCTCGACTTCCCCCTGGGCGCGGGCCGCGTCATCCAGGGCTGGGACCAGGGCATCGCCGGGATGCGGGTCGGCGGCCGGCGCAAGCTGACCATCCCCCCGCACCTGGGCTACGGCGACCGCGGCGCCGGCGGCGTCATCAAGGGCGGCGAGACCCTCATCTTCGTCGTCGACCTCGTCGACGTCCGCTGACCCCTCGCCGGTCCTCCGCCGGTCCCGCGTAGACCTTCCTCGACCCGGCTCCGACCCGCCGCCGCGCCCCGGCCTCTGGCGCCAAAGGTCACCTTCGGCGCGTACGGGAGGTCGAGAGGTCACCTTGTGCTCCGGGCGGGGGCGACAGCCGAAGATTTTCCTCAATCCTGACCCGCACCCGTGACATTTGTCAGGGGTGGCGGTGGGGGGCCTCGGGGTCGAATGGCACGTCACTGAGCTGGCTGCCAGACGTCGGGGGGCGTGCGGCCGCTCCATCTCTCTCGTTGGAGGAACTGTGCCTTTCCCCACCCGCTCGGCTGCGGCCGTGCTCGGTGCCGTCGCCCTGGCCTGCGCCATGACGGCTGCCACCACTGGCTCTGCCGAAGCCGCACCCGGCAACGGCAAGAACGCCCTTCCCGGCAGCGTCCCCCTGTGGGCGCAGGCGGCCCACAAGGTCGGCGCGTCGAACAAGAACACCGTGGTCGACTTCCGTGTCTACCTCGACAACAAGGGCGGTGACGCGGCGGCGGCGTACGCCACGGCCGTCGCCACCCCGGGCAACGCCCTTCACGGCGCGTTCCTCACCCCCGCCCAGTACATCGAGAAGTTCTCCCCGAGCCAGTCCGACGTCGACAGCGTCTCGGCGTGGCTGGCCTCGCAGGGCCTGCAGGTGGGCTACGTCCCCGACAACCGCAAGTACGTTGAGGCCTCCGGCACCGTCGCCCAGGCGGCGGCCGCGTTCGGCACGTCGTTCTCCGACTACACGGTGCAGGGCCAGCAGCTGCGCGGCAACGACACCCCGCTGCTCGTCCCCGGCACCCTGTCCCACGTCGAGGGCGTCATCGGCCTCGACGAGACGATGATGCTGGCGCGGCCGCACGCCACCTACCAGCCGCCGGCGGGCTTCCGGGTCGGCAAGCCGTGCTCCACCTACTGGAGCCAGAAGATCGTGCCGGGGGCCGTCTACCCCGACGGTGGCACCGTGACCCCCGCGCCCGACGGCACCGCGCTGCCCACCAGCCCCAGCGCGTACGCGCCGTGCGGGTATGCCGGGGTGCAGCTGCAGGGCGCCTACGGCGTCAAGGCGGCGATCGACGCCGGCAACGACGGCCGCGGGGTCACCGTGGCGGTCATCGACGCCTTCGCGTCGCCGACGGCGGCCGCCGACCTGGCGCAGTACTCCAAGGACCACGGCCTCCCGGCGCCGAAGCTCACCGAGCAGGTCGCCCCGGGCATCTACAACCACCCGACGACCAAGAAGTTCGACCCGTCCGGGTGGGCCGGCGAGGAGCAGCTCGACCTCGAGGCCGTGCACACCATGGCTCCCGGGGCCGACATCCTCTACGTCGGTGCGGCCAACAACGGCCAGCCGCTGGACGCCGCGCTCAACAGCGTCGTCGTGCACCACAGCGCCGACATCATCACCAACTCCTACGGGTACGGCGGCGAGGCCCTGCACAACGGCATCATCAAGCCTCAGGTCGACATCCAGATCCAGGCCGCGGCCGAGGGCATCAGCGTCTTCTACTCCTCGGGCGACAGCGGTGACGAGACCGGTGGCGTGGCCGGAACGGCCCCGTCGCCCGACTTCCCGGCGTCCAGCCCCTGGGTGACCGCCGTCGGCGGGACCTCCCTGGGTGTGAAGGCCGACAACACCCGCGAGTTCGAGCTCGGCTGGGAGACGGCCAAGAGCACCCTCGCCGGCACCCCCGCCGCGCCGGCGTGGTCGGCGAAGGCGTACCAGTACGGCAGCGGTGGCGGCACCTCGCGCCTGTTCGCCCAGCCGTCCTACCAGGTCGGCGTCGTGCCCGACAGCATCAGCAAGACGTACGGCGGGGCCGCGATGCGCGCCGTGCCGGACGTCTCAGCGCTCGGTGACCCCACCACGGGGATGGCCGTCGGCCAGACCCAGACCTTCCCGGACGGCGTGAAGTACGACGAGTACCGCATCGGCGGCACCAGCCTCGCCTCACCGCTGTACGCCGGGATGTGGGCTCTCGCCGTGCAGAACCACGGTGCCTACGGCCTGGCCAACCCCACCCTGTACAAGACCCGGGGCACCTCGCTGGACATCACCAAGGACCAGCGCGGCACCTACCCGGGCGCCGTCCGGGTCGACTACAAGAACAGCGTCGACTCCACCAAGGGCTACACCTACACCGCCCGCTGGTTCGACGTCGACGAGCCGCTGACCATCCACGTGCGCCCCGGCTACGACGACGTCACCGGCGTCGGCTCGCCCCAGGGCCCGGCGTGGCTGGCCGCCGTCTCGGCCGGCTAGGCACGAGGCACCACCTCAGCACCACAGCACCACCCGTGGGCCCGGACGCGACCAGCGTCCGGGCCCACCGGCATACCCCGGGCGGCAACGGGCCGGACTCGTACGTGCGTTCGGGTAGCGTCTGCGCCATGGGTGCCCCACCGACCGCAGCGCCGGCGGCTCAGGTCAAGACCGAGCGGCTGCTCAACCTCGTCATCGCGCTGCTGGCGACGCGGATGCCGCTGTCCAAGGCCCGCATCCGGGCGGCGGTGCCGCAGTACCACGGCACGGCGTCCGACGAGGCGTTCGACCGGATGTTCGAGCGCGACAAGGACGAGCTGCGCGAGCTGGGCATCCCCCTCGTCACGGCCGTCATCGACCCGGTCTTCGACGACGAGCTGGGCTACCGCATCGACAAGCGGGAGTATGCGCTGCCCGAGATCGCCTTCGAGCCCGACGAGGTGACGGCCTTGTCCCTCGCCGCGCGCACCTGGACGCGGGCCAGCCTGGCCGGGTCGGCGGCGTCGGGGCTGCGCAAGCTGAGGGCGGCCGGCGTCGTCATGGACGAACGCTCCCTCGTCGGCATCGAGCCGGTCGTGCGCACCACCGAGGAGGCGTTCGAGCCGCTGCGACGGGCCGTGCGCGACCGCCAGGTGGTGACCTTCGGCTACCGCAAGCCGGAGGGGGAGAGCGCCACCCGGCACCTGCAGCCCTGGGGCCTCGCGCAGTGGCACGGCCGCTGGTACCTCACCGGCCACGACCTCGACCGCGGCGCGCCCCGGGTCTTCCGGGTCAGCCGGGTCGACGGGGCTGTGCGCACCGTCGGACCCGTGGGGGCCTACGACATCCCGGCCGACCACGACCCGCGCTCGATGGTGGAGACCACCCAGGTCTCGACGAGCCCCCCGCGACCCGCCACGCTGCGGGTGCGGGTCGGCAGCGGCAACGCCCTGCGTCGCCGCGCCGTGGGCGCGGCGGTCGACGAGGGCGGCTGGACGCGGGTGCAGGTCGACTTCCGCGACCTCGACCGGCTGGCCGACGAGCTCGCCGGCTACGGACCGGACGTCGTCGCCGACGGCCCCGACGACCTGCGTGACGCGGTCGTCCGGCGGCTGCGGGGCGCGGCCGCCGTCACCGACGGAGCGGCCCGATGAGCCCTGCGCGCCGGCCGGCGGAGTCGGCCACGGGTCGCCTCTCCCGCCTGCTCGACATGGTGCCCTGGCTGCTCGCCCACCAGGGCGTCGCGCTGGAGACCGCGGCCACGGAGTTCGGTGTCTCGCCGGAGCAGCTGGTGGCCGACCTCGAGCTCCTCTTCGTGTGCGGCACCCCGGGCGGCATGCCCGACGACCTCATCGAGGCCGACTGGGAGGACGGTCGGGTCTACATCGGCAACGCCGATGTCATCGCCCGACCCCTGCGGCTGAGCGTCGACGAGGCGCTGGCCCTCATGGTCGGGCTGCGCGCGCTGGCCACGACGCCCGGCCTCGCCGACCACGACGCCGTCGCTCGGGCGCTGAGCAAGCTCGAGGAGGCCACCGGGGCCGTCGGCGCTCCCAGCGCGCGCGTGCAGGTGTCCATCGACGACGGCGCCCGCTCGTCGGTCCTGCGCCGCGCCCGCGACGCGGTGCAGCACCATCGGCGGCTCCATCTCGCCTACCTCGTCGCCACGCGCGACGAGGTCACCGAACGCGACGTCGACCCGATGCGGGTCGTCTACCTGGACGGGCACTGGTACCTCGAGGGCTGGTGCCACCGGGCCGAGGACGTGCGGCTGTTCCGGCTCGACCGGGTGCAGTCGCTCGACGTGCTCGACGTCGACGGCACCCCACCGCCCCAGGCGCAGCCCCGCGACGTCGGCGACGCGCTCTTCACCGCGGGGGAGGAGGACCTCGAAGTGGTGCTCGAGACCGACCGCGGTGGCGCCTGGATCGTCGACTACTACCCCGTCGACCACGTCGAGACCCTCCCCGACGGAGGGCGCCGGGTCACCCTGCACGTCTCCGACCCCGCGCTGGTCCGGCGCCTGGCCTGGCGCCTCGGCGGGCACGTCCGGGTCGTGCGGCCCGTTGACCTCGCGGAGAGCGTCACCGCCGGCGCACAACAGGCGCTGGGCGCGTACACAGCAGGTCCCCGCACCATCGACGCGTAGACTGTGGCACCACCGACTCGGAAGGCTTGTCAGGATCATGTGGAGAGACCTCCTTCAGCCCAGCCACCTGCTCATCGTCGGGGTGCTCCTGGTCATCCTGTTCGGCTGGAAGAAGCTGCCCGACGCCGCTCGCAGCGTCGGCCGCTCGATGCGCATCTTCAAGTCCGAGGTCTCGGAGATGAAGAACGACGGCAAGGAGAGCCGGCCCAGCCCCGCCGCCGGCGAGACCGTGCCCGGAGACGTCGTGCCCCCGCCGGCCCCTCAGCAGCCGGCGCAGCAGTACGCGCCGCAGCCCGCCCCGCAGTACGCGCCCCAGCCGGCCGCTCAGCCGGCCCCGCAGTACGCGCCCCAGCCCGCCCCGCAGTACGCGCCGCAGCAGGGCCAGCCGGTCCCGCCCCAGAGCGCCGCGCAGCCCGCGGCGGCGCCGGTCCCGCCCGTCCAGCAGCCGCAGCCTGAGCGGCACGACTCTGCCAACCCGGCGCTCTGAGCGCCGCTCCGCCCTCGCGCCCCCGAACGGTCCGGCACTGACGCATGGCCTTCAAGCGGTTCCGCAAGCAACGCGACCCCGAAGGGCGGATGTCGCTCGGCGACCACCTGCGTGAGCTGCGCCGACGGTTCGTCATCGCGGCGCTGGCGATCATCGTCTGCTCCGCCGTGGGCTGGTGGCAGTACGACTGGATCTTCGAGAAGCTCATCGCCCCGATCAAGCTCGTGGCCTCCGAGCGGGGCAGCTCGATCGCGACGGTGAACTTCACCGGCATGACCGACGCCTTCTCGATCCTCGTGACGGTGGGCCTCTTCGTCGGCGTCGTCATCGCCTCGCCGGTCTGGCTGTTCCAGATCTGGGCCTTCATCGTGCCGGGCCTCACCACCCGGGAGCGCCGCACGGCGATGTTCTTCATCGGCGCCGCGGTGCCCTTGTTCGTGGGGGGCTGCGCGCTGGGCTACCTCACCCTGCCCCGGGCCGCCACCGCGCTGTTGTCGTTCACACCGACGGACGCGACGAACATCCTCCCGGCCGACACCTACCTCAACTTCGTCCTGAAGTTCATCCTCGCCTTCGGCCTGGCCTTCCTGCTGCCCGTCTTCCTCGTGGGGCTCAACGCTGCGGGGGTGCTGCCGGCGCGGATCATGGTGCGGGGCTGGCGGCCGGCGGTCTTCCTCATCTTCCTGTTCGCGGCGATGATGACCCCGTCGCCCGACCCCTGGTCGATGATCTTCCTCGCCGTGCCGATGGTGGGCCTCTACTTCGCGGCGGTCGGGGTGGGCTTCCTGCTCGACCGGCGCAAGGCCCGGCGCACCGAGGCCGCCGCCCCCTGGCGCAACCTGCCCGACGACCAGGCCTCCGCGATCTGACCGCGTGACCGGTCGGCGCCGGTAGCGTTCGGCGGGTGCCCGGCGCCCTGCCCCTCCCGCGTGTCGGGCTGCTCGTCAACCCCACGGCGGACAAGCATCGGGGGGCCCGGCTCGGCGCCGCCGCCCGCACCGCCCTGGTCACGGCAGGGCACGAGGTGACCGACCTGTCCGGTCCGGACGCGGCGACCGCCGCGGACTCGGCCCGTGCCGCACTGCACGGGTCCCGGCTCGACGTGCTCGTCGTCGTCGGGGGCGACGGCATGGCGCACCTCGGCGCCAACCTCGTCGCCGGCACAGGCATACCGCTGGCCGTCGTGGCGGCCGGCACCGGCAACGACAACGCTCGCGAGCTCGGCCTCCCGTTGCGCGACGCCCGCGCCGCGTGTGCCCTGGTTACCGCGGGCCACACCCGCACGGTCGACGCCGGCCTCTGCGTCACGGCGGACGGCGAGGAACGCTGGTGGCTGGGGGTGCTGGGCGGTGGGTTCGACTCGGTGGTGGCCGAGCGCGCCGGCCGGATGACCTGGCCCAAGGGGCCGATGCGCTACAACCTCGCCATCGCCCGTGAGCTGCCGACCTTCCGGCCGATCCCCTACGTCGTCACCGTCGACGACGTGCGCATCGAGACCGAGGCCATGCTGGTGGCCGTCGCCAACGGGCCGGCGTTCGGGGGCGGGATGCGGGTGGCGCCCGACGCGGCCTACGACGACGGGCTGTTCGACGTGATGGTGCTGCACCGGGTCTCGGTCGCCGCCTTCCTGCGCGTCTTCCCCCGGGTCTTCTCCGGCACGCATACGTCCCATCCGCAGGTGCAGATCCTGCGGGGCCGGCGGGTGCGGCTGGAGGCGGCCGGCATCGTCACCCAGGCCGACGGCGAGCGCTTCGAGCCGTTGCCCCTCGACGTCGAGGTCGTGCCCGGTGCCCTCCGCGTGGTCGTGCCCCCGCTCCCGTAGCCTCACAGCATGGCTGGCGCTGAGCTCGCGACGTTCACGGCGTCCCTGGACTTCCCGCTCGACCCGTTCCAGGTGCAGGCCTGCACGGCCCTCGAGGCCGGCCACGGCGTACTCGTCGCCGCCCCGACGGGAGCGGGCAAGACGGTCGTCGGGGAGTTCGCGGTGCACCTCGCGCTGGCGACCGGGCGGAAGGCGTTCTACACCACCCCGATCAAGGCCCTGTCGAACCAGAAGTACGCCGACCTCGTCCGCCGCCACGGCGCCGCCAAGGTCGGACTGCTCACCGGCGACTCGTCGGTCAACGGCGAGGCGCCGATCGTCGTCATGACGACGGAGGTGCTCCGCAACATGATGTATGCGGGGTCGGGCACCCTGCGCGGGCTCGGCTACGTCGTCATGGACGAGGTGCACTACCTCGCCGACCGGTTCCGCGGGGCGGTGTGGGAGGAGGTCATCATCCACCTGCCTCCCGACGTGCTCGTCGCCTCGCTCTCGGCCACGGTGTCGAACGCCGAGGAGTTCGGCGCGTGGCTGAGCGAGGTGCGCGGCGACGTGCAGGTCGTCGTCTCCGAGCACCGGCCGGTGCCGCTCTGGCAGCACATGATGGTCGGCCGCGGCCTGTACGACCTGTTCGTCGACGACGTCTTCGACCCGTCGAACGCCCCCGACGGCGCGGTGGAGCGGATGCGCGACGCCGCTCCCGAGCGGGTCGCCCCCGAGCTGATGCACGCCATCGGCGGGGCCTCACGGCGCAGCACCGAGGTCGACGCGTCGCGTCACCGGGGGAGGGGCCGGCGGGGTCCGGGCGGACCGGGGGGCGGCCCCGGCGGCCGCGGGTTCGCCCGTGGGGGCGGTGCAGGAGGCGGAGGGGGCGGTGGCCGCCCGGGCGGGGGCGCGACCCGGGCCGAGGTCGTCGACCGCCTCGACCGTGACGGCCTGCTGCCGGCGATCACCTTCATCTTCAGCCGGGTCGGCTGCGACGCCGCGGTCGGGCAGCTGCTCGCCCAGGACGTGCGGCTCGTCTCCGACGACGAGGGCGCGCGCATCCGCCGGCTGGTCGAGGAACGGGTCTCGGGGCTGGCCGACGAGGACCTCACCGTGCTCGGCTACTGGGACTTCGTCGACGGCCTCACGCGGGGGTATGCCGCCCACCACGCGGGCATGCTGCCCACCTTCCGCGAGATCGTCGAGGAGCTGTTCACGGCCGGGCGGATCCGGGCCGTCTTCGCGACCGAGACCCTGGCGCTCGGGATCAACATGCCGGCTCGCACCGTCGTGCTCGAACGGCTGGTGAAGTTCAACGGCGAAGCGCACGTCGACATCACCCCGGCGGAGTACACCCAGCTCACCGGACGGGCCGGTCGCCGCGGCATCGACATCGAGGGCCACGCCGTCGTCCTGTGGAACCGGGGGCTCGACCCGCTGGCCGTCGCCGGGCTGGCCTCGACGCGGACGTACCCGCTGCGGTCGAGCTTCCGGCCGACCTACAACATGGCCGTCAACCTCGTCGCGCAGTTCGGCCGCGAGCGGGCCCGTGAGCTGCTGGAGACCTCGTTCGCCCAGTTCCAGGCCGACCGGGCCGTGGTGGGCTTCGTCCGCACCATCCGGCGCAACGACGAGGCTCTGGCCGGCTACGCGGAGTCGATGCGCTGTCACCTCGGCGACTTCGCCTCCTACGCCGCCATCAGGGACGAGATCCGGCTCCTGGAGAAGGACGCCGTGCGCGCCCGGGCCGCCAGTGTCAGGGCGGAGGCGGCAGTGAGCCTCGAACGCCTGCGCGTGGGCGACGTCATCGCCATCCCGGCGGGTCGACGCGCGGGGTACGCCGTCGTGGTGCAGGCCAACGGCGGCGGCAAGGGCGAGGCGGCCTCACCGGCCGTCGTCACCGAGGACCGGCAGCTGCGGCGGCTCACCATCGTCGACGTGCCCACCCCGGTCGAGCCCATCACCACGGTGCGGCTGCCGAAGAACTTCAACGCCAAGAGCCCGAAGTCGCGTCGCGACCTGGCGACCTCGCTGCGGGTGGCCGTTCCCCACCAGCCGCCGCCGAAGCGGGGCGGCGGGTCGACCCGCACCGGTGACCGCGACGTGGCCCGGCTCGAGGAGCTGCGCCGGGCGATGCGGGCCCACCCCTGCCACGCCTGTCCCGACCGCGAGGACCACGCCCGCTGGGCCGAGCGCTGGTGGCGGCTGTCGCGCGAGACCCAGGGCCTGCAGCGCAAGGTCGAGGGACGCACCCACTCGGTGGCCCGCGTCTTCGACCACATCTGCGATCTCCTGGAGGACCTCGGCTACCTCGGGCCGGACGGCCTCACGGTGACCCCGCGGGGTGAGCAGCTGCGCCGGCTCTACACCGAGAAGGACCTGCTCGCCGCCGAGTGCCTGAGGCACGGGGTCTGGCAGCGCCTCGACGCGCCCGGTCTGGCCGCCGCCGTGTCGACCCTCGTGCACGAGCCCCGGCGCGAGGGCTCGGAGGTCAGCCCGCGGATGCCGACCGACGACGTCGCCGAGGCGTGGCGCACGATGGTGCGGCTCTGGAGCGGCCTCGAGGACCGCGAGCGGGAGGCGGGCCTGCCGCTGACGGGCGACCCCGACGGGGGGATCGCCTGGATGGTGCACCGCTGGGCGGCCGGTCAGCGTCTCGAGCTCGTGCTGCGCGACAGCGAGATCGCCGCGGGCGACTTCGTGCGCCGGTGCAAGCAGATCGTCGACCTGCTCGACCAGGTGGCCGACGCCGCCGCCTCGAACGGGTCGCCGCAGCTCGCGGCCACCGCCCGGGCCGCCGTGAGCGCGGTGCGACGCGGCGTGGTGGCCGCGGATCGGGTCGACTGAGCCAGAACGAGCCGCGTTCGCGGCATACAGAGGCGGATGCCGCCGTAGACGCGGGTATGCTGCGCGAGTGACCACGTTCCGCATCCGCGAGGCCGCCGACCTGCTCGGCGTCAGTGACGACACGCTGCGCCGCTGGGTCGACGCCGGGCGCCTGCCGGTGACCACCGACCCCGGCGGCCGCACGGTGGTGCGGGGGAGCGACCTGGCGGCGTTCGCGCAGGAGCAGGCGGCGGGGGCCGACCGCCCGGCGCCCGGCCCGGTGCGCTCGGAGTCGGCGCGCAACCGGTTCGTCGGTCTGGTCACCCGGGTCGTGCGTGACACGGTGATGGCGCAGGTCGAGCTGCAGTGCGGGCCGCACCGGGTCGTGTCGCTCATGAGCCGTGAGGCGGCCGACGACCTCGAGCTCGAGCCGGGGGTCCTCGCCATCGCCGCCGTCAAGTCCACCCATGTCGTCGTCGAGGTCCCGGAGCGATCATGAAACCCCGCCCGTCCCTGCTGTCCGCCGCCGCCGCGGGGCTGCTCGTCCTGCCTGCGCTCGCCGCGTGCGGGTCCACCACGACGCCGACGGCGCCCCCCGCGGGCAGCTCGTCCGCCGGGTCGGCTTCCAGCTCCGCCTCCCTCAGCGGCACGGTGAACGTCTTCGCCGCCGCCTCGCTCCAGGAGACGTTCACGACCCTGAAGAAGCAGTTCGAGGCGGCTCACCCCGGCGTGACGGTGACCCCGAACTTCGGGGCCTCCTCGGCCCTGGCGCAGTCGATCAACCAGGGGTCACCGGCCGACGTCTTCGCCTCGGCCAGCCAGACGAACATGGACCAGGTCGTGCAGGCCGGGGGCGCCTCGACGTCCGCGGCCTTCGCCAAGAACGTCATGGCGATCGCCGTCCCGCCCGCCAACCCGGCCGGGATCACGGGCCTCGCCGACCTGGCCCGGTCCGGCGTCAAGGTCGCCCTCTGCCAGGCCCAGGTCCCGTGCGGGTCGGTGGCGGCGAAGGTCTTCGGCAACGCGAAGCTCACCGTGACGCCGGTCAGCCAGGAGGCCGACGTCAAGTCGGTGCTGACCAAGGTGCAGCTCGGGGAGGTCGACGCCGGCGTCGTCTACGTCACCGACGTCAAGGCCGCCGGCGACAAGGTCAAGGGGATCACTATCCCCGCCGACGTCAACGCATCGACGTCGTACCCCATCGCCACCCTGAGCAAGGCCCCCAACCCCGCGGCCGCCGCCGCCTTCACGGCCTACGTCCTTTCGGCCGAGGGGCGGTCGGTCCTCACCGCGGGCGGGTTCGCCGCACCGTGACCCCGCCCTCGGCGCCGGCGGCTCGGGGGCGCCGGCGCCGAGGTCCGGCGGCCGCGACCGCCCGGCCCCGCGCGCGACGGACCCAGGGCGCCGTGCCGTGGCCGCTGGCCGTCCCGGCCCTGCTGGCGACGCTGTTCCTGCTCGTCCCGTTGGCCGCGATGCTCGTCCGCACGCCGTGGTCGGGTCTCATCGGCATCCTCGAGAGCAGCGCAGCGCTCGACGCTCTGCGCCTCTCCCTGCTGTGCGCCAGTGCGGCCACCGCCATCTCGGTCGTCCTGGGGGTGCCGTTGGCCTGGGTCCTCGCCCGGTCGCGCACCCGCGGGACCACCCTGCTGCGTGCGCTGGTCACGCTGCCGCTCGTGCTGCCACCGGTGGTGGGCGGGGTCGCCCTGCTCCTGGCCTTCGGCCGGATGGGAGTGCTGGGCCGCTACCTCGACCTCGGCTTCGGGCTCACACTGCCGTTCACGACGCTCGGCGTCGTCGTCGCCGAGGCCTTCGTCGCCATGCCGTTCCTCGTCGTCACCGTCGAGGGGGCGTTCCGGGGCCTGGACCGCGGCTACGAGGAGGCGGCCGCCACGCTGGGTGCCTCGCGGCTCACCACGTTCCGCCGGGTCACCCTCCCGCTCGTGGGGCCGTCGCTGGGCGCGGGCGCCGTCCTGTGCTGGGCACGGGCGCTCGGGGAGTTCGGGGCCACCATCACCTTCGCCGGCAACTTCCCGGGCCGCACCCAGACCATGCCGCTCGCGGTCTACCTCGCCATGGAGACCGACCCGGACGCCGCGATCGCCCTGTCGCTCGTGCTCCTCGTCGTCTCGGTGGCCGTCCTCGCCCTGCTGCGGGACCGGTGGCTGCGGGCCGGGAGCACGCTGTGAGCGGCGCCGCGAGGGAGGCCGGGCTCGTCGTCGACGGCCGGGTCGACCGTGGTGGCCCCGGCGGCTTCAGCCTCGAGCTGGCCGCCTCCGTGGCTCCCGGCGAGGTGGTCGGGCTCCTGGGCCCGAACGGGGCCGGGAAGTCGACCCTGCTGCGCGTGCTCTCCGGGCTGCTGCCCCTGACCGCCGGCTCGGTACGCCTCGGCCCGACCGTGCTCGACGACGCCGCCACCGAGACGTGGGTGCCGGCCGAGCGGCGCCCGGTCGCCCTGGTGTTCCAGGACTACCGGCTCTTCCCCCATCTCGACGTGCGCGACAACGTCGCCTTCGCGTCCCGCTCCCGTGGCCTCAGCCGGTCGGCGTCGCGGCGCCAGGCCCAGCCGTGGCTGGAGCGCCTCGACCTGGCGGACCTCGCGCTGCGGCGCCCGGCGCAGCTGTCGGGCGGACAGGCGCAGCGGGTCGCCCTCGCCCGGGCGCTCGCCGCCGAGCCGGGCGTCCTGCTGCTCGACGAGCCGCTCGCGGCGCTCGACGCACGGACCCGGCTCGAGGTGCGGACCTCCCTGAGGCAGCACCTCTCCGGCTTCTCGGGGCCGTGCGTCGTCGTCACCCACGACCCGCTGGAGGCGATGGTCCTGGCCGACCGGCTCCTCGTCGTCGAGGGGGGCCGCGTCGTGCAGGAGGGGACCCCGGCCACGGTGGCCCGCCACCCGGCCACCGACTACGTCGCTCGCCTCGTGGGTCTGAACCTCTACGCGGGCCGGTACGACGCGCATACCCGCGCCGTGGCCCTCGACGGCGGTGGGCGGTTGTTCGCGACACCGACCGAGGGCGTGACCCTGGGGTCGGGGCGGGTCCTCGTCGCCCTGCCTCCATCGGCCGTCAGCCTGCACCGCGAGGCCCTCGACGGCGCCTCCCAGCGCAACGTGTGGCGGGGTCGTGTGGCCGGGTTCGAGCTGCTGGGCGACCGGGTCCGGGTGGAGGTCGACGGCGAGCCCGGCGCCGTCGTCGACGTCACCCCGGCCGCCATGGCCGACCTGGGCCTCGACCGGGGGAGCGAGGTGTGGCTCGCGGCCAAGGCCACCGAGACGGTGGTGTATGCGGAGGGTCGCTGACGTGAGCCACGGGTCCGGCTATCTAGCCGGCTGAGCTCCGAAGGACGATGTGGTCCTGGGTGAGGTGCACCGGGGTCAGGGGCGCTCCCGTCGCCCCGGCGAGCGGCCGAGCGCTCCGACCAGGACCGATCGCCACGGGGTAGGCCTGAGGGCGGCCCGGGCGCGGAGCGTCGACGAGCTCGAAGTGCGCGACGACGCTCTCGCCGGCATCGAGGCCACGAGCGACACCGAACGACAGCTCCTCCCCGCGCCGGACCACGACACCCAAGGGCGGCAGGCGGTCGGCGGCGACCGAGCCCTCGATCCGGACCAGCCGCAGGACGTGGCCGCTGAGGTTCACCAGCGTCATCGACGGCGGCTCGACGCGACCGGGCGACGGGTCGGCGGCGCCTCGGAACCGAGACATCAGTGCGCGGCCCAGCGAGGCTGCTGGTGTGGTCGTGGGGGCGGCGATCTCGTACAGGGACACGGCGTACTCCTCGGCTCGGTGGTGGACCGCCGGCAGGTCGCGGCGTTCTCAGCGGGATGTCTCCACCCTTCCGGGCAGCCGGCGACCGCGACGTCCGTCGACGGGAGGACCGGGCGGCCGACGGCGGGGCCCCCCGATCGGAGGACACGGACGGCGCGTCGAGGGGACCGCCGCCTCCGCCCTCGACCGTCGGGCTAGGGTCGCCGGGTGTTGCTGACGATCGAGCGGGTCGCACTGCTCAAGCGCGTGTCGCTGTTCGAGCGCACCCCCGACCGCGTGCTGGCCGGGCTGGCCCGGACGCTCCGCGAGGAGACGTTCCCCCGGGGCACGACGATGATGGTCGAGGGCGCCGTCGAGGACTGGCTCTTCGTCATCGTCGACGGGCTGGTGAGCGTGAGCCACTGGGACGCCGTCACCGAGCTGGGGAGCGGTGCCGTGGTCGGTGAGCTGGCCGTGCTGGCGGGGGAGAAGCGGGTGGTCACGGTGGTCGCGACGACCGACGTGCACGCGTTCCGGCTGAGCAAGGTCGACTTCGACGAGGCGCTGCGGACGCGCCCCGAGATCGCCGAAGGCGTGATCGCCGAGCTGGTACGCCGCCTGCGGACCCGTCCGTCCTGACCGTGGCGAACCCGGTCCGGCTGCTGGCCGCGCAGGCCCTCCTGCTGGGCCTGTCGGTCGTTGTCCTCATCGTGCCCGCCAGCTCGCTGTTCCTCGAGCGCTACGGCGCCTCCGACCTCGCCTACGTCTACCTCGCGGTGGCCGTGCTGGGCGTCGCGGTCTCCCGCGGGTTGCGGCTCCTGCAGTCGCGGCTCTCGCTGACGGCGGTGGCGACCACCTGCACCGGGGCCTACACCGGTCTGGTCGCGGCCAGCTGGGCGCTGCTGAGGTTCGCCGGGCAGGACTGGGTCTCGGCGCTGCTGGTCGGCGTCAACTCCCTCGCCATCCCGGTCGGCTTCGTCCTCATCGGCACCCAGGTGGGCCGGCTGCTGGACGTCCGCGAGGTCAAGCAGTCGTTCGCGCGCATCGTGGCCGGTCTGTCGCTCGGCTACGTCGTGGGCGGGTTGGGCACCGCGGCCCTCATCGGTCCGTTGGGCGGGCCGGTCGACCTGCTGCTGCTCGCCGCGGCCCTCGGCGCGGCGTACCTGGGGGTCACGGCGGCCACGGGTCGGCGGTTCCCCGGCGAGCTGCGGCAGCCGCCGCCGAGGCCGGAGCCGACCCACCGGACCGCTCAGGAGACTCGACCGAAACCTGCGCGCAGCGGGCTGGTCCGCCTCGTCTTCGGCTACCAGGTCCTCGTCGTGGCCGTCACGCAGCTGCTCGACTTCGTCGTGTGGGAGCGCGCGGCCTACCACTTCCCGGACGCCAGCGATCTGGCGCGGTTCCAGGGCCTCTTCAGCACCCTCCTCAACCTCCTCACCCTGGTCTTCGTCCTGCTCGCGGCGGGCCCGCTGCTGGTGCGGTTCGGGGAGCGTGGCGGTCTCGTGGCCAACCCGCTGGGTCTGGGCGTCCTGCTCGTCGTCAGCACCGTGGTGGCGCTGGTGGCGGGGGAGGGCGCCGTCGGGTTCTTCGTCGCGGTATGCGCGCAGGAGGTGGCTCACATCGCGCTGGCCGACGGCATGACCCGAGCGGCGATGAACACGGCATACCAGGCGTTGGACCGTCCGAGCCGCCTGCACGCCCAGACGGTCGCCGAGGCGGCCGGAGCGCCCATCGGACTGGGTCTGGTGGGCGTGATGCTGCTGGTCCTGCAGCTCGCCGGGTTCGGGGTGGGTGTCGTCGTGGTGACCACCCTGGTGCTGACGCTGGTCTGGCTGGGGGTGGCCGTGCTCGCCCACCGCCGCTACTGCGACGGCGTCCTGGCCCTCGTCACCGCGCGCCCGTGGGAGCCGCTCGACCTCGTCGGCTCCGACGACGCGGTCGTCCGCGGGCTGCTCACCAGCACGGACCCCCGGGAGGTCATGGTCGGGCTCTCGGCCGTCAACGGGCGGCGGTTCCTGCCGGTCTCTGAGGTCGCGGTGCTCCTGGACTCCGACGACCCGTATGCGCGGCTCGCGGCCGTCTGCGAGCTCATCGAGGCGGGCGGCGAGTCGGCCGCGGATGCCCAGCGATGGTGGGTGGACGCGCTCGGCGACCCCGACCCGGAGGTGCGCAGCGCGGCGCTGTCGGGCTGCGCGGCGGCGCCCGACCCGTTCTACGAGCCCTTCCTCGTCACTCTCGTTCCGCAGTCCCCGCCGAGTGCCGCACTGGCCGACGCCCTGGAGCGGCACGCCGCCGGGGTCGCGCCGGCGGCGGTCGAGCGGCTCGCGCGAGAGACGGACGTCCTGACGCGAGACCGCCTGGTCTGGGCGCTAGGGGTGATGCGCGACGGCCTCACCGCGGCGCCGGCCGGTCTGCCCCCGCCGTCCTCGCTGATCGCCGAGCACGGTGAGCGCGTGAGGCGGGTCCGGGCCGCCACCGCGTCCCTGGGCGACGACCCGACCTCAGCGCCGCTGCGGCGAGCCCTGCGCGAGGACCTCGCCCACTCCGCCCGCGCCCTGTCCGACCACCTCGCCCTGCACCACGGTCACCGGCGGGTCGCGAGCATCCTCGCCGCCCTGGAGGCACCGGATGGTGATGACGACCGGGCCATGGCCGTGGAGCTGCTCGAGGTGCTCAACGGGCGGGAGGCGGCCGAGCGGCTGGCCGTCCTGCTCGACCCGCACACCCCTCGCACCGATTCGGCGACGCCGCTCCTCCAGCCCGAGGGGACCGCCGCGGAATGGCTGCAGGAGCTGGTGACCGACCCCGACGGCGTCTGGGGGGACCCGTGGCTGCGCGCCTGCGCGATCTACGCCGCGCCCGTCGTGCTCGGCTTCGCCGCGGCCGACCTCGCCGCGGCGTGGGTCGACGACGACGACGCGGCGGTGACGGAGACCGCTCGGTGGGCGGTCGCGGCCGCCACGTCCCGCTGAACCGCCCCCCCGGCCGCGAGCTCCTGCTGCCGCTCGGAGGCCCTCAGTGGATCCCGAAGGCCGTGAGCACCCGGTCGAAGGACGGGGCGACGCCGTACTCCGCGGCCACCTGGCTCATCAGCCGGGCGTCCGCCACTGCCGTGGGCAGGGCCAGGTCGACGTCGGGCAGGGGAGCGTCGCGGGCGACCCGCACCACGAGCGGCGCGACGTCGAGGTAGGCCGCGGCGGCCTCAAGCCGCGCGCGCTGGGCGCCCTTGATCGCCGGGTCCCCGCTGTCGACCGCGGCCCTCAGGCCGGCGAGGTCGCCGTAGGTCTCGATGAGCTTGGCCGCGGTCTTCTCGCCGATGCCCGCCACACCGGGCAGGCCGTCGCTCGTGTCGCCCCGGAGCATGGACATGTCGGCGTAGGCGTCGCCGTTCGGCACCGCGTACTTCTCCGCCAGGAACGCCTGGTCGACGAGGTCGGCGTTCCGCACACCTCCGCGGGCCGTGTAGACGACGCGCACCCGGTGGGCGTCATCGACGAGCTGGAAGAGGTCGCGGTCGCCCGTGACGACGTCGACCGGCCGGATGCCGTGGGACGAGGTCGCCAGCGTTCCGATGACGTCGTCGGCCTCGAAGCCGTCGGAACCCAACCGCGGGATCCCCAGGGCGGAGAGCGCGTTCACGATGGCGGGGATCTGGGCCTCCAGCGGGTCGGGGACCTCCTCCTCCCACTCGTCCTTGGCCACGACCTCCGCCACGCGGTGCGCCTTGTAGGTCGGGATCGCCTCCACCCGGAACGCCGGCCGCCAGTCGTTGTCCCAGCACGCGACGAGATGAGTGGGCTCGAACCGGGTCACCAGGGACGCGATCATGTCGAGGAAACCTCGAATCGCGTTGTTCTGCGGCGCGTTCGGGTCGCTGCGTTCGTCCGGCACTCCGAAGAAGGCGCGGAAGTAGAGGCTCGCCGAGTCCAGGAGCATGAGGCGTTGCTGGGGGTACTCCACGGCCCGACCCTAACGGCGTCGGCCCCTCGACGGCTCCGGGCGCACTACCGTGAGCCCGTGGAACACCTGGACCGCCGCCTCGTCGACCTGCTGGCCGCCGACGGACGGATGAGCTTCACCGACCTCGGCAAGTCCACCGGCCTGTCGACCTCGGCCGTGCACCAGCGTGTCCGCCGCCTCGAGGAGCGCGGCGTCATCATCGGTTACCACGCGGCCGTCGACCCGGAGGCGCTGGGACTGCCCCTCACCGCGCTGATCTCCGTGAGCCCCCTGGACCCGGCCGCGCCCGACGACGTGCCCGAGCGCCTCACCCACATCACGGAGATCGAGGCGTGCCACTCGGTGGCGGGGGAGGAGAGCTACGTGCTCAAGGTGCGCGTGTCGACGCCCGGCGCGCTCGAGGACCTGCTGGCCCGCATCCGGGCCGCTGCCAACGTGCGCACGCGCACCACGGTCGTCCTCTCCACGCCGTGGGAGGGCCGCCCCACCTCACCGGCGCCCACCGAGTCCTGACGGATGCCCCACCTGCTGGCGTGGGCCCAGGACGTCGCCTCGTGGCGCCGTGAGGTCTTCGACCTGTATGCCGCGGTGCGGGCCGAGCCGGACCCCGCCGCCGCCCACGCGATGTGGGTCACCCGGCGCACCGAGCTGTTCGACCGCCACCCGGCGTCGGCCCGACAGCCGGGCCAGACCCTCCGGCACGCGCCCTACGACCCGGCCTACCGGTTCCTCGTGAGCCCGACGCCGGCCGACCCCGAGTCCTGGCGTCCGACGACCGGCAGCGACGGCGAGGTGCCGTTCGAGCGGGCCGGCCGCCTCGACGTGCCCGGACTCGGCGGCCTCGACGTGTGGTGGCTCGGGTCCTACGGCAACGGGATCTTCGTCCCGCTGCGCGACACCACCGCCGGCCGCACCACCTACGGCGCCGGCCGCTACCTGCTCGACACCGTCAAGGGCGCCGACCTCGGCCGTGAGGGCGACGCCTGGGTCGTCGACCTCAACTTCGTCTACAACCCGTCGTGCGCCTACGACCCGGCGTGGGCGTGCCCACTGGCACCGGCCGGCAACCGGCTCGCCGCCGACGTGCCGGTGGGCGAGCTGGAGCCGGTGCGCCCGGCCGAGGACTCCTGACCTACTCGAAGATCCCCGCGTAGGCGTTGAGCGCCGGCTGGCCGCCCAGGTGGGCGTACAGCACCGTCGAGTCGCGCGGGATCTCCCCGGAGCCGACCAGGTCGATGAGGCCGGCCATCGACTTCCCCTCGTAGACCGGGTCGATGATCATCCCCTCCAGCCGGCCGCTCAGCCGGATGGCCTCGACCGTCGACTCGACGGGGATGCCGTAGAGGTCGCCGGCCCAGCCCTCGAGCACGGTGATCTCGTCGTCGCGGAGGTCGCGCCCCAGCTCGATGAGCGCGGCGGTGCTGCGCGCGATCCGGGCCACCTGGGCGCGGGTCTTCTCCAGCGTCGCGGACGCGTCGATCCCTACGACGCGCCGCGGCCGGCCCGTGACCTCCTCCAGGGCGGCGAAGCCCGCGACCATGCCGGCGTGGGTCGACCCGGTGACCGTGCAGACGACGACGGTGTCGAAGAAGACCCCGAGCCGCTCCTCCTGCTCGGCCACCTCGAACGCCCAGTTCGCGAACCCCAGCCCGCCCAGCGGGTGCTCGGATGCACCGGCGGGGATGGCGTACGGCGTGCCGCCCGCGGCCTCGACCTCGGCGATCGCCTCCTCCCACGACGGGCGGATGCCGATGTCGAAACCGCTCTCGTCGAGCCGCACGTCGGCGCCCATGATGCGCGACAGCAGGATGTTGCCGACCCGGTCGTTCGCCGGGTCGTCCCAGTCCACCCAGCGCTCCTGCACCAGCCGGCAGGCGAGGCCGAGGTGGGCCGCGACGGCAGCGACCTGCCGCGTGTGGTTGGACTGCACGCCGCCGATCGACACCAGCGTGTCGGCCCCCTGGGCCAAGGCGTCGGGAACGACGTACTCCAGCTTGCGGGTCTTGTTGCCGCCGAACGCCAACCCGCTGTTGACGTCCTCGCGCTTGGCCCAGACCGCCGCCCCGCCGAGGTGGGCGGTCAGTCGGTCGAGGCGGTGCACCGGGCTCGGGCCGAAGGTCAGCGGGTAGCGGGGGAAGTCGTGCAGTCTCATGGCGCGAGTCTGCCGGACGCCGTGTGCTCAGCCGGCCTGGGCCACCGCGAGCTCGCGGCTCGTCCTCGCGCTCTCGACCGCGGCGGTATGCGTGGCCGCCGCGTCGGCCTGCGCGCGCCACCACCGCTGTCCGGACTCGGGGAGGGTGTCGATCGGGTCGTAGTAGACGTAGTCGCGGCGCAGCGCCGTCTCGTCGGCGCCCTCGATGGACGTGCGGTAGTTCTTGCGCCACAACGAGATTCCGCGCTCGGTGTCGTAGGAGTCGTTCTGGTGCACCCACCGCTTCCCGACGAACGGCACGTCACAGACGATGCGCGGTGTGGCGAACCCCGGCAGGTAGCCCATGATCGCGTGCTGCAGGTGCTGCGCGTGCGCGAGAGACACGCGCCAGTGCTCGCTGAACGGGATCATGTCGCACATGTAGAAGTAGTACGGCGTGATCGAGCCGCGGTCCTGCAGCGCGAAGCACAGGTCGAGCAGCTGCTCCGGGGTGTCGTTGACGCCGCGCATCAGCACGCCCTGGTTGCGCACGTCGCGCACCCCGGCCTCGAGCATCGCCCGGGCCGCCTCCGCGACGAGCGGAGTCACCGACTGGGCACTGTTGACGTGGGTGTGGATGGCCAGCGACACCCCGCGGGACCGGGCCTTCCGAGCGACCCGGCCGACACCCTCGACGACGTCGGGGGAGAGCCAGTGCTGCGGCAGTCCCATAAGGGCCTTGGTGGCCAGGCGGATGTCGCGGACCGTGTCGATCTCGAGCAGCCGGTCGAGGAACGCCTCGAGGTTCTTCCACGGCATGTTCGCCACATCGCCGCCGGAGACGACGACGTCGCGGACGGTCGGCGTCTGCGACAGGTAGGCGAGCATCGCGGCGTACCGGTCGACCGGCTTGCCGGCCAGCTTGAGCTTGAGCACCTGCGGGGTGGAGTTGCCGACGAGGTCCATCCGGGTGCAGTGGCCGCAGTACTGCGGGCAGGTCGGGAGCAGCTCGGCCAGCACCTTGGTGGGGTAGCGGTGGGTCAGGCCCTCGGCCACCCACATGTCGTGCTCATGGAGGCTGTCGCGGGCGGCGTGGGGGTGGGACGGCCAGTCGCTCCGGCGGTCGGAGAAGACCGGCAGCATGTAGCGGCGCACCGGGTCGGCGCGGAAGGCGGCGGTGTAGGCCGCGCCGGCGGCGGGCATCGGCCCGCCGGTCGCGGGCACCATGGTGTTGAGCATCTGCGGGGGCACGAGCATCGACATGGTCGCCCGCTCGGCCTGGTCGCGCTCGAGGTCGGCGTAGAGCTCGTCGAGCAGGAGGTCGCCCATGAGGTCGCGCAGCTGGTGGACGTTCTTGACGCAGTGCGCCCGCTGCCACTGCACGTCGGCCCACTCGGCCGTCGTGACGTGCGCCCAGCCGGGAAGGCGGGTCCAGTCGGGCTCGACCAGCTCGCGCTGCCGGTAGGCGTAGGGCTGCTCGATGACCGTGCTCATGCATGGAAGGATACGGGAGAACCTGCGGTGAATGCGCGTCGACACCGCAAGTCTTGTTGCACGAACGCGCCAGAACGGGAGAAACGATGACCTCCACCCCCTCGTCGCCGCTGGGCCTCCACCGGGTCGTCGCCGGCGTGGGGGAGCCGGTCACCCTCCCCCAGGCGGCCGAGCGCCTCGACCCGCGGCCCGAGGTCTGGCCCGACGAGGTGCGGATCGCCGTCGAGACGCTCAACCTCGACGCCGCGTCCTACCGGCAGCTGTCGGAGAAGCACGCCGGTGACGGCGCCGCCATCCGCGCCGAGGTCCTCGACATCGTCGCGACGCGCGGCAAGATGCAGAACCCGGTCACCGGGTCGGGCGGGATGCTCGTCGGCACCGTGGCGGAGGTCGGACCGGAGAGCCGGCTGGGCCTCGCGGTCGGGGACCGGGTGGCCACCCTGGTCTCCCTGTCGCTGACGCCGCTGCGCATCACCGACGGGCTCGAGCGCTGGGACGGCCGGTCGGAGCAGGCGCCGGCCGCCGGCCACGCGATCCTCTTCGGCCGCTCCATCGCCGCCGTGCTCCCCGACGACCTCGACCCCCGGCTCGCCCTCATGGTCATGGACGTCTGCGGGGCGCCCGCCCTCGTCCGCCGCGTCGTCACCGACAACGTTGATGCAGCATCGAGCGGGTCGACTCACGCTGCAGGGGGCGTCAACCCCCTTGATGCTGCGTCGACCGGGCCGACGGTATGCGTCCTCGGGGCCGCGGGGAAGTCGGGCTCGCTCTCCCTCGCGGCGGCACGCGATGCCGGCGCGGGACGCGTCATCGGGGTCGTCCCGAACGAGCGCGAGGCGGCGGCGCTGAGGGGGAGCAGCCTGGCCGACGAGGTCGTCGTCGCCGACGCCCGCTCACCCCTGGCGCTCGCGGATGCCGTACGCGCGACCGGTGGTCCGGCCGACGTCACCGTCGTCTGTGTCGACGTGCCGGGCTGCGAACAGCCGGCCATCCTGGCGACGGCCGACGGCGGCACGGTGATCTTCTTCTCGATGGCGACGAGCTTCTCGGCGGCCGCTCTGGGTGCGGAAGGTCTCGCCGCCGACGTGACCATGCTCGTCGGGAACGGCTACGTCCCCGGCCACGCGGCCTACGCCCTCGAGCTGCTCCGCCGCATACCGGGCGTTCGCGGCCTGTTCGAGGCCCGTCGGTAGCGCTCGCGTGGGACCCTCGACGCGTGCGCACCGAGCGGGGGTTCGACCGGATCGTCAACTTCAGCGATGCGACGGTGGCGATCGCCATGACGTTGCTCGTGCTGCCGCTGGTGGACCTGGGCGGAGAGTCGGTCGACGGTGAGAGCGTGTGGACCCTCATCGGCGACCACTGGAACGTGCTGTTCGCCTTCGTGCTGGGCTTCCTCGTCATCTGGTCGATGTGGGTGACCCACCACCGGATCCTCGAGTACTTCGCCGGCTACGACTCGATGCTGTTGCGGCTCCATCTGCTCTGGCTGCTGACCATGGTGCTCATCCCGTTCACCACCCAGCTCATCGCGAGCCCCCACCTCTCCACCGGCGGCGCCACCACGGTCTACGTCGCCGTCCTGCTCGTCTCGTCGGTCGCCCTGCATCTGCTGGGCCGCCACGGCCGCCGGCACCGCGAGCTGCTTCACACCGACCGGCCGGAGGTCGAGGCGTGGCTGGCGGGTCCCTTCACCTGGACCACGCCCGTCGTTCTCGCCGTCATCCTCGTCATCGTCAGCGTCGTCCCGGGAGTGGGGGCCTGGCCGATGCTCCTGCTCTTCGTCGACGGCGGGGTGGAGCGGTGGCTGGAGCGGCGCAGCGCCTTGTCGAGGCACTCAGGCAAGGCCGAGTAGGGCGTTCTCGACGACCTCGGCGAGGGCCGGGTGGATCCAGTACTGGCCCTTGGCCACGTCGTCGGCCCGCTGGCCGAAGCTGGCCGCCTGGATGAGGGGCTGGATCAGGCTCGACGCCTGCGGCCCCATGAGGTGCGCCCCCAGGAGCAGCATGGTGTCGGGGTCGACGATCACCTTGCAGAGCCCGGTCGTGTCCTCCAGCGCCCAGCCGTACGCCACGTCGCCCACCTTCTGCTCGTAGGCGAGGTAGTGCGCGCCGGCCGCCCTGAGCTCCTGCTCGGTGCGCCCGAACGAGGCGATCTGAGGGTGGGTGAAGACCGCGTGCGGCACGAAGCGGTGGTCGCTGCTCCTCAGGTCGTCGGGGTGCAGGAGGTTGTGCTTGACCACCCGCATCTCGTGGTTGGCGACGTGCTTGAGCTGGTGCTCGCTGGAGACGTCGCCGAGGGCGAAGACCCCGTCGACCGGCGTGCGCTGCTGCGCGTCGACGACGAGGCGGCCGTCGTCATGACAGGGCAGCCCGGCGGCAGCGACGTCCAGCCGGTCGGTGTTGGGGACCCGCCCGATGGCGAGGAGCACCGCGTCGGTCTCCACCGTCGCCTCGGGCTGTCCCGGCGTATGCGTGGTGAGCGACCAGGTCTCCCCGTCCCGCCGGGCTCCGGTCACCGTCGTGTGCAGCCGCAGGTCGTAGCGCTCGGCCGCGAGGTCGGTGAACGCCCGGGCCACCGTCTCGTCCTCCTGCACGAGCAGGCGCGCACCGCGGTGCAGCCACGTGACCCGGGTACCCAGGGCGTCGAGGATGTGGGCGAACTCGGTAGCGATGTAGCCGCCGCCGACGATGACGATGCGCTCCGGCAGCGTCTCCATCCGCATGACCGTGTCGCTGGTGTGCACGCCCCGTTCGGGATCCACGTGGTCGAGGCCGGGGACCTCCGGCAGCCGCGGCCGACCGCCGGCAGCGACGACCCACCGGTCGGCGGTGACGGTGACGCCGGTGCCGGTGTCGAGGGTCATCGGCCCGACGAAGTGCGCCGCCTGGTCGTAGACGGTGACGTTGGCGGCCTGACGGCGCCAGTCCTCCCCGCCCTGGGAGATGGCGTCGATGCGCGTGAAGATGCGGTCGCGGATGGCCGGCCAGTCGGCATGGACGCCGTCGACCGTGACGCCCAGGTGGGCCGCCTCCCGGGCCTCGACGACGCGGTCGGCTGGCAGCACGAACATCTTGGTGGGGATGCAGCCCACGTTGAGGCACGTCCCACCGAAGGCGCCCTGCTCCACGAGGCCGATGTCGAGATCGTCCAGCTCCGGGCCGATGACCGAGTTCCCCGACCCGGTCCCGATGACGACGAGGTCGTGGTGGCGGGTCTGCATGGGTGCAGCGTAAGCAGGCCGGCGTCACGGGCCGTCGGGGGACTCGCCCGCATCTCGTCCCCGGCCAGGGCCCCGTAGGGTCGGGCCGTGAGCCGGCGCACCCTCTACCGCGGCGGCGTGGTGCGGGTCGACCCGCAGGACCCGCCGGCCACCGCCCTGCTCGTCGACCGGGGCCGCGTGGTGTGGGTGGGGCGCGATACCGACGCGCCGGGCGCCGACGGCGACGCGGAGACCGTCGACCTCTCGGGCGCGCTGGTCACCGCCGGCTTCGTCGATGCGCACGCCCACCTCTCGCCCACCGGCGCCGCGCTTCGTGGGGTCGACCTGTCGGGCGCACGTTCGCTCAACGAGGCGGTCTCGCGCATCGAGACCGGGGTCCGCCGCACCGGTGGCCGGCCGGTCATGGCCTTCGGGTGGGACGAGTCCGCCTGGCCGGAACGACGGCCGTTCACCGCGCGCGAGCTGGACCGAGCGGCATACGGCGGGGTCGTGTTCGCGGCCCGCGTCGACGGCCACTCGGCCGTCGTCTCGTCGGCGCTCGCCGCGGCCGCGCGCCTGGCCCCGTCGGACCACGACTCCGGCCTCGTACGGGCCGACGCCCACCGCCGCGCCCGGGCGGCGTACGCGGCGACGGTCACCCCCGACCAGAACCGCACCGACGTGGAGGCGGCCCTACGCCGGGCCGCCGCCCAGGGGATCGTCGAGGTCCACGAGAACGCCGGCCCGGTCATCAGCTCCGCCGAGGACCTCGCCGACGTCCTCGCCGTCGCGGCGGCGCCCGGCCTGCCGGCGGTCGTCCCCTACTGGGCGGAGCTCGTCGACACCCCCGAGCAGGCCCGACGTCTGGTCGAGCAGCACAGCGCGCACGGCCTGGCTGGCGACCTCAACGTCGACGGCTCGATCGGGTCGCGGACGGCCAGCCTGCGGCTCGACTACGCCGACGCGCCCGGAGACCGGGGCGGGCCTTCCTCACCATCGCGCAGGTGCGCGACCACGTCGCCGCGTGCACCCGCGCCGGCGTGCAGGCCGGGTTCCACGTCATCGGCGATGCTGGGGTCGACACGGTGCTGGCCGGGTTCGAGGCGGCGGCCGAGCTCGTCGGCGCCACGGCCGTGCAGGAGGCACACCACCGCCTCGAGCACGTCGAGATGATCGGGCCGCAGGACGTGGTCCGGCTGGCCCGGCTCGAGGTCGTCGCCAGCATGCAGCCGGCGTTCGACGCGGCCTGGGGCGGACCGGACGGCATGTACGTGGAGCGGCTGGGCGTGGAGCGGGTGGCCGGCATGAACCCGCTGAGCTCGATGCTCGAAGCCGGGGTCGTCCTGGCCCTGGGCTCCGACTCGCCGGTGACGCCCTTCGCGCCCTGGGACACTCTGCGCGCCGCCACGCTCCACTTCGACCCCGCCCAGCGGCTGACCGCCGACGAGGCCTTCGCAGCGCATACGGTCGGAGGGCACCGGGCGGCCGGCGGGCAGAGCGGCGGTCTGCGGGTGGGCGAGGTGGCGAGCTTCGCCGCGTGGGACGGATGGTCGGCGTGGGCCGACGTCCGAGGTGGGCTGCTCGCCCCGACCGCGGGGGTGGACGTGCCGACCGCCCGATGGGTGGTCCGGGCCGGCGAGGTCATCCATGACGCGAGCGGGCAGCGGGTCTGACCCGCAGGACTTCCCGCGATACGCGGTTGTCACCGGAGGATCGACGGTCTGGGTACCCTGGAGCCGTGACTTCTCCGGCCCGCCTGGACCTCGACCCCGCCCTGGTGCGCCGGGCCCGCACCCTGGCGCGCCGCGCGGGGCGGCCGGTGGTGCGGATGGCCCAGCAGCACACCACCGTCTCGGTCGAGCGGGCGACGCTGCGCCTGGCCGGCCTGCGCCGGCGCCGACCACGAGCGGGTGCCGTGGGTCAACCACCTCGTCGAGGCCGTGCGCGACGAGGTCGGGCTCGAGCACGGCGTGACCACCCCGGTCTGGGACGCCCTGCGCCGCGGCGAGGCCGACGACCTGCTGCCTGCTGGCCCAGAAGTCGGCCGCCGGCTCGGTGTCGCTTCCGGCTCCCGCAGGGCCGCGACGCTCGCGGCCGCCCGCACGGCCGCCCGCGCGAGCGGTCGGCGACGGGCATCCGCACGCATCGACCGGCAGCGCGCCGCGCGCGGGAGCGGCTCGTCCGACGGCTCGGCGACCCGCCCCAGCAGCCGTGGATCTACCTCATCGTCGCCACCGGCGACATCTACGAGGACATCCCGCAGGCCCAGGCGGCCGCGCGGGAGGGCGCCGACGTCATCGCCGTCATCCGCTCGACCGGGCAGTCGCTGCTCGACTACGTGCCCGAGGGCGCCACCCACGAGGGGTATCGCCGGCACGTACGCCACCCAGGAGAACTTCCGGCTCATGCGCGCCGCCCTCGACGAGACGAGCAAGGAGGTCGGCCGCTACGTGCGGCTGACCAACTACGCGTCGCGGCCTGTGCATGCCGGAGATCGCCGCGCTGGCCGGGCTCGAGCGGCTCGACATGATGCTCAACGACTCGATGTACGGCATCCTCTTCCGCGACATCAACCCGGTGCGAACCTTCGTCGACCAGCGGTTCTCCCGCCAGATCCACGCCCGCGCCGGCATCATCATCAACACCGGCGAGGACAACTACCTCACCACCGCCGACGCGGTCGAGGCCGCGCACACCGTCACCGTCAGCCAGCTGCTCAACGAGTACTTCGCCAAGGAGGCCGGGCTCGAGGACTGGCAGCTCGGCCTCGGGCACGCGTTCGAGATCAACCCCGACCTGCCCGACTCGTTCCGGCTGGAGCTGGCCCACGCGATGCTCGCCCGCCAGCTGTTCCCGGACGCGCCGCTGAAGTGGATGCCGCCGACCAAGCACATGACCGGCGACGTCTTCCGCGGCTACCTGCTCGACGGGTTCTTCAACCTCGTCGGGGCGATGACCGGCCAGGGGATCCTGCTCGTCGGGATGATGACCGAGGCGGTCGTCACCCCGTTCCTGTCCGACCGCGACCTGGCCCTGCAGAACGTCCGCTACGTGATGAACGCCGCCGGCGGGCTGGTGCGAGGACTTCCACCCGCCGCGCGACGGCTTCATCCAGACCCGGGCCCGGCAGGTGCTGGGGGAGGCGGTCGACGCTGCTCGAACGGGTCGTGCCGACCGACGGGACTGCTGCCGGCGGCCATCGCCGACGGCACGTTCGGGCTGATGAAGCGCCCGGCCGACGCCGGGCAAGGGCCTGGACGGCGTGGTCCAGCAAGGCGCCGAGGACTACTACAACCCGGCCGGTCGACACTCCTGGAGGACGGAGCCACCCGATGAGCGACTCGTCAACATGCGTCCGGCCCTACGGCGACACCACCGGCGACGGCATGGTGCAGGTGTCGTTCACCCTGCCGGTGCCGTATGCCGCGACCCAAGCGGCGCCGAGGGGGCGGCCCTGCAGCTGGCGCGCAAGATGGGCATGGAGCCGGCGCTGCTCGTGCACGCCAAGGCCGATGGGACCCGACTTCACCTTCTTCGTCGTCTACGGCTCGGGTCACCCACCTGGTCGACCTGCGGACGTCACGGTGGTCGAGCGGGAGTACCCCCTGCTGACCGCCAAGGAGGTCAACGCTCGCCGTCAAGCGGCCCTGCGGCCGCAAGCTCGTCGTCGTGGGCGCCTGCATCGGCACCGACGCGCACACCGTCGGCATCGACGCGATCCTCAACATCAAGGGGTTCGCGGGGGAGAAGGGCCTGGAGTACTACCGCGAGATCACGGTGGTCAACCTGGGCGCGCAGGTGCTGGTGCCCGAGCTCGTCGAGCGCGCGCGGCGCGGAGCAGGCCGACGCGGTGCTGGTCAGCCAGGTCGTCACCCAGCGGGACGCGCACCTGCACAACACCCGCGAGATGTCGGCGGCGTTCCGCGAGGCGTATCCCGCCGGGCACGGGTACCGCTGCTCGTCGTCGGCGGTCCGCGGTTCGACGAGGGCTCGGCGGCCGAGCTCGGGGTGGACCGCGTCTTCGGCCGCGGCACGACCCCGGGCGAGGTGGCCGTCCTACCTCGTCCACGCCCTGGTGCCCGACCGGCGGCGACGAGGAAGGCTTCATGAGCGACCCGCGTCGAGCGACCGCGAGGTGGGATGGTCGTCGTGCACCGGCGCTACGTGCCCTACAGCCACGCCCACTACGCCGGCAACCTCGTCGACGGCGCCTACTCGCTGGCGGCCTTCGGCGACGTCGCGACCGAGCTGTGCATCCGCACCGATGGCGACGAGGGGCTGTTCGCGTCCTACAGCGACGTGCAGTTCCGCGCGCCGGTGCGGGCGGGCGACGTCGTCGAGATCGAGGCCCGGCTCGAGCGGGTCGGACGCCGCAGCCGCGAGATGGCGTTCGAGCTACGGGTCGTCGGCCGCGGGGCGCCGGAGCGCGGCCCGTCCGCCGCCGACGTCCTCGACCCGCCGCTGGTGGCGACGACGGCCAGGGGCACCTGCGTCGTCCCCTGAGGGGGCGTCACCGCATACCGGCAGGATGGCCGCCATGAAGCTCAGCGCCTGGCCCACGGCCAACCATCCCTGGCCGACGCTCCGCGACCTGGCCCTGCACGCCGAGGGGGCGGGCTACCACGGGGTGTGGGTCATGGACCACTTCATGGAGAACACCGCCGAGGGCGGTGGGCACGTCCTCGAGGGGTTCTCCGTGCTCGCGGCCCTCGCCGCGGTGGTGCCGCGTGTGCGGCTGGGCTCCCTGGTGGCCGGCAACCTCTACCGCCACCCGGCCGTGCTGGCCAACCAGGCGGCGGCCATCGACATCATCAGCGGCGGCCGGTTCGTCCTGGGTCTCGGAGCCGGCTGGCAGGTGAACGAGCACGCGCAGTACGGCATCGACCTGCCCGCCCCCGGGCCGCGGCTGAGGCAGTTCGAGGAGGCGTGCCGCGTGGTGCGGGCCCTGCGCGACGAGGAGGTGGCCTCCCTCGACGGCCGCTACTACCGGCTGCGCGACGCCCGCATGGAGCCCAAGCCCGTGGGGCCGATGCCGCTGATGATCGGCGGTGCGGGGGAGCGGGTCATGGCCGGGATCGTGGCCCGGCAGGCCGACGAGTGGAACGTGTGGGGCACGCCCGAGGTCTTCGCGCACAAGACCGCCGTGATGACGCGGGCCTGCGAGGACGCCGGCCGTGACCCCGCCACCCTGTGGCGCTCGACGCAGGCCCTGGTCGTCCTTGGCCGGGAGCCCGGTCCGGACGACGGCGGGCGGGCCATCGGCGGCTCGGTCGAGCGTCTGCGCGACACGGTCGGACGGTATGCCGCGGCCGGCCTCGACGAGCTCATCGTGACCGACGGGCACCTCGGTGGCGACCCGGCCCGCTCCCGGGAGCTCTTCGACGTCATGGCGTACGACGTCGTGGCGGCTGTCCGTTAGGTCGGGCTCGGAGGGGCCTCGGCGTGTCGGACGGCGACACGCCGCGATCCCCAGATTTTGTGGCCGGACAACGGTTTTCGGGTCGTTCACCGCCGTCGCGCTGACCTGCAGGAACGCGCGTTTGTGCAGGTGAACGCCGGGTTGACAGGACCGGGCCGCTGAGTAACTTAGGCCCCGGATGTTCACCACGGACGGTCAGCCGCGAGGCTAGGGAGTGGTTCGACAAGGGGGTTCCTCGGCGGCTTGCGCGCGCAGCCGCCGATCCAAGCCAGACTCGCCCGACGGGTCATGAGCTCGGCCTCGCAGTGCTGACTGGTGGACGACATGACGGCCCGTGACGCTCAGTAGACAACAGCACCGACGTCCTCAGCCCGAGGATGAGGTGTTGGTCCCAACGGCGTCACGGGCCGTCGTGGTCCCGTCGCGACAGGGCCGCGTCCGACCGCGTCAGACCGCGTCAGACCGCGTCCGGCCAGGTCGGCCCAGGTCGGCCGGTTACCGTGAGCGGGTGCCGATGGTCCGACGTCTCCTGCTGGCGGTGCTGGCGGCCGTCGCCCTCTGCCTGGCCTTCCCCGACTCCGGCATCTGGGTCCTGGCTCCCGTCGGGGTGGCGCTCCTGGCCGCGGCCACCTGCGGGGCGCGTATCCGCGACGGTGCGCTCCTGGGGTTCGTCACCGGAGTGGGCTTCTTCGGGTACTCCCTGAGCTGGGCCGGCATCGTCGTCGGGGTCGTGCCGTGGGCCGGGCTCGTCGTCTGCCAGGCGCTGTTCCTCGCCCTCCTCGGCGCGGTCACGGCGTGGCTGCAAGGGCGCCCGCCCGGGCGCCCCGGGCTGCCCCGCACGGCCGCGGTGCGCCCACTCGGCGTCGCGCTCGCCTGGGTGGGGCAGGAGGCGCTGCGCGACCGCATCCCCTACGGCGGCTTCCCCTGGGTGCGGCTGGCGTTCAGCCAGGCCGACAGCCCCCTCGGGCGTCTGGCCGCCCTCGGTGGGGCGCCGGCGGTGACCTTCGCGGTCGCCCTCGCGGGCGGGCTGCTGGCCGCCGCCGCATACCGCGTGGTGGTCGGCGTGGGAGGTCGAGAGACCCGGCTGCCCCGTGCCCTGGCGGCCCTCGTGGCGGCCCTGGCCGTGGGGGCCGTCGGGCTCGCGGTCCCGCTGCCGACGGACGGGGCCCCTGCAGAAGTCATGGCCGTGCAGGGCAACGTGGCCCGACCGGGCCTGGAGTTCAACGCCGAGCGCCGTCAGGTGCTCGACAACCACGTCGACGCCACGCTCGCGGCCGCGCAGCAGGTGACCGCGGGTACCCGTCCGCGCCCCGACCTGGTCGTGTGGCCGGAGAACTCGTCCGACATCGACCCCACCCGCAACCCCGACGCCGACGAGCGCATCACCGAGGCCCTCGACGCCATCGGCGTCCCGGTCGTCGTCGGGTCGCTCCTCGAGCAGCCCTACCCCGACGTCTCGAACGTCTCGTTGCTCTACACGCCGGGCCAGGGCATCACGGCGCGCTACGTCAAGCAGCACCCGGTGCCGTTCGCGGAGTACATCCCGTCGCGGGACTTCTTCCGGCGCTTCAGCGACAAGGTCGACCTGGTGCGGGCCGACTTCGCGGCGGGGGACCGGCCGGTCGTCTTCCGGGTGCCGTCCGCTGCCGGAGGGGGCATCGTGGCCGGCCCCACGATCTGCTTCGAGGTGGCCTACGACGACCTGGTGCGCGACAACGTCGAGCTTGGCGCCAACCTCCTGCTCGTCCAGACCAACAACGCGACGTTCGGCTACACCGCAGAGTCCACCCAGCAGCTCGCCATCTCCCGGATCCGGGCCATCGAGCACGGCCGGTCGGTCGTGCACGTCTCCACCGTCGGGGTCAGCGCCCTCATCACGCCCGACGGAACCGCGCACCAGGCGAGCACGTTGTTCACGCAGGCCGTCCTGTCCGGCCGGCTACCGCTGCGCACCTCGCTCACCCTGGCCACGATGGTCGGACCCTGGCCGGAGTACGCGGCGTGCGCCCTGCTCGTCGCCCTCGTCCTGCTCGCCGGGCTGGGTGGGTCGGCTCGGCTCGGCGGGGTGGCCGGGTCCGGACGACGCCGCGCGGGCCGCGGTCCAGCCCATAGAGTCGTCGCCCCCCACCTCAGCGCTCCACCGCCGGAAGGACCACACCAGCGTGAACCAGCCCGTCGCCCGTGAGCCCCTCGGGCGCGTCGTCGTGCTCATCCCCACCTACAACGAGCGGGAGAACCTGCCCCGCATCGTCGAGCGGGTGCGGGCCGCCGTGCCCGACGTGGACGTCCTCGTGCTCGACGACGCCTCGCCCGACGGCACGGGCCGGGTCGCGGACGAGCTGGCGGCGAAGGACAGCCAGGTCATGGTCATGCACCGCACGGGCAAGGCCGGGCTCGGCGCCGCCTACCTCGCCGGGTTCGCGTGGGCCCTCGACCGCGCCTACGACGCGGTGGTCGAGATGGACGCCGACGGCTCGCACCAGCCCGAGCAGCTGCCCGCCCTGCTCGAGGCCGCCCGGTCGGCCGACGCCGTCATCGGCTCCCGGTGGGTCAAGGGCGGCACCGTCGTCAACTGGCCGACGTCGCGCAAGGTGCTCAGCGTGGGCGGCAACGTCTACGTCAAGGTGATGCTCGGTATGCCGGTCAAGGACGCCACCGGTGGCTACCGGGTCTACCGCACCTCGGCCCTGCGCCAGATGGACCTGGGGTCGGTGGACACCCAGGGCTACGGGTTCCAGGTCGACATGACGTGGCGCGCGGTGCGGGCCGGGCTCACGGTCGCCGAGGTGCCCATCGAGTTCGTCGAGCGCACGGTGGGGGAGTCGAAGATGAGCAGCGGCATCGTCAGCGAGGCGATGCTCAGCGTGACCAGGTGGGCGGTCACCCACCGGGTCGAGCGGGCCCAGGGCGCGACCCGCGAATGGCGGCAGCGCCGGGAGGAGCGGTCGTGGCACCGGGTCTAGGACCGCAGACCTCAGGTATGCGCCGACCCCGGCTGCGCCGCTGGTCGGCCCTGCTCGTGCTGCTGCTCCTCGTCGTCCCCCTGCTCGAGGTCGTCGTCATCATCGCGGTCGGACGGGTCATCGGCGGCTGGCCGACCTTCGGGCTGCTCCTCGCCGAGTCGGCCTTCGGCGCGTGGCTGGTGCGTCGGGAGGGCTCGCGCACCTGGCTATCCCTGCAGGAGGCGCTGACCACCGGGCGGATGCCCTCGCGGCAGCTGGCCGACGCCGCGCTCGTCCTGGTCGGGGGCGTACTCCTGCTCGCTCCGGGCTTCCTCACCGACGTCGTCGGCTTCTTCCTCGTTATCCCGGTGACCCGGCCACTCGCGCGACGCCTCCTCGAGGCCGTGGTGGCCCGGCGCCTGCTCTCCGGGATCTACGCGCCGACCGCCGGGCTGTTCCGGCCGGGCGCGCCGGCGGACCACGGTTCTCCGCGGACCGCGCGGACCGCTGACGACGTCATCGAGGGCGAGGTCCTGTAGCCGGTCCCTCCGTCACCTGGTCACTCGGGTCGGCGCACGACGAAGGGCCCGGTCGTCGTGACCGGGCCCTTCGTCATGCGTGCTGCGGCTTGGCGTCAGGCGCTGCGCTTGGTCGTGGGCTTCTCGCCCCGCGCGGCGCGCAGGAGCGTCAGACGCTCCTCAAGGAGCTCCTCGAGCTCGGGGATCGACCGCCGCTCCAGGAGCATGTCCCAGTGCGTGCGCACGTGCTTGGTCTCCTTCGGCGTCACCTCGGGGCCGTCGAGGAGCTTGGCCTCGCTGCCGCACCGGCACTCCCAGACGGGCGGCACGTCGGCCTCCACGCTGAAGGGGAGCTCGATGCGATGCCCCTGCGGGCACACGTAGGTGGTGATGCGGCGCTCGCTGGGCACCACGCCCACCTCGGACTCCATGCTGAAGCTGCTCAGTCGGGTACCACGTAGTGTTCGGTCAGCCATCTCATATCCCTCCGGGTCTCACGTCACCGACGGGATGCCCCATCCTGTCGTGACTCATTCGGTTCCAACGTGGTCCTCGGATGCCTTGTTCCGCGCGGCGCTGCGCAGGGGGGCGAATGAGACCACTTTGTGACTCGAATCACAAGTCGGTAGACGACAGGGCGCGCAGGGCGGTTCAGATGACGCGGGGGACCGGGTTGCCGGCCGCGATGATGCCCTCGCGCATACGCACGCGGGAGAGCAGGACGCCGCCGACGACGAAGAAGACGACGAGGGCCACGATCGCCCACCGGTAGGAGTGCGAGAACTGGTAGACCAGCCCGAAGGTCAGCGTCCCGAACCAGCTCGTCCCGCGTTCCATGGCCTGGTAGAGGCTGAAGAACTCCGCCTCCCGCCCACGGGGGATGAGCTGGCTGTAGAGCGAGCGGGAGAGCGCCTGGCTCCCGCCGAGCACGAGCCCGATGAACAGGGCCAGGGCGACGAACAGCACCAGCGACCGGGCGGGCACGAAGAACGCGACGACGACGATGACCGTCCAGATCGCCAGGCTGACGAGCACCGTGCGCCAGGCCCCGAGCCGCTCAGCGACCCGGCCGAAGAGCGCGGATCCGCCGAAGGCGACGAACTGGACGAAGAGGAAGATCCCCAGCACCGTCTGCTGCGAGAACTGCAGCTCCTCGATGCCGTAGAGGCTCGAGTTGCCGATGACCGTCTGGATGCCGTCGTTGAAGAACAGGTAGGCCAGCAGGAACAGCATCGTCTGGGGGAACAGCCGCAGCTCTCGGAAGGTGTCGGCGAGCTGGGCGAAGCTCCCGCCGACGACCCCGCGGCTGCGCGCGACGGGCGGGGCGAGGGTGCCGCCCACGTGCCGAAGGCCCCGCACCGGGATGATCGTGAACAGGCCCCACCACAGGCCGGCGGACATGATGCTGACCCGCGTCGACGTCGCCCGGTCCAGGCCGAGGCGGGCGTGGAAGATGTCGAGCAGGAAGTTGAGCGCCAGCAGGATGCCGCCGCCGAGGTAGCCGAAGCCCCAGCCCTTGGACGACACACGGTCGCGGTCGTCCGGCGTGGCGATCCGCACGAGCAGCGAGTCGTAGATGACCAAGGAGCTGCCGAGGGCCAGGTTGGCCACGATGAGCAGGACGACGCCGAGCTGCCAGTCGGTGCCCATGACGAGGAACATCGCGGTGGCGGCCACGGCGCCCAGCCAGGCGAAGCCGGCGAGCATCCGGGTCGGCCGGGGGCTGCGGTCGGCGATCCCGCCGACGACGATGAGCACCAGCGCCGACACGATGGTGGAGACCGTGGTCGTGTAGGCGAACAGCGAACCGGGGGAGACCGGTATGCCGACGACCGACAGCGTCTCGGTGCACGTCGCGCCGTCCGCCAGGCCGGGGCACGCTGCGGCCGTGGCGACCGACGTCAGGTAGGGCGCCATCAGCACCGTCGCCGTCGTCGTCACGTAGGCGGAGTTGGCCCAGTCGTAGAAGTACCAGCTGCGCTGCTCGCGGGTGTCGCGACCGTCCGGCGAGGTCGGCACGACGACGACGTCATCGGTCATGAGGGGAGCGTGGCACACGGGTCGTCAGGGGGGCGGGCGACTGGCACGATGCACGCATGACTGCTCAGGCCGCCCCTCCGCGCGGAGCCCGCGGCAACCACCTGGAGCGCTCCGACTGGGTCGTCATCGGGCTGTCGGTCGGCCTCATGGTGCTTGCGGGCGTGGCGCACTACGCCGTGGGTCTGGGGGTCTTCGCGTTCCTCACGGCCGCCGGCGCCGTCGCGCTGCTCGCCGCTCTCGTCGGCCTGTCGGTCGAACAGCTCGGCGACCGGTTCGGCCCCGGTGCGACGGGGGTGCTGCAGTCGGCGCTGGGCAACCTGCCCGAGCTGTTCATCTGCCTCTTCGCGCTCAAGGCGGGCCTGGTGGCCGTCGTGCAGGCCGCCCTCATCGGGTCGATCCTCGCCAACCTGCTCCTCGTGCTCGGGCTGTGCTTCGTCGTCGGCGGCCTCAAGCACGGCACCCAGAAGCTCGACAGCACGCGGGCCCACGGCATCACGGTCATGCTCCTCGTCTCGGTCGCCGCGATGGTCATGCCCTCGGTGGCCCACCTCGTGCACACGCCCGCGGAGCAGCACGAGACCACCTTGTCGATCATCGCCTCGGTGGTGTTGATCGGGCTGTTCCTGCTGACGCTGCCGGCCTCGCTCCGCAAGGGGGACAGCTCCGAGAGCCCCGGGGAGTCGGAGGCGCCGCGCTGGAACATCGTCTTCGCCGTGGTCATGCTCGCCGCGAGCGCGGTCGCCGCGGCGTTCGTGTCCGACTGGTTCGTCGCGGCCCTCGAACCGGCGATGACGTCGTTCGGCATCTCCGAGGTGTTCGCGGGCCTCGTCGTCGTGGCCATCGCCGGCAACGCGATCGAGAACGTCGTCGGCGTGCAGCTGGCCGCCAAGAACCGGTCGGAGTATGCGTTCGCGGTGGTCATCAACTCCCCGCTGCAGATCGCGCTGGTGCTGGCCCCGCTGCTGGTCATCCTCTCGACGGTGCTCGGGTTCACCCCGCTCACGCTGGTGTTCTCGCCCCTGCTCGTGGTCTCGGTCGCCATCGCCGTGCTGCTCAGCGCCTTCATCACCTTCGACGGCAAGTCGACCTGGATCGAGGGCGCCGGCCTCATCGCGCTCTACGGCGTCATCGCCGCCACCTTCTGGTGGGGCTGACCGCGACGGCCCCACCCGCCGCGCGGCCCCCGTCACCCCTCCCGTTGCCGCCGCCGAAGGTCACCTCTGGCGTTCGGCGCACCTCGAGTGGTCACCTTCGGCTGTTTCGGCCGCTCCCCAACGTCCGAAGGTGACCTTTGGCGAGAGGGAACCCGGGGGAAGGCACGTTCCCGGTGGCCCGCGCCGGCGCCCACCCGCCGCGCGGCCCGTCGGGGCGTGGGAGACGATGGGACGGCGCGCCGGTCCTGGCGCGCCCAACGTCAGGAGCGACCCGTGCCCACCGTCTCGAGGACCTTCCAGGTCACCCCGCCGCCCCCCGCCGTCATCGACTACCTCAAGGACTTCTCCCGCGCCGAGGAGTGGGACCCGGGCACGCAGTCCTGCACCCAGAACGGCACCGGACCGGTCGGGGTCGGGACGACGTGGCACAACGTCTCGAAGATCGCGGGGGTCAAAGCCGAGCTCGAGTACGAGCTCAAGGAGCTGACCGACGAGCGCATCGTGCTCGTTGGCACCAACAAGAGCGCCACGTCGACCGACACCATCTCGGTGCTGCCCCACGGCACGGGGAGCGAGATCACCTACCGGGCCGACCTGGAGATGCACGGCGCGGCAGCGCTGATGGCGCCGGCGATGAAGCTGATCTTCGAGAAGCTGGCCGACGACACCGAGAAGCAGATGACCGAGGTCCTCAACCGGCGCTGACCTCGACCCGCGGTGGGGCTCCGCTCATCGGGCCGAATCCCCGGTGAGCGTGGTCCCTTCACGCCTACGCTGGCTCAGGGGGCGACCGGCGACAGAGGTGGACCATGAGTGGGCTCGGCGCACCGACCGGTCGGGGGGTCAGGCGGCGCGACGTGCTCGCCGGGCTGGGCGTGGGCGCTGTGCTCGCGGCGTGCAGCTCGCCCTCCGGGGGCGCCGGGTCGGGGCAGTCGTCGGCGACCTCCGCGGCCTCCGCGACCTCCGCGGCTGGTGGACCGGCCGGGGTCGGCGTCCCTGACGAGATCCTGGCGATCATGCGCCGGCCGCGCTACGCGACGGCGACCTGGAGCCTGCTCGTGTCGGACGTCGCGACGGGGGAGACGTTCTACAGCCTCGCCCCGGACACCCTGGCCTACACCGGGTCGACGCGGAAGCTCTTCTCCGTGGGCCTGGCGCTGACCACCCTGGGGGCCGACCACCGGATGACGACACCCGTCTTCCGCACCGGGGACGTCGACGGCAGCGGGGTGCTGCACGGCAACCTCGTGCTCGTGGCGAGCGGCGACCTCACCTTCGGGGGTCGGCGCGTCGACGACGACACCGTGGCCGTCACCGACTTCGACCACAACGACGCCAACGGGCTCGGCACGGCCGTGCTCACCCCCCAGGACCCGCTGTACGCCCTCGCCCGGCTGGCCGAGCAGGTCAAGGCCGCAGGGGTCAGAAGCGTCACCGGGGACGTCGTCGTCGACGACCGCCTCTTCACGCCCTACCGCGTGCCGAACGGCGACCTGCTGATCTCCCCGATGCTGGTCAACGAGAACCAGGTCGACGTCACGGTGCGCCCCACGACCACGGGACAGCCCGCCACCCTCGACCACCGCCCGAGGAGCAGTGCCTTCGCCGTCGCCGGTCAGGTCATCACCGGGCCGGCCGGCACCACCGGCGACGTCACGCTGTCCGACGCGGGCCGGACGACCTGCGTGGGCCAGGCCGGCTGTGGCGGGGTCGTGGGCGGCACCATCGACCAGGGCTACGCCGCCCCGCTGTCCGGGAGCCCGACCTTCGTCGGCACGTTCCGCATCGAGGACCCGGCGTCGTTCGCGCGGATCGCGTTCATCGACGCGCTGCGCGCCCAGGGGGTCGCCGTCGCGGCGCCGGTGACGGCCGTCAACCCGGCGGCGCTCCTGCCCGCCCGTGGCGGCTACCCCGCGTCGATGCAGGTCGCGGCCTACCGCTCGGCGCCGTACCTGCAGCAGGCTCGGCTGGTGCTGAAGGTCAGCCTCAACCTGGGGGCCAACCTGGCCGTCAGCCTCGTGGGGCTGACGCAGGGGGCGACGAGCATGCCCGAGGCCCTGGCCGTGGAGCGAGCCGCCTTCATCGCCCGGTTCGGCGTCTCCGGGGCGCAGTTCGACTTCCCCACCAACGGCAGCGGCACGCCCGACAGCCGCGCGGCCCCGCGCGCCCTCGTCGCCATGCTCACCGGGATGAGCCGCACGCCGGCGGCCGCGGACTTCCTCGCCTGCCTCCCGACGATGGGTGTCGACGGCTCGCTCGCCCACACCGGGACCACGCTGCCGGGCAAGGGGCAGGTCCACGCCAAGCCGGGGACGACGGTCCTCAGCCCCGACGGCAAGACCCTCGAGCTCAAGGCGCAGAACCTGGCCGGGTACATCCGCACCCGGAGCGGCCGCACCGTGGCCTACGCCGTGATGGTCAACGACGTCGGGGCGATCACCGACATCGCGGAGGACGTCGCGGCCGTCTTCCAGGACGAGGGCGAGGTCTCCAGTCTCATCCACGAACGGCTGTGACCTCCGCTGAACGGGCGGACCGAGGCGGGGCGACCTAGGGTCGAGGGACCCGTCCGCCCGTGACTCATCGAGGAGACCCCGTGCCCACCTACTCCCGCGAGACCCCTGTCGCCGCCTCCGCTTCGGCGGCGTACGCCTACCTGTCGGAGGTCGGCAACCTCCCGGAGTACTTCCCGATGATGACCGGGGCGAAGGCGACCTCCGGCGACGAGGTGGAGACGACGGCCGTCATCCAGCCTCCCGGGGAGGAGAAGCACGAGGTGCACGGCACCGCGTGGTTCAAGCACGACGACGCCGGGCAGGCGATCTCCTGGGGGTCCGAGGGGCCGAACGACTACCACGGCGAGATCGACGTGGACGCCGACGGCGACGACGCCAGTACGGTGCGGTTCACCCTGCACACCGAGAGCGACCACCCCGGCATCGAGGAGTCGATCGACGAGACGCTCGCGACGATCCAGAAGCGGCTCGCCTCGCGCTGACGGACGGTCACCTCGGTCACGCGGGTACCCGGGTCACCCCGGTTCACACGGTCTGGCGGCGCACCATCTCGCGGAAGGGCCCGGGCTGTTCGGCGAGCTCGTCGTAGGTGCCCTCCTGCACGATCCGCCCGGCGTCCAGGACGACGACCCGGTCGGCGTGGCGGATCGTGCTGAGCCGGTGGGCCACGACGATGCGGGTGACCTGGAGGGCGCCGAAGCTCGCGGCGACGACCTCCTGCGCCACGGAGTCGAGAGCGCTGGTGGCCTCGTCGAGGATGACGACGCGGGGGTCGCGGGCGATGGCGGCCGCGAGCACCAGCCGCTGTCGCTGCCCGCCGCTGAAGGTCTCGCCGCCGTCACCGATGCGGGTGCGCAGACCCAACGGCAGCGCCCGGATCTCGTCGGCGATCCCCACCCGCTCGGCCGCCGCCATCGCCGCCTCCTCGGTCAGGGGGCGGTCACCCGCGATGACCGAGAAGAGGTCGGAGCCGGCGAGGCCGGCGTTCTGCATCGCGACCCCGATCTGCTCCCGGACCGCTCGGGCGTCGAGGGTCTGGAGGTCCTTGTCGTCGTAGGTGACGCTGCCGGAGTCGGGCCGCTCGAACCCCAGCAGCAGCCGGACGATCGTCGACTTGCCCGATCCGGATGTGCCGACGAAGCCGACGAACTCGCCCGGCTCGACCGTGAGGCTGACGTCCTGGAGGATCGGACGATCCATGCCGGGGTAGCCGAAGCTGACCGACGACAGGGCGATCCGCCCCTCGAGGGCGCCGGGGTCGGCCGCGGTCGGCCCTACCTCCGGCGGCTCCGCCAGGATGGGCTCCAGGGCCCTGAACGTGGCGGTGACGGTGAGCACGCTGCCCAGCCCGAGGTCGAGCTGAGCCGTGGCCCCGGCCACCTGCCCCATGGCGGCCAGGAACGACAGGAACGCGGCCGTGCTGAGCGTTCCCGGATTGCCCAGCACGACGCTGAAGACCACGAGGGTGAGGACGGTGGGAAGCAGGGCGTACAGAGCGGTGCGGGCGGCCGACCACTGCCAGGTACGCAGCAGCAGCCGCGTCTGGTCGGCGAAGCGGGTGGCCCACGCCCCCAGGGCCCGGTCCTCGGCGGCGGCGGCGTGGATCTTCTCGTTGCCCTTGACGATCTGCAGCAGGATGCTGGACGAGCGGCCCTTGGCGATGAACATGGCCCGCGTCACCCGCATCTGGGCGACGGAGATGAGAGCGCCCAGACCGAGGACGACCGTCGTCACGAGGAACACGGCCAGGGCCAGCTCGGCGCTGTAGGTGAACAGCAGGCCCATGCTGAAGACCAGGGTGACGACCGCCAGCAGGGTCCGGGACGCCGCGGCGGAGACGGTGTCCTGGATCGTCTCGACGCCGTTGAGGCGCTGGGCGAGGTCGGCGACGGTGTAGCGGTTGAAGAACGCGGCCGGCAGGGCGAGCAGCCGGTCCCAGAGCCCGGACTGCATCCGCCCCAGCAGCCGGCCCTGGAGGCGTAGCAAGGCGGCCGACCGGGAGAGCGAGAAGCCGGTCATCGCCAGGACCACGGCCAGGAGCAGGAGGCCGATGCCCAGCACCGGACCCGTCTGCCCGTCGGGGACGAGGTGGCCGAGGATCGTGCCGGCGGAGACGGGGATGGCGAGGGTGAGCAGGCCGATGACCAGGCTGTAGCCGAGCAGGCGCCAGGCGTCGCGCCCGCTGCCGGCGAAGCCGAACCGCAGCAGCCCGGCCACGGTCACCGGGCCGTCCGGGAGGGGGCGGTAGAACACGTAGCCGGTCGGCAGGAGGTCGGCGGCCGTCCGGGCCGTCACCGTGGTGGTCACGGTGGTGACCGGGTCGGTCATCCGGAACCCCCCCGACGGGCCGGGCACGAGCACGACCGGAGCGCGGTCGCTCGCCCGGAAGGCGACGAGGGCGTCGGCGCCCTGCCGCCACCAGTCCCCGTCGAGCGTCACCGCCCGCACACGGACCCCCGAGGCTCGCGCGATCGCGCGGACGGGGTCGGCGCTCATCCCGGCCGCCCAGTCCGGCGGACGCTTGACGGGTATGCGGGTGAGCATCCCCAGCAGCCGGCAGGCGGCGAGGACCGGGTCGTCGGCCGGGCTGGCGACCCAGCGGTCGGGGTCGCCGATCCGCTGCAGGGAGGACTGGGCCTGCGCCCGGGTGAGGTCGTCGGCCGCGAGCCGGTCGGCGTACCGCAGCGCCCGCGTACGGGAGCGGTCGCCGGCGAGTGCGGCGCACCCGTGCAGGATGGCGGCCTGCGCCCATTCCAGGCCGGCCACCAGGTCGGTCGGCTCGAGGTCCTCGCTCCGGCGCAGCCGGCCGTGTCCGGCGTGGACCACCGTGGTGCTGAACGCCGCGCCCAGGGGGACCGGGACGGGGTCGGACTGCGGCTGCCCGCCCAGCGACAGCGCCGACCCGTCGGGGACGAGCCACACGAGGTCGTGAGGGGCGTTGAGGACCTGACCCCGGTCGAGGCTGCGGCGCGTACTCGCCTGTGCCGTCGTGACGGCGACGCGCGCCCCCACCTCGGGCAGGCCCGACCCGGTGGCGGTGAGCCATGCGTGCAGCCCACTCGCGAGGGCGGGGCTCGACGCGAGGGCGGACGGCCACCCGGCCTCGAGCGGGACGGCGGACGCGTCGACACCGACGGCGGTCAGCCGCCAGGTCTGGCCGTCGGTATGCACCGGCGTCGCTCCCACGAGCAGGGTGCCGGGACCAGCCGAGGCGACGAAGGACCGACGACCGGGACGCCCGGCCTCGTCGGTGGGCACCACGAAGAGGTCGACCTCCCCGCCGGTGAGGTACCAGGCCTCGAGGTGCCGGTCGAGCACCAGGGGGTCGCTGCCGACGAGCAGCCGGGGGGCGACGCCCGGAGCCACGGGCAGCTCGAGTGCTGGCGAGCGGCTCATTCGGCGGTCACCAGCTGCGCGTAGCGCCCGCCCTGGCTCACGAGCTCGTCGTGGGTGCCGCGCTGGACCACGCGCCCCCCGTCGAGGACGACGATCTCGTCGCAGTCGCGCACCGTGCTCAGCCGGTGCGCCACGATGAGGCAGGTCGCGCCGCGTCGCCGGAGGTTGCGGTCGATGCGCTTCTCGGTCTCCGTGTCGAGGGCGCTTGTCGCCTCGTCGAGCACGAGGACGGCGGGGTCGAGCACGAGGGCGCGGGCGATCTCCAGACGCTGGCGCTGGCCGCCGCTGAAGTTCCGCCCCGCCTCCTGCACCTCGGCGTCGTAGCCCCCGGCCCGGCTGACGATGTCGTCGTGGATGCAGGCGTCGCGGGCGGCGGCGATGAGCTGGTCGGTCGGGACGGAGTCGTCCCACAGGGTGAGGTTGTCGCGGACGGTGCCCTGGAAGAGCATGATCCGCTGGTCGACGAACGACACCGCCCGGGTGAGGTGGCGCCGGTCCCAGTCACCGCGAGGGCGGCCGTCGAAGAGGATCTGGCCCGACCATGGCTGGTAGAGCCCGAGGACGAGCTTGACCAGCGTGGACTTGCCCGATCCCGACCCGCCCACGAGGGCGACGCGGCTGCCCGGCACGAGCCGCAGGTCGATGCCGCTGACCACGGGCCCGGAGCTGCGGGCATACCCGAACTCCAGCCCGCGCACGTCCAGGCTGCCCTGCATCGGGGTGGTCAGCCCCGCGTCGGTCGCCGGGTCCGGAGCACCGGAGGCGCGGCGCGGGAACTCGGGGTCCGTCGGGGTGTCGAGCACGTCGTTGACCTCGGCCAGCCGCGCGCGGGCCGTCCGAGCCTGGCGCAGCAGGGTCGCCAGCTGGTTGAGGGGGGTGAGGAAGGAGGTGGCGAGGGCCTGGAACCCGACGAGGACACCGAGCGACAGGGTGCCGTCGATCACCGCGATGGCGCCCACGACGATGAGGACGACCGAGGTCAGGGTGGCCATGAGCAGGGGGATGGCGGCGGGGCCGTTGTTGAGCCGTCCCACCTTCTGGCCGGCGAGCAGGTAGCTGGCCTGGTGGCCCGCCCAGCGCTCGAAGGCGGCGTCGTCTCCGCCGGAGGCCTTGACCGCCTCGATGTTGGAGACGATCGACACGCTGAGCCCTGCCAGCCGGGACCCCTGCCGCAGCTGCAGCAGGTTGATCTCGCGGCGGCGGCGCGCGATGACTACGAGGACGGCGACGTTGACGAGGAGGGCGCTGATGACGACCAGGGCGAGCACCGGGCTCAGCGCCACCATGACCGCGCCGTAGGCGAGCAGCCCCACGAGCGCGACGCCGGCGCCGATCAGTGGTCCGGTCAGCAGGTAGTACACGAAGTACACCTGGTCGAGACGGGCCGCGGCCATCCCGTCGGACCGTTGGGCGAAGTAGCGCACGGGCAGGTGCAGCAGGTGGTCGACGAGCCGGAACGACCCGGACGCCGTCAGCCGGGCCTGGACCCGGGACAGGAACCAGCCCTGGAGCAGGGTGAGCACGCCGACCAGCGCCGACGACGCCAGGAGCGCGGTCGCCAGCGGCAGCGGGTTGCGCCCACCCGTCGGCTCGAAGACGGCCGACGCGAGCTGCGTGATGATCAGGGGGAGCACGAGGCCGGGCACGAGCAGGAACAGCCCGGCGAGCATGCCGAGGACGATGCCCGGACGGGCCGGTCGCAGCCGGGCCTTCAGGTCGCGCATCAACGGGGTGCCCCGTGAGCCGGTGGTGAACGCGGGTCCGGGCTCGAGCCGCATCGTCGTGCCGTCGTAGAGGCGCTCCGCCTCGGCCCGGGGGACCCTGACGGGGCCCAGCTCCGGGTCGATGACGCTCAGGGCGTCGCGACCGTATGCCTCGAGGACGACCCAGTGCCCCGACGGCCACGACAGCAGCTGGGGGAGGACCTCGCCGTCGCCGGACCCGCTCAGCGGTCGGTGGTCGGTCTCCACCCGCAGTCCGTAGGCCGCGGCGGCCTTGGCGATGGACGCGGTCTCGACGCCGTCGCGCGACACCTCGCACGCCTCCGCCAGCTCGACGAGGGGGACGACCCGGCCGTAGTAGGCGAGCACCATGCCGAGACAGGCCGCTCCGCTTTCCGAGGGGTCCACCTGGAGCACCACGGGCACCCGTGCCTTGGTCTTCGGCTCCGGCGTCGTGGCGTCGGGCGACCCCCGTCCGTGGGCGTCGACGACGGGTGCGGGGGAGGCCCGGGGACTCATCGCGACGCGGCGAACTGGGGGAAGATCATCCCGAGCGGCGTGGTCTCCTGGATGATCGTGTGCACGGTGATCGGGACCCCCTGCTGCGCGACGATGCTCGGCCCGTCACCCACGGTCCAGGCGTACCCGGTGGCGTTGGCGGGGTCCCGCTGGAGCCGGACGACGGCCAGGAGCCCGGGGGTCTCACCCAGCTCGCTGGCCACCAGCTGCTCGTCGACGCCCAGGCGCGACGCGATCTGCGCGTTCGTGAAGGGGGTGCTGGTGATGTCGCTGATCGTGCCGATGAGGTAGCCGTAGCGCGAGGCCGACGCACCCTGCACCTCCATCCGCACCGGGAGGCCGACGCGCACCGTGCTGAGGTAGCTGGGGGCCACCTTGGTCACGACGAAGGGGTCGACGGTGAGGTCGGAGACGGTGACCACGCTCTCTCCCGCCACCACCCTGGAGCCGGGGGAGACGCTCACGGCGACGATCTGGCCCGCCTGAGGGGCGGTGAGGGTCGTCCCGTCCCGAAGGGTCGCGACCACCTGCCCCTGCGTGACCACGTCGCCGACGCTCACCGGCAGCTGGTCCACCTGTCCCGTCGTGGTCACCCGCACCGTGGAGCCGCCGGCGTCGTCGAGGATCCCGGGCGTCGTCACGCTGGAGCTCACCGTGCCGGTGAGCGCCCAGACGACCATCCCGACGACGAGCACACCGCTGGCCACGAGGGCGAAGATCGTCCACGTCGGCGCCAGCCGCACCACCCGGTCGATCGGGTCCGTCGACGTGGTCACCGGCTGCCCCAGTCCTTGCTCGACCCCGGGCCTGCCCATGGACACGGAGGATAGCCGCACCATCCACAGGGCACTCGCCCATCAGCGGCCATACTCGGACCCAGCACGGCATACGAGACCGAAGGGTGGAACGTGACCGGTTCCGAGGGCGCGGCGCGGGAGGTCCCCGCGGCGCTCGCTGAGGAGCTGGCCCAGGTGCAGGCGCGGATGCGCGCGATGACGGCCGACATGGAGGCGCTCGTCGCGGCGTCGCAGGACTCGAACGCCGACGACGAGCACGACCCCGAGGGACCGACGATCGCCTACGAGCGCTCGCAGCTCGCCTCGCTGCTCGACCAGGGCCGGGCCCACCTGCAGCAGGTCGAGTCCGCGGTGGCCCGGGTCACCGAGGGGACGTACGGCACGTGCGTGGTCTGCGGGGAGCCGATCCCCGCCGACCGCCTCGAGGCCCGGCCCAGCGCCCGGACGTGCGTACGACACGCCGCCGTGACGTGAGGGTCATCGGGTGGGCGCGGTTCGCCCTGCCACGAGGGGGAATGGTCCCGTCATGACGACAACGCCCGTCCCCGACCCCGACCACCGCCGTCCGAAAGGTGTCTCGGACGCCACCGTCGAGGCGGTGGGCAAGGTCTCCGAGGCTCTGGAGGTCGTCGAGAACGCCCGCGGCAACCTGTACGCCTTCCACCGCTTGTCGGGTATGGCCGACCTCACGCTGGGGGAGGCCGTATCGGCGTTGCGCGAGGCCGGTCACGACGAGCTGGCCGAGCGCCTCGACCGGGAGCTGGTCGGGCGCAACGTCATCCACGGTCGGTGGACGTTCCAGATCGTCGAGGACTACGACGACGGGTACTACGCCACGTTCCGGGGGTTGGACGCCGCGGTGCGCGAGGCCCTCCTCGACGGCAAGCGACACGTGTTCGAGGCGGAGATGAAGGAGGACCGGCGCACCCACGGCCTCCCCGGGCACGAGGCTCTGCCGGACGACGAAGGCTGACCCTCGTCGGTGGATCAGCCGTCCCCGGTCGGGGGAGGGGTGAGTCATCCCCCGGACCCCCCGGATGAGGTCGTCGGTGGACGCTCCGCCCGGCGAAGACTGGCTCCCGAGGCCGCCACAGTCACCCCCGACGGGCCTGAGCGGACCGCCACACCAGCCCTAGGGAGCCACCATGACCACCGAGCCCACCCACACCGCCACGCCGCCCACCTCGTCGACGTCGACCACACCGCCCGCGTCCTGGACGCCTCGCATGCCCGGTCGCAGCGCCCGCCGCGCCCGGCGTGCCCTCACCGGCACCGTCCTCGTGCTGGCCGCCGCCGGCGCCGGGATGGCGACCGCGGGCCCCGCCAGCGCCGAGATCGTCCACATCGCGCACGTTCGCGTCGACAACGCCTGCAAGAGCCCCGGCAACAGCGGCCCGGTGCCGAACGCGTACTACGTCAACGTGACGCTGCTGGGGGGAGCGGCGCCCAAGACGGTCACCTTCGAGTCCCTGTCGATCAAGGGCGGCCCGGCGCTGACCTCCATCAGCCCCAAGCAGGTGACCGTCCCCGCCCATGAGGGCGACGTGACGGTGACCCTCCTGGTCGAGGGCGCGTCCAACAGTGGGAACGGGGTCGGGTCACTGAAGAGCCACGTCGTGGGCGCGGGGTTCACCGCGAACAGCGTGGTTCCCGTGCCGTCTTTCGCACCGACCCACGACGGTACCTGCGCGCTTCCGGCTCCGCCGGCGCCCAGCGTCCCGTAAGCCGGGGCGCTGCAATGCTGCAGCGACCCTCATCGGAGGGCAGCGTACGGATGTCCGTGCGCTGCGCTTTACTGTGCTCCCATTCGGCGGAGCAGCTCGTTCCGATCTCATGACACGGCGTATTCGTGGGGGACGAGTTGCGCCCGCCTCATTGGCTGGCACAAGGGATGGTGAAACCCGAGCGAGCTTGTGCAGCGGCATTCCCGCGCAACGGCGACGAGCACGTGACCCGTCCCCCGATCGGTGGGCTTTGCAGTCCCCCGAGGTGTCACCCGAGTGACGGACGGCGGGACCGGCGACGCGGGCCATGCTTAGGGGACCTCACACGGCCTGTGTCGAGTTCACCATTCTTCCTGGAGATGTATCTCATGCCCTCGATGCCACGTCTTACCGCACCCGCCCCCGTCACCATCCGAGGTCTCCGGCTGCGGCGCGGTGTTGCCGTGGCGGGGACCGGCCTCATGCTCACCATGACCGCTTTCGCCCTCGCAGCGTGCGGCTCGGACCCTTCCAACGCGAAGGTCGACCCCACGCCACAACCCAGCACGTCACCGGTGCAGAAGAAGGCCGGCGACTTCGGTTTGCACACGGACCTCACCGTGATCAACAAAAGCGGCCAAGCGCTACCCGTCAAAGTGTGCAATCCCAACTCGTTCGACGCCTCTGATGCCCCCACGGACTGCCCCTACTTCAATGGCAACCTGCAGGTCGGCCAGCCAGCTTCGGGGCAAGGCGCCGCGCAAGGAATTTACGCGGAGGTCCACTACCCGGACGGATCCATCACCTATATCCACTCGGACAACCCCGATATCGGCGAGCCCTACATCAACCTCAGCACCAGCCCGGGTGGCAGCGGCACCAGCACCGGCGACGTGGCTCTCGACGCCGGGGAAACGAAGACCGTGACCGTTCGCGACCACACCTACGACCTGGAGCGCCAGGCGGACACCTCTTACAAAGAGATGACAGTGATCATCAAGTGATGAGGCTCGTCGTTCTCTGATTCTCGACCGCGAGGAGGAGTCTTACCCGCAGTGGAGGCGAGCTCAGGCAGGCGATGCTCCTCACCGTCATCGAACGCCGATAATCAGCATTATGTCAATTTCGCCAGTTTGACTCTGATTCATCTCGTCCCCCGGGGGTCCGGGGCTGACCCTCGTCAAAGGGCGTCACGATGCCCACGAACGCGCGCTGTGCCCCTCAGCACGTCACGACCGTGCCGTTGGCGAAGCTGCCGACCATGTCGACGTTGAAGATGGAGTACCGGATGGTGAAGCCGGGGATCGCCGCGTTCAAGGACGGGTAGAAGAACAGCCCCGCCAGACACACCGTCCCTGACCCGACGAAACCCGTGCCCTGGTTCACGGTCAGCACCGGGCTTCCCGGGGTGTTCTGCGTGATCGTCTGGACGCGGAGGGTCGTGGGGTTGCACGAGCCGGTGGGTGTGGCACACACCCGGATCTGGTAGCCGACCACTCCGTTGGAGACCGTCACGCAGGCGGTACTGCGGCTGAAGTCCGCCGAGCACGGCCCGGACGCGGCCAGAGCCGGTGCAGCACTGGCCACGACGACGGCGGGGACGGCCCAGGCGGTGCCGACCACCACCGTGCGCCGGGAGGGGTGGGAGCGGTGGCGCGTGCGGTCGGTGGTCACGGCCCGCTCCCCCGTTCCTCCCGCTCCCCGAGCCCCCCGGCCGTTCCTGCCCACCTGTCCAGTCGTCATGCCGCGCCCTGGAAGCAGGTCTGGAACGGGCCTTGGATGAATGCAGGTCGCAGCTGACCGGTGCCGTTGACCAGGTACCCGATGGTGAAGGCCGGGACGTCCCTGTTCGCCGTCTGGTAGATCAGCGGGTTCGGGTCGCACTCGGTGGTGGTGGAGCCGGAGAACATGAGGGTCTCGTTGACGCTCTGCGGGACGGTGTCGGAGGCGTTGGCCCATACCTGTCTGACGTTGATCGTGGTTCCGGCGGCGGCGCACGGGCCGGAGAGCGTGGCGCACAGGTGGATCTCGTAGCCGGTGACCTGGCCGTTCGCGTCGACGTTGCGGCAGACGCTGGTCCCCCGGTTGAAGTCCGGTGTACACGTCAGGGACGTCCCGGATGCGGCGAGGGCGGGAGCGGCGTCGGCGACGACGACGGCGGGGACGGCCCAGGCGGTGCCGACGACCACCGTCCGCCGGGAGATGCCCTCCCGTTGCCTGGCGGGCTGGCTGGTGGCGGAGGTGGTCACAGCAGTTGCCTCCAGGTGGGTGCGGCTCCCCCGCGTCGTGCGCGGTTGAGCAAAGACGAAGCCGACTGAGGGAGAACGCTTTCGCTGACGGTAGAGCACGCGGTCGAGCAGCGGGAGGGCCCTCGGCCAGCAATCTCAACCTCCGATCTGGGCGGGGAAGGGTGCCGATGGTGGTCACCGGGCTGGGCTTGGTAGGGCGTCGCCGTCGAAGAAGCGGCAGTTGCCGCAGGTGTGCAGGTCGGCCCCGAACCCGAGGTAGGCCACTCGGCGGATCGCGCTTCGTCCCCATCGGTCCATTGAGGCCTCAGGGGAAGACTTCTTTTCGCAGCCGATCCAGCTCGATGTCTCTGCCCGCGATGGCCCGGGGACGCCGAAAACTGCCGGGTGTGAGCCCTTGAGGGCGTCACCCGGCAGATCGGGATTTGTGTACACCGCCCCGTCGGGCGGGACCCTGGTTGTGCTGGTGGTGGTTATGCGGTGGGGAAGAGGCCGACGACGCCGGTGTTGTTGGCGACGACGGAGGTCGCTCCCTTGAGGGCGGGCACCGGGGTAGGCCCGTACTGCCCGCCGCCGTCTTGGAATCTGGTGTCGTCGACGGTGCCGTCTCGGTGCTGGACGTACACGTGGGTGAAGTCCGAGTCACCGCCGGTGATGTGGTCACGGCCGATCGCGACCCGGGTGGCGTCGGTGGCCACGACGACCGGTGCGCTGCCGAAGGCCCAGTACACGGCGGTGCCGTCGGCCTTGAGAGCGGCGAACTCCTGCTCGCTGGTGCGGCCGGCGGCGATCGAGGTGAACTCACCGCTCAACGCAGCTTCCGTCTGTCCGTCGGCCGAGAACACCACGACTGTGCCGTCGGCCTTCAACGCGACGAAGTCGCCGTAGCCCGAGACGATCTGGACGACGTTGGTCAGCCCGGCCGGAACCGCGGCCGGCGCACCGGAGTCCCAGACGTAGCCGGCGGGGATCAAGGTCCCGTCGTTGGTCAGGCCCATCGCGGCCCCCCGGCCGGCGGCGACGCTCTTGAGGTTGGTGGCGGCGGTCAGCTGGTCGGAGTTGTCTAGGCCGTCGACCAGGGCCGTGCCGGCGTTGGTGACCGCGACCCGGTAAGGAACCCCCTCCATAGTTTCGGAGGAGTCGATCGACTTGAGGTTCGTCCAGCCCGCGGGCAGGGTGACCGGCCCGGTCGAGTCCCAGGCCACGACGTTGCCGTCGGTCTTCAACGCGTAGCTGGTGGAACGGCCGTCCAGGAGGGAGGCGACCCCGCCCTGCACGGCCGCGGGGACCGCGGCCTGGTTGCCGAAGAAGTCCACGGCCACGACCTGCTGGTTCGTCACCGGCCAGGGCGTGTTGACGTTGGAGGGGTAGGAGACGCCGCAGTCGGCGGTCTGCATCGGGGCGAAGGTGGAGATCGTGCCGGTGTGCTGGCTGGTGGTGCCGCCCTGGTTGACGGTGGACGTCAGGACGGCGGGGCCGTTGGCGCTGTTCTTGGCGCCGGTGGCCTGGATGGTGACGGTGGTGGTGCTGCCGGCGGGGACGGTGACCTGCTTGGGGGTGATCTGGGTCAGCGCGGGGTTGTTCTGCACGGTCAGGGAGTCGAAGGTGAACGTGGAGGAGCCGGTGGCGGAGCCGCGCAGGACGACGCTGGAGTAGTACGCCTTGTCCGGGCTACCGGACTTCCCGGGGGTCTTGCAGGACCGCTCCACCTGCACCGGGTCCAGCACCGCACCCGCGGCCTGCGCCGGGCCGGCCGCCGCCAGAGCGGCACCACCGAACAGCATCGCGGTACCAGCCAGCGCCAGGGTGCGGTGGATCCGGCGTCGGCTCGCGCGGCTCGTGAGGCTGGTGGCGGTGGTGGTCGCGCTGCTGGTCGAGGTGGTGGGGGCGGGGGTGCGCACGAGGGGCTCCTAGGTCACAGACGGGGGGTGTCCCGCCGGGTTCGGCGGGCGGCGTTGCTGCGCTCCATCCTGTTTCCCGCGCAACCGCGGACCCGTCCACCGACAGGACGGTCCACCGGTGGAACCGACAGCCCCCAACGAGGGGACAGCAGCTCCGATCAAAGGACCAGTCAGTGCCCCGGTGCGCGGGAAGGTTGCCCACGACGGGCGCCGCAGTCCCCGGCGTCGTCGTCGGGACCGCCGCACCGGCCTCCGCCGCCTCCTGCGCCGTGACGTTCTCCGTCAACCCGCAGAACCGCTGAGCACGTTCATCCCGAGGTCCGCCGTCGCGGGGAGCTCCATCCCCATCTCGACCACCATCGACGGCGGCCCCCCGCAACAGGGCACGGCGGCGCGGCCACCCCTGACGAACCAGTGCTTGTTCGGCGGCTGAGCCGTGGGTGCGAGACTCGAGCCCGTGACCATGACGGAGTCGACGACCTGGCGTGACCGGCTCGGACCGATCGGCCTCTGGCGCGGGTTCGACGGTGTCGGTCCCGAGCTGGCCAGGACGGTCGAGCGGCTGGGCTACGGCACCGTGTGGCAGGGACGGTCGCCGGGCGCCGACCTCCACGCGGCCGAGGCCCTGCTCGACGCCACCGAGACCCTGGTGGTGGCGACCGGTGTCGTCAACATCTGGATGGCCGACGCGGCTGAGCTCGCCGACGCCTACCACCGCATCGAGGCCCGCCACCCGGGTCGCCTGCTGTTGGGGATCGGGTCGGGACACCGGGAGGCCACGCCGGAGCGGGTGCGGCCGCTCGAGGCCATGAGCCGCTACCTCGACGTCCTCGACGAGCGCGGTGTCCCCGCGCAGGCTCGGGTGCTCTCAGCTCTGGGCCCCAAGATGCTGGAGATGGCGGCATCCCGCAGCGCCGGCACGCACCCGTACCTCACGGTGCCCGCTCAGACGGCGGAGGCGCGGACCGCCCTCGGCCCGGACGCGCTCGTGGCGCCGGAGCAGACGGTGGTGCTCGACCCGCAGCCCGACTCGGCGCGACGGTCGGCGCGCGCCTTCCTCGACCGCTACCTGCAGATGGACAACTACGTGCGAACGATGCGGCGTGGCGGCTTCAGCGCCGAGGACGTCGCCGACGGCGGCAGCGACCGGCTCGTCGACCGCATCGTCGCCCACGGCGACGGCGGAACCTCGCGTCGGCGGTGCGGGCCCATCTCGACGCCGGCGCCGACCACGTGGCGGTGCATGCCGGCCGGCGAGGACATCCTCCCGGCGCTACGGGCGGTCGCCGACGGGGTCGCCTGACCCCCCTCCCCTACGAGGGAACGATCCGGTAGCGGCTCATGACGGATCCGGACGGAGACATGGTCGTGTCCAGGTTCTCGAGGCGCATCGGGGGCAGGTCGTCGAGCAGCCGGCGGCCGGATGCCGCGACGGCCGGGAAGACGGCCAGACGCAGCTCGTCGACGACGCCGGCCGCCAGCAGCGACCGGGCCACCGAGATGCTCGCGTGCACCCCGATGTCGCGGCCGGGACGCTCCTTGAGCTCGCGCACGACCTCGACGAGGTCCCCGTCCACGGCGGTGGCGCCGGCCCAGGCCCGGTCGAGCGGGGTGGAGGTGGCGACGAGCTTCTCGACCCCGTTGATGAACGTCGCGAACGGCTCGATGTCACTGCTCGGCCAGTAGCCCGCCCACTCCTCGTAGCTGCGCCGACCCAGCACCACGGTGTCCTGGGTCGCGATCACCTCGGCGAGGTTGGCGTCCATCGCGTCGTCCCAGTCGGCGAAGAACCGGTCGGGCTCCTCGGCCACCCCGTCGAGGGACAGCAGCTCATAGACGACGACCGTGCGCATCCGGGACTCCTCGGTTCGGGGGGGCGTACTCCTGCCTTGAGACGATCCCCGCCCCCCGAACTCATCGGCTCATCGGTCCTCAGTGCCAGTTGCTGATCTGGAGGTCGCGCGGCGCGGGTGCTCCGTGTCCGGTCTCGACCAGCTCCTTGAGACTGAGGAGGAACGCGGCCCACTTCGTGCTGCAGTGGTGCATGAAGTCGCCCGGCTCGGCCCAGCCCCGGTGCGCGAAGAGCACGATGGTGAACTCGCCGTCCTGGCTGAGCTCCCAGTGGATGGTCGTGCCCACCCACTCCGGAGGCCCGTCGACGACGCGCCACACGACCCGTTCGTCCGGGACGGCCTCGAGGACCTCCATGTCGAAGCCGCCCACCGGCGGGAAGCGGAACTGCACGACTCCCCCGACGCCGGCGTCTCCGGTCGTGCCTTCCGTCCACCAGGCGGCGAGGTCCGGCACGGAGGTCAGCGCCTCGTAGACCGGGTGCGGCGTGGTCGTCGTCGTGCCGATGCGATGCAGGATGTCCACCATCGTGTCGTCCGTCCTTCAGCTGGGGTCGGAATGCGTGTTCTGGGGGGTCTGGGGGGTCTCGGGGTTCTGGGCGCGCTGGATCGACTCGGCGATCTGCGTGATGCGGCGGAGCCGGGCGTCCCACACCGACCCGACGGAGGCCAGCTGCGCGACCGCTCGCGCCAGCTGGGCGTCGTCGACCCGGTAGTGCCGTTCGCGGCCCTGGGCCACGGAGCGCACCAGCCCGGCGCGGTCGAGGACGTCGAGGTGCTTGGCCACGGCCTGGCGGGTCACCGGCAGCTGTCGGCTCAGCGTGGTCGCCGTGCCCCGGCCCTCGGCCAGCAGGAGGTCGAGCATCCGGCGCCGCGTGGGGTCGCCGATCGCCGACCAGAGGTCGTCGTCGACGGTAGGCGTGGGGCTCACGCGCGGACGCCGACGCTCGACGCATACGGGCTGAGGCGCGTCAGATGGTAGTCCCACCCGACGACGTGGTCAGCGTAGAGCGCCTCGAGCTGCGCGACCTCCCAACCGAGCTCGCGGAAGCCGGTCTCGGTCATGGTCAGCAGCGTCCCGCGCCCCGACGGCGACAGGGCGAAGGTGACGAGGAGGGAGTTGCCCTCCGCGGCCGGCTCCCCCGCCGGATGGGTCCACCGGAACGAGAACGTATGCGGGGGGCGGGCCTCGACGACGGTGACGGGCACGACGACGGCGGCCTCGGTGGGCTGGCCGTCGTCGCGGAAGACGAGCTCGCCCGACACCCCGGGCGTGGGTTCGAGATGCGCCTCCTGCGGCCACCACTGGCTCAGGTGCTCAGGACGGCTCACGACGTCGAAGACGACGTCGGGCGACGCCTCGACGTAGACCTCCCTGCGGATGGTGCCGATCTCCACGGTGTCTCCTTCGTGCAACAGTTGGTTGCACGACCATAGCCCGACCTCGGGCTATGCGCAACCATCGGTTGCTGACGAGGGAGACGACCGGGAGCGTCCCGACCCGGGTCAGTCGTCGGCGCGGCGGAAGCCGGCCTGCTCCGCGGCCCCGGCGTCCGCGAACCACACGTGCGGCTCGGCGTCGTCGTACCGCGGGTGGTCGGTGTCGACGAACGTACGCGTGTCGTTCCAGGCCTTGACCGGGTGGCCGAAGGGCGACGCGTGGTCGTCCAGCGGAGCGGCCGAACCCACGCCGTAGCCGCCGTCGCGGATCTCCTCGATGCTCGAGGTGCGCCGGCCTCCGCCGGCCTCCTGGTGGTCGTGGCTCTGGTCGAGTCGTGGCCCTGGGAGTCGTGGTCGTCGGAGCTGCTCGTCCGGGCGTCGCCGGTGCCCGGGCCCGCCCCGTCGACGAGGTGGCCCTCCGCGTCCCACACCTGCGGCCCGCCGGTGTCGTCGGCCGTCCAGTCCCCGCGCTGGCGAAGCTCCTCGCCCGCGGCGATGTCGTGCTTCTCGGGGTCGTGCTCGGCCGCGAACTCCCCGGCGGACTTCCGGTCGGCCTCGTCGTGGTCGTCCTGCGCATCTTTGGCGTCGTGGTCGTCCGCCTGGCCGTCCGTGTGGTCGCCGTCGGGACCGCCCGCGGCGCTGACGTCGCTGCCCTCGCGGTCCCCGCTGAGGTTGCGCTCCGCCGGGGTCTCGACCTGGGCGTCCTGTCCCGAGGCCTCGCTCACCCGGGGGTCGTCCTGACGGTCCCGTGCGGTGTCGACGGTGGCCTCGGCCGCCTGATGGTTCTCGGTGCCCTGGCCGAGGTGGGCTCCCTCCGCGGGGCCCTGACTCTGCGTCTGCTCCCGGCCCATGGTCTGCTCGCTCACGGATGCTCCTCACTCGACGGGCGGCGCCGTTGCCGCGCTTGAGCATCTTCCCCCTTCGGCGGCTCGGGAAACCCCCGGGCCGTCCGCCATGATGGGTACGCGCCCGTGCGAGACACCAGGAGGATGAGCGGCCCATGACACCCCGGCGGCAGCACGACCTCAAGGCCCGCGACCCTGCAGCTGAACGAGCGCGACAACGTGCTCATCGCCCGCGCCGACCTCGAGCCGGGCGCGTCCGGCTCCCCCGCCGTCGTGGACCCGGTCCCCCGCGGCCACAAGCTCGCCCGCGTGGCCATCGCCCACGACGAGCCGATCCTCAAGTACGGCCAGGTGATCGGCTTCGCCGGTCGCGACATCCGCGCCGGCGAGCACGTGCATACGCACAACGTCGAGTACCGCCCCTTCGACCGCACCGTGGCCGCCGGTTCCGCCACCCGGCCCACCGCCTACGTCCCCGAGGACGAGCGGGCCACCTTCCGGGGCTACGTGCGCGGCGACGGCCGGGTCGGCACCCGCAACGAGATCGTCATCGTCGTCTCGGTCAACTGCTCGGCAACGGCGGCCAGCCGGATCGCCACCCACTTCGAGCTCACCGGCGAGCTCGACGCCTACCCCGACGTCGACGGGGTCGTCGCCCTGACGCACTCCTACGGCTGCGGCACCGCCGGTCGGGGTAACGCCGGCTTCGACCTGCTGCAGCGCACGATCATGGGGTACGCCGACCACCCGAACGTCGGCGGCGTCCTCATGCTCGGGCTCGGCTGCGAGGTCAACCAGCTGTCGATCCTGCGCGACTGGGGCATCAGCGCCGACAAGGTGGTCGACGCGATGACGATCCAGGAGATCGGCGGCACCCGCCGCACCGTGGAGGCCGGCATCGCGGCCATCCGGGCGATGCTCCCGGTCGTCGACGCCTGGAAGCGCCAGGAGGTGCCGGTCAGCGAGCTGGTCCTGGCCATGGAGTGCGGGGGCTCGGACGGCTACTCGGGGATCACCGCCAACCCCGCCCTCGGTGCCGCGGCCGACCTGCTGATCGAGCACGGCGGCACGGCGGTGTTCGGCGAGACGACCGAGATCTACGGCGGCGAGCACCTCCTGACCCAGCGGGCCGTCAGCCAGGACGTCGCCGACCGGCTGGTGGAGCGGGTCCGCTGGTGGGAGCAGCGCGTGCAGGCCGACGGCACCTCGATCGACGACAACCCCTCCCCCGGCAACAAGGCCGGCGGCCTGACGACGATCCTCGAGAAGTCCCTCGGCGCCATCGCCAAGGGCGGCACGACCAACCTCTGCGACGTCGTCGGGTATGCCGACCGGGTCACCACCAAGGGCCTCGTCTTCATGGACACCCCGGCCTACGACCCCGTCAACGCCACCGGCCTCGTCGCCGGCGGTGCCCAGCTGCTCGCCTTCACCACCGGGCGCGGGTCGGCGTTCGGCTGCAAGCCGGTGCCGAGCATGAAGATCGCGACGAACTCGGTGGTGTACCACCACATGATCGACGACATGGACTTCAACTGCGGGCCCATCGTCGAGGACGGCGTCCCGGTGCGGGAGTCCGGCCGGCAGATCTTCGACCAGCTCCTGCGGATCGCCTCGGGCGAGCGCACCAAGAGCGAGGAGCTCGGCTACGGCGACCACGAGTTCGCCCCGTGGCAGATCGCGACGACCCTCTGACGTCTAGCCCTTCGTCACGGGGAAGACGAGGTGGGTCACCCGGTCGCCGGCGATCGAGGTGGTCGGGTCACCGAGCAGCACCGCTCCCGCGTCGCTGTCCTCGAAGTAGCGCCGCCCCTCCCCCATGACCACGGGGACGAGGTCGACGCAGACCTCGTCGAGCAGCCCGAGGTGCAGGCACTGGGTGGCGATGGTCCCCGCCGTGACGCCGACGACCCGGTCGCCCGCCACGCGCTGCGCCGCCTCCACCGCGGCGGCGACGCCGTCGGTGACGAACGTGAAGGGAGCGTCGTCGTGGCCCCAGTCCTGCGGCGGCTCGTGGGTCACAACGAAGACCGGCACGTCGAAGGGGTGGCGCCCGTCCCAGCCGTCGGTGACGTCGAAGAGCGTCCGGCCGACGACCAGGGCCCCGAGGCCGGCCATGACCGAACGCAGGTAGTCCGCGGTGGGCGGCGTCACGTGGAACGTCAGGTGAGGCATGGCGGTGGGGATCTCGATGGGCCCGTTGTCGTAGAACGCGAACAGCGCGCCGATCCCGTTGTCCTGCTGCGCGATGAACCCGTCGAGCGACATCGCCGCCTGCGACACGACCTTGCCCATGGTGACCTCGTTCACGTCGAGCCCGTCGGTTCCGTCGGTCCCGGAGCGTACCTTTCCCTGCGTGGACCTGCCCGTCATGCCGCCGGTGAAGCCGATGCTGGCCAAGCTCGCCCGCGAGATCCCGCCCGGCCAGCTGTACGAGCCGAAGTGGGACGGGTTCCGGGCGGTCGTGTTCCGCGACGGCGACGAGGTGGAGATCGGCAGCCGCAACGAGCGGCCGATGACCCGCTACTTCCCGGAGATCGTCGACGCCGTGCGCGCCCAGCTCCCGCCGCGGTGCGTCGTGGACGCCGAGATCGTGCTCGTCGACCCGGCGCGCGGCGGCCTGGACTTCGAGGCCCTGCAGCTGCGGCTGCACCCGGCGGCCAGCCGCGTGGCGACTGCTCGCCGAGCAGACCCCGGCCAGCCTCATCGTGTTCGACCTGCTCGCCCTCGGCGACGAGGACCTCACCGGCATGCCGTTCGCCGAGCGACGCCGCCGGCTCGAGGACGCCCTGGGGGACGTCGAGCCCCCGGTCCACCTCACCCCCCTCACCGACGACCCGGTCCTCGCGGCCCGGTGGTTCGTCGAGCTCGAGGGCGCGGGCCTCGACGGCGTCGTCGCCAAGGACCCACATCAGACCTACCAGCCCGACAAGCGGGTCATGACCAAGGTCAAGCACGAGCGCACGGCCGACTGCGTGGTGGCCGGCTACCGACCGCACGCCAGCAGTCCCGACGCCGTGGGCTCGCTCATGCTCGGCGTCTACCGCGACGACGGCACCCTGGCGTCGATCGGGGTGATCGGCGCCTTCCCCATGGCCCGCCGACGCGCGCTGGTCGCCGAGCTGGCGCCCTACGTCACGACGTTCGAGGGCCACCCGTGGAACTGGGCCGCCCACGTGGCCGAGCTGACGCCCGCGCAGCGCCGTGGTGCGGGGAGCCGGTGGAACGCCGGCAAGGACCTCTCCTTCGTGCCGCTCCGCCCCGAGCTCGTCGTCGAGGCGAGGTACGACTACCTCGAGGGCGGGCGGCTGCGGCATACCGCCCAGTTCGTGCGGTGGCGCCACGACCGCGACGCGCGCTCGTGCACGGTCGACCAGCTGGAGCGGCCGGTCACCTACGACCTCGCCGACCTGCTCGGTCCCTGACGACTGACCGTCGGGACGGGTATGCCGCCCGGGCACAGGCATCCGCTAGCGTCACCACCATGTCGATGAGCCTCTCCGCCGCCCCCCGCGTCCTCGGTGACGTCCTGCCCGGCGGAATCGTCCGCGACACAGCGCTCGTCGTCGGTGGCGCCGCGCTGACGGCGCTCGCGGCGCAGGTGTCGATCCCGCTGCCGTTCACGCCCGTACCGCTCACCCTCCAGACCTTCGCGGTGCTGCTCGTCGGCGCCTCGCTCGGCACGCTGCGGGGCGTCGCGTCGATGCTGCTCTACCTGCTGGTCGGCCTGGCCGGAGCGCCGGTCTTCTCGCACGGCACGTCGGGCTGGGGCGGCGCGTCGTTCGGCTACGTGCTCGGCTTCGTCGTCGCCGCCCTGCTCGTCGGCCGCCTGGCCGAGCGGGGCCTCACGCGGACGCCGGTACGGACCGCCGCGGTCATGGTGCTCGGCAACCTGGCCATCTACGCGGTCGGGGTGCCGTGGCTGATGAACGTCGCCCACGTGGACCTGCCGAAGGCGCTGGCCCTCGGTGTGGTTCCCTTTCTCATCGGCGACGCGATCAAGGTCGCCGTGGCTGCAGGCCTCTTCCCCGCAACGTGGCGGCTCGCCGGCCGACGCTGACCCCTCGGCGCCGCTCGGCACCCAACCCTCCAGGGCCCACGTGCCCCACAGCTGAGGCGGTCCGATGCACCTGAGTCCCTCCGACACCGAGAAGCTGCTGCTGTCCGTCGCCGGCATGGTGGCCCGTGACCGGCTGGAGCGCGGCGTCCTGCTCAACTACCCCGAGTCCGTCGCGCTGCTCAGCACCTGGGTCATCGAGCGGGCCCGTGAGGGAGCCGGGGTGGCCGAGCTCATGCAGAGCGGCCGGGCCGTGCTGACCCGTGACCAGGTCATGCCCGACGTCGTCGACATGCTCGTCGAGGTGCAGGTCGAGGCGACCTTCCCGGACGGGCGCAAGCTCGTCACCCTCCACCAGCCCATCGCCTGAGGAGCCGGCATGACGAGCCACCACCGCGGACCGGGGGCCCTGCGGGTCGTGCCCGGCACCATCACCATCAACGCCGACCGCACCGACGACGAGCGCATCGAGCTCGTCATCGTCAACACCGGCGACCGCCCGGTGCAGATCGGGTCGCACATCCACCTGCCCGACACCAACGCCGCCCTCGACTTCGACCGGGTGGCGGCGCACGGGTTCCGGCTCGACATCCTGTCGGGCACGTCGCAGCGCTTCGAGCCGGGGGCCTCACGCACCGTGTCGGCCGTGGCGTTGAAGGGCGCGCGCCGGGTGCCCGGGCTGCAGATCAAGACGGCGCGGGAGGTGGAGCTCGATGGCTGAGATCGACCGCGAGCGGTATGCCGCGCTCTACGGCCCGACGACGGGCGACCAGGTGCGCCTCGGCGACACCGACCTCTGGATCGAGGTCGAGGAGGACCGCACCATCGGGGGCGACGAGGCCGTCTTCGGCGGCGGGAAGTCGATCCGCGAGTCGATGCTCCAGTCGGGCCGCAGCCGGATCGCCGGCGCGCTCGACACCGTCATCACCAACGTCGTCGTGCTCGACCACTGGGGCATCGTCAAGACCGACGTCGGCATCCGGGGCGGGCGCATCGTCGCCCTCGGCCGGGCCGGCAACCCCGACATCAGCGACGGCGTGCACCCGCAGCTCGTGATCGGCGCCTCCACCGACGTCGTCGCGGGGGAAGGCCGGATCCTCACCGCCGGGGGCGTCGACAGCCACGTGCACCTGCTCTCGGCGTCACAGGTCGTCGAGGCGGTCTCGACGGGGATCACGACGATCGGCGGCGGCGGCACCGGCCCGTCGGAGGGCTCCAAGGCCACCACGGTCACGCCCGGGCGCCTGGCACCTCGCAGCCGTGCATCGCGGCCTCGACCGGCTGCCCGTCAACGTCTTCCTCATGGGCAAGGGCAACACCGTCAGCCGGCGCTCCCTGAGCGACCAGGCGCTGGCCGGCGCCGCGGCCTACAAGCTGCACGAGGACTGGGGCAGCACGCCGGCCGCCATCGACGCCGCCCTCCGGGCCGCCGACGAGATGGGTCTGCAGGTCGCGCTGCACTCGGACAGCCTCAACGAGGCGGGCTACCTCGAGTCGACGCTGCGCGCCATCGACGGGCGCTCCATCCACGCGTTCCACGCGGAGGGCGCCGGCGGCGGGCACGCGCCCGACATCATGCGGATCTGCGGGGAGCCCCACGTCCTGCCGGGCTCCACGAACCCGACGCTGCCGCATACGGTCAACACCGTCGCCGAGCACCTCGACATGCTCATCGTCTGCCACCACCTCAACCCGACCGTGCCCGAGGACCTCGCGTTCGCCGAGTCGCGGATCCGGGCCACGACGATCGCCGCCGAGGACGTCCTGCACGACATGGGCGCGATCTCCATCACCTCGTCGGACGCCCAGGCGATGGGCCGCATCGGTGAGGTCATCACCCGCACCTGGCAGGTGGCCCACGTCATGAAGGCCCGGCGCGGGTCGCTGGGCGAGAGCCTGCCCGCCGACAACGAGCGGGCCCGGCGCTACGTCGCGAAGTACACGATCAACCCCGCGATCGCCCACGGGCTCGACGACGAGATCGGGTCGGTCGAGCCGGGCAAGCTGGCCGACCTCGTGCTGTGGGACCCGCGGTTCTTCGGGATCCGTCCCGAGGTCGTCATGAAGGGCGGGGCCCTCGTCTGGGGTGCGCTCGGCGACCCCAACGCCTCGATCCCCACCCCGCAGCCGGTGCTGATGCGGCCCACCCTGTTCGAGGGCAGCGCGGCCGACCACTCGGTGACCTTCGTCGCCCCGGCCGCGCTCGAGGTCGGGCTGGAGAGCCGCCTGGGGCTGCGGCGGCGGCTCGTCGGCATCAAGCCCACCCGCGACGTGGGCAAGGCGCAGATGGTCAACAACGATCTCTGCCCCGACATCCGGATCGACCCCGAGACGTTCCGCATCGAGGTCGACGGCACGGAGGTGCTGCCCTCCCCCGCCGACCGGCTCCCCCTGACCCAGCTCTACTCGATGTTCTGATGGCCACACCTCCCGCCGGGCTGCCGGGGCCGGTGCACCCCGAGCTGCTGCTCATGCTGCTGGCCGACGCCCGGCTGCCGACCTCCGGTCACACCCAGTCCGGCGGCCTCGAGCCCGCGCTGATGGGCGGGCTGGACCCGGCCGACCTCGAGGCGTACTGCCGCACCCGGCTCGAGACGGTGACGCTCACCGAGGCCGCGACCGCGGTGGTATGCCGGTTGCGCGCCGCCGACGGACGGCCCACCGACGACGTCGAGTTCGCTTGGGCGGCAAGGACTCCCAGCCCCGCGCTGAGGGAGGCCTCCCGCACCCTGGGCCGGGCCTACCGGCGGGTGGCGCTCCGGCTCTGGCCCGACGCACCGGCCCTGACCGAGCTCGTCACCAGCACGAAGCCCTCCCGCCCCCGTGTCCTGGGCCTGGTCGCCGCCGCGACCGGGCTGTCAGGTCCGGCAGTGGCGCGGCTGGTGGCGTACGAGGACCTCCAGTCCGTGCTCGCCGCGTCTCTCAAGCTGCTGCCGGGTGACCCGGTCGACGTCATCGCGCAGCTGCTGGCGCTCGCTCCCGCCATCGAGGCCGTCGTCGACCGCGTCGCCGGCCTCACCGACCCCGACGAGATCCCGGCGTGGTCGGCGCCGCTCGTCGAGGCGTGGGCCGAGGCCCACGCCACCGCCGAACGGAGGCTGTTCCGTGCCTGAACGCTCCCTACGTCTCGGGGTCTGCGGGCCGGTGGGCACCGGGAAGACCTCGCTCATCGGCCTGCTCTGCCGCGAGCTGGGCGGGTCCCTCTCGCTCGCCGTGGTGACCAACGACATCTACACCGACGAGGACGCCCGCATGCTGCGCAGCGCGGGGGTGCTCGCTCCCGAACGGATCCGGGCGGTCGAGACCGGCGCGTGCCCGCATACGGCCATCCGCGACGACATCACCGCCAACCTCATCGCGGTCGAGGACCTCGAGGCCGACTTCGACCCGGTGGACCTCGTGCTCGTGGAGTCGGGGGGCGACAACCTCACGGCGACGTTCTCCCCCGCACTGGTCGACACCCAGATCTTCGTGCTCGACGTCGCGGGCGGTGGTGACGTGGTCCGCAAGGGCGGTCCGGGCATCAGCCGGGCCGACCTGCTCGTCGTCAACAAGACCGACCTCGCGCCCTACGTCGGCGTCGACGCCGAGCGGATGGTGCGCGAGGGGCAGCAGGCCCGCGACGGCCGCCCGGTGCTGGGGCTCTCGCGGGACGACCCGTCGTCGGTAGGGATCCTGCTCGACTGGGTGGCCGGGCAGCTGGCCGAGTTCCGCGGCGGCGACCTGGTGCCGGTGGACCCGGGCCCGATGGCGCCGCACCACCACGGTCCGGGGGCTCCCGACCACAGACATACTCACGACTCGCGCCACTCGTGAGCGTCACCCGGCTGAGCGTCACGCGCGACCCCGGTGGCGGGCGGGTGCGGCTCGTCGTGGCCTCCGACGGTCCGCGGGGCCGGGGCCACCTCGGCATCCGTGTCCTGGACGCGCGCTCCGACCGCGCCCGCGTGGCGCTGCTCGCCGAGGGAGCCTTGCTCCTCGCCGGTGACGACGTCGGGGTGAGCGTGTCGGTCGGCCCCGGCGTGCACCTCGAGGTGGTCGAGCCGGCCGGCACCGTGGCCTACGACATGCGCGGTGGCGAGGCGACCTGGGCGGTGACGGCCGACCTCGGGCCCCACGCGCGGCTGGTCTGGCGCGCCGAGCCGTTCGTCGTGTCGAGCGGTGCTCGGGTGCGGCGGACCCTCGACCTCCACCTGAGGGAGAGCGCCGTGGCGGTGCTCCGCGAGGTCCTGGTCCTGGGCCGCGCCGCGGAGGCGGGTGGCGTCCTGCAGCAGCGGACGCGCGCCACGACCACGAACGGTCCGCTGCTCGCGGAGGACCTCGAGATCGACGGGGCTCGACCGCGGGTGGGGGTCCTCGGCGGCTCCCGGGTGCTCGACACGGTCACGGTGCTCGGCGACCGCGCCGGCCTCGGACCCACTCCGGCCGGGGCGCACCGGCTCGAGCTCGACGGCTGCGGCACCCTGGTGCGGGCGCTCCTGCCGGCGGTGCACCTCTCGCCGCTCGAGCCGGTCTGGCAGCGTGCGGTCGCCCAGGCGGCCGACCGGGCCGACCGGGCCGACCAGGCCGTCGAGGCCGTCGCGTGAGCGGCGAGCTGCCCGACTGGGCGGCCGGACTCGGGCTGCAGACGCATCCCGAGGGCGGGTGGTACGCCGAGACCTGGCGCAGCGCCACCGCCGTGGACGGCGACCGGCTGGGTGGCTACCCGGGCCCACGGTCGCTCGCGACCGCGATCCTGTTCCTGCTCATGCCCGGACAGGAGTCGGCGTGGCACCGGGTGCGCTCGGCCGAGCTATGGTTCCACCATCGCGGTCCGGCGCTGGAGCTCGCCCTGGGCGGCGACGGGGCGGCTCCGGATGCGGTGCGGCGGCACCGCCTCGGCCCCGATGTGGCTGCGGGAGAACGCCCTCAGCTGGTCGTGCCGCCCGATCACTGGCAGTCGGCCCGGCCCCTGGGCGAGGAGCCGGTGCTCGTCAGCTGTGTGGTGGCGCCGGGCTTCGACTTCGCCGACTTCGAGCTGCTGTAGCCCTCGTACGTCCTGGTCCCGCCCCTGTCCAGACGGTCGATGCAGCATCAAGGACGTTGACGCATCGTGTACGGGGCGTCAAGCGGCTTGATGCTGCATCAACCGGGTGGAGGGAGTGGAGGGAGGGTGGAGGGAGGGTCGAGCGAGGGGCGGGCGGAGTCGGCGAGGGGTCAGGCGTCGCCGGCGAGCAGCCGTTCGAAGGGGGTGACGTCGTCGAACGGGTCGCGCGTCTCGGCGCGGACCGTCCCGCGGACGAGGTCGGCCAGCTCTCCAGCGGCTCGGTCGATCCGGCCGGCCAGGCCTGTGTCGGCGCTGCCCCAGTCGTCGGACGCCGCGAAGACCGCGGTCGGTGCGACCCGGGCCCGGGCGTACGCGAGGACCGGACGCACCGCATACTCCAGGGCGAGCGAGTGCCGGGCCGTGCCGCCGGTGGCCCCGATGAGGGTGGGCTTGCCGTCCAGCGAGCCCGGCTCGAGCACGTCGAGGAACGACTTGAACAGTCCGCTGAACGACGCGCTGAAGATCGGCGTCACCGCGATGAGCCCGTCGGCGCCCCGCACCGCGTCGAGCACCGCCTTCAGCCCGGCCGGGGCGAACCCGGTGAGCAGGTGGTCGGTGACCGCGTGGGCGTGGTCGCGCAGCTCGACGGTCTCCACGACCGCGTCGTCACCGCGGGCGGACAGGGCCGACCCGGTCGCCGCCGCCAGCCGGTCGGCCAGCAGCCGCGACGACGACGGCACGCTCAGCCCGCCGCTGACGACGACGATGCTGCGGGTGGTCACGAGGCCTCCCGGACGAGCTCGGGCTCGCGGGCCGCGGCCAGCAGCGAGGTATGCGTGGGGGCGTCGGGCACACCCGGGGCGCGCAGCGCCGCGAACTCCCGACGGAGCACCGGCACGACCTCCTCGCCGAGGATGTCGAGCTGCTCGAGCACGGTCTTCAGCGGCAGGCCGGCGTGGTCCATGAGGAACAGCTGGCGCTGGTAGTCGCCCACGTAGTCGCGGAACCCGAGCGTGCGCTCGATGACCTGCTGCGGCGACCCCACGGTGAGCGGCGTCTCGCGCATGAAGTCCTCCAGCGACGGCCCGTGGCCGTAGACCGGCGCGTTGTCGAAGTAGGGCCGGAACTCGCGGACGGCGTCCTGGCTGTTCTTGCGCATGAACACCTGGCCGCCGAGCCCGACGATGGCCTGGTCGGCGCGGCCGTGGCCGTAGTGCTCGAAGCGGCGACGGTAGAGCGCGACCATCTGCTGCGTGTGCGACGCGGGCCAGAAGATGTGGTTGGAGAAGAACCCGTCGCCGTAGTAGGCGGCCTGCTCGGCGATCTCCGGGCTGCGGATCGAGCCGTGCCAGACGAACGGGGGGATGCCGTCGAGCGGCCGCGGGGTCGCGGTGAAGCCCTGCAGCGGCGTACGGAACCGTCCCTGCCAGTCGACGACCTCCTCGCGCCACAGCCGGTGCAGCAGGGCGTAGTTCTCGATGGCGAGCGGGATGCCCTGGCGGATGTCCTTGCCGAACCACGGGTAGACCGGGCCGGTGTTGCCGCGGCCCATCATCAGGTCGTTGCGGCCGTCGGAGAGGTGCTGCAGCGTGGCGTAGTCCTCGGCGATGCGCACCGGGTCGGTCGTCGTGATGAGCGTGGTCGCGGTCGACAGGATGATGCGCTCGGTCTGCGCGGCGATGTAGGCGAGGGTGGTCGTCGGAGCCGACGGCACGAACGGCGGGTTGTGGTGCTCCCCCGTCGCGAAGACGTCGAGCCCGACCTCCTCGGCCTTCTTGGCGATGGCGACGGTGGCCTTGATCCGCTCGTGCTCGGTGGGGGTACGCCCGGTGGTGGGGTCCGTGGTGACGTCGCCGACGGTGAAGATGCCGAACTGCATGCCTACTCACTCCTTGGTGGTTGACGTTTCAACCATCACAACGTCGACGGGCGAGCCGACATTCCGGCGTCTCGCTGCCGTCACCCTGCCCCGACGACCGCCTCGCGAACCGCCGCGAGAGGGATGTCGTGGGCCACACCGAACGCCTCCCACTCGCCCACCGTGCGGGTGCGGAACACCGCCTCGAACTCCTCCGCGCTGCCGGACACCCCCAGGCTGCGGGTCGCCCGCTCGAGGAAGTGCGGCTCGAGGGCGGCGAGCGCGACCCAGCCGTCGGCGGCGGCATACAGCCGGTAGGCCGGGAGCGCGCCGCCGAGCGGGGCGCCCGGACCGGTCAGGCCCCACCGCAGCGTGCGCGTCATCGCCGCGCAGGCACCGGCGAGCGACACCTCCTCGGCGCCGCCGCAGCCGGTGCTCGCCCGCCGCAGGAGCAGAGCGAGGACGGCGGTGACGGCGCGCTCGGCGCCGGCCAGGTCGGCCAGCAGCACGGTGGGCAGGTGCGGCGGGGTGAGCGCGCCGGCGGCCGCCTGGTAGGTGAGGTCGTGACCGGCGTGGTCGGCGTCCGGGCCGGACGAGCCGACGATCGCGACGTGGACCAGCCTGGGATGGCGCTCCCCCAGGTCGCCGCCGAGGCCCAGGCGCGCGAGCGAGCGGGGCCGCGACGACGTCAGCAGCACGTCGGCCTCGTCGAGCAGGGCGGTCAGCCGCTCCCGGCCGGCGCCGTCGCGCAGGTCGAGGGTGACGACCTCCTGCCCCGCGACGAGCTCGTCGTACGCGCCGGGGGCCACCATCCTCAGCGGGTCGCCCGACGGGGGCTCCACCTTGGTGACCTGCGCGCCGAGGGCCTGGAGCCGGTCGGCGGCGAGGGGTCCGGGCAGGTTGCCCGCGGTGGTGACCACGCGGACCCCCGTGAGGGGCGCGTCGGTGACGGAGGTCGCCGGAGCGGGTTCGGGCATACTGCGCAGTCTGTCCTGCCGAGCCCACCGGGGAGCGAGCCGCGTGTTCACCATCGCCCACCTCAGCGACCTGCACATCGGCGGCCGGGCCGAGTCGGTGGCCCGGGCGGAACGGGTGGTCGCCCACGTCGTGGCCATGGCGCCCGCGCCCGACGTCCTGCTCGTCACGGGTGACATCGCCGACCACGGCGAGCCCGACGAGTATGCGACCGCGCGCGACCTGCTGTCGGCCTGGAGCGGGCCGATGCTCGTCGGCACGGGCAACCACGACGTGCGGGAGCCGTTCGCCCGCCACCTGTTGGGGGCCGAGCGCCCGGGCCCGCTGGACCAGGCCCTCGACGTGGGCACCCACCGGTTCCTCATGCTCGACTCCCTCGTGCCGGCGCGTCGACGGCGTCCGGCAGGACCACGGGCTTCTCGCCCCCGAGACCCTGGCTTGGCTGGACGACGAGCTGGCGGGTCGGGCCAGCCGACGTTCGTCGCCCTCCACCACCCACCCGTCACGGTGGGGATCGGCCACGCCGACGCCATCCAGCTGCGCAACGGCGACGCGCTCGAGGCCGTGCTGGCCCGGCATCCCCACGTCGCCGGCGTGCTGGTCGGCCACAACCACACGATGTGCGCGACGACGTTCGCCGGGCGGCCGTGCCTCGTGGGCGGCGGCGTCGTCTCCTCGGTGACCCTCGACCAGGAACCGATGGACCACATCTGGCTGGACGCGCCGCCCAGCCTCGCGGTGCACCTCATGGGCGACGACGGCCGGCTGACGACGTTCTGGCGGGCACTGCCCTGAACTGTGGAGCCATGAACGACGACCGCTCCGTCGGCGCTCGCGGCTAGGGTTCGGCCATGACTACGCCACCCGGCACGGCGCCGACGCCCCTCGAGCCGCTCGACGAGAGCTTCTCGTCGGTCATGTGCGTCGTGGCGCACCCCGACGACATCGAGTACGGCACGAGCGCGGCCGTCGACCGCTGGGTCAAGCAGGGGAAGACGGTCACCTACCTGCTCGCGTCGCGCGGCGAGGCGGGGATCGACTCGATGCACCCCGACGAGGCCGGCCCGGTGCGCGAGGCCGAGGAGATCGCGGCGGCCAAGGCCGTGGGGGTGGACATCGTCGACTTCCTCGACTTCCGCGACGGCGTCATCGAGAACGGCATCCCCCTGCGCCGCGAGCTGTGCCGGGTCATGCGGCTGCGCCGACCGGAGTGCGTGGTCGCGCAGGGGCACGACGTGCGGTTCATGAACCGGCTGAGCCAGGCCGACCACCGGGCGGTCGGCCTGGCCACCCTGGATGCGGTGCGGGACTGCGGCAACCGGTGGATCTTCACCGACCTCGAGGCCGAGGGGGTGCAGCCGTGGACGGGCATCAAGACCGTCCTGGTGAGCCCCTCCCCCGTGGCCACGCACTACGTCGACGTCACCGGCCACCTCGAGCCGGCGGTCGCGTCGCTCGAGGCCCACCACGCCTACAACGACGTGCTCCCCGACGACTTCCCCAAGCCGCGCGAGCTCGTGACGATGATCCTCGGTATGCCCGAGCGGGCGACCGGCCTGGCCCACTCGCTGACCTTCGAGCGGCTCGAGGCCTGAGTTGCCGGAGGTCTCTCCGAAGGACCGGTTCGTCACCGTCTACGGGCGCAACCCGGTCATCGAGGTGCTCGACGACCACTCGCTCGTCGTCGACAAGGTCGTGCTGGCCCACGGTGCGCGAGGCCCGCAGGTGGGCGAGATCCTCGGCCTGGCCGAGGACCGCGGGGTGCCCGTGCAGCGGGTCGACGCCGAGCGGGTCAAGAAGCTGGCGGGCAACGGCCGTCAGGACCAGGGCGTCTTCGCCGACGTCGTCGCCCCGCGGATGCGGCCGCTGGCCGACGCGGTCGACGACCCGACGCTGCGGCGGGTCGTCGTGCTCGACGGCCTGACCACGCCGGCCAACGTCGGGCATGGTCATCCGCACCGCGACGGCCGCCGGCATCGACGGCATCGTCGTCCCCCGCCGGGGCGTCGCGTCGATCGACCCCATGGTCGTCAAGGCGTCGGCGGGCGTGGCCTTCCGCGCGCCGATCCTCAAGTGCGGCACCGCTGCCGAGGCGGCGACGATGCTGCGGGTCGCCGGGTTCCACCTCGTCGGGCTCTCCGCCGACGCTCCCCAGACGATCTTCGAGGCCGACTGGCCCGAGCACGTCGCCATCGTGCTCGGCTCCGAGAGCACCGGCCACAGCCCCGACGTCGCCGACCAGATCACGTCGTGGGCCGCCATCCCCATGGCGGGCGGCGTGGAGTCGCTCAACGTGTCGGCGGCCGCCGCGGTGGTCTGCTTCGAGCTGGTGCGGCGCTCCCTGGGCTGAGGGTCAGCCCGTTCAGATCGAGAAGGTCCCGGTGCCGAGCTCACGCAGGGCACCGCCCACCCGGATCGTCCCGTCGGCGTCGAGGTGCAGGTGCAGCTCCGACGGCCGGTCGAGGGCCTGCCCCTGCCGGACGACGCGGTCGACACCGCGCAGACCCTGGCTGTGGAACCACCCGGCGAGGTTGGCGCACGCCGAGCCGGTGGCGGGGTCCTCGATGACGGCCGTGCCCTGGGTGAAGAACAGCCGGGCGTCGATGGTGTCGTCGCCGTTGGGCGCCCAGACGTAGGTGAGGGCCTCACCGCGGTTGGACTCGGCATACATGCGCAGCAGTCGCGGGTCGGCCTGGGCGCGGTGCACGGCGTCGGCCGTCGCGAGCGGCAGGATCAGCTGCTCGACGCCCGTGTCGACCCAGAGCGGCTCCTGACCGGAGGCGAGGTCGGACGGGTCCAGCCCCAACACGCTGGCCAGCTCGGCGCCCGACGCCTCGACCGGGCGGGTCACCGGGGCCATGGCCGTCGTGAGCACCCAGTGGGAGCCCTCTCGTACCACCGGGACCCGCCCGGCCTTCATCACCAGCGTGACCTCGTCGCGGCCCCCGAGCACGGAGGCGACGACCGACGCCGTGCCCAGCGTGGGGTGCCCCGCGAAGGGCATCTCGTAGGCCGGGGTGAAGATCCGCACGTCCGCCTCGGCTGCGTCGGCATCGACCCGCGTGACGAAGGTGGTCTCACTGAGGTTCAGCTGTCGGGCGACCGCCTGCATCTGTGCGTCGTCGAGCGAGGCGGCGTTGGGGAAGACCGCCAGCGGGTTGCCCGAGAAGGGGTCGTCGCCGATCGTGAAGACGTTGACGATGCGGTAGTCGAGGTCCATCCGACCACCCTGCCAGACCCGGCCGCGCCCTAGAGTGACGGTCGTGAGCGTCACCGCCTCCGGGCCGCCCGAGCCGAAGGGCCACCTCGTCCTGCTGCGCCACGGTGAGACCGAGTGGTCGAAGTCCGGACAGCACACGGGGGTCACCGACCTCCCGCTCCTGCCCGAAGGCGAGGCGGCCGCCCGCCGGGTCGGGGTCCTGCTCAAGGACTGGACCTTCGACCGCGTGCTCGTCTCGCCGCTCCAGCGGGCGCGGCGCACCGCCGAGCTGGCCGGGCTGACCGACGTCGAGATCGACCCGCGCCTGAAGGAGTGGGACTACGGCGGCTACGAGGGCTTGACCACCAAGGAGATCCGGGCGCAGCTCGGCTATATGTGGACCGTCTTCGAGAACGGCGTCGTGCCCGGTGACACCCCCGGCGAGACCGTCGAGTCGGTGGCCGCGCGGGCGGCGTCCGTGCTGTGGGACATCATGCCGACGCTGCAGGACGGCAACGTCGCGCTCGTCGCCCACGGCCACTACCTGCGCATCCTCGCTGCGGTGTTCCTGCGCCAGGAAGTCCGCATGGGTGCCAAGCTGCTGCTCGACGCGGGGTCGGTGAGCGTGCTGGAGTGGGAGCGCGAGCAGCCGGCGATCCGCACGTGGAACCGTCCCTCGCCGGAGTAGCCGGCGGCTCGGTCGGTTCGGGAGCGCTACGGTCGCCTTCACGACCCCGTGACTCCCGACCCGCCGTCCCTCGGCGCCCTTCAGCGGCCCCTCAGCGCGGCCGCGTCCGGGGCGGCCGGACGACCGTGACGTCCCAGCGCCGCGGCGGCTCCATCGCGATCGGTGCGCCCGGAACGTCAACCGCGGCAAGGGGACTCGGGTCGACGTCCCAGTCCGTGCCACCTTCGGGGCCGAAGACGGCGTAGGACGTCGCGTCACCCGTGCTGAACCGCGGTCCGTACCCCACTCCCCCGAACCCCTCGGCGTCGAAGGCGCGGGCCCAGGCCTGAGGCACGGCATACGGGACCATCGACTCCAGCTCGCGGGTGACCCCGAAGGTGCTGGCCCCGGGGCTCTGGAGGTCGGCGAGCCGGCAGGCGGCGGGCAGGTGCAGCGCCGACACGACGGCGCCGGTGAGGAGTGACGCGGGGACGGCGGGGCTGCCGCCGAGGACCACGCCGATCCGCTCGCGCAGCGCCGCCAGTGGGTCGTCGGCCAGGTAGCACGTGCCGCGCGGGGTCGTCAGGTCGAACCGGCCACCGCCGTCGTTGCCGAACCACCACGGGCCGAAGGCGGCGGAGTGGGCCCGGAAGAGGCGCTGCACCGGAGCCACCTCCTGGCTCGGGAACCCGTGGAGGGGGCGGCTCGGCGGCAGCTGCGCGACGACCTGACGGCTCACGTCGACCACGCGCGGGCGTCGGCGGTGGCCGCGGCGAGCACCCGGTCGACCGCCTCGCGGGACGAGCGGTGGAACACGAGGTGGTCGACCGCGCTCTCGCCGTCGAACGCCGCGCTCGGGGTCGTCAGCCACACCCCGATGGCCCACCCGTCGGCCCCGGCCCGGCCGAGGATGCCGACGACGTCGATGACCCCGGGACGCACCTGCCCCGTGCGACCGAACTGCAGGATCGGGTAGAGCAGGTGGCCGTCGGACGTCCGGCAGGCGAGCAGGGTGCCCCGGCGCACCCGGTCGGCGAGGGCCTGACGGCTCACGCCCAGCCAGTGCTTGAGCCCGTCGGTGTCGTAGAACGGGCCGATCGCGGTGTCCCACGGGTGCACGCTCGGCAGGGCAGCGACCATGCGGGCGGCCAGGTCGTCGAGGTCGCCCAGGGACCGCAGGCTGCGCCCCTGGGCCGCGAGCTCGTCGGCCCGCTGGTGCAGGTCGCGCTCCACGCGGTCGAGCAGCTCGCCGAGCGTCGTGGCGTTCTTCTCGGTGATGGGGGCGACGTGGTCGGTCACGGGGTCACCTCTCCTGAGTGGGGCGCGACCGCGGCGGAGCGTCAAGGGCGTCAAGGGCACTGGTGTCCACCCTAGCCCTTGGCGCCGACAGCGCCGAGCCCAGGTCAGCCGGAACCGACGAGACGGAGCTCGCTGTCGGGCAGGCTCAGTGCGGCCTCGGTCAGCTCCTTGAGCCGGGTGAGGGTCCACCGGGCCGCCGCCGACGCCTGCGGGATGATCAGGTCGCACTCCGCTCGAAGGTCGAGCACGTCGTCGCGGGTCAGCACCCGCGCGCCGTGCACGGTGATCGAGCGCAGGAGCGGCACCGGGTGGGCGTCAGCGGCCAGCGCGCGGTCGACGTCGGTCCAGTCGGTCTCGACGCCGCCCATCGCCCGGTTGCCCGTGTAGATGGCCATCGTCAGTGCCATGGGGTCAACCTTCCATAGAACCGCTCGGGCTGCTGGGGCCGCTCGCCCCGCTCGGCCCGCTCGGTATGCGCCGCCTGACGGACCCACAGGACCGCACCTCCCGCCGCCGCGAGCACCACCAGCAGCGTGACGACGACGGGGACCATGGACGACGACGACGACGACGAGGTCGAGGTCGGTGCCGCGACGGCTCCGGCCGGAGCGGACGCTGCGGATGCGGCGGACGCTGCCGACGCCGCGGTGGCGGTGAAGGTGAAGGTGCCCGACACCGGGTGTCCGTCGACCGAGGTCACGCGCCACCGCACCGCATACGTGCCGGCGGGGCCGCCGCGTACCCGCTGGCGCACCGTCGTGTCGACCAGGCTGGGGGGCCCCTCCTGCACCGGCGACCCCGACGGGTCGGTGACGACCACCTCGGAGCCGACGGCCAGGGCGGGCTGGTCGAACGTCAGCACGACCTCGGTCGGCAGCGCCGCGACGGTGCTGCCGTCGGCGGGGGACGAGGACCGGAGCGCGTCGTGCGCGACGGCCACCGACGCGCCGCCCACGGACCAGGTCACCGTCGCGAGGACGGCGAGGACGGAGGCCGCCACCGCCGACCTGGTCCGACGCCGGCTCCGGCGCTCAGCCACGGGTCGCGCTGCCGCTCGTCATCGCGCGACGGCGGCGGGCCGACACGGCGAGGGCGAGCGCGGCCAGTCCCGCGAGGAGCCCGACCCCTCCCAGGGCCCGGGCCACGGGGTCCTCACCCCCACCGGACGCCGCGGCCGCGACCGGAGCAGTAGCGCCGGCCGCGGCAGCGGCCGTGACGACGAAGCGCCGGCGCGGGATGCTCGGGCTCCGGGCCGCCTGCCGGGCTCGCCTGGTCCCAGGTGGTGACCGTGCCGTCGGAGTAGGTCTGGGTGGCGGGCAGCTGGATCGTGCCGGGCTTGGGGAGCGGTCCGGCGGAGATGGCGAACTCCTGGTACTGGCCCGGGCCGATCTGCACGCCGGGGTCGGCCGTCCACGTCACCGTGCGTGCGGCCTTGGTGACCGTCGTGCCCCCGACGACGACGGGGGTGGGGAGCGTCGCCTCGGTGGTGGCGGCCTGCCAGCCGGGCACCGGTCTGGTGCTCACGTAGAGGAACGGCGTGTCGGTGGGGAGGGTCACCGCGACCTTGACGGTGCCGGCGGTGTCGGACTCGTTGGGCACGCGGAAGGTGAGGGCGCTGAACGAGCCGGAGACGGTGGAGTCGGGCTGAACGCGAACGTGCGCGTCGGCTGCGGTCTGGGCGAGCAGCACGAGGGTGGCGGCGGCCACCGTCGCCGGGATGGCGCGGGTGAGCCGACGGCGGCGAGCGGGACGGGGCATACGGGTATGAGGGGCATCGGTCGTCCTTGCTGGAGGGGTGAGGTGGTTCGGCGGCTACAGGCGCGCACGACCCGACCCCTCACGCAGCGACGACGTCGCGGAGGTATCGCGAGATGCCCTACAGGGCAACGAGACTCGCGGGGTCAGGCCGGCGCGGGCCTCCGGGGCGGGCCTCGAGGCGCAGCCGGTCGACGCACGACCGATGGCCGGCGGCTCGTGACCGGGCCGCCCCATCGGACCTGCGCGACGCCCGTCACGGACGGGCCGGCGCCGGGAACGCCGATGAGCCGGGCGACGACGCGCCACAGCCACGCCTCGCCCCGCCAGAGCAGGACGACGACGACGAGCGTCGCGACGACGTGGGCGAGCACCATGGGCGTGCTCGTCATGGGCATCCCCATGGACACGGCACCGGCGGCGCACTCGTGCAGGGCGTCCCCTCTGCGTGTCCCGCCGCGGCGATGCCGGTCACGCACGACGTCGCTCCCGACGTCGGGAACACCAGGTGCAGGAGGGCCTGCTCGATGCCCACCGTGGCCAGGAGCGTCCAGAGTCGGCAGCGGCGCTGGGTCAGCAGCAGGGCGACCGCGACCAGCAGCGACCCGACGAGCGCCAGGAGGCCGCCCGACGGTCGGGGACCGCCGCCCACGAGGTGTGCCGCCACGGCGAGCGCCAGGGACGTACCCGAGAGCGTCGTGACACGAAGGAGCCGGGCCGCGCCCGAGAGGGGCGGCTGCGACTCACCGGGTCGGGCCCGCACCCGGCCAGTATCACCCGGTGGGCGGGTCCCGAGTGCGCTTTGCCCTAGGGCACGGGCCAGGTGTGCACCGGCTCGTTGGCGTGCATGTTCTCGGCGTAGAGGACGAGCATCTGCCGCAGCGCCTCGTCGCGGTCGAGGCCGCGCTCCTGCAGGCGGTGCGTCGTCTCGATCTGCCACGACGCGCCGTTGCGCCCGCTGAGACAGCGCCCCTCGATGACCGAGAGGTAGCGGTCGCGCACCTCGGGGGCGACGCCCCACTGGGTGAGGCCCTCGTGCGCCATCGGCAGCAGCTGCCGCAGCACGAGCTCGGAGACCGGGACCTCACCGCGCCCGGGCCAGTAGAGCCGCGACTCGATGCCGTCCCGCGCGCCGGCGAAGAAGTTCTCCTCGGCCGCGACGAAGCTCATCCGCGTCCACACCGGACGGTCCTCCTGAGCCAGGGTGCGCAGCGCCCCGTAGTAGAACATCGCGTTCGCCATGGTGTCGACGATGCTCGGACCGGCGGGCAGCACCCGGTTCTCCACCCGCAGGTGCGGCTGGCCACCGGGGGTGTCGTAGATCGGCCGGTTCCAGCGGTAGACGGTGCCGTTGTGCAGCCGCAGCTCGGCGAGCTGCGGGACGCCGCCGGCCTCGAGGACGCCCAGGGGGTCCTCCTCGGACAGCTCCGGCAGGAGCGCCGGGAAGTACCGCACGTTCTCCTCGAACAGGTCGAAGATCGACGTCACCCAGCGCTCACCGAAGAAGACCCGGGGGCGTACGCCCTGGTTCTTCAGCTCGACGGCGCGCGTGTCGGCGGCCTGCGTGAAGAGCGGGATCCGGGTCTCGTGCCACAGCTGCCGCCCGAAGAAGTAGGGGCTGTTCGCTCCCACCCCCAGCTGGGGGCCCGCCAGCACCTGCGCCGCGTTCCAGTAGTCGGCGAACTCGTTCGGCTCGACCTGGAGGTGCAGCTGCATGGAGGTGCAGGCCGACTCGGGCGCCAGGGAGTCGGCGTACCGGTCGAGCCGCTCCCCCGACGGCCCCTCGATGTCGAGGTAGATGTCCTCGCCGCGCGCGGCCAGGACGGCGTCGTTCAGGGCCTGGTAGCGCGTGTTGGCGCTCATCCAGTCGCCCTGGAAGTGCTCGGGCATGACCGTCGGGAGGATGCCGATCATGAGGATGTGCGCGCCGACCTCGTTGGCCTTGCGCTCGGCCTCGTTGAGCGAGGCCCGCAGGTCGGCCTCGAGGTCGAGGGCGGTCGTGCCCTCCAGCGTGCGGGGGCTGACGTTGAACTCGATGTTGTAGCGCGCCAGCTCGGTCTGGAACTCCGGGTTCTCGATGGCCTGGAGCACCGTGGCGTTGTCGAGCTGCGGCCGGTACTCCGGGTCGACGAGGTTGAGCTCGATCTCCATCCCGGTCATCTGCCGCTCGAAGTCGAACTGGCTGTGCGCGAGCATCCGTTCGAAGACGTCGAGGCTCAGGCGCACCTTCTCCCGGTACTGCTGCCGCTGTTCGCGGGAGAAGCTCGCGGCGCTGACCTCGGTTCCCATGCAGCGCAATGTATGCCGTGCAGCCCCCGTGCGCGACGATGTGTTCGACCCCTGGCGCGCACCAGCGGCGCGTACCGGCGGCCACCGGAGACCGGGAACGGGCTTGACTCGGCGAACTAGGTTGGAGCCATGGGAGACCACCGCTTCGCGGGCATACCCGCGATCCTGCTCGCGACGAGCGAGCGCCAGCGGGCCGCGGTCGAGGAGGCCTTCTCCTCGCGCTACGCCCACGACTACGACATCCAGGTGTTCACCTCGGCCGACCGGCTGCTCGACGCCGCCCGTGAGCTGACCATCGACCAGCACGGGATCGCCCTGGTGGCGGCCGAGCCCGACCTCGGCTCCGACGGCAGCGAGGTGGTGAGGTGGTGACGGTGGTGACGGCGCCGGGCTGGCGGTGCTCGAGGAGGCCCACGTCATCGCGCCCACCGCCCGGCGCATCGCTCTACTGGCGCCCGCCGTCTATGCCGCGAAGCTGCCGACGCTGAGGTCGTTGCTCGCGGAAGGGCCGTCTCGACACGTGGCTCGGTATCCCGACCGCCGCGCGCGACGAGGAGTTCCACGCCGCGGTCGTCGAGATGCTGTCCGACTGGATCTGGTCGACGAACGCCGTCGAGGTCGACGGCGTGCAGGTCGTCTCGGAGTCCAAGTCGGCCGAGGTCTCCCGCATCGTCGACTACCTGCAGCGGATGGGGATCCCGCACCGTCGCTACCACTCGACGTCCGACCTCGGCCGGGCGGTGATCGCGGCCGCCGGGCCCGACGCGCGGTTCCCTCTGGTGCGCACCCCCGCCAAGCGCGCGATGCCCGACGAGGACCGTGACGACCTCGACGTCGACCCCGACGAGGTGCTGAGTCGCGCCGAGCCTGGCCGACCTCGCCTACCGGATGTACGGCTCGGTCGCCGACCTCGACCCCGACTTCGTCGCCGACCTCGTCGTCGTCGGCGTCGGGACCGGCCGGGCTGGCCGCCGCCGTCTACGGCGCCTCGGAGGGGCTGTCCACCGTGGTGCTGGAGTCCGAGGCCATCGGCGGCCAGGCGGGCACGAGCTCGATGATCCGCAACTACCTGGGCTTCCCTCGAGGCATCTCCGGTATGCGGCTGGCCCAGCGGGCGCGCATGCAGGCGCTGCGGTTCGGGGCGCGGTTCTTCGTCGGGCTGCCGGTGGAGGCGCTGGTGCCGGGCGACCCGCACACCCTCCGGCTGGAGGGCGGCGCGACGGTGCGGGGCCGGGCGGTCATCGTGGCCTCCGGGGCGGCCTACCGCCGGCTCGGCGTCGAGTCGGTGGAGGAGCTCATCGGGCGCGGCGTCAACTACGGCGCGGCGACGAGCGTGGCTCGCGACCTGACCGGCCGCGACGTCTACGTCGTCGGCGGCGGCAACTCCGCGGGTCAGTCGGCGGTGCACCTGGCCAAGTTCGCCAAGGCCGTGACCATCGTCATCCGCCGCGCGTCGCTGGCCGCGACGATGTCGGACTACCTCATCCGCGAGATCGAGGCCAACCCGGTGATCTCCGTCCGGCCGCACACCGAGGTGATCGACGCCGGGGGCGAGCGCTGGCTGGAGTGGCTGACGCTGTGCGACACGAACGACCGCCGCGAGGAGCGGGTCGAGGCCAGCGGGCTGATGCTCCTCCTGGGCGCGGATCCCTGTGGCGACTGGCTGCCCGACGACGTCGTCCGCGACGCCAAGGGGTTCGTCCTCACCGGCCGCGACGTGCCCCAGGAGCACTGGCACGACGACCTGCCGCCGGCTCCGCTCGAGACGACGCGGCCGGGCGTCTTCGCCGTCGGCGACATCCGCACCGACTCCATGAAGCGCGTGGCGGCGGCGTCCGGCGAGGGCGCGGCGGCGGTCCCGCTAGTCCACGCGTACCTGGCCGGGGCCGACTGACGCGCCTCAGCCGGGTGGGACCGGGTGGGGCCGTGTCGGAGCCAGAGGCTGTCGCACATACGTCCTAGCCTCGGAGGGTGCGGCTGATCCACACCTCCGACTGGCACCTGGGGCGCGCGTTCCACGGGGTCGGGCTGCTGGACGCCCAGGCGCGGTTCGTCGACCATCTCGTCGAGACCGTGCGCACCGAGGCGGTCGACGCCGTCCTGGTGTCCGGTGACGTCTACGACCGGGCGCTGCCCAGCCCCGCCACCGTGGAGCTGCTCTCCGAGACGGTCACCCGCCTCGTCGACGCCGGCGCCCAGGTGGTGCTGTCCTCGGGCAACCACGACTCGGCCATCCGGCTGTCCTTCGCCTCCAGCCTGCTCAGCCGGGCCGGCCTGCACATCCGCTCGTCGGTGGCCACGGTGGGCACACCGGTCGAGGTCGGAGGCGTCGCGGTCTACCCGCTCCCCTACCTCGAGCCGTCCACGAGTGCCGACGCGCTGGGCGCCACCGACCGCACCCACGCCGGGGTCCTGAAGGCGGCGATGTCCCGCGTCGAGGCCGACCTCGCCCGCCACGCCCGGCGCCTCGGTCGTCATGGCGCACGCCTTCGTCACCGGGGGCGCCTCGAGCGACTCCGAGCGCGACATCAGCGTCGGCGGGGTCAGCGCGGTGCACCCGTCGGTGTTCGACGCCGCCGACTACGTCGCCCTCGGGCACCTGCACGGCGCGCAGCAGGTCTCGGAACGGGTCCGCTACAGCGGGTCACCCCTGGCCATGTCGTTCAGCGAGCACCGCCACACCAAGGGCAGCTGGCTGGTCGACCTCGACGACGCCGGGCAGGCCGACGTGCGGTTCGTCGCCGCCCCGGTCGAGCGAGCCCTGCGGGTGCTGCGCGGCGACCTCGACGACCTCTTGGGCGACCCGGCGCTCGAGGAGGCCGCGGCGGCCTACTGCCAGGTCACGCTCACCGACCCCGTGCGCCCGCTCGGAGCCATGGACCGGCTGCGACAGCGCTTCCCCCACACGGTGCACCTCACCTTCGAGCCGCGCGGCGGGGTCGTGCCGATCAGCTCGTATGCCGCGGCCCTCGGCCGCCGGGTCGACGACCTCGACGTGTGCTGCGACTTCCTGGCCCACGTGCGCGGTGGGCACCCGGCGTCCGGGGAGGAGCGCACGCTCCTCCAGGCGGCGGTCGAGGCGTCACGCGTCGAACGCGCCCAGCGGCTCGACGAGCTGGGCGCGATGCTGCCCGGGCTCGGCGACGAGCTGTTCCGCCCGGGCTCCCGGGGGGTCGCGTGAGGCTGCACCGGCTGGAGGTCACGGCGTTCGGGCCGTTCGCCGGCACCGTCGAGGTCGACTTCGACGCCGTCGGGGTCAACGGCCTCTTCCTCGTGCACGGCCCCACCGGGGCCGGCAAGACCAGCCTGCTCGACGCCGTCTGCTTCGCGCTGTACGCCGGGGTGCCGGGTGCCCGACCGGGGGGCAAGGCGCTGCGCAGCGACCACGCGGGTCGCGACGCGGTGCCCGTCGTGCGGCTGGAGTTCGGGGTGGGGACGCGGCGCTTCCGGATCACCCGGTCGCCGGAGTTCCTGCGCGCCAAGAAGCGCGGCCCCGGCCAGACCAGCTCACCGGCCTCCGTCGTGCTGGAGGAGCACACCGCCGGTCGCTGGACCGCCCGCAGCGCCCGGGCCGACGAGGTCGGCGAGATCGTCACCGAGGTGCTGGGGATGGGGCTCGCCCAGTTCAGCAAGGTCGTGCTGCTCCCTCAGGGGGAGTTCGCCGCGTTCCTGCGCGCGACGGCCGACGAGCGTCGCACCCTGCTGGAGAAGCTCTTCGACATCTCCACCTACACCGGGGTCGAGACCTGGCTCGTCGACCGCCGGCGCCAGCTCGGGGTCGAGCTGGCCGAGGCGCACACGGCCCTCGGCGCCGACCTCGCGCGGCTGGAGACGGTGCTGGCGCAGGTGTCGGGCGACGTCCTCCTGAACGGGACACCGGAGGTGCAGGCCGTCGACTGGGCCGACCTGCCGGCCGAGTCCCTGCCCGGCCGCCTCGCGGACGTCGCCGGTCGGCTCGACGCGCACGCCGTGGCGTGCCTGGTCGCCGCCAGCGACGCGGAGGGCCGGGCCGCGGCCGCCCAGGCGGCGGCGACGGAGGCGGCGGCGTGGGCCGAGCGCCGCCGGCGCGGCGAGGCGGCTCGGCGTGACCTGGTCGCCCTCGACGCCGAGCCCGGCCGCTGGAGGGAGCTGCGGCGGTCGGTCGACGCGGCGACCCGCGCCGACGCGGTCTCCGGCGACGTCCGGGCCGTGACCCGGGTGCGGTCGCGCTGCTCCGCGGCGCAGGCGCGCCGGAGCAGGGCGCGAGGAGGCGGTCGCGGCCCGAGGCGTCACGTCGTGGGCCGCCACGTCGGTCGCCGGCTGGCTCCAGAGCCTCGAGGAGGGCACCGCCCACCTCGACGCCACCGTCGCGCGCCATCGGGGTCTCGAGGCCGAGCGGCGCCGGCTCGCCGGACTCGAGTCCGCCGTGCTGGCGGGCGCCGACGCGGTCGTCCGGCTGCGGCACGGGGTGCTCGTCGCCGAGCAGGCGGTGGAGCGGTCCGGGGCGGATCTCGTGCGCCATCACGAGGCGAGCGCCGCGCTCACCCGCGCCGAAGCGCGACCTGGCGGATACGGCTCGCCGACACGGGTCTGGCCGAGGAGATCGATGCGACGCACGAGCGGGCTGGCGCGGCCCGCGACCGCGTGCAGGAGGCGCGGCACCGGGAGCAGTCGGCCCGCGACCACCACCAGACGTTGCGGCAGGCGCGCCTCGACGGGATGGCCGCCGAGCTCGCCGTCCGGCTGGTCGAGGGTGAGCCCTGCGTCGTCTGCGGGTCGCCCAGCCACCCCCAGCCGGCGACGACCTCCGAGCCGGTCGCGGCCGAGGCGGTCGACGCGGCGGAGGAGACGTGGCACGCGTTGCGCGAGGTGACCCAGCGCGAGGACGCCGCCCTCGCCGCGGTGCAGCAGCTGCTCGCTACGCGGACGGAGGATCTCGAGGCGGCGCTGCTCGGCTCGGTCGGGTCGGTCGGGGCGGCTGACGCAGCCGAGGGCCGTGCGGGGCGTCCCTCGACGGCGGATCTGGGCACGGCTGCGGCCACCGCCCGGTCGCGGCGGGACGCCCTCGCCGTGGAGGTGTCCCGGCTGGCCGACGCCGAGGCCCGGTCGGCGGCCTCGCTCGCCGCCCGCGACCGGGCGCAGCGCGAGGTCGACGCGGCCGCCCAGACGCTGACGGCCGCCGAAGCCACCCTGGCCGAGGTCTCGGTACAGGTCACGCGCGTTGCCGCCGAGGTAGTGGGCATCGTGGCCGAGCACGCGGCGTCGTGTCGTTGCGTGCGGCCCGCCTCGTCGGACGCCGCCACCGTCGAGGTCTCTACGGTCGCCGCGGCCCACGCTCGTCTGGTGGCCGCCGCCCGGGAGCTCGCCGACGCGTCGGCGTCGGCCGACGACGCGCGGCGTGAGGCAGCCGAGGTGGAGGAGTCCTCGCGAGCGACGTTGCACGACAACGGGTTCGCCACCGTCGAGGAGGCCGCTGCGGCGCTCGTCGAGCGGTCGGTGCTCGCCGACCAGCAGCGTCTGCTGCGCGCCGCCGACGACCGCCGGGCCGCAGCCGACGCCGTGCTGGCCGACGACGACGTCCGGGCCGCCCTCGCCCTCGACCCCGTCGACCCGGTGCAGGCGGCGGCCGCGGCCGACACCGCCCGCGCCGACCTGCGTCGGGCGCAGCACGCCCAGACCAGCGTGGAGACCTCGGTGCGTTCCCTGGCCCCGGTGCAGAGCTCCATCGTCGCCCGGGTGGCCGCCCTCGGCCCCTTGGCCGTGGAGTGCGCCCGGGTGGCCGAGCTCGCCGACACGGCCTCGGGCACCGGCGGCCAGAACGCTCTCCGTATGCGCCTGAGCGCCTTCGTCCTCGCCGCTCGTCTGGAGAAGGTGGCGGTGCTCGCCAACGAGCGGCTGCGGGTCATGGGCGACGGGCGCTACCAGCTGGCGCACTCCGACGGCCTCGCGGCGGGCGGTCGCCGCAGCGGTCTCGGCCTGGTCGTGCGTGACCAGTGGACCGGGCAGGTCCGTGACACGGCGTCCCTGTCGGGCGGTGAGTCGTTCATGGCCTCGCTGGCGCTGGCCCTCGGCCTGGCCGACGCGGTGCGCGAGGAGGCGGGCGGCTTCGACCTCAACACGCTCTTCATCGACGAGGGGTTCGGCACCCTCGACGACGAGAGCCTCGAGGAGGTGATGGCCGTGCTCGACGGCCTGCGCGACGGCGGGCGGTGTGTCGGCGTGGTCAGCCACGTCACCGACCTGCGGGCCCGGATCCCCGTGCAGATCCGCGTCGACAAGACGGCCACCGGGTCCGGGGTGACCGTCCTCGGCCTCGCGTCGCCCGCCGCGTAGCCGCGTCGTCGCGGTCGGTCGCACCTCACGTCGATGCGACGGTTCACCCCCACACTGGGCCCACACTTCCCCGCACCACCGTCGCGCACGCCGTCGCGCTGCTAGCGTCCCGGCGGGTGGAGGGCCGCGACCGAGGAGCCTTCGCGGCCCGGTTGCGCCGCTGGAGAGAGGCGGCCGCCTTGAGCCAGGAGGAGCTCGCCGATCGAGCGGGCCTGACCGCCAAGGCCATCGGCGCCCTGGAGCGTGGCGAGCGCCGCCGGCCCTATCCGCATACGGTTCGAGCTCTCGCCGACGCGCTCGGGCTCGACGAGGCGGACCGCGCCGAGCTGGTGGCCGCGGGCAGGCCCGAGCGTCCACGGCAGCCGACCGGCCTAGGGCCATCGACCGGGCTGCCGGTGGCGGCCGGGTCGAGCTCCGCCGTCGCCTCCGACCCCACGCCGCTCGTCGGCCGTGGTCGGGAGCTCTTCGACGTCGTGACCGCCCTGACCACGGGGCCGACTCGGCTGCTGACCGTCACCGGGCCGGGCGGCGTCGGTAAGTCCCGCCTGGCCCTCGACGCCGCACGACGGGTGGCGGACCTCAGGGGCGTACCGCTCGTCGTCGTCGAGCTCGCCCCGGTCTCCGACCCGGCGCTGGTCGTGCCAACGATCGCCCAGGCCCTCGCCGTGCCACCCTCGGCCGCCGGGGACGCCCGCACCCCCGTTCAGCGGGTCGCCGCGGCCCTGGGTGCCCAGTGGCGACTGCTCCTGCTCGACAACCTCGAGCACCTCCTCCCCGCCGCGTCCGACCTGGCGCTCATCCTCGACGCCTGCCCGGGGGTGGTCGTTCTCGCGACGAGCCGGGCCCCGCTCCGGATCAGGCACGAGCGCGACTTTCCGCTCGCGCCGCTCGACCTCCCCGCCCGGCCCGACCTTGCGGGCGTCACGGAGAGTGCGGCGGCCCGCCTGCTGCTGGACCGCGCCCGGACCGTCTCACCCGGCTTCGCGCTCACCGAGCGGACGGCACCGGCGGTGGCCCAGATCTGCCGTCGGCTCGACGGGCTCCCCTTGGCGTTGGAGCTGGCCGCCGCCCACGCCCGGTTCCTCGGCCCCGAGGCGTTGCTCGACCGTCTCGACCAGGCCCTCAGCGCCCCCCGTGCGCGCGATGTGCCGGAACGGCACAGCACGATGCGGGCCACCCTCGACTGGAGCCACGACCTGTTGACCCTCGACGAGCAGCGCGGCCTTCGGCGTCTCGCCGTGTTCGCCGGCGGGTTCACCCTCGATGCGGCGGACGTGGTGCTGGGTGACGACCTCGATGCCTTCACGGTGCTCGCCGGTCTCGTGGACCAGTCGGTGGTGCAGCCCGAGACCGACCGCTACCGCCTGCTCGAACCGGTGCGGCAGTACGCCAGGGCCCGCCTCGACGAAGCGGGCGAGTCCGACGCGGCGGCGGACCGGCTGGCCGGCTGGGTCGGCGAGCTCGCGCAGGACTCGCGGCGAAGACTGCGCACGGACGAGCAGGCCGAGACCCTCGACCTCCTCCAGGTCGAGCACGGCAACATCCGCGCGGCGCTCGTCCGGCTGCTCGACACCGACCGTCCCGACGCGGCAGCCCGAGTGCTCTCGCACACGTGGCTGTCGTGGGCGCTGCGCGGGACGGCGGCCGAGGGACTCGACTGGACGAAGCGTGTCCGGCACCGTCCAGGGTGGTCCTCCTCGTCGGCTGGGGGCCGAGCGCACCTCGAGCTCGCCGGCGCGGGCCTGGCGTATGCGACCGGCGACCTCGACGCGACCGGTGAGGCGGCGGCGACCGCCGTGGCTATGGGGCGCGCGCACGCCCCGGAGGTCGTGGCCGAGGCCCTCGTGCTGCTGGGGTCCGCCCGGGCCTTCATGGGTTCCGCGACGCAGGCCGAGGAGAGCCTGCGCGAGGCCGAGAGGCTTGCGTGCGCCGACGGCGACGAGTGGGTGCAGACCCACGCCCGGCTCGCCGACGGGCAGTAGTGCCACGCGCCGTAGGTGTTCATGAGGACCCGGGCCGGCGCGGGCAGAACGGCCATCATCGCGGCTCGTTCGTCCGGGGTCGCCTCCTCGAGCATCATGCCGCCGATGAGAGGCAGCTCCGACCGGCTCATCCGGGCCGTCCCGTGCTCGCCCAGGGCGTTCCACTCGGCCTGCGTGACGGTGCGCGCCGCGATGGGAAGGATGTGGGCCTCTTCGTCGTCGAGGTGCTCCAGGAGCACCGTCCGCAGCCGGTCGAAGGTCGAGGCCACCTCCTCGGAGACCGCAGGCCGAGCCTCGGCCGTCCACCGGGCCAAGGCGGGGCCGAGTCGATCGACGAGCTGCTCGACCTCGTGGTGCTGGCGCTCCATCCGGAGCACCAGCTCAGTCGACGGCGCCGCCCGCTCCAAGAGCTTCGGCCAGAGCAGCTCGTCCTCCCCGGTGTGGTGCAGGTGGAGCCCGTGCAGGACCAGCCGGGCGTGGGCGCCGACGACGCCGGCGCGGCGGGTGTCGCCGGCCGGCACGGCGCGCACGAGGCGGGGGATGACCCTCAGCTCCCGACGGAAGGTGCGGTGGACGACGACCATGTCATGGGTGTCGGTCAACGACTCGACGGGGTCGGCGGCGCTGGTGGACGAGGTGGCGGGGCCCTGGGCCCGGTCTGGAGTGGTCATGGCCCGACCGTGCCGCGCCCTGTGGCGGCCGGACACCCACAGACGGCCCACACCGACTCCCACACTGGGGTCCGGCCGGGCGCGGTCGGTCGTGGGCCGAGTGGGGCGGTCGTGTGCCTGGATCGGGACACCCGCTGCCGGCGAGCCTGGGGAGGACCACCGCCGCCCGTCCGAGGAGCCACCATGACCACCCCAGAGTCCGCCGCGTGACCACCCTCACGACCACTCGTCCCTCCAGTCGCGCCACCGTCGCTGCGACGACCTCGTCAGCGGCCTCCTGGTGGGGGCGTCACTGTCGGTGCCCACACGGGTATGGTGGGCGTCCCCGGCGGCGTGACCGCTGTGGCCTAAGCAGCGTCCGCCTCGACCGACTGAGCCGACTGAGCCGGCGTTTTCACGGCGCCGGCCCGCCGCATGGTCGACACCGCGGCATACCGGGTTGCGGGCGCCACCTGCTGCGGACCCGCGAGGGTGGAGGCGTCGGTGACGGTGGGCACCGCCGGGCGGCGGGCGACGAGGTGCGTCAGGGTGTCGACGGCGTGGGCGTGCGAGGGCATGAAGCGGATGAAGAAGGCGAGCCGCATCACCCAGGCCGCCCAGCCGGTCAGCGGCAGGCCGTAGAGCTCGGCGATGCCCGCGCCCGACGCCGAAGGAGGCCGCCTGCCCCAGCCCGAGGTAGCGCAGCGGGCGGGTACGGCCGCCGACGAGCGTGCTGGCGAGGTTGCGTCCGAGATGGTCCCCCGCCTTGATGGCCCAGAGCGCGTTGCTCGGGACCGGCACGGGCGTGCGCGGGTGACCGACGCGGGCCGCGTCCCCGGCTGCCCAGATCCCCGGCGCCACGGCCAGGTCGGCGCCCGTCCGGAGGCGGCCGGTCTCGTCGGTGGGCAGTGACTCCAGGCCGGGCAGCTGCACCGGTCGCTGTCCGCTGGTGGCGAGCACGACGGCCGCCGGCAGGATGCGACCGTCGCTGAGGGCGACGTGCTGTCGGCCGACCGAGGTGACCCGGACCCCACAGGAGACGACGACGCCGAGCCGGGCCAGCTCACGGTCGGCGCGCCGGGCCAGCGTGGGCTGGGTGTCGCGCAGCTGAGGGAGCACAGCCGCTCCGCTGTGCACGAGGTGGACCCGGCGACCCACCACGGAGGTGGGGCGGGCGGCGAGCGCAGCCGCCAGCTCCACCCCGGCGAACCCGCCGCCGATGACGACGAGATCGGTCGGCCTCCGTGTCGCCGAGGGGTGCTCGAGGGTGACGAGGCGGGTGAGCAGCCGGCGCATGTCCCCCGGGCTGCGCAGGGTGAACCCGTGCTCCGCGAGGCCCGCGACCGAAGCCGTGGGCTCGCGGCCGCCCGGGGCCACGACGAGCTCGTCGTAGCGCAGGGTCTCGACGGCGCCGGACCCGGCCGCCCCGACGCGCGTGTAGGTGACGACGCGCCGGCTCCGGTCGACGTGGGTGACCACGGCGGGGATGACGGCGGCGCGGGGCATGGCCGTGCGCAGAGCCGTCCGCGTGACCTCCAGCGGCAGGAGGCCGGCGAGCACCTCGCCCGTGAACCCGTGGAAGCTGTGGTGGTCGTCGGCACTGATGACGATGAGCTCGAGCCGGCCCTGCCGGATCTCGCGGCGGCGGCGACGAGCCAGGACGGCGTAGGCGTGCAGCGTCGCGTACCCGCCGCCGACGAAGACGACGCGCTGCCGGGCGGTCATGCGACGGCTCCGGCGAGCACCGGTCGGGTCGGGCGCGAGAAGGCCAGCGGCTGGCCGAACGAGGTCGGGGCGCCGAGGGTGAAGCCCAGGTGCGCATACCGGTGGGCGAGCTCCCTGACGTGGTCGACCTGCTCGAGGGTAGGGAGGCCGATCGCGAAGTGGCCGCTGCGGGCGGTGTGGCCCGACAGCGCCAGAAGGGCGGTCTCGGCGAAGCACGCGTACGCCCGTCCGTCGGGTAGGCCCACGTTGCCGCCGCGCAGGCGCAGCGACGGGATCGAGACGATGCCACCGTCGACCACGGTGACGTCGGGGCGGGCCCGGAGCAGCGTGGTCGTCGTGTTCCGGGGCTGTGTCGCGTCGAGGACGACGGCGCCGAGCCGTAGGTGCTCCGGCTCCAGCACCGACCCGACGGCGGCCGTGAGGAGGACGACGAGATCGCACTCCTGCGCCGCGCGCAGGTCGGTTGCGGTCGTGACGGTCGTGCCCCGGCCGCTGAGCCGGTTCTGCAGGGCGGCCAGCCGGGTCTCGTTGCGCGCCACCAGCAGGAGCCCGTCGGCGTCGCCTCCGCGCACCAGCAGCCGGGCGAGGGTGGCACCGACGCTCCCCGTGGCGCCGATGACGGCGACGCGGGCGCCCCGGGTGCTGGCGAGGAGCTCACGGACCTGGTCGTGGACGATCGCGGCGGTGAAGGCGTTGCCGTTGGTCACGGCGATGTCGGTGCGCACCCGCAGGCTGACCCCGCCGCCGGTCACCGGCGCGGTGAGGGCGCCGAGCCCGACGACCTGCGCGCCCCGGCGTACGGCGTGGTCGACGGCGCGACCCACCCGCCGCCGCGCCGCCGCCGGCTGCGCGAGCATGTGGCGCGCGCCGAACGGCACGAGGACGACGTGTCCCACCGGCGCTCCCCCGAGGTGCACCGAGGCCATGGTGACCGGGGGCAGGGGAAGGCGGCGAAGGGCGACGTCGTAGACCGGTTCCGGCACGAGCCCCAGGGGTCGGGCGATGCGCGACAGGTCTTCGGCGAGGCGGCCTCGTGGGTGCACGAGGAAGGCGAAACGGCTGGTGGGCACGGATTCTCGCTCCGGTCAGGGCTCGGGTTCATCCGAGCGGCTGACCAGGAGGAGGGGTCGACGTCGAGGTTGATACCCGACGCGACCGCTACCGGCCCCATCACCAGCCGGTCACTCCTCGAACGCCTCCGGTGGCGGGCAGCTGCAGACGAGGTGGCGGTCGCCGTACGCCCCGTCGACGCGCCCGACCGGCGGCCAGTACTTGTCCGGCGCCGATACGCCGACAGGGAAGGCGGCCGCCTTGCGGTCGTAGCCGTGGTCCCACTCCCCCACGATCGACAGCGAGGTGTGCGGAGCGTGCCGCAGCATGGAGTCGGCCACCGCGACCTCGCCGCGGCCGACGGCGTCGATCTCCGCCCGGATGGCGATCATCGCGTCGCAGAACCGGTCGATCTCGCCCTTGTCCTCGCTCTCGGTCGGCTCCACCATGAGCGTCCCGGCCACGGGGAAGGACATCGTCGGGGCGTGGAACCCGTAGTCGACGAGCCGCTTCGCCACGTCGTCGACGGTGACGCCGGTGTCCTTGGTGATGCCGCGCAGGTCGAGGATGCACTCGTGCGCGACGATCCCGTCGTGGCCCGAGTAGAGCACCGGATAGTGCTCGCGCAGCCGCACGGCGACGTAGTTGGCGTTGAGCACGGCCACCTCCGTCGCGCGGGTGAGCCCGACGCCGCCCATGAGCCGCACGTAGGCCCACGAGATCGGCAGGATGCCCGCCGAGCCGTAGGGCGCCCCGGAGATGGGCCCGACCCCGGTGGCCGGCCCGGCCTCGGGTGCGAGCGGGTGGTTGGGCAGGTAGGGCGCGAGGTGCGACCGCACGCCGACCGGGCCGACGCCGGGACCGCCGCCGCCGTGGGGGATGCAGAAGGTCTTGTGCAGGTTCAGGTGCGACACGTCGGCCCCGAACTTGCCCGGCTGCGCCAGCCCGACGAGGGCGTTGAGGTTGGCGCCGTCGACGTAGACCTGGCCGCCGGCGTCGTGCACCAGGGCGCACAGCTCGCCGATGGTGTCCTCGTAGACCCCGTGGGTCGACGGGTAGGTCACCATGACCGCCGCCAGGTCGTCGCGGTGCTGCTCGACCTTGGCGCGCAGGTCGTCGAGGTCGACGTTGCCGCTGGCCTTGTCGGTGCCGACGACGACGACCTTGAGGCCGGCCATGACCGCCGACGCGGCGTTGGTGCCGTGGGCGCTGGCGGGGATGAGGCAGATCCGGCGCCGGCTCTCGCCGTTGGCCTCGTGGTACGCGTGGATGGCCAGCAGGCCGGCCAGCTCGCCCTGCGACCCGGCGTTGGGCTGGAGCGACACGGCGTCGTACCCGGTGATCTCGCACAGCCACGCCGACAGGTCGGCGACGAGGGTGCGGATGCCCTCGGTCTGGTTCGGGGGCGCGAAAGGGTGCAGGTTGGCGAACTCGGGCCAGGTGATGGCCACCATCTCCGTCGTCGCGTTGAGCTTCATCGTGCACGAGCCGAGCGGGATCATCCCCCGGTCGAGGGCGAAGTCGCGGTCGGAGAGCCGGCGCAGGTAGCGCAGCATCGCCGTCTCGCTGTGGTGGGTGTGGAACACCGGGTGCGTGAGGTAGTCCGACGTGCGCGTGGCCCCGTCCCACCAGGTCGGCTCGGACTCGTCGGGCACCGGCTCACCGCCGGCCACCCCGAAGGCCCCCCACACCGCCAGCAGGTCCTCACCGGTCGTCGTCTCGTCGGTGCTCATCGAGAGGGTGTCGGCGTCGACCCGCCGCAGGTTGACGCCCCGGGCGACCGCCTCGGCGAGGATGTCGCCCGCCTGGCCGGGCACCCGCACGGTGACGGTGTCGAAGAACGCCTCGGTGGCCACGTCGACGCCGCCCTCGCGCAGCCCCGCGGCCAGGGCCCGGGCGTACCCGTGGGTGCGGCGCGCGATGGCGGCGAGCCCGGCGGGCCCGTGCCACACGGCATACATGCTGGCCATGACGGCGAGCAGGACCTGCGCCGTGCAGATGTTGGAGGTCGCCTTCTCGCGGCGGATGTGCTGCTCGCGGGTCTGCAGGGCCAGCCGGTAGGCGGGGTCGCCGGCGCTGTCGACCGACACCCCGACGAGGCGGCCGGGCATCGAGCGCTCCAGCCCGGGGCGCACCGACATGTAGCCCGCGTGCGGACCGCCGAAGGCCATCGGGACGCCGAAGCGCTGGGTGTTGCCCACGGCGATGTCGGCGCCCCACTCCCCCGGCGCGGCGACGAGGGTGAGGGCGAGCAGGTCGGCGGCCGCCGTGACGAGGGCGCCGTGCTCGTGGGCGGCGGCGGTGAGGGCGCGGAAGTCGCGCAGCTCGCCGTCGGCGCCGGGGTACTGCACGACGACCCCGAAGACGTCGCGGTCCCCCGCCACGGCCCGCAGGGCGTCTGCCGAGTCGACGGCGGCGAGGTCGGCCACGACGACGTCGATGCCCAGCGGGAGCGCACGGGTGCGGGTCACGGCCACGGACTGCGGGAGGGTGTGCTCGTCGATGACGAGCACGGCGTCGGCCGCCGAGCGGGTGGTGCGCCGCATCAGGGTCATCGCCTCGGCCACCGCCGTGCTCTCGTCGAGCAGCGACGCACCGGCGATGGGCAGGCCGGTGAGGTCGCTCACCACCGTCTGGAAGTTGAGCAGCGCCTCGAGCCGGCCCTGGGAGATCTCCGGCTGGTACGGCGTGTAGGCCGTGTACCAGGCGGGGTTCTCCAGGACGTTGCGCTGCACCACCGGCGGGGTGAGCGTGCCGTAGTAGCCGAGGCCGATCATCGAGCGCATCACCGAGTTGAGGTTGGCCAGCCCGCGCAGCTCGCGCACGACCGCGGCCTCGGAGGGGGCCGCGTCGAGGCGCAGGGCGCGCTGCGAGCGGATGCTGCCGGGAACGGCGGCGTCGACGAGCGCGTCGAGGGAGGGCTGTCCGACGACAGCGAGCATCGTCTCGACGTCCTGCGGGGAGGGTCCGATATGACGGGCGACGAACGGCGCCGCCGGCGTCGGGTCGACGCGCAGCGGGGCGTCATCGACCTCGTGGTCGCGGCTGGTCGTGGGCTCGGCGGTCTGGGTCACGTGGACGGCTCCTGAGGGTCCCTGCGGTCACGGCACGGTAGCCCCCTCTGTCACCACGGCGTCGCAGCTCCAGAGTCGCCTCACCCACACGGTCCTGGCGCCTGAGAGGTTCCGGGGTGTTGCCCCTTCGGCGCCCCGGCTGACGGTCAGACCGTCCCGGGGGCTCTCCCGTGCGGGTTGTTCGCGGCGGGTACCAACCTACCAGCGCCGGTATGCGCAGAGCCGCCGGCGGGTCGTGCGGCCGGGGTCGGGCGCGGGAGCCGGACGGGTCAGGAGATGCGCTGCTGGCGGCGCGCGCTGAGCTCGTCGCCCGGGTGAGCGGCGGGGACCTCGTCCTCGGCCCGCTCGCTGGGCAGCTGCGCCAAGGTGCCCTCGACCTCACGCCACACGCGACCGATGGCGATCCCGAAGACGCCCTGACCGCCCTGCAGCAGGTCGATGACCTCGTCGGGGGACGTGCACTCGTAGACGCTGGCGCCATCGCTCATCAGCGTGATCTGGGCCAGGTCTTCGACGCCACGCAGACGCAGGGTCTGGATGGCGATCCGGATCTGCTGGAGGGAGACGCCGGTGTCGAGCAGCCGCTTGACGACCTTGAGCACGAGGATGTCGCGGAAGCCGTAGAGGCGCTGGGTGCCCGAGCCGGTCGCGGTGCGGACGGACGGCTCCACGAGACCGGTGCGCGCCCAGTAGTCGAGCTGGCGGTAGGTGATGCCGGCCGCCTTGCACGCCGTAGGACCGCGGTAGCCGGTGTCCTCGTTGAGCTCCGGCAGGTCGTCGTCGAAGAGCAGCCCCTGAGCCGAGGCGGGAACGTGCGTGCGGCGCTGCTTCGCATCTCCCGTGGCGGTCACGGTGTCCTCCTGAGGTCCTGGTCGGCCGCCGCTGGGGGTCGGGAGCCGTGGTGCGCCGCTCCGGACGAGACCACCGCTGTAGTTACACCCGCGTGTTTCGAGGACCGACGTCCTGACGGTAGGTCGGAACCGCCCCGGGGTCAACTACCCCTCGACGGTGAGTCGCCCGGCGTGTCGGCCGCCACGCTCAACCCTCACCCTCACGTTGAGGGTTAGGTCACTCAGGGGGCGGCCGGCGGGTCGGGCTCCTGCGGGATCTCGAAGTCCTCGGCCGACACCTGCTCGAGGAACTCGCGGAAGCGCTCCACCTCGTCGTCCTCGTCGGGGGTCAGCGCCACTCCGGCCTCTTCGAGCACCGCCTCGGCGACGACGATCTGCGTCTGCGTGCGCAGGGCCAGCGCGATGGCGTCCGACGGGCGGGCGCTGATCTCCTGCTGGCCGTCGATGACGATGACGGCGTAGAAGACCTTGTCCTTCAGCTCCACGATGCGGATCTCGGTGACCGTGTGCCCGAGGGTCTCGATGACGTCCTTGAGCAGGTCGTGGGTGAGAGGGCGCGGCGGCTCGACGCCCTGCTGCGCGTAGGCGATGGCCGTGGCCTCGGCCGCCCCGATCCAGATGGGCAGGTAGCGCTCACCGTCGCGCTCGCGCAGCAGCACGATGGGCTGGTTCGTGGGCATCTCGACGCGGACCCCGAGGACGTCGACCGGTTTCACAGCACCACCGTACTTCGGCTCGCGGTCCGTCGTCAGCGGGGTCGTCGTCAGCGGCTCACCGCTGGTGCAGTCCGGCCCGGACGAGCGCGGTGTGCAGCGTGACGCAGAGGCGCAGGACGTCGGCGGTGGGGTCCTCGGGCTCGGGCGCCGCCTCCCCCGAACGACTGCCCCGACCCGCCGGGCGGGCCGGCCGGACGAGCTGCTGCACGAGGCCGATCTCGCGGTCGGCGGCGGTGCGGAACGGGCGCAGGTGCCGCGGCTCGACGCCGTAGGCCGCGAGTGCCGCGGCCGAACGGGCGACGGCGAGCGCGTCGTCGTCGAAGTGACCGGCAGCGTCGGGCCGCACGAGCCCGTAGGTCTCGAGGGCGTCCATCGTGGGCCGGTCGAGCCCGGCCGCGTCGCGCAGCTCGCGGGACGTCAGGCGGAGCGTCGTGGGAGCGGCCAGCTGCTGGGCGGTGGGCGCGTCGGGGTCGGGGGCGGTCTCGGGAACGCGGGGCAGCCCGCCCTCGGCATCGGCGCCCGGCTCGGCGGGGGCCAGGCCCCGGTCGAGGGCGTCGAGGGCGTCGCGGATGACCTTGAGCGGCCAGAACCGGTCACGCTGCGCCGTAAGGATGTAGCGCAGACGGTCGGTGTCGCCGTCGGTGTAGGTGCGGTAGCCCGACCCGGTGCGGTGGGGCGTGAGCAGGCCCTCCGCCTCGAGGAAGCGGATCTTGGAGATGGTGAGGTCCGGGAACTCCGGGGTCAGGGCGGCGAGAACCGCCCCGATGGTGCGCCGGCCGGACGACCCTGACGACCCAGACGGCGCTGTCGACCCCGAAGACCCTGCTGACCCCGCGCCGCCGGCCGACCGGCCTACGCCGTCGGAGGGGCGGGAGCTCACGCGGAGCGGCCGCCGGCGTAGTAGACGAGCCGGAACTTGCCGATCTGGACCTCGTCGCCGGTGCGGAGCACGTGGTGGTCGACGAGCTCGCGGTTGACGTAGGTGCCGTTGAGCGACCCGACGTCGCGCACGGCATACCCGTCGCCCTCCTGGGCGAAGACCGCGTGCTTGCGCGAGACGGTCACGTCGTCGAGGAAGATGTCGCTGTCGGGGTGTCGGCCGGTGGTGACTGCGGCGTCGTCGAGGAGGAACCGGGCTCCGGTGTTGGGGCCGCGCAGCACGATGAGCAGGCCGGTGCCGGTGCGCAGGGCGTCGATCGTCGCCTGGTCCTCGGCGTTGAGCCCGCGGCCGTCGACCTCGACGTTCTCGTGCTCACCCACGCCCTTGAACCGCATGGTGGTGGGGTCGCCCTGGCGGCCAGGGGCGGGCGTTCGCGAGGTGCTGTCCGTCGACTCCACCGGCGTCTCCTTGTCGGGCGTCTGGTCGGTCATGGCCGCCTCTCCTTCGTCGCTGCCGGTGTCAAAACCCTAGTGGATGCTCAGCCGACGCTCTGACGGTACGTGGAGACGTCCATCAGACCGTCGAGGGCTGCGGACGCATCGCCCGCCACCTTCAGCTCGTACATCCACCCGTCGGAGTAGGGCGCCGAGTTGACGAGCTCGGGGGCGCTGTCGAGCGCGGTGTTGACGGCCGTCACCTCGCCCGAGAGCGGGGCGAAGAGGTCGCTGACCGACTTCGTCGACTCGACCTCGCCACAGGTCGCCCCCGCGGTGAGGGTGTCCCCCACGGCCGGCAGCGAGACGTAGACGACGTCGCCGAGCGCGCTCTGGGCGAATGCCGTGATGCCGATGCGTACGGTGCCGCCGTCCAGGGCCTCGACCCACTCGTGGTCGAGGGTGTAGCGCAGCGTCTCGGGGTACTCCTGGTCGCGCGTGTCGCTCATCTCGCTCACTCTCTACGGGGTTGCGGGGCTGCTGGGGGCCGGCACGGGCTGAGCGTAACGAGGCGTTCGCGGCGACTGCAACGCGTCGATGCGCAGGGTGTCGAGCTGGTCGACCGCTGCGCTCGCGTTGGAGCGGCGCAGGGTCTCGACGATCCCACCCGGGATGTTGAGGGCCGACGCCAGGGTGGCCTTGTCACCGATGGCCAGCACGACGTAGGGGGCGGTGAGGCCTTGGCCGTCGACCTGGATCTGGCCGTTGCTGGAGCTGATCCAGGAGCTCGCGACGACCCGGTTGGAGCCGTACTGCACGACCTCGGCCCCCGCGTCGCGCAGCTCCTGCAGCAGGTCGATGAGCAGCGCGGAGGACACCTTGCGGTCGGGGTCGCTGATGGTGATGCGGATGCCCGGCCCCTGCGCGGGAGCCGTTCCGGCGAGGATGCGGAGCGCCTCCAGCTGCTTGGTCGCCTGGTCGATCGCCGCCTGGCTGCTGTTGACGCCGCCGGCCAGCGCGTCGCGCTGCTGCTCGAGCTCGCGCACCTGCTGGTCGAGGCGGGTGGACCGTTGGCTGACGTCGTCCAGCACGCGGACGAGGTCGTCCTGGCGCAGGGTCTCCAGGCCGGCGCCCTGCGTCTGGCGGATCTGGGTGGCCATGGCGAAGCCGAGCGTGAGGGCCAGGACCGCGCCGAGCACCTGGGCCTTGGTGCCCCGGGGCGCCCCCGCTCTGGCCAGGCGTCGCCAGGCCGAGGGTGCGGACGGCGAGGCCGTGGGAGGGCGCGGCGCGTCGGACATCGTCAGGCCTTGAACAGGTGGCGCCGGATCGAGGCGACGTTGGAGAAGATGCGGACCCCGAGCACGACGACGACGCCGGTGGAGAGCTGCGTGCCCACGCCCAGCTGGTCGCCCAGGAACACGATGAACGCCGCGACGACGACGTTGGACAGGAACGAGACGACGAAGACCTTGTCGACGAAGATCCCGTCGAGCACGGCCCGCACGCCGCCGAACACCGCGTCGAGGGCGGCGATGACAGCGATCGGCAGGTAGGGCTGGAGGGAGACCGGCACCGAGGGGTGCAGGAGCAGGCCCGCGACGACGCCGACGAGCAGACCGATGGCGGGGATCATGAGGTGGGCGCCTCCCTGCTGGTCGTCGAGGGGTCGGGGTGGTCGTCGGGGTGGTCGTCGGGACGGACGGCGACCCCGAGGGTATGCCGGTGGGCACCGGTCGGGCGTACACCAGGGACATCGGCGCGCTGCGGGGAACGTCGACCCGGGCCTGCGTCGAGATGGTCGAGGGGATCGCGTAGTTGTCACCGAGCGACTTCAGGTAGGAGCCCCGACGACGTCGTGGCGAACCCGGTCTGCAGGTCGCGGCCCTCCCCCACGGCGGTGACGACGTAGGGCGGGCTCAGCGGCTTGTAGTCGACGAGGATCGCGTCGCCCGCGAAGCGGATGGCGGACCGCGAGGTCAGCCGCTGGCCGTTGATCGAGATCGCCTCGGCGCCGGCCTGCCACAACCCGTTGCAGAGGATCTGCAGGTCGAACGAGGTCACCCGTCCCTTCGGGAACCCGTTGGCGTCGCGCGGGTCACCGGCGGCGCTGTTCGCCCGGGCCGAGGGGGCGTCGTCGACGGTGAGGACGAGCCCTGGGCCCGCGACGGCGACCTCTCCGGTCAGCAGCTCGAGGCGGTCGAGCTCGGCGCCGAGCTGGGTGGCCTGGGTCGCGAGGGCGGCGGCCTGGGCGTTCTGGATCTCCCCGCTCAGGCTGCTCGCCTGCGCGGCCAGCTCGTCGCCACGGGCCTGCCTGGCCTGGACCTGCTGGACGAGCTGCTCCTTGTCCCGCGAGGCCGTCGTCCCGCTCGGACGCAGCGCCAAGGCCGCGGCGACGAGCAGGAAGCCGATGAGCAGGGCGGACACGATGACGACCGGCCCCCGCGTGGAGGTGCTGCGTGGCAGACCGGCCGCCTCGCGGCGGTCGGCCGCGGCGGCATACGACGGGTCGAGCGGGCGGTCCATGAGCTGCTGCAGGAGGCTCATGGAGCCGTGCCCGAAACGGCCCTGCTCCCGCGGGTCGTCGGCGAGCGGTAGACGCTCGTGGGGCGGGGTGGGGGTCATGCGGGGGCGCCGGTCGCCGCGGCCGGTGGCCGCCCGGCGCGCAGGATCGGCACCGCCTGCACGGCATACAGGACGGCGGCGAGCCAGTAGAGCCCGGTCCCCCACCAGGCGAACCCCCACCCGAGTGGCCTCGAGAAGGTGCCGAGCGGGTTGTCGAGCGTGCTGAGCAGGAGGATGGGGAACGCGTAGAGCAGGTTGAAGGTGGCCGCCTTGCCGACGAAGTGCACCGGCAGCCCGGTCTGCCCGACCCGTTTCAGCAGGACGATGACGACGCCCATGAACAGGTCGCGGGCGACGAGGACCACGAGCAGCCAGACCGGGATGACCTCGCGGATGGTCAGCGCGATGAGGGTGCTGAGCACGTAGAGGCGGTCGGCCAGGGGGTCGAGCAGCTGCCCGAGCCGTGAGACCAGACCGAAGCGGCGGGCGATCTTGCCGTCGAGGTAGTCGCTGATCCCCGACGCCGTCAGCAGGGCGAACGCCCAGATGTCGTGGTGGTTGAAGAGCAGCCAGAGGAAGACGGGAACGCCGACCAGGCGTAGGGACGACAGGACGTTGGGCAGCGTCAGGATGCGGTCGCTGACGACCTCGGGGTCGGCGTCAGCACCACCGTGTTGCCGTGCATCCCGCTCCCCCTCTGTCACACGGGGAGCCTAGCCGCGGTGGGTCGGGAGGTTCAGCGTCGCCGGAAGCGCCGGTCGACTCCCCATCCGCCACCGCCGAGGCCCAGGAAGGCCAGACCCACGCCCGCCAGGAGCAGCTCGAGCTCGCCGTTGAACCCGGGTTGCCCGGCGGTGAAGACGTCCCCGTTGCGCCACTTGACGTAGACGAGGCTGCCGATGGCGATCGCGGCGATGCCGAGGCCCGCCACGCGGACGAACGCGCCGACGACGAGGGCGAAGGCGGCGGCGAACGCTGCCGCACCGACGACGATGGCCATGGTGTCCGGGGAGGGCATCCCGATCTGGGTGAACTGGTCGCGGGTCACGTCGAGGTGCTGGAGGATCTGCAGCCCCCGGATGCCGAGGATGACCGCGGTGACGAGGCGCAGCACAAGCAGCCCGGCGGCCCCGTCGAAGCGGTCGACGATGTGCCGGACGCGCTCGGGACCGGTGTCCTCCGGGTCCTCCCACTCGGCGGCGGAGAGGTTACCGGTGGCGGGGTCGCGGTTGACCGGGGTCGCCGTGGTCGGGGTCGAGGACCCGAACGGCCGGAAGCGCGAGGTCGCGCCCGGATCGGTCGACCCGGTAGTCCCGGTCGTCCCGGTCGTGCCACCCGCCGTCGTGCGGGTCGTCGGGGACGGGTCGGTCCGACGTTCGGGCGTGCTGCTACTCATCTGGGGTACCTCCGCGGACCGGTCGTGTCGTCGTGCCCACTGTGCCCGAAGTGCGAGGTCCCGCCGTGGAGGCGTGCCGCCGGTCATGTTCTGGGTTGTTGAAGAAACCAGGTGTCATTTGAAGCCGATGGAGGCAGGCGCTGACGCGGCACCGTTCGAGATGGCACGGACGAAGAAGGTGCGTTGGCCATTCCCGGAGATCATGTAGGGCGTGTTACAGGAGGCCCAAGTCCCTGAAGGGGTGGTGGCGTTGCCATTGACGATCTGACACTCGTACGTATACCCGGGGACAACCGTCCATGTCAGTTGGTTTGAGCTGAAGGCGAGGTTCGCGGGCGCAGACGGCGCGGAGGCCACTGAAATGTTCTGGCTGATCGATGGTGCTGAGTAGTAGTTGGTGTTGCCGGCCTGGTCGGCGTTGATGGTGCAGGTGCCGGCTCCGACGAAGGAGACGGTGCTGCCACTGACTGTGCAGACGCTGGTGGTGGCCGAGGAGAAGGTCACGGGGTTGCCGGATGCGCCGCCGGTTGCGGTGACGGTGTAGGTGGTGCCGCCGACCGTGGCGGTGGTGGGGGCGGTCGAGGTGAAGGTGATGCTCTGAGCGGTCTTCACGGGGAAGGTCTGCTGCTTCTGGGGGGCGGCGGCGTAGTTGGTGTTGCCGGCCTGGTCGGCGTTGATGGTGCAGGTGCCGGCTCCGACGAAGGAGACGGTGCTGCCACTGACTGTGCAGACGCTGGTGGTGGCCGAGGAGAAGGTCACGGGGTTGCCGGATGCGCCGCCGGTTGCGGTGACGGTGTAGGTGGTGCCGCCGACCGTGGCGGTGGTGGGGGCGGTCGAGGTGAAGGTGATGCTCTGAGCGGTCTTCACGGGGAAGGTCTGCTGCTTCTGGGGGGCGGCGGCGTAGTTGGTGTTGCCGGCCTGGTCGGCGTTGATGGTGCAGGTGCCGGCTCCGACGAAGGAGACGGTGCTGCCACTGACTGTGCAGACGCTGGTGGTGGCCGAGGAGAAGGTCACGGGGTTGCCGGATGCGCCGCCGGTTGCGGTGACGGTGTAGGTGGTGCCGCCGACCGTGGCGGTGGTGGGGGCGGTCGAGGTGAAGGTGATGCTCTGAGCGGTCTTCACGGGGAAGGTCTGCTGCTTCTGGGGGGCGGCGGCGTAGTTGGTGTTGCCGGCCTGGTCGGCGTTGATGGTGCAGGTGCCGGCTCCGACGAAGGAGACGGTGCTGCCACTGACTGTGCAGACGCTGGTGGTGGCCGAGGAGAAGGTCACGGGGTTGCCGGATGCGCCGCCGGTTGCGGTGACGGTGTAGGTGGTGCCGCCGACCGTGGCGGTGGTGGGGGCGGTCGAGGTGAAGGTGATGCTCTGAGCGGTCTTCACGGGGAAGGTCTGCTGCTTCTGGGGGGCGGCGGCGTAGTTGGTGTTGCCGGCCTGGTCGGCGTTGATGGTGCAGGTGCCGGCTCCGACGAAGGAGACGGTGCTGCCACTGACTGTGCAGACGCTGGTGGTGGCCGAGGAGAAGGTCACGGGGTTGCCGGATGCGCCGCCGGTTGCGGTGACGGTGTAGGTGGTGCCGCCGACCGTGGCGGTGGTGGGGGCGGTCGAGGTGAAGGTGAGGCTTTGGCCAGCCGGGTTCACCACCTGACTCAACGCGGCGGAGGCGGAAGGTCCGAAGCCCGTTACTCCCTGGTACACGGCTGTGATGGAGTGAGCAACGCCAGCTGACGCGTAAGGCAATGAGCAGGTGGCCATTCCGGATGAGAGCGTCTGGGAGCCCCCGGAACACGTGATGACGCTGCTGCCGTCTTTGAACGTCACTGTTCCAGTCGGTGACCCGGACGACGCGGAGACCGTCGCGGTGTAGGTCACCACCTGATCGACGACCGAGGGGTTTGCCGACGAGGCGATGCTGGTTGAGGTGCTGAGGTTGCTCACCACGGTGACATTGCTGCTCGACGGACTCAGGGCGGTCCAGCTCCGGTTGACGGCAGTGACGGCATACGAGTAGGTCCCATCCGGGACCGAGGAGTCTGTGCACGAGATGGCAGTGACCAGGTTAGACGCGGAGCTGTCGCATGCGCTGCTGACGGTAAGCGTGCTCGCGTTCTTCCGAGTGACGTAGTAGCCGGTGGGAGAAGGTGCCCCGGACGTGGAGACGGACACCGGCCATGCAACCGTGACCGCACTCGACCCGGTAGTCGTCGTTGCCGTCACCGAAGCGGGCGCGTTCAGCGTTCCGGTAGCGGCCGAGGCGGTCCCGTTCCCTCTCGTTGTCCAGAACCCAAAGGCGGTGCCGCCGACCAGGATGAGCCCGACCACAAAGGTGATGAGCATGGCAAAGCGGCCCTCAAGAGGGCCCTTCGTACGCCTACCCGACGCGGCGATACCTGACCTGGCCATGTCAGTTGTGCGCCGATCCGGTGTAGGTGAGCGCGAAGTTCTTTGCCTTGCAGGCGTCCTGGTTCGTCGGCAGGTCCTTGAGCAGGATCTGCGGTGTCGTCGCGCCCTGCGCCGGCAGCGTGACCGAGCCGTTCGCCGGCACGATCACGGCGAGGGTGCTCGACACGTTCGACTGCATCAGCTGGAGGTTGGTGCCGCTCGCGCAGCCGGTCGGGTCCTTCGACGTGTCCACTCCAACAGTCACGCTGGTGATGTAGATCTGCACGGGGTTGGGGTTCGTCAGGGTCACGATGATGGGCTTGGTCAAGCCGATCGCCAAACCCGAGACCGAGCCGGTGATCTGGAACGGCATCCCGGTGGCCGGGAGACCCTTCTCGTACTTGAAGGAGTAGTAGTTCCCAGCCGAGATGTTCCCGGCGGCGTCGATAGCCCGGACGGCGAACTGGTGCTGGCCGTTGTTGCTCGTGTCGATGACCCATGTGTAGGGCGAGGTGCAGCTGAACCAGACGCCGTTCTCCATCGAGCACTGGAACGTCAGGCCCGATTCCGACGTGGTCCAGGCGAAGGTGTTCGTCGCATTCTGCGTGGGGTCGGCCGGCTTCGCGGTGTAGACCGGGGCGGCCGGTGCCACGGTGTCGATGGTCCAGGTGTACGCCGTGGCCGGGCTGGCGTTGCCCGCTCCGTCGACCGCCTGCACGCTGACGGTGTGGGAACCCTGGCTCAGTGCCGAGTACGTCTTGGGGGTCGAACACACCACGTACGCCGCGGAGTCGAGCGCACAGCGGAAGCTCACGCCAGCTTCGGTGTCAGCGAGGGTGAACGTGGCATTCGTGGAGGCGGCGGGGTTCGCGGGTCGGGACGGGATGCTCGGAGCCGGGGGCGCCGCCGTGTCGACGGTCCACGAGTAGGAAGCCGCGGCGCTCTGGTCGGACCCCTGGGTCGCCTTCACGCTGAAGGTGTGAGAGCCCTGGGTGAGGCCGGTGTAGGTGCGGGGGCTCGAGCACGCGGTGAAGGCGCCGACGTCGAGCACGCACTGCAGCTGCGTTCCGTTTGCCGTGGTGATGGTGAAGGTGGCGGCGGTCGACGGCGACAGGGTCGCCGGGCCGGAGCTGATGACGGGCGTCGCGACCGTGGGCTTTGAGCTGGCGATCTGGGCCGTTGCCACGAGCCCGAGGGCAGCGATGAGCACACCGATCAGCATCAGGACGCTGGTCCTGTTGCTCGTCGTCGTCCTCATGGCTCGGGGCTCCTGGGGTTGAGGTCGGTTGGAAATGCCGCGACGGTGGGGCGGCTCCGATGAGCCGCCCCACCGCGGTAAGCAGGATCAGCTGGCGACGTAGTTGACCGTCACGACGGCCGACTTGCAGACGTCCTGGTTGGAGGTTGTGTTGTTGAACTGGATGGTGGACGTGGCGTTGGCAGCCGCGGTCGCCGCAAGGTCCACGGGCGTCCAAGTCAGCGCCGTCGCGGTGAGTGCGGTTGACGGGGCAACCGCACCACCGATCTTGAAGTCGGCGCCCGTGCAACCCGACTTGTCCGTGGTGATGAAGGCCTTCACCGAGGCCACGTAGGCAGACTCGGTGGTGCTCACGTTCTTGACGGAAACGGTCAGCGTCTGAGCGGAGTCGCCGGGGTACATCGCCGTGAGCGCGGACTGAGTGAAGCTCAGGGTGGCAGTGCCGGCCGTCGTGGCGCCCGTGCCGGTACCGGTACCCGTGGTGGTCCAGTAGGCGTACGCGCCGGCGGCGGTACCGGCGACGAGGACACCGGCGGTGATCGTGGCGGCGGTCTTCTTCTTCATGGAGAGCTTCGTGCGCATGGTGACAGGCCCCTTCTCGGGTTCGATATGTGGTGAGAGAACGAGACGAGGCGTCGGTTGCGGTGCGGGTTCCCCCGCGGCGGTGCTCGTCCGTAGCCGCGTGCGGCGGCCTGCGAGGACCATTCCACGGGCCCCCCGGGGGTCCACATCAGTCAATGGGACGGCCCGGCGCACCGGATGGTGCAGTCACAAATGCCCGAAAGGACTACCTCGCTGCCGGTCTCCGTCTCCACTGCCCGTTGGTCAAGACTCTGGCCGGGTTTCGGAGGAACGGGTCAATTCGGCCAAAAGGTGTGTACGGTCCAAACAGGACAGACAGCACCGTTGTCCGTGATCGTCAAAGCCAGCCGTCCACCTCGCGCCCCCAGCGCGCCGGAGCCGGTGTGCGCGACCGTCCGATCTTCGTCCGTAGAAGCCCGCGACACAGCGTTCCCGCTGAAGACAGCATGTCGAACGCCAGCACGATGTCGTGCCGACCAGCGGGACCCGAAGACCACTTCCGGAACCGCCCACGTTCGTTCTGATGGGGTTGGTGTCGCGGCCATTCGCCCCTGAGCGTTGCTTCCCCGCGATCGGGTACGACCATCGCTAGGCGAACCTATGACCCCCCGCACGATCCATCTTCCCGCGCCCTCACGCGCGAGCCGGCGCCGCTGGGCCCTGGTCGTGACCGTCCCCCTCATGGTGACTCTGCTCGCCCTGGTGGCCGGTATGCGTCCGGCGTCGGCCGCCGCAGATGCCCCCGTCAACCTCGGTACCACGGCCAGCTTCGCTGTGCTTGGCGCGGAGACCGTGACCAACACGGGGCCGTCCGTCATCAACGGCAACCTCGGCCTGTATGCCGGGAGCTCGATCACCGGTTTCCCCCCGGGGACGGTGAACGGCGCAGTACACAAGACGGACGACACGGCAAAGCAAGCCCAGGCCGACCTCGTCATCGCCTACAACGACGCCGCTTCCCGTGGCCCGGGTGCCGCTGCCAGCGTGCTGGACGGCCGGACGCTGGTCGGGGGTGTGTACACCGGCACCACGCTGTCACTCGGCGTTGACGGCACGGTGACCCTCGACGCCAAGGGTGACCCCACCGCCGTCTTCATCTTCCAGTCGGCGAGCACCCTCATCACGGGGTCCAACAGCACTGTCGCGCTCATCAACGGTGCGCAAGCGTGCAACGTCTTCTGGAAGGTCGGCAGCTCGGCGACGCTCGGAACCAACACGACGTTCGTCGGGACCGTCATGGCCCTGACGTCCATCGCCGCTCAGACCGGAACCACGGTCAACGGCCGTCTGCTGGCACGCAACGGAGCCGTCACGCTCGACACCAACGTCATCACGAGCTCCACGTGTTCGATCCCGCCGCCTCCGCCGTCGTCGTCGACCACCACCTCGGCGACGTCCACCACGTCGACCACCAGCTCGCCGCCGGTCACGACGACGAGCACGACGTCTCCCCCGGTCACCACGACGAGCACGACGTCTCCCCCGGTCACGACCACGAGCACGACGACGCCCGTCACCACGACGAGCACGACGTCGCCCCCCGTCACCACGACGAGCACCACGTCTCCCCCGGTCACGACCACGAGCACGACGACGCCCGTCACCACGACGAGCACGACGACGCCCGTCACCACGACGAGTACGACGACGCCCGTCACCACGACGAGTACGACGCCGGTCACGACCACGAGCACGACGACGCCCGTAACCACGACGAGCACGACGACGCCCGTCACCTCGACCAGTACGACACCGGTCACCACCACGAGCACCACCACGCCCGTGACGACGACCAGTACGACCACGCCGGTCACCACCACGAGCGCCACCACGCCCGCGGCGACGACCAGCACCACCACACCCGTGGCCGCGGCCACCACGAGCGCGGCGGCTGCCGCGGTGCTCGTTCCGGGTGCGGGGGCACCGCATACCGGAGGCGCGGATGCGGAGCTGCCGGCGAGCCCGCTCAACGCGGTCCTGGCTCTCGGCCTCTTCGCCGCGGCCGGTGCGCTGGTGATGCGACTGCGTCGACCGACGGGCCGCCACTAGGAGCGAGCAGCCCCACGGGGTTGCGCTGACATGACGCACGACATGGGCACCACCCTCGCCGACCCACTCGGCGAGGGTGGTGCCCCATGGCGTCATCGGGCCGTCCGGTGAGCCGCCACCGGTATCCCCGGGGGCAGCGCGGCCCGGGGTGGTCGACGGCACTCGCCGTCGCCGGGATCTGTCTGTTCGTCGCCGGTGGGTCCGCGGTGGCCGTGAAGCACCCCATCGCCTCGCCGTCCTCCGCGTCGCTGGAGGTCGGCACCACGGACACGACCTCGGCCCCGCTGGACACGCACGCAGGGGCGACCGGATCGGCCACCTCGAGCACCGCAGCCACCTCGGCCTCGCCGAGCATCTCGGCCACCGACCCATCGACCTCGACGGCGGCACCACGGCCTGGTGAGCCGACCTTCCTGGCGGGAAACGTCTCTGCGACAACGGGTTCCGCGGCCGCGCCTGCCCCTGCAGTGGCCCTCGGGCCGCCCGGCGCCCCGTGCCGCCCGGCGCGCTTCTCCCTGGCTCCCCTGGGCATCGACACGACCGTCGTCACGCTGACCCTGACCCCGGAGGGCGACCTGGGCACCCCCAGCGCCGCCGCCCGGGGCAGCGCGGGCTGGTTCCCGAGCGTGCTGGCGGGGGCGAGCCGCGGGACCGTGCTGATGGACGGTCACACGTACCACGACGGGTCGGCGATCTTCCAGACCACCTTCAAGCAGCAGGTGCGCACGGGCATGACGATGCGGCTGTCCTGCGCGGACGGCCGGACCTTCAGCTACCGCATCTCGGAGGTCGTCCTCGACCTCACGCCGACCACGTACCCGCAGTTCGTCACCGGGCGCAACCTCTACTCCGCCGACGGGCCTCCGCAGCTGGTCATGGTGACGTGCACGGACTACATCCCGGCCCAGCGGGTCTGGGCCAACCGTGCGGTGGTCATCGCCACGCCCCTGGGGTGAGTGGCGAGCCGCAACAGCCGGCCGCCCTCGAACGCTAGGTTGGGCGAAGCCGTGGCGGGCCACCCCGCCGCGAGGAAGTCGAGGCAGGTCGTGCCGGCTCAGCAGCCCGCGTGGGCAGATGCATACCAAGAGGGCGTGCCGCTGCACCTCGACTACGGCGACACGACGGTGCTCGACCTGTGGGAACGCAGCGTGCAGGCCTACCCGGAGCAGCCGGCGTTCGACTTCCTGGGCCGCACCACCACCTACCGCGAGGCCGCCGACGAGGTGAGCCGGTTGGCCGCGGGCCTGCACCGGCTCGGGGTCCGCCCCGGTGACAACGTCGCGCTGCTCATGCCCACCTGCCCTCAGCACCTCGTCGCCTTCTTCGCGGTGCTGCGGCTGGGGGCCACCGTCGTGGAGCACAACCCGCTCTACACCGCGGCCGAGCTGCGCCACCCCTTCGCCGACCACGGTGCCCGGGTGGCCGTCGTCTGGGACAAGGCCGTGCCGATGGTCGAGGAGCTCCGGGCCGGGTCGAGGCTGGAGCACGTGGTCGCCGTCGACCTGACCACCGCGCTGCCGTTGAGAAAGCGCCTGGCGTTGCGTATGCCGCTGCGCAAGGCCCGTGCGGCCCGTGCGCAGCTGACCGCCCCCGCTCCCCACGCGATCCCCTGGGTGCGGCTGTCCTCCGGGCCGCGGCTGGGCCAGGAGCACCCCCGCCCCGACCGGGAGGACGTTGCGCTGCTGCTCTATACCTCCGGGACGACGGGGGTGCCGAAGGGCGTGCCCCTTAGGCACCGCAACCTCGTCGCCAACGTGCTCCAGGGACGCGCCTGGGTGCCCGGGCTGGAGGAGGGGACGGAGTCGGTCCTCGTCGCCCTCCCCCTCTTCCACGCCTACGGCGTGACGGTCAGCGTGCTGGTGGGTGTGGCCCTGGCAGCCAAGCTGGTGCTGCTGCCCAGGCCCGAGACCGGTCTGATCATGGAGGCCTTCGAGCGCGAGGTGCCGGGCTTCGTCCCCGCCGTGCCGCCGGTCTACCAGCGCATCGTCGACGAGGCCGCGCGACGGGGCGTCTCGATCCGGGGGGTCCGGTATGCGTTGTCGGGCGCGATGCCCCTGCCCGCGGCGCTGGTGGAACGCTGGGAGGCCGCGAGTGGCGGCCTGCTCGTCGAGGGCTACGGGCTGACCGAGACGTCTCCGGTGATCGTCGGCAACCCGATGACGACGGCGCGTCGGCCGGGCTCGATCGGCGTGCCGTTCCCCGACACCGAGATCCGCATCGCCGACCCCGACGACCTCGACCGGGAGGTGGCTCGGGGCGAGCGGGGCGAGCTGATGGTGCGTGGTCCCCAGGTCTTCTCTGGCTACCGAGGCGTCCCCGAGGAGACCGCCGCGGCCTTCCACGACGGCTGGTTCCGCACCGGCGACATCGTCACCATGGCGCCCGACGGCTTCCTCACCATCGTCGACCGGCTCAAGGAGGTCATCATCACCGGCGGGTTCAACGTCTACCCCTCCGAGGTGGAGGCCGTGCTCCGGGCGCACCCAGGGGTCGACGACGTCGCGGTGGTGGGCGTGCCCACGTCGGACGGCGGCGAGCAGGTGGTGGCTGCGGTGGTCCTCGCGCCGGGTGCCACGGTGGGTCAGGACGAGCTCAGGGCACATGCCCGCGAGGGCCTGACCGCCTACAAGGTGCCGCGGCGCGTCGTCTTCGTCGAGACGCTGCCCACCAACCAGATGGGCAAGGTCGTGCGGCGTGAGGTCGCGGCCCAGATCGCGGGCCAGAACACGGGACAAGACTGAGATGAGCCGACCGGACCCCACCGTCTACCTGACCGTGGGCCTCCCGGGCACCGGCAAGACCACCTGGGCGAGGCAGACGGCCGCGGAGCTGGGGATCCTCCGGCTGACGCCGGACGACTGGATGGCCCCGTTGTTCGGGGTCAACGACGTCGACGGCACGCGGGACGTCCTCGAGGGTCGGCTCCTCTGGGTCGCCCACGAGGTGGCCGTGAGCGGCTCGTCCGTCGTGGTCGACTTCGGGTGCTGGTCACCCGACGAGCGGTATGCCGTCCGCGCGGTCGCGGAGCACGCGGGAGCCGGCTTCGTGCTGCGGTACTTCGAGGTCCCCGAGCCGGAGCGGCGGGCCCGAGCCGACCGGAGATGGCGCGAGGCCCCGGGGACCACCTTCGAGATGTCCGACGCCGACCACGACCGGTTCCTGGCGCTGTACCAGCCACCGTCGAGGGCGGAGCTCGAGGATGCACCGCTGCCTCCCCCACCGGCGGGGTGGGACGGCTGGCTGCCCTGGGCCGCCGCGCGCTGGCCGACCCTCGGGAACCTCGGTGCCGCGGTCGTCAGCTGAGCACCGGCTGGAGCAGGACGTCGCAGGTCATGCCGTCGAGGACGGCGCGGGTCACCGAGCCCCTGACGTGGCCGGCCAGCCGGCCGTGGCCCCGGTTGCCGAGGACGAGAAGGTCCTCGGGGTCCGCATACCGCAGGATGGCCTCGGCCGTCTGCGCCCCGGCCGTGTGGACGATGCGCCACGGGACCGCGGTCTCGGCAGCGAGCGCCGCACCCACCTCGACACCAGGCGCGCCGTCGTGGGTGAACACACACAGCGGCATCCGCCGGATGGCGGCCTCCTCGACGGCTCGGGCCAGCACGGTCGGCACGTCGGTCTCCACGTGCACCGCTGCGACCACCTCGGGTTGGCGCAGCGGGACGTCGGTGGGCCGGCCGGCCAGACGGTCGTCGCGGCAGACCAGGACGGGGCAGCCCAGGACGGCCAACAGGGCCTCGCTGGTCGTCCCCATGCGGAAGACGCCCTGACCGCCGGCACCCGCACGGCCCACGACGAGCAGGCCCGCATCGATCGGGGAAAGCTCATGCGCCGCGTGGATGACGAGGGCCTCGACGCCCACCGACGGTCGCTCGTGACGGAGGTCGCGCTCGGCTGCGACGTTGACGGCGTGGGCCGAATCGGCCGCCTCACGTTCGGTGGCCTGCCAGAGCTCCGGGCCGTCATGGCCCGCCGGCGGGGTCGAGACGACGGTGACGACGGTGACGTCGGCGCCCCGTCGCTCGGCCTCCAGCCCCGCCTGGTGCAGCGCGCGCCGACTGGCCCAGCCGCCGTCGACCGCGACGACGATGCGCGTCGCCGGAGCCGAGCGTGTCGTCTCCCTGGCGGCGCGGACGGTCGGTTCCTGGTGAAGCATGGTCTCTCCTCCGGCTGGCCTGGCTCTCACCTCCACGGTGCCCGACCTCCCGCGCGGGCGGTCGGGCCCAAGGTCCCGGCGCCATCCGCAGAGCCGAAAGTCCCTGTCGCCTGGGCCGTTCCGTCATCACGGTGGGACCATGACCGACCTGGTTCGCCCGTCACTCGCGACGCCCTCCCCCTCCCTCTCCCCCACCGCGGACACCCCGGCTCACGTGCAACCGCCGCCGCTCGTGATCCCCTTCGAGGAGGGGTCCGTGGCACTCGTCGACCTCATGGGCGGCAAAGGGGCGAACCTCGCCGAGATGACCCGGCTCGGCCTGCCGGTCCCGCCCGGGTTCACGGTGACGACTCCGGTATGCCGTGAGTTCCTGCACACGGGAACGGTTCCGGCCGGTCTGCACGACCTGGTCACGGCCGCTCTCCACCGCGTCGAGACCCGGGCCGGCCGCCGGTTCGGTGACGCCCGGGATCCCCTTCTGGTCTCGGTGCGGTCGGGAGCCCGGTTCTCGATGCCGGGGATGATGGACACCGTCCTCGACGTCGGCCTCACCGACGAGACCGTGCAGGGGCTGGCGCGCCGCGGCGGTGAGCGGTTTGCCTGGGACTGCTACCGGCGGCTCGTGCACATGTACGGCACGACCGTGCTCGGTGTGGACGCGGCCGCCTTCGAGACGATCATGGCGCGGACGCGGGCTGCCGCGGGAGCCGTGGCGGATGCCGACCTCGACGCCGGGGCGCTGCGCGCGCTCGTGGACCAGTACCGCCGCGTCCTCGTCGAGCAGACCGGCGAGGACCTGCCGCAGCAGCCACGGGAGCAGCTCGACCGGGCCATCCTGTCCGTCCTCACGTCCTGGACCAGTCCTCGGGCGCAGGTCTACCGCGCCCATGAGAGCATCCCCGACGACCTCGGCACGGCCGTCAACATCGTGGCCATGGTCTACGGCAACACCGGACCACGGTCGGGAAGCGGGGTGTGCCTCACCCGTAACCCGTCCACCGGCGAGGCCGAGCCCTACGGGGACTACCTGCCCAACGCGCAGGGCGAGGACGTCGTCAACGGCAGCCGTGCCACCCTCCCCCTGGCGCACCTCGCCTACCTCGACCGGACCGCGCACACCGCGCTCCTCGGGCACCTGCAGACGCTCGAGCACCACTACCGGGACATGTGCGACGTCGAGTTCACCATCGAGGACGCGCGGCTCTGGATCCTCCAGACCCGGGTCGGGAAGCGCGGCCCCGCGGCCGCGTTCGTCATGGCCGCCGCCATGGCTCACGAGGGTCTCATCAGCCTGGACCAGGCGCTGCTGCGCGTGACGGGCGACCAGCTCGAGCAGCTGCTGCACCCGCAGTTCGACCGTCCGGGCGCCCTCGACGTCGTCGCGAGCGGGCTGGGTGCCAGCCCGGGAGCGTCGGTCGGCGAGGTGGTCCTCGACCCGGCCGGCGCTGTCGCTCTGCGCGCGGCCGGTCACAGCCCGGTGCTGTTCCGCACCGAGACGAGCGCGCAGGACCTCCACGGCATGATCGCCGCCTCGGCCATCGTCACCGCGCGAGGGGGTCTCGCCTCCCACGCCGCGGTCGTGGCCCGCGGCCTGGGTCGCACGTGCGTCGTCTCGGTGACGGGCATGGAGGTCGACGAGACGGCGGGCGTCGTACGGCTGCCCGGCGGCCGCACCCTCGCCGCGGGCAGCACGGTGTCGGTCGACGGCACGACGGGCCGTCTCTTCGTCGGTGACCTCCCGGTGACCGCCTCCGTCGTCGCGGCCGCGTTGGAGCGTGGCCTCACCTCCGCCGGCGAGCCCGACGGCGAGGAGCCTGAGGTGGTCGACGCGGTGCGTCGGCTGCTGGCTCACGCTGACGCCAGGCGCACCCTGGGCGTCCGGGCCAACGCCGACACCCGGGTGGACGCGCTCCGCGCGCGCCGACTGGGCGCCGAGGGGATCGGTCTCTGCCGCACCGAGCACATGCTGCTCGGCGAGCGGCGCGAGCTCGTCGAACGGGTCATCGTCGGCGACCGGCGCCGGGAGGCGCTCGAGGAGATCCAGACCCTCGCGCAGACCGACTTCACCGGCATCCTCGAGGCCATGGACGGGCTGCCGGTGGTGGTCCGGCTCCTCGACCCCCCGCTCCACGAGTTCCTGCCCGACCCCACGGCCACCGCGCTCGAGCTGGCCGAGCTGCGTCGTGACGGCCAGCAGGACCGCGCCCTGGAGGCCCGTGCCGCTGCGGTCGCCCGCTGGCACGAGGACAACCCGATGCTGGGCCTGCGCGGGGTACGTCTGCTCACCATCCTCCCTGAGCTCCTCGACGTGCACGTGCGCGCCCTGATGGCGGCGACGGCGGCGCGCACCGCCGCCGGCGGTGACCCGCGGCCGGAGATCATGGTGCCGCTCGTGGCCGACCCTCACGAGATGCGCCTCGCCCGCCGCCGGATCGAGACGATGACCGGCCGGCGGGAGGACGGTAGTCGGGTGGCCATCGGCTCGATGATCGAGCTGCCCCGGGCCGCCATCCTCGCGGGGCACCTGGCCGAGACCGCCGACTTCTTCTCGTTCGGCACCAACGACCTCAGCCAGACGACCTGGGGGATGTCGCGAGACGACGCGGCGTCGTTCCTGGGCCGCTACCTCGACCAGGGGATCCTCGACCACGACCCCTTCGCGACCCTCGACGAGGAGGGGGTCGGGGTGCTCGTGGCCATGGCGGTGGCGGCCGGCCGGGCCGTACGCCCGGATCTCGGCCTCGGCGCCTGCGGGGAGCACGCCGGCGACCCCGCGTCGATCCGGTTCTTCGCCGGTGTCGCGGGGGTGGGACTGGACTACGTCTCGTGCTCCCCGCCCCGGGTTCCCGTGGCCCGGCTCGAGGCCGGGCGAGCGGCGCTCCTGCTCTCCGTGGGCACCCCGGTGCCCGACACCCGCTGACGCCCCCTCAGAAGGCCCGAGGCCTCCGGCCGTGCAGGAGGTAGACCGCGGGCAGGACACCGCCGGAGCTGACGTCGGACAGGCCGACCACCCAGGCGAGCTTGCGCCCCCTCACCTCGGCGGCGGAACGCCGTGACACGTCGACGAGGGCCCAGGACCGCAGGCCGACGTCGATCGTCGCCAGCGACAGGACCAGGGCACGTTGTGTGGGCGACAGGGTGCTGAACCACGTGTGGGCGGGATGACGGCTGGGCATCGGTACTCCTCAGAGTTCGGGACGGTGTGCAGGGACGTCAATCAGGCGATCTCGACCCGACGGGTCGAGGTTGGGGGGGTTCGGCACGACTCCATCCTCGCCGGGGGTGCTGGATGCGGCAGGGCCCTTCGTCCCTCTCGGGACACCCCTTCCGCGGGTCGGACGAAGGTCCCTGCCGCTTGCTCGCCGTCGATGTCAGCCTGGTCGTACGACCGACATCCTGCCTACGACACCACCCGAGTCGGGCTGGCCTGCCACGCCTGGGGCGTGTTCGGGCCGGAACCCTACGAACGCCGGGTCGACCGCGAGATCGAGCGGATCCGCCGGCGCCAGGCCCTCTGACCGACGGCTTGCGGTCAGCCACCCGGTGTGGAGCCGTCCGCCACCCAGCTAGGCGTCGCAGCGCCGGACGGCCTCGGCGATGGCGTGGACGCCACGGACGATCTGCTGCTCGGAGAGGTTTCCGAAGGCGAGGAGCAGGGCTGGGTCGGCGGGCGTAGGCGTGAGCCGGTACTGCCGCAGGCCGGTGACGCCGACCCCTCGGGCGCGCGCCTCCGCGACCACGGCGTCCTCGTCGACGTCGAGCGGCAGCAGGAGCACGCTGTGGCACCCCGCGGCCAGCCCTTGAAGGCGGTCGGGGCCGAAGACGGAGGCGACCTCCGCGGCCAGGGTGTCCCGGCGGGCGCGGTAGAGGGCGCGGACCCGTCGCAGATGGCGGTCGAAACGACCCGACTCGATGAGCAGGGCCAGCGCCTCCTGGTCCAGCCCGGGCACCCCCCGGCTGCTCAGCTGCTTCTCCTGCGTGAACGCGGCGAGTAAGCGGGGCGGCGCCAGCACCCAGCCGATCCGGATCGCGGGCGCGATGGTCTTGCTGACCGAACCGAGGGCGAACACCCGCTCGCGATCGAGGCCTTGCAGGGACCCCACCGCCTGCCGGTCGTAGCGGAACTCTGCGTCGTAGTCGTCCTCGATGATCACGCCGTCGACCTCGTCGGCCCACGCCACCAGCTCGTGTCGACGGGACGGGCTGAGCGCCACCCCGGTGGGGCACTGGTGCGCCGGCGTGACGAGGACGGCCCGGGCTGCCGTCGCCCGGAGCGCGGAAACGACCAGTCCCTCGGCATCGACCGGGACCGGCACGGCCGTCAGACCCGCGCGCCTGGCGATGACGTCGTGCTCGCGCGGGCCGGGGTCCTCCAGTCCGACGACCTCGATGCCCGACCGGGCGAGGGTCGCCAGCGTGAAGGCCAGGCCCTGACGGAAGCCGCCGACGACGACGGCGTCCTCCGCGGTCGCGCATCCGGCACGTACGCGACGGTGGTAGGCCGTGACGACGTCCCGCAGGTGTCGCAGCCCCGCCGGCTCCTCGTCCCCCAGTGCCTCGGTGGGCAGCGTCCGGCTCGCCTCACCCAGGGCCCAGACCCAGTCGCGCAGGGGCACGGAGCCGAGATCGGGGATGCCGTACTCGAAGTCGATCGCGGGCTTCGGCGCGTTCGCCGCGAGCGGGCCGGAGGCGCTCCGGGCGCCCTGGATGCGCCGGCGCTCGGCGCCGGGGATCCGGGCCACGCGCGTACCCGAGCCGACCACGGAGTCGAGGTACCCCTCCGCCACCAGCTGCTCGTAGACCTCGACCACGGTGCCGCGCGAGACCCCGAGATGGGCGGCCAGCCCACGGGTCGAGGGCAGCCGCTCGCCGGCGGCCAGGCGTCCCTCGCGGATGGCGACGCGCAGGTGGTCCTGGATCTGAAGGGCCAGGGCGTCGCCGGCGCGATCCAGCGGGATCATGAGCTCCGGAGCGTCACGGCTCCAGTCGGCGGGCATGGGGGCCAGTCAACCAAATGGTCCACTGGACCCCCGGCCGAGTGGATCTTCCGAGCAGACCGCACGTCGACGACGATCGACGCATGGGCACCGGACTCCTCTTGGCCCTCACGGCGGCGCTGGCCTACGGTGCCTCCGACTTCATCGGCGGGACGGGGTCGCGCCGGCACTCCCCGTGGGCGGTGGCCCTGGTCGGCCAGCTGTGCGGTGCCGTGCTGACGGGGGTCGTAGGCCTGTTCGCCGCCGCTCACCCGCAGGCAGCGGACGTCGCCTGGGCGCTGCTCGGCGGCGCCGGGTCGGCGACGGGGAGCATCTTCCTGTTCCGGGGCCTCTCCCGTGGGCGGATGGGACTGGTCGCTCCCGTCTCCGCGGTCGGCGCAGCCGTCCTCCCCGTGCTGGTCGGGGTCGCCCTCGGCGAACGGCCGACGTGGCTCGCCTGGGTGGGCGTCCTCGTGGCGCTCCCCGGCATCTGGCTCGTCTCCCGGGGGTCCACGGCGGCGGCCGCGGGCCCGCTCGGTGCCCTCGTCGACGGAGCGGCAGCGGGGGCCGGCTTCGGCGTGCTGTTCGTCGCGCTCGGCCAGGTGTCCAGCGACGCCGGTCTGCTGCCGTTGGCCGCGAACCAGCTCTTCGGAGCGGCGCTGACGGTCGTCGCGGCCACCGCCATCAGGCAGGAGTGGCGCCCCCGGCCCAGCACCCTGCCCTGGGGTGTCGCCTCCGGAGCGCTCGGCGCCGCCGGCACGCTGACCTTCCTCCTGTCCACCCACGCCGCGGATCTCGGCGTGGCCGCCGTGCTGGCCTCGCTCTACCCCGCGGCGACGGTCCTGCTCGCGGCGACCGTCCTGGGTGAGCGCCTCGTCGGCGGTCAGTGGCTCGGCATCGGCATCTGCACCCTGGCCGTCGCGGCCCTCGCGATCGGCTGAACCCCACTCCAACGAGAGGAACCCTCATGCGCAACGTCGTCGTCGTCATGCAGACCACCCTGGACGGCCGGATCAGCACCGCGGACGGGCAGTTCTGGCAGCCCTTCGCTTGGGGTGAGGAGGAGACGGCCTACCTCAACGAGGCCTACGCGGGCGCGGATACCTGGGTCATGTCCCGCCCGCTCTACGAGACGGTCGTGCCCTACTGGGAGGAGGTCGCCGCCGGACGGTGCGCGGACCCCGACGTCCTCGGCAGCCCGGCGAGCCTGGAGTTCGCTCGGATGGTGACCGGACTGAGGAAGGTGGTGCTCTCGCGCACGCTCCGCGACGATACCGCCACGCTGCGCGAGGTCAGGGCGGGCAACGCGGTCGAGCACCTGCAGGCCCTCAAGGAGCAGGACGGCGCCGACATCGTCGCCTCCATGGGTCCCCGGACGCTCGGCCCGCTGGCCGACGTACCCGGCCTGGTCGACGAGTACCTGCTCGTCATCCATCCGGCCGTCCTCGCTGCGGGACCTCGGCTGTTCGACCACCTGACCCGCCACCTCGGCCTCACCCTGGGGTCCGCCCGCGTCTTCGACAGCGGAGCCGCCGTCATGCGCTACCGCACGCTCGATCTGCGATAGGACCCCGACAGGACACCGAGCGACAGCCGGAACCACGGAGCGTGGGTCCGGCTGTCTCCGATGTCCTACGACATCACATGGTCGGGCTGACAGGATTTGAACCTGCGACCCCTTGACCCCCAGTCAAGTGCGCTACCAAGCTGCGCCACAGCCCGTGGCCGGCCCGCGTAGGCCGTGCCCCCCCGGGGGAGAGCGAACGAAAGGTTAGCGCACGGCATACAGGCCACCGAAATCGGCGGTGATGCGGTCCGTCCGCGGTGGCGCCCAGCGCGGAGGAGGAGGAACGTGGACAGGCATGGACGACAACACTCCCGAGAGGGACGAGGACGCCGACCAGGGGGCGTTCGACGGGCGCCAGACCGCGGGGCACGAGATCCAGGCGGCCTGTGACGCGGTGCTCGCCGCCGGCCTGGGGACCGACCGCGACGCCATCCTGGCGCGGTTGCGGGAGGAGCTGACCCGTGCCGGCCACTGGCCCCAGCCGGAGCCCTGGCTGGAGGCGGTCGTCGAGGAGACCCAGCTCGGCCACCACTACCGGGTCATCTAGTCGCGGCTACTTGCGGCGCTTCTCCCGCACGCGGACCGAGACCTCGATCGGCGTCCCCTCGAACCCGAACTCCTCACGGAGCCGGCGCTCGAGGAAGCGGCGGTAGCCCGCCTCGATGAAGCCCGACGCGAAGACGACGAACCGCGGCGGCTGCGTGGCGGCCTGCGTCGCGAAGAGGATGCGCGGCTGCTTCCCGCCCCGCACGGGGTGGGGGTGGCCGGCCACGATCTCGCCGAAGAAGGCGTTGAGTCGGCCCGTCGGCACGCGGAACTCCCACGAGGCCAGCGCCTTCTCCAGCGCCGGGACGAGGCGGTCGGTGTGGCGGCCGGTGCGGGCTGAGAGGTTGACCCGCGGCGCCCAAGGGATCTGGACGAGCTCGCGCTCGATCTCGCGCTCGAGGTAGTAGCGGCGCTCCTCGTCGAGGGTGTCCCACTTGTTGTAGCCCACGACGAGCGCGCGCCCGGAGTCGATGACCTGCTGGATGACGCGGACGTCCTGCTCGGCGATGGGCTCGGACACGTCGATGAGCACGACCGCGACCTCCGCCTTCTCCAGCGCGGTCTGGGTGCGCAGCGAGGCGTAGAAGTCGGCGCCGCGCGTCTGGTGCACCCGCCGGCGGATGCCCGCCGTGTCGACGAACCGCCAGGTCTTGCCGCCCAGCTCGATGAGCTCGTCCACGGGGTCGCGGGTGGTGCCGGCCACGTCGTCGACAACGACCCGCTCGGTGCCGGCGAGCTGGTTGAGCAGGGACGACTTGCCGACGTTCGGCCGCCCGAGCAGGGCGACCCGGCGGGGCCCGCCACGGGCGTACGCGTTGCCGACCTTCGAGGTGTCGGGCAGGACCGCGAGCACCGCGTCGAGCACGTCGCCGCTCCCCCGGCCGTGCAGCGCCGAGACCGGCCACGGCTGGCCGAGTCCGAGGTTCCAGAGGGCCGTGGCGTCGGCCTCGAAGCGCTGGTCGTCGACCTTGTTGGCCACGAGGACGACCGGCTTGCCCGAGCGGCGCAGGAGCCGGACGACGCCCTCGTCGGTGTCGGTGGCGCCGACGGTCGCGTCGACGACGAACATGACGACGTCGGCGAGGTCGACGGCCACCTCGGCCTGCTCGGCGACGCGCAGGTGGATGCCCTGGGCGCCCACCTCCCAGCCGCCGGTGTCGACGAGGGTGAACCGGCGTCCGGCCCACTCCGCCTCGTAGGCCACCCGGTCGCGGGTGACTCCCGGGACGTCCTCGACGACGGCCTCGCGGCGGCCGAGGATGCGGTTGACGAGCGTGGACTTGCCGACGTTCGGACGCCCGACGACGGCGACGACCGGCTGCGGACCGGACGTGGCACCCGGCATACCGCCCGCGGCGTCACCCTCGAGCAGGGCGCGGTCCTCGTCGCTGAGCTCGAAGTCGTCGAGGCCCGCGCGCAGGACCCGTTCCATGCCCGGGTCGTCGGCAAGGTCGGGACGCTCGGCGGCGTCGGATGCGGTGGAGTCGGTCACGGGAAACAGCCTCGATCGGTATGCGTGGAGTGGCGCGCGCGTGGTCCGCGCGGGCATCCGTTCACCTCGATGAGGTACGCAGCGGTCGGTTTTCCGACCGCCGGCCACCTACTGGGTAGAACGGGGGGACCCGCCATTGTCCCTCAGACGGGGGCGTGCTCGTGCACGACCGCGAGGACGGCGGCGATGGAGCCCCCCAGGTCGAGACCGGAGGTGTCGACGGTGACCACGCCGTCCGAGGCGGTGACGAACTGCGAAACGGTGGAGTCGTCGCGGTCGCGGCGCACGATCTGGTCCCGCGTGGCGGCCAGGCTCGCGGCGTCGGTGCCGCCGTGCAGCTCCAGGGTGCGCCGAGCGAGCCGGGCGTCCTCGCTGGCGGTCAGCAGCACCCGCACGTCCGCGTCGGGGGCGACCACGGTGGTGATGTCGCGGCCTTCGGCGACGCAGCCGCCGGTGCGCTCCGAGCACTCGGCGATGACGGCCCGCTGCCGGGCGCGCATCGTCGCGCGCACCGCGAGGTTGGTGGCCACGGCCGAGACGGCAGTGGAGATGCGGGTCTCGCGGATCGCCGCGGAGACGTCGTGGCCCCCGGCCCGCACCCACGGCGCAGCGGGGTCGGTGCCCACCTCGAGGTCGAGGTGCTCCGCCGCGTGGGCCACGGCAGCGGCATCGTTCAGCGCGATGCCCTGCTCGAGGCACCACCAGGTGAGCGCGCGGTACATCGCGCCGGTGTCGAGGAAGCCCACGCCCAGGTCGGTGGCGACGGCGCGCGCCACGGTGGACTTGCCCGAACCGGACGGTCCGTCGATGGCGACGACCGTGCGGCGGGTCGTCGTGCGGGTGGCGGACGACGAGCTACCGGAGGCGGTCACGGGCCCCGACTCTAACCGACCGCCGGGGGCGACCCTCAGTCGTGGACCCGCCAGCCGCGCTCGTCCAGAGCCGCCAGGAGGCGCTCGACGGACGCGGGCACCACCGAGACCTCCGCCAGCCCGAACGGCTGCCCGAGTCCGTGCTCGAGGTGCAGGTCCTCGAGGTTGACGCCGGCCTCGCCCATGTCGGTGAAGAGCTGCCCCAGCGCTCCGGGCCGGTCCGGCACGACCACGACGACCGTGGCGTAGGACGTCGGCGCCGCCCCGTGCTTTCCGGGGATACGCGCGTACCCGACGTTGCCGTTGCCGACGGTGCGGTGGACGACCTCCAGGGCGCCGCGGCCGTCACCCGCCGACAGGCCGTCCAGGGCCGTGATCACCTCGTCGAGGTCGGCGCGCAGCGCGAGGAGAACCGTCCGCACCGCGGCGGCGTTGCCGGCCAGGATCTGGGTCCACAGCCGGGCGTCGCTGGCGGCGATGCGGGTGACGTCGCGCAGCCCCTGCCCGGCAAGCGCCACCGCTGGGTCGGACGCGTCGCGCAGGCGGGAGGCGACGAGGCTGGCCGCCAGCTGCGGCACGTGAGAGACCACGGCGACCGCGGCGTCGTGCTCGTCGGCACCCATCACCGTGACGGCCGACCCGGCCGCCGTCGCGACCAGGCGGACGAGCTCGACCGCCTCCGGCCGGCTGCGCTCCGTCGGGACCACGACCCACGCCCGGCCCTCGAAGAGGTCGGCCCGGGCCGCTCCTGCGCCTGAGCGTTCCCGCCCGGCCATGGGGTGCGAGCCGACGTAGCGGCGCAGGTCGCCGCCCCCGGCCCCGACGGCCTGCAGCACCGCGCCCTTGACCGACGCGACATCGGTCACGACGGCGTCGGGCCACCGGGTGAGGGCGTCGAGGACGACGGCCGCGGCGACATCCGGGGGCGCAGCCACGACGACGAGGTCGGGAGCCCGGTCGCCCTCCGTCGCTATCGTCCCCGCCCCGAGGTCACGCGCGAGGCGCTCGGCCGTGGGCGACGGGTCGGACAGCGAGACCGTGTAACCCTTGCGCGACAACGCGATCCCGAGACTGGTCCCGATCAGACCGGTGCCCACGACCCGGACGTGCGCACTCATCCGCTCACATCCCGGCGGCCTGGTAGAGCCGCCCGACCTCGTCCGCGCTCAGCCGCCGGGTGCGTCCGGACTTGAGGTCGCCCAGGCGGATCGGGCCGACCTGTACGCGCACCAGGGTCTGCACGGGGTGGCCGACGGCGTCCAGCATCCGGCGGACGACGTGCTTGCGCCCCTCGTGGAGGACCACCTCGACGAGCGCCCGCCCCGGCTGCGAGTCGACGATCTTGAACGAGTCGACCGAGACCGGCCCGTCGTCGAGCTCGACGCCTTCCCGCAGCCGCTTCCCGATGTCACGCGGCACCGGCCCCGGGATCTGTGCGATGTAGGTCTTCGGCACGCCGTAGGCCGGGTGCTGCAGCCGGTGGGCGAGGTCGCCGTCGTTGGTGAGCAGCAGCAGCCCCTCGGTGTCCGCGTCGAGGCGACCGACGTGGAACAGCCGCTCCGGACGGTTGCCCACGTAGTCGGCCAGGGACACCCGACCGAGCTCGTCGTTCATCGTCGAGACGACGCCCAGCGGCTTGTTGAAGGCGAGGTAGACCCGTGACTCGTCGAGCTGCACCCGCACCCCGTCGACGTGCACGGTCTGGCTCACGGGATCGATCCGCACTCCCAGCTCGGTGACGACCTGCCCGTCGACCTCCACGCGACCCGCGGAGATGAGGTTCTCGCAGACCCGCCGCGAGCCCACGCCGGCCGCGGCGAGCAGCTTCTGCAGGCGTACGCCGTCGGGGTCGTGGACGTCGACCTCCGGCTCGTCCTTGCGGGGCGGGAGCTTGGTGGGCTGGCTCGCCTTGGTCGAGCCCGCGAAGCGCGGCCCGGACGCCTTGCCGGGCCCGCTGCCCTTGGCGGGACCGGCGCCCTTGGCCGGGCCGGACCGGCCCTGCGGCCGGCCCCCCTGGCCGCCGCCGCTGGTATGCGGCTTGCGGCCGCCGGGACCCTGTCGCCCGGGACGGTCGGGACGGTCGCCACCCGGGGTCATGACCGACCCCGCTCGGCCAGCTCGTCGAGCGCGTCGACCTCGGGGAGGAACGGTGCCAGGGCGGGCAGCTCGTCGAGGGAGCCGAGGCCCATCCGCTCGAGGAAGGCGGGCGTGGTGCCGTAGAGGATCGAGCCGCCCTCCCCCGCCTCGTCGCGCTCCTCGATGAGGCCGCGGGTGAGCAGGGTGCGCAGGACGCCGTCGACGTTGACCCCGCGAACCGCGCTGACCCGGCCGCGGCTGACCGGCTGCCGGTAGGCGATGACCGCCAGGGTCTCCAGCGCCGCCTGGGTGAGGCGCGCCTGCTGGCCGTCGAGGAGGAACTTCTCGACGAACGGCGCGTAGTCCGAGCGGCTGTAGACGCGCCAGCCGCCGCCGACGTTGCGTAGCGTGAAGCCGCGGTGGGAGGCGGCGTACTCGTCCTCGAGCCCGGTGAGGTGACCGACGACGGTGTCGACCGGCAGCTCCAGGGCGGAGGCGAGCGCGACCTCGCTGACCGGCTCGTCGACGACCATGAGCACCGCCTCGAGGGCGGACCGGGCGCCGCCGGGCACGGTGTCGAGGTCGAGTCGCCCGCCCGTGTCGTCGGGTCTGGGGAAGTCGGTCACGGGGTGTCTCCTGGGGTCACGGGGTGGTGCAGGGGTGCGGCTGGGGCCGCTGGTTCCGGGTCGGCGTCCGGGTCGGCGTCCTCGTCGAACTCCTCGCCGATGCGGTGGCTCTCGTCGTCGACGTCACCCTCCTCGCTGCCCGTCCACCGCACGGTGAGCGGGCCGAGCGCCTCGGGCTGGTCGAAGGCGACGGCCGCCTCCTTGAACAGCTCGAGGAGGGCGAGGAAGCGGGCGACGATGACGAGGGTGTCGTCGGCGTCGGACACGAGGTCGCGGAACGAGCAAGACCGGTCGCGGCGCAGCCGGTCGACGAGCAGGAGCGCCTGCTCGTGGACACTGACCTGCGGTGCGTGCAGGTGGTCCAGCCCGACGGTCGGTGCCACCTTGGGCGTGAGGGCGCGAGCCGCGATCATGGCCAGCTGCTCGGGGGTGATCCCGAACACGAGCTCGGGCAGCAGGCGGGCGAACTGGGGCTCGAGCCCGGCCTGCCGCGCGGTCATCCGGCCGGCGGTCACCATCCGGTCGCCGAACGCCCGGGCGATGTCCTTGAACGCGCGGTACTGCAGGAGCCGGGCGAAGAGCAGGTCGCGTGCCTCGATGAGGGCGAGGTCCTCCTCGTCCGCCGCGGCCGACTGCGGCAGCAGCCGCGCGGCCTTGAGGTCGAGCAGGGTCGCCGCCACGAGGAGGAACTCCGAGGCCTGGCCGAGGTCCCACTCGACGTCGGACTCGCGCGCAGTCCGGATGTGGCCGATGAACTCGTCGGTGACCTGGGCCAGGGCGATCTCGGTGATGTCGAGCCGGTGCTTGGAGATCAGGCCCAGCAGCAGGTCGAAGGGGCCCTCGAAGACGTCGAGGTGCACCTCGAACGGCGTCGGGCCACCCCGCCGGGTCAGCACCCCTCCCGGGGTGACGTCACCGGTCGGGACGGCCGATGACCGGTCGCTCATGACCTCAGGCCGCCCCGCCGCGGGCGATGAGCTCACGGGCGAGCTGCCGGTAGGCCGCGGCCGAGGCGTGCGTCGAGGCGTACGTCGTGATGGGCTCGGCGGCGAGGCTCGCGTCGGGGAACTTCACCGTGCGGCTGATGACCGTGTGGAAGACCTGCTCGCCGAAGTGGTCGACGACGGAGCGGACGACCTCGCGGCTGTGCAGCGTGCGGCTGTCGAACATCGTCGCGAGGATGCCGTCGACCTGGAGGCGGGGGTTGAGCCGGTCGGTGATCTTGTCGATGGTCTCGACGAGCAGGGCCACCCCGCGCATCGCGAAGAACTCGCACTCCAGCGGGATGATGACGCCGTGCGCGGCGGTCAGCGCGTTGACGGTGAGCAGCCCGAGGGACGGCTGGCAGTCGATGAGGATGACGTCGTAGTCGTCCATGACGGGGCGCAGGGCCCGGGCGAGGATCTGCTCGCGGGCCACCTCGCCGACCAGCTGGACCTCGGCCGCGGAGAGGTCGATGTTGGCCGGCACGAGGTCGAGGTTCTCGGTGCGCGTGTGCTGGATGATGTCGCGCACGTCGTGGCCGCGCTCGACGAGCAGGTTGTAGATCGTCACGTCGAGCTCGTTGGTGCGGATGCCGAGGCCCACCGACAGGGCGCCCTGGGGGTCGAAGTCGACGAGCAGCACCTTGCGGCCGATCTCGGCCAGCGCGGCGCCGAGGTTGATGGTCGTCGTCGTCTTGCCGACGCCGCCCTTCTGGTTGCACATGGCGATGACCCGGGCCGGGCCGTGGGAGGTCAACGGCTGCGGCTCGGGGAAGTCCGGCATGGGCCGACCGGTGGGGCCGAGAGCCCCCACGCCGGCCCTCTCGGTGCCCGGCAGCGGGTCCTCGCGGTGGTGGGTGTCGGCCGGTGACGCGAACTCGCGCGGGTTCACCTCTGCGGTCACAGGTGTCTCTTCCGATGGTCGAGCTGGGTCGGTCAGCCTCGCGCTGATCGTCATCACGCTCACGGGACCCTATCAGCGGGCCCGTGGATGAGCCCCGGCGTAGACCTCGCGAAGCCGCTGCACGCTGACCAGCGTGTAGATCTGCGTCGTCGTCACCGAGGCGTGCCCGAGCAGCTCCTGAACGACCCGCACGTCGGCGCCCCCGTCGAGCAGGTGGGTGGCGAAGGAGTGCCGGAACGTATGCGGCGAGACGTGGCCCGTGAGCCCCGCCCGGCCCGCCGCGGCCTGGAGCGCGGCCCACGCACTCTGCCGGGAGAGGCGCGCGCCCCGTGAGTTGAGGAACAGGGCCGGGGTCCCCCGCCCTGTGGCCGCGAGGGTGGGCCGCCCACGCACGCGGTAGGCGGTCACCGCCTCCACGGCATACCGGCCGAGCGGCACGATGCGCTCCTTGCCCCCCTTACCGAGCAGCCGCACGGACGCGGGGCGGTCGGCGTCGAGGTCGAGGTCGTCGACGTCCAGGCCGACCGCCTCGGAGATCCTGGCGCCGGCGCCGTAGAGCACCTCGAACAGCGCCCGGTCGCGCAGCGAGACGGGCGTGTCCCCGACCGACGCCGCCTCGAGGAGCCGTTCGACGCTCTCGACGGGGATGGCCTTGGGCAGCCGGCTGGGCGTCTTCGGCGGCGAGACCGCGCCGGCCGGGTCGGCCGTGACCTCTCCCTCGAGGGCGAGGAACCGGTGCAGCCCTCTCACCGCGACGAGGGTGCGAGCCGCCGACGAGGCGGAGAGCGCGGGCCGCTCGGGCGACCCCTCGCGCAAGGAGGCCAGGAAGTCGGTGACGTCGGTCTCGGTGACCTGGCCCGCGTCGTCGACCCCGCGGTCGGCGAGGAACGCGCGGTAGCGGGTCAGGTCGCGCCGGTAGGAGACGAGGGTGTTGTGTGCGGCCCCGCGTTCGACCTGCAGGTGGTCCAGCCAGCCCGTGACGCTGCGGTCGAGGGGTGACGACCGTCCGGGGGTGGTCGCGGTCAGCGCAGCACCTCGTCGAGCGGCACCGACTCGAGGCCGTGGGCCTGCGCGACCGGACCGTAGACGACCGACCCGTCGTGCACGTTGAGGCCGAGACCGAGGGCGTGGTCGCGCCGCAGGGCGTCCCGCCAGCCGCGGTCGGCGAGCTCGACGGCATACGGCAGGGTCACGTTGGTCAGGGCGTAGGTGCTCGTGTGGGGCACCGCACCGGGCATGTTGGCGACGCAGTAGAAGACCGAGCCGTGCACCGGGTAGGTCGGGTCGGCGTGGGTGGTCGGCCGGGAGTCCTCGAAGCAGCCGCCCTGGTCGATCGAGATGTCGACGAGCACCGAGCCGGGTTTCATCCGCGAGACGAGCTCGTTGCTGACGAGGGTCGGGGCCTTCGCGCCGGGCACGAGGACGGCACCGATGACGAGGTCGGCGTCGATGACGGCCCGCTCCACCTCGTACGCGTTGGACGCCACCGTCTGGCAGTGCCCCTGGTAGATGGCGTCGGCGTGGCGCAGCTTGCTGACGTCGCGGTCGAGCAGGAGCACCTCGGCCTGCATACCGAGCGCGATGGCGGCAGCGTTCATGCCCGAGACGCCGGCGCCGATGACGACGACCTTCGCGGCGTAGACGCCCGAGACGCCGCCCATGAGGACCCCACGGCCCCCCTGCGCGCGCATGAGGGTGTGCGCCCCCACCTGCGGGGCGAGGCGGCCGGCCACCTCCGACATGGGGGCGAGCAGCGGCAGCGACCGGTCGGGGAGCTCGACCGTCTCGTAGGCGATGGCGGTCACCTTGCGGCGCGCCAGCTCGTCGGTGAGGGCCCGGTCGGCGGCCAGGTGGAGGTAGGTGAAGAGCACCTGCCCCTCGCGCATCCGGTGGTACTCCGAGGCGACCGGTTCCTTGACCTTGAGGACGAGATCGCCCTCGGCCCACGTGGCGTCGGCGTCGGGCAGGATCTTCGCCCCGGCGGCCACGTAGTCGTCGTCGGTGATCGACGAGCCCACGCCAGCGTCGTGCTCGACGAACACGTCGTGCCCGTGGCGGGTCAGCTCGTGGACGCCGGACGGCGTGATGGCCACCCGGAACTCGTTGTTCTTGACCTCACGCGGGATGGCGACCTTCACTTCGCCGACTCTAGCCCGAGCCGTCCCGCCTGGTGAGACCGAACGCACGAACGGCCGTGAGCGGGACGCCGCACTACCGTGGTCGTGCCGGTCCGGTCCGGCGCGACTCTCGCCCCGGGAGGGCCCGATGAAGCTCTACGCCGACACCCCGGCCCGCCGTACCCGTCAGATCGTCTCCGACGTCGTGGTCCTGTGCTGGGTCGCGGTATGCGTGTGGCTCGGCCGGGCGGTGAGCGACGGGATCGGTGCGCTGCGGGGCCCGGCCGACGGGCTGACGTCCGCCGGGAACGGGTTCCGCGACAACATGACCGGCGCCGCGGGGAACGTGGGCGGACTCCCTCTGGTGGGCGACACCCTGCGCGGTCCCTTCGACTCGCTGTCGGGCACCGGCCAGCAGCTGGCCAACGTCGGCACGTCGGTCGCGAGCACGGTCACGACGATCGCCCACGTCACGGGGTTCGTCGTGGCCGCCGTGCCGATCGTGCTGGCGCTGCTCGTGTGGGGGGTGTTCCGGGTGCGGTTCGTCCGGCGGGCGACGGCCGCCCAACGGCTGGCGACGGCGCCGGGCAGCCAGGAGCTGTTCGCCCTGCGCGCCCTGACCCGCCAGCCCCTGCGCCGGCTCGCTGCTCTCGGTCCCGATCCGGCGGGGCGGTTCCGCGACGGCGACCCCGCGATGGTGCGGGCGCTGGCGGCGCTGGAGCTGAGGTCGTGCGGGATCGAGCCCGACGGCGAGTCCTCGCGGCGGGTGGCCCGGCTCGCCTGAGCCGATGCGGGCGTCATCCCCATAGCCCCCGCCCCAGCCCCCGGCCCCCCGGGTTCTGCCGCCAAAGGTGACCTTTGGCGGGTTGAAGCCGGGCGTATGCGTGGGAGGGCGTCGTGGTTCGGGCGCACCTGCCGGTTGGGTCAGGAGCCTGCGCGGTCAGCCCACTCGGGACACGGTGGGGTGCAGGTCCTCGGGCGGGCACGCCCACGCCTGCGCCTCGGCGTCGAGCTGCTCGCCGGAGCGGATGTCCTTGACCTGGTCGACCCCGGACTCCCGGTTGGCCCCCGGGAACCAGACGTAGGGGATGCCGCGCCGCTCGGCATACCGGATCTGCTTGCCGAACTTGTCGGCCTTCGGCGCCACCTCGCAGGGGACCCCCCGACGCCGCAGGGTCGCCGCGACCTGCACCGACCGGGCTCGGTCGTCGTCGTTCGTCACCGCGACGAGCACGGCCGACGGCACCGAACGTGACGCGGCGACCAGCCCCTTGCCGAGCAGCAGGCCGAGGATCCGGGAGACGCCGATCGAGATGCCGACGCCGGGATAGGTCGTCCGGCCGTCGGAGGCGAGCGCGTCGTAGCGGCCGCCCGAGCAGAACGACCCCCACGACTCGTGGCCGAGCAGCTGGGTCTCGTAGACGGTGCCGGTGTAGTAGTCGAGACCGCGCGCGATCCGCAGGTCGGCGACGATGCGCCGCGGCGCCTGGGCCATCCCCGCCGCGATGACGTCCGACAGCGCGGCGAGCCCCTCGTCGAGGGTGGGGTGGGCGACGCCGAGCGCGCGCACGCGGTCGACGAACGACAGGTCGTCGGTGCGGATCGACGCCAGCGCCAGGCACTGGTCGGCCTGCTCCTGCGTGGCGCCCGCCTCGAGCAGCATCGCCGTGACCTTCTCCGGCCCCACCTTGTCGAGCTTGTCGACGATGCGCAGCGTCTCGACGACGCCGACCGCGTCGGCCAGCCCGACGGCCCGGTAGAACCCCTCGGGGATCTTGCGGTTGTTCACCTGGATGACGAACTCGCCCACCGGGAAACGGGTGAACACGTCGGCCACGACGAGCGGCATCTCGGCCTCGAAGTGACCGGCCAGCTCCCCCACGTCGACGACGTCGATGTCGGCCTGGGTGAACTCGCGGTAGCGGCCCTCCTGGGGCCGCTCGCCGCGCCACGCCTTCTGGATCTGGTAGCGCCGGAACGGGAACTGCAGCCGGCCGGCGTTCTCCAGCACGTAGCGCGCGAACGGCACGGTGAGGTCGAAGTGCAGCCCCCAGCGGCTCTCGTCGTCGGACGCGCCATCGGCCAGCCGCGAGACGGCGTAGATCTCCTTGTCGGCGTCCTCGCCCTGGGCGCTGAGCCGGTCGATGGGCTCGATCGACCGCGTCTCCACGGAGGAGAACCCGTGCAGCTCGAACGTCTCGCGGATCACGTCGAGGAACCGCTGCTCGACGATCCGGTCGGCGGGGAGGTACTCGGGGAACCCGCTGATCGGGGTCACCCGGTCGCTGCGGGTCGGGCTGCTCACGCCGTCAATCCTCGCAGGTAGGGGTTGTCGGCCCGTTCGCGCCCGATCGTCGTGCTCGCGCCGTGCCCCGGCAGCACGAGCGTCTCGTCGGCCATCGGCAGGACGACGTCGCGCAGGGACCGCGTCATCGCCGCCCCGTCACCGCCCGCGAGGTCGGTACGCCCGATCGAGCCGGCGAAGAGCACGTCGCCGCTGAGGCAGGTGGCCACGAGGCCGGAGGAGCCGCCCAGCTGGTCAGGAAGGTCCGGCAGGGTGAACATCACGGACCCCTCGGTATGCCCGGGGGCGTGCTGCACCCGCACCTCCAGCCCGGCGATGGTCAGGGTCTCGTCGCCCCCCAGCTCGACGACCTCGTCCGGCTCCGTCCAGGTGGCCTTGCGGCCGAACTGCTGCTCCAGCATGGCGAGCAGGCCGCCGTCGAGCAGGGCGAGGGGGTCGCGGAGCCGGTAGCGGTCGTCGGCGTGGATGTACGCGGGTACCGCGCCGGTAGGAGGCACCCGGGTCGCACCCGTACCGCCCCCACAGACCGGCGTCACCGCATACACGTGGTCGATGTGCCCGTGGGTGAGCAGCACGGCGGCGGGGCGCAGCCGGTGCTCGGTCACGAGCTCGGCGACCCGGTCCTCGACGCCGATGCCGGGATCGACGACGAGGCACTCCTCGCCGGGACCGGTCGCGAGGATGAAGCAGTTGGTCCCGAAGGCGTCCGCGGGGAAGCCGATCGTCAGCACGGACGGAGCGTAGCCGGGGCGGTCAACCGGTACGCAGTCGTGACCGGTCCGGCACACGACCCTCCGAGGGGTTGCCTAGACTGGCCCACTGTCCCGGGCCTGCCGCCGTCCCGTACGCGGCGGGATGGCGTAGGAGGTGTCGTTGACCAGGGAGCAGGACCGAGCCCGGGAACGACGGCGCTGGGAGAAGCGCGAGCAGCGGCTCGCCGAGAGAAGGGCACAGTCGTTGCGTGACAAGCAGGCCATCCTGGCCGTCGTCGGAGTGCTCGTGGTGGTGATCGGGTTCGTCTGGCTCGCCAACGTGCTGACCAACCGCACGGACACGGCCACGCCGGACGCCACGCCGACCGCGGCTGCGACGAGCGACCCCACCTCGGCCGCGACGACCTCCGCGACACCGACCGTCACGCCGACCATCCTGCCCGGCTGCACCGCTCCCCCGGCCAACCAGACCGCGGTGAAGAAGCCCACCTCGCAGCCCGACGTCGAGGCCGCCAAGGGCAAGACCTTCGTCGCGACGGTCAAGACCACCTGCGGCGACATCACCATCGACCTCAACGGCAACGCCGCCCCCGCCGCCGTGGCCTCGTGGATCCTCCTGGCCAAGGACGGGTACTGGGCGCCGAGCCCGTGCCACCGCCTCACCGGCGACGCCCAGGGCATCTGGGTGCTCCAGTGCGGCGACCCGACGGGCACCGGCAGCGGCCCCGGACCCGGCTACCACTTCGGCGTCGAGAACGTGCCCGCCAACGACATCTACCCGCGCGGCTCGCTCGCGATGGCCCGCAAGTCGGGCGACCCCAACAGCAACGGCGACCAGTTCTTCATCGTCTACAAGGACACGACGCTCCCGAAGAGCGGTGACGGCAACGGCTACACGATCTTCGGCACCGTGACCCAGGGAATGGACATCGTCGACAAGATCGCGGCCGCCGGGATCAACCCCACCGACCAGACCTCCCCCCTCGCCCCGATCGACATCCTCAGCGTCGACGTCAAGCCGAAGGCCTGACGGTGAGCGACGACGCCCTTCCCCAGCCGCCGAGCGACGAGCCGGCGCCCACTGAGGCGACTCCCGAGGCTCGGAGACCACCGAGGCGACTCCCGAGCCGGAGACCACCGAGGCGACTCCTGAGCCGGAGACCACCGAGCCGGCTCAGCCGGAGGCCGAGGCGACGCCGACCCCCCCGGTCCCGTCCGCCCTCCCGTCTCCCCCGGTCCCGACGCCGGCCATGTTCGCCAAGCGCCACGGCGTGCCCGACCGCACGTCCGCGTTCGGCCGCGTGGCCGACGACGGCGTCGTCTATGTCGTCACCGGGGAGACCGAGCGGGCCGTGGGCTCCTACCCGGGCGCCTCCCCGGGCGAGGCCCTGGCCTACTTCGGCCGCAAGTACGACGAGCTGTTGGCCACCGCCGACCTGCTGCACCAGCGGGTGACCCAGACCGACATCTCGGCCAAGGACGCCCAGGAGGGCTACGCCAAGCTGCGCGAGCAGACGCACGAGCCCAGTGCGGTGGGCGACCTCGAGGCCCTCGAGGCCCGCGTGGCCGAGATCGGCGCGGCGGTCGACGCTCGCCGCGCGGCCGATGCGGAGCAGCGCGCCGCCGCCCGCGAGGAGGGCCGCACCGTCCGCGAGGCGATGGTCGCGGAGGCCGAGCGGATCGCCGGCCAGCCCGAGGCGTCGATCCAGTGGAAGACCAGCGGCACCCGTATGCGTGAGCTGCTCGACGAGTGGAAGGCGCACCAGCGTTCGGGGCCCCGTCTGGACCGCACCACCGAAAGCGCTCTGTGGCAACGGTTCTCGGCTGCCCGTAATGGCTTCGACCGGGCTCGCCGGGTGCACTTCGCCCAGCTGGACACCCAGCAGTCCGCGGCGAAGTCGGCCAAGGAGAAGCTCGTCGCCGAGGCGGAGAAGCTCTCGGCCAGCAAGGACTGGACCCCCACGGCGGGGGCGTTCAAGCGACTCATGGACGACTGGCGTCGCGCTGGCCGGGCGGGACGTCAGGACGACGACGCGCTGTGGGAGCGGTTCAAGGCCGCGCAGGACGCGTTCTTCGCGGCCAAGGACGCCGTCGTGGCCCAGGAGGAGGAAGGCTTCAAGGCCAACCTCGAGGTCAAGGAACGGCTGCTCACCGAGGCCCAGGGCATCCTCCCGGTCACCGACCTGGAACGGGCCAAGGCGTCGCTGCGCAGCCTCCAGGACCGCTGGGACAAGGCGGGCAAGGTGCCGCGCGCCGACCTCGAGCGCACCGAGAAGGCCCTGCGCCGGATCGAGCAGGGGGTGCGCGACGCCGAGGAGAAGCGCTGGTCGTCGAGCAACCCCGAGGCCGCGGCGCGGGCGCAGAGCCTGGCCGACCAGCTCGAGTCCGCCATGCAGCGACTCCGCGACGACCTGGCCAAGGCGCAGGCGTCCGGCGACGCGAAGCGCATCGAGCGGGCGCAGAGTGCGCTGGACGCCCGGGAAGCGCTCCTAGCGCAGGCCCGGCGCGGCCTCGACGAGTTCGGTTCCTGACCCTTCCGGCTCGGTATGCGGCTCAGGCGGTCTCGGTGGGCTGCGGCTTCCCGCCGGTGATCCGGTAGACGTCGAAGACGCCGTCGATCTTGCGCACGGCCCGGATCACGTGGTCGAGGTGAGACGGCTCGCCCATCTCGAAGGTGAAGCGCGACAACGCAACCCGGTTGCGCGAGGTCTGCACCGAGGCCGACAGGATGTTGACGTGGTGGTCCGACAGCACCCGGGTGACGTCGCTGAGGAGGCGGTTGCGGTCGAGCGCCTCGACCTGCAGCTGCACGAGGAAGACGCTCGACGCCGACGGCGCCCACTCGACGTCGATGAGCCGGTCCTGCTGCCGTAGCAGCGAGTCGGCGTTCGTACAGTCCTTGCGGTGCACGGATACCCCGTTGCCGCGCGTGACAAAGCCGAGGATCGGGTCACCCGGCACCGGCGTACAGCACTTGGCCAGCTTGACGAGCACGTCCTCCGTGCCCACGACGACGACGCCCGGGTCTCCCGCTCGCCGCGGCCGGCTCCGGGTCGGCAGCGTCGCCTCGGCGAGGTCCTCGCTGGCCCCCTCCTCGCCCCCGAACGACGCGAGCAGCCGGTTGACGACGTGGGCCGCGGAGACGTGGCCCTCCCCCACCGCCGCATACAGGCCGTCGATGTCGGAGTAGCGCAGCTCGCCGGCGACCCCGGTGAGGCTCTCGACGCTCATCAGTCGCTGGAGCGGGAGCTTCTGCTGCCGCATGGCCTTGGCGATGGCGTCCTTGCCCCGCTCGATGGCCTCCTCGCGGCGCTCCTTGGAGAACCACTGCCGGATCTTGTTGCGGGCCCGGGCACTCTTGACGAAGGTCAGCCAGTCGCGTGAGGGGCCGGCGCCGTCGGCCTTCGACGTGAGCACCTCGACGACGTCGCCGTTCTCGAGCACCGACTCGAGCGGCACGAGCCGGCCGTTGACGCGGCCGCCGATCGTGTGGTGCCCCACCTCGGTGTGCACGGCATAGGCGAAGTCGATGGGCGTCGACCCGGCCGGCAGCGAGACCACCTCGCCCTTGGGGGTGAAGACGTAGACCTCGCCCCCGTGCATCTCGAAGCGCAGGGAGTCGAGGAACTCGCCGGGGTCCTCGGTCTCCTTCTGCCAGTCGAGCAGCTGCCGGAGCCAGACCATCTCGCCGTTGTTGCCGACCTCGCCCGAGGGGGCGGGCAGCCCGGTGCGGCCGCCCTGGCCGTCCTCCTTGTACTTCCAGTGCGCTGCGACGCCGTACTCCGCGCGGCGGTGCATCGTATGCGTGCGGATCTGGATCTCGACCGGCTTGCCCTCGGGGCCGATGACCGTCGTGTGCAGCGACTGGTACATGTTGAACTTCGGCATCGCGATGTAGTCCTTGAACCGGCCCGGCACCGGGTTCCACCGCGCGTGCAGCGCGCCGAGGGCGGCGTAGCAGTCGCGCACCGTCTCGACCAGCACGCGTACCGCGACGAGGTCGTAGATCTCCTCGAAGTCGCGGCCCCTGACGATCATCTTCTGGTAGACGGAGTAGTAGTGCTTCGGCCGACCCGTCACCGTGGCCTTGATCTTGGCGCCGCGCAGGTCGTCGGACACCTGGGTGCGCACGCCGGCGAGGTACTCCTCGCGGGCCGGTGCGCGCTCGGCCACGAGCCGCACGATCTCGTCGTAGACCTTGGGGTAGAGGGTGGCGAAGGACAGGTCCTCCAGCTCCCACTTGATGGTGTTCATGCCGAGCCGGTGGGCCAGCGGTGCGTAGATCTCGAGCGTCTCGTGGGCCTTGCGCTGGGCGGACTCCCGCGACACGTAGCGCCACGTGCGGGCGTTGTGGAGCCGGTCGGCGAGCTTGATGACGAGGACGCGGATGTCGCGCGCCATCGCGACGATCATCTTGCGCACCGTCTCGGCCTGGGCCGCCTCGCCGTAGGTGACCTTGTCGAGCTTGGTCACCCCGTCGACGAGGCCCGCGATCTCGTCGCCGAAGTCGCGGCGTAGCTGCGGCAGCTTGTAGTCGGTGTCCTCGACCGTGTCGTGCAGGAGTGCGGCCGCCAGCGTGGCCGGCGTCATCCCGAGCTCGGCGAGGATCGTCGTCACCGCCAGGGGATGCGTGATGTAGGCGTCGCCCGAGAGGCGCATCTGCCCGCGGTGGTACTCCTCCGCCACCAGGTAGGCCCGCTCGATGACAGCCAGGTCGGCCTTGGGGTGCGTCGTGCGCACGGTCTGGAGGATCGGCTCGAGGACGGGGTTGGTGGCCCGGGGACCTCCGAAGCGGGCGAAGCGCGCACGCATACGGGCCGGCGTCGCCAAGGGCGCCGTCGTCGCAGCCGGGTCCGAGCGGACCTCCTCGCTCATGAAGGGAGTCTAGAGGGCGGGCCGAACGCTTCCTGCCGGACCGTCGGGGTCAGAGCGCGACGATGGCGTGCAGGTCGTAGTCGCCGACCTGGTCGCGGCCCCGGAGGAACGTCAGCTCCAGGACGACGTCGATGCCCGTGACCGTGGCTCCGGCGCCCTCGATGAGGCGGCAGGTCGCCGCCACGGTGCCTCCGGTGGCCAGGACGTCGTCGATGACCAGTGTGCGCTCCCCCGGAGCGAGGGCGTCGCGGTGCATCTCCAGGACGGCGCTGCCGTACTCGAGCGTGTACTCCTCCCGCAGCGACGGCCCGGGCAGCTTGCCCGACTTGCGCACCGGCACGAACCCGAGACCCATCCGGTAGGCGACCGCCGCCCCGATGACGAAGCCGCGGGCCTCGATCCCCACCACGGTGTCGACGCGACCGGCATACCGGCCCTCGATGTCGTGGACGACCGCCGCGAACGCCGTCGCGTCGGCCAGCAGCGGGGTGAAGTCCTTGAACAGGACGCCGGGCTCCGGGAAGTCCGGGATGTCGCGGATCCGGCTGAGGACCAGCTCGTCGATCGGGAGCCCGCTCACCGGCTAGCGCTTCGACTTCGGCGGCCGGCTCGGCTGGTTGCGCGGACCCTTGGCGGCCCACTTGTGCACCTCGCGGGTCGGGGCCCGAGGTGCGTCGGTGACCGGCGGGGGCGCGTCGGGCGCGTCCGGGTCGACCTCGGCGACGTCCTCACGGGCGGCGGCGTCCTCACGGTCGAGGACCGCGGTCGAGGCCGGGCGGGCCGCGGTGGTGCGGCCGGGGCGAGCCGCGGAGCCGGTCGACGGCGAGGCCGGCGCCGGCTTCCCCGCGTCCTTGGCCTGGGTGCGCAGGGCGGCCTTGTCGAGGTCCTGCACCGCCTTCTCGCCACGTCGCAGGTCGACCAGCAGCGGGGTGGCGATGAAGATCGAGGAGTACGCGCCCACGGCGATGCCGACGAACAGCGCGAGGCTGAGGTCGAGCAGCGTGCCCGGGCCGAGGAGCGTGAAGCCGACGACGAGGATCGCCGCGATGGGCAGCAGGGCCACGACGGTCGTGTTGACCGAGCGCACGAGGGTCTGGTTGACCGCGAGGTTCGCGGCCTGGGTGTAGGTGCGTCGCCGGCTGAGGAACGCCTCGGCCGTGTTCTCGCGCACCTTGTCGAAGACGACAACGGTGTCGTAGAGGGAGTAGCCGAGGATCGTCAGGAAGCCGATCATCGACGACGGCGTGATCTCGAACCCGAACAGGGCGTAGATGCCGATGGTGATGACGAGGTCGTGGATCAGGGCGACCAGGCCCGACAGTGCCATCTTCCACGTCCGGAAGTAGGCCGCCATGACGAGCGCCACGAGGATGAGGAAGACGACGAGGGCCTGGATCGCCTTGCTGCTGACCGACTGGCCCCACGAGGGGCCGATCAGCGACGCGCTGACGTTGGTGGTGGGCACCCCGAACGTCTGGGCGAGGTCGTTCTTCGCCGCCTCGTTCTTGTCGCCGGCGGCCTCGGTCTGCACCCGGACGGAGCTGCCGCCGATGACCGTGGTGACGATGTTCCCCTGGATGCCCGCCTGCGAGATCGCCCCGCGGGCCTTGTCCTCGTAGCCCTGGGTCGAAGTGATGCCCGACACCCGGTACTCGGAGCCGCCTCGGAACTCGATGCCGAAGTTGAGCCCGCGGACGAAGATGCCGAGGAGGGCCAGCGCGATGAGGACGGCTGACACGACGTACCAGGTCTTCTGGCGGCCGATGAAGTCGATGCGACCGCTTCCCCGTGTAGAGGTCGTTGCCGATCTGCGCGAAGTTCGGCATGTCAGGCCTCCTTCTCGGTCATCCGGGCGGGCGTGGGCGTGCGGGCGCCCGACGGGCTGGTGGTGGCGCCCGAGGCGGGGTGCGGGGCCCGTGGGTTGGAGAACTTGCCGCGACCGACGTAGCGCGGCTTGGCGCCGAGCCGCTCAGGGTCGAGGCCCGACCACTTGTGGCCGCCGCCGAAGAACTTGGTATGCGCGAGGATCGCCACGACCGGGTGGGTGAAGAGCACGACCACGGCGAGGTCGATGAGCGTCGTGACGCCGAGGGTGAAGGCGAAGCCCCGGACGTTGCTCGAGGCGAGGAAGTAGAGCACCGCGGCGGCGAGGAAGTTCACCGCGTCGGCGGCGAGGATGGTGCGCCGGGCGCGCCCCCAGCCGGCCTCGACCGCGGCGACGAGGGGGCGTCCGTCGCGTACCTCGTCGCGGATGCGTTCGAAGTAGACGATGAACGAGTCGGCGGTCACGCCGATGGCCACGATGACGCCGGTCACGCCGGCCATGGTCAGGCGGAAGTTGTAGGACCAGCCGAGGAAGGTCAGCACGCCGTAGGTGAGGACGGCGGCGACGACGAGTGAGGCGACCGTCACGAGCCCGAGCAGCCGGTACTGCAGCAGCGAGTAGATGACGACGAGCAGCATCCCGATGAGGCCGGCGAGCAGGCCGAGCTGGAGCTGCTCGCTGCCGAGGGTGGGGCTGATGTCGTCCTGCGTCTGCAGGGCGAAGGAGAGCGGCAGGGCGCCGAACTTCAGCTGGTTGGCCAGGGCCCGGGCCGACTCGATGGTGAAGCTGCCGGTGATGCTGGCCTGGCCGTTGGTGATGGCGGCCTGCGTGGTCGGGGCGGAGATGACGAGCTTGTCGAGGACGATGGCGAACTGGTTGCGCACGCCCTGCAGGGTGATCAGACGGCTCGTCACGGCGCCGAACTTGGCCGCGCCGTCGCCGGTGAACTTCAGCTGCACCTCGACGACGCTCGTCGGCTGGCCGTTCGCCGACGTCTGGTAGCCGGCGGAGGCGTCGGCGATGTCGGTGCCGTCGACCTCGACGGGGCCGAGGATGTACTTCGCCTTCTTGTCCTCCGAGCAGGTGACGAGCGGCTTGGCCGGGTCGTCGACGACGGCGTTGACCGCGTTGGGCTGCGAGCAGTCGAGCTTGGTGAACTGGTCGAGGATCTCGGGGGTCACCCAGGCGGTGTCGCTGGCGTTGGTCGGGGTGGCCGTCGGGGTGCCGGCACCGGTGGCGCTCGGCGTGGCCGCCGAGGTCGCGGGGGTCGTGGTGGCAGCAGCAGGGGTGGGCGGCGTCGTGTCGTCCTGCAGGAGGGCCTTCGGGACGGCGCCGTTGGCGGCCGTCGAGGTGCCCTGCGTCGCCGTCTCGGTGGGCGCGTCGGGGGTGAAGACCGGGGGCGGCGTGGTGGCCGTGGAGGTCGTCGTGGCGGTGCCGGTGCCCGTGGCGGTTCCCGTGCCCGTGGTGGAGGTGGCGGTGGGCTGCGGTGACCCGGCGTCGGCGGCGAGCACGGCGCGGAAGCGCAGCTGCGACGGCTTGCGGATCGCGTCGAGGGTGGCGGCGTCGGGCTGGCCCGGGATGGAGACGACGATGTTGCGGCCGCCCTGGGTGGTCACCTCGGCCTCGGCCACGCCGTAGGAGTCGACGCGCTGGGCGATGATGTCGCGGGCCTTGTCGAGCTGTCCCTGGCTGACCTGGGCGCTCGGGTCGTTGAGCACCGGCTCGAGGGTCATCTCGGTGCCGCCCTCGAGGTCGAGGCCGAGCTTGGGCGTCAGCTGTCCGTTGCTCCAGGTGTGCGCCGCGCCCACCGCTCCGAAGAGGGCGAGGACGGCGACGACCAGGGCGAGGAGGACGCGGCGGGGGCCGCGGGTGCGAGCGTTGCGGGCCACGGGCTACTTCTCGGTGTCGGGTCGGGGGGCGTCGCTCGGGTCGACGGCGCCGGCCCCGTCGGGGGTGCCGCTGCCGAGCGGACGCCCGGTCGTGTCGACCTTGGTGGCCACGGCGCGGCGGTCGAACCGCACCGGCATACCGGGAGCGACCTCGAGGGTCGCCACCACCTCGTCGAGGGCGATGATCCGGCCGAACAGGCCCGACGTCGTGCACACGTCGTCACCCACGGCCAGACTGTCCTGGAGCGTCGCGATCGCCGTCTGCCGGCGTCGCTGGCTCCAGAACATGAACCCCAGCAGGATGATGATCATCGCCGGCAGCAGCAGCGCGCCAAGCCCGTCAGTCATGCACCATCGTCCTTCGTGTCAGTCGGCGGTGGAACCGCCCGGACAACGTCCTCGGGTCCACCGGAGTGCCGACCAGCCGGTCGACGTGCCCGCGAGAGTCTAGGTGAGGCTCAGCGGGCCACCAAAGATCCCAGTATGCCCGCCTACGGCCCCGCTGTCGGTACACCGGGCCGTGAGGGCCCGTCACCACCCCGGGTCCGGCCTGGTGGCGGCATCCTCGTCGGGTGGTCCCCACTTCACCGACATGTCTGAGAAAACGGGGGGTTGAGGGCGGATATCAGCCCGGTTTCTCAGACATGTCCGAGAAGTAGTGGGTGCCGGCTCAGCCCGAGAAACGGCCCGGGTCGTCCGTCGGCAGCAGGGGCAGCATGGCGTCGTCGCCGGAGGTCGTGACGGAGCCCATCACGCCGGTGGACCGCGGAGGGACGAGGCCCAGGTGGTCCCAGGCCTGACGCGTGGCCGCCCGGCCCCGGGGCGTGCGGACGATGAGCCCCTCGCGCACGAGGAACGGCTCGGCGACCGTCTCCACGGTGTCGGCCTCCTCCCCGACGGCGACCGCGAGAGTGGTCAGCCCAACGGGCCCGCCACCGAAGCGGCGGCACAGGGACTCCAGCACGGCGCGGTCGAGCCGGTCGAGGCCGCGTTCGTCGACGTCGAACAGGGCCAGGGCCACCCGGGCGGCGTCGAGGTCGACCACGTGGCGGCCGTGCACCTGAGCCCAGTCGCGTACCCGGCGCAGGAGCCGGTTGGCGATGCGCGGCGTGCCGCGGGACCGCGTGGCGATCTCCTCGATCCCCCGGGTGTCGGCCTCGACGTCGAGCAGGCGGGCGCTGCGCCGCAGGATGGTGACGAGGTCGTCGACCGCGTAGAAGTCGAGGTGCCCGGTGAACCCGAACCGGTCGCGCAGCGGCGCCGGCAGCAGGCCGGCGCGGGTGGTCGCGCCGACCACGGTGAAGGGCGGGAGCTCGAGCGGGATCGCCGTGGCTCCGGGGCCCTTGCCGACGATGACGTCGACCCGGAAGTCCTCCATGGCGAGGTAGAGCATCTCCTCGGCGGGGCGCGACATCCGGTGGATCTCGTCGAGGAAGAGCACCTCGCCCTCCATGAGCGACGACAGGATCGACGCGAGGTCGCCGGCGTGCTGGATGGCGGGCCCGGACGTGATCCGGATCGGCTGCTCGAGCTCGGCGGCGACGATCATGGCCAGGGTGGTCTTGCCGAGTCCGGGGGGCCCGGAGAGCAGGACGTGGTCGGGCGGGGTGCCGCGGCGCTTGGCCGCCTCGAGCACGAGCGCGAGCTGGTCGCGGACCCGCCCCTGGCCGGGGAACTCCGACAGCCGTCGCGGCCGCAGGGCGGCCTCGACCTGCCGGTCGCCGGCGTCGGGCCGCGCGTCGACGACGCGGGTCGTCACCTCGAACGACCCGTCGTCCATCCGCCCGTCGAGCCCTCCCAGGTCGCCGAGCCCACCCAGATCGCTGTCGCTCACCGGCCCAGCTCCTGGAGCGCGGCCTTGAGCAGCGCCGACACCGTGGCGCCCTCGGCGGCCAGCGGCGCCACGGACTCGACGGCGTCGTCGGCCTGGCGGGCGCTCCAGCCGAGGCCCGACGAGGGCGTCTCGCACCTGCCCCTGCCAGGCCGCGGTGGCCGGGCGGTCGGCTGACGTGGTGGGACCGCTCGGGAGGCCGATCTTGTCGCGGAGCTCGAGGACGATGCGCTCGGCGCCCTTGCGGCCGATGCCCGGCACCTTGGTGAGCGCCACGAGGTCACCGCCGGTCACGGCAGCGCGCACCGCGTCGGGGCGGTGGACGGCCAGCATCGCCAGGGCCAGGCGCGGGCCGAACCCGGTGACCGTCTGCACGGTCTCGAACACGGTGCGCTCGTCCTCGTCGGCGAACCCGAACAGCGTCAGCGACTCCTCGCGCACCACGAGCGTCGTCGACAGGGTCGCGGCCTGGCCCGTACGCATACCGGCTGCGGTGAGGGGTGTCGTGTGGACGAGCAGGCCGACGCCGCCCACCTCGATGACCACGGAGTCGAGCCCGGTGCGCAGCACCGTGCCGCGAACCGAGGCGATCATGCGGTGCCCATGGCGCGGGCAGCCGAGGCGGCCATGGCCCGGTCGATGCGGTCCTGGGCGGCGCCGCGCCACAGGTGGCAGATGGCCAGAGCCAGCGCGTCGGCGGCGTCCGCCGGACGGGGCGGGGCCGGCAGCCGGAGCAGCCGGGTCACCATGGCCGTGACCTGGGCCTTGTCGGCCCGGCCGTTGCCGGTCACCGCGGCCTTGACCTCGGTGGGGGTGTGCAGGTGCACGGGGATGCCCCGCGAGGCCGCGCAGAGCATGGCGACGGCGGACGCCTGGGCGGTGCCCATGACGCTGGCGACGTTGACGTCGGCGAAGACGCGCTCGACGGCGACGGCGTCGGGGCGGTGCCGCGACATCCAGGCGTCCATCTCGGTCTGCAGGGCCAGCAGCCGCATCGGCGTGACCATGGTGGGCGGGGTGCGGATGACGGCGACCTCGACCATCCGGATCGGCCGGCCGGCCGAACCCTCGACGACACCGATGCCGCAGCGGGTCAGGCCAGGGTCGACACCGAGCACGCGCATCACCGCAGCCACCCTCCCGATCGTCGGTGGTCCCCCGGGATTTGTGCCCTCGGCGACCGAACACCTGTTCGGAGACGACGCTACCGCCGGATGGGGGCAACTCCGCGCAGAACGCGCCGAACCCGACGGCCCGCCGAACCCGGCGGCCAGACGGCGCGGCCCGTCACTCGTCGTCGTCGAGCTCCTTGAGCACCGCGTCGCTGATCTCGCCGTTGGCGTAGACGTTCTGCACGTCGTCGCTGTCCTCGAGGGCGTCGATGACCCGGATCATCCGGCGGGCACCTTCGACGTCGAGCGGCACCTGGAGGTTGGGCACCCACGCGGCCTCGGCCGACTCGTAGTCGATGCCGGCCTTCTGCACTGCGGTGCGGATGGCCACGAAGTCGGAGGGATCGGAGACGATCTCGAAGGTGTCACCGTTGTCGTTGACCTCCTCGGCTCCCGCGTCGAGCACCACCTCGAGCAGGTCGTCCTCGGTCAGCGAGCCCTTGGGCACGGTGACGACGCCGCGCCGGTCGAACACGTAGGCCACGCTGCCGGGGTCGGCCAGCTGGCCGCCGTTGCGGGACAACGCCGTCCGCACCTCGGCGGCGGCCCGGTTGCGGTTGTCGGTCAGGCACTCGATGAGCACGGCGACCCCGCCGGGGGCATACCCCTCGTAGGTGATGCTCTGCCAGCTCGCGGCGCCGGCCTCGTTACCCGAGCCGCGCTTGATCGCCCGGTCGATGTTGTCGTTGGGCACCGACGTCTTCTTGGCCTTCTGCACGGCGTCGTAGAGCGTCGGGTTGCCGACGACGTCACCGCCGCCCGTGCGGGCCGCGACCTCGATGTTCTTGATGAGCTTGGCGAACACCTTGCTCCGCTTGGCGTCCTTGGCCGCCTTCTGGTGCTTGGTCGTTGCCCACTTGGAGTGCCCACTCATGGTTGCCTCTGCCGGTCCTTATGCATCGTGTCTACACATCGTGACGAAGAGCTCGTGGACCCGCGTGTCCCCGGTGACCTCGGGATGGAAGGAGGTCGCGAGGAGGGATCCCTGACGAACGGCGACGATCCTACCGGCGGCCGGCCCCGCCTCCACGCGCCCCAGCACCTCGACCTCCTCGCCCGCCTGCTCCACCCAGGGCGCCCGGATGAAGACGGCGCAGACCGGCGTCTCGAGCCCGACGAAGGCGATGTCCTCCTCGAAGGAGTCGACCTGCCGTCCGAAGGCGTTGCGCCGCACGGTGATGTCGAGCCCGCCCAGGGTCTGCTGGCCGCGGCTGGGCTCGACCAGGCGGTCGGCCAGCATGATCATGCCCGCGCAGGAGCCGTAGACCGGGAGCCCGCCGGCGATCCGCTCGCGCAGCGGCTCGAACAGGCCGAACGCCCGCACCAGCTTGTCCATCGTCGTCGACTCGCCACCGGGGATGACGAGGCCGTCGAGGTCGTCCAGCTCGTGCGGCCGGCGGACGGTATGCGCGGTCGCGCCGAGCGCGGTGAGCACCCGGACGTGCTCGCGGACGTCGCCCTGAACGGCGAGCACCCCGATGGTCACGGCCGGCTCAGACACGCCCAGGACCGTATCCCGTTTATCGGGTGACCCGATAAAGGGGCGCTTCGCTGGAGAACCGTTGTCCAGCGAAGCGCACGTTTATCGGGTGACCCGATAAACCTCCCGGCCTCGGATAGCGTCGCGGGGTGTCCTCCACGACCGACCTGACCGCCTCGGCGCGGGAGCTCGACGCCGCGCACGCCGACTCCTACCGACCTGAGCGGTTCGACCTGCCCGCCGACACCGTCTACCTCGACGGCAACTCGCTCGGCGCGCTCCCCCGAGCCGTCCCCGCCGCGCTCGCCGACGCCGCCGTCCGGCAGTGGGGGCAGCGGCTCATCCGCTCGTGGAACGAGTCGGACTGGTGGGGCGCTCCCGAGCGGGTCGGCGACCTGATCGGCACGCTCGTCGGAGCCGCCTCCGGCCAGGTCGTCGTCACCGACTCCACGTCGGTCAACCTGTTCAAGGTCTACGTCGCGGCCGCCCGGATGCGCCCCGGGCGCTCCGTCGTGCTCACCGACCCGGCCTCGTTCCCCACCGACCTCTACATGCTCGATGCGGCCGCGGAGCTGGCCGGCCTCACCGTCGAGCGGGTCGCGCCGGACGAGGCGCCCGCCCGGCTCGCCGGCCGCGACGACGTGGCCCTCGCGTCCTACTCCTCGGTGGACTACCGCACCGGTGAGCTCTGGGACCTGCCCGCGATCACCGCTGCGGCCCACGAGGCCGGGGCTCTCGCCGCGTGGGACCTGTGCCACTCTGCCGGCGTGGTCGACCTGCGGCTCGACGCCGACGGCGCGGACTTCGCCGTGGGATGCGGCTACAAGTACCTCAACGGCGGACCCGGCGCCCCGGCCTACGTCTACGTCCGACAGGAGCACCAGGCCGCCTTCGAGAGCCCGCTCACCGGCTGGCAGGGACACGCCCGGCCGTTCGCCATGGAGGGGGCGTACGCGCCCTCCGCCGGCATCACCCGCGCCCGGGTCGGCACCGGCCCGCTGCTCAGCCTGCTGGCCCTCGAGGCCGCCCTCGGCGCCTACGACGGGGTCTCCCCCGCCGCCCTCCGTGCCCGCTCGCTGTCGCTGACCGGCTGCTTCATGGACACCCTCGAGCAGCTCGGCGCCGGTCTCGAGGTCGTCACCCCCCGCGACGACCGCCGGCGCGGCTCGCAGGTCGCCGTCCGGCACCCGGAGGCGTACGCCGTCGTGCAGGCGCTCATGGCCCGAGGGGTCATCGGCGACTTCCGCGAGCCCGACCTCGTGCGGCTGGGGTTCGCGCCGCTCTACGTCTCGCACGCCGACGCGGTCGCCGCAGCGCGCGCGCTCACCGAGGTCGTGCAGAGCGGCGAGTATGCGTCGGAGCGGTTCCGCGCGCGGGCGCAGGTCACGTGAACGCCGCCACCGCTGCGCTCCGCGAGGCCGCCGTCGCGTTCGTCGCCGCGCTGGGTGAGGCGGGACGACAGGCGGCCCTCAGCCCGTTCGGCACCGACGACCGGCAGGAGTGGACCTACCTGCCCGGCTCACGTCCCGGGGTCGCCGTCGAGGACCTCGACGAGCCCGCCCGCACCGCCCTCGACGCGCTGCTCGACACCACCCTGAGCGTGGCCGGCGCCCGCCGCACGCGGGCGGTGATGGAGCTCGACGACGCCCTGCGCGACCTCGAACGCGGGCGGGGCAAGGGCGGCTGGGAACGCCGCAGCTCGGGGCGCTACTGGGTGCGGGTGCTCGGCGACCCCGCGGGCAAGGTCTGGGGCTGGCACCTCGGCGGCCACCACGTCGGCATCCACGCCACGGTCGTCGCCGACGCCATCGCCGCGACCCCGCTCTTCCTCGGGGCGAACCCGTCCGTCGTCCCGTCCGGCCCGCACGCCGGGCTCCAGGTGCTGCGGGAGGAGGAGGCGCTGGCCCGCGACCTCCTCGGCGCGCTCGACGACGACCAGCGGCGGGTGGCCGTCGTCTCGCCGACCGCCCCGGGCGACATCGCCACACGCCACGACCCGGTCGCCGACCTGACGCTCGTGCCCGACGGTCTGGCCCACGACGACCTCGACGCCGGCCAGCGCGGCCGGCTCGAGTCGCTCGTCCGGTGCTACGTCGATCGGGCGCGGGACGACGTGGCTTCGGAGCGCTGGCGCACCCTCGTCGACGAGGGCCTCGGCGCGGTGACCTTCGCCTGGGCCGGACCGGACACCCCGGGTGAGCCGCACTACTACGCCGTCAAGGGGCGGTCGTTCCTCGTCGAGTACGACAACACCCAGGACAACGCCAACCACGCGCATACCGTCTGGCGGGACCTGCGCCGCGACTGGGGCGAGGACCTGCTCGCGCAGCACCACGCCCGCGACCACCGCTGACGCCGGGTCGGGAGTCCGGAGGACGTGAACCCGCCCTCACGACTCCCGACTGCGGTCTACCAGCCGCGCTCGGCCAGCCGGTGCGGCTGCGGGATCTCCTCGACGTTGATGCCGACCATGGCCTCGCCGAGCCCGCGGGACACCTTGGCCACCATGTCGGGGTCGTCGTAGAACGTCGTCGCCTTGACGATCGCCTCGGCCCGCTCGGACGGGTTGCCGGACTTGAAGATCCCCGACCCGACGAAGACGCCTTCGGCGCCGAGCTGCATCATCATCGCGGCGTCGGCGGGGGTGGCGATGCCGCCGGCGGTGAAGAGGACGACCGGCAGCTTGCCGAGGGTCGCGACCTCCTTGACGAGGTCGTAGGGGGCCTGCAGCTCCTTGGCCGCGACGTAGAGCTCGTCGGGCGAGAGGCTGGTGAGCCGGCGGATCTCGCCGCCGATCTTGCGCATGTGGGTCGTGGCGTTGGAGACGTCACCAGTGCCGGCCTCGCCCTTGGAGCGGATCATCGCCGCGCCCTCGCTGATGCGGCGCAGGGCCTCGCCGAGGTTGGTGGCGCCACACACGAAGGGCACGTCGAACGCCCACTTGTCGATGTGGTTGGCGTAGTCGGCCGGCGTCAGCACCTCCGACTCGTCGATGTAGTCGACCCCGAGGCTCTGCAGCACCTGCGCCTCGACGAAGTGGCCGATGCGGGCCTTGGCCATGACCGGGATCGAGACGGCCGCGATGATGCGGTCGATCATGTCGGGGTCGCTCATCCGCGAGACGCCGCCCTGGGCGCGGATGTCGGCCGGCACGCGCTCGAGGGCCATGACGGCGACCGCTCCGGCGTCCTCGGCGATCTTGGCCTGCTCGGCGGTGACGACGTCCATGATGACGCCGCCCTTGAGCATCTCGGCCATGCCGCGCTTCACCCGGCTCGTGCCGGTGACGGTGGGGGCGGACGGGCCGGTCGTGGTCTCTGCTGTGCTGCTCACCCTCACATCGTAGTGACGTTCCGGGCGAGGTATGCCGCACGCTCGGGCGTCAGGGGTCAGCCCCGCAGGCCCGGGGGCAGCTCGTCGTCGAACTCGATCGTCGCCGGCATCTCGGCGTGCCCGGCGAGCCGGAACCACCGCACCGTGGGCTTGCGCCGCACGCGCAGGACGTCGGTGACGGCGTCGTTGTGGAAGCGGCGGGCCAGCTGGACGCGCATACCGGCCTCCCGCACCCGCACGAGGGCGTCGGCGGCGGCGCTGTCCTCACCCCGCAGGTCGTCGGCGACGAGGGGTCCGAGGGCCACGTGGAGGGCGTCGGTGAGGTCGGACTCGACGGCCTCCCGGTCGGCGTCGGTCTCGGTGGTCGCGAGCGACTCCGCGGCGGCGGCCGCGAGGATCAGGCCGGAGGCGGCGTCGAAGTGGCCGGTGTTGGCCAGCTCCAGGGTGGCCTCGGCGCGGCGGACGAGCTGAGCGTCCAGCGCCGCGGACGTCGCCTCGATGCGGGCGTGGAGCCGGTCGAGGCGGGCGGCGCTGTAGGAGAGGTACCACGCGAGCACGACGACGAGGACGACGAGGAGCGTGCCCCACTCGAGCCCGCTCACCGCTCGCCGCCCCGCCCGGCGCGCAGCAGCCGCGACCAGCGCGACATCCCCTCGGGGGTCGGGCGGACCCGCCCTGCTCCCTCGGTGATCGTCTCGTAGACGGCCATGACGTCGGAGGCGACGACCGACCAGTCGAACCGGTCGGCCCGCCGCCGCCCGCGCTCCCCGAGCGCCCGACGGCCCTCGGGGTCGGCCAGCAGCGCCAGCAGCTGCACCGCGAGGTCGTCGGGGTCCTCGTTGACGAAGGTGGCGCCGGCCGACCCTCCGTCGAGCACCCGGACGAAGGCGGGCAGGTCGCTGGCCAGCACCGGGGCGTGGGCGCTCATGGCCTCGATGAGGATGATGCCGAAGCTCTCGCCGCCGGTGTTGGGCGCGACGTAGAGGTCGACCGAGCGCAGCAGCCGCGCCTTGTCGACGTCGCTGACCGCGCCGAGGAACTCGCAGGCCGCGGCGACCCGGGGCTCCATCGCGGCGGCGACTTCTGCGGCGTCCCCCGGACCGGCGACGAGCACGCGCAGACCGGGCAGCCGGTCGAGGACGCGCGGCAGGGCGGCGGCCAGCACAGGCAGGCCCTTGCGCGGCTCCTCCATCCGGCCGAGGAAGGCGATGGTGGGGCGCTCGGGCGTGCCGACCCAGTCGGGGTGCGGCTCGGCCCGGTCGAACCGGTCGACGAACACCCCGTTGGGGATGACGACCGCGTCGCCCCCGACGTGGGTGCTGATGGTGCGCCGGGCGTCCTCCGAGACGGCGATGCGCCCGGTGATCTTCTCCATGCTGGGGCGGATGATCGGGTTCGCGGCCTGGTAGGTGCGCGAGCGCAGCGTCGAGGAGTGGAAGGTGGCCGCGATCGGACCCTCCGCGGCCCACAGCGCGAGCACGGCGACGCTGGGGGTGAACGGCTCGTGCACGTGGATGAGGTCGAACTCCCCCGCCTCGAGCCAGCGGCCGACCTTGGCCGCGGCCACCGGGCCGAAGTTGAGCCGCGCCACCGAGCCGTTCCACGGGACGCCGACCGCGCGCCCCGCCGACACCATGTAGTCGGGGAGAACGGTCTCGTCGACCGCCGGCGCGAGGACGCTGACGTGGTGGCCCTTGCCGAGGAAGACCTCGGCCAGGTCACGCACGTGGTACTGCACGCCTCCCGGTAGGTCGAACGAGTACGGGCAGACGATCCCGATCCTCACGGCGCGTCTCCGCGGCCGTCCTGGTCGTCGAGGTCGTCGACGAAGACCCGCTGCAGCATGTGCCAGTCGGACGTGTGCGCGGTGATGGCGGCGCCGAGGTGGTCGGCGCACGCCTGCACCATGACGGCGACCTTCTCGCGGGTGGTCCCGGTGGCGGGGACCGGCACCGGCTTCATCTCGATGACCACGCGCCGCCCTCCCGGTGCGTCCGGCGCGGGCTCGGTCGTCATCGAGGCGGCCACCAGCGGCGCCCCGGTGAGCAGGGCCAGCACGGCCGGCCCCTTGGCCATCCGCGCCCGGTGCCCGCACAGGTCGACCTCGAGGCCGTTGTGGGTGAGGTCGCGGTCGGCCACCAGGGCGACGAAGTCACCGCGCCCGATGGCCTGCTTCAGCCCGACGAACGGGTCCGGCCCACCGGTGAGGGGGAGGATCGTCATGCCCAGCGACTCGCGGAAGGCGAGGAAGTCGCGGAACACCTCCTCCGGCTCCAAGCGCTCGACGACGGTGGTCAAGGGCGCCAGGTAGGTCGAGGACCAGGCCCCGGACGTGTCCCAGTTGCCCATGTGGGCGGTGAAGGCGATGGCTCCCGTGCCGGCGGCGACCCCGTCGGTCACGGTCTCCCCGCCGGTGATCCGCACCATCCGCCCCAGCTCCTCCTGGGTGCGGTCCTGCAGCCGGAACGCGTCGCAGTAGTAGCGCATGTACGACCGCATGCCCTCGCGCACGAGCTCGTCGAGCGCGGCAGCGTCGAGCTCCGGCCGCACCTTGGCGTAGTTGGACCGCAGCCGGGCCACCCCCTTGCCCCCACGCCGGATCGTGACGTCGGCGATGCCGTCGAACATCCGGTATGCCGCGGCCTCGGGCATCGCGCGGACGGTGGCGAAGCCCGCGCGCAGACCGAGGCTCTGTCCGGAGCTGCCGAGCCGGGAGGGCAGGCCGCGGGCAGCCGTCAGGAGGTCGACCGGGGTCACGAGGGACTGCCGGGGTCGCTCACGCCGCGCTCACGGCGTGGACACGCCGGGCGTGTGCTGGTTGCCGCGGGTGGCCGGGACCTGGCGGCGCACGGCCATCATCCGCTGGACGACGGTCACCAGGCTGGCCACGGCGAGCAGGCCCAGCACGACGATGAGCAGCACGAGCGGCACCCCGAAGCCGACGAGCAGGCAGGCCAGCAGCACGGCGAGCAGCCGGTCGGCGCGCTCGGCGATCCCGACGTTCGCCGTCATCCCCAGCCCCTCGGCACGCGCCTTGGAGTAGCTGACGACGAACCCGAGGATGAGGCAGGCCAGGGCGAACCCGGCCGCGAGCAGGTTCTCGTGGGTGCCGGCGAAGTAGAGGACGAGCGCCCCGAAGATCGCCGCGTCGCCGATCCGGTCAAGGGTGGAGTCAAGGAACGCGCCCCACGACCCTTGGGTACCGGCCATCCGGGCCATGACCCCGTCGACGTTGTCGCCGAAGATGAACAGGACGATGACGATGGTGCCGACCAGGAACTGGCCGCGCGGGTAGAAGGCGAGCGCTCCCACGCATACCCCGACCGTGCCCACGATGGTCACGACGTCCGGGCTGATGCCGAGCCGGAGGAAGAGCCGGGCGATCGGCGTCATGACCTTGGTCCAGGTCTCGCGCAGGAGTCGGTTGAGCATGGTGCGGGCCAGCCTACTGGCCCGAAGCCCCCGGCCAGGCCTGCGTGAGGCGCGTCCGCACGTCGTCGAGCAACATCGGCAGGGCCTTGGTCTGCGCGACGATGGGCAGGAAGTTCATGTCGCCACCCCACCGCGGCACCACGTGCTGGTGCAGATGGGCGGCGACCCCGGCTCCGGCGACGGCCCCCTGGTTCATACCCAGGTTGTAGCCCATGGGCTGGGATGCGGTGTCGAGCGCGCGCATCGCCTGCTTCGTCAGCAGCGTGAACTCGGCCGTCTCCTCGTCGGTGAGGTCGACGTAGAGCGAGACGTGCCGGTAGGGGCAGACGAGCACGTGCCCGGGGTTGTAGGGGAAGAGGTTCAGCACGACGTAGCAGGACTCCCCGCGGTGGACGATGAGCCCCTCGGCGTCGCTCTTGTCGGGCGCGGCACAGAACGGGCAGCCGTCACCGGCCTCCTCGCTCGGCTTGTCTCCGCCGATGTAGACCATCCGGTGGGGCGTCCAGAGCCGGTCGAACCCGTCGGGGACCGAGGCGAAGGAGGCCGACGACTCCGACCCTGCCGCCTCGTCGTCGCCCCCGGCCATGCCGTCGATCCTATGTGGCTCCTCCTCGCTCCTATGCTGAGCGGCCGTCACGCATCGGGTGGCCGTTGCGCCCGTGGCTCCACGCGACCACCTCGGCCACGACCGAGAGCGCCATCTCCCCCGGGGTCTTGCCGCCGGTGTTGAGCCCGGCCGGCAGATGCAGGCGCTCGAGCGCCGCGGCATCGAACCCCTCGCTCGTCAGCAGCTCGAGCACGGCTGCCGTTCGCGGCCGGCTGGCCAGCATGGCCACGTAGCCCGCCTCTCCGCGCAGGGCCTCGCGGAGCAGGTCGTAGGCGCCGGGGGCGTCGTGGTCGGCGATGACCACCGCGTCGCGAGGACCCGCGGGCTGCTGGGCCAGCCGCTCCCGCGGGGTCCCCTCCGGCGCGTCGTCCGCGAGCACGGTGACCCGCAGCCCGGCGACCGTCCCGATCGCGACCATCGCCTCGGCGACGGCGTTGCGGGTGGCGACGAGCAGCTCCGTCGCCGGCTGACCCGTGACCTCGTCCATGGCCCTCACCCTGCCACGGCGCTCGCCGGTCGCGGGGCGACAATGCCGGGTATGCCGATCGGCCGTCTCCACCACGTCGTCCTCGACACGCCCGACCCCTCCGGTCTCGCCCGGTTCTGGTCGGCCCTGCTCGGGCTGCCGGTCACGTATGCGTCGGACGACTGGGTCGCCGTGGCGCAGGACGACCACACGTCGGGGATGGCCTTCCAGCTCGCGCCCGACCACCAGCCGCCGGTCTGGGGCGACCCGCGTCGCCCGCAGCAGGTCCATCACGACGTCATGGTCGACGACGTCGAGGTGGCCGAGCGGGCCGTCGCCGCCCTGGGCGCGACCCGGCTGTCCATGCCGGAGGGCGTGGAGGGGTCGGTGTGGGCCGACCCGGCGGGCCATCCGTTCTGCCTCGTCCCCCGACCCGGCTGGGCCCCTCCGCTCGCTCTCGACGGGCCGTCGACGGAGGCGGTGTCGCTGTGAGCGGCCCGGACGTGTGGGCCCGCGAGCGGTCGCTCGCCCGACTGACGGTGGCGTGGGGGGTCGCCAGCGTGGGTGTCGGCCTCGCGGCGGCGACGTCCTCGGACCCGTGGCGGCGCGCGGCGGGGTGGCAGACGGCCAGGTGGGGAGCGGTCGACCTCGCGATCGCCGTCGTGGCCGGCCGGCTGCAGGACCGTCGGATGCGGCGGCTCCCCGACCCCTACGCCCCCGAGGCCCTGGAGCGGGAGCGGGTGGCCCTGAGGCGGGTCCTGGTCGTCAACGCCGTGGCCGACCTCGGCTACATCGCGCTGGGGGCCCGGCTCGCGCGGGACCCTCGGCCGCGGGTCGCCGGAGCGGGCGCGGCCATCGTCGTCCAGGGCGCGTTCCTCGCCCTTCACGACGGCCACCACGCCGCTCGAGCACGCCCCTCCTAGCGGGCCACTCCCTCGGCGGCGGCGACGCTGGCCGGGTCGGTCACCTCGACCCCGGCGGCCGCCGCCGCCGCCTTGGCCCTCGGGGTCGTGAGGTCAGGGGCGATGAACGACTTCGGCTGGATCCGGGCGTCGAGCGCGGCATACCCACGCTGCTGGGCCGCCTGGCTGCTCGCCGACGCCTCGGCGGTCGCCAGCACGGCCGCCGTGACCGCCACGGTGCTGCCGACGAGCTTCGGGGCCACGAGCGGGGTGTAGCCGGACGCGTGCCCGGTCCGGTTGGGGTGGTAGGACTCCATGACGGGGCTGGACAGCCCGTTGAGCCACTCCGGTGAGTCACAGACCGCGTGCCCGACGAAGGATGGGACCGGGTTGGCCATGGCGAACCCGGCCGCCGACGCCGCCGTGGCCGTGACGCTGTCGAGCAGGTCGGCCGTCGCGTTGAGCCGGGACTCCTCTGTGGGCGAGAACCACGTCAACGCGTTGCAGTCCGTGCCGTTGAAGAGCCGCGGGTAGCCGACGACGACGACCTTGGCGTTGGGCGCCTTGGCCTTGATGCCCGCGTAGAGCGTCGTCAGCGAGCCCGGCAGGGTGTTCCGGATGTAGGCCTGGGCCTTGTCCACGGCGGCGCCGCAGTTGCTCAGCCAGCTCGGCTGCGCGCAGGTCGTGATGACGCTGGAGAACCCGGCGTCGTTGCCGCCCACGCTGATCGTCACGTAGGCGGTCGACGTCGTGAGGGCGCCCAGCTGGGCCGACGTCACGTCGGAGACCTTGGCGCCCGAGCAGGCCCGGAAGTTCAGCGCATACCCGGTGGCCGCGGCGATGAGCGAGGGGTACGCGTACACCGACCGGTAGCAGCTCGACCCGTCGGCGAGGTAGCTGCGGGTGCCGACCCCCGAGGAGTAGGAGTCGCCGAGGGCGACGTATGCCGGTGCGGCAGCCTCGGCCGGCGCGGCCAGGGCGGTCGCGACCAGACCGGTGGCCGCCGTGGCGGCCATCGTGCCGACGAGGGTGCGGTGACGGGACATGAGGCCTCCGTATGCGTCTGGCCGCGCGCCGTTGCGAGGTCCGTCTCGGAGCATGGCACCGGGACCCCGACCGGCGGAACCGTCCCGGGGGGACCAAGATGGCGCCCATGACGTTCACCGAGGTGGTCGAGACCGTCGGCACGGTGCTCGACGGCGTGGGGGTCGCCGTCATCGTCGTCGGCGTGCTCAGCGCGGTCGTCGTCGCGGGGCGCGCGCTGGCCGCCCACGAGAGCGGCGTCTACCCCCTCTTCCGGCGACACCTCGGACGCTCGATCCTGCTCGGGCTCGAGCTCCTCGTGGCGGCCGACATCATCCGCACGGTGGCCGTCACCCCGACCCTGGGCAGTGTCGCGGTCCTGGCCATCATCGTCGTCATCCGAACGTTCCTTAGCTGGTCGCTCGAGCTGGAGATCTCCGGTCGGTGGCCGTGGCAGCGCGACCCCGACGCTCCCCCGACCGCGTCGAACGCCCCCGCGGCCAACGGCTGAGGGGGCGTCCGACGTCGATGCTCGTGGGCGCGGTCAGCCGGTGGGAGCGCTGACGACCTGGGCCCGGGACGCGATGGCGGCCGTGATCTCGTCGATGGCCTGCTCCACGGGGATGCCGTTGCGCTGCGACCCGTCGCGATAGCGGAACGACACGGCTCCGGCGGCGCGGTCGTCCTCCCCCGCGATGAGCACGTAGGGCACCTTGCCCTTGCTGGCGTTGCGGATCTTCTTCGGGAACCGGTCGTCCGAGGCGTCCAGCTCGACGCGAACACCCTTGCGCCGCAGCTGGTTCAGCACGTCCTGGAGGTAGTCGGCATACTCGTCGGCCACCGGGACCCCGAGCACCTGCACCGGTGAGAGCCACACGGGGAAGGCGCCGGCGTAGTGCTCGACGAGCACGCCGATGAACCGCTCGATCGACCCGAACTTCGCCGAGTGGATCATCACCGGACGCTGACGTAAGCCGTCACTGGCCTGGTACTCCAGCTCGAACCCGCGCGGCTGGTTGAAGTCGTACTGGATCGTCGACATCTGCCAGGTGCGCCCGATGGCGTCGCGGGTCTGCACCGAGATCTTGGGCCCGTAGTAGGCGGCGCCGCCCGGGTCGGGCACGAGCTCGAGACCGGACTCGACGGCGACCTGCTCGAGCACCGCCGTGGCCTCGGCCCATTCGTCGTCGTCGCCGATGAACTTCTCCTTGTTGCTGTCGTCGCGCGTGGAGAGCTCGAGGTAGTAGTCGTCGAGGCCGAAGTCGCGGAACAGGCTGAGGCAGAAGTTCAGCAGGTGCTTGATCTCGCCGGGCGCCTGCTCGCGCGTGACGTAGGAGTGCGAGTCGTCCTGGGTCATCCCGCGCACGCGCGTCAGCCCATGGACGACCCCGGACTTCTCGTTGCGGTAGACCGAGCCGAACTCGAAGAGCCGCAGCGGGAGCTCACGGTAGGAGCGGCCCTTCGACCGGAAGATGAGGTTGTGCATGGGGCAGTTCATGGCCTTGAGCCGGTAGGACGCCCCCTCCATCTCCATGGGCGGGAACATGCCCTCGGCGTAGTACGGCAGGTGCCCGGACGTGTAGAACAGCCCCTCCTTGGAGATGTGCGGCGTGCCGACGTAGTCGAAGCCCTCCTCGATGTGCCGCCGCCGCACGTAGTCCTCCATCTCCCGCTTGACGACGCCGCCCTTGGGGTGGAACACGGCCAGGCCTGAGCCCAGCTCGTCGGGGAAGGAGTAGAGGTCGAGCTCCACGCCGAGCTTGCGGTGGTCACGCTTCTCCGCCTCGGCCAGCCGGTCGAGGTACGCCTTCAGGTCCTCCTTGCTCGGCCACGCCGTGCCGTAGACCCGCTGCAGCTGCGGGTTCTTCTCCGACCCGCGCCAGTAGGCGGCGGCGCTGCGGGTGAGCTTGAACGCGTTGCCGATGAGCTTGGTGTCGGGCAGGTGGGGGCCGCGGCAGAGGTCCTTCCACGCCAGCTCGCCGCTCTTGCGGTGGTTGTCGTAGATCGTCAGCTCGCCACCACCGACTTCGGCGTCCGCCCCCTCGGCGGCCGCGGCGAGGTCGTCGCCCTGGCTGCCCTTGAGACCGATCAGCTCGAGCTTGTAGGGCTCGCGGGCCAGCTCGGCGCGGGCGTCGTCGTCGTTCGTCACCCGGCGCGAGAAGGTCTGGCCCTCGTTGATGATCTTCTGCATCGTGCGCTCGAGCGTCTTGAGGTCGTCGGGCGTGAACGGCGTCTCGACGTCGAAGTCGTAGTAGAAGCCGTCGCGGATCGGCGGGCCGATGCCCAGCATCGCCTTCGGGTTGACCTGCTGCACCGCCTGGGCGAGCACGTGGGCCGCCGAATGGCGGAGCACGGAGAGGCCGTCCGGGGAGTCGATCGTCACGGGCTCGACGGCGTCGCCGTCGGCGAGGACGTGGGCGAGGTCGACGAGGCGGTCGTCCGACCCGCCGACGAGGCGCGCGACGACGACGGCCCGGTCGCCCTCGAAGAGCTGGCCCGCGGTCGTGCCCTCGGCCACCGATCGCTCGCTCCCGGCGACGGACACGGTGATCTGGGCTGACACGGTGGGGCTCCTGACGAGTGGGGTGCGGCCGCGGGTCCGCGGCACTGGCCAGGTTATCGAGCGGGGCGCGGGGCCCGCGACGCAGTTCCCCGCCGCCCCATCTTTATCGGGTCACCCGATAAAGGGGCGCTTCCCTGGACAACGGTTCTCCAGCGAGGCGCGCGTTTATCGGGTCACCCGATAAACGTGGGTCAGGTGGGGTCGACGGTGACGACCAGGTGCTCGCCCGGACGGCCGTCGGGGTAGAGGACGGCCCGCTTGGCGTCCGGCGCCACGGCGAGGCGGACGGTGCTCGGCAGCCGCGGGGGCTGGCGGAACCACACGGTCGACACTCCGGCCGCTGGGACCCGCGGGCCAAGGGCGGCGAGGCAGTGCGCATACGTGAACATGCCGTGGGCGATGGCCCGGTCGAAGCCGAGCAGGCGGGCCGACAGCGCGTGCAGGTGGATCGGGTTGACGTCGCCCGACACCGCGGCGTAGCGGCGGCCGGCCCCCTCGTCGACGCGCCACACGCTCGCCCCGGACGCCGACCTGAGGTCGCTCACGTCGGGCACCGGGTCGGCGGCCGCGGTCTCGTCGCCGCGCCCCCGGGCGAGATAGGTGCTGACGCTGCGCCACACGACCTCGTCGCCGGTCGACACGACGGTGACGAGGTCGACCGTGCGGCCCTTCCGGTGTGGCCTCAGTCCCCCGGCCCGCACCTCGACGTCGACGGCCTCGCCGTAGCCGAGCGGCCGGGCCCAGGTCATCGTGTTGCGCACGTGCACGAGGCCGACGAGCGGCGTCGGGAAGTCGCGACGGGCCATGACCGCGGCCTGCAGCGGGAACCCCAGCAGGTGGGGCCACGTCACCGGTGGGTGGAGGCCGAGCGTGAACCCGCACGTATGCGCGTAGTCCGCGACCGCCGCAGGGTCGACGACCACACCCCGCCGCTCCGCCATGACGTCGGGGAGCGCGGATCCCGACCTCCGCCCGCCGACGAGGGCCTCGAGGAAGACGCGCCGCAGGTCCGGTGCGTCGTCGAAGCGGAGGACGACAGACACCTCAGGCCCCCAGCAGGCTCTGCCCGCAGACCCGGATGACGTTGCCGGTGACCCCGGCGTTGGCGTCCTGGCTGAGCCATGCCACGGTCTCGGCGACGTCGCGCGGGAGTCCGCCCTGCGAGAGCGAGCTGAGGCGACGACCGAGCTCGCGGGTGGCCAGCGGGATCCTGGCCGTCATCTCCGTCTCGATGAACCCGGGTGCGACGGCGTTGACCGTGATGCCGCGGGAGTGGAGGTCACGTGACGCCCCCAGCGCCTCGACCATGCCGATGACCCCCGCCTTGGAGAGGGCGTAGTTCGTCTGCCCGCGGTTGCCCGCGATGCCGGAGACGGACGAGACGCAGACGACGTGACCGCCGTCGGCCACCCCGCCCGGCGCCAGCAGGGTCTCGTTCATCCGCAGGGTGGCCCCGAGGTTGACGTCGAGGACGGACGCCCACCTCGCCTCGTCCATGTTGGCCAGCAGCTTGTCGCGGGTGATCCCCGCGTTGTGCACCACGATGTCGAGGCCGCCGTGCCGGGTATGCGCGTGGGCGGCGATGCGGGGGCCCGCGTCGGGGGCGGTGACGTCGAGCTGGAGTGCGGTGCCTCCGAGCCGGTTGGCGATCCGGGCCAGGGCCTCGCCGGCGGCGGGCATGTCGACGCAGACGGTGGTGGCGCCGTCGCGAGAGAGGACCTCGGCGATCGCCGCCCCGATCCCGCGGGCGGCGCCGGTGACGACGGCGACCTTGCTCGCGAGCGGCCGGGCCCAGTCGTCCGGTGCCGACCGGAGCGGGCTACGGCTGGCCCCGATCTCGACGACCTGGCCGTCGACGTAGGCGGAGCGGCCGGACAGGAGGAAACGCACCGTGGCGTCGAGGTTGGCGTCCGCTCCCGCACCGACCAGCACGAGGTTGGCCGTCGCACCCGCGCGCAGCTCCTTGCCGAGCGACCGGGTGAGCCCCGTCAGCGAGTGGCTGATCGCCCGGGGCAGGGCCCCGTCGGCCAGGCCGTGCGCCCGGCCGAGCACGACCACCCGGGCGCTCGGGGCCAGGCGCTTGAGGGCCGGCCCGAGCACGGCTCGGAGCACGTCGAGGTCACCCAGGCGCTCTGCCCCGGACACGTCGACCACCACCGCACCGAGCCGCTCCGGCCCCGACGCGTCGCCGACGATCTCGACGGCCTCGTCCTGCAAGAGCGCCCGGACCCGAGTGGCGAGTGGGGCGTCGCCCGGTCCGGTGGCGAGCAGGACCGGTCCGGCAACGAGCGGGTCGCCCGGCGCATACCGGCGCAAGGGCACGGGCCGCGGCAGGCCCAGCCGCCCGGCGAGCTGGCGGCCCAGCGGGCTGTTGACGAGCTGGGTGTAGGTGTCGGCGGGGGCGGAGGCCATGGTCAGGCCGCCTCGAGCACGGCGACGACACCCTGGCCGCCGGCCGCGCAGATCGAGATCAACCCTCGCGCTCCGGAGCCCTTCTCCTGCAGCGACTTGGCCAGCGTGGCGACGATGCGCGCGCCGGTGGCGGCGAACGGGTGGCCGGTGGCGAGCGACGATCCGTGCACGTTGAGGCGGTCGGGGTCGATGGCGCCGAGCGGGGCGTCGAGGCCCAGCCGGTCGCGGCAGTAGGCGGCGTCGAGCCACGCGGCCTGAGCGGCGAGCACGGTGGACGCGAACGCCTCGTGGATCTCGACCAGCTCGAAGTCCTGGAGCGTCATGCCCTGCCGGGCCAGCAGCCGCGGCACGGCGTGGACGGGGGCCATGAGCAGGCCCTCTCCCCCGTGCACGTAGTCGACCGCGGCCGTCTCGGCGTCGACGAGGTAGGCGAGGGGAACCAGTCCATGGGCGCCGGCCCAGGCGTCGGACCCCAGGAGGACGGCGGACGCGCCGTCGGTGAGCGGGGTGGAGTTGCCGGCGGTCATCGTGGCGTCGTCGCCCGTGCCGAACACCGGGCGCAGGGCGGCGAGCTTCTCCATCGAGGTGTCGGCTCGCAGGTTGGTGTCGCGGGTGACCCCGAGGTAGGGGGTGACGAGGTCGTCGAGGAACCCGGAGTCGTAGGCGGCCGCCAGCCGTTGGTGGCTGAGCAGCGTCACCTCGTCCTGGGCCTCCCGGGTGATTCCCCACTCCTTGGTGGTGATGGCCATGTGGTCGCCCATCGTCAGGCCCGTCCGAGGCTCGACGGTGCGGGGGGCCGACGGCACGAGGTGGCCTGGCCGGATCGCCGCGAGCGCCTTGGCGCGCGCCACCGGCGTGCGGGCGGCGTTGGCACGCAACAACGCTCGCCGCAGGCCCTCGCTGGCGGCCATCGGGGCGTCCGACGCCGAGTCGACCCCGCCGGCCACGCCGGACTCCACCTGGCCGAGCGCGATCTTGTTCGCGACGAGGATGGTCGCCTCCAGCCCGGTGCCACAGGCCTGCTGCACGTCGTAGGCGGGGGTGGCCGCCGACAGCGACGACCCGAGCACGGCCTCGCGGGTGAGGTTGAAGTCCCGGCTGTGCTTCAGCACCGCGCCGGCCGCCACCTCACCGAGCCGCTCCCCCGCGAGCCCGAACCGGGCGGTCAGCCCTTCGAGCGCGGCGGTGAGCATGTCCTGGTTGGAAGCGGCCGCATACCGGCCGTTGGCCCGGGCGAAGGGGATCCGGTTGCCGCCGAGGATCGCGGCGCGGGCCGGGCCCTTGCTGCTGCGGCTGGTGCGGGTCGGGGCCATGACGACTCCTGGGGTTCTGATCGGGCGGGGCGGTCGAGACCCCCGACCCTACCCGCCAGTAGCATCCGCGGGCGCCCCTCGGGACCCGAGGGATGCGGTCAGTCGGAGGGCTCGCCGACCAGCAGCTCGTCGCCGACCGAGACGTCGCCGGGATGCGGCACCACGGCGTAGACGCCGGCGCAGTCTCCCGCCAGGGCGGTGACGTCGAGCTCGACCGTGCCGATGCGCAGTCGGCGTGAGACGAGGCCGTGCAGGACGTCGGCCGCGACGTCGACGATGAGGTTGGCCCGTGGGTGCAGGTCGATGTAGTCCTCGACGGCCACGAGGTGCACCGGGGACTTCTTGCGGCGGTCGCCGTCGAGACCCTGCTCGGACACGTAGGAGACGCTGAGGGTCTGACCGGGCGCGTCGGCGTCGGGGTAGATGAGGATGCTCGTCACGCGCGCCATGGGGTCACGCTAATGCAGCCGGTCCCCCGCCCCCGACCGGCGGTGCCCGTGGTCGACGACGCCTGCCGGGAACGATTCACCCAGCGGGCCCGCGGTGTGTAGTTTTCGTCCTACGCCCCCCGCACTGCCACAGGAGAGCCCATGCTCCGCACGCATCTGCCCCACCGCCGCCCTACCGCCCTCGTCGCCGTGTCGGCCGGCCTCGTCGCCGCCCTCGGTCTCGCTGCCTGTTCCGGAACCCCCTCCTCGACCTCCACGGCCGGCGCCACCGGAGGAGCCGGCACCCCCGGCGGCAGCCTCGTGGTCGGGGTGACGACCGACCCCAACACCCTGCTGCCGTGGAAGGCCACGCAGTTCCAGGCCGTCAACATCCTCCAGAACGTCTACGGCACCCTCACCGAGTTCGACAAGGACCTCAACGTCGTCCCCGGGCTCGCCCAGTCGGTGACCCCCTCGGCCGACGGCAAGACGGTCACCCTCGCGCTGCGCAGCGGCGTGAAGTTCGCCGACGGCAGCGACTTCGACTCCGCCGACGTCGTCTCCTCGCTGACGAGGATCATGGACGAGAAGAACGCCGCCGTGGCCCGGGCCTCGCTCGCCTCGGTGGCCTCGGTCGCCGCCCCCGACGCCAAGACCGTCGTGCTGACCATGAAGAGCGCCGACGCCTCGCTGCCGGCCAACCTCGCCTCGGTCAACCTCGCGATGCTCTCCTCGACCGACACCGACGCGACGCTGGGCACCAAGCCCAACGGCACCGGCCCGTACGCGTTCAAGGCCCGGGTGGCCAACCAGTCGCTCACGCTGGCGAAGAACGCGGCCTACTGGGGCCAGCCGGCCACCCTCGACAGCATCGAGTTCCGGGTCATCCCCGACGAGACGTCGATCGTGTCCTCCCTGCAGTCCGGCAACGTGCAGATGGCCGTCATCGACGACCCGCTCGTCGCCAAGACGGCCGAGGGCGGCACGCTCAAGGTGGCCAAGACGCCGCAGCTGAGCTACCACGCGCTCCAGCTCAACGCCCGCAAGGGCGACCTCACCGACCTCAACGTCCGCCTGGCCATCCAGTGCGCCATCGACCGCAAGCAGGTGCTCGACACCGCAGCGCTCGGCGAGGGCGAGGTCACCGGACCGATCACGTCACCGGCCTACAAGTCCGACCCGAGCGCCCGTCCCTGCCCGACCCGGGACCTCACCAAGGCGGCCGCCTACCTCGCCAAGGCCGGGAAGAGCGCGGTGACGATCAAGACGATCGTCTCGCAGGGCGAGTACTCCACGTCGGTCAACGAGGCCCAGAACCTCAAGTCGCAGCTGGCCGAGGCGAAGATCACCCTCGACCTCGAGGTGCTCGAGTCCGGCGCCTACGTCAACCGCTGGGTCGCCGGTGACTTCGATGCGGCCGTCGCCCTCAACGGTGGGCGTCCCGACCCCGACGGGATGTACGGCCGCTACTTCACCAGCACGGGCAACCTCAACAAGGTCGCCGGCTACAGCTCCCCCACCATGGACACGCTGTTCGCCGACGGCAAGACGACGAGCGACCCGGCCGCCCGCAAGAAGATCTACCAGCAGGTGTCCGACGAGCTGGAGCAGAACGCCGCGTGGATCTGGATGTTCACCAGCTACACCTACACGGTGACGACCAGTGGCGTGCAGGGCTTCGTGCCGATGACCAACAGCTCGTTGCAGTACCTGCGTACGACGACCGTCTCCTCGTGATCGCAGCGGTCCTCGGCAACGGCGTCCTGCGCAAGGTCGCCGGGGCCGTGCTCACCCTGGCCGGGGTGGCGGTGGTCGTGTTCGTCATGCTGCGGGCGATCCCGGGCGACCAGATCACCGCCAACCTCGGCACGGAGGCCGCCGCCCTCACTCCCTCGCAGAAGGCCGACCTGCAGCGCTACTACGGCATCGACCAGCCGTTGGTGGGGCAGTTCTTCGGCTGGCTCGGCAACCTCTTCCAGGGCAACCTCGGCTTCTCCTCCCGTAACCAGGAGAGCGTGCTGGGTCTCACCTCACGGGCGCTGCCCGTGACGCTGGAGCTGGCCGTCCTCGCGATCCTTCTGGCCCTCGTCATCGGCGTCCCCCTCGGCATGCTGTCGGCGTCGCGCCCCGACTCCGTGCGCGACGGCGTCGGCCAGGTCGTCGGCCTGGCCGGCCTGTCGATCCCCGCGTTCCTGCTGGCCACCACGATGCTGTCAGTGCTCGCGGCTCGGTTCGGGTTCAACCCCAACGGCCAGCGGTACGCGACCCCGCTCTCGGACCCGTTGCTCAACCTGCGGCAGATGCTGCTGCCCGCCTTCGTCCTCGCGTTCGGCATCGCGGCCCCGATCATGCGCACGACGCGTACCGCCGTGCTCGCGGTGCGGTCGGAGGACTTCGTGCGCACCGCACGCGCCAAAGGGGTGCCGCCGCGGCGGATCCAGGTGCGGCACGTGCTGCGCAACGCGCTCGTGCCGATCGTCACGATGACCGGGCTGCAGTTCGGCTACCTGCTGGGTGGCGCCGTCGTCGTCGAGCAGATCTTCTCGGTGCCGGGCATCGGGCGGCAGGTGCTGCTGGGCATCCAGCAGAAGGAGTATGCGTTGGTGCAGAGCACCGTGCTGGTCATCGCGCTGCTGTTCGTCCTCGTCAACCTCCTCACCGACCTCCTCTACCGCGCCATCGACCCGCGGGTGCGCGCCCAGTGACCGTCGCGGAGGCGCCGGACCTCGTCTCGGTCGCCGGTCGGCCCGCCGGCCGCTGGCGAGCCCTGCTGCGCAGCCCCGCCGGCGTCGTGGGCACTGTGCTCATCGCGGTGCTCGTCCTGCTGTCGCTGGTGTCCCTGCTCGGCCTGCTGCCGTACGACCCGATCGCCCAGGACGCACCGGCCCGGCTGCGTGGACCCTCGGGTCAGCACTGGTTCGGCACCGATCAGTTCGGGCGCGACGTGTTCTCGAGAGTGGCTGCGGGAGTGGCCAACTCGGCCCTCGTCGCGGTGGTCGCCGTGCTCTTCGCCGGGGTCGTCGGCACGGCAGCGGGCGTGGTGGCCGGGTTCGTACGCGGTATCCCGGACATCGCGATCGGAGCCGTGACCAACGTGCTCTTCGCGTTCCCCCCGCTGCTGCTGGCCCTGTCGCTGGCGTCGGTCTTCACGCGGACCTGGTTCACCGTGGCCGTCGCCATCGCCGTCGTCTACGTGCCGATCTTCGTCAGGGTCACGCGCGGCCCCGTGCTGTCGCTGCGCGAGGTGGAGTTCGTCAGGGCGGCGACGACGACCGGGCAGTCCCGTACGGCGGTCATGCTCCAGCACGTCCTGCCCAACATCAGCGCGATCGTCATCGTGCAGGTGACCCTGTCGCTCTCGTGGGCGGTCCTCACGGAGGCGTCGCTGAGCTTCCTCGGTCTCGGCACGCCGCCGCCGGCCCCCTCCCTGGGGTCGATGGTCTACGACGCGCGCACGCTGCTGCAGGTGGCGCCGTGGACCATGCTCGCCCCCGGCCTCGTCCTCGTCGTGCTGGTCGTGGGCCTCAACCTGCTGGGCGACGGGTTGCGCGACGCGTTCGACCCCCGGAGCCGTGGCTCCCGATGAGAGGTGGCTCATGAAGGTCCTCGGTCTGATCAGCGGCACGTCCCACGACGGGATCGACGCGGCCGTGGTCGACTTCGCGCTCGACGGCGATACGCTGACGGGCACCATCGTGCATACGGGCTCCACGCCGTATACCGCGGCGCTGCGCCGCCGGCTCGTCGCCGCCCTCCCCCCGGCCGACACCGCCATCGCCGAGGTCTGCGAGCTCGACACCCTCATCGGCCAGGCGTTCGCCGATGTGGCCGTCGCCGTGGCTGCGGACGTCGGTGCGGTCGACCTCGTGGTGTCGCACGGCCAGACCGTCTTCCACTGGGTGCAGGACGACCACGCCCTCGGCACCCTGCAGCTCGGGCAGCCCGCCTGGATCGCGGAGGCCACCGGCTCGCCAGTGCTGGCCGACGTGCGCATCCGTGACATCACCGCGGGGGGCCACGGCGCACCTCTGGTGTCCTACCTGGACGTGCTGCTCCTGAAGGGGATCGAGGGCACGGCGGCGGCGCTCAACCTCGGTGGCATCGCCAACATGACGGTCGTCCGACCGGACGGCGGGGTGCTGGCCTGCGACATCGGGCCAGCCAACGCCCTCGTCGACGCCGTGGTGGTCGGCGCGGGACTGAACGACCGGGGCTACGACGAGAACGGGGACATCGCCGCGACGGGGGCGGTGCACGAGGGTCTGCTCGCCCACCTCTTGGGTGACCCGTACTTCGTGCTGCCGACCCCCAAGAGCACCGGCAAGGAGCACTTCCACGGTGCGTACGTCGCCGACGCGGTGAGCCGGACCGGTGTCGACCTCGGCCCCGCCGACCTCGTCGCGACGCTGACGGCGTTCACGGTGCAGTCGGTGGCCCGCGACGTCCGGGCCCAGGGCGTCGAGACCCTCGTGGTGTCCGGGGGCGGCTGGCGCAACGCCACGCTCATGGCGGGGCTGCGGTCGGCGCTCCCGGGCGTGCGGGTCACGTCGACCGACGAGCTCGGAGCCCCGAGCGACACCAAGGAGGCCGTGGCCTTCGCTCTCATCGGGTGGTGCACGCTGCACGGGCTCCCGGGGGCCCTCCCGGCCGGCACCGGTGCCACCGGGCCGCGGCTCCTCGGTGCCCTGACCCCCGGATCCGGGCCGATCACGGTCCCTGCACCGTTGGAGCAGCCACCGGGCCGCCTGGTCCTGGTCACCGCGGATGCCGACCGATGAGCATCGACCTGCGCCCGGCCACCCCCGACGACCTGGGCGACGTCGTCTCGGTCTTCCTCGCCTGCTGGCACGAGAGCTACGCGGGCCACCTGCCGCCCGCCCTCGTGGCGACGATGACCGCCGAGACCGCGGTCACGCTGTGGTCGGGTGTTCTGTTTCGCGACGACCGCGCCGTGGTCCTCGCGGTGCGGGACGACGTGGTGTGCGGCCTCGTCGGCTTCGCGGCCGACGGCCCCGTGGGCGACGTGCACTCCCTCTACGTCGCACCGTCGGAACAGGGCCGCGGCACCGGCCGGGCCCTGTTGGCCTCTGCGGCAGACGAGCTCGCGCGGGCCGGCGCCGCCGACGGTCGGCTGTGGGTCTTCGCCGACAACGCACCGGCGCTGGCGTTCTACGGGCGCGAGGGGTGGCAGCCGGACGGGGAGACCCGCGTGGAGGAGCAGTTCGGCGAGCCCGAGCTGCGGCTCACGCGCCGGCTGGACCCGGGGCGGCTCGGTGTGCTTCCGTGAGCGCTCAACCGGGCGAGAGCGTCCTGTCGGTCCGTGACCTGAGCGTGGCGTTCCGTACCTCCCGCGGCGAGCGCACCGTGGTGCGTGAGGTGTCGCTCGAGGTGCCCGCGGGCGGCACGCTGGCCGTCGTCGGCGAGTCGGGGTCGGGCAAGTCGACGACCGCCGCCGCCGTGAACGGGCTGCTGCCCGGCAACGGCCGGGTGACGGGCGGCAGCATCCGGTTCGAGGGACGTGAGCTGACCGACCTGTCGGAGCGCGAGCTGAGACGCGTCCGCGGCGCCGGCATCGGCCTGGTGCCTCAGGACCCGATGTCGAACCTCGACCCGCTCATGCGGATCGGCGACCAGATCCGCGAGGCCCTCGAGGTGCACGGTCTCGCCTCCGGTCGGGCCGCCCAACAGCGTGTGACCGAGCTGCTCGAGATGGTGGGCATCCCCGACCCGGCCCAGCGCGCGGCGCAGTACCCCCACGAGTTCTCCGGCGGGATGCGCCAGCGCGCGCTCATCGCGATGGGCCTGGCCTGCCGGCCCCGACTCCTCATCGCCGACGAGCCGACGTCGGCGCTCGACGTCACGGTGCAGCGCCGCATCCTCGACACCATCGACGAGATGGCGGCCGAGCTGGGGACGAGCATCCTGCTCATCACCCACGACCTGGCGCTGGCCGCGGAGCGGGCCGACACCGTCGCCGTCATGCACGACGGCGAGGTGGTCGAGACCGGCCCCGCCGCCCAGATCCTCGGCGACCCCCAGGACGCCTACACCAAGCGGCTGCTCGCGGCGGCGCCGAGCCTGACGTCCGCGCGCCCGGTGCGGCGTGAGGGTCGCCCGACCCCACCGGCCGGGGACGGCGGCATGCCCGTCGCTCTGGCCCGGTTCGAGGAGGTGACCAAGCAGTTCGCCCTCCGCTCGCGGGGCCGGGGCGACGCCGCGGTCCTCACCGCCGTGGACGGGGTCGCGTTCGAGGTGCCACCGGGTCGGACCGTCGCGGTGGTGGGCGAGTCGGGGTCGGGGAAGTCGACGACGGCGAACCTCCTCCTCGGCCTCGAGGCGCCGACGAGCGGCCGGGTGCTCGTCGACGGCGCCGACGTCGCGTCGCTGTCGCGCCGTGAGCTGTTCGCGATGCGGCGGCGGGTGCAACCGGTGTTCCAGAACCCGTACGCGTCGCTGGACCCGCGTTTCACCGTCGAGCGGTCGGTGGCGGAGCCCCTGCGCGTGCACGGGGTGGGCACCGCCGCCTCGCGCCGAGAGCGGGTGGCGGAGCTGCTCCGTCAGGTCGCACTCGCTCCCGAGCTCGCGACGCGGTTCCCCCACGAGCTGTCGGGCGGCCAGCGCCAGCGCGTGGCCATCGCCCGGGCCCTGGCCCTGGAGCCCGCGCTCATCGTCCTGGACGAGCCGGTGTCGGCACTCGACGTGCTCGTGCAGGCCCAGATCCTCGACCTGCTGCTCGACCTGCAGCAACGGCTCGGACTCGGCTACCTGTTCATCAGCCACGACCTGGCCGTCGTCCGGATGGTCTCCGACGTCGTGCACGTCATGCGCGGGGGCCGCATCGTCGAGAGCGGGACGCCCGAGTCGATCTTCGACGACCCCCAGGAGGACTACACGCGCGAGCTCCTGGCCGCGATCCCGGGGACCCTCGCCCGCTGACCGGGCCCCGGCGTCGGCGTGACCGACCCGCTGCGGGCACGATCATGACGGCGCGGGTAGCAAAGGACCTGCCCGCACCGTCATGATCGTGCCCGCGGCTGGGCTCAGACCGTGCTGGTCGTGCCCGTCGTGCCCGTCGCGCCGGACGAGCTGCTGGAGCTGGTCGACCCCGTGGCCCCCGAGCTCGGCGCCGTGGCGCCCGCGGCGCCGCCCCGGCCGCCGCCGGTGCTCTGGGTGACGGTGGCGAGGTCCGCGCTGACGTCGAACATCACCGGGGCGCCGGCCTTGGTGCCGAGGATGTCGTAGGACCCGTCGGGGTCCTTGCGCACGGAGGTGACGGTGACCGCCGCGTCCTTGGCGGTCACGGCCGCGGAGGCCTTGGTGGCCTCGTCACCGGTGACGGGGGTGTCGTTGGAGGCGCCTCCACCCGCACCCCGGCCGCCGCCGGTGCTCTGGGTCACGGTGGCGAGGTCGGCGCTGACGTCGAACATCACCGGGGCGCCGGCCTTGGTGCCGAGGACGTCGTAGGACCCGTCGGCGTCCTTGCGCACCGAGGTCACGGTCACCGCCGCGTCCTTGGCCGTCACGGCCGCGGAGGCCTTGGTGGCCTCGTCACCGGTGACTGCGGTGTCGGTCGAGGCGCCGGGCGAGCCGGCCGATCCGGCCGTGGCGTAGCCGCCTGAGGCGGCCGGGGTGACTGTGGTCGTGGCGGCGCTCGCGTTCGAGACGCCGAAGGCGATGGCACCGGCGGTCGCCAGCGCTCCGACGGCAAGACCGACTCTCCTGAGATCCATGTGACTGCTCCTGATCGTGTATCCGACTGTCGCGCCGGGGGTTTCGTTGATGTCCCTACCGTCGGCGCTGCGACTGTCGAGGCGCTGTCGAACCGGTGGGCATCGCCTACGACCCGGACCGCGACGGCTCAGCGGCGGTACGCCTGCACGAAGGGGCAGTCGAACGGATCCCGGCTCGAGAGCCCGACCTCGTTGAGGTAGCGGATGACGGTGGCGTAGGAGGCGGTCAGCGACGTCTCGGTGTAGAGGATGCCGCGCTCGGCGCAGAAGGCCCGGACCAGGGGCTGGGCCCGGCGCAGGTTCGGGCGGGGCATGCTGGGGAAGAGGTGGTGCTCGATCTGGTAGTTCAGCCCGCCCATCGCCAGGTCGACCAGCCAGCCCCCGCGCACGTTGCGCGACATCAGCACCTGGCGGCGCAGGAAGTCGACCGTGGCGTCACGGGCCAGCACCGGCATCCCCTTGTGGTTCGGGGCGAAGGCGGCGCCGAGGAAGAAGCCGAAGACCGCGGTCTGGACGACGAGGAAGATGACGACCTTCGCCGGTGCCATCACCATGAGCAGGGCCGCCGCCGGCACGGCGAAGCGGGCCAGGATGAGAGCGGCCTCGAGGCGTCGGTGTGGGAGGTCGGGGCGCTCCGCCAGGGTGCGTAGTCCGGCCGCGTGCAGGTTGGCCCCTTCCAGGAGCAGCATCGGGAAGAACAGGTAGCCCTGGCGGCGGGTGATCGGCGCGAGCCACCGAGGTCGCTCGGCGGCCGCGTCCGGTGTGAACACCAGTCCCCCGGGGGCGATGTCGGGGTCGCGGCCGACCTGGTTGGGGCTGCGGTGGTGGCTGTTGTGCTTGTGGGTCCACCAGCCGTAGCTGAGCCCGAGGACCGACGTCGACACCAGGCGGGACGCCCACTCGTTGGCCCGCGGCCGGTGGAAGACCTGGCGGTGGGCGGCGTCATGGGCGAAGAAGCCGAACTGGCTGAGCAGCACACCCCAGAGCACGGCCACGGCCAGCTGCCACCACTGGTCCCCCACCAGCAGGGTGGCGGCCAGGGCCGCGGCCGCGGCGAGGGTCAGGACGCCCATCCCGTAGGCGTAGGCGCCGCGCCGCCGACGCAGCAGGCCATCGGCCCGGACCTGGGCCGACAGGGCGGCATACTCGCTGGCCGCCCGGGGACCCCTTCTCCGCCCCGCCGGTCCGGAGGCGTCGGCCGCGCGGTCCGGTGGCGCCTCGATCGGCAGCTGCGGCAGGGCGAGCGATAGACCAGTGCGCATGTCCAGACCTCGGGTCGCAGCGGGATGCGCTACCGGGTCCGGGGCAGCAGCCACGTCGGTGGCGCTCTCAGTGTTCGATCAGCCACCACCCCTGTCAACCCCACCCTCGGTGGGCCGCCTGTGACGGATCAGGTGGCCCGGCCTTCGAGCGGGCACGACGAGCGGAACGCACGTAAACTCATGAAATCGGTTGCCCAGGACCCCGGCTGCTGCGTCACACGCGATGCACCCGACGGCAGGGGCCCTCATGATCGTCCGGCTCGAACACGACCTCACCCTTCCCGCCCTCGGGTGGGCGGAGGATGTCGGACCGACCGACGACAACACCGACAGCCCCGACCTGTCCCTCGTCGAGCTCGTGCTCGCTCTGGCGCAGGTTCGCTACGTACGCCGCGGTCGGACGCACGCCCGGCTGGCGACGAGCGAGCTCGCGCTGACGGAGCGCGCCCTGCTGGTGGAGTTGAGCCACCGGGGCGTTGTGTTCACCGTCTACCAGCCCGCCGCGCCCTCCGTCCGTCTCCCCGGTCTTGGCTGAGGGCCCGCGTCAGCCCGTCGTCAGCGAGCTGTACATGGCCACGCGCAGCCGCTCGAGGCTGGAACGCAGGATGCGAGACACCTGCATCTGGCTGACGCCGATCTGCTGGGCGATCCGCTCCTGGGTCCAGACGTGGACGAAACGCAGCCGGATCACCCGCAGCTCGCGCTCGGTGAGCTCGGCCAGCGCCATCGCCAGCCACTCACGGTCGTCGACGGCGAGCACGGCGTCGCGGTGCTGGTCGACCCGGTCGAGGTGCTCGAGGGCAGTCGACCCCGCCAGAGCACCGTCGTCGTCCGTGATGAGGGCGTCCAGCGACACCCCGTGGAACCACCCGGAGGTACGGCGCACCTCCGCCAGGGTCTCCGGCGTCACTCCGAGGGCCCTGGCCAGCTCGGTCGCGGTGGGTGACCGTCCGAGGTGCAGGCTCAGATCGGCCTCTGCCCTCCCCTGCTGCGCACTGAGCTCCTGCAGGCGGCGCGGGGGACGCACGAGCCAGCCGACGTCACGGAAGTAGCGCCTGAGCTCACCGAGGATGCACGGCGTCGCGTAGGTGGAGAACGAGGCGCCGCGCAGCGGGTCGAACCGGTGGGCGGCCCGCACCAGGGCCAGTCGGGCCACCTGCGCCAGGTCCTCCGAGTCCACCCCGCGACCGGCGTACTGCCGGGCCAGGGCGTCGGCGAGACCGAGGTGCACGACGACCATCGCGTCGATGTCGACCGGGTGCTCGACCGGGTGCTGCTTCGCGGAGAGGTCGCGCGCGGCGGAGGGACGGCGTGGGCTCGCTCCGGGTATGGCGTCGCCAGACGAGTTCATGAGCCCTGCCTCGGGTCGCGCGGTCCAGTGTGGTCGCGGCGGCCGGGTCTCGGGCTACCAGTCCGTCACTGTAGCTGCTCCGGAGCCCTGGACGGGCCCCTCAGGGCCGCAGCGTCAGGGTGCCGTCGATGACGCGCGACGCCACAGTGAGCAAGGGCCGGCCCGTGCCGCGGGCGAACCGGCGCATCACGGCGAAGGACGTGTCGGGGTCGAGGTTCAGCCGCTCGGCCAGCACCCCCTTGGCCTGTTCGATGACGATCCGGCTGTTGAAGGGCGCCCTGGAGTTGTTCGGCGAGCACGGCCTGCTCGGTGACGGCCCGTTCCTGGAGCAGCCCGATGGTGGCCATGTCGGCCAGACCCCGGCCGAGGGCGATGTCGGTGTCGGACAGGCGACCGGGCTTCGCGCGGTAGACGTTCATCGACCCGATGACCTGGTCTCGCAGCCGCATGGGCAGCGCGTGCACCGTGGAGTACCCAGCCCGCTCGGCGGCGGGCTGGAACCGCGGCCATCGGTGTCCGGCCTCGGCGACGGGCACGTTGGTCACCGCCTCGCCGGTGCGGAAGCAGTCGATGCACGGCCCCTCGCCGTGCTGCAGCTCGAGGGCCTCCAGCTCGCGGATCTGGTGGGTCGTGGCCGTGATCACCTGCAGGTGCCCGCGCTGGTCGGCGAGCATCAGCCCGGCGGCGTCCGCGTCGAGCAGCTCGACGGTCGTCTCGGTGAGGGTGTGCATGAGGTCGATGACGTCGAACTCCGCCACCATCGTGTCGGCGAGCTCGACGAACACCTCCAGGAGGCGCTGTTGGGTCACCATCGAGGCTGCCCTCCGGTTCTGGTCGTGGTCATACCGGCGGGGGGTCGCTCTCCGGGCCAGCGGTGGTGCCGTTGCGCGGCACGCCCCCATTGTGGCTCGCGGCCGCACCGAACCGCAGCGTCCGGGCCAGGACGTCGACGGCGACGTCGGCCAAGGGCCGCTCGGAGGAGTATGCCCGAGCGCGCAGCAGGAGGACCGCCTCCGCCAGGCCGACCCCGGCCTGCACCGCGACCATCCCGCTCGCCTGGTGGATCCGGGCCTGGTGCTGATGGGGGTCGCTCCAGCCGGGGTGCACGTCGTCGTCCAACGGCATCCGGTCCTGCAGGTGCAGCAGCACCCGGACCGCCGCGTCCGCGAACGCGAGCGCCTCCCGCAGCTCGCCCTCGGTGAGGTCGCCGGGCCGGGTCCGGTAAAGGGCGAGGACGCCCATCCGGATGGCCCCCAGCTGCACGGGGAAGGCGAAGACGGCCTCGACCCCGGCATCGACGGCGGCCGGTCCGTACCCCGGCCACCGGGTCGGGGCCGTCCGTCGCAGCCAGGGCTGGAGCACCGGGCGACCCGAGGTCGACGCGTCGGCACACGGCCCCTCACCGGTGACGAGCTGGAGGTCCTCCATCGGCTGGGCCTGTTCACCCGCCGCCCCGACCAGCCCCGCGTGGCCCGTCGGCGTCCACAGGGTCAGGGCGGCGGCCTCGGCGGGCACGGCCGCGGCGCACCGCTCGCACAGGAGTTCCGGCAGCGACGTGCCGCCGGCGCGCTGGGCGAGCGCCAGGTCGGCGAGGATGTCGGTGACCCGGTCCGAGCCCATCCCGTCCACCGTCCCAGGCTGCCGTCCCCCCGATGCCGTCGAACGAGGGCCGCGGATCGTCAACGCCGTTCACACCGTACTGGTCACCGTGTCGGTGACTGACCGGCCGGGTCGGACCGGGACCTTGGCCCCTGGCCCGGCGGCGCCGACAGGGGCGCAATGCAGGCATGCCCGCGGCACCTGGTGGGGTTCGCTCCCCAAGGTCGAGGAGGGGTCTTCACCGTTCACCACCATCTCCGGGATCCGCAGCGGCCGCCACGCCTGTTACGACCGGCTCGTCGTCGACGTGGCCGGCACGGTGCAGGGCTTCGACGTGCGCTACGTGTCGGCCGTGCTCGCCGAAGGGAGTGGGGACGTCGTGCCTCTGCGCGGCGGAGCCCGTCTCGCCGTCGTCGTCAAGGCCACGAGCTTCGACCCCCTGACGGGGGTGCCCACCTACCTCCCGGCCATCCCCAGCGAGCTCACCGATGTCACCGGCTTCCGGACGCTGCGACAGGTGGCGTGGGGCGGCAGCTTCGAAGGCCAGTCGACCCTGGGGCTCGGCGTCCGGGCCCGGCTCCCCTTCCGGGTGTTCGTCCTGAGCGGTCCGGGCAGCGGCTCACGCCTGGTCGTCGACGTCGCGCACCTGTGGTGACCCCTGGAGACGTGGAGCCACCCGGCTGTTGACACCGGGGAGGTCGCGTGTCACATTGAAGACGTACCTCCCCGTTGCCCCAGCCCCTGGTAGCGCATTCCGAGAATGCCGCCCGAGCTGGGGCAATGCTGTTGATGAGACAGGCTTTTCGCCAACCGAGGCGAACGGTGACCCCAGTCGCCCCAGGTCGGCGGACCGTGTCCCCCCGAGCCCCGGTGGGCCGCCCGACCGCAACCGTCGGGCGCCCCACCGGACCACAGCCCGTCCCTCGTCGCAGCTCTGGTCGAGCAGAGAGGAGTGGTGAGTGACTCCGCCCGTCCGCTCCCCCGTGGACGGGACGCGAGGGTGATCAGCGCCACCGGTGGCCATCCCACAGGCCGGAGGTGCCGGGTTCCCCATCCCGGCGCCGACCACGCCGGCCGCTGCTGGTCTCTCGGGTCCTGCTCGTCCCCTGTCGGGCAGGACCCGAGGCCCCACCGCCGTGTCGTCGCCCCTGCCCGGACCACGTGGTCAGCACCGCGGGTGCCTCAGTGTTCGCCCGCGCGCGTCCCGGGTCAACCCTCGGCGCCTCGCATAAATGAGTTCTAGCGCTGGGAGCGAGCGGCCTGGGCGGCCACGGCCTCGGTCGACGCCGGCTGGGCCGGGGCCGACCAGTCGCTGAGGTCCGACGCATACATGGTTCCGTATGCCGCGGTGCCGGGCTGGGTGCGCCACCCCTCCGCCAGAGGCCCGAGATCGACCACGTCGTAGCCGATCGCGTCGAGGAGGGCGACGGCGCGCGCCTTGGCGTCGGCGTCGTCGCCGGCGAGGGTCAGGGCGCTGCGGTCGGGGCTGCCGGCGGGACGGGCCAGGGCCCCGAGGTGGGCGGCCGTGATGTTGTTGAACGCCTTGACGACCTGCGACTGCGGCAGGTGGGCCTGCAGCAGCTCGGACGACGTCGAGGACCCGTCGTCGAGCACACCGATCTGGCCGTCGCGCTGCGGGTAGTAGTTCATGGTGTCGAGGACGAGCTTGCCGCGCAGCGGCTCGACCGGCACGTCGGACAGGCCCTTGAGCGGGATGGTCACGACGACCACGTCTCCTGCCTCCGCGGCCTCCTGAGGGGTGCCGGCCCGGGCGCGCGGACCGAGCTCGTGCACGAGGTCCGACAACGTCTCCGGTCCTCTGCTGTTGCTCATCACGACCTCATAACCCGCGTCGACCGCGAGACGAGCGACGGTACTGCCGATGTTGCCACTGCCGATGAAACCCCAGGTCGTCATGGCTCGGTCAACCGATCGCCCCTGGTGGGCATTCCCCGTCGTCGGGGACGGTCAGCTGCCAGAACGCACCGACGATGCGCCACCCGTCGGGGGTGCGCAGGAGATGGAGGTACTCCCGGTACTGCGCCGACCTCACGACGGCAGCGGCGATGTCGTGGTGGACGTCCACCACCGTCACCTCGATGGGGTCGTCGGTCCGGTCCTCGATGCCGGCACCGGCTCGGACGAGCTCCAGCAGCCTCTCCTTGGTCGTCACGGGGCTCGCGCCGGCGACCTGGCCGGCCGACCGCTTGACCAGCCCGGCGTGCAGGGCCGAGTCCACCCGCGGCACATCGCCGTCGTACCAGCCCTCGAAGTAGTCGAGCGCCGTCGTCCTGATCGCGTCGATGTCGTCCACAGCAGCTCCTCCAGCAGCGCGGCTGCCCGTCGCCTCGACGGGTCCCCCGAACCCCCCAACCCCCCGGACTGGTTCGTGCGGTGCGGGGACGGAACTCGGTGCGGTTCAGAGCACGAACCGGTGGGGATGGGGTGGTGGACGTGAAGGGACTCGAAGAGTTTCGACCGCTCAGTCCCCATGCCACGGTCGCAGCACAGAATATGCCAGAATGTGCCTCTGACCTGCACTAATACATTCAGGCGCTCCGGCCACGAGCGGCCATGGACGTCCATAGATGCCCACGCATCTGACACGTATCTGACACGACTGAGAGGGGCGATCGATGGGGAAGCGTTCGTTCGGCGCGATCACTCGCCTCCCTAGCAAACGCTACCGGGCTCGGTACACCGGCCCAGACACCCGTTGGCACAATGGACCCACGACCTACTCGGCCAAGCTGGATGCAGAAGCATGGCTCGTTCAGGAGCGGCGCCTCATCGACAGCGGCAGCTGGACACCACCCTCCCAACGGCGCGCATCTGCCGAGCGGGCAGAGGCCGAGCGTCAGACCAACACCTTCGGCCGATACGCCGAAGCGTGGCTCGCAGGCCACGGCGACCTGGCAGATGGCACCCGACGCAGCTACCGCACTTCTATCGAGAGACACCTGAGACCCGCCTTCGGCGAGCTCCCCCTGACCGAGGTCACCCCGGCGCTCGTCCGCACCTGGTACAACGCGTATGGGCAGAGAACCCCGACAGCGAAAGCCCATGCGTACCAAGTGCTCTCGGGTATTTTCCGGCAGGCGGAGGATGACGAAATCATCGTCCGCAGTCCATGCAGGATCCGCGGCGCGACCGCAAGCCGAGCTTCCCGTGAACCGCAGGTGCTCTCACTGGCTGAACTACTAGCGCTCACCGACGCCATGCCCGCCCAGCACCGCGCCATGACTCTGATCTGCGGACTGTGCGGACTGCGGTTTGGCGAGGCGGCCGGGCTGCGTCGTCAAGACCTCGACCTAGACCAGAGACTGCTACACGTACGACGAGGTGTGATCCGGGTAGGCGGCCGCAAGCAACTTAGTCGGCCAAAGACACCGGCTGCCGTACGGACCGTCGCCATACCTTCGTTCGCCGTCGACAAACTCGAGGCGCACCTGAGGACGTTGCACGAAGGCGGCCGAACCAGTCTGGTCTTTCCTGGTGCTGACGGTGAGCCCTTAGCCAGCACCAGTCTGTATGGACGGAAGGCTCGAACCGAGACACGTCGCAACGGCCAAAAGTACGCCAAGGCGGCCTACGGGTTCTACGCTGCACGCGAAGCGATCGGACGACCCGATCTCCATTGGCACGACCTACGTCGCACCGCGGCGACCCTGGGGGCACAGTCAGGTGCCACCGTTCGAGAGATGCAACATCGTCTGGGCCACACCACGCCCGCGATGGCACTCCATTATCAAGCCGCAACGATCGACAGGGACAGGCTCATCTCCGAACGCCTCCAGGAGGCGATCGAGAAGCACACGACATCCTTGCAAGCGGCTCAGCCGCGATCGTAGACGAGCCGCCAATCCGTGCCTGCACGAGGCAGGCAGGTCAAATCCTGCCGCGGCCCCAGTAATTGGCCTCTGACCTGCATAAACGTTCCTACCGGACAGAACACGTGCAACAAGCATGCAACAGCGATCCGAGGCCTCTGCGCGAGCTGGAGTTCAATGGGTCGCTTAACCTTTTGTGCCATGGGGCGTACCTATCTCGACGTCGAGCGTTGTGGCCGCCCGGCGCTGCGATCGCTGGCGGCTGATCGACCTATCGCCATGGGCGATTCGCTTCTGTGCTTGGATATCAAACAACGGGGGTCAACCGGAGAGGAGTTCCATGGCACAGCGCACGCAGGTGATTCTGGAGGATGACATCGATGGGGGCCCAGCGGACGAGACGGTCACTTTCGCTCTGCAGGGGGGGCAATACGAGATCGACCTCAGCGCCAAGAACGCCCAGAAGCTCATGAAAGCCCTAGAGCCGTTCACCGCCGCAGCCCGCAAGACCGGCGGCCGCCGCTCAAGTTCAAGCCCGGGCCGTGCCACTCGAGGTGGAGCGGACAAAGCCCAACTGGCGCAGATGCGCGAATGGGGCAAGGCGAACGGCTATAAGGTCAGCGACCGGGGCCGAGTCAGCGCCGAGCTCCAAGCGGCCTATCACCAGGCCAACTGACCCGCTCCCCCCACGCGAGCCGCCCGCTCCAGCCAGGACGGGCGGCTCGGCAGTTGCCTCCGCCGATCGACGCGACCGCGCGCCAGGTCCTCACGCAGGCCCGGCACCCGCCCGTGAAGACGGGTGCCAGCGAGTGACCCCTTCCGCCCAGATACCCCCACACCGGTGAGGTGCTTGCCTACAGCCCATTGAGACATACGACCACATGGCACAGGGGTGCGCGTCAACTGGCACTCGCGAACGGCCAGGCCGCCCGCGATGCTGAACGCGACTCCGGCTGAAGCCACAGACGTTTGCTCACCTTGGGCGACAGGTCCATGTGCTGAGGTTGGAGGCGCTGGCGGATCAGCGTCGGCGCATCGTCTCTGTCGGAAACCCGCGTGTTGTCCATTCAGACGGGCATCTTCAGAAGGACGGAGGCCGACGCCCAGAACACGGCCAACACCCGAAGTGTCTCGTGCCGGGTCTAGTGGAGACTTAGAACTGACGCCTCGACAGTAGCCGGGTCGGGGTGGTGCTGGTGGTGCTGTTCTTCGAACTCGACGGGTGGGACGAGGCCGATCTCGCCGTGGAGGCGTCGGTGGTTGAACCAGTCGATGTACTCGGCGACTGCGATCTCGAGGTCGTCGATGCTCTTCCAAGGGCCCTTGTTCCGGACCAGCTCGGCCTTGAACAGGGAGTTGAAGGCCTCAGCCAGCGCGTTGTCGTAGCTGTCACCGGTGGAGCCGACGGAGGCGACAGCACCGGCCTCAGCCAGACGTTGGGTGTACCGCACAGCGAGGTACTGAACGCCTTTGTCCGAGTGCGCGATCACACCGTTGGTGTCTCGGCCGGCGTGCTGCCGGGTCCACAGCCCCATCTCGAGGGCGTCCAGGGCCAGGTCGGTGCGCAGGCTCTTCGACAGCTGCCAGCCGACCACCCGTCGGGAGAAGACGTCGATCACGAACGCGGCATAGACCCAGCCGGCGAACGTGCGGCAGTACGTGATGTCGGCGACCCACACCCGGTCCGGGGCCGGCGCGCTGAAATCACGGTCCAGCAGGTCGGGCCGGGTGTCCGGTCCTGAGCCGGGGATGGTGGTGCGGGGACCCTTGGCGCGGGAGATCCCCCGCAGCCCAGCCGCTTTCATCAACCGGTGGACGGTGCACCGGGCCACCTGGTGGCCTTGACGGTGCAGCTCAGCGTGGATCTTCCGGACCCCGTACACGCCGTAGTTCTCGGTGTGCACGACGCGGATGACCTCGGTAGTGGCGGCGTCGGAGACGGACCGGGCCGAGGGCGGCCTGGTCTTCGCGGCGTAGTACGTGCTCGGGGCGATCATGGTCCCAGCGTCGGTCAGGACCTCACAGATCGGCTCGACCCCAAACTTGGCGCGGTGCTCGTCGATGTACGCGACGAGCACCGCGGTGCCTACTTCAGTCGGCGGTCGAGCTCCGCCGCGGCGAAAAACGCTGACGCTGTCTTCAGGATCTCGTTCGCCCGCCGCAGCTCACGGACCTCCCGCTCCAGCTCGACGACGCGCCGCGCCTCGGCGCTTGTCACCCCGGGTCGGTGTCCTTCGTCGACCTCCACCTGGGTCACCCAGTTCCTTAGCGTCTCCGGGTTGATCCCCAACTGCTCACCCACCCGCCGCAACGCCCCCGACCTGCTCGAGGGATCTCGACGCAGATCCACCGCCATCCGGATCGCCCGCTCCCGAAGCTCCTCCGGGTACTTCCTCGGTGCTGCCATGACTCTCATCCTTCCGTGGAATGAAAGCCTCCATCAGACCCGGCACGAGACACCCACGGCGACGCGAGTAGACCACAGGCCGCGGCATGATCTTCTTGGAGCAAGGCACGCGGTTTCGCTCACACCACCCATCGACCGCAGTTGACCACTCCCACGTCTGCTGACCCAGAGGCCCCGACCCGTTTCGGTACTCGAAATAGGCGATCATTCCGCGCTCGAATTCCAGAGGCAGCCTGGGCTCACCTTCTTTACCGGCGAGCCCACTGAGACGTTGTTGTGAACGCTCGCGGTCATCCTCAACCCGGACTTCAAGCCCCTCCATGGCATGCAGGATTCGGCGACCCTTGTTGCGCAGCCGCTTGATCTCTGAGGCATTTTCAGATGTGAGGTCCACGGCCTGCAGAATAGACGCGCTCAACCTTAGCCACGATGCCGGCGATGACGCGCCCAGGGCTGTAGCGTCCCCTCTTTGCCGCGTGGAGGGCGGTGACGCTCACCCGAATCTGCGGCGGACGGGACGTCCGCATCCCCGCTGTTGGGACACCTTCGTATGCCTCTGTCGGGACGGAACATCAGACCATGCCCTGAGGTGCTCGTTCCAGGAGCGTCCGCGTCGGCCGCCTGTGACGACCAATCCGGCACCCTCGCCTGCCCCGACAGCGCCTCGACATACAACCGAATGCGGGTTACGCCGTAATGTGGCCCCTGTGTGCGTCAATGCTGCGTCGGTGGCCGCACTACGTCGCGCCGGTGCCCCCCTGCCTGATGACCTCACCGGCGTCTTGGGCGTACTGGTAGCCGACGCTCGGCGCATCCTCGGCGCAAACTACGTGGGGGCCTACCTCCAAGGGTCCATCTCGCAAGGCGCCGCCGACCTAGAAAGCGACTGCGACTTTCTCGTGGTGATCAGCCGGCCTCTCTCAGCGTCGTCATTCACTGATCTCGCCGACTTGCACGCTTCGCTACCGACTCGGCCAGGCCATTGGAGCACGCACCTGGAGGGGAGCTACCCCATCGCCGAGGAACTGGCCACCCTCCGCGGGCTGGGGGCCGGCTGGGCCTATGTCGACCACGGGTCGCGTTCGCTGGAGGAGACCTCGACGCACTGCAACACGCCGGTCACGCGCCGGATCTTGCGGGACCATGGCATAGCACTCGACGGGCCGCCGGCGAAGACTCTCGTCGAACCCGTTCCCGACGACGTGATCCGCAACTATTCGCGAGATGAACTCGCGAGGTACCTGCAAGAGTTTGACTCGTGGTCCACAAAGGACGCATGGAGCCAGCGTTATTCCGTGCTTACCATCGCCCGGCTGATCTGTTCCATCCAAACCGGAAGGGTCGTCAGTAAGCGCGACGCAGCGCTGTGGGCCCAAAGTTCGCTCGATTCACGGTGGAGTTTGCTCATCCAGCACATGCTTGAAGGGCGTGGGTCGAACCCTTACACCGACCCACCTGACCCCGCCTGGGTCGAGCAGACACACGCCTTCGGGAGGTTTGCTAGAGGCTGGACGCCAACGCAGGCTCTGAAACCGGGCCTTGCCCAGGAGCGATGATCGCCCGAGATACAGCCGAGGATGGCTACGCACGTTCTCTGTCCGGCCATCAGCGTCATTGCGGCTTGCTGAACTGTTGCCCTCTTGGGTCAACCGCCGGCCTCCAGGTGTTAGAGGGGTCTTGCCGAGACGCTGGGTCGATGAGAACGTGAAGTTGTGGACGTGCAGAGCGTCGCCGAGACCATGCTTGCTGAATGCGAATCGGCTGGTCAGTCAGCTCGCCGGGTGCCCGCCGCGGTGGCGGACGATCTGCGCGTTGAGCTGCGGGCCAAAGCTCGTCAGCAGCAGATGCGAATCCGGACCGCCCAGATGGATGACGTCGTGGTGGTCGCTCGTCTGGACGCCAGCCTGTGGCAAGACGACGCAGCGACGATGCGAGCCAAACTCACACCGCCACCCTGACCTTCTACGCGAACGAGAGAGCAGGTGTCGGAGCGCCGTAGCTCATCACGGTCCGCCGTACCGTGAGGAGCAATTGTGAGGTTGAAACGTCCGAACGTGCCGCGAGGAGGGCGGCTACGCTCACCCGACATACCGCTGTCAGGCGTACATGCCGCGGTCCAGTCGATCTCCAAACCTTCGCGGAGCCGCGAGTTGCGTGCGACGCGCCTACGTGGCCAACCTGGCGGCCAGCCCTGTCACCTCCGTAGGCTCACGTCATGAAGCCGGTACGAAGCGTCATCGTTTTCGACGCCGCAGATCTACACGCCGAGAGCACCTTCTGGGCCGGGATGCTGGACGGACACGTCTTCGACGACGAGACGTTTCACACCGTCATCGACGCGGCCGGCGAGTGGCGCATCGGCGTACAGCTCGCACCCGAACACATTCCGCCAGATTGGCCGAACGGCTCGCCTCAGCAAGTGCACGTGGACTTCCACGTCGACGACCCGGTCCGCGCGCACGAGCAGGCAATGAAGCTCGGCGCCCGAGTGCTCCTAGCCGATGACCTCAAGAGCACCGAGGGACACCAGGTGTATGCCGACCCGGCAGGCCATCCGTTCTGCCTCGGCTGGGGGCATCCCTCGGTTGAGGCCCTGGCCACCTTTGTCAGAGGGCAGTTCGGCTAAGCCACGCGGCCAGGTCTGCAGCCTCTGCGGTCACCCTCGGGGCCTGACCGGAGAACGTCCTCAATGCCGCGTCTAGGCTGATTGCCCCAGACGTTCTGCACTGACTTCCGCTAGCGGGACGTTGAGCCAGCCCGGCTGGCTCAGGGCTCACGTGACGTAGGCCTGCGGCTCAGGGGTTGGCGACTTGGGCGGCCAGGTGCGCCGCTGTCTGCCGAGGCGTCTGCCCACGGGTGATGATGGTGGTGTGGGCCAGTTCCCGGTTCTGCGAGCTGCGCACCCACTCCGAAAGCAGGTCACGGTCGCCGCGAACGAAGTCGTCGTTTCGGTCTCGCAAGGCGCGTCCGCGGAGCAGCCGGACGCAGGAGTCGGGGTCCTCGTGCGGCAGGAGAAGGCACACGCGGGCGCGGGCATCGGCTAGTGCCTGACGGACACGGCGGCCCTGCTGCTCGGTCCGATAGTGGGTGTGACCCGCTCCCATCGCCACCACGGCCGCGGGCCGCCCGGCCAACACTGTTACGGCGGTGTCGGCGACGAACACCTCGAAGTCGGCGTAGGCGGCCTCCGCCCCGTGCCGGGAGTTGAGGTCGGCGAACCGCGCGCCTGTCCATCCACCGCGCTCGTACACCTGCTGCGCCTGGTCGTCCGCCTCGAGGAACTCTCGCCCCAGCCGTTCGGCGGCCAACCGACCCGCGATCGACTTCCCGACACACACCGGACCGATAAGTACCAGTGGTCCAACAGCAAGCATGGGCCGCCTCCTCGCGTCGTCGGCATCGCCACTCAAGCACCTGAAGGGTATGCGGACGGCACCCGGTATCAACCGCCCGCGGCCGCGTCCCGGCCGATCGTCCTAGGGCACATATACCCGGAACCGCTTTGGGACCGTTCGGGACCTGCTCGCGTGCGCGTGCCCGTGTCGCGTCGCGGTCGCAGGGCAACTGTTCATGTCGACTGCGTCCGTCGCTGCCTTGGCCCATGGTCGAAGCGGATTGTTGTCCGCTACCGCGTGGAGGGCGGCTACGCTCGCCCGGGTCTGCCGTGACTCGATCGTGTCGATGAGCGGGGGGCGATGTGAGCAAGCCTGACACTGCCCATCCGTCCCTGGGAAACCGGATGCGGCACCCGCGCTAGCGTCGATCCATGACGTCGTCAGGCTCAGCCGCCGCGCCTCCCGAGTTTACGGCGGCGCGGATCGACGAGCGCCTCGTCCGGCGGCTCTTGGCCGAGCAGTTCCCGCAATGGGCCGACCTTCCGCTGCGGGTCGTGGTCGACGGCGGCAACGACCACCGCATGTTCCGGTTGGGCGACGAGCTGAGCGTGCGCCTGCCGAGCGCGGCGGGCTACGTGCCGCAGGTGGATAAGGAGCAGGCCTGGCTGCGGCGCCTGGCACCCCAGCTGCCGCTGCCGATCCCCGACGTACGCGGCATGGGTCGAGCCTCGGCATACTTCCCGGCCCCCTGGTCGGTGTACGGCTGGATCAACGGCCGCCGACCGAGTCCCGGCGAGATTCGAGACAACGACCGGTTCGCAGCAGACCTCGCCGGGTTCCTTGTGGCGCTGCGGTCGGCCGACACCGCCGGCGCACCTGAGCCCGGGCTCCACAGCGCCTACCGAGGCGGACCGCTCGAGCACTGGGACCTTGAGATGCGCGATCTCGTGCAACGCATATCCGGCCCTGAACGCGATCGGGCCGTCGGGCTGTGGCGTGACGCGCTCGACGCCTCGTTCACCGGGGCTCCGGTATGGGTGCACGGCGACATCACCATCGCGAACCTCCTCGTGAACGCAACCCCGCGGCTGTCGGCGGTCGTCGACTTCGGATGCTCCGCCGTGGGCGATCCCGCCTGCGACACCATCATCCGATGGACGCAGTTCCACGGCTCCGCGCGCCGCGCCTTCGTCCGCAAGCTGCGAGTCGACGACGCGACCTGGGCGCGCGGACGCGGCTGGGCGCTGTGGAAGGCCCTGATCATGATCACCAACAAGCCACCCGAGCAGGCCGAGTCCGCCCGGTACGTGCTCGACCAGCTGTTCGCCGAGGCCTGAGCCGGCGCCACCGAACAGGACGCACGCTATGCCGCGTGGAGGACGGCTACGCTCTCCCGACATCCCGCTGTCGGGACGCCAACCATGCCGCTCGCCGCGCGCTCGAACCGTGGCGGCGTGCTTTCGACAAGGTGGGCCGTAGAGCGGCCACCGGGAGAACCTGGTGGCAGGTGTGTCTGTGTGTGCTGGGACGACGCGATCGCGGCAGGCGAGGCCGAAGCCAGCGTGGTCTGCGAAGACGAGATCGCTGTTGTGTTCATGGACCTCAACCCGGTCACGCCGGGGCACCTGCTCGTCGTGCCGCGCGTGCACGCGGTTGGTCTGGAGGACCTGGACGAAGCAACTGGTGCTCACGTGTGGTCGGTCAGCCATCGCATGGCCCGCGCCGTGCGTCGCTCTGGTCTGCGCTGCGAGGGCATCAACGTCTTCCTCGCCGACGGAGAAGCCGCGTTTCAGGAGATCTTCCACTTCCACCTACACGTGTTTCCTCGCTACCGGGGGGATGGATTCTCGATCGACGCCGACTGGAGCGCGCGTCCACGAGCCCTCCTGGACGCCGACGCTCAAGCCGTCCGGAGCGCTCTCGGGCGGAGCCCACACATCGGCTGAGCCCACCCTCATGCCGCCGGACTGGACGTCCGATGCCGGCTGTCGGGACACCTGACGATGCCGCAGGTTGCGCACGTATGCGGAACAGGCGTGAAGAAGGGGCACTACTTGATGTCCGCCAAACCTTTCGCCGGACATCACGAAGCGGCACCTACCATCCGTGCAACTGCTTCAGCCCCGGTAAGGGTCCGTCGCGTACCTTGCAATGATTTCAGGAGCTGAGCGGGATCGAGGGGCCCAGTTGCTCCGGCCGCCAGCGCCGCAAGTTCGCGGAAGTACCCGATGTAGCGCTCGGGCGTGACGCTGGAGAGGAGGCTCGCCGGGGCCTGCTCGTCCGCGCTGGCGAAGGTGTGCGGGCCACCGATCGGCGCGGTCACGAGTTGTCCCGGGGTGGCGAGCAAGGTGTCGGTGCCCGAGGTGAACCGGACCGTCCCTTGCAATACGAAGAGGTCTCGTCGTGCTCGCAGTGCACATGCTGAGGCGGGTCCCCCCAGCCGGGGACCAGGACCAGGGCGACGACCCCCAACCTGCCTGCTGTGCTTGCGCCGTCGTCGAGCACGCGGAAAGTGCAGCTTCTCGCTGAGAAGGTCTCGGGGGCGTCCGTGCTGGTCGCGATGGTCATGGAGCCGACCTTGTCAGCCAGTCCGGTCCCTGTCGAGCAGACACAGACTGAGGCGGACTGGCTGTGCGGGCACTTCGCCCGCCCGCTGGTGCCGAACGCTTCCCGGATGCCTGTGGCGGCACCTACCCCTGGTCGGTCGGGACGACCGTCGGGTACTTCATCCGGTCCGCGACTGCCGCTGCCAGGCCTGCGGAGAACTCCCTGTGCAGCAGCCACAGCGCGAGGACGATGCCGCTCGTGAACCCACCACTTGTGACGAGATCGCCGTCGTCCTCCACACGGTCGCGCACGAGCGTCGCGCCGAGTTGCCTCCAAGTCACTCCACGCTGTGTGATGCGTCGAGGCTCGACGGACCCCTACCAGCCCCGCGTGGGCCAGCAGCATCGTCCCGGTGCACACCGCTGGACCCCACGCGTCCATCTCGTCGAGGCCGTCGAACACCACGATGTCAATGAGCATGTAGCGGAGGCTAGCGCCGGGTCTCCACGCTCGCCGCAACCACCGGGAACGGCACCTTGCTATCAGGAGGAGCTGACGAGTAGCGACGTCTCCTCTGTCGGTTGCGGCGTGTTGGAAGACAGCAAGGACCGAGAGCCTCAGGAGCAGGTGCGGGGCGAGCGGCTGTTCAGCACCCCGGGCGTCTGCGTCAACCGGCGAGCATCGTCTCCAGTTGCAGCGGGGCGCTGACGTACACGGCGCCGGCCTGTGCAGAGGCGTCGTCGGGGAACACGAAGCTCTCGCCGGCGACGAGCGCGTCCAGGGTGCGGCGTGCGACGTCCTCCGGCGCTGCCTTGACCGCCTCGACGCCGGCGAGCATGTCGGTGTCGATCCCGCCCGGATAGGCGCCCACCACGCTGATGCCGGTGCCCCGAAGCTCGGCCCGCAGCCCCTGAGTCAGGGAGTGCGCGGCGGCCTTGGACGCGCAGTAGCCACCCATCCCCGCGACGGGCGCGAGCGCGATGAGCGTCAACACGTTGACGACCGCTCCGGGCCCGTTGGACCTCAGGACCGGGACGAACGCCTGCGTGACGCGCAGCAACCCGAGCGCGTTGGTCTGCCAGTCGCGCTCGACCTGACCCAGGTCGGCGTCCAGCAGGCCGCCGAACGCGAGCACCCCGGCATTGTTGATAAGCACGGTCGTGTCACTCGCCTGCTTGGCGGCGGCCGCGACGCTCTCGGAGTCGGTGACGTCCAGGCTGAGCGGGACGACGCGAGGATCACTGTGCTCGACGGCTCCGGAGCGGGAGGCGGCGTAGATGCGGCGCACGCCGCGGGTCAGCAGGTCCTCGACGAAGCGGGCGCCGAGGCCACGGTTGGCTCCGGTGACGAGGACGGTCTGGTCGGTCAGCTGCATGAGGGGCTCCCTGTTCGGTCGGGCGGCGGTCGCTGCCCGCGTGCATCCACCGTCGTCGTGGCCTGCTTCCGGGTCCATGGCTGGTCGTCGCAGCGACCTCGCCGTCCGTCTCACGGGCTGGTCGTATGAGTCATGCTCGGGTACGGTCGCTCCGTGGATCCCCTTGACGACGTCCTGCGCACGTTTCCTGTCGTCGGGTCCCTCGCCGCGACGGTGTCGGCCGGTGAGCCTTGGGCGCTGGCGGTGCCAGCTGTCCCGTCTGCGGCGCTGCACGCGGTGGTTAGCGGCACCTCGTGGATCACCGTCGAGGGTCGTGGCCCGGTTCGGCTGCAGCAGGGGGACGTGGTGGTGCTTCCCGCCGGGGACGCGCACCTGCTCGGCAGTGGGCCGGAGATCCCGGCCCAGCCCTACGACGTCGTGGGCGCGCAGGAGTCCGTGCTCTGCGGACGACCGTGGTCGGTCGGCACCGGGCCGGCGACGACGACCCTGCTGTGCGCGTCGTACGCGTGCAGCTCGCCGTCCCCGCTCTCCCCGCTGCGCCAGTTGCCGCCGCTGGTGCACGTCTCGACCACGACCGGGGACTACACGCCGCTTGACCCGCTGCTGCGCCTGCTCGCCCATGAGCTCCGTCAGCCGCAGCCCGGCGGCGCCGTAGTGCTGGACCGGCTCGTCGATGTCCTGCTCGTCCACGTGCTGCGGGCCTGGTTGCTCGCGTCCGGCGCCGCCGATCAGCCGCCGTCGTGGCTCGGGGGGCTGCGCGACCCGCTGGTCGCGCAGCTGCTGCAGCTGGTGCACGACGACCCGGCGCGGGCCTGGTCGCTGCCCTTGCTGGCTGCCGGTGTCCACGCCTCGCGGGCTACCGCTTCGCGTCGGTTCTCCGAGGCGGTCGGCGTGCCAGTGATGACCTACCTGACGCTGTGGCGGATGGACCTGGCCGCTAAAGCGCTGCGCGAGACCGACCAGTCCGTGGAAGCGGTCGCCCGCAGCGTGGGCTACGCCTCACCGTTCGCGTTCTCCCGCGCCTTCTCCCGGCGGCACGGGGTCGCACCCGGCCGCTACCGCGCGGCCGCCTGACGACCGCCGTCCCGGTAGCCGGTCCGCCTGGACCGGCTGGAGGACGGCACGCTCGCCGAGCATTCTTGTCGTCGACACGGCCGGTCTGGCGCGATAGCCGCGGGGCTGACCGTCGGCCTGGTCCACGCGTGCCAAGATGCCGCGCGGTCATACACCGCCCGCCCCGGGCCGCGTCCGCTCAGCGTGGGCGGGCCGCAGCCGGGGCGTAGCAACAGCTTTCCAGGTCCGATGAATTGCGGAGAACGCCTGCTCTTGATCACGGGCCGGGCCTCCTCGGACAGCGATAGCCGGTCGTTACTCGTCTCCGCGAACGTCCGCTTTGCCGCGTGGAGGGCGGCTACGCTCGCCCGACATCTTTGCCGCATCCGGGAGGTCTGGCGTCGTCAGCGGCCTCGGGTGGACGCTCGTGGATGACTACGCCCAATGCCGTCCTGTTTCCCGTCGTTGTCTCTGCCGGTGCTGACCGGCTCCGGCTGGCCATGGCCGCCTACCTGTCTCGTTACAAGGGCCAGTCACGGGTCCACGCGGAGTCGGATCTGCGCTCGTACCTGACCTGGTGCCTGCAACGTGGAGTCGACCCGCTAGGGGTGTCCCGGCCGCAGGTGGAGCTGTATGTGCGGTGGATGCAGGAGATCCGCCGGTTCAAACCCTCCACAGTCAGCCGGCGCCTATCGGTGATGACCGGGTTCTACCGAACCTGCGTCATCGACGGCGTCCTACCAGCGTCACCGGCCGAGCACGTCTGCCGACCCAACGTCCGGCCCGGGTCACCCACGCTAGGCCTGACCCACATGCAGTTCGAAGCCATGCTCACCGCCGCCCGCCTCTCACCCAACCACAACGACTTCGCCCTCGTGGCGATGCTCGGGCTCCTCGGCTTGCGCATCTTCGAAGCCTGCGGGGCCGATGTTGGCGACCTCGGCGAGGAGCACGGGCACCGGGTGCTGCGGGTCACCGGCAAAGGCGGGAAGGTCGTCCTCACCCCGCTCCCGCCAGCTGTAGGCAGGGCCATCGACCACGCCACTGAGGGACGCCCTTCCGGGCCGATACTCCGCACCCGACGAGGTACCCGGATGGACCGGCACGCCGCCACACGACGCCTACACACCCTCGCCGGCCCAGGCCGGCGTGAAGCTACCCCGGATGCACCCGCACATGCTGAGGCACACCTTCGTCACCACCATGCTCAACGCCGGCGTCGACCTACGCGACGTCCAAATCGCCGCCCGACACGCCGACCCCCGCACCACCATGCGCTACGACCGCGCCCGCAAGAACCTCGACCGCCACCCCAACTACATCCTCGCCGCCTACATGGCCTCCGGCACCTAACCCGCCACCGTTCCATAGCCGGTCCTGCCGAGAGTCGGACGTTCCACGACACGGCGTGGACCCACCTCACCTCGCCGTGAGCGGAGGCTTGCACCGCCCGCTGCGAACGTGCCCCACACCGCCCACTGGACGCAGTGCCCCTGGCCCGGGACTGCCTTCTGAGGACTGCCCCTCAAGTAGTCGGTGAGCGGATGTTGGGGTGCAGAGCCGATGACCTGGGCGCAGACAAGTGTGGGCCACTACTTCAGGCTGGCCAGTTCGCGCGTCCCGACGAGATCCGGTAGCTCGTGTCGTCGCCGCCGGCTCGTGGAAGGGCTCGCTGCTCGCCAGCTCGACCTCGCCTGAAGCGGTTCGGCTCGGACAATCACGCCTGACCTGTCGTACGTCGGTGGCGCGCGCAACCAGGTGATGCTTGTGTCATGTGCGCTGTCGTGTGAGGATGCCCCAACAGCCCTGTTGCGCCTGTATCGCAACAGGGCCTCGACGACGTGGAGGGTTGACGTGAGCGTGCAGACCGGCCGCACCGGGGACTTTGCTTCAGCCAAGACGTTAGAGGATGCCCATGAGCGGATCCACTTCACCCGGGAGGAGATCCCGCGCCTGCTGGGCATGTTCGGTTTCATCGCCGCCCTGCACGTGATCGGCTGGGGGCTGTTCACGCATTACAACAGCATCCCGGAAGTCCATAACATCACGGGCAGCGATAACACCCTGGTGTACGCCGGCGCCGGGGTGCTGGCCTACACCTTCGGGTTGCGTCACGCGTTCGACGCCGACCACATCTCCGCGGTCGACGACACCACCCGCTACCTGCTGCAGAAGGGCAAACGACCGCTGGGGGTGGGCTTCTTCTTCTCCCTGGGTCACTCGACCGTCGTGTTCACCTTCGTCACCGCACTGGCGCTGGTCGCCTCCCAAGCGACGGGTTTCCAGGAAGCTTTCCAGGGCCCGGGGGGCATCATCGGCACCGTCGTGTCGGGCCTGTTCCTGTACCTGATCGCCGCGCTGAACCTCGCAGTGCTACGGGGGATCTTCGGGGTCTGGCGCCAAGCCAAGCGCGGCGTGTACACCGTTGAGGAGTTTGACCTGCTGCTGGCCCAGCGGGGGTTCATGAACCGCATCTTCAAGGGCCGCTACAACAAGTTCATTAACAACTCGTGGCAGATGTACCCGGTGGGCCTGCTGTTCGGCCTGGGTTTCGACACCGCTACCCAGGTCGGGCTCATCGCGATCGCTGGCACGTCAGCGATCGCCGGTGGCCTGCCGCCGCTGGCGATCATCGCGCTGCCGATTCTGTTCGCGGCGGGCATGTCGCTGATGGACACCGTGGACGGGGTGTTCATGTCCAAGGCGTACAGCTGGGCCTTTGTCAACCCGATCCGTAAGATCTACTACAACATCACCACCACCAGCCTGTCGATCTTCGTCGCGTTCGTGATTGGCACGATCGAACTGCTCGGTCTCCTCTCCGACCGACTCGGCCTCGCGGGCCAGCCCTGGGACTTCATCGGCTCGATCGACATCAACCTCGCCGGCCGGGTCATCGTCGGAATTTTCTTCGTGGTCTGGATCGGCGCGATCCTGAACTGGAAAATCCGTAAGCTCGACCAGAAGTACGGCACCGGCGTCCACAGCCCCGACACCACCGCCGAGCTCAATGACGGCGCGGTCAACCCCCGAGCCTGATACGGGCGCACAGGCCGCGGCCGGAAAACGCCTCCGGCTCTCCGGTTGTCCAGCCGACCGGTACAACCGTGGGCCGAGGCCAGCGAACCAAGCACTGTCAGCCGCTGGCGGTCCAGGAACCCGCCTTGAGGATCGACTCGCCCCAACTGATGGACGAAAGCATCCAGGACGTTCAACAGCCCCGTTCGTTGGCGCGTCGTCACAAGTCGATCAGCCGACATCTCTTCCTGCAGCCGCCTCCCTGGCCATGCAGTCGGGAAGGGCTGCCGCCCCGGGTTGCCAGGCAGGCCCCTTGCACCGCCTGCCCCCTGCGCGGCGCAGCCGGTCATTCTCGTTCATCGTCGTGCCGACCATGGAGCAGGACACCGCCACTCGCGGGTCCGTATGCCCATAGCCGCTGGGGCTCGGCGATCGCTCAGGCGGTGTGGTGCTCGGGGCCGTGCTCGTGAGAGTGCGGGTGCTGATGGTCGGCATGGTCGGGGTCCTCGGGGTGACCATGCTCGTGATCGTGGTGCTCGGCGCTTCCGGCTCCGCCGTGATGTCCCTCGCCGTGCGGGTGGGCGTGCGGGTGCTGGTGGCCGGTGTGGTCGGGGTCCTCGGGGTGGCCGTGCTCGTGTTGTGTGTGCTTCGTGGTGCTCTCGCTCATGGCGACACTCCTCGGGATTGACTGAGCAACGTGGCGCCAGGTGGCTCCGCGTGCCACTATATACGCATGCGCGCAGATGACGGTGCTGCGCCGGCCGGCATCGATCCGCCGGTCCCCCAGGCCGACGAGGCTGACGAGGTCGCGGCGGCCGTCGAGGTGTTCCAGATGCTCTCGGACGCCACACGGGTCCGCCTGCTGCGTGCCTTGAGCTGCGGTCCGGCTGAACGTTCCGTCAGCGAGCTGGCGGAGGCGGTGGGCAAGCGCCCAGCAACCGTGTCCCAGCATCTCGCCAAGCTGCGGATGGTCCGGCTCGTGACCACCCGGCAGCAAGGCAACCAAGTGTTCTACCGGGTAGCCAACCAGCACGTGAGCCAGTTGGTGACGGACGCGCTGCGCCACAGCGAGCACCTCGGCACCGGCATCCCAGCCCACCACCGCACTGTCGACCCCGGTGCACGCTGACGTTCCCGCCCGGGCGAGGGCAGCCGGGCAGCCGGGCAGTCGGTCGCTACTCGCCGCGCCGGCAGGTGCGGCACTGGCCGGAGAGGGCGACGTGGCCTAGGTCGAGGGCGAAGTCGTAGGTCTCGTTGAGCTGCCGGGCGGCGCCGCGCAGTAGGTTGGTCGGGACATCGGTGATGTTCCCGCATAAGGTGCATTGCAGGTGCAGATGGTCTTGATGATCGGTGACGAGGTGGTAGGCGGTCGCGCTGTGGCTGAGGTGCACGTGCTGGACCACGCCGAGACTCGCGAGAGCCTCAAGGGTCCGATAGACGCTGGCCCGATGGACGGAGGGGTCCTGCCGCGCGACGGCGGCCACAATCTCCTCCGCCGACAGGTGTCGTGGGTCCTCGGCGAGCACCCCAAGCACCGCCTGGCGAGGGCGGGTCATCCGCTCCCCCCGAGCGTGCAACTTGGCCCGGACCTCACCCAGCAGCGACGATGCCGGAACGCCCATAGCCTGGTCCCGATCCCCCGGAGCCTCGGCTGACCGGCCAGGCGGCTCCGAGGAGCCCGGCATGATGCCGCCGGGTTCCACGCGCGAGGGTTTGCCGTACACGGGCAGGATGCTACCCGCCCAGCGGCTGTGGCGGTCTCGTCACCGCGGCACGCAGGCTGTCAGGAGTGCGACTGGGTTTCGTCAAGTTCTCGGCCCCAGTTGTGGTCACGAATCTTGGGACCACCCAGGGTTGCTGTGAGCCCGGGCGCGGGTCGAGGAAGCTGCATGAGAAACCAGTGGGGCATCTGCTGCGCGGGAACCCGTGCAGCCTGCTGTGCCGATGGAAGTGAAGGCTCGGGTCGGCCGGTGACGAGCCAACGACCGTCGAGATTGTCACGGTGCCGGATGAAACGTGCCGCGCCGTTCAGTTGCCGGCCGAGCTCGCGCCCGGTATGTCGAATAACGATGAGGCACAACTCCTCGCCGCCTGTCCTGACGCCGCCCGCGGCTGAGGTCGACGAGATCGCTGACCAGGGCGGCCAGACGCCGGGACCTACTGCGATGCGCACGGCTTGGCCCGGGGACCTTTAGCCGCGAAGGGGCGCCCAGAGAGACCTCAGCAGCTCGAGCGAAACGTCCTCTTCTGCCGCGAGTCGAGTGATCGGTCAGGCCGGATATGGGCGTTCGACCCCCCATCTGTGACTCCGCGTGCGGTGCCAGCGTGGCATGGCCGCGCAGGGGCTCGCCGCCAGCCGACCCATCCACACGGGCAGTGCAGGATCGCCGGACTCGAAGGCGACCCACACGTCGTCTCCGATGCTGGGGGTCTGGTCGACGCCGCCCGATGGTAGGCAGGCCACGGCCCAAAGGACGTGGTCACCGTTGACACCAGGAACCTGAACGCGCAGACGTCGCGGCCCGAGCGGGTCGGCGTTCTCGGTGACCGTGCCCCGGCAGATCCCACACATCATGACAGGCGGCGTCTCCGCGACATCGGCGTCAAGGATCACCCAGCCCTGCTGCAGGAGAACGAACGAGTACCGCGCCCCGTCGCGGTAGCGCACGGCGATGGAGCTGCCGGACGACGGTCGACGGCCGTGCACCCCGTCGCCGAACTCGACGACCGTCGCACCATCCACGTCGTGTCTGACGATGTAGTGCTGGTCGTCAGGCCCAGAGCCACCGAAATTGGGCACCTGCCTCAACCGTGTTCCGTCGACGTTAATAACGATCCCCGATTCGGCCCGAGGTCGCCGGGGCTGGGCCACGCCACGGCGTGCCCCGCTGAGGTACGCCTCATCCGCGAGGCGCTCCCCGAAGTAAGAGAGCCTGTCGGCGGCCCACGCCAAAGCCTCGACCAGGGTCGTACCAAGGTCGTCACGGCCAGCCTGGACCCTGACCCTCCACTGACTGCGCGCCCGTGGGCCGCCATCTCCCCGATCGTGGCCGGCGCCTTGCATCCGGATCTCCGTTCATCGTCATGCGCACCACTGACCGGTGCCCTGGTCGGCTGAGACGTTGATCTCCGCCAGCGGACCCGGTGGCATCCTCCCGCAGACGGGGCCCGTCAAGCGTCGGGACTATCGTGACGTCCTCCTCAGCACCCACAGCGGTACCCGACCGGAACCCGAATGCGGCAGATCCTCCGGGCGTGTCCGCCCGCCCCCACCCGACATCGTCAACCCCGGGCCTCGACCCGATCCCCAGACCGCCCTTCGCGACAGCGGCCGGTTCGTCCGCCCAGTCACGACTGATGCCGACCAGCCCGCTGCGGTTCCTACATTCCTCCTACACCCAGTTGCTCCGGCATAAAGGTGCGGACCGGGACGGCGGTGGGCCTGCAGATGGGTCCTCCCCCGGCAGCAGGTGCACCCGGGAGCAGGAATGCAGAGGGGAGAATGTTGGGGTGTCCATGGAGGACGATGGCTCTAAGCAGCGGGCGGAGGCTGCTGTGGCTGCGGAGATCGCCGATCTGCGGGCGCAGGTCCGTCGTCTGGGTTCGGAGAACGCGCGGTTGCTTCGGCTGCTGGCGCTGACGCCGTCGCTGGCTCGTCCTCCCGGCCCCATCCAGACCGGACTGTTCGATGCGGCGCCCGGCATCGTGCACGCGGGCTCGCCGGCACAGGCCAAGGTGGCGTTCTTCGCCGCCCTGTTCGGCTCGCGTACCGACGTGTACGCGGTGCGGTGGGAGAACCGCCGATCGGGTAGGGCGGGGTGGATGCCGGCGGTGCGGGGCGGCTGGCGTCGAGGAGTCCCCGCGGACCAGCGTGACTACCTGCCGCTGACGGCGGAGGTGCTGACGGCACACCTGTCCGGTGAGGTCGACGTGGGGCTGTACCCGATGCTGGACGGCGACCTGTGCCGTTGGCTGGCCGCCGACTTCGACGGGCCCGCGGCGATGCTGGACGCCCTGGCCTACCTCAAGGCGGCCCGGGCCACCGGTGCCCCGGTGGCCTTGGAGGTTTCCCGGTCGGGTACCGGGGCGCACGCGTGGCTGTTCTTCACCTCCCCCGTCCCGGCGGCCCTGGCCCGGCAGGTCGGTAGCGGGCTGCTCCGCGAGGCCCTCGCCCTGCGTGGACGGATGAGCCTGGACAGCTACGACCGGCTGTTCCCGTCCCAGGACATGCTTGCGGTCGGTGGGTTGGGCAACCTGATCGCGGCACCGCTGCAGGGCCGGTGCCGCCGGCAGGGCACCACCGTGTTCCTGGACCCGGCGACCTTGGAACCGCACGAGGACCAATGGACGTACCTGTCCACCGTGGGCCGGGTCTCCCCGCGCGAGCTGGCCCAGCTGGGACAGCGCCTGGGTCACGTCGACGTCGGGGCAAGCGTGAAGGGGCTGCGACCCGCGACCTCGACCCAGATCAGCATCCCGGCTCCGGCGGTGATCCACACCCGCCTGGACGCGGCCATCACGGTTGCCGCGGCCGACCTGCCGCCGGCGCTGATGGCCACCCTCAAGCACCTCGCGTCGATGCCGAACCCCCTCTTCTACGAACGGCAACGACGCCGCGCCGCCACCTGGGACACGCCGCGGTTTCTGCGCAGCTACGACGAGACGGTCACCGGGGACCTCGTCCTCCCCCGTGGCCTGAGCGGGCGCTTACATGAGCTAGCGGCCGAGATGGGCAGCCGGCTCGAGGTGGTCGACGAGCGGGTGCCGGGCCAGGTGCAGACGTTTGAGTTCAACGCTGAGCTGGATCCCGACCAGCTGGCCGCCCACAACGCCCTGGCCGACCATGACCTTGGCGTCCTGGTGGCTCCCCCCGGAGCCGGGAAGACGGTCATCGCCTGCTCACTGGTACGCCACCACGGCGTCTCCACCCTGGTCCTGGTCGACCGGAAAGCTCTCGCCGACCAGTGGCGCACCCAGATCCACCAACTCCTGGGCGTCAAGGCCGGCCAGCGCGGCGGCGGGCGAGCTAAAACCACGGGGGTGATCGACGTCGCCACCCTGCAAACCCTGTCCCGCACCGCCAACATCGCAGAGCTGACCTCAACCTACGGGCTGGTGATCGTCGACGAATGCCACCACGTGCCCGCCGCCGCCTTCGAACACGCCGTCCGCCAGATCCCCGCCCAACGATGGATCGGCCTGACCGCAACCCCCTACCGCCGCGACCAGCTCGACGACCTCATCGGGCTCCAGCTCGGCCCAACCCGCCACACAATGAGCCCGCCAAGCGCCGGGACATTCCCCCACCGGACGACGACGGGCGCCGCCCCGGAGCCACGGCTGCACGTCCACACCACCGACTTCCGGTACAGCGGGGAGACCGAGCCGTCCGCTCCCGGCGGGATGGCCGCGGTGTACCGCGACCTCACCGCCGACGAAACCCGAAACCAGCAGATCATCGACGACGTCCTCGACGCCCTCGGACGAGGCCGTCACTGCCTCGTCCTGACCAACCGGACCGGCCACCTCGAAACCCTCGACCGTCAGTTCCGGCTCTGTGGCCACGACACGGTGGTGCTGCGCGGGGCCATGGGCGCCAAAGCCCGCACCGCCGCCCTCGCCCGGCTCAAGCCCACCCCCACCACACCCCTGCTCGTCGTCGCCACCGGCTCCTACATCGGCGAGGGCTTCGACTGCCCCGCACTCGACACGCTCTTCCTCACCACCCCCATCGCGTTCAAAGGACGCCTCGTCCAGTACGTCGGACGAGTCATGCGACCCCACCCCAACAAGACCACCGTCGAAGTGCACGACTACCACGACCCCGCCACCGGTGTCCTCGCCTCATCCCTGAAAAAACGCGCACCCGGATACACCAGCCTCGGCTTCCCCGACCCACGGAAGAACTAGAGCTACGAAGCACGCCGTGCGCCGAGTGGGCGGTGCAGCACGAGCGATCACCATGCCTGCCGTCGCGAGCGGTTCACCCCTTCAGGGCGTCCCACGAAGGAGACGGACATCCTCGCGGTCTCTCTCCGGGAGGTCATGGCCCAAAGGCCTAGCGTTCTGTGCGGCTCCGGGCACGCTGTCGGCACAGGAACCCCCTTCATCGTTCCCGTCCCCGAAGGGGCGCAGCGAGGCAGGGGTCAGGGGTCAGGGGGTGAGCTGGGCTACTTCACCGACGCGATCGATGTCTGTCGATCCGATGAATGGTTTGCGGTGGCCGAAGACCAGTGCCGCGCCGCCCAGTCCCAGCGGCAACCGGCGCCCTGGCCAGCCCAGGTAGTACGAATCGAGGCCCGGTACGCGGCCCCCGAAGGTGGCAGGGTCCCCATGCGGGCTTCAGTAAGGCCAAGGTGTCGGTGACGCTCGAATTTGAGGCCGATGCGGCCCGTCGCTACGGCCTCATTTTCGAGCGTCGTCGCCCACAAGGCCAAGGCTCGTAGGGGACACCGGCTGTGCCGCCTCGCCCCCAGTGATGGGACCGGTGCCCAAAGGGTTCCCGGGGGAGCGATTGCGGACGAGACTGGCCAGTGAGGGGTGGGGGCGGATCGTCATAGCCGGCGGCGACCGCCCCGGTGCTCCTCCGGGGCCGGCGGGCGCAGGTCTCGTCACACATGGTTCGCTCTGCGCCCCTGCGCCCCCTGGGGGGCCCGCCAGTTCGGGCCCGACTACCGGAGAATCAACGACATGGCCGACAACGATCTGGGCAGCCCCGTTCCCTCAACCGCGATAGCCACCACCGCGCTGCTGCGCGAGGCTCGATCGTTGTCCCGGCGCGCCGACAGGCTGAGCGCCACCGCCGCAGCGATGACCGACCTCACGACACAACATCTGGCCGCTGAGGCCTCCACCCGAGTGCAGCACCTCGTCCACCACCTCACGATCCTCGAACGGCAGCGCCAGCGACGCGAGAAGGAGGCATTCCGTCGCGGCCTCTAGCTGCCGCATCCCCGGTCCCCCGGCGTCCCCTGCCTCGGTGATCCGGCGTTCGCCAGTCACCGAGGTCGGCGTGCCGCACCGTGGGTGGATCGGCCATCGGCCATACTGGCTCGAACACCTGTCCGACCCGAAGGGGAAGCACGATGTCGACCGCGCGTACCGCCAGCCCCGGTTTCCCTGCGGCCCCGTTGCGGCCGCGGACGCCGTCACCCCACCGCAGCGTGGCGGCACAGATCAAGCAGCACCGACGTACCTACGCCCGCGCCGTCCTTCGTTCGCTGGCCCGAACCCAGCAAGGACAACCCACCGTCCAGGTCCACCGTGTCTTGCGTCAGGCCCTGACACCGCTGGGGGTACGCCTCCCCGCGGCAACACTGCACCGGCTCGCGGCCGACATCACCGCAGGACGCCCCGTCGACCTAGCCTGACCCACTCGACGGGCGGCTTGCGAGACCAGCAGCCCGAGGCATTGCTCCCCTCCTCGCGCGGCTCCTGCCGCCCGTCGCCGACGTTCCAGTTACCCTTCACCCTCGCCCAGTTGGTCTCAGCGGTGAGACCGACAGAGATCTCGTCGGCGGTGACGACCAGCCGGGTCGCGGTCAGGGGGGGTCTGGCGTGACCGACCGACGACCGGGTGACTGTCTTCAGCTGTCGTCCTAGGTCTGGGACCGAGGGCCGGGGCTGGGCGCAGGGCCCGATCAACGGCCGTGAAGATGACGGCGCCCCTATCCTGTCGGTCATGGACGCCGACGACGACCTGCAGAACCTGCGGGCGGCCACGATGAGGCTGCATGAGTTCATCGAGGACCTCGACTCCTACGGGGACGTCGGCCCCGGCTCGGAACAAGCAGCGCGCCTGATCGTGGACCAGCAGGCCGCGGCCGACACCTGCGTCGCCGCGTTCCAGGCCAGCGTCCGCCGGCGCATGAAGAACACCCAGCCTGAAGAGGAGTACTGACGCATCGCTGGGGTCGTGTCAGGACGCACGGGCGACGTGCCCCAGCATGTAGATCCTAAGAGGCTCCCACGGCGGGACGTCTTCTGAGAAGGTCGTCGCTGCCATGCTCGAGCGGACTACCTTTGACGCGCAGGCCGCTTGACCAGCACGTCCTCCAGCCCCCTGACCACCAGGAGCATCGCCTGATCATCCTTGGCGTCATTCTGCTGATCGTCGGCTTCGTCGCCAGCATCCCGATCCTGTGGACCATCGGCATCGTCGTCCTGGTCATCGGGTTGGTCCTGCTGGCCCTCGGGATGGCCGGCCGCGCGGTCGGCGGCCGCAAGCACTACTACTGACCCCTGTAGGCACTCCCACCACCGAGGCCGCCCGGCCCCGCAGCCCCCGCACGTCACCCGAACGCTGACCGTGCCCCACGGGGCCCTCGCGCACCTACTCGTGTTCCACGCGCTGAGCGCCTGACAAGCCGCCACAATCCGGGTCGAGGACCACGCCTACACCCTGCGCACGCCGGGCACCTTAGTCCGGCGCGTAATACGACGTCGGCGCATGAGCCAATCCGCCCCCCGAGCGGCGCTACTGCGCTAGTTCGACGGCCTTCGCGCCGCGCTGGAGCGAGCGTTCATCCGCACCCGCAACGACCCAGTAGCCGCCGCCAAGACCTGCGGCGGTACCTAGGTCGTACCCGGCGCCTCACCGGCCAGCAGGTCGACACCGCCCTCGCCCACGTCCCCGCCCGTCGATGTCGGGGAGATCCAGTCCGGCATCTGGGCGCGCACGATCTGCAGCCAGTCATGCAGGACCGCCGCGCCGCGCTCGTCGAACCCGATATCGGATACCGACCACGCCACCCGGACCTGCGGGCACAACGTGGCCACCAGCCTCACCCGTCGCTGCTGCCCACCCGATATCACCGCAAACGCGGTCCCGCGGGCGGTGTTGGCCGGACCGGCGTTCAGCCACGCCACAAAGGCGCCCTCATCGGCAGGTTCACGATGTCGCACCTCGTACTCCCGCCACGCCCAAGCGTGGTCCGTGCAGTCGTTCACCGCCGGCCAGCTCATCCACCCAGTCATCCCCGACCCAACCCTGACCGCCATCCCTATCCCCGCCACCGGCAATGCGGCGAGCCAGCTGGTCCACCCACGGGTGACGAGACCGCAACCAGTGCGCCGCCTGATACACCTCGGACGGAGCCTCGAAGTGAAAGAACCGGCCGTAGTCCCGCTGGGTGATGTGGCTGTCACGCCGTGGCGTCCGGGTCCCAGCCGATGGCTCGCCTACCCTGAGGGGCATGCGGACGCCACTGACCGACGAAGTCCTCGAGGAGAAGATCGCGCGGGCATCGGCCGCCGGCGTCACGGGTCACCGTCAGCTCGCGGCTCAGCTGCTGGCCTGGGTCGAGCACCCCCGGGACCGGGATGAGGTGTCGACCGCGGACCTGCTGGTCGGCGCCGGTGAGCAGTTCGCGCTGGCCGGCGACCACGCCCGCGCCCTGGATGCCTACCGCGCCGCCGCCGACTGCGAGGAGGCCACCATCCCCGACGCCCGCGGGTACATGGTGCAGGCGCTGCTCGAGCTGGGACACAACCGCGAGGCCGAACAGGTTTCCGAGGAACTGCGCCGCCGGCGCCCCGCGACCCCCGAGACCTACCACTTCGTCGGTGAAGCGTGGGAGGCCGTCGGCGACCTGAACCGAGCCAACCGCTGGCTCACCCGCGGGGTCATGCTCGCCGAGAGCCAGGCGGACCCGACGGCCTGGGCGATGCTGCTGCTCGGGCGGCTGCGGGTACGCCGTGCCATGGGTTTCCCACCGGACGACCACGACCATATGGCCTTGGAGATCCTGCAGGGCAGCCTCGCTGACCACAGGGTGCCGCCGGACGGCGAAGATCTCACCGACCCGGCAACGCCGTACGCGGTCGTGACCAGACAAGGCGAGCACACCGTCATAGACCTCCTCTGACCGCAAGGCCCACCCCCACATCGGCGCCCACTGTGGGCGTGACCCACTTCGCCCACTGTGACGCAGCCGCACATGCCTGAAGTGACAGGTGTGCCCCTACCCCTCAAATATCCCCCATGTTTGTCGTCCGGGCCGACCACCTCAAGGGCCTCGTCCGTCTCGGAAGCCTCAATGCCCAGGCCGCCCATCCTCGACGCGGCAGTGGTCGTGGGACTCAACATCTTGGTCGCTGTGGACCAATGTCGACAAAAACCCAGGTCCGCCAACTGCTGGTGGTGAGGGGGCATTTCAGCGTAGGGGGGCCCCAAGGAACTCAGTGAAATCGAGCCTGTAAATAGTGATGCGACGTGGGCCAGTAGTGGCGTCAACGGCCTCATTGATGGGCGGGTCGCCGTTCACAAAACCGCAGTACGAAATTGCGTTTGCGCAGGTTCTTCCTGCAACATCGGTCCACCAGCGGCCCGACTGAACTGATCTCAACTGCCCTGTCTCACTCGGGCCCCCCACCCGCCCGCTGGGCGCCCCCCCGAGCCGCCGAGGCGGCTGGCGCGTAGTCGGATGACCTTGTGGTCGGTTTGACGGTCCGGGCGGCCGTCTTCGTAACGGCCTTCGCGGCCCTCTTCGCCGGACTGGCCTTCCTGGTGGCGGCCGCCCTCTTCGTCGGGGTCGCCTTGGCGGTCTTCGTGGTGGTCTTCGTGGGGGTCGCCTTGGCGGTCTTCGTGGTGGTCTTCGTGGGGTTCGCCTTGGCGGTCTTGGTGGCGGTCACCTTGGCTTGCAGCCACTCCATCAGGTCGGTGACCTCCACCGTTCCCCCCGTCAGTGGCGTCTCACTGGACAGCCGGTCCAGCAGCCACCGTCGGGCCAGCACGGTCGCGCCGACCCCCTCATCACCCGCCGCCTGTTTAAGCGCGTTGATGGCCGACCGGGGCAATCGCACCGATAGCACCGCTGTCACGGTGTCGGTCACATCCGCCTCCACCACCTCGGTGTGACCTTCGTTGACCTCATAGTCACCGCGATCGAACTCGTCCGCCATCTGCGCCAACTCGGCGGCGCTGTACCTCGTCCCGTATGCCCCTTCGGCCATTGTGCTCAGCCCTTCCTCTCGCGGCGTTGGTAGGTCCGGCGCTCGCGGTCATCTGCGGTGCGGGCGGTGATGACGTAGTAGGTGCCCCCGACGTCGTCAGGAGAGACGAAGATCGCCAGGACCCTTCCGGCGTACGTCTGCCCCAGCACCCGCAGCGGACCACGGTTGGTCGGGTCTGTGACGGTCGGAGGTTCCATCGCCTCCACCACCTCAGACCAGAGGACGCCGTGTCGTGCGATGTGGTCCTCGCTCGACGGATGCCACCGGGCCTCCACCACCCCGAGTGTATACAGATTGTTTACAGAAGGCTAGGTGTCTCGATCTGACGGCGCCGGCGAGCCGGCTGGTGGGCGGTTGCTCACCGGGGGGAGTCGCCGCGCGAGCGTTGTAGTGGGCTAGCAAGGGGGCAGGTCCGCCTGCAGACGGGCCTATTCCACAGCACGATGCCGAAATTCCGGCGGCCTCGTAGCAGCTCCCCCACGAGGGACCATGCGTGCGCCCAGCTCAGTTCGTTTGTGTCCGCCTCGACTTGGCGGGACGACGCCCTTTGCCGTGGCGATCGACTGAAGCCGCCGCCAGAAGTTGGCGACTCCCGCATGCGGGCCGTTCGGTTGATGGCGTGTTCGCGTCAAGGTACGTCAGGATCTTCTCGTGGCGCGCCGCCCATCACCTTCAGAAGTGATTCCCATCCTGATGGTCGTGCTGCAGGACCGTTCGCTTAGCGCGGAGGAGATATTGCTGGAACTCGAAGAAGTAGGGACCTTCCTCTCAGAGGCGCAATTGACACATGTCCTTTCGTCCTACGTGTGGTTCTTTCGGCGTGATTCGAGGGAGTCGTGGTCTCTGGTTGCCAGTCGGAATGCCGTGAAAGCAGCTGGTGTGAAGAGCCCCCCGAGCGAATCTCAATCAGGCCGGGCGTACGTCGTCCGGCGAGTCGGCGCGAACGAAAAATGCCGCTGCCAGGACTTCAGGGCGCCCAGATGCGCCAACTGTCCCCCGATGGGGGACTGGCGTTAGCCCAGCCCTGGCGATGGGTCTCAACAGTGCCCTACCCCACCGCGTTCCGGGCGGATTCATTCCGAGCCCTCCGAGATTTCTGCGCGCCTGCTGTACCGCCGTCTCCAGTCAAGCCCGTCGGACCTGCGTCCGGTCGCTGCGAACGTGGTCAGCCGCTCCGCGGCCCGCTCGAAAAGCCGAGCAGCCCCGACCGTGTCACGTTCGGTCATTCGACCAGTCTCTCCGAGCAGTGCTGGCGCCCGCACGTGTCTGTGCCGACCTGTCCGTGGCCATGAGGAAGTCCCCGCAGGTGGCCAGGTGGCGGTCCCCGGCGGGGTGACCAGGGCCGAAGCAACAGCTACGGCATGGGCTGGAGCGTCATGCAGTACCGCGGACGGGACCTGGGTCACGTCGCACACCGGCCCCCTGGACGGGTTCGGCACCTACATGGGCTTCCTCCCGGAGCTCGACCTGGGCCTGGTCGTCTTGACCAACATCGAGCCGCCCACGGGCGGGGCCTGGATGAACCTGGTCCTCGAGCAGCTGCTGCGACAGCGGCTCGGGCTTGACGTCGGTGGCGGTCCCGCAATGATGGCCCAGGCCGCCCAGCCGGTGGCCGACCTCAAAGCAGTAGGACGCGACGCCGTCGCGTTGAACCGCAAGGACGTCGAGCCGCAACCGTCCTACAAACGAAAGACATGTGCGGTCGCCGCAGGCGAAACCGGAGGCCACCTTTGGCGGAGTGAGACCATCATCGTGAGCGCGCCGACAGCAGGCTCGGACTTGGGGAGCTGTCATCGTCGTCTGACCCCCGGCAGGACGCCGTAGCCCGGGTTCGGACCCTTGGCACAGCGGTGGCAGCCGCAAATCCTGGGCGACGAACCAGACCCACAGGGAACTTGGTCGCGTCGAGCCCCACGCCCCCGACTGCACAGCCGACTACATGCGTCCTACCGGCCGCAGGATGACAGCGGACACGGTGGCGTCAGTGCTAGGGCGCGTGAGTGGGTGGTGTGCTGTCCAGGAGTATCCCGGCGACGGCTTCCGGGGGGACCCCGGCAAGGTCAGCCGCGGCGTGGAGCCGGCGGCCCGCTTCGTCGACGTGGACGCCTTGCTGCGCGGCGATGATCCCGGCCGCGGTGGCGACTTGCGACTGGTTCCTCAAGGTGGCCGGTGCGTTCTTGGCCTGCTGCCGGGTCGTGAAAGCCAGGTCGGCATTGGTGACCGCCCCACCCGCCCAGGCGCCGAAGAGTCGGGCCAACGCCAGATGCTGCCCATGGAAGGCGCGGGGGTGCCCGGCGTACAGGTTGACGCTGCCGATGGCCCGGCCGTCGCGGGTCACCGGGAGCGACAAGGTTGACGCGATCCCGCGCTCGGCGCTCCCGCGAGCGAACAGCACCCACCCCTGTTCATCCAAGATGTTGACGTGCTCCACGCTGACGACCCGGTTGTGCTCCGCGGCGCGCACGCACGGACCCCCGTCCAGGTACTGCAGCGCGTCCAGGACTGCGATCTGCGCGGCGCTGGCGACAAACGTGAAGGTCAGCCCCTCACGCAGCGCAGCGACACTGACCCCGACCAGCTCCGGAACCAGCATTCGCGCCTGCTCAGTCAGCTCCCTGAAATGGGTGACCAGGTCTCTGCCCTCAGAGAGCGATAACTCGGCCAGGGCCGCCTTCGTCTCCGGTACAGGTTCCACACCCATTCGATACCCGCCGTTCAACGCGGCACACTTCTCCAACAGGGAATGATCCGTCGACGCGTCACGCCCAGCCGCGACACCAGGAAGCACACCACGTCAGGTCCGCAGCCGGGGGGGCGAACCACTGGGCGGTTTAGCGGCTGATCCGACTGAGAATGTCCGTGAGGTCGGACGTCGCGGGCCGGATCGTTGATCGGGCGGTGTCATCGCCGGGTGCTCCATCCGCGGGTGGGGCTGCGTAGGTTGCCGCGTCTGCCGTTGATCGTCTCGGCCACGTCGGGTGTTGGCTCGATGAGACCGCGATGAGCAGGGCTTTCTTGTGCCCCGAGTCGGTGCCATGATGGGGGTATCGCCGGCTTGGGAGCCTCCGTCAGAGGGTGGCCTGTCCGTTGCCCAGTCCGGAGGTCGCTGTGACGATGGAGCCGGCTGCGTTTGCCCGCCTGGCGCGGGAGCTGTGCAGCTACGGAGATCGGGTGGCGACGGCGGAGGTGATCGCCGAGCGGGCGGCGCAGACGCTGCCGTGTGCGTATGCCGCGGTGGCGCGGTGGGCGCCGGGCGGTCGGGTGACGTTCGAGGCGGTCACCGCCAGCCCGCTGCTGCGGACGGTGGAACGGATTGCGAACCAGACCGGCGAGGGGCCGTCCCTGGACGCCCTAGGCGGCAAGACGAGCGTGCTGATGGACGACCTGGCGACGGAGACCCGATGGCCTCGGTACCGGGCGCAGGTTGCCGCGCAGACGGCCATCCGTTCGGCGCTCGCGCTGTATCTGGAGTTCGGCGGCGAACCCCTGGGAGCGTTGGCGTTCTACGACGACCGACCGGGATGGTTCACCGACGAACGCATTCGCGTCGCCGACGTGTTCGCCGACCACGCCACCATCGCTCTGGCCAAGGCCACCGAACACGACAGCGCCGCCCAGCTCAAGGCCGCGCTGGCCTCCAACCGAGTGATCGGAAACGCCGTCGGCATTCTGATGGCCACATACCGGGTCGACCAACAACAAGGGTTCGACCTGCTGCGCCAGGTCTCCAACCACACCAACAGGCGCGTCATCGCGATCGCGGAGGAGGTCACCCTCACCGGCGCCCTCCCGGACGAGATCGCCAACCGGGCACTTCTGCACGACCCCCGCGGCAATGGCGGGGCATGACGCGGACCGCCATCGCGGACCCGTCAGCGTTGGGGCATGCCAGCCACTGACGCCGTCCACGGCCGCACATGCTCTGATCACATGCGGGCGGGTGAGCCTTCCGCCGCGATGCAGCTCCATGCGGGTTTCCTGGCATCCGCTCATGGCATTCTGTGGGCTTGCCTTGTTTGGGCGGACTTCAGTGGGGACCGGTCCATCCGGTGTCGGTCGTGTCCCAGAATTCTGGGATGGTCGCCGCACGTGGCTGGCGTGACTGTGGGGGTGGAAGGGAGTTGCCATGTTCGCACGAACATCTGTCTGGGCCGGGTCGCCGGAGGCTATGAGCAAGTGGGTGGAGAACGCGGAAACGCGAGTGAGGGGTTTCGTGGAAGGTCTGCCGGGCAACGCGGGGGTGTTCTTCCTGGTCGATCAGGAGACCGGGACCGGGTTGACGCTGACGCTGTGGGACACCGCCGTGGCTGCGGAGGCGACGGACCGGTTCGCTGAGCAGTCCCGGGCGGCGACGGTGGAGGCCACCGGGACGGAGCTGGTGAGCCGGGGCCGCTTCGAGGTGGTCGCGCAGGGCTAGCGTGGCTGGCGGGAGTTGAGGTCGATGATGGGTGCCGCTTCGGTGGACAATCTGGTCGCGAGTATCGCCACGCTGTGCCGGTCCGGCCTGGGACCGGTCCAGCTGCGGGACGCGGTGTTGCCTCGGCTCAGGACAGCGGTCCCGGTCGATGCCGTCTGGTGGGCGTGTGCGGATCCGGCGACGCTGCTGTTCACCAGCGCCTACCAGGAGGAGCTGCCGCCGGACTCGGGGCCGTTCTTCGTCGCGAACGAGTTCCTTGACCGTGACGTCAACCGGTGGACCGATCTGGCGGTCAGCCCTACCGGGGTCGGAACGTTGATGCGGGCCACCGACAGCCGGCCGCAGGACAGTGCCCGGTACCGGGACTTCTTCGCTCCGATGGGGTTGGAGGACGAGCTGCGGGTCGCGTTGCGGGTGGACAACAGCTGCTGGGGGTACCTGTGTCTGCATCGCGCGGCAGCGGCGGCCGTCTTCTCCCCCGACGAGGCCCGGTTCATGGCCAGGGTGGCCCCGCACCTGGCCGCCGGGATCCGCGCCGGGCTCCTCCTGCAGGCCACCGCGGCGGCAGCGGCCCACGACGGTCCAGGTCTGGTCCTGGTCGGCGCGGGCGGTGAGCTGCGAGGAATGAACGCAGCGGCGGCGGCCTGGCTGGAGGACCTCGGCGCGGACGGGCATGGGACCGGGCTTCCGGTCGAAGTCTCGGAACTGGCCGTCCGGCTTCGTCACCTCCCCGCCGTCCGGCCGGGGCCGGCCCGGTTACAGGTGCGCACCCGCAGCGGACGCTGGGCCACCCTGCACGCGTCCTGGATGACCGCCGAGAACACCGACACGATGGCGGTGATCATCGAAGCGGCGACCCCCGCCGAGGTCGCCCCGACCATCATGACCGGGTATGGGCTGACCCCGCGGGAGCAAGCGGTCACGCGGCTGGTCTGCCAAGGCCGGTCGACCCGGCAGATCGGCGACCGGCTCTACCTCACCGCCGACACCGTCCAAGATCACCTGAAGTCCATCTTCACCAGGACCGGAGTCCACAGCCGCGGCGAACTCGTCGCCACCGTGCTACGGACCGACTACCTGCCCCACATTGGCGCCGGCCACCCCATCAGCCCGTCCGGATCATTCCAGTAAGAGGTGGGCGGGGTTCTTTTCGACGGTGACAAGAGGGCGCGCCTGTGCGATGTGCTGGAGGCGCTGGGGCCCGACGCACCTACCGTCCTTGAGGCATGGACCACCCGCGACCTGGCTGCGCACCTGTTCTTGCGGGAGAACGACGCGCTAGTGCCCCGCGTTTGAGGTCTTTTGACGGTTGGCTTTGGCGAGGATCTGGTCGGCGGTCTTGGTCCACACGAACGGGTGGGCGCGGTCATTCCAGCCGTCGATGAAGGCGCGGATCTTGGCGTTGAGGTCCTTGACGGAGGCGAAGGTGCCGCGGTGGATGGCCTGCCGTTCGATCAGGGAGAACCACACCTCGACCAGGTTCATCCAGGAGGCGTGGGTCGGGGTGAAGTGGCACACGACCCGGGGGTTCGCCGCCAGCCACGCCTTGACGGCCGGGTGCTTGTGGGCGGCGTAGTTGTCCATCACCAGATGCAGGTCCCGGCCTGGATACGCGCGGGCCACCTGCTTCAGGAACGCCAAGAACTCCTGGTGCCGGTGCCGCGGTTTGCACGCGCCGGTGACCTGGCCTGTGGCGATCTCCAACGCCGCGAAGAGGGTCGAGGTGCCGTGCCGGACATAGTCGTGGGAACGGCGCTCAGCCAACCCGGGCTGCAGCGGCAGGATCGGCGCGGTCCGGTCCAACGCCTGAATCTGACTCTTCTCATCCACGCACAGCACCACCGCGTTCTCCGGCGGGTTCAGGTACAAACCAACGACATCGGTGACCTTCCCGACCAGCAGCGGGTCGGTGGAGAACCGGAAGGACTCGGCCCGCCACGGCTGCACCCGGTACTCCCGCCACGCCTTGGCTACCGTCGCATCCGAGATCCCCAGATGCCGGGCCAGCAGCCGCGTCGACCAATGCGTCACCCCATACTTCTTCGGCGGCGGCGTCAACGTCGCCGTCACGATCCGACGATGATCGATGGTCCGCGGCCGGCCCGACCTGGGCTCATCGTCCAGCCCCGCCACCCCTGACGCGGCATACCGCTCCCGCCACCCGATCACCGTCGGACGCGACACCCCCACCACGTCGGCGATCGCCGTGTTCGACACCCCGTCCGCCGCCAGCAGCACGATCCGCGCCCGCTGCCCCAGCCCCGCCCGGATCGAGGACGACCGCGTCCACCGGGTCAGCTCCTCCCGGTCACCGTCACGAAGCCCCAACGCCGGAGCAGGTCGATTCGCCACACCCCATGATCCCAACAACCAAACCGTAAATCAACTTAACACGCGGGGCACTAGCCGGTCCGCGGCTAGTGGCCCCGTGGGCGTGGGCACGGTTCGCCGAGCGGCATCGCCAAGAGGCGGCCTGTCAGGATCTGCGGGTAACCGCCATGAGAGCTTGGGCGATACCGGCCGGCTCAGCGGGATGGGCTCCCGCGCCTGAGCGTGGGCTCCATAACGTGGTGCGGCGGCCCCGGATGACTGTTAGACAAGGGCCGGACGGCCGTAGCTGTTGATGAGGTGACATGGTTCGGACCACACCGAGATCCTTCAGGATCACCAACTCGGCGTCTTCGACCCCCGTGAGCGGTACTGTCCCGTCGACGTTGCAGCCACCGGCAGCCCCGCAGCAAGGGCATATAGCGGCCCGCAGAAGGCCCCCTGGTGCCTCCGTGGTGGCCGGGTTCCTGTCATCGAGGAAGGCGGCGCCGCCCGGCCTAGGCGTCATGAACGAGGTGGACCGGCCCGTCGAACCGTGGAACCAGCCCGACCCTGACCGGCTAGTCGTTCACACCGGGGCGCGGCAAAGTCTGCGCGAGCGGCTGCTGCTGGCCGTCTTCATCGGCGTCCCGTTCCTGGCGCTTTTGGCCGCGTTACCGCTCGCGTGGATGTTCGGGTGGATGTCGTGGCTGGACATCACCCTCGCGGTCGGGATGTACGTGGTGTGCATGCACGGGGTGACGATCGGCTACCACCGCTGCTTCACCCACGGCTCCTTCAGGCCAACCCGGGCGCTGAGGATCGCGTTGGCGGTGGCCGGCAGCCTGGCCATCGAGGGGGACGTCAACACGTGGGTCGGCGACCACCGCAAACATCACAAGTTCTCCGACCAGGCCGGCGACCCGCACTCCCCGTGGCGGTACGGCGAGAGCGTGCCCGCCCTGGTGAAGGGGTTGGTGTACGCGCACGTGGGGTGGCTGTTCGAACCGGAGCAGAGCGACAAGAGCGCCTACATCCCCGACCTGCTGCGCGACAAAGACATGGTCCGCATCTCTCGGGCCTTCCCCGCCCTGCTCATGGCGTCCCTGCTGCTCCCGCCGCTGGTCGGCGGCCTGCTGACCCGGTCCTGGGCCGGGGCAGCCACCGCCTTCTTCTGGGGCACGCTGGTGCGTCTCGGGATGGTCCACCATGTGACCTGGTCGATCAACTCCATCTGCCACGCCATCGGGGAACGGCCGTTCGCCAGCCGCGACCGCGCCGGCAACGTGGCCTGGCTCGCCGTGCTCTCCATGGGTGAGTCGTGGCACAACCTGCACCACGCCGACCCCACCTGCGCCCGACATGGCGTCCTGCCCGGCCAGGTCGACTCCAGCGCCCGGATCATCCGCTGGCTCGAGCAGCTCGGCTGGGCCACCCACGTCCGCTGGCCCAGACCCGCCCGCCTCGCCGCTAAACGAGCCCCGTGAAGCACTGCCGACCTTGATCGTGCGCCTACCGGGCGCTGAAGTGGCGGCGGCGCCCCGCTGGTGTGCGTCGTCAAGGTGTCGATGTCCCGGTCGAGGTCTTGGACGGCGACCCGGCCCATGATGCGGCGGTAGGAACTCAACTCACCGCTGCCGTCCGGCATCTCCATGCCGTCCCGGGCTGACGGTGCTCAGACCAGCGGATGTCGCCGCCGTTCACTTGGCCTTCGTCTTGAACCGTCGGCCAGGTAAGCCTGCTGCAGGAGCCGCCCGCCAAGACCCGTGACAGCCGGTGTCCGAGGGGCCTAGGGTCTCGATGCCGGGTGGCCGCAGATCGGACCAGCTCAGGTGGTGGGGACGGGACCGTGCACCCCGGCGATCCGGGTTGACCTTTCCGTCGCCGGCGCTCAGGTTGCTCCGCCAGGATCGCGCCGGCCAGTCAGAGGAAGGTAAGGACCATGACGGATCGACCCGAGCAGAAGGCGAAGGAGAAGACGTTCCGCCTGATGTACCGCAGCCGCGACCGACTACCGGCCGACCGCCGCCAGGACGAGCTGGCGGATCTCTTCGCTCGGGCTCGGTCAGACAATCAGAAGCAGAGGATCACCGGGGCCTTGTTGCTGTCTGGGCGTCGGTTCGTTCAGGTGTTAGAAGGCGACAAGGTGGCGGTTCGGTCTTTGTTCAGCCGCATTCAGGCTGATCCACGCCACGACGAGGTGGAGCTGCTGTTCGCGGAACCGGTGGACTCGCGCACATTCGCGCGCTGGTCAATGGCCCGCGCTTCGATGCCCGATTCCGATATCCCCCTCATCGCTCAGCTCAGCGAGATCACGCCAGTGGGCCCGCCGATGTTGACGCCAGACAAGAGCCGCCTTGTCGACATGATGCGGCAGGCAATCGACGAGCCACCGGCCACCTGACCAACCGTCGCGGTCCCTCATCGAAGGCAACACGAACCAGTCGCTCAGAGACCGCAGGCCCTGCGGATCCGGCACCTGACCCCAGCGCCCGGTTCACCTCCTTAGATCCTTACAGGCACTCATGGCGCGCCCACCAGCTACAACGAAGGCGTTTCATAGTGCAGGCCCCCGGCCACGGTGGAAGACCCACGGCCCCTGTTGACACGAAAGGGCCACCGTGATCGTCCTGGCCATCATCCTCATCGTCGTCGGACTACTGGTCGAGTCCTGATGGCGCTGCTCGACTCCGAAGTCGGCGCGGCGCCAACCACCTACGACTAAACTTGGACCGGCCAACGCGAGAAGCGGACCGCGCTCCAGGAGTGCTCGCTCATGCCGCTGATCGGTCCCAGCGGCGTCCTTAGGCTGCTGCTGTTGCCCGCCCGGCATCAGGGTCTCGTCGGCTGGCTCGCTACTGCCTGATCTCCGCGGACTCGACCAGGGCAGCGACGCGGGCGAGGCTGGTCTCCATGTTGGCTCGGAGGCCGGCGCTCCGGTCTTTGAGGCCGTAGAGGGTGCCGATGATGAACCAGCCAAAGCGCGTGACCGGCGAGATGACGTCGTAGGACTGCCGGACGCGAGTCCCGTCGGGGTGCGGCTCGAGGTCGTATCGCCACACGATGGTGCCGGAACCCTTCTCGGTGCGGGATACGGCGAAGGCGCGGCCAGGGTCGGCCACCGTGACGACGGGGTGGTTCGTCCAGGCCGGGCCGCGGCCCGCCTTGTTCTTCGCCGTGAAGCGGGCGCCGACAACGGGCCCGGTCGCTCCGTCCTCCCAGGTGCACTGGACTACTTCGGGGCTGTACTCCGGCGTCCTCGTGACGTCGGAGACCAAGCGGTATACGGAGTCCGGAGACGCGTGCACCACGCGCGCGACCTCGTCACGGTCCAGGTTCTGCATCATCAGGATCTCCTTTCGGGTGGGTGGCGTAGCGGTTGAACCACAGGTCGAACACGGGGTTGATCAGTCGGGTGAAGCGGCCGTCGGCGAAGGAAGCGCCCGGCTCGTTCGCCATCTGCTGGGTCATCAGCCCGGAAAGCAAGACCGTCCAGGTGGCTACGGCGTCCCCGGCAGCAGCCTCAGGTCGCAGCTCGCCCACGTCCACAGCGGCCTGGAACTCGGTCACCGCGGCATACATGCTGCGCTGAGCCAGGGCCATGACCTCGGCCGACGGCGTGAAGCCGGGAACCACCCGCCAGTGCTGCAGCTGGGCCAGGGCAGGGTTGTCCACGGCCCAGCGGACGTACCCTCGGCCGGCGGCGCGCAGCCGGGCGACCCCCGGCGGCAGCGTTCCCGCCGCCGCGGACGCGGCGGCCACCGCCGACTGCACCGCGCGGGCGAACAAGGCGTCGTAGAGCCCGTGCAGCCCCGCCGGGAAGTACTTGTACAGCGACGGGGCCCGCATACCGAGCCGGCGCGCGACCTCGCTGACCGACAGGGCCCCCACACCCTGAGCGGTCATGACCTCGACCGCATGGTCGAGTGCCTCGTCGATCGTCGCCAGCCGGCGTTGAGACCGTCGGTCAATCGGCCCCACCCTCGCCTGGCTAAGAGGTGTAGCCACAGCGAAAGGCTATAGTCCTCGTCCCTGGGTGCGCAAGAGCCCGCGGCAGCGAATCGCTCGACGCCAAAGCAGCGGCGACAGGAACATCGTCAAGGACCGGCCGGAACAGCTCGAACTCCGTCAACGCGCCACACGCTTCTCCTTGTCTTACGCGGCCCCGCCGTCCAGGACCTGGACGGCGTGCCTAACCGGGCGAACGTCCGCTTCTGCCGCGGTCGGGACGGCCTGATTCCTCGGCGGAGGCGGGTACGTCTGTGCGGATCGTCGTCAGCTGTGAGATGCCGGTCGGTAAGCAACGATCAGGTCACGATAGCCGTTGTGGTGCGCCAACTCGATCGTCAACGTCAAGGACGGCCAGACGGTCGCCGTCGGCGACGAGTTCTCCGACGCCCAGGGCCGGTCGATCGTCGTCCAGGTCGGTGGCAGCGACCCCGGCGTGGGCGCGTGCAACCCGACTCCTGCGCCGCCGGTCACCCCGCCGAAGCCCCCGCTGACCCCCATCCCGGACGAGCCGGCGACGCCGGTCACGCCCGGGACCAACCCCCCGCGCACCGGTGGCGACGGCAGTGACCTCCCCGTCGGGCTGATCGGCGGCGGGGTCATGCTCGCCAGCGCCGGCGTACTGGCCGCGCAGGCACGGCGCCGCCGCCGGGGGCTCGCCGGGTCGTGACGACCCATCGTCGCGACGGCTCCTCGAGCCACGTGACACGGCAGGACCCGGCCACCGGCCGGGTCCTGCCCGCATCCGCGCTCACATCCGCGTCCGCACCCCGGCCCAGGCCCAGCCGCCCGGGCTACATCCCGCGGCAGGTCCGGCTGATGCGCACCATCTCGGTGCTGGTCGCCATCCTCGGGCTGGGGCTCGTGGCGACCGACCTACGCAGCCGCACCGGGGAGGACATCGCGATGGGTCCTCGACCGCTCGCGGCCCCGTGCCAGGAGGGCGTACCCACCCGGATGTCACTGACCGCGCTGGGCGTCGACGCGCCCATCGAGGAGATCGGGCTCGACCACAGCGCCCCAGTGGACGCCTCCGGTCAAGCCCCGTTGGGCGCCCCCGCGGACCAGCGCAAGGCCGGCTGGTTCTCCGCAGGGCCGAAGCCCGGCTCCGGCACCGGCACGGTGATCACGAACGGACACACCTACCGCGACGGCTCGGCCATCTTCAAGCAGGACTTCGGCAACCGGGTCGCGGTCGGCCAGCAGATCGACCTGGTCCTGGACAACAGCACCACCTGCTCCTATCGCATCTCGAACGTCTGGAAGGACGTCGAAGCCATGACCGGCTACCCGCAGCTGGTCACCGCACAGGGTCTCTACGACCAACACGGCCCGGAGCGTCTCTTCCTCGAGACCTGCAGCGGCCCGTGGGACCCGGCCACCCGCCGGTTCAAGGACATCACCGTCGTCCTCGCCACCCCCCTCCACACCTAGGCGCATACGCACACCTGTCGACCGACTTAGAACCCCGGCCACCTCAAAAACGCATACGCCCGGATCTCATGGGTTCTGGCCGGGTCTCTGGGAGGCTTGGTTCCGGTAGCGGCTGGCGGGTCAGCACTCGTCCGAATCTGACCCTTCGAGGTCTGGCGGCAGACTGTGCGCCCGCTGGTCGTGAGGAGATGGTGACCGCTGCTGGGATGACGTGCCCCGGATGGTTTCGGTGAGCACTTGAGCCATGAGATCGCCGGGCATCTCCTCCACGCTGCTATCGAGTTAGACGTCGAGCGACCAGGAGGGGGGGACATGCTGTTCGTTGGCGATGACTGGGCCGAGGACCACCACGATGTCGAGCTGGTCGACGAGGCGGGCACGGTGTTGGCTCGCCGGCGGCTACCCGAGGGCCAGGTGGGGGTGAGCAGGCTGCACGCCCTGATCGCGGAGCACCTTCCCGATCCCGGGGCCGATCGGGACCCGTCGCCGCCGGTGGTGGTGGGGATAGAGACCGAACAGGGCCCGTGGGTGGCGTCGCTGGTCGCCGCCGGGTACACGGTGTACGCGATCAACCCGCTCTCCGCGGCCCGGTACCGGCAGCGGCACTCGACCTCGGGAGCGAAGTCGGACGCTGCCGACGCGCACCTGTTGGCGGAGATCGTGCGGGTGGATCGTGCCCACCATCGGGCTGTGGCCGTCGACAGCGCCCTCGCCGAAGGCATCAAGCTGGCGGCTCGCACGCACCAGAACCTGGTGTGGGAACGCACCCGTCACGTGCTGCGGTTGCGCTCCACACTGCGGGACTTCTTTCCCGCTGCGCTGCAAGCGTTTCCCGAGCTCGATGCCACCGACGCGCTACAGGTCCTGGCCGTCGCTCCGGACCCGGACACCGCCGCCCGTCTGACCCGCCGCACGATCCTGGCGGCGTTGACCCGGGCGCGCAGACGCAACCGCGAGGAACGCGCCGACCAGATCATGACCGTGCTGCGGGCCACGGAGCTGCGCCAACCAGCGCCAGTCCAAGCCGCCTACGCCGCCATCGCAGCCGCCCAGGTCGCGCTGATCGCCACCCTCAACATCCAGATCGAAGCGCTCGAGAAGGTGGTGGCCGAGCATTTTGGTCAGCACCCGGCAGCTGAGGTCATCACCAGCCTGCCGGGACTGGGCACCGTCCTCGGGGCCCGGCTGCTAGGCGAGTTCGGCGACGACCCGAACCGCTACCTCGACGCCAAAGCCCGCAAGGCCTACGCCGGCACCGCACCGATCACCAAGGCCTCCGGCACCAAGAAGATTGTCATGGCCCGCTACGCCCGCAACAAACGCCTCGGCGACGCCGCCCAACAGTGGGCCTTCTCCTCGATGCGCGGATCCGTCGGCGCCAGAACCTACTACCTGCGACTGCGCGCCCGAGGCACCGGCCACCAAGCAGCGCTACGCCAACTCGCGAACCGATGGATCGGCATCCTGCACGGGTGCCTCAAAACCAAGACGCTGTACAACGAGAACACCGCCTGGAGTCACATCCTGGCCCCCGCCGCTTGACAAACCAGAACCTGGGATGTCTGCCGCGTGGAGGGCGGCTACGCCTCGCCCGACATCTTTGCCGCGAGCGGGTGGTTCTGCCGACCCGTGAACCTGCGGGCCGGCTCCTACCGCCGCACTCGTGGGTCTCACTGTTGAGGTAGGTGGCCCGGCGTCCGGGATGTGCGTCCCGGCGTCCCGTGGGCAGTTCTGCGGTGCTCGCGTCGGAACGCTGCTGGCGGCGTGCCGCACGCGGCGACGAAGGCGGCGTAGAAGCGGCTGACCGATCCGAAGCCGGCGGCCGCGGCGACCTCGTTGGTTCGCAGGTCGGTGGTCACCAACAGCCGGCGTGCCTCAGCGAGCCGGAACTGTGCCAGGTACTCGCCGATGGTCATGCGGACGACTTTGCGGAACTGTGTCATGGCGTAGTTCGGGTGCAGCCGGGCGGCGTCGGCGACGTCGGACACGGTGACTGGTTCTCGGAAGTGCTCGGTGATGTGCCGCACCATGGCGAGGACGAGGCGGACGGCCGGGTCGCCTCCGGTGTACTGTCCGGCGGCACGCTGGTGCTCCGTGAGTGCCAGCCTCCGGATCCGGGCTTCGACCTCGAGCATCGCGATGCGGTGTCGCTCTGGATCGTCGGTCGCGAGGTCTGCTGCCCAGTGCTCGAAGCCCGCCTCGTCGGCCACCGGGGTTGTCGACGGTCCGGAGACCAGGGGTGTCCCGGACAGGATCCGACTGACGACGTCCTGCGGCAACCCCCAACCGAGGAACGTCGAGAAGGGGACGTACACCCAGTGCGCGCGGGTGGCGGAGTTCGCGACGACCTGGTGGGGGACGGCGGCCCAGAACGCCGCCGTGCTCCCCGGTGCCACCTCGAGGTGCGAACCGCCGAGCAGGTAGAGCATCGACCCTCCCTCGGCCACGAGGTTGACCTCGAGGTCGTCGTGCTGGTGGGCGCTGCCCATCAGGGTCGGCGTTCCGGTCCAGCTGGTGAGGCTCGACGGAGCGATGCGCCCAGGCATCTGAGGATCCAAGAAGTCTCTGCTCTCCCGCGGGAAGACTTTCGCGCATGCTAGTTCCTAGCGTGGAGAGGTCCGTGAGAAGCCGGGACTGTGCGCGCGCCGGTGGTGCCACGGGCCCTTCGGCCGATCGCCCTCCCCAAACCACGCTCGCAGGAGGATCCGTTGTTTTCGCTCGGTATCGTCGGCGCCGGCCAGTTCGCCGGCCAGTTCGCCAAGCTGTTCCTGGCCCACCCCGGCGTCAGTGACGTCCACGTCACCGACGTGCTACCCGGTCGGGCTGAGCGGCTCTGCGCGGACGAAGGGCTGGGGGGCACTTACCCGTCGTACGAGGCGATGCTTGCCTCCGACGCGGTGGACGCCGTCGCGATCTTCACCCAGCGGTGGACGCACGGGCCCCTGGTCGTCCAGGGGCTCAAGGCCGGAAAGCACGTGTACTCGGCCGTGCCTATGGCCATCACCGAGCAGGAGATCGCCGCGATCATCGACGCTGTGAAGGCCACCGGCCTGACGTACATGATGGGCGAGACCAGCCAGTACAACCCGGCGACGGTGTACGCGCGGAACCAGATCGCGGCTGGCGCGTTCGGTCGGCTGTTCTACGCCGAGGGCGACTACGTGCACGACATGGACCTCGGGTTCTACGAGGCCTACCAGTACAGCGGCGGCGAGCAGTGGAAGGAGACGGCGAGCTACCCGCCGCTGCTCTATCCGACGCACTCGATCGGCGGCGTCCTGGGGGCATGGCAGACGCACGCGGTCAGCGTGTCCGCCATCGGCGTCACCGACGACCGCGGCGACGGCGTGTTCGACAAAGACGTGAGCCAGTTCGACAACGACGTGTCTAACGCCACCGCGCTGTTCGAGGTAGCCGGCGGAGGATCCTTCCGCACCAACGAGTTCCGCCGCGTCGGCTACCCCTCACAGATCCGGGAGTCACGCTTCCGCTTCTTCGGCACCGAGGCGAGCATGGAGCAGCTGGCCACCGTGGCCTTCTGGCAGGACAAGCACGGTACCGAGGAGATCAGCGAGCTGCTGGAGCCCAAGCCCACCATGTCCCCGGACGACCCCTCGCTGCAGCACATCGCCCCCGACCTGCGAGCCGCCTTCACCTCCGGTTCGGCGCCAGTCCACGACCGCGAAAGACTTCCGCGCGAGTTCGACGACATGCCCAACGGGCACGAAGGCAGCCACCACTTCCTCGTCGACGACTTCGTCACTGCCGTCAACGCCGGCAGCTTGCCGCCGGTGAACGCTTGGGTGGCCGCCCGGTACACCCTGCCCGGGATCGTGGCCCACGAGTCATCCCGGCTCGGCGGAGCCCGCCTCCCGATCCCGGACTTCGGCGACGCACCCGCGAGTTAAAGCCGCCCCCAACGACGGAACGGTGGCGCCCCGGAAACCTCGGGGATCCACCGCCCGAGTTCAGAGCATCGGCCGCCTCGCGGCGCAGTGACGCACACGATGCTCGCGCTCATAGCCGATGAGCGAGCACACGTGACGACGGGCCGAAAGTACTGCCGCGGCAACGGAGCCCGCTGTCGCCAGCCGCTTGACTCTGGAGACCACCGTGACGTCCCGCCGGTGTCGTGGCCAGAACGGGGGGACCGTGGCGGCCGGAACCGACGCGGAGGCCTGGTCGCGGATCGCGGCGATGACGACGTCGGGTCGTTCTCTGGGCAGGTTGTGCGAGCCGCCCGGGTACGGCTGGAACCCGAGCCAACGGTATGCCGCCGAGGTAGGCGGCCGCCGCGGCCAGGCCCTGCGTGTGGATCTCCTCGAACCCGGCTGCTCTGAGACCCGTGGGCGGCTTAGACCATGTGGTGAACCGACGGCTCGTGGCCAGCACCTCACGTGGCACCACTCTCGGCAGCCATGGGCTTAGGGTGCGGCCTGGCCGCGATCACGGGGCCGGGGTTTTCGTCAGCCGGACTGGCGGGCGTGGGGACGGCGGCCGACCTTGGCGACGATGAGCGAGTCGACCTGCTCGACGAGCACCGCCCGCGCCCTCGGGGACAACCCGTCGTCGGTGATGAGCAGGTCGACGTCGCGCAGGTCGATGAAGGTGGACAGGCCGACCACGCCGACCTTGGTGTGGTCGGCCATGATGCAGACCTGGCGGGCGGAGTCGACGAGGGCCCGGTTGGTCTCGGCCTCCACGAGGTTCGGCGTCGTCAGCCCCGCCTTGGCGTCGATGCCATGGGCCCCGAGGAAGAGCCGGTCGACGTGCAGGGTGCGCAGCGCGGTGACGGCGACGGGCCCGACGAGGGCGTCGGAGGGGGTGCGCACGCCGCCGGTGAGGACGACCCGCTGGCCGTCGGTCGGCGAGTTGTGCAGCAGCTGCGCCACCGGTACCGAGTTGGTGACGACGGTGAGGTCGGGTATGCCGCGGAGCAGCCGGGCCAGCTCGTAGGTCGTCGTCCCGGCAGAGATGCCGATGCTCGACCCCGGCTCGACGAGCTCGGCCGCCCGCTGCGCGATGGCCCGCTTCTCCCCCGTCATGAGCGACGACTTGGCGAGGAACCCCGGCTCGTGGGCGCTGGCCAGCCCGACCGCCAGCGCTCCGCCGTGCACGCGCTCGACCCGGCCCTCGCGGGCCAGCTGCTCGATGTCGCGCCGCACGGTCATGTCGGAGACGCCCAGGTGGTCGACGAGGTCGGCCACGCGGACGGCCCCGGACTCCTGCACCAGCGCGAGGATCGCCGAGCGTCGCTGACCGGCCAGCACGGGCTCAGGTCTCCCGCACGACGGCGACCCCGCGTGGGGGCAGCCGGACCGCCCCGACGACCGGCTGGTCGGTCACGAGGTCGTGCCCGTCGGTCGGCACCGACTGCTCGGTGGACGTGTCGTTGACGAGGAAGAGCCACGACGCGTCGCCGCGGCGCCGCCGGACGGCGTCCACCCCCCGCGGCACGACCGCCGCGGAGCGCACCTGCGCGGCGTCCAGCACCTGGTCCAGCAGCGCACCAAGCCGCTCGTCGTCGGGCAGCGTGCTGAGGTACCACCCGGCGCCCGTGCCCACGGTCCGGCGCGTGACGGCCGGGCGGCCGGCGAGCGGGCCCCGCGCATACCGGTCGAGCACCTCGGCCGAGCCGACGTGGACGTCCTCCGTCCACAGCCGCCCCGTTCCCCCGCCCTCCAGCGCGACCTCCTCGCCCGGCAGCAGGGGGAAGAGCTCCTCGACCCGCAGGCCGAGCAGCTCACGGAACGCACCCGGGTAGCCGCCCAGCCGGACGTGGTCGTCCGCGTCGGAGATGCCGGAGAAGAAGGTCACGAGCACCTGGGCGCCGGCCTCGGCCGCCCGGGCGACGGCGGCCGCGTGCTCGTCGGTGACGAGGTAGAGCGTCGGCACCACGACGACCCGGTAGCCCGAGAGGTCAGCCGACGGGTGCACGACGTCGCAGGTGACCCCGCGCTCGCGCAGCAGGCGGTGCACGGCGTGCCCGGTGTCGGCGTAGTCGAGCTCGGAGGACGGCATCGCCGGGCCGCTGGAGGCCCAGGCGGCCTGGTAGTCCCACAGGAGCGCGACGTCGGCGTCGACCGTGCTGCCGACCACCTCGCCGAGCCGGCCGGCCACCTCCCCGAGCGTGCAGACCTCGCGGAACCGGTCACTGTCGGCCCCGGCGTGCGGCACGAGGCCCGAGTGGAACTTCTCCGAGCCCGCCCGGGACGCGCGCCACTGGAAGAAGCCGAGCGTGTCGGCCCCGCGGGCCACGTGGGCGACGCTGTCGCGCACGGTCTGGCCCGGCCACTTGGCGTGGTTGACGTGCTGCCAGTTGACGGCGCTCGTGGAGTGCTCCATGAGCAGCCACGGGCGGCCGCCGGCCAGGCCACGGGTGAGGTCGTCGGCGAAGGCGAGCTCGGCCCGCTGGTCGGGCAGGGTGTCGACGAGGTAGTGGTCGGTGCTGACGACGTCCTGCTCGGGCGCCCACTGGTGGTAGTCGAGCAGCCGGAACCCCGACATGGTCATGAAGTTGGTGGTCACCGGGATGCCGGGAGAGAGCCGGGTGATGACCTCCTTCTCGGCGCGGTAGAAGTCGAGCAGCGTGTCGGACCCGAACCGTGCGTAGTCCAGCACCTGCGTGGGGTTGGCGAACGTCGTCGTCCGCCGGGGCGGCAGGATCTGGTCCCACTCGGTGTAGCGCTGGCTCCAGAACGCGGTGCCCCAGGCCTCGTTGAGGGCGGCCAGGTCCGGGTAGCGCCGGCGCAGCCAGAGCCGGAAGGCCCCCGCGCACGTGTCGCAGTAGCAGGGCAAATTGTGGCAGGCGTACTCGTTGGAGACGTGCCACATCGCCAGCGCCGGGTGCTCGTGGTAGCGCGTCGCCAGGGCGGTCGTGAGGGCGAGGGCGTGCTCGTGGTAGGTCTCGTTCGAGGGGCACCAGGCCTGCCGGCTGCCCGGCCAGAGGGTATGCCCGTCACGGTCGACCGGCAGTGTCTGGGGGAAGGCGGTGGAGAACCACGGCGGCGGCGTGGCCGTGGCGGTCGCCAGGTCGACGGCGATGTCGTTCTGCGCAAGCAGGTCCATGATGTCGTCCAGCCAGGCGAAGTCGTACTCGCCCTTGGCCGGCTCGAGCCACGACCACGAGAACACCCCGAGCGTGACGAAGGAGACCCCCGCCCGGCGCATGAGCTCCATGTCCTGCGGCCAGACCGACCGGGGCCACTGCTCGGGGTTGTAGTCGCCGCCGAAGGCGATCCGGTCGACCGGCCACTGTCGCATGGCGGCCAGTGTCGAGGTCGACGTGGCGAAAGTCAACAGAAACGCACCTCAGCACCCAGACGCCACCGATGGACGCGCAGACCCCCTATGTCGTTGCCCAGTATCGGATGCCGCGTACCGAATCGTTGCCTTGCGCGTCTTGACAGCAGCATGACGGCGGGTCATTCTCAGTCTCCAAGCTGGTCGTTTCTGGTGGTTGATGTTCGGCCTGCGTGGCCCCGTCAACACCGCCCGGTACCCGTCCGGCCGTCATTCACCGTCGAAGGAGACCCGACATGCCCCGCCCCTCCACTGAGGCCGAGTACCTCGCCAGCCTGGTCCCGCCGTCGGTGCAAGCGTTTTCGCGCCGCTCGATGCTCAAGAGCGCGCTCGGTGTGGGGGCCCTCATCGCCGCCCCCGGCGCCCTGGCCGCCTGCTCCAGCGGCGGCGGCACGTCGACGGGTTCGGGCACCGCCGGTGGCGGGGGCGGCGCGACGGGCACCGTGACGCTCGGCTCGAACTCCTCGGACGCCGCGCCGAAGGCGGCGCTGGCCTCGGTGATGGACGCGTTCCAGAAGGCGAACAGCGGCCTGACCGTGAAGATCAACACGGTCGACCACAACACGTTCCAGGAGAACATCAACAACTACCTCCAGGGCGCACCGGACGACATTTTCGCGTGGTTCGCCGGCTACCGCATGAAATTCTTCGCCGCCAAGGGTCTGGCCGGCGATGTGTCCGACGTCTGGACCGGCATGAGCGGGATGTCGGACGCCCTGAAGAAGGCGTCCACCGGAGACGACGGCAAGCAGTACTTCGTCCCGTCGATTTACTACCCGTGGGCCGTCTTCTACCGCAAGAGCGTCTTCGCCGAGAAGGGCTACCAGATCCCCAAGACCCTCGACGCCCTCAAGACCCTCGGTGCCCAGATGCAGAAGGACGGCCTCACGCCGATCGCCTTCGGCGACAAGGACGGCTGGCCCGCCATGGGCACCTTCGACCAGCTCAACCTGCGAATCAACGGCTACGACTTTCACGTCAGCCTCATGGCCGGCAAGGAGGACTGGAGCGGCGACAAGGTCAAGAAGGTCTTCGACACGTGGAAGGGGCTCCTCCCCCTGCACCAGACCGACTCGCTCGGCCGCACGTGGCAGGAGGCAGCGCAGAGCCTCCAGCAGAAGAAGTCCGGCATGTACGTCCTCGGCGCCTTCGTCGCGCAGCAGTTCACCAAGGGCGCCGAGCAGGACGACCTCGACTTCTTCAACTTCCCCGAGGTCGACTCGACCATCGGGTCGGACGCCATCGAGGCCCCCATCGACGGCTACATGATGTCCAAGCGGCCCAAGAACCCCGACGGCGCCAAGAAGCTCCTCGGTTACCTCGGTTCCGCTGAATCGCAAAACATCGCGGTCAAGGCCGACCCGAGCGTCATCGCCACGAACGACAAGGCCGACCAGAGCGCCTACACCGCCCTACAGAAGAAGTCGGTGGAGTTCGTGAAGTCGGCCAAGTCGATCGCCCAGTTCCTCGACCGGGACACCCGGCCCGACTTCGCCTCGACCGTGATGATCCCGGCGATCCAGTCCTTCATCAAGACACCGGGCGACATCGACGGGCTGGTCAAGAACATCCAGCAGCAGAAGCTCAGCATCTTCACGAGCTGACGACTGCTCATGGCCACCATCACCGCACCCGCGAAGAAGCGCACGAAATATCGAGGGATCGACCAGCTCTCAGCCGTCGACCGGGTCGTCGTCACCCTGATGATCGTCATCCCCACCCTGCTCGTCGTCGTGCTGGTGTGGGTCCCAGCCATCTCGTCCGTCCTGCTGTCCTTCACCAACTGGGACGGCACCGGGGGCCTGGACACCGCAAAGTTCATCGGGCTGAAGAACTACAGCGACGTCGTGTCGATCTACCCGCCGTTCTGGCCTGCCGTGCAGCACAACCTCATCTGGTTCGCGGTCAACGGCTTCCTGGTGACGCCGCTCGGCATCTTCCTCGCCGTGCTCCTCGACCGGGAGATGCGCGGTGGTCGGATCTACCAGACCGCGCTCTACATGCCGGTGGTCCTCTCCCTCGCCCTCGTCGGCTTCGTCTGGCAGCTGATGTACAGCAAGGACCAGGGCCTCATCAACGCCGTCACCGGCAGCACCATCGACTGGTACGGCGACCCGAAGTACAACCTGGGCGCCGCACTGCTGGCTTCCAGTTGGCGGCAGACCGGCTACATCATGCTGCTCTACCTGGCGGGCCTCAAGGGCGTCGACCCGACGCTCCGCGAGGCCGCCAAGGTGGACGGCGCGAGCGAGCGCCAAACCTTCTTCCGGATCATCTTCCCGGTCATGCGCCCCATCAACATCATCGTCCTCGTCGTCACGGTCATCGAGTCGCTGCGGGCCTTCGACCTCGTCTGGGTCATCAACAAGGGCCGCAACGGCCTCGAGCTCATCTCCACCCTCGTGACGAGCAACGTCGTCGGCGAGGCCAGCCGCATCGGCTTCGGGTCGGCGCTGGCGACGTTCATGCTCATCATCTCGTCCATCTTCATCGTCATCTACCTGCGCATCGTCATGAAGGAGGACCGATGACGGTCACCACCGCCACCACGACGCCGCAGGACACCCCGCGCCTCGCCGCTACGCAGCGGCGGCCGTCGCGCGGACCGGGCCGGGTCGTGCTCCAGGCGTTCCTCATCCTCGTGTCACTCGCCTGGCTGTTCCCGCTGCTCTACGCCGTCCTCAACTCCTTCCGGGACTACGCCTACACCGCCGCCAACGGCTACGTGTCGTTCGGCGGGTTCACCCTCCAGAACTACATCAACGCCTGGCAGCAGGCCGACTTCACGCACACCCTTCTCAACTCGGCGTACATCACCATCCCAGCGGTCCTGCTCACCCTGTTCCTGTCCTCCTGCATCGCCTTCGTCGTCGCCCGGTTCTCCTTCAAGTTCAACCTCGCACTGCTCGGGCTGTTCACGGCCGCCAACCTGCTGCCACCCCAGGCCCTGCTCATCCCCGTCTACCGGATGTTCCGGGCCGTCGAGTTGCCCTACTGGATCAGCGACTCCGGCACCCTCCTCGACAGCTACTACGGCCTCATCGCCGTGAACGTCGCGTTCCAGACCGGGTTCTGCGCCTTCGTCCTCAGCAACTACATGAAGACGCTGCCCCGGGAGCTCTACGAGTCGGCCGTCGTCGACGGCGCCGGCGTGCTGCGCCAGTTCTTCCAGCTGACGCTGCCGCTTTGCCGTCCGCCGCTCGCGGCGCTCGGGACACTGCAGGTCACATGGATCTACAACGAGTTCTTCTGGGCGACGGTGCTGCTGCAGTCCGGCGACAAGTACCCGGTAACGAGCTCGCTCAACAACCTTAGGGGCGAGTTCTTCACGGACAACAACCTCGTCGCCGCCGGCTCCGTACTCGTCGCCCTGCCCACGCTCATCGTGTTCTTCGTCCTACAGAAGCAGTTCGTCGCCGGCCTCACCCTCGGAGCGACCAAGGGCTGACCGCGCCGTCCCTCCTCGGCTCTTCCGTCCCCAGGTGTGCGCTCACCGGCTTTTAGGGCAGTGTTCTGGGCAGAACCGTAGGCGCGCTCAGCGCATCCGCGTGCCGCTGTCACAAATGAGGGGCCGTCGAACGCGAACTGTCTGGCGTTGTTCACGCCCCAGCACATGCTCTGTCGAGGTTGTTGCTGTTGCACCGGCTGTAGTCGTGGGCGTAAGAACGACGGGACCCGCGCGGGTCACCAGCACCTCCGTGTACAACCCGAAGTAACCGCGGTGGCGGGTCATCCTCGCGACCGTCGCCGCGTTCGCAGGGTCCCGGCTCAGCTTCCGGCACCGCGCCGTCTTCACGTCGACGGTCCCGTCGACCCAGATGTTCCCCGGGATCCTCTTTCTGCTACCGCTGTTCTTCATCTTCGTCAACATCAAGAACGCCGCGGGATCCGGTTCGTCGGGTCATAGGCCGGGCTCGTCATCACGTACATGACGTTCTCCCTGCACTCGACGACCGTAGGGGCGTAGGGGCGTCAGGGCTCACGGCGCCCGTCGTGCCCAGCATCACGGGGTGGCCGGCGAGGAGCACGAGCGCGGCGTCCCTGCATACCCGCCCCAAGAGCTCGCGGAACCACGCGGCCGTCTCAGAGATCCCCTCCCCCGTGTCGCTGAAGGAGCGCATCCGCAGGCTCTCGCGGATGAGCTCCTGTGCAGCCGCACCGCGCGCGGTGACCTCGGTAAGCGCGGTGGCGCCCATGTCGTCGGGTGAGCCATCCTGCCGGGTCGGGTCGCTGGGCACCCAACCATCCTCCCTTTCGGGTCAAAGGCTGACCGTGGGGCCGTGCCGGGCGGCGAGCGCGAGGACTCGGTCGGCCGCGGTCGCTCGCACCGGCAGCCGCAACCGTGACGCCAGTCGAGGTCCGTGGCCTCGATCTATCGGCCGTCCATGTCGACGCCGAAGTCCGGCAACTCCTCCGGTGTCGCTGCGTAGGTGTCGGCGAGGAAGGTTACGAACGGGAGGTCGCGTTCCGGTGGGCCACCCGTTGCGAGAGCGTCTCGAAGTCGTGGCCGGCTGCGGCGAGCTCCGCCATGAAGGCGAGGGTCGTAGCGGGCGGCCATCGTCATGTGGGCGACGACGTGCTTGACGGCCCATCCCTCGCACAGCGACTTCAACCATGCATTTTGTGGATTGCATTTCACGGCATGAAGCGTCTGCGGCGCTTGCCGTGTCGGCAATCCCCGCTCTGGTGACCGTCGTCGCTCCGGTGGCCGGGGTGGGCGGCGTGTTCCTCGCGACCTCCGCGGGGCTGCTGGTGCGGCAGGTGCGGCGCATCCTGCTCCCTTACCGCGACGAGCACCCCTGACGCCTATCGTCCTCGGCAGCCCGGGACCAAGTGCCGAGCCCGGCGGGGGTCCGGTCGCACCGGTTGGTCCGGTCTACCCGAGGGGGGTGGTCGACGGCTCGAGAGCGGCAAGCAGGATCCGCTCCGCGGACAACAGGTAGTCGTCGATCTCGATGAGCGCACCCTCCCGGTCGCCCGTCCTAAGTAGCTCGACGAGGCGCCGGTTCCGCACCAGGAACGGCTCGTGGAGAGGCCGGTTCTCGGCCATCTGGAGGAAGGCCAGGCGCAGCTCGGCCAACAGCAGCTCGAACATGGCCGCGAGGTGCACGCTGCCGCACGCCGAGACCAACGCCCGGTGGAAGTCGATGTCGGCGGTCCCGACGTCCCCCCATTCCTGTCGCGCCGCTGCCGCGACAGCGGAGTCGACGATCTCGGCCAGCTGGGCGACGACCTCGGGCTGCGCCAGCGTGGCATTGACGGTCAGCGGGGCGACTAGCCGCCGGGTGCGGTACATCGCCCGGATGTCCTCGGCTGAGACCTCCCGCACGAAGACCCCTCGGTGCAGCGTGTGGTCGACGAGGCCTTCGTGCGAGAGGAGTCGGAACGCCTCGCGCACGGTATTGCGGGAGATGGACAGGGCGGCCGCCACCCGCTCCTCCCGCAGCTTCGCTCCCGGCCTGAGCCGACCGCCCGCGATCTGCCCTCGCAGCAGCTCGGCCGCTGCCTCAGCGGTGCTGTTGCGCCGTGGAAGGCTCGGCAGCGTGGCCAGCACGGTCCCGTCCGGCTCCATGTCCCCTCGTCCGTTCTGGTGTGGTGTCGCCCCGTGTCCGTCGGGTGTCGGCATACTCTAGACCGCGCCCGGCACGAATGTTCGATAGAAGTCTTGTGGGATTGCTCAACAATCCCTACTTTGGGGAGCATCGCCAGCCAACCCAGAGCCGGCGGACCCTGAGGGAGCCCCAGCGATGTCGCCATCCACCTCGCCCACCCCGCCCACCGCCGCCAGGCCGCCGTCCTCCGTCCGGCGGGTGATCGTCGCCAGCCTCGTCGGCACGTCGCTGGAGTGGTACGACTTCTTCATCTACGGCACCGCGGCCGCGCTGGTGTTCAACAAGCTCTTCTTCCCCAGCTTCGACCCCCTCGTCGGCACGCTGCTCTCCTTCGCCACCTTCGCCGTCGGCTTCATCTCCAGGCCGCTGGGCGGCATCGTGTTCGGCCACTACGGCGACCGCATCGGCCGCAAGAACGTCCTCGTGGTCACGTTGCTCCTTATGGGGTTGGCGACGTTCGCCATCGGCCTGCTCCCGACCTACGCCACGATCGGCGTGTGGGCGCCGATCCTGCTCGTCGTGGTGCGCTTCCTCCAGGGCCTGGGGCTCGGCGGCGAGTGGGGCGGTGCGGTGCTGATGACCCTCGAGAGCGGGGACCGTACACGTCGGGGCCTCAACGCCAGCTGGCCACAGGTGGGCGTGCCGGTCGGCCTGCTCCTGTCGAACGGGGTGCTGTCACTGATGGGGTCCCTGACCTCGAGCGACGCCTTCCTGTCGTGGGGCTGGCGCGTCCCGTTCCTGCTCAGTGGGCTGCTCGTCCTGGTCGGTCTGTGGATCCGGATGACCATCGCGGAGAGCCCGCTGTTCACCGAGGCGGCCGAGGCCGGTGAGCGCGCCCACGCGCCGATCGTCGAGGTCTTCCGCTCGTACCCCAAGCAGGTGCTCCTCGCCATCGGCGCACGGGTGGGTGTCGACGTGTCCTTCTACACGTTCGTCCTGTTCATCACGACCTACGTCACGACGTTCCTCAAGCTGCCCAACAGCTATGCGCTCAACGCCGTGCTCATCGCGGCGGCCTGCCAGGTCGCCCTCATCCCACTCTTCGGGCACCTCTCCGACCGCTACGGCCGCCGCCCGGTCTACCTCGCCGGTGCCGTCGCGGCGGCCGTCTGGGTCTTCGCGTTCTTCCCCCTGCTCGACACCGGCAGCCTGCCGCTCATCATCCTGGCCGCCGTCGTGGCCCTGGTCTTCCACGCCGCCATGTACGGGCCGCAGGCGTCGTTCATCAGCGAGATGTTCCCGACCCGGGTCCGCTACAGCGGCGCCTCGATGGGCTACCAGCTCGCGGGCATCGTCGGAGGGGCCCTGGCTCCCATCATCTCGACCGCCCTCCTCGGCCGGTTCGCCAGCTCGGTCGCCGTGTCGGTCTACGTGGCGGCCGTCCTCGTGGTGACGATCGTCTGTGTGTTCGTTGCCCCGGAGACCTCGCGGATCGACCTGCACGCCGAGCCGGGCGCGACGACGGAGGTCGGCGGCCGCGCATGAGGACCGACATCGACCTCAACGCCGACCTCGGAGAGGGCTTCGGGCACTGGGTCCTGGGCGACGACGAGGCGATGCTCGGCATCGTCACGAGTGCCAACGTGGCCTGTGGGTTCCACGCCGGCGACCCCACGATCCTGCGCCGGGTCTGCGACCAGGCCGCCGAACGAGGCGTATGCGTCGGGGCGCAGGTCGGCTACCGCGACCTCGCCGGGTTCGGCCGGCGGCAGATCGACATGGAGCCCGCCGACCTCACCGCCGACATCATCTACCAGCTCGGCGCGCTCGACGGCTTCGCCCGGGTGGCCGGCACCCGGGTGCGCTACGTCAAACCGCACGGCGCCCTCTACAACACTGCGGCGCAGTCGGCGCAGACCGCGGCGGCGGTCGCGGACGCCGTCCGGCTGTACGACGCGTCGCTGCCCCTGCTCGGGCTGGCCGGCTCCGAGCTGCTGGTCCAGGCCGAGGCGGCCGGGCTGACGGGCATACCCGAGGCGTTCGCCGACCGGGCGTACACCCCAGGTGGGGCGCTGGTCTCGCGACGGGAGCCGGGAGCGGTCCTCGCGGACCCGACCGAGATCGCCGCCCGGTGCGTGCAGATCGCTACCGAGGGCACGGTGCGCGCGGTCGACGGGTCGACGGTCGCCGTGGACGCGCGCTCGATCTGCGTGCACGGTGACACCGCAGGGGCGGTCGCCATCGCCGAGGCCGTTCGGGCCGCCCTGCAGAGCGCCGGACTGACCCTGCAGCCTTTCGTGGCAGCGGAACATCGCTGATGGAGTTCAGGCGCGCCGGGCGGGAGGCGGTGCTCGTCGAGTGTGTTGACATCGACCAGGTCGTCGGCCTGCACCGGGCGCTGCGCAACCACTGGCCGGCGGGCGTGGTCGACGCGGTGCCGGCGGCGTGCACGCTCTTGACCACCTTCGACCCGCAGGTCACGACCCGAGCGCAGGTCGTCGCGCACCTGCAAAGCCTCTCCGCCGAGCGTGGGGGGGCCGCGGCCGCCACGCATACGGTCGAGATCCCGGTGACCTACGACGGCCAGGACCTCGACGAGGTGGCCGCCCTGACCGGCCTCGCGCCGGACGAGGTGGTTCGCCGGCACCTCGACGGGGACTACGTCGTGGCCTTCTGCGGGTTCGCCCCGGGCTTCGCCTACCTCGTCGGCGGGGACGACGCCCTGGACGTGCCCCGTCGCTCGACCCCGCGCACCCGGGTGCCGGGTGGATCGGTCGCGCTCGCAGGGGAGTTCACCGGTGTCTACCCGCGATCTGGGCCCGGCGGGTGGCAGCTCATCGGGCGGACCGACGCCACGGTGTGGGACCTCGGTCAGGACCCGCCCGCCCTGCTCGCACCGGGCACCCGCGTCCGGTTCGTCGAGGCGCGATGACGATCGTCGTGGAGCAACCGGGGCCGCTGACCACGGTGCAGGACCTCGGCCGGCCCGGCCTGGCGCACCTCGGAGTGGGCCGCTCCGGTGCGGCGGACCGGCCCAGCCTCCGGCTGGCCAACCGGCTCGTCGGCAACGCCGAGGACGCCGCCGGTCTCGAGATCACCCTCGGCGGCCTCGTCGTCCGGTTCGATGCGGCCGCGACGGTCGCGCTGACCGGGGCAGAGTGCCCGGTGCTGCTGGACGGGCGGGCTCAGGGCATGGGGGCGCCCCTGTGGGTGGACGCGGGGGCCACGCTGTCGCTCGGCGTCCCGCCCCGGGGGCTGCGGACCTACCTCGCCGTACGCGGCGGCCTCGACGTGGACCCGGTGCTGGGGTCCCGCTCCACCGACCGGCTGGCGGGTCTCGGCCCCGACCCGTTGGCGCGCGAGACCCGCATCCCGGTCGGGACGCCCCGGCTGCCTCACCCCGGGGTCGACTGGGTCCCGGGCCCGCCGGCGCAGCAGGGACTGCTCCGGGTCACCCCCGGTCCGCGTGACGACTGGTTCACCGCAGAGGCGTTGTCGCGGCTCTGCGCCGAGCCCTACGAGGTGACACCCGCGTCCGACCGGGTCGGGCTGCGGCTCTCCGGCGCGGCACTACAGCGGTCCCGCACCGACGAGCTGCCATCCGAGGGCGTGGTGGACGGCGCCCTCCAGGTACCGGCCGACGGACAGCCGGTGCTCTTCCTCGTCGACCATCCGGTGACCGGCGGCTACCCGGTAATCGCCGTCGTCGATCCGGACGACCTGCCCACCGCCGCCCAAGCCCGCCCAGGAGACCGGCTGCAGTTCCGGCTCGACCCCGGCTGACCCGCCTCACCGGGACCCGCACGCATACCCCTGCCCAACACATCGACCGGACTCACGAATTTGACGGTTTCGCGGCCCCGGAACCCCTGTGCTGTCTACCTACATGTGAGACACGGTGTCTAGGTGGGAGCGGTCATGCCGATGAGCGCTCAGGCCGGAGCCCTACTCGGAGGAGGGCCCCCAGTGCCGCCCGAGGAGCTTCCTCGCGCAAAAAGGGCGTCGATACGGGCCGCTCACCACGGCCGCACGTCGGGTCGTTCTAGGGCCTGGGGACAGGGATGGTGAGGGTGCCGCTTGGTCGTAGTGCTGTGAGCTTGGTGGTCGACGGGGGTTTCGGATTGATTGACGGAGGGTTGTTGCTGGACGAGGATGCAGCAGGGGTCGGTGGCGCCCGTGTCAGAGGTCGGCCGTTTGTGGAGGCATTGATGAGTAGCACCAAGACGTCACCGGAGGCCGTGAGCGGTTCGGGGAATCAGCTCCACCGGACGGTGGGCTTTTGGGGTCTGACGTTCTTCGCCCTGGGTTCGATTATCGGCTCGGGCTGGCTGCTTGGGGCTCTGGGCGCGGCTAAGTCCGCCGGGCCAGCGTCGCTGCTGTCCTGGATCCTCGCGGCGCTGTTGCTGATGGTGCTGGCGCTGATTCACGCTGAGCTGGGCGCGGCCTACCCGGTTGCGGGCGGCACGGCGCGGTTCCCCTACTTCGCGTTCGGGACACTGGCCGGGTTCACCGCGGGATGGGCCGCGTACCTGCAGGCAGTGACCATCGCACCGATCGAGGTGGAGGCCAGCATCTCCTACCTGGCCAGCACCGACTGGGCGAAGCAGCACCTCACCCTGCTGAATGACGACGGCACGTTGACGGGCTCCGGGCTGCTCGTGGCCACCGCGGCGATGCTGTTGTTCACGGTCGTCAACCTGTTCGGAGCGAAGCTGTTGGCTTCGAGCAACAACGTGCTGGTGATCTGGAAGCTCGCGGTGCCGATCCTGGCCGTCGTGGTGATCGTGACGTTGAACTTCCATTTTTCCAACTTCACCGCCGGCGGTGGCTTCCTGCCTTTCGGCATGCACGGCGTATTCGCGGCGCTCCCGGCCGGGGTGGTTTTCTCATTACAGGGGTTTGAGCAAGCGGTGCAGATGGCCGGAGAGGCGCGCAACCCCCGCAAGGACCTCTCGCGGGCCATCATCTCGGCGATGTGCATCGGCGCGGCGGTCTACATCGCGCTGGAGGTCGCCTTCATCGGTGGCCTGGATCCGCAGAACTTGGCCCAGGGCTGGGCCGACCCCATCGGCAAGGGAGACTTCGGCCCCTACTACACCCTCGCCATCGCCATCGGCGCCGGCTGGCTCGCGACCATCCTCCTGATCGACGCGGTCATCTCCCCCGGTGACACCGGGCTGATCTACCTGGCTACCTCCGCTCGGTTGTCGTACGCACTCGGCGACGAAGAGGTGCTCAGCGACAAGCTCACCGAGACGAACAAGCACGGGGTACCCAAAGTACTCGATCCTCCTCGCCTTCGTCATCGGCGAGATCACGTTCCTGCCGTTCCCCAGCTGGAGCTCCCTCGTCGGGCTGGTCACCGGCGCCACCGCCATCATGTACGCCTTCGCGCCAGTCTCCCTCGCCGCGCTGCAGAACCGCGACCCGGACCGCCCCCGCCCCTACCGAGCGCCGTTCCCGAAGGTCTTGATCCCAGTCGGGTTTATCGCCGCCAACCTGATCATCTACTGGGGTGGCTTTGAGGCGACGTGGAAACTGCTCACCGCGATCTTCATCGGCCGGGTCATCTTCGAGATCGCACTGCGTCGGGCCAACGACGTACGCCGGTCCGATATCGACTGGCGCGCAGCGTCATGGATCTGGCCATGGCTCATCGGGACAACGATCATCGGGCTCATGGGACAGTACGGGACCGGCTCCCTGCAGCTGTTACCTAGCTGGATAGACCTGGCCGTCGTTGTCCTGTTCAGCCTCGTGATCTTCTACTACGCCGTGAGCCTGGCCATGGACTCCGACCACGTCAAACAAGCAGTGAAACTCGAGCAGGAGCAAGAAGCCACCGCACCAGCACTAAACTTGCCCGGCTAGCCCGCGCGCACCCTCGTGAAGACGGTCGTCGTCTTGCTGAACCATGTCCTCGCTGAGGCGTCCATCTCGTGGACAAGCGGGAAGCTGTTGGGCCGTCCCGGCGGGACCGACCGCCGTCTTGGAACTACCGCTCATGGCCGCGTGGAGGACGGCTACGCTCGCCCGACTCTTTGCCGCTGAGGGTGCGCCCTGCCCGTCCGTAAGGCGACCCTTGAGTGGGACAGGGTGGAATGAGTGAGCTGGAGGTTGGCGACCACTCCCGCGCCTGAGCTATTTCTTGGCGGCCGGCTTCTTGGACGCTTTGGACGCCGTCTTGGCAGTCTTCTTCGCCGCTGGGGCCGCTCGCTTCGCCGCCGCCGGCGCGGCCTTGGAAGCCGCGCGCCCACTCTTCTTCGCTTCGGGCGTGGAAGCCGCGACCTGCTGCTTGTAGGCGGTCCCTACCTTGAAGCCCACGCTACGGGTCGCCCCGATCTGCAGGACCTGCCCGGTGGCGGGATTCCGACCCTCCCGGGCCGCCCGCTCCCGCGCCTCGAAGGTCCCGAACCCCGGCAGGGTGACCTTCTCTCCCGCCGCAGTCGCGCCCACGATCTGCTCCAGCACCGCGCTCAGCGTGGCATCAACCTGCGCGCGGGGCAGCGACGTGGCAGTAGTGACGGCGGCGACAAGCTCTCCTCGGTTCATTCATGCTCCCTCGGTACGGTGGTGGTCGCGTCCTATCCCGCGACACGCGCGGAGCTCGAGCACGACTCCAGGGCCTCAACGCTCAGAGTTTGACACACGGACGCATGGTCGGTCAGACACTTGCGGCATACGACGCCGCCATAGCCGCGACAACCACCGGTGACACATCGCGCTCGGCCCGGGCTCTGCCGGGGTCACCCCTTTGGGGAACCCCGGCAGTGAAGATACGGTCAGTGTTTGAAGGCGTCCTTGACTTTCTCGCCGGCGTTTTTCACGTCAGCCTTGGACTGGTCCGCCTTGCCCTCTGGTTCCAGCCGGTCGTTGTCGGTGCCCTTGCCAGCGGCCTCCTTAGACTTGCCCTTCACGCTCTCGCCGGCGTTCTTCGCCTTGTTCACGATTCCCACGGTGTCCTCCTTCGCTTACCCGCACAGCAGTGTGCGGGGTTCAACTCACTTGGGTGCAAGCCGCCCCCAGGGGTTCCCGATCGGCGTGGCTGGCCCGCGTCCTGGTGACCCGTTCGCGGGTCACCTGTGACGAGGTTTCGAGTGACTCTCAGTAGTAGTGCCGACGTCCACCCACGGCCCGGCCGGCCATCCCCAGGACGAGCAGGACTAGGCCGATGACCGCGACGATGATGCCGATCGTCCACAAGATCGGAATGTTGGCCAAGAACCCGACGATCAACAAGATGATGCCCAGAATGATCACGTGCGTTCCTTTCCTTGAATGCCGCGACCCTGGAAACCGGCCTCAGCGGAGGAACCAATATGCTAATAAGTAGGGACCCTACCTGAACGCTGGGCCGGCGACAAGACCTCGGCGACCGTCAGTCGCGTAGGAGCTCGACTCCTCGGCGGGTCAGCTCCCGCAGCCGGGGCAGGTGCCCCTCGCTCAGCTCGGTAACCAGCCGCTGACCCAGGACGGTCAGATGCAGCCGCGTCAACCGGGCATCCCGCCCGTCCGGGCGCCGCTCCAACAGCCCGGCCCCGACCATCCGGCCGATCAGCTCCACCGCACTCGGGCTGGCCACCCCCAGCGCTGCCGCCACATCCTTCACCGTCGGCGCCTCGCCTGGGTCGTCCCGTCGACCTCGTAACGCCAGCAGCACATGATGCTGCGCATGCGTCGCCCCCACCGAACGGGCCTCCCGTTCCCCGGTGCGCTCAAACACGGCAATAGCGCTCCGCACCCCCAACAGCCCCGCAAAATGCCGATCCGTCAACCGCGACACTGGAACCTCCTCGTACTGACCTGCCAAACCCCGCCAGAATACATCGGCACCCTACCCAACGGCGCAGGCTCGGCCCTACCTGAGACCGCGGCCCCGTATGAGGTGTCCTCACGGGCACCGGCCTTGTGTCCAGTATTCCTTCGTGCCGGGGACGGCGGCTTAGCTGAGAGCTGGGTGCCTCATTTCCAGCCCACGATTGAACTCACTGAGCTTCTGAGGACACACACAGGCACCGTGCTTCCGCGTGCGCTTTCCGGCGCGTATCCCACATACAAGGGAGGCATGGGCACCCAGGCGCAAGTCGACACAGCTCACTCGGCTACCAGGCCCCAGCCGACTACGCTGGCGGCTGCACCCACCAATGAACCAGTCTCACACCAGGTGCACCAGTTCCTGCGGTCCGGCCACTCGACCCATCGAGCGGTGGTTGGCGAGCCGGATCCAATCCGATCTTGAGCGTGTCTTCGACTAGAGTCACCGGGCCTTCGGACACGTCGAGCGAGACCTTGACGAAGACGTGGTCGTTAGCCCAGTCGTAGTCCTTGCTCCCGCTGGCCGGGACGATGCTCTGCTTCACCTTGGCCTCTCTTCCTCTGTGGGTCTCAACCTGATCTCTGGTTTGGCCATCATTTCACCGCGAGGTCGGTGTCATCGTCACGCCTCTCGAACCCTTCGGACGCGAAGGCGAAAAACACCGGGAGCGCAAGGAACAGCAGTGTCGCGGCGACTGGGGACCACAAGAAGCCGACAGCCGCAGCCACCGCCGTGGCCCCGAACCCAATGACAACTCCGATCCGGTCAACTCGGAAGCCTCCAGCGTGGTCCGGGTCCACGAGCAGCTCTGGGTGGGTGGCGAGGGTGTGGAACACCAGCCACCAGGTCGCGGTGCCGATCATCAGGACTACGGCGTAGAGCAGCACCTCCTGCTGGCCATGATTGCCTTGCTGCGACAGGGCGTCGGCAAGCGATGAGGTCCCCCAGGGCACCAGGGTGATCCCAGCCAGCAAGAGCAGATTCGCCGTATTCAATCCCCGTGACATGCGAGCCACCCTGACGAAGACGTTGTGGTGGTTGGTCCAGGCCACGCCGATGAAGGCGAACGACGCAGCAAACGCCAGCAGGGTCGGCCAATACCGTTCCAGTGCAGCGGTCAACGACCCATCGCCGACGGCGGGTTCAGCGTGTACGCGGCCAAGGTCGAGGGCCAGCAGCGTGATCGCCACAGCGAAGACGCCATCGCTGAAAGCCTCTGACCGCCCGGTCTCTGACGGAGCAGCCCGACGAGGTCGGATCCTCACCAAGCCCGCAGGACCGTGGAGCAACGCCCGCTACTCGCTGACCACGGTCTGGAAGGAGGCGGACATCGTGGTCAGGTCGATCATCTGCATGAACGACCCCGCGACCTCCATGCCGTGATCTGCTGGCGGGGCGGTCGCAAGCTCCATGCTGGCGTAACGCAGTACCAGGACCCACTCGCCGTCGTCGGTGACGCAGGCTTCACGGCGCTCCAGCCCGGGAAGCTTCGGGGCGACCTCTCGCTGGAAGCGCTCATTCATGGCGACCAGGGCGTCGTGGGCGACTTCTGCCGTGGGCCGGAACCGGACGATCTGGATTACTGCGGGCATAGCGTTCTCCTCTTCGGTGGATCCTTCAGATCCGAACGATAACGGCCGGTCCTTCAGAATTCAAGGAGCTACGCTAGCCTCGTGCCATGGCTGAGGAGGTCGAGTGGCTCGACGAGCAGGAGATGGCCGCCTGGCATCCGTTCGTCGTCACCGGCATGCACCTGTTCGCCGCTCTCGACCGAGACCTCCGTGAGGCAGTGGATCTGACTCTGCTCGACCACGGGATCTTGCTCATGCTCCGCAACACGCCGGCTGGGCTGACGATGGGTCACCTCGCCCAGCAGTTCGGCACGGAAGCGAGCGTTATCACCTACCGCATCACACGGATGGAACGTCGGGGTCTGGCTGCCCGACTCCGCAACCGCGACGACCGCCGACTCGTGGCCGCGACCATCACCGCTGCAGGCGAGTCCATGTGCGATGCGGCTGGCCCGGTGCACGTCGCCTCGGTCCGGCGGCACTTCATGGATCACGTGCCGCGGTCAGCGCTTCCCGTCATGGCCGACGTCTTCAGTGACCTCTACACCGCCCAACACCCCCGAGGTTCCAAGACCATGGTGAGCGAGTGAGCCGAGGGCCAGCACGCCGTTCTGATGGACAGTGGGTGATGGTGCTGAGGCATGGACGGCTAGCGCCTCCAGGGCAGGGTGGACCCTGTCAAGACGAGCAGGTCGAGGCGGCGGAATTTGCTGAGCCTGCGGGTGAGGTGGAAGGAGTCCGTGGTGGATGCTAATGGCCTTATTGACCGCTATTGCCAGGTCTGGACCGAGGCTGATGCCGGCCGCCGCGTCGACCTGCTTGCCGACGTGTGGGCCGCGGGCGCGACGTACACCGACCCATCGGTGCACGCCGTCGGCGCGGCGAGGCTCCTCCGCCACATCGCGGCAGTGCAGGCCAAACGCCCGGGCGCGAAGGTCGTCCGCACCAGCGACGTCGACCTGCATCACAACGTGGCCCGGTTCGCTTGGCACGTGGTCTTGGGCGACGGAGCGGCACTGCCGGAGGGGCTCGATTTGGCCGTCCTAACCCCCGACGCCACGAAACTCCAGCGCGTCATCGGGTTCTTCGGCCCCCTGCCGCCCAGGATCTGGTGACTGGCGGGTTGCGGTCCAGTAGCAGGCGCTGTCAGGCGACGACGGCGTCCGCCTCGATCTCGATAAGCAGCGCCGGGTCGATGAGCCGGCTGACTTCGACCATCGACGCGGCCGGTCGGATCACGCCGAAGACCTCACCGTGCACTCGCCCGACCTGCTCCCAGCGACTGATATCAGTGACGAACATGCGGGTGCGCACGACGTGCTGCATCCCAGCACCGGCTTGCTCCAGTGCCACAGCGATCCGGCGCAGCGCCTCGCGGGCTTGCTGGGCGATGTCATCGCCGCCGACCGCGCCGCCGCCGTCCGCTGCGGCGGTGGTACCCGCCACCGACACCCACGGCCCGACCCGTACCGCCCGGGAGTAGCCGACGACCGGCTCCCACACCGCCCCCGAAGACACCAGCAGCCGCTCCGCCATGACGCTCATCCTGGCAGAGAGCCGCGCCATATACCGCTGAAGGTCACGTGTCGCGGCACCGCGCCGGTCGTCCCGGAAACGGTCGATGTTGGAACAACGCCGAGCCTTGTGCACTACTTACAAGGAACGGGCTGTGACCTCCAGCGGTTAGATGCGCGCTTGTCGCAGCCCCTTGTGGCGGGCATGGCCTCCTGGTCGCCAGCAGCGATCATGTCCCGTGGATCGTTCCCCTATCGGTACGTCGCCGACCACCCGGCACGACCGGATCTAGCCGATGTGCGAGCCTGCGTCGGTGGCGCTCTAGTGTGCAACGGTGCAGCGGTGACCCTCAGCGCTCTTGTCGCACTTGACTCCGCCTCTACCGCCTTCCGACGGCAGTTGGTCGCCGTCGACCAAGACCGTTGGGCCGCAGCAACGCCTTGCCCGGAGTGGGACGTGCACTATCTAGTTGCCCATGTCGTGGGCGGAAATCGGTTCGCGTCGATGGTGCTGGACGGTCACACGGCCGAACAGGCCATGACTGTGGTCATGACCGCCAGGCAGCTCGGCGCGGACCCGACACTGGACTTTGACGTCACGGTCGGCGCTCAACGTGCTGCCTTTGGTCGCCAGGGAGCACTCGCACGCAATGTCAGAGTCACCCCTGGGCGAGGTTGCTGCGCGACGGTTCCTCGGGATGAGGGTGTTCGACATTCGCGGTTCATTCATGGGACCTGGCGGTCGCGATTGGTCGGGACGGCACATCGGACGAAGAGCTCGCTGACTACGTGCTGACGACCTTCGGGGGGAGGTTCCGGGGATGGGATTCGGCATTAAGCCCCTCGGCAGGGTAGGTCCCGATGCCAGTCGAATGGACCGATTGCTCGACCTTGCCGGAAGATCAACGGCCCTTTGACTCCAGCAATCTCGGCTCCCCAGCATCCGCTCATAGCCGCTGCCCGGGCGGGCGACCATGCCGATGTCGCGACGCCTTCCTATGCCGCGATGGGTGGTTGGCTTCGGCTGATCCCACCGCGGGCCCGTCCTTGACTGGCCGGTGAGAGACCCGTCCGTGCGAGTGTCCCGCATGGTCGTGCCCCGCCACCGCGATGAGTTTCAGGACGTCTCGAGGTCAGTCCTGGCATGGCAACCGTGATCATGCATGCAGTGGTATCCGTGGACGGCTTCATCGCCGACGAGAACGATGACGTCGGGCCGCTCTTCGACTGGTACTTCAACGGCGACATGCCCATCGCCGACGAGGCGGCCGAGCAACGTCACACCCCGTTCCGAGTCAGCGGGCGATCGCACGACTACGTCAGCTCCTTGTGGCGCAGCATCGGCGCCACCATCCAGGGGCGGCACCTGTTCGACCTGACCAACGGCTGGGACGCCGAGCCGCCCGCCGGGGAGCACCTGGTGGTGGTGTCCCACCGACCTAAGCGCGAGGGTTGGCACCCCGAGGCTGATGTCCCATTTCTCGAGGACGTCGCTTCCGCGGTTGAGGAGGCGAAGCAACGGGCCGGTGACCGCGTGGTCGCGGTCTGCGCCGGGGACGTCGGGGGTCAGGCGCTCGCACTCGGCCTCGTGGACGAGGTGGCCATGGACGTCGTACCAGTGGTGTTCGGCAAGGGCAAAAGGTACTTCGGCCCGATCGACTCACAGCACCTACTCGACGATCCGAGCGTTGTCCTCCCGGGCGACAGGGTTCTCCACCTGCGATACCGGGTCCGCTGACAGCGGCCGCCAGGACAGAGCCTTACCGTCCTATAACGTCCCGACTTCGCCGGCGTCAGCGGCTCGCTGCCGCGGTCGCGAATGTCCTGTCTTGCCCGGACGTACACGACGTCCACGGACTTGACCAAACAACCGGATGTCTGCCGCGATGCGGCAACCCTGCCGTGGAGTTCACCCCCGAGGGGACACCTGCCCAACCTCAGCGGTGAAGGATTCGGAGCTTCTCGTACACAAGGCTGCTGACCAAGTCATCAGGCAGCGGTTCGTCGATCGGAAAGTGGAGCGAGCTCTTCGTGCACTCGTATCCCTGGAGGCGGTCGCCGAGCACCGCGAGCACTTCACCACTGTGTGGCAGGTAGGGCGAGATGGTTCTTGAATGCCGCGAAGCCTGCGACCACCTTCCGTCGACCCGGAAGGCGGGCATGCCGTAAGAGATAACTTCCTCGGCGCCCGGGATGACAGCCAGGATCGGTCGGCGTAGCGCTTCGAGTGTGCTCCGTTTCGGCTCCTCAAGCCCGGTCAGGTAGGCGTCTACCTCGTTAGCTGGCATGACCGACAGTCTCCTCGGGTCCACCCCGATTTGGCGCGAGTCGGACGTTGAGGAGGTGCCCCACTCCGTCGCGAGTGTCGTCCTGGGCGCGTCCCTGCAGTCACATCAAAAGGGCGATTCAGGCAAGCACGCGAGAATCTGAAGCAAGCGGAATGATGGTGAGTCGCTGAACGCGGTCTCCTTGCGCGCGTGGGCACATAGTGCCTTCACCCGCACTAGGTATTCCTCATTCATTACTAGATCTACGTCACTGGCCCCCGTGAGTGCGCTCTCAACTTTGGCGAGCATGCCAGGTGACACCTTTGGCGACCAGATCTCGATATGTCGCCGGACGCCTGGGTACCGCGAGTCCGCATAGGCTTTGACCGAGGAGACCTTGCTGAGCATCTTCGAGGCGGCCTCGCCTCGATAGCCCCCCAGACCACGTGTGTGAGTGGACACCTCGCAGAACCAAGCTTCGGCGACCGCATTCTGCTCGAGCTTCAAACCCACAACGTCAATTTCACCTTGGTTTGCCTTAGTCCGAGTGTTGAACTGCACCAAATCACAACCGATGACCCTACTCAAGTACGCGCCGACCAAGTCCTCGCCAATATCGATCACCCACCGATCCTGCTGCCGCTGGCTTGATGTGACAAGCGCACCACGCCATGTGAGGCCGCCGCCAGCCTGAAACTAGGGTCGGCCGGGCCAACACCCGCAGGTCCTGGGTTCCCAGAAGGGCGCCTCGAGGTGCTCTGCGCGCCGCGCGTTGGGCGGCATCGGGTCGGCGTAAAACCGGGTGTCAGCGGCCCGCGTCCTTTCGCCGCGAAGCGGCGGTTCAGGGCTCAGTTAAGCAGGGCCAGGAGTACTTCCGCGGTCGCCTGGGGGACGTTGACCGGCGCCACGTGGGTGTCGGCCAACCGCCGGTACCGCCAGCCGGGCGCCGACCGGAGCCGCGCCGCCGTCCGCAGGAAGCCGTCTGTTGGGTCCTTGCCTTCGGTGCAGAGGATGAACGCGCGTGGAACCACCGCCGCCGCGGGATTGCCCAGCCGGATCGGCTGGGTGTAGGTCGCGATCGGGTGCGGGACAGCCTTGGAGAAGAACCAGGCCTGGTCCGCCGGGTCCGGCGTAATCGATCTGATCCAGTCCGCGAAGTCCCCCGACGGTACGGGAAGGAAGCCGGGCGAACCGGCAGCCTCCGCCATAGCACGGTCGCGGGCGCGGTCCTCTTCCGCTGATGCGCCGAACGTGTCGTACATGTTCTCGCCGTCCGCCGGCACCCACGCGTCCAGGTACACCAGCTGAGCGAGCCGCCCCGGGACGCGGTCAGCCACCCCGGTGATGATCATCCCGCCGTAGCTCCAGCCGACCAGCGTGACCTCGGTCAGCTCCTCGAACTCCAGCACGTTGACGACGTCAGTGATGTGCGTGTCGAGGTCGATCGACGGGCTGGCGAGATGGACCCGATCGCCCAGACCGGTGGCGGTGGTCGCGTAGACGTCGTGGCCCGCCGCCCGGAGCAACGGGATGACCTTCTTCCACGCCCAGGCCCCGCAGAACGCGCCCGGCACCAGGACGAACGTTGCCATCGCACCCTCCTTCCACCAATCGCGACAAGTCGCGCCAGCCAATGATTCAGTCGGAATGCTTTCGGCCTTGACCCGACGTCCAGACGATCAGGTCGGTCAGCAGGTCGTCGCGGGCGTCGATGTGCCCACCGGGGGCCATGAGCAGTCCGGGCGGGGGTACGTGTGCGGCGAGCCACCGGCCGTGCTCTGGGGGGACGCTGGTGTCTTCCTCGGCGACCATGACGGTAGTCGGGCAGGTCACGTCGGCCAGGTCGAAACCCCAGGGTCGGGACAGCGCCAGGTAGTCGTCGACGATCCCGTCGGCACCGGCCCGGACTCCCTCGGTGAAGGCCGCCACCAGGCGAGCGGTCAGCTCCTCGGGCAGCCCGGGACTTTGCTGGATTCCGTCGATCCATTCCCGCACGTCGGCGAGGACGCGGTTCCGGTCCACGTCGGGACGGGTGTAGGCCTGCCACTCGGTGACTTCGGTGGGGTCCATGCCGGCGAAGAAGTCAAGGTCGTCGGCATCGGCCGGGCCGATCCCGCAGACGGTGGTGCACCGGGTCACCCGCTCGGGCGCGAGGGCGGCCACGGCCAGCGCGGGCGCGCCGCCGCCGGAGATACCGACCACGCCGAACGACTCGACAGCCAAGTGGTCGGCGATGTCGAGGATGTCGGGGACCGCGTCGACCACCGTGCGGCCCGGCTGGCGTTCGGACCGGCCGTATCCAGGCCGGTCATAGGTGATCAGCCGCACCCCCAGCCCGGTGTCGTCGAGGACTGGTCCGCGCAGCAGGCGACTGCCTGGAGCGCCGTGCAGATAGAACACCGGCCCACCCGATTCATCTCCCCAGTCCCGGAACGCCAACGCACGGCCGTGCCGAGTCTGGATGGTGGTGTCGATCATCGTGGTCTCGACCATGAGCGCTCAGCCCTCCGGCCGCGGTGCCTTGCGCAGCGGCTCCAGATAACGGGCTCTTCATACCTGGGGTGGGTGTGACCGACTCGCGGGTGTGACCTGAGGGGCTGGGGGTCGAGGCCTCCTGAGGATCGATAGCGACCAAGCTCTCGAACCGAAGGCCTCGACCTGTGACCGAGCCTACGGCGTCTGTCGGCGCCTGCTCTGCCGAGCTCTCCTGCTCTCGCTGTGATGTCCTCGTGGGGTTGGACGGGCTGCACGTGACCTTCGTGGAGGAGGTGACCGGCCGCCAAGGACCCTTCTTGCGGGTGAGGGTCGAGTCGCCCGCGCGGGTCGAGGGGTGTCGTCAGTGCGGCGTGGTGATGCGCAGCCACGGGCGCCGCGACGTGCGGCTAATCGACACTCCGTGCTTCGGTCGGCCGGTCGAGCTCACCTGGCGCAAGCGGACCTGGCGGTGCGCCGAACCTGACTGCCCGGTCGGGGTACTCACCGAGCAGGACAACACCATCGCCAGGCCGCGGGCCCTGCTCAGCACCAGGGCGTGCTGGTGGGCGATCCGGCAGCTGCGCCGTGAGCACGCCTCCGTCCTGGGGTTGGCGCGGCAGCTCGGCACGACGTGGCGCACGGTGTGGCGAGCCATCGAACCGCTGCTGGCGGAGATGGCCGACGATGAGTCCCGGTTCGGCGGCGTCAACGCACTGGGGGTCGATGAGCACGTGTGGCATCACGTCTCGACCAAGCCCATCGCCGACGGTGGTCGCGGGCCTAAGGAACTGACCGGGATGGTCGATCTTTCCCGTGACAGCAAGGGAAGAACCCGTGCCCGGCTCCTCGACCTGGTGCCCGGCCGCTCCGGCGCCGCTTACTCGGACTGGTTGAAGGAGCGCAACGAGACCTTCCGCGCCGGCATCAAGGTCGCGACCCTGGATCCGTTCCACGGCTACAAGAACGCGATCGACGACGAACTCGAGGACGCCATCGCCGTGCTCGACGCCTTTCATGTCGTAAAGCTCGGGACCGCTGCCCTGGATGAGGTCCGGCGACGAGTGCAGCAGCAGACCCTCGGCCATCGCGGCCGCAAGGGCGACCCGCTCTACGGGATCCAGAACGTGCTGCGCTGCGGTGGCGAAAGACTCACCGACAAGCAGAAGACCCGACTCAACAGAGCCATCGAAGCCGACGAGCGACACGACGAAGTCCACATCGCCTGGCAGTGCGCCCAGCAGCTCCGCGCCGCCTACAAGGCCGACAACGTCCGCGACGGCAAGAAGATCGCCGAGAAGGTCCTGGCCTCGTTCCCAACCTGCCCAATCCCGGAGATCAAGCGGCTCGGCAAGACCCTCAAGGGATGGCGCGAAGCGTTCCTGGCCTACTTCGACACCCGCCGTTCCAGCAACGGCGGCACCGAAGCGATCAACGGCCTCATCGAGCTCCACCGCCGCGTCGCCCGCGGCTTCCGCAACCGCGACAACTACCGGCTACGCATGCTGCTCATCGGCGGCGGGCTCAGCCACCCCCACCTCAAGTAAGAAGAGCCAGATAACGAGTCTTCGTCTGCTCTTCACTATGGCCGAGACACCCCCGGGGGTCGCGGCTTCAGGCGAAACTCAGGACCTCAACAGACAACCCGCACTCAGGGCACAGACCCCCCCGACCCCTAGCAAAACGTGCGTCCTTCTAGCCGCGAAGCGGCTACGTCACGCCGCGAGACGGCGCTGCGGTCAGGCTGTGACCTTCTCCGCGAGGACCTCCCCCGGCATGATCTCGGGCTCGACCGCGAGCAGCGCCTCAGCGTTCCCCATCAGAGCCGCGGCGATCGGCCCGGACAGATGCGCCTGGCGCTCGACGTCGCTCGGGAATGCGTCCACGATCCAGAACGTCGCGTCATCGGTGCGCAGAGCGAACCAGACCGAGGTGCCGGGCTCAGCGTTGGCGAGTTCGAGGGCACCCTTAAGGAACTTCGCGACGGTCTCCTCCGCTCCCGGCTTGGCGACGAGCTTCACAACCAGGGCAACGGTGTTCATGGGCGCTCCTTTGAAGATACAGAGACACGACCGTACCCCTTGACGGTCCGCCTGGGACTCCACCGGTCCGGCCACCACGTCGCACCGGGCGCGTCCCTGCGAGAGGTGGGCGCGGCCCGGCGCGGATTGACTGGAACTAAGAACGTCCTGCGCATAAAACACGAAAGACAAACGTCCCGCGGCCAGAGAGCGAGATCGCGGCGAGGTGCTTATGGACGCCGCTTAGGTAGGCGGTCGCTTGCCACTTCATGTCGTGAAAGGCTTGTCCCTCCGCTAGCCCCGCCATGCTCACGCCGATGACCCGGTGCGGCCCTGTCGTGGCTTGGCGGTAGGAGCCAGCCCCGGCGTCCGAGGACCACGACAATCACGGCGGTTCCCCGGGTAGTTGGGGGTGGTGTTCCAGGTGGTCTGCTGCCGGCGAAGGCGGCAACGCTCCGGGATCTACCGATCGCCGGGCTTATCCCGGGTCGGTTCTGGCGCCGCTCCGTTAATGATTCTTTACGCCGATCTCAGACCGCCCGAGCAACGCCGCCGCATCTCGCAATCCGCTCCATCACCGCGCGGCGCCAAAAGTGCGTCTATCCGCCGCCTGTCGGGCGCGCCAGTGCTTACGAAGCTATGGAGGTTGTGTCATCGGTGAGGGGGATCGCGATTCCCCGGGGTGAGCGGTCAACTGGGGGACGAGGAAGGGGGCGCGTCGTCGATATTTGTCGAATCATCCTCCCGGTATCTGGTCTCTGGCACCGGTCTCACCTTTGAAGTTTAAGGAGCTCGTGCACGTTCTCGTCGGTCGTCCTGCCGCTCCCCGGTTTGGCGTTGCTGGGTGCGGCGAGCAGCCCGGTTGACCGGCTCGAGGTCATCGAGGCCCATGTCGGTGACGTGGTCGCCCCCGTCGTCTGTCGTGACGGCCGAGGCGGGCGGGGTCGTCGACAAGGCCGACGCGGCGGAGCCGGGCGTCCGGGCGAGGCAGACGTCGTCGGGGCGACTTTGGCCCGGACAGAGGTCGCCCGAGACGTGGGCATGAGCCGGCTCAGGTCGGGGTCCACCAGCAACGGAACTAGGACGATCTCGGCGATGGTCCTGAGCCAGCCCAGCGGCACGAGGAGCCGCAGGAGCCGGTGGGCCACCAGCGTGCGGCGGATGGGGCGGACCAGGCCCAGGCGGCCGTGAGGGCCTGCTGGAGGGACTGCGTGGCTGGGTGGCCGGCGGCCCGGGTCATCTTGTGCGAGTGGGCTGTTCCCGCGGAGGTCATCCACGCGGCGACGCCCTCGCCGGTGCTGCCGGTGCGACTGAGGAGACGTCGACGCCCGGGGAAGAGCGGGAAGAGCAGGCGAAACCGTTGCCGCGGTGTGTAACCGTCCTACTTCTAGGCCGGATCGGCCGGCTCGCGCTGGATCATGGCCCACCTGACGACGGTGACCCCGCGCACGTCGCAGTCGACTCCGCCCCACGGATGCTCCGGCACCCAGCCGGCGACTTCCCACTGCGCGAGCCACTCGTCGACGTCGCCAGTCTCGGGGGTCCAGTCGACGAGCGTGCGGAGAGGGTGGTGCGGCATCTCGTTCTCAGTCCGTGTGGGGAGCGGGATGCCCCCGGCCAGTGCGGGGGGAACGGCCGAGGGCATCCCTGTGGGGGCGCGGGACGCGCCGAGCGACATCCGCAGGGGGGCGCCCCAGCCGAGGACACTAACGACAGCGTCTCAACGGGGGATCAACACAGGCCGGCCACTGCTTTGAGTTTCCTGTGTAGCACCTGAGCGTGCCTGACGATGAACTGCACGAGCGCTCGCATCGCGACCCCGTGCTCCGCGAACCGTACGCAGGCTGAGCCTCACGGTCAGCGCGCCGGCCACCAGCCACACCATCGCCGCCAGGAACCCGATGGGCCCGAGCATGCTGGCCGCGGCGACGAACAAGACCGCCCCCAGCAGCGCACCGGGTAACCGTCCGGCCACCGTCGCGGTCACGTTGACCGGAACCGTCCACCACCGTCGAGGTCGCATGGTCCACTCCCCTCCCACACGTGGGTCACTCCCCCCTCGAGGCGGGGGCCTTGAGGGTCATCGTGACGACCTGGTGTGACAGGGCAGGCGGGCCCGGTGGTACCGACGCGCTGGTCACGTTTCAAGAGAATCAAAAAAAGTGCCGCCAACCATGTCCAGTAAGCGGGGGGGTCGGTGCTTAGGGGGTTGTGACAAGAACCCCGACCCCACCCTCAGATTCCCCTCCACGAGCGTGCGTCAGCTCTTCGAGCTCGTCTGCAGAAGCTCCCCGCGGCCTTCGACGGCACCCTTATGCAGGGGTTATCCACAGCTCGTCCTCGCACCCACACCGCGGCGTCTCCCGCCGGGAGGCTGGTCTGGCCTGACACCGACCACCACCTCGAGGAGCCGCTGCGATGACACCGACCACCTACGCCCCCACCGACAGCCAGCCATGGCAGTCGGTCGTCGACACCCTCGAGCGCGCCGCCGCGGCTTGTCACGCTCGAGGCGGCAGCGACGACGTCGCCGACGAGCACCAGATCAGCTGGCTGCAGCACTGCATGGCCATCGAGGACGCGGCGTACGACGTCCGAGCAGCGCTGCCCTTCGAGCTGGCCGACACCGTCGCCACCATCCCCGCAGGGCTGACCGCCGCCGCACCCGACGACCGTCCCGGAACCCCCTCTGCGCCAGCCGGAACGACCCCGAGCGTGCCGGACGTGCCCCTGACCCTGATGGAGCGGGCCTGCGAGGACCTCGCCCGCCTGCAGGACGACCCGTACTGGCTGGGCAACGTCCCGATGCTTCTGGCCAGCCTCGAGGTCGCCGATGCCCTAACCGCCATACGGGCCCACTATGAGTGACGCCCTACCGCCACCACACCCCGCCGTCGGTGACATCAGCGCTGACGAGCTGCTCGCCGAAGCCGAACGTCGCGCCCGGCGGCTCCTGGGACGGACCCCGATGGCCGTCGGCGCCACCCTGGTGGCTGGCTGGCCGGCGCTGCTGCAGGCCGCGGCCGAGGTCCTGGACCCACACGACACCCACCGGCACCTCGGGGAGTCCTACCAGGCCACTCGCCCGGACCCCGTGCGCGGCGCCGCGGCCGTCGTCGACCGGATGGCCTTTGAGGCAGCAGCCATCGGTGGCCCGGCAGTGCCCACCATCACCCACCCGGCGAGTGGACCAGATCATCAACGGATGGCAACAGGCCGCGGCGCTGCTGCGACGGCCGAGGCACCCAGGATCGCCGCAGCGCCCGACTCTGACCGCCCAGACTTCCGCCGGCACAACGGCGGAACTGCGGGTCCTCAGCACGCTCACGGTGGTCGCCCACGTCACCCAGGTCAGCCTTCAAGGCAGCCGGCCCCCTCGGCCACTGGAGCCAGCCGAAGCCGAGCGGTTCCGACGGATGGCACAACGACACGAGCAGCAGAGCATCCACGGTCTGCGGGGGTTGACCAACCCCGGCGTGCACCACAGGAGACGCCCTGGCGGAGCACACGTCGACGGCGTCGACGACGGACCGCTCAATCGCCGCCCTGAAGCAGTGGGCGCCGGTAGCGATCGCCACCGCCGCTGACCCCCGCTCCTCAATCCAGGACCTGCGCCGGATCGCTCAAGCGGAGGAGATCGCCACCAGATGTGCCGTCGTGTTGGTGGCCGCCGCCGCCGAGCGCGGTGAGCTCCCCCCGGAGTCGGCTAGCCATCTGCAGCAACGCCTCGGCGCGCTGTCGCAGCAATGGCACCAGGTCGCCGAGCAGTACGGCTGGGTCCGCAGGTTCGCGTCAGCACACCGAACCCCGCAGGTGCGGACGGCCTCAACGTCCGTGACTCAGACCCTCGTCGACGCCACCCACGACCAACCCGGCCCCGACGGCCGGCGCACCCAAGCCGCAGCCGCGGCCGTGGCCGCCCGGTTCAACGGCGGCAGCGTGACTCCCGTTCTGCGTGCCATCACGGAGAACTCGGCCATCCTCGGTGAGCTGTTCCAGCGAATCCCGACCCGGACCTACGCACGGGACAACCAAGGCCAGCTGCGGCCAGCGTTCGGTGCTCCCGAGCATGTCCTGCGCCGACTCACCCTCGAGCACCACGTCCGCACGGGCGCCGGCACCCGCGTCGACAGCCCCGAAAGTCCAGACGTCCTCGACGTCCCGGTCACCGCAACGGGGAGCACCGTCGTGCCGATGACCGCGCCGGCGGCTGCCGTGCTGCGCGCGGCAGGCCTGGACCTTGCCCGGGCGGCCAACAGCGCCGAACGAGCCGTGGACCTGGCCGCTGGCCCGACCGACCGACGCCCGCGGCCACCGGTGCCGGTCCCCCTACCTGCCCGCCCGGCCCCGGCCGCACCGCACCAGCCGCCCAACCCCAGCACCGGAATCCCCCGGTAGAACACCACTGGAAGGACACCCACATGGCTCACCCCAGCGACCGGAGCGACCCGATCAACCAGGGCGCCGGCCGCGACCCCGATTACCCGCCGAGACGTGGCGGCTACTCACTGATCAGCTCCCAGCTGCATGGCGCTGCGCAAGACCTCGGCGAGCTGACGGACCTCCTGACCGCGGGCCTGACCGCCGACAGAGACAGCGACGTGCCTGGCCCGCACCCGGATCCCGATGCCGGCCAGGGTGGGAACGAACGATGAGCAGCCCCACGCCCCTACCGGAGGCACTGCAGCAGATCTCGACACGCCTGGACGGCGCCCGAGACCTCCTCGAGGTGGCCACCGACCGGCTGGGCACGCTCGAGCACCACGTAAAACGCCACGAGCACACCCTCAACGACCTGCACTGGGATGCCGCGCGGATCCTGACCAGCGACACCCCCGATACGGCGGAGGGCGGCGCCGGCGGGCGTGCCCTGCGCGCCGTCCAAGTCGGCGCGGAGGAGCTCGCACAGGCGGTTCAGCGCTCCGCGCGCGATACCCGCACCACCCATCAGATGTTGACCGAGGCCGGTGAGGAGCTGACCGGCGTGGCCCGGCTGATCCGCGACCTCGGGACCGACCAAGGGGACCCGCTGCCAACCAGCGTTGTGGTGGACCTCACCGCCCTCGCCGGACGCGCCGAACGACTGTCCCTGCTGGTCGACGTCGCAACCCCGATAGCCGAACGCGTGCACCAACAGCTGACCGAAGCACACGGCCTGCTCGAGCAGCACGTCAACGACAGCACGAGACCCGATGCCACCCGGTTCCAGCAGTTCTGGGCCCTCGACGTCGGGATCTTCGACAGCTCACGCGCCGTCGCCCAAGCTCGCAGCTCCATCCGCGAAGGGTCCGAGCTGGCCGGGCGAGCCGTCCACACCAGCACGGCCACGTCGCTGCACGTCCGCGAGCTGATGCACCAGACGCAACGACACCACCCTGCCCACCACCCTGCCCACCACCCCAACCGGCCGCCCACTACCGGGCCGGCCGGGCCGGCCATCTGAGCCCAGTCAGGAGCCTCTAGCGATGTCCCCCACGCCGCACCGCCGCAGTGCCAGCGCCCGCACCGGCACGACCCGCCCCATGGCCGGCGCCCGCAGCCGACCACACCCCTCCCGGCCGCGCCGACACCCCGACCCGCGCCAGCCGCGCACCTTCGAGGACCATCCGCTTCGACCGCATCCCGTCATCGACGCGATCGCCTCACAGCTGACCGGGTCGAGGATCAACGCCGGCATCGCCCTCATCGACGCCGCCTGGGTCGCCGGCGAGCCCCTCGAGGCCACCTTGACCACCTACACCCGCCTCGCCACAGCCGCGTCCCGGTCGTGCACCGCCGGCCTCTGGACCCTCATCGCCTGGATCAACTGGCGCACCAACAACCGACCCGCAGCCTGGACCGCCCTGCACCTGGCCCTGGAGATCAACCCCGACGAAGACCCCGCCCACTACCTCGCCGTGCTCATGTACGACCACGTCGACCCGCAGCGGGTACGGCCCATCGTCTGGCGGTAGCTCTCATACAGCACCACCTGTCCACCTGGCCTAACACCGTGCCGATGCACCGCCGGCCTCCTCACCCTCGTCGACGGCGTTCAGAACCCTGCTTCGATTCGCCCGTCCTCGTCGCTCCGATCCGGTTCGCCCGCCCCTCAGCAGGCCACGAGATGGGCCGGCTGGCCTGGACACCGACAGCAGTGCGGCGCGTGAATCTGTTTGTGGAACAACGGTATTGCGACGTAAGGTCTGTCCACAGGCGGCGCCCGAGGCCACCGCCAGAGCGCCGAAAACGGAACCCTTGGAGGTAGAGCGGAACCCCACCAGAGGGGCCGCCTGACCACCAGGACGTGACACCGTGACCGACACCATCACCACCCCCAGCACCAGCACCAGCACCAGCACCGACGCCACCACCGGCATCCCCGCCGACGCCGTCAGCGCCGCTCGGGAGTGCATCGAGGTTGACCCCACGACGCTCATCATCGGGGACAACGTGCGCGCCGCCGCGCACCTGGACCGGCAGTTCCTGGCGTCGCTGCGCGAGTTCGGGGTGATGACGCCGATCCAGGCCGTCCGCGACGAGGACGGCACCCTGACCGTCAAGCGCGGGCAGCGCCGGACCCTGGGCGCGGTCAAGGCCGGGCTGCTCACCGTCCCGGTGCTGATCGTGTCCGACGACCAGGACGAGGCCGACCGGATCGTCAAGCAGTGGCACGAGAACGAGCGTCGGGACGCGCTCAGCACCACCGACCGGCTCGCCGTGGTCGAGCAACTGACCATGCTCGGCGTCCCGGCCGGGACCGTCGCCCGCAGGCTCGGCACCCCGAAGAAGCAGATCGAGGCCGCCGTCGTCACCAGCGGCAGCGAGAAGGCCAAGGCCGCCGCCGCGAAGCACGCCCTGTCCTTCACCGACGCCGCGCTCATCGCCGAGTTCTCAGTTATCTAGACATACCGGCACGGCGCGCCCCCCAGGGTCGGGAAGTACGCGGTGATGCACTCAATACCGAGGAGGGAGGCCGTCACGATGCGGGTGGTCAAGCAATGCGAGGGTGGAGTCGTCGGCCGGGTCTTGCTGCTCGACGATGCTGGTGCCGAGGTCGCCCTGGTCAACCGGTTCCTGTCGCATCTGAGCGACGCCGGCTACAGCCCCAACACGTTCTGTGCGTACGCGTACGACCTGCGCCATCTGGCTCGCTTCTTGGACGAACGGTCTCTGGGTTGGGACGACTTCCGGCCGGCGACCGCACTGGACTATCTGGGGTATCTGCGGCAGCTGCCCTCGGCTCGGCCCGCCCAACGACTGGGATTGACCGTCGCCACGGAACAGGGCCGGCTGCTGTCCGCGGCGACGGTGCAGCGGGCGCTGGCCGCGACCTCGAGCTTCTTTGACTGGGCGATCGCCGCCGAGCAGTACACCGCCGGAGACAACCCGATACAACAGCGGGTCGATCACGCGCTGGGGCGGGTGCCGGACCGGCACCAACCGTTCGTGGGTGCGTCCAGCCGGCAGCAACCGGTCCGCCGCGCGGTGCGGGTGCGGCTGCCGTTACGGCTGCCGCGGCCGATGAGCACCCCGGACATCGAGTCCGTGCTGGAGAGCCTGACCACGCTGCGTGACCTGGCGATCTTCCTGCTCATGCTGGACGGTGGCCTGCGCCCAGGCGAAGTGCTTTGCCTGCAGCTCGACGACATCTCCTACGGCCGCCGCCGGGTGACAATTCGCAAACGCGACAACCACCCTCGAGGGGCTCGGGCGAAGTCCCGGCAGGAGCGGATCGTCGACCTGCACGAGCCGCGCACCCTGGACGCGCTCAACAGGTATGTCCTGCACGAACGGCCCCTGGACGCGGACAGCCCGTTCGTGTTCCTGGTCGGCGGCAACGGTCCACGGCGACAGCAGCCGTTGTCCTACCAGGCCGTGGTGCGGGGGTTCGCCCGCCGGCTGGACCGGCTCGGCATCCGGACACCGGAGACGACCCCGCACGCGCTGCGGCACACCCACGCCACCGCGATGTGGGAGGGCGGGATGCGGGAACTGGCGTTACAGAAACGGCTCGGGCACGCCTCACCCGAGTCCGTACGGGTCTACACGAGAGTCTCCGAACAGCAGGTGCTCGCCGATTACACCCAGGCCCTGGCCAGCCGGCCATGAGCGGACCAGCGACGGTGGCTCTCGCCTCGGTCCCGGCGCTGGGCCCCGCACGGGTCTCCCCTGTGCATGCGGATCGCGACAGTTACCAGCGGTGGATCGACCAGCACTGCAGTAGCTACCCGGTGCGCCGGAACCGGATGGGCAACTATGACCGGTTCATCGAGCGTTGGCCATCGCTGCCGGACTGGTTCGACGCCCCCCTGCGGCTACGCCTGGTGGACAAGGAGAACCGACGTCCCGAACACCACACCAACCCGGACGCCAGCGGCGTCATGCCGTACCTGACCTACCTTGCCCTGGTGCAAGGGATCAGCCTGGACTACCCGCTCCTGCTGGCTCGCACCTTCCACAGCCCGTTCAAACACCAGGAAAGGTACGGCGGTCTCGGCGTCGATACCGTGCTGTTCGACCGGCACGTCGCCCGCTTGACGCAGCTGGGCTACCGGCGAGCCCGAACTCAGATCCTGTGGCCACTGGGCCGGATGCTGTTGCACCGCGGCGATCCCGACCTCACCCACATCGACGTGTCCGACCTGGCCGAGCTACGCCAGGCAATAGACGCCTTCACCGCCCGCCTACGCCTCGACCCGCCACGAGAGTTCTACGCCCGGGCGCCGAGCAGCAGAAGTACCGTCGATCTGGCCGACACGTATCTGAGTTCAGCGATCGCGCGGTTGCACGCCGTGCACGTACTGCTGTTCAACGTCGGACAGATCAGTGAAGCTCCGACCGGGCGAGTCGACGCCGGGACGTGGGTCGACCGGCTCGCCCCGGACTTCGCACCACCCAGGATCCGCGCCGTCATCGAGCGGTACCTGCGTCTGCACCTGCAGGCGAACCTCGACCGGCCCCAAACCGTGCGCCACGCCCGTGACGCGCTGCGGCGGCTGGTGACGTGGATGGCCACCGCCCACCCGGAGATGACCACCCTGGCCGAACTACGGCGCGAGCACGCCGAAGAGTTCCTCCGCTGGCTCGGCACTCAAGTCAGCCAGCACACCGGCGTCCCGTTCAGCGTCTCGTTCCGACGCACCATCGTCACCCTGATCACCCGGTTCGTCACCGAGACAGCCGCCTGGGGCTGGAACGACGTCCCCGCCCGGGTGCTCTTCACCCGCGGGGACATCCCCAAACTGAGCAAGCCGCTGCCCCGGTTCATCCCCGACCACGAGCTCGCCGCCCTGATGACGCACGTGGAACAGCTGTCCGACCCCCACCAACGCGCCGCGCTGATCGTGGCACGGTGGAGCGGTGCCCGCCGCGACGAGATCCGCCGGCTGGCCCTCGACTGCCTCGACACCTACCCCGACGGGCACCCCCGACTGCGAATCCCCGTCGGCAAGGGCTACGCGGAACGCAGCATCCCGCTACACCCCCACGCCGCCGCCGCCCTCAAGCCCGTCATCGAGCTCGCCCGTCAACAGCAAGCATGGCCCCGGTTCGACCCCAGCGCAGGACGCAAGGTGCAGCACGTGTTCCTACAGCGCGGAAAGCTGCTATCCAACTCGTTTCTGTTCGACCAGCCTCTCCGGGAAGCCTGCACCGCGGCTGGGCTGATCGACGCCACCGGGAAACCCACGGTCACGGCCCACCGGTTCCGGCACACCATCGGCACCCAACTCGCCGAAGGAGGCGCCCGGGTACAGACGATCATGGCCGTGCTTGGGCACCGCAGCCCGAACATGTCCCTCATCTACTCGACCCTGTCCGACCCGACCGTCAAACAGCAATACCAAGACGCCCTGGGCCGTCACCTTGGACCCGACGTCACCCTCGCCGGACCGGCCGCCGCCGCACTACGCGAGCACCGCCTCGACCCTGAAGCAGTGTCCTGGCTACAGACCAACTTCCTCAAGACCGAACTCGAACTCGGCCACTGCCTGCGCACACCAGCCGAAGGCCCATGCGAATGCGACCTCATCCTCACCTGCTCCAAGTTCCTCACCACCAGCCACTACGCCTCCCGCCTCATCGAACGCGTGGCCGTCGAGGAAGAACTCATCAACGACGCGACCAGCCGCGGATGGGACCGAGAAGTCGAACGCCACACCGCCGTCCGCGACCGCATCCAAGCGCTGCTCGTCCAGCTCGACCAAAGCAAGACCGACCAGGCCGAACTCAGCGAGCGGCGCTGATTGCCGCAATCAGCCCGGGAGCCAGGGACACCCGAACACAACTGCGAGAGGACGTGGTGGAGGGGGTCCTCACCCTGCATCGGGACGCTCATTAGACGCTCGTATGTCGCATCCTCGCCGAGGTCCGTTGTGTCTAAACGGATAGAACTTGGGCGCCCCGCCAATTATTCGTTCAGATGGCCCGCGATCCTCTCGATCAGGCCCCGACTCGGTGGGCACGAGCGCCGTCTAGATTGCACCTGAATATCGCAGCTCGGACGTGTGCCGTGTAGACGGTCGAGATGTTGCTGGTCGACCATCAGCGCCACCCCAACGTAGGTCGCGTCTGACGACTGCGCCACTCCCTCAAGGGCCGGGTCTGGAGCGCGGTCATGCACGGTGACCAGTTGAGGGAGGACAACGTCCCGTCCACTGAGCACGTGCTGCCTGGCGATACCGCGATGATGGCCACCAGCCAACTCGTTACGCGACTCCTTGAGCGGGGGAAGCTTTACGCTGATCAGTAGAAAGTTGACTGGGGGGCCGTACCTTAATCCGCGCTCGGCCGCTTCTCCGGCGGCTGTCGTAATTCCGCTCTCCCTGTCTCCTTCCCTTTTGCGTCGAGACATGATACTGACTTCACAATATCGTCTACATTCGACAGATAGAAAAAGAACCCCAAGTCAGGATAAGCGTCTGAACGGACTACTGGCACTGTGACGGCAGCGCCTTGATCCCGATCCAGTCGCACCGTCTGCACATTACTAGCCGTGCGACCCACAACGTATCGGCAACTCTCCGTCCGATGCGTCGAGGCGCTCACCCTCGCACCCGTCGAACCCAATGCTGGCCCTGCGTGGCCACCGCCGAGGGTTATTGGGCCCTCGACGGTGACCACCGACAGGTACGTCAGCAAATCCTCCATGGACCCCGTGGCGAATAGTTCCCAAAGATTACCATCGGGAAGGCGTCCGGAGCCGACCAAGGTTTCGGAATTCAACTGAGTCCTAGTCTACGCTGTGATCCATTCGCAAGGCTTTCCTGGAATGGAGTTGGAGAAGGTGTTGCAAGCTTGCCCGTAGGGGAACGTCTTATCCGGCTGCCAATCATAATAGAATACCCCAGCGCCGCCGCAAACTGTGTTCCCCATTGCGATTAGTCTATCGTAAGGCTGCCAATAGTATGAGGTGGTGCAAATGTCGCCGCCGTTCCAGTACCCGGTAACATTCCAATCGCTTACGAAGTAGCCGTTCCCCGTAATGCTCATGCACACATCCTCAGAACAGCCACTCGCATCAGCAGGACGCATCCCAATATTCGGTTGATTTGACGCTTGAAGCGTCGGTGATCCACCGGATACCAGCTGGCGGTTGATCTTCTGAGTCTCGCTATAGTCTTTCGCCCCAAGTTGTCGTTCCCGATCGTTGGCGAAAGGTCTCCAGCCATAAGTCAGCGTCCCTGCAGGGGTTTTCACTCGTTGGACATTTCCAGCAACTCTGTCCGAGTTGGACCCCGACGATGTAGAGTCAGGCGCCGCTTGGGCTGTCGGACCGAGTCCAACAGAAGCGACGAATAGCAAAAGTGAAATGAAGACTTTGCGCACTTCGACCATCTCCTGAAAATTGAGGCGAGGGGCACGTCGCTCAATAACGCAGCCGATCCACGATCCCCACATGGTGGGGACGCAGCTCTGTCTTGACGACTGCCACCCCTCCCATCTCCGTCTGGTGCATCGTTGCAACCTGGCGCGATTTTGACGCTACACCTGCTCGCCAACTCGCCCCATATTGGGGAAGAATTTTGCCAAATCATTACGCAACTCGAACTGTCCGCTTGAGAGGGCTCCCTCTTATCAGCGTGGAGGGCGGTGTCGCTCGCCCGCATTGTCACCGCGGCCACACCTCAGTTCCACGGCGCCCCACCTACCGCGACACGTACAACCACGCGGGGCAGGTCAGCTAGCCCCTCCTTGGCGCGCGCGAAGGGCGGGGGTTACGTAGCCCGAGCCGTTGCTCGTCGTCCGCCTCGTGCCCACCATCTCCGCCTGCTGCGCGGCTCCAGATTCCGTTCACCCAATCAGGATGCCCTGTCAAGCGCACGCTCATGGCACCGTCCGCGCGGTAGCCCGACGATTGCAGCAATCGGAGCGTCTGCCGTAATGGTCGAGTCCTTGACACAAGCCAACTGTCCACATAATCGAGGACGACGACGAGACCGTGGCCAACCTGCTCGCAGCCATCCAGGACGGCGAGAACCCCGAGCACGTCGCCCAGCGCGCCCGCGACGAGAAGGCCCGCCAGCAGCTCGTGGACGCCACCGTGGCCGGGCTGGTCGAGGCCGGGGTGACCGTCATCGACCGTCCCGGCTACGAGAACAAGGTCATCAAGGAACTGCGCGAGATCCGGATGGTCAAGAAGGACGGCGACCCCAAGGTCAACCCGCCCACCGAGAAGGAGCACGCCTCCTGCCCCGGCCACGCCGCCTACGTCACCGCCTACTACCGCAGCGACCCGCAGGTGACCTACGTGTGCACCGACCCCAAGGGCAACGGCCACGCGCTCTACTCGTGGTCCGGCCAGACCGTCGCCCCCAGCCAGCAGCCCGGCGGTGGGATGACCGACGAGCAGAAGGCCGAGCGAAGGCCCTCATCGCCAACAACAAGGACTGGGACTCCGCCGAGCGGGTGCGGCGGGCGTGGATCAGCGAGTCGTTCCTGACCCGCACCACCACCCCCAAGGGGGCCGAGACGTTCCTCGCCCTGGCCGTCGCGCACGGCGAGCACGTCGAGGACGGCTACCGGCTGCACGCCGAGCTGACCGCCAAGGCGGGCGAGACGACGCCGGGCGAGGACTGGGAACGGCGGTACAACGCCAAGACCGCCATCACCGCCCGCGCCGACGCCGCCACCCCCAAGCAGGCGGTCATGATCGCGCGTGGCCCTGCTGGTCTGCGAGTGGGAATCGGGCACCAGCCGCAACACCTGGCGGAGGCCAACCGCCCGTGACGAGCGGTATCTCACCGCGCTCATCGCCTGGGGCTACCAGCCCTCCGACGTCGAACGGCTGATCCTCGCCCAGCCCGAGCAGGTCACCGAGCACGAGGACGACTCCACGGCCGACGCCACCCCCGAGCCGGTCGAGGACGACGCCACCCCCGAACCGGTCGAGGACGACGCCACCCCCGAGCCGGTCGAGCCCGTGGAGGACGACGCCACCCCCGAGCCGGTCGAGGACGACGCCACCCCCGAGCCGGTCGAGGACGACGGCGAGGTGTGAGCAGTACGCCGGGCCGAGTGCCCCTCACCGCAGCGACCACCGGTCGCGACGGCGGCGGGTGCCCGGCCCGGCACCCCCCGCCCCCTGTGCACGAACGAGAGGAACCACCCCGATGCCCACGACAACAGCGATTCGCCTGTCCACACCCGCCGACGTGCTGTCGGCGGTCCCCCACCTACTCGGCTTCCACGTCGACCGCGCCTTGGTGCTGGTCTGCCTGACCAAAACCGCCCGAAGCACCCGCCTCGGGATGGTCGCCCGGGTCGACCTCCCCGGCCCCGGCCAGGCGTCAGAGGTGGCCGACGCCCTGCTCCCGGCCGTCGCCCGTGAAGACCCAGACGCGGTGATTCTCATCGCCTACGGCACCGCCCACGACGACGCGCAGGTGGCGGTCGAAGTGGTCGCTGCCGCGCTGAGCGAGGTCGGCGTCCAGGTCCGCGATCGGCTGCTGGTGGTGGGCCAGCATTGGCGGTCCCAGCACTGGCCCGAGGACCAAGCTTGGGCGGATGTCCCGGGACCCAACGCCCCGGCCGCGCTGGAGTTCGCCGTCATCACCGGCTCGGCTCCCGCCGCCTCCCGGACGCTGCTGGCACAGCGGTGCGCGGCAGGGTCACGCGCCGCCGCCGTCGGGCGTGCGTGCGATCGCCTCACCCGTATCGACGGCGAGGTCACCGTCGAGCGGGGAGCGGCAGTGTGGGGCCGGCTGCTGACGGAAGAAGCCAGCCCGTCCGACTTCTCCGACACGACCCTGGCCCTGGCCGCGCTGTCGCTGCACGCGGGCGGCAGCCCCGCGCTGCGGGACGCCTTAGCCGCGCACCTGGCACCCGGCATCCTGCGCCGCGACAGCCTGCACCCCAATGCGGTGGCCGCGCTGGACGGGCACCTGACGCCGACCGACCCCCCGGCCGATCCTGCGACTCAGGCGGCCGATCCAGCGATGACGGCGCGGCTACTAGACCGGCTCATCCAGGTGGGGGCCTGCTTGCCCGACGAGTACGCCGTCCCCGTGCTGACCATCCTGGCGAACACCGCCTGGCACCACGGCAACGGCACGGTCGCTCGGGTCGCATTGGACCGGGCACGCGCCGCCGACCCGCACTACGTGCTGGCGGCGCTGCTGGACCAGATGGTCACCGCAGGGGTACGCCCGCTGGCGGGGTGAAGCCCGGAGGACGGTCGGGCAGCCCCTACCGCACGTCCACCGGCACCGCTGGCACATCGAACAGGGGCAGTTGCAAGCCCAGCCGTAGCAGCCGAGCCTGGTCGGCGGCGACGGCTGCCGGGTCCGCTCGGGTCATGTCCCGCAGCGCCTGCGCCCGTCCCCGCGCACCGCGCGGGTCACCCAGCGGGTTCCCGGCCAACGACCGCCGCGCCAAGTAGGCGCGGCGGTTCGCGGCGTGCGAGGACGGGTGAACATGCCCCGGACCGATCCGCTGACACAGCGGGTTGTCGCAGGCGTGCCCCAACACCGGGACCTCGTTCAGCGCCGACACCCCGTAGACGAGCGCGTAGCCGAACCGGTGCGCGATGACACACAGGTCACGCACCCCACCGCCCGCGTCGGCGGGTGCCGGGCGTCGGGACGGTGCCGACGTAGAAGCGCCCGTGGCCCCGGCCAGACACCGACCCGTGCCACCACCAGCATGCTGAGTTCGGGACGTCGAGCACCTTGGCGCGGTACCGGGTGACCACAGCCGGGTCACGCACCGCATGCTCGAGCAGCTGGAGAGCCGGATCAGCCAGCGGCATGCTCTTCCTCCAGCTTCGCCCGCAGCAGCCGCGTCACCCGAGCCTCGGCCAGCCCAGTCATCGCCACCATGGCGCGGACGCCGACACTCTCCCGGCTGAGCCTCTGCAACGCGGCCGCCAGGGTCCGCTCATGCTCCTCGGCTAACGCCAGCGCCGCCTCCCCGTCCTCGATCGCCAGCAGCGCCGCCGCCACCGCACCCTCGATCCTCTCGTCCTGGGCGTGACGCTCGGTGAGCATCACCGACCGGGCCTCCCGCGCCCTGGCCCTGGCCTCATGCGCCCTGTTGGTCCTGTTGCCCATCGGTGTCTCCTTCACAGCCGGCACCACCGGCAATGTCCCGGCGTCGACGCGCCGCTGACCCCCTAAGCACCGACCCCCCCTCTTACTGGACATCGTTTTGACGACGAATTTCCGCCACCGTCCAGCCGGCGACCGCACCAGACCGCTGACGGATCACCGCCCCCATCGGCAACCACCCCATGGTCCAGAGACCTACCGACAACCACCGGCAACCCATCCCCGCCGCTCCTCCGCGTCTCGTTGCGCGTCAACCCCGCCCCCTCACCGCACCGAGGCCCCCGCCCGACGCCGACCCCTACCCCTCACCCCCGACCACCCCGACCGCGCTTCAACCAAGCGCCATCACCCACACACCTCTTGCATCATCGGCCCGCTACCCCCTCAGTCCCGTTTGACGGGATGTCGGAGGCGGCGACGTTACCCCCCACCCTCGGCACGGTGTTCGAACAAAAATTCGAAGAAAAAAGTTCGGAAAACCATGTCCAGTAAGAGGGGGGGTCGGTGCTTAGAGGGTCGTGATGTCGATCCACAAGCTGACCGCTGGGGACGGGTATGCCTACCTGACCCGGCAGGTCGCTGCGCTGGATGCGACGGACAAGCAGCACACCGGGCTGGCGGACTACTACAGCCAGCGAGGTGAGGTCCCGGGTCAGTGGGCCGGGTCGGCGTTGGCCGACGTCGACATGGCGGTCGGGCAGGGGGTGACCGCCGACCAGATGGCGTCGCTGTTCGCCGAGGGCCGACACCCCAACGCCGACAAGATCACCGAGGACCTGGCGGCGGCCGGCGCCTCCCCCACGGTGCAGGCCGCTGCGACCGAGCTGGGCAAACCCTTCCCCCGCCCGGACGAGACCCCCGCCTTCCAGATCGCCGTCGCCCGCCGCGCGGTCGAGGTCAACGTCGCCAACGGTGACCGCGCGGACACCGTCCTCGCGGCGGCCGAGCGGGCCCGGATCCGCACCGAGGTCGGCCGGGAGATGTTCACCGAGGCGCACGGCCGCGCGCCGAAGGACCCGCGGGAGCTGTCGTCGTTCATCGCCCGCAACTCCCGCTCGACCACCTCGGCGATCGCCGGGTTCGACCTGACCTTCACCCCGGTCAAGTCGGTGTCGACGCTGTGGGCGATCGCGCCGCGGGAGATCGCCGAGCAGATCGCCGCCGCCCACCACGCCGCCGTCGACGACGTCCTGGGCTGGCTCGAGCGGGAAGCGGCGTACACCCGCGGCGGGCGCAATGGCGTGCAGCAGCTGGACACCACGGGCCTGCTCGCGGCGAAGTTCGACCACCGCGACTCCCGCGCCGGCGACCCCGACCTGCACACTCACGTCGCGGTGTCGTCCAAGGTCCGCTCGGTCAGCGCCGACGGCACCCCGGGCCGGTGGCTGGCCCTCGATGCGCGGGTCCTGTTCAAGGCCACCGTCACCGCCTCGGAGCGGTACAACACCCGCATCGAGGCCGAGCTGACCCGCCGACTCGGGGTGACATTCACGCCCCGTTCCGACGCCGACGCCGCCGCGGCCGCCGGCAAGCGAATGGTGCGCGAGATCACCGGAGTGCCCGAGGCGCTGATCGAGGTGTGGTCCAAACGGCGCGCCCGGATCGACGTACGACGGGCCGCGTTGGCGGCCTCGTTTCAGGCCGAGCACGGCCGCCCGCCGACCCCGGTGGAGGCGCTGAAGCTGGCGCAGCAGGCCACCCTGGAGACCCGGGACGCCAAGCACGAACCTCGCTCCGAGGCCCAGCAGCGGGCCATCTGGCGGACCGAAGCCGCGCAGCTGCTCGGCTCCCCCGACCGCGTGACCCGGCTCGTCGAGGACGTCGTTGACCAGCCTGCTGGACGCCGCGGCCAAGCAGCCGCACGAGCCGGGAACCAAGGGCCGCCCGTGGTCTCCGAGGACCTGCTTGACGCACTCACCCTCCGCACCCGCGGCGGCATCGAAGGTGGCCGGTCGACCTGGCAGGTCTGGCACGTTCGCTCCGAGGCGGAACGGCAGCTGCGGGCGAAAGCACCGGCAGACGTCATGGCCGACAGCCGGCTAGTCGACCACGCCGTGGACCAGGTCGTGGCCCGGGTGTTGCACGCCAGCGACTCGGTGCGCCTGACCCGGCCCGACCCGGTACACGAGTCGATCGGATCACCGCAGCAGCTGCGCCGCCGAGATGGCTCCAGCGTGTACGACGTCGCCGGCTCCCAGCTGTACAGCTCGGCCACGGTGCTGGCGAACGAGACGTTCCTCGTCGACGCCGCCCACCGCCGCGACGGTCGCGCCGTCAGCCACAGCGACGTCGACCTGGCGCTGCTGGAGTCCGTCGCCAACGGCCTCAACCTCAACACCGCGCAAGCGCACCTCGTCCGGCAGATGGCCACCTCCGGGGCCCGCGTCCAGCTGGCCATCGCCCCGGCCGGGTCGGGCAAGACCACCGCCATGTCCGCCCTGACGGCGGCCTGGACACACGGCGTCGAGGGCGGCGGCACCGTCCTCGGGCTGGCCCCCTCCGCAGTCGCCGCCGGCGTGCTGCGCGAGGAGACCGGCACCCACGCCGACACCCTGGCCAAACTCGTCTATCACTTGCAGCACCAAGCCCTGGCAGCGCTGCCCGCCTGGGCGGAAGCCGTGGACGACAAGACCCTGATCGTCGTCGACGAGGCCGGCATGGCCGCCACCGGCGACCTCGCGGCCGTTACCCGGTTCGCCCTCGAACGCGGTGCGAGCGTGCGCCTGGTCGGCGACGACCGGCAGCTGGCGGCCATCGCCGCTGGTGGGGTGCTGCGCGACATCCAAGCCTCCGCCGGCGCCGTCACGTTGACCGAGCTGGTCCGGTTCCGGGACCAGGCCGAGGCCGCCGCCGGCCTGGCCATCCGCACCGGAGACACCACCGGCCTCGGGTTCTACATCGACAACGACCGCGTCCACGTCGGCGACCTGACCACGGTCACCAACAACGCGTACGAGGCGTGGACAGCCGACCGCACCGCCGGGCTCGACTCGATTATGCTCGCCCCCACCCGGGAGCTGGCCACCGAGCTCAACGTCCGGGCCCGCATCGACCGGCTCGCCGCCCTTGACGACGACTCGATCCCCCGCCCCGACGGCCAGACTCCATCGCCGGCACAGGTCGACCTGATGGACGGGTCTGCGGCCTCGGCTGGCGACACGATCATCACCCGCCGTAACGACCGCCAGCTGCGCACCACGGCGACCGACTTCGTCAAGAACGGCGACCGGTGGACCGTCACCACCGCCCACGCCGGCAGCGCCGCTGACCCCGAGCTGCGGGGCGCTCTCGACGTCGTCCACACCCGCACCGGCCGGCACCTGCGACTGCCCGCCGACTACGTCAAGGAGCACGTACAGCTGGGCTACGCCACCACCGTCCACGGTGCCCAAGGCGTCACCGCCGACACCTCCCACACCGTCACCGCCGGCGCCGAGTCCCGCCAGCAGCTGTACGTCGCCATCACCCGCGGCCGCGAAGCCAACCACCTGTACCTCAACGCCGCCTTGGACGGGGACGAGCACTCCGTCATCACCCCCGCCGCCACCCACCCGCAGACCGCGCTGAACATGCTCGAGCAGATCCTGGCCCGCGACGAGGCGCAGCCGTCGGCCACCACCACCGCCGCCCGCGTCGACGACCCGCACACCACGTTGACCCAGGCCACCGCCCGATACCTCGACGCCGTGCACACCGCCGCCGCCGACCTCCTCGGCGCCGCCCGCATGACCGCCCTTGAGGCCCACGCCGAGCAGCTGGCCCCCGGCATCCTCCACTCCCCCGCCTGGCCAACCCTGCGCGGCCACCTGGCCCTGCTCGCCGCCGAAGGCCATCACCCCGAAACCGCGTTCACCGCCGCCCTGCGCGCACGGGAGATCGACACCGCCGCCGACCCCGCCGCCGTCCTGGACTGGCGCCTCGACCCGACCCACACCCGCACCACCACCGACCCGAACAACCCACCCCCCGCTCCGTGGCTGCCCAGCGTCCCCGAGCGGCTGCGCCATCACGGCCAGTGGGCCGAGCACCTGAGCGCCCGGCAAGCACTCGTCGGGCGGTCCACCGTCGAGGTACGCCGGCACGCGGCCGAGCTGACGTCGGTCACCGCGCCGGCGTGGGCGCGGCAGCTGCTGAATCCGCAGCACCGGGACCTGCTGGCCGATGTGATGGTGTTCCGGGCCGCTCATGGGGTTGCCGAGGAAGACACACGGCCCACGGGGCCGCGGCAGCAGGCCGCCGCCGACCGCCGCGCTCAGGTCGACCTGAACAAGCGAGTCAACGCCGCGATCGACAGCAGCTACCGCACCGCCTGGAGCCCGCTCGCCGTGCAGGTGGGCCTGGCGCCGGGCGCTGACCCGCACTGGCCGGTCCTGGCCGAGAACCTGGCGGCGCTGTCTCGCGCCGGCGCCGACGCGCCGAACCTGCTGCGGCGCGCTGCGGCCGAGGCGCAGCTGCCCGACGAGTACCAGGCCGCGGCGCTCTGGTGGCGCATCGCCCGGCACGTCGCCCCAGCGGTGCTGACCGCGGACCCCTCCGCCGGCTCCACCGACCCGCTACGCCCGCCGTGGCTCGAGTCGCTGACCGCCGCTCTGGACGCCGACGGTCGCGCCGGCGTCACCGCCCAGCTCATGCAGGACCCGCACTGGCCCTCCGTGATCACCGCCCTGACCCGGGCCAGCGAGCACGGAGTCGGGTACGCCGACCTGTTCCGCTACCCAACCGGGCCCGACGGCGGACTCGTCCCTGGTCACGTCCTCGCCGACGCGCTGATCTTCCGGGCCTCCGTCCTGACCGACCCGGCCCCCTACGACCCGGGCAACGGGGACGACGTCCCCCCGCCGTACCCGGAGGACCCGTACGACGCCGACAACGCACCTCCGGAGGACCTGCACATGGCCACCACCCTCCACCCCCACGCCGGCGAGGCCGGACTGTTCCCGCCGGCACCGGACAACGCGGAGGAGGCGCCACTGGACTACTCCACCGCGGGCACCGGGTTCATCGACCCGCTGCCCCCGCTACAGAACGAGACGATCCCGGACCAGCAGATCGCCCTCGACGAGGGCGAGCTGGACACGGAGCTGTACTGGGCGGCTACCCGACGGGCTGGCTTCGAATGGGAACCCACCGATCAGCAGCGAGAACGAGCCCTGGCCCGCGCCGCTGACGCTGAGTTCGCCCCCGTCAGCCCCGAACGGATCGCCCACCTCAACGAGCAGGCCGCCAGCTTCTACCAGGCCGCCTACCGCGGCTCCTGGGCTCAGACCTACCTCACCGACCGTCTCGGCGGCACCGACCTGACCGGCGACACCCGCACCCGACCGGGGTACGCCCCGAACAGCTGGACCGCGCTGACCGACCACCTACGCCGCCACGGTGCCACCGACGACGAGCTCCTGTCCGCCGGCCTGTCCAAGCAGGCCTCCACCGGCCGGCTCATCGACGCCTTCCGCGACCGGCTCATCCTGCCCATTCAGACGACCGCGCCCGGCCACGCCGTCGACCAACAGCACCCGCAGGACCAGACACCGCTGCGGGTCGTCGGGTTCGTCGGCCGCCGCAACCCCGCTCTGGACCACCTCGAGGCCGGCGTGGCCGAGGGCGTGCAGGCGGGACCGAAGTACCTCAACACCGGCGAGACTGCCCTGTTCGCCAAGGGCGAGCAGCTCTACGGCATCGCCGAGCACACGGACCGACTCACCGCCGGCGCCACCCCCGTCATCGTCGAAGGACCCATCGACGCCGTCGCCGTGTCCCTGGCCAGCCCCGGGGAGCGTGGCCACGTCGGCGCCGCCCCCCTGGGCACCGCCCTCACCGACACCCAGGCCGACATCCTCATCCCCTACCTGCACCTGTCCGACGGCCCCGCAGCCGGGGGCCTGATCGTGGCCACCGACGCCGACCTGGCCGGGCAGATAGCCGCGGAGCGGGACTACTGGATGCTCACCGCCCGAGGCGCAGACCCACGTCACCTCGCCTTCCCGGCCGGCCACGACCCGGCCAGCCTGCTCCAGCGAGACGGACGCGCCGCCCTCGCCGACCGTCTTTCCACGGGCACCAAGGCGCTGGCTGAGGTCCTCATCGACGAACGACTGGCCCACCTACCGCCCGGTGACGCACTTCTCGCGGCTGCCCAGGTCATCGCCGCCGGCCCCGCCGACCGGTGGGCAGCCCGCAGCCACGACATCTCCCACCGGCTACATGCCCCCCTGGCCGCCGCCCAGACCGAGCTGGTCCACCAGATCCACCGATGGGACGGGGACCGCCACACCGCAAGCGACCAGCAGATCCACGCCTCGCACCAGGTCCGCGACCGCATCACCAGCCAAGACCAGCTCCCCCCAATGCAACGGTGGGCACCACTGCTACGCCAGGTCGATCCCCGACTCGTGAGCGCCAACAGCTGGGCACCCCTGGCCGATGTGGTAGCCCGAGCACACCGGGCCGGCCGCGACATCACCGCCGACCTCAGCCGGGCCCTCGCTCAAGGCCCCCTCGACGCCGCCGACCCCGGCACCGACCTGCAGTGGCGACTGCTGGCCGACCTGCAACCCGAACCCACCAGCTGGCGCACCACCCAGGCCGCTCAGGCAAAGCGAACCGCGTCCACCACGCCGGCCCACCCCGCGCACACCGCAGATCGTTCTCGTACCAAGCCCGACCTTGACGAGACCCCTCCACGGTGACTCACGGCCAAGACGCGATAAGAGCAGCGGTCACGACGGATGACGCCTGAGGTACCCGACACGCCCTTCCGCCCTTGACCCCCGCCGGGTAACTGAGGCACGTCCGCTCTTGCCGAGAGTCGGATGTTCGGTTAGGCGAACGGAGAGACGTCCTTGGTCGGCCGCGATGGGCCCTAGTGGTGTCACTCTGGGTCCAGAAGGTCGAAGGGTGCTGAGACCCCTTGGGGTCGGTTTCGAGGCTCACCCCGTCCTGTGCCGCTTGTTGGCTGATGTGCCTCCCTGGTTCTCGGTACCATCCAGGCCGTGACTGGGGCCAACCCGAACCTCGTGGTCTCGGCTCTGCTTTCACCGCGCACCCTGTTGCCGGGCGGCTCCCTAGCGTCATGGCCCGTCGATCTCGGCGACCGGGTGGCGCTGGGGGCCGACTCGTGACGCGCCAGATCGATGTCGACTACCTGGTGGTTGGCGCCGGAGCGATGGGGATGGGCTTCACGGACGCCCTCATCGACCATGCGCCGCAGGTCCGGGTCGCCCTGGTGGACCGGCGCCACGGGGTCGGCGGCCACTGGCTGGAGGACTACCCGTTCGTGCGGCTGCACCAGGCGTCCAGCTTTTACGGCGTCGCGTCTACGGTGCTCGGCGGCCACCGGATTCAGACCAGTGGACCCGAGGCGGGCCTGTGGGCAAGAGCGGACCAACCCAGCATCGTCAGCTATTACGCGGACGTGCTGGCCGACCGCATGGTCGGCCCAGGTCGGGTCGACCATTTCTCGGGCTGCGAGTACGTGGGCGACCGGATGTTCGTCTCGCACATCTCCGGCGAGCGGTACGAGGTTCCCGAGCGGTGCCGCATCGTCGACGCGCGCTACCTCAGCCCGGACATCCCCGGGGAGACGCCGCCCCGATTCGCGGTCGAGGAAGGAACCCGGGTTTATCCCCGTCAATGGCCTGGTTCACGTCGACGAGGCATCCAGCCAGTACGTCGTGGTGGGATCCGGCAAGACCGCGACGGATGCGTGCGTGTGGCTCCTGACCCACGGTGTCGATCCGGACACCATCTGCTGGGTGCGTCCCCGCGAGCCGTGGATGCTCAACCGCGCGTTCGTGGTTCCCGATTCTGCGATCTACCTCCCCATGCTGGCGAGCCTGCTCGAGCGGCCGCTACGGCGGAGTCGCTCGACCGGTTGTTCCTGCGCCTCGAGGACGCTGGCATCATGCTGCGCATCGACCGGTCGGTCACCCCCTCTATGGCGAAGGCCCCTACCCTCGGACAGTGGGAACTCGACATGCTGCGCAGCATCGAGGACGTCGTATGTCTCGGCCGAATTCGATCGGCGGCACGTGGACTTCTCGAGCTCGACGAAGGCTCGGTCCGCATTGCCGATGACGCGCTCATCGTCAACTGCGCGGCCGACGGGCTCAAACTGGCACCGCTCGTACCGATCTGGTCGTCCGACGTGATCACGTTGCAGTCGGTCCGCGCCGGCTTCCCCTGCTTCGGTGCCGCGATCGCCGGGTACGTCGTGGCAACCAGGAGCGGAGACGACGAGAAGAACCACCTATGCCCGCCCGCGTCGTTCGGCAACACCCTTTCCGACTGGGCCCGGATGAACATCGTGGGCATGCGCAACGTTGCGTCGTTCAGCGCCGAGGCCGATATCAGAGACTGGTCCAACCGGCTGGCCATCAACCCAGCACCCGTGCCACCAGAGCGGGCCACAGAGCCCGCCGTCGCGGACGCCGTCCGCCGCATGCACGTGGCCACCCCGAACGCAGTCGACCGGCTCAGCGCGCTCGTCGCCTGACATCCACATCTAGGACAAGACCCGGCCGCCCGCCCGGGAGTCGAGGCCCCCAGGCCGTCGAGAGGAGGCCCGACACTGACGGGCGGGTGGGAGCCTCAGGACGCGAGCCGGTAGAGCCGGGCCAGCGCGGACGGGCCGGAGACGCGTGGGCGGAGGATCTGGTCGAGGCCGAGGGTGCGTCCTGCGGCGATGCCGAGGATGGCGAGGTGGGTGGCTGCCATGAGGAAGTAGCTCCACTTCCACTCGTTGGGGAGGTTGCCGACGGTGAAGTAGATGGCGAACGACTGGAGCACGCCGACGAGCGCCCAGAAGCGGGTGGCCAGGCCGAGGGCGAGGAAGAGTGCGAGCCCGGCCTCGGTGAGGAAGGTGAACCAGCCGAAGAGGGTGAAGTGCGGCAGGACGACGTTCTGGATGATCGAGGTCCACACCCCGAGTACCGGGTGGGTGACTGCGGCGTTGGTGTAGCCGTAGAGGCCGCCGCCGTCGGACTGGCCGAAGTCCGGTGGGTTCTTCCACGACAGGTTCTCGTACCAGAGGTACGCGGCGGCGAGCCTCAGCACGAGACCGGTCACTATCGTCGCCCGATCGTGAGCGACCGACAGTCCGGCCGGCCGGCCGACCTTGGGGGCGGTGGTCGTCGTCATGGTCCATCTCCTTCAGAGCGGGTACGCCGTGTCGCTGGTCGCGGACACCGTCAGGAGTAGGCCCGGTCGCTCGATGTTACGCACGCTCGGCCAGGAGCGGGTCGCGTCGGCCGGGGTCGTCATGACCCGGTAACCCCTGGTCATGCGCTGACCGCACGTCGGACCCGGCGACCGAGCACCTCGCTGGCCGCGCTGACGGCGAACGACGTGAGGAGCAGCGTGGTCACTGCGGGGAAGCGGAACACGGCGAGGTTCTCGGCGAAGAGACGCCCGAGGCCGGCGGCGCCCACGACGCCCACCACCGCGGTGTCGCGGACGCAGATCTCGAACCGGTAGAGCGTGTAGGCGAGCATATGGAACGCCGAGGGCGGCAGCACGGCGGTGAGGGACGCCATGCCCTTGGGGACTCCGGCGGCAGCGAGGGCATCGCGCGGCCGTGTGTCGACGCTTTCCCAGGCCTCGGCGACGAGCCGGCCGAGGATGCCGGCGGTGTAGAGGCCGAGGGCGATGGCGCCCGGCAGGATACCGGGGAAGAGGACGAGGAGGGCCAGCACGGCCCACACCGTCGGCGGGATGGACCGCAGCACGAGCAGGAGCACGCGGGCGAGCAACCGTGCCCCCTCTCTCACTATCCGCAACCCGGACCACGTCCGCGACGACTTCAGAGAGGATGCGCCGTTCGGCCGTACGCGGGTGGCGAACGGGCCGACGACCACCGTGAGCACGACGGCGAGCGCCATCGCCAGCACGGCCATGGCCAGGGTGTCGAGCGTGGCGTCCCCGAGGGTGCCCCACCCTCCAGGGGGAAGAGCGGGGGGAAGAAGGTCATGGATGAGGCGGACGGTGAGCTCGCGGGTGCGCGTGGAGGCTAGCCCGGACAGCGACACCCCCGACGCGACGCCCGACGCGACGATCCCGACGACGGCGACCACCGCCGACCAGCGGGCCCAGAGGGACCGGTTCCGCGTCGTGCGGGTCGCCGTTCCCCCGGACCAGTCCGAGCATGACATCACGGCGAGGTCGGTGCGGACCCGGGAGCTCCAGATGTCGACGACCGCTGACAGCAGGAGCACGGCGGCGACGAGGGTCCAGACCTCCTCCCACGTGCGGGACTGGAGGCTGACGACGAGCTGTTGCCCCAGGCCGCCGACGCCGACGACGCCGAGGATGACGGAGGAGCGGATCGCGCATTCGAACCGGTAGAAGGCATAGGAGAGCAGGAGGGGTGCGGCCTGGGGGATCAGCCCGTAGGCCAGAGCCGGTGCGGTGCGGGCGCCGCCGGCGCGCATCGCGATGACTGGGCGGCGGTCGACGCCGTCGAGGATCTGGGCGAAGACCTTGGCCGTCTGCGCGCCGAAGGGGATGGCGATGGCGAGGACGGCGACCAGCGGGTCGATCCCGAGGACGCTGACGAAGAGAAGAGCCCAGATCAGCTCGTGGATGGACCGTGCTCCCACGAGCAGGGCGCGCAGGACGAACCGGACCGCGAGCAGCACCGGTCCCGGACGATCACTCCACGCCACGTCGCTCAGCACCACGGCTCCGACGGAGCCGAGCACCAAGGCGCCGGCGGTGCCGAGGGCGGCGTACATCACGGTGATGAGGGAGGCGTCGAGCACGACGCGCAGGAAGTCGGGCGAGAGCTCCGGGTGCAGGACCGCCCCCATGAGGAGCTGCAGCTGGGAGAGCCCGCCGGTGTTGAGGATTGCGGTGCCCGGCGTGCTCGAGCGGGCCAGCGCCCACGCGACCGGGACGATGATCGCGAGGGTGGTCACGGCGCGGCGTACCCCCACCCGCACCGCACCCACGCGCGGGCTCACCGGCGGTCGGTAGGCGCGCGAGACCTCGTCGGGCGGGTGCAGGTCGAGCGACACGTCAGACCAGGGCGTAGAGCTTGTCGAGCTCGTCGTCGGTGAGCTCCGCGACCGGGCGGTCGAGGACCACCTCGCCCTGTTGGAGCCCAACGACGCGGGTGCAGTACCGGCGGGCGAGCTCGGGCTGGTGGAGACTGACGACAAGGGTGCCGTGGGGGCTGGCGGTACGCAGGAGGTCGAGGACCTCCGACGCCCGAGCCGGGTCGAGGCTCGCGACCGGTTCGTCGGCGAGCACCAGCTCGGGGTCCTGCACGAGCAGGCGGGCGATGGCGACCCGTTGGCGCTCGCCGCCCGACAGCCGTTCGGTTCGCTCGTGCACCGCGAACCCGAGTCCGACCCGATCGAGGGCCGACACGACGGAAGGGTCTGCGCGCGGCAGGACGAGGGCCACGAGCGCGCGGGCCGTGCTCCATTGCCCGAGCCGTCCCGCGTTGACGTTGTGCAGGACCCGCACCTGGTCGACGAGGTCGAGGCGCTGGCTGATGGTGCCGATGCGGCGCTGGATGGCGCGCAGCCGTGCCGGGGACAGGCCGGCGAGCGGGGTGCCGAGGACTTCGACGGTGCCTCGGCTGGGCGGCAGGGAGCCGTTGAGGAGCGCGAGGAGGGTGCTCTTGCCGGCCCCGCTCGGACCCAACAGCCCGATCCGCTCACCGGGCTGGACGACGAGGTCGACGCCGGTCAGCGCGACCCGGTCGCCGAACCGCCGTTCGACACCGACCAGTCGCACGGCCGCCCCGATCTCGGTCACGTCAGGAGACCGAGGGAGGTCGCCACCGTCTGGATCTGGTCGTAGTTGGAGTTCTTCGTCGGGATGAAGGACGTGGCAGCGAACAGGTCGAGGATGGCGGCGTCGTCGGGGTTGCTCTTCTTGAGCCCGAGCAGCGCATCGGTGATCTTCTGCGTCGTGCCCGCGCCGTAGCGCTGGTCGAGGTCGGGGCGAGCGAGCCAGTGGTAGTCCGCGAACCCCGGCGTCTTCCACAGCACAACGGTCTTGGAGAGGTCGACCTTGCCGGCCTTCGTCGTCGAGGTCCAGACCTGCTCGTTGACGGCACCGGTTTCGAAGCTCCCCGACGCGACCGCGGCGATCGTCGCGTCGTGCGAGCCTGAGAAGCCGGGCTTGCCCTTGAGCTGGGCGACATCGAGTCCGGCCTGCTGCAGGTAGTACTGCGGCATGAGCCGGCCGCTCGTCGACGTCTCGCTGCCGAACGTCAACGAGTGCCCCGCCAGGGACTTCAGCCCCGCGACATCCGAGATCGGCTGCAGCCCGGACGATGTGTTGGCGATGAAGAGGCTGTGGAACGCAGCGTCGATGTCCCGCTGGGCGATCGCGGTGGCACCGGAGACCCGGGCCCTGGCCTGCACGCCGGTGAGTCCGCCCATCCACGACAGGCTGATGTCGCCGATCTCGAACGCCCGCACGACGGCGGCGTAGTCGGTGATCGGCTTGTAGGTCACCTGCAGCCCGGTGACCGCGGAGATGCGGGTCGCCAGCAGGGGGTAGAGCCGGTTGAGCTTGGCCGGGTCCTGGTCGGGGATCGCGGAGATGACCAGCGGCCCACCAGAGCCACCCGCGGCGGCGCCGGTCGCCCCGGTGACGGCCGGCGACGTCGAGGAGCTCGCGGGCGACGAGCAGGCGGCCAGCAGCGCCAGGCTGCCGGTGCCGAGCAGGAGCGTGCGGCGGTCGATCGTGGTCATCAGGTCACTCCGGCAGGTCGGAAAAGGCATTCGGTCGACCCCACGTTCTCGGGCCAGCGCGCTGGACGGTTCGTCACGGCATACGGCGGGCGCCGCGAGCTGTGGCAAGGACGAGCAGGGTGCGTCAAGCGCAGCGGAACACCTCCCGGCCCGAGCGCGTGGCGGCGTCCTGCACGGCGAGTGCGTCGCGCACCACGCCGAACACCTCCGACAGGGGCAGCGGGTCGTCGGCGATGCGCATGTTGGGGTTGGTGACCGCGACGGGGTGCCACCAGGCGCCGTCGGCGGTGATGGTCGGCTCGGGCTCGAGGCTGTCGATGGAGACGTGGATGCCGGTGGGGGCGAAGCCCTCTGCGGCGACCGGGCGGATGATGCGGTCCTGTGGGTCGATGCCCTCGGCGTCGAGGCGGGTATGCAGGGCGCCCACCGTCGCGGGGTCCTCGTCGTAGAGGGTGGCGGCCACGCGGACGCGGAACCCGAGAGCGCGGGCCTCGCCGATGCCCTTCATGGCTTTGGCCCATGACCCGGCGCCGCGTTGGGCGTCGTGGAGGTCGGGGGTGGCTGAGTCGAGGCTGACCTGGAGCACGACGGAGCGGTCCATCGCCTCGAGGGTCTGTCGGCGGGTGCCGCGGCCGAAGATCATCGCGTTGGTGAGGATGGTCCGGTGCGAGCCTTCGGCCGCGTCGACGAGCCCGCCCAGCTCGGGGTGCATGAACGGCTCGCCGCCGGTGAAGTAGATCTCCTGCCCGCCCAGGGCACGGAACTCTGCGAAGACCTCACGGCCGACCTCGGGCGAGACCCGGCGGGCGACCGCCTTGGGTGAGGACTGCGCGCAGCAGTAGGTGCAGGCGAGGTTGCAGTCGAAGTTCGTGTAGACCCAGAGGCGCTGACCGACGGGCGTGCGGTTGCCGAGGGTAAACATTGTGTCCTGTTGGGCGCTGACGACCTTGCGCACCGAGAACCACCAGGGTCCGGACTCGCTGTCGACGTGCTGCGCAGAGATTTCGTGACCGACGAGATCGGCCCAGACGGGCAGGTCGGTGGCGACGGACGGCTCAGCGCTGCGGACGCCGAGGAGGTCTCCGTGCTCGAGACGCCGCATGGCGCGGGTGATGAGCAGGAGGAGCCCACTGCCGCAGTCCATATCGCCTCCGTCGACGAGCCGGGCGACGTCGCCCATGGGCGTGGCGGTCGGTGCGGAGGCAGACATGGGCCCAAACATAAGTCCCGTTCCGGCCCCCCTGCAGCCTCAGGGCCTGACGGTGCGCTTACGGCTTGGTCTGGTGTTGGTCAAGTCCTCCGTCGGATCCGGGTGGTCGGTCAGTCGGGCTATCGTCCAGGGCATGGCGACGGACGAGTCCCCCCTCTGGCGACCGAGCGACGATGCGGAGCGCAAGGACTTCTGGGAGGGCGTGCACGACTCCAAGGACGTCGACGGCGTCTCGTGGTGGCAGTCGGTGCCCGAGCTGTCTCTGGGCCTCGTCGACCAGTCGGGGGTGAAGCCTGACGAGCCGGTCATCGATGTCGGCGCCGGGTGGTCGACCCTGGTCGACCACCTTGTAGAGCGGGGGTTCACCGACCTCACGGCGATCGACCTGTCGGCGACGGCGCTGCAGACCGTGCGTGACCGCCTCGGCGACGCAGGCCAGGCCGTGGAGCTCACGGTGGCCGATGTGCTGGAGCTGCGGCCGAAGCGGCGGTACGCCCTGTGGCACGACCGCGCCGTCTACCACTTCCTCACGGAGGAGGACGAGCGCGAGGACTACGTCGCCTCGCTCGAACGGAGCCTCCGGCCAGGCGGGTGGCTCGTTGTGGCGACGTTCGGCCCGGACGGCCCCACGACGTGCAGCGGCTTGCCGATCGTCCGCTACACCCACGAGGAGCTGGCGGCGCAGTTCCCGGACTTCGAGGTGGTGGGTCGCAGCGGCGAGGAGCACGTCACCCCGTGGGGCACCACCCAACAGTTCACCGCACTGCTGATGCGGCGTTCACCTCAGGACTGACGCTCCGAAGGGGGCAGAGACCCCGGTCGAGAAACACCCAGGTGCCCCGACCGGCCAGGTCAGCCCGCGCCCGTGACCGGGGCGTCGAACCGGTAGCCGGCCCCCGGCACGGTGACCACGATCTGCGGATCAGAGGGGTCGATCTCGATGAACTCGCGCAGGCGGCGGATGTGCACGGTCACGGTCGAGGTGTCTCCGACGTCCCATCCCCACACGCGCCGCAGGAGCTGCTCCCTGCTCAATACCTCACCCGGGTGGGTGATGAGGTAACCCAGCAGGTCGAACTCACGTGCGGTCAGGTCGATTTCGGCCTCGTCCACACTCGCCCGCTGGGCACCGAAGTCGACGCTCAGCCGACCATCGCTGTAGCGACGGCACATTGGTGGCTGCTCGCTGAGCCGCGCGGTCCGGCCCAACAGGGCCTCTACGCGTTTCACGACCTCGCGGGGACTGAACGGCTTCATGACGTAGTCGTCCGCGCGGAGGTCCAAACCCAGGAGGCGGTCGTAGTCGGTGCCGAGGGAGCTTACGAGGAGGACGGCGGCCGTATCGCCGTCCGCCCGGCGACGACGTAGGACGTCGAGCCCGGACATGCCGGAGAGCACGACATCGAGGATGACGACGTCAGGCCGACGCCGGGTCCAGTCGGCCAGAGCGGTGGAGCCGTCCGCCGCCACGAACGCCTCGAGGCCGGCTCGGGACAGGTAGGCAATCAGGACAGCGGACACGGTGGCGTCAGCCTCGGCGACGAGCACGGTTGCAGCCACCCTGCGGAGCCTACGTCGGACGGCACAGACGCGTGAGTGGACGAGCGGCGCGACCCCCCCGCGGCGAGGCTCTAGCCGACTCGGCTTCTCAGGGTCTCGAGGCCCGGCCCGTCCAGCTCGTCCAGCGCAGTTGGGCGACCGGAGACCGCCATGAGCAGGGCTTCACCAGGTCCGTTGACCTCAGGCCCTTCACCGCGACTCCAGGCCACGTCGGTCGCGTTGAGGGTGAGCCCAGTGATGTTGTTCTTGGCCGGCAAGGTCGGTGCGCCGGCGGCGAAGTCGAGGACGGGTACCAAACGGTCCGGCGGAATGGTCCGGGGCAGGTCCAGGGCTCGACGGATGTCCTGGTGGTGGATGGTGCCGTCGGTCAGGGCAATGCCGCCTCGGAAGCCGGAGGTCAGGCCGACCGGCCGCAGGTTCCGGGCCAGTAGCTCCAGGATGCCGTCCGGGTCGAGGTTCCGGTACCGGCGCAGGGCGACGTCGTTGACCCTGCTGACCCGTAGACCCCCGCGAAGGAACACGCCGACGAGTGTCGGCCTGGAGAGCTCCTCGTAGCTGACGAGGTGGAGCGCGACGTCTCGAACGGTCCACTGTCGGCAGAGGGACCGGGCAGACCACTGGGGCTCGGTCAGGGTCCGCAGAAGGGTGAGCAGGTCGGTGCGCTCGGCCTCGGCCAAGGCCATCAGGTCAGGGCGGGTCACGGGCCATCGGCCCCGCTGGTGAGGGCTTCGTACCGGGCCAGGTACAGCGGCCACCCATCCGGAGCCTCGACGCCATCGCGGACGGACTCCCAGCCGTCGCCGTGTCGGTGGATGTGGCGATGCACGAGGGTGACGCGGGTCCGGCGCTCCCCCACGGGAGCAAAGGTCACGTCGACCTCGCTGGTTCGGGTGAGGTCCGCGGCGATCTGCCAGTCAGGGCCGATGTCCCAGCTGACGGTGATGGCGCGGGGCGGGTCGAACGCGAGCACTCGACCCCACCGGCAGACGCTGCCGTCGATGCCGCGGTCGTAGATGTCCCCACCGACATGTGGCTCGAGCACCGTCGCCTCGATGGGCACGTTCAGCAGGTTGTGCTCCCGCGGCTTGATCCGGTCCAGGTCCGCGAACATGAGGAACGCCTGGTCGACAGGCAGATCCACCACCACCTCGTGCCGGACAGTCCCGTCGGCTTCCACGCTCATCCGACACCACGCTCCTGCTCCACGCCGGCCGACCTGAGGTTGGTCAGGGCATGGGACCAGAACTGATCAAGCTGCCCTCGATATCGGGCCAGGCGTTGGGCGTCGAGGCTGTAGACCCGAGTGCGTCCGTCCGCCGCATCCCGCACCACGCCCGCGTCCTTGAGGAGCTTCAGGTGCTGGCTCACCGCCGGCCGGCTGATGGGCATGGTCGCAGCAAGCTCCGTCACGGTGCACGGACCCGCCGACAGCCTCTCGATGATCGCTCGTCGACTCGGATCGCCCAGGAGCGTCCACCCATCCAACGCGTCAGTCGTCACGAACACGTAAGTTACTACTTACCGGTGAAACGCCTAGCCTGAATGCACACCTGGTCCACGACCACCGAGCATTCACCCTCAAGGTGGTCGAGCGGGGGTCACCCTCCGCGCCGTCAGCGGTGCTGACAGCATCGACACCGTGACCAGTGCCACGAGAAGGGCCGGGGAGGCAGTCCGCGAAGGTCCGCCGCTCGCGCCGAGGCTGACGCTGCCGCCCAAGAGGTATGACGAGCCGTCAGTGTTCCTGCCGGAGAACCTGCTGCGGGAGGGCCGACGACAGCGCGGCCTCTCGGACGAGCCAGTCCCCCGGGTCGCGCTTCTCGATCCGGACGGGGACATCGCCCGGTACGTCGTCGCGTCTGGCTCGGCTCGCCGTCATCCTGGGTGGGCGTGTTACCACACCCAGATGCTCGTTGCCGACCTCGACGGTGAAGAGGTAGGCATCGTGGGCGGCGCCGTTGGCGGCCCTTTTGCCGTACTGGTGGCCGAGCAGCTGGCCGTCTCCGGTGCCGACCTGGTCGTGAGCATGACGTCGGCCGGGGTGATCAGGGAGGACGCGCAGCTGCCATGCTTCGTCCTGATCGACCGGGCGCTGCGAGACGAGGGCACGAGCGCGAACTATGTCCCCCCGGCGATGTGGAGCCCCCTGTCCGGGGAACTCCACCGCCGATTGGCCGGTGCATACGACGACCTGTCGCAACGCGTCCTGGTCGGGTCTTCGTGGACGACCGACGCACCGTACCGAGAGACCGCGTCCTCACTCACCTTCGCACAGGACGCCGGGGTGTTCTGCGTCGAGATGGAGGCGGCGTCCCTCTACGCCTACGCGAGGGCACGCCTCCAGGACGTGGTCTGTCTTGCCCACCTGACCAACACGATGGCCACTGAGGGTGACGACTTCGAAAAGGGGGAGGACAACGGGGCACCGGCGGCCTTGGCCGTCGTAGCGGCGACGGTCGCCGCACTCAGAAGATCCCACCGGGAGGACGTCACGGCAGGAATCGCCCCGATGACGGAGCGGGGAAGACACTGACCGAGCCCGCCGGCAGAACCGGTGAACGCTCTCACGTCGCGCGTTTTGAGTTGGATCCAAGCGACTCACCCCCGCACCCGACCCTGGCGTGTCGCCCGGCCACCCACCGCTTTCTGTGAGGTTGGACCGATACCCGGAGAACACGCCCGGCGCCACTCCCTGCCCGCCCCACAGGCAGCCACATCTGCAAGGGGCGGGGTGGCACGGCGCTGGGGGTCGCCCGGCGGCCAGCCTCGTCGACGCGATGGCACCAGGTTTAACGCCGTACGCATCAGCGAGCGATCTTGCCGAGAGTCGGATGTTCAAAGACAACGATGCGGCCGCGGGGCCGCGCCGGTGGCGTCACCGGATCGGGGACGGCGCAGGTGACTTCTATCGGCGCAGAAAGGGTAGGCCGCACGGATCAGGCGTTTAGCACTGCCGATTTGTTGCTCAGATGGTTTGGGCGCTGCCCCGAGCGCGGTCCGATCCGATCCGGTGGGTGCAGCTCCTCACGGCGCCACTTGACAGCGCCTCGAACAAGGGTGTAGAGCCTCCTTCCATGGACTAGTTGTCAGCGACGACCGGCGTGAGGGAGAGGGTCGAATGCGGAAAAACCTCTCATTGGACGAGCTGAGTTATGTGCTGAACGCCCCGCTCTTGGCGACCCTGGCCACAAACTATCCGGACAGCACAAAGCTGCTCTCGCCTGTCTGGTTCGAGTGGCGCGATGGCGGCTTCACGATCGTCGTTTGGGACGACGATCCCAAGGCGCGGGCGATTAAGCGCGATCCACGTGTGACCGTGGTGGTGGCCGATCACCAGTTGCCCTGCGCCGGGGTCGAGGTGCGCGGGGAGGCTCACATCGTGCCGACGGACCCGGATTTGGCTTCACTTCGGCGTATGGCCGTGCGCTACATCGGTCCGGAGCGGGGCAATGCCTACATCGACGGTTATGACCCGGCGACGCAGTTGACGCTCCGAATTGTCCCCGGCCGGCTCCGAACCTGGGACTTTGACGACGAGGCGCCCTTCTCTCCCACCGCAGTGGAGTTCTAGCGGGGATAGGGGTGCAATGCTCATCGTATCGGGGTGGCGCAATGGAAGCGGGTACTGCCGGTGTGGCTCCGTTATGCGACTAGCGAATACCGGCGAGAGCGCTACGGAGAGTGCTGCCAACACTTAGCTCTGCTAGCAGATACCGATCTTGCTTGACATGTTGAGTGGTTGGGTCGAACGGCATCGACGCTGCCTCATGCCGCCTCGAGCTGGGTTGAGTTGGACTCCCGACGGTCGCAAGCCCGCAACCCTCGGCGGCGCTGCCGACCCGACCGAACGAGCGAATGGCCAACCCGACAACTACTTCAGCTGCCGCAACAGTGGAGCACCCTGCATTTCGCCGGGAGCTGCGGCCGTCGATCGCGGCGTTATGCGCCTATCCTTATCCCGTGGCGGTTCGATCACTGGCGCCGGGCGAAGAGACCGCTGCGGCAGGGTCGCTGTGCGACGCGTTCCAACGCGATTCCTTTGCGCAATGGATCCATCCTGCAGAATCCGAGCGGAGAGCGGTCATGGGCGCGATGTTCAGCGAGCTTGTCTCCACCCCGCCGCCCGGCGCTGAGATAGACGTCACCGACGGGATTGGTGGCGTTGCCATTTGGCTCCGGCCCGGGAGTGTGGTCCACGGCTCGCCACCGGTCGGTGCCCGCGCACATGTCCGTCAGATGTTCGCTCTGCTCGATCAGGCCGCTCCGACGCAACCGTTCTGGTATCTGATGTTCCTGGGCGCTCGCACTCCCGGCGCGGGCATCGGCACCGCTCTGCTGCAGCACCGCGCCGAGTGTCTTCCGTCCGCCCTGTGGACCGGCTCGCACGCTAACGTTGGCTTCTATAAGAGCCGTGGTTTCCGGACCATCAGCCACCACGAGGTAGACGGCACGTCGACCTGGTGGCTGTGGAAAAGCTGAAGGGTCAGCCCGCTCGCCCTTCACCCCATGCTGAGCGCTTCCACTCATGCCGGCCACCGGCAGCACACCCGTCGCCGGAATGGCTCATCGAACCGGCCTTGGGGCTTGGGTCGGCGAGGTGCACCGACCCTCCGACTGCTCCAGCCTCGGCCGCCCAGGATGAGTGCAGTGCTCTACCGGGGAGCCTCCAGGCCGAACCGTTGCGGATGGGTCTATGACTGTGAGGCCCTTTGCCGCGCCTGCCCGGGCTTGCGTGGTGGGCCCAGGTCTCGGCGGTGACCGGCCCGGCTGCGCTGGTGGCGGGCTGGGTGTCAGCGGATCACGTGGATATGGGGGACGGGGGCCTCGGTGGGTGGGGACTGTCCGACCTGGCCATGGAGCCAGGCTGGTGGGTGACGGCCGCCGCGGTGACGGTGGCCGGTGTGGCGTACGTGCATCGCCTCGAGACCAACGGCAGATCCTGGACCTCATGCTCCGGGCCGCTTTGACAGGCTCCTGACCTTGACCATGCATGACCCTTGTTGGGCGGGGGCCGCCAAGGCTGCGCCATTGGCGACGGACGGGCCCTTGACTTGCACCCTGGTCAGGGACCCGTTATCGCGCGGTGAGCTTCCAGTCCGAGACCACCGGCGGCGTTTCGAGCGGTACCTCCACGACGAGGCGACGATGGCGTGGCTATCGCCATGTGCGTGTGTCGGACGACAGTCAGACCGGTGCGGCCTCACCGGAGAGCACCGCTTCAAGGTGCTTCCTGCTCGGTTGCGGGAGGGGCGGGACCTCGGCGGTAGCGCTGAGCAGCTGCCTGGTGTGACGCACCACCTCGTGATCGGTGTAGACGTGGTGGGGCTGGTCCAGCATTCCCATGACGCGCCAGAAGGCGCGTAGCGCTTCGGCGTGCAGCGGCATCGCCATACGCAGCTCGGTGAACGTCACGGCATCCGGGTACGGTGTCAGCGAGGGCGGCGGTGATCCGAAGATCGTTTGGCGCAACCCAGCCAGGCGTGCTGCGTCGTTGTGGGCCTGGTCACGGTAGAACGGCTCGACGTGCTGCAAGGCTTGTCGCTCGAGCTCGTACGTGAGCTGTACCTGGTCGTCTCCGTACGTGTCAGTCGCGCTGCGGAGGTCCGCCGCTTCGATCAACGCGAGAGGGAGGCCGCGGCCGAAAGTCGGGTTCGTCGTACAGCGGGAGTCACCGACGAGCGCCAGCCCGGTCGCGACGGGACGGCCGTCAGTCAGCAGCCGACGGAAGGTGTTGTGCAGCCCAGCCATGACGAACACGTCGCTGGTGGGCTCGAGAACCTCGAGCCACGGGCGGTACGCCGGAACGGTGCGCGCCACGGCATCGAAGACGGCCGGTCCTTTGACCGCGAGGAATCGACGGTCCTGCACGAGCGGGGCGATGGCGATCGTGGCGGTGCCGTTGTCGCAGTTCCACAAACCGGTTGTGAACTCGTCCAGCGCGAGCAGAATCCGAGTGGCCGGGTGTCCTGGAAGGGCCCTCCCCGCACGAACGCGGTAGTGCCGCGAGTGGTAGGTCAGGCCGCACTCAGCTGAGACGAGGGTGGTGGCTTCGGCGCCCAACCGTGTCAGCCATCTGTCGAGATGGGTACGACGCCCTGTCGCGTCGACGACCAGGTCGGCGTCGAACTCGCCGGCGTTGCTGCGGACGCCGCGGACCCGCGGCGGGGAGCCCGGGGCGGCGATCAAGCCGGTGGCCCGGACTCCGAAACGGCAGGTGAGGCCCCGCTGTGCGACAACGGCTCGGCGCAGGATCAAGTCCAGGGTCGAGCGCCGCGTCGCGATCGACATGTAGTCCTCATCGCCGGGTCGGGATGCGATGCGCATGCCGGGCGGTGCGGCCACCTCCAGGGTCGACTCGAGCGCGCCCTCCGCTAACAGGGCCTCATACACGTCCATCAGGTGCTCGCGCAGCAGCAGGCGGCAGCGGGGAAGCAACGCGTGGGGTTGGACAGTCTGCGGCGCCGCCGGACGGAAACTGGCTGCCGCCGCATCCACGTCTGCTGGGGGCGACAGCTCGTCCTGATCGAGCAGCACGACCGCGTGCCCAGCACGAGCCAGAAGCAGCGCGGCAAACTGCCCCGCCGCACTGCCCCCGACGACCACTACCCTCATCGCTGCTCCTCAACAGTCGGGAGTCTCGATTCGACCACGGCCGTGCGCGGCTGCTCGATCTTGGCCGGTGCCCGGGCCGGGTCGGGTCGGGCCTACGTGCACAGAACGTCTGGAAGCCTCTCGGCCCTCACCGAACGAATGCTACGCGGTCGACCTAGGCAGCGAAGAGGGATGAGGGCAAGACGGCTCGCATCTCCCGCTCCAGGTGATTACGCACCAGTTGATCAGCACCGAGGTGGCCCGCAAGAGTGTCCCCCGCGTCTGGCACGGAGGGAGCCAGGGTGTTGCCCGACCTGGCGTCGGGTCAGGTGTTTGAAATGATGGGGAACGGGGGTGGGCCGGTGACGATGCAGCCCAGGGGCGTGAGGGCCCGTTGGAGGGCTTCGATGGCCTGCGGTGACAGTGGGCCAGGCTCGGGGAGCTCGCCGTTAAAGGGTTGCTCGGCGGGTGAGCCTGTGGCGGCGAAGAAGGACTCGAAGCCGGCCGGGGTGATGATGGTGTAGAAGTGCGCGGTCGACGAGACGACCCGGAACGCGTGCTCACGCCCCGCGGGGAGGTGGATGAGGCTTCCCGCCTCCACCAGGCTGGTCTCTCCGGCGCACCAGCCTTCGAGAGCGCCGTCGAGGACGACGAAGGTTTCGGCCTCCCGCTCGTGTACGTGCCGCGGGGACATGCAGCCGAGCCGGCCGCGTTCCTCCACCAGCGAGAACGAACCGCCAGTGGCGTCGCCAGACAGCATCGTGCGGCACAGAAAGCTGACATGCTCGAACACGGGTACCCCCGGCGCGTCCACATAGCGGGGTCCGGTATCGGTCATTGAGGTCAAGGAAGTCATGCCGGCCAGCATGAGCGCGCGGACGCTGTCGATCCATCCCCCGTTCCGGGGATTGACCCCTACAGTTCCTAGATGTTGACGAGAACCACCAGCCGCGACGTGGCCCGCGCCCTAGGGTCCGCGGTCCGGGACGGACGGGCGGACAGCCCAGCGCTGCTGGCGGCCCGGCTGCTCAACGTGACGGTGGACGCGGTCCGCGCCGACGGTGGTGCGCTCATGCTCATGAACCCCCAGACGCTGCTCTTCTCCACCGGAGCGGTCGACCGGCTGCCGGCCTCCAGCTGCCACGCGTTCTTCGCCAGCGAGCTCGATGACACCCGCGGCCGCACGTTCCGACGGCTCGCTGGCCAGGGCGGCCACGCCTGCGCGTTGTCGAACCAGCCGTCCAGTGACGAGACGTTCCGGCGAACCGTCCTGCAACCCTTCGGCTACGCCGACGAGGTACGGGTGGTCTGCCGGGACGCCGGCGTCGTGTGGGCCGGCATGTCGCTATGGCGCAGGACCACGGCGCCACCGTTCACTGGCGCCGACGAGCTAATGCTCGATACGGCCGCGCCCCTGGTCGGGGCGGCGCTGCGCGACGCCGTCCTCCGCTCGCTCACCGACACGGCCGACTCGGCCGGGCCCCCCGGAGTTCAGGGCGTGATGGTCCTCGACGGCCGGCGGGTCGTCGAGGCCAGCCCCGAGGCGCGCACGCTCCTGCGAGAGATCGACAACCCCGCCACGCAGGACTACCGGCCGCTGGATCACCTGCTCTCGACCGCCCAGCGCGACTCCCGGTTCACCCTGGTCGTGGGCGCCAGCGACGGCCGGTGGATCACCGCGCACGCCACCGCGCTCAGCGGGAGCCGCACCGCCGTCGTCCTGACGTCCGCGAGCCCCGCTGACCTCTTCGGGACCCTCGTCGCCGGCGCCGGCCTGACCACCCGGGAAGTCGAGGTCACCCGACTGCTGTGCCGCGGGCTGACCGACGCCGAGATCGCCCACCAGCTGACCATCTCCAACCACACCGCCCACGACCACGTCCGCTCGGTACGCCGGAAGCTCGGAGTCCGCAACCGCGGCGAGGTCTCCTCAAAGATCTTCGCCGACCACTACTTCGACCGGCTCCTCTCCACCGCCGCCGTCACCAACGACGTCGAGGAGCAACCGCCCCTACCACTCAGACGCAAACCGGTAACCCTTGTCGGCACTTGCTCGCCCTCCCCACCGTCCGTCCGATCTCTAGGGCGGTGACTGCACCCACGACGTCCCCATGCTGCCGTGGCGACAAAACCTCAAAACGGACCGCGCGTGAATGCCGGTCGTCCATGCGGTCACCGGCTGTCTCGTGGGGCACCATCCGGGCGCGCCGGGCGGCCCCATTCTCGGAGCGAACGTGCTACCAGGCTGCGCCAGTGATCGTGGCGTGAGCGCGCAATCCCTGCAACACACGAACGAGTTCCCGGCATCGACGCATCGACGAATACGAGGGCAGTCGGCGGGTGGCCCCCCGAGTGGGGCACGAGGGAATCCAGGCAAACCGCACTGCCATTTTGGGATCGGTTTGAATTGCCTTTACTGGTGGCATGGCCTTGCCTCGACGGCGCAGGCGCGGACCGGGAGGTGCAGGGATGACTCAGCAGTCAAACGACGACGACGGCCAAGGCGTATCGATGGTCGGCAGCGCCTCCAGCGCGTTGGATGCGGCTGACCTCGAGCACTGGTTCTTCGGTGGCTGGGCCGTCGACCTGTGGGTCGGGCGGCTTACTCGGCCACACGAGGACATCGACGTTATGGTCTGGCGACACGACGAGGCGCTGGTCCACAAGGCGCTCGAACGGGCCGGCTGGAAGCACAAACCGTCCCCCGAGGACCAAGTAGGCACCATCCATGCACGCGACGGCTACGAGCTTCAGCTCACGTTCGTGGTGCCCAGCCCTGAGGGAGGCGTCATCGTTCCTATCCCTGGGCGACCGATCGTGCTCTCGAGCGGGCCGCTGGCCTTTGTGCGCCGGGAGTTGGACGGGGTTGCGGTCCCGGTCCTGACGCTGGAGATGATGCTCGCTCTCAAAGCGACCCCTCGTCCTAATGATCTGGGCGGTGACAAAGACCGGGCCGACCTCGAGGTCCTCCGCTCGATGACCCAGCCCCAGTCGTAGCGGAAGGGCCGCGGAGTCTGCACGCCCATACCGAAGGCGAGAGCCCAGATCTGCCGGACGTGGGCGTCGCACCCCGTCCATGACTCCCCCTATGGTGCCAGCGTCGCCCGGCCGCGCGTCAGCTCGCGGCCAGCCGCCCCAGCCACACCGGCAGTGCCGGATCGCCGGACTCGAATGCGACCCACACGTCGTCTCCGATACCGGGGGTCTGGTCGTTGCCGCCCGACGGTAGGCAGGCTACGGCCCAAACGACCTCGTCGCCGTTGACACCAGGAACCTGAACGCGCAGACGTCGCTGCCCGAGCGGGTCGGCGTTCGCGGTGACCGAGCCCCGGTAGACCCCACACATCGTGACGGGCGCCGTCTCCGTGACGTCAGCGTCGAGGATCACCCGGCCTTGCTGCAGGAGAACCGACAAGTACCTGGCCTGGGCGCGGTAGCGCACGCCGATGGAGCTGCCGGACGAAGGTCGCTGACCGTGCACCCCGTCGCCGAACTCGACGACCGTCGCACCATCCGCGTCGTGGCTGACGATGTAGTGCCGGTCATCGGGCCCGGAGCCACCGAAATCGGGCACCTGCCACCACCGGCCTCCGTCGACGTCGATCTCGATCCGCGGTTCGTGCCGGGGTCGCCGGGGGTGGGCCAGGCCACGACGGGCGCCGCCGAGGTACGCCTCATCCGCGACGTGCTCCGCGTAGTAGGAGAGCCGGTCGGCGGCCCATGCCAACGCCTCGACGAGGGTCGTCCCCAGCTCGTCTCGAGCAGCCGGGACCCTAACCCTCCAAACCCTGCTCGTCCGTCGGTCGCCATCTCCGCGATCGTGGCCGGCGCTTTGCATCCGGATCTCCGTTCATCGTCGTTACGAACCGAATGACCGGTGCCGTGGTCGGCTGAGACGCGGATCTCCGCCAGCGGCCCCGGTGGCATTCTCCCGCAGACGGGGCCCGTCAAGCGTCGGGACTCTCGTGCCGTCCGCGGCACCCACAGCGGAAAAACGGACCGGAATGCGAACCCGGCAGATCCTCCGCGCGCGTCCGCCCGCCCCCACCCGACCTGCCTTCCCCCTTGACAAGCACTAGCTGACAGCGTTCACCATGACTGACTATGTCAGCGGAAACGGTGCGCGACCGTCGTGCCGAGCGGTTCGCTGCCACTCGTCGGGAGATTCTGGATGCGGCGTGGTCGCTGGCGGGGTCCGAGGGGCTGGCCGGGTTCGGGATGCGCGAGCTGGGCTCTCGGGTGGGGATGCGGGCCCAGTCGCTGTATGCGTACTTCCCGTCCAAGCACGCCCTGTACGACGCGATGTTCGCTGAGGGCAACGCTGAGCTGCTCGCACGGGTGCAAGCGGTCGGGGCGTCCGAGCCCCGGCGGCGTCTGATCGCGCACGCTCAAGTCTTCGTCGAGTTCTGTGTCGAGGACCCGCCGCGCTACCAGCTGCTGTTCCAACGGCCCATCCCGGGTTTCGAGCCCAGCCCGGAGTCGTACACGGCGGCGGTAGAGGGCCTCGAGCTCACCCGGGCCGTGGTCGCGGCGTGTGGGGTACGCGGCCCGCGCGCGTTCGACGCCTTCACCGCGCTGATCACCGGCATCACGGCGCAGCAGACCTCGAACGAACCCGGCGGCCGCCGCTGGACCCGACTGGTCGAAGAAATGGTCGACATGTACCTCGCCCACTACCGCACCAATCATCGACAAGGAGCCAGCCATGACCACCACCTCGACCACCACCGCCGTCGCCGAGATCCCCCCGATCCGCCACGACGAGGCCATGGACCTGGCCGACGCGGAGTACGCGCTGCTCCTGGCCGACGTCGACGCCTTGACCGACACCGAGTGGGCACTGCCGACCGACTGCACCGGCTGGACCGTCAAGGACCTGCTCGGCCACATCCTCGGCATGCTCGAGCTCCAAGCCGACCCGGCGGAGATGCGCCGCCAGGTCACCGCGGCCGCGGCGGAGGTCGCCGTATCCGGTGGCCGGCGGCTGGACGCCATGACCGCCCTACAGGTCCGTGAGCACGCCCACCTCAGCCCCAACCAGCTGCGGGCCCGGCTGCACGAGGCAGCTCCCCGCGGGCTCGCCGCCCGGCGGGCGATGCCCGCCCAGACGCGGGCCACCCCCTACGACCCGCAGCTCCCCGGCGTCACCGGATGGACCATCGGCTACCTCTTCGACGTCATCCACACCCGCGACCCGTGGCTGCACCGGGTCGACCTGGCCCGCGCCACCGGCCGCCCCCCGGTGCTGACCCCCGAACACGACGGGCGCATCGTCGCCGACGTCGTCGCCGACTGGGCCCGCACCCACCAGCAACCCTTCGAGCTGACCCTCTCCGGGCCCGCCGGAGGCCGCTACACCGCCGGCACCCCCAGTGCCGAGGGTGCCGACGGTGCCGAACTGGCCCTGGACGCCGTCGAGTTCTGCCGGATCCTGTCCGGACGAGCCGCCGGAACCGGCCTCCTGGCCACCCGAGTCGTGTTCTAACCCCCGCCCACGCCCACGCCACGCCCACGCCAGCGCCAGGACCAACCCAACAACACCTGCAGCACCCCACGATGGAAGGACGTCAACCATGACCGCAACACCCGCACCCCGCACGGCGGCACTGAGCGACCCACCCGCCCTCACCGTCCTGCAGCCCGGGGACGGGCAGGTCGGTGACCTGTTCGGCGTCGGGGTCCAGTTCAAGCTCTACGGGAGGCAAACCAACGGCGCGGTATCCGTCGTCGAGCACCCCTTCCCCGTCGGCGCCCTCGTTCCGGCACACCTGCACACCCTGGAGGACGAGTACTCCATCGTCACCGAGGGCGAGATCGGGTTCCGGTCCGGGGACCGAGAGACCGTGCTCGGAGCCGGCGGGTACATCACCAAACCCCGCGGGGAAGTCCACGCCATGTGGAACGCCGGGCAAGTGCCCGCCCGGATGATCGAGATCATCAGCCCCTCCGGGTTCGAGAACTTCTTCCACGAACTCGCCGAGATGCTCACCGCCGGACCGCCCGACCCCCAACAGCTGGCCGAGCTCGCCGAACGCTACGCCGTCCAGTTCGCCTCCCCCGACTGGCTCCCCGACGTCATCACCCGCTACCACCTCACCCCACCCCGCTGACCAACCCCCACCACCGCAAAAGGGAAACCCGGGGGGCGGCCCAAAAGGGCGTCAGCCTCGGCGGCAAACCTCCTCATCCACCTCGCAGGGCACCAAAGCAGTTCCCGCCCCCCGCGTGTGCGGCGACATAAATCGTCGTACCTTGCCACGAGTCGCACGTTGAGCACGACGACCCTGCCGACCCGCTCCTCGAGGGAGGCCATTCGTTGGGCGGTTCACGGGCGTGGGACGCGCACGGCAATCACGGCGATGTCGTCGCGCGGGGTGCCGCCCTGGAAGGCGAGCACGTCCTGGACGATCGCCTGCGCAGGCAGCACGGAGTTCTGGTGGGCGATCACTGAGGCGTGTAGGCGCTGCTCACCGTAGAAGTCGAGGCCGCGCCGGCCTTCGGTGACCCCATCGGTGTACATCACGAGCAGGTCCCCGGGCGCTAGCTTCAGTTCGGTGTCGGTGAACTCGACCTCGGATATCACCCCGACGAGCGAACCGGGCGAGCCGACCGCCGTTAGCTGGCCCCCGAGGGTCAGGTGGAGGGGGAGGGGGTGACCCCCGGCGCTGAGCGTCGCGGACCAGAGTGCGCCGTGGTGCCGCAGCCGGGCCACGGCGACGGTGCAGAACCGGTCGTCGCCCTTGGCGATCAGGACGTCGTTGAGTGAGTGAAGCACCTGGCTGGGGTCGTCCTGCTGCACGGTGAGCGCCCGCAGTGTGTGGCGCACGAGGGCGGTCATGACCGCGGCGTCGATCCCCTTGCCGCAGACGTCGCCGAGGGCCACCACCCAGTCGCCGGTCTTGATCTGGAAGACGTCGTAGAAGTCGCCTCCGAGCTCTTGGCCGTCACCGGCTGGTTGGTATGCCGCCGACACGTCCAGTCCGGGGATGGTCGGAGGTGACGGCGGGATCAGGGTGGACTGCAGGGTACGGGCGAGTGCTTGGGCACGGATCTCGGACTGCTCCGCGCACTGTTTGGCGTGGGACAGCTCGCGCTCGTACGCACGTCGGTCGGTGGCGTCGAAGACGGCCACCCGGATCAGACGCGGCGTGCCCTGGTCATCGCGCTCGAGGACGGCGTTGATCAGTGCGGGTAGTCGCTCCCCGGTGGCGGTGACTACGTCGAGCGCGACCTCCCGCATGGAGCTCTGCATGCGCAGCGTGGGCGCGTAGTGGGTCTCGTGGTAGATCCGCCCACCAGCCGTCAGCAGATCGGAGAAGGTGCGGTGCCCCACCAGGTCCTCACGCCGGTAACCGGTCATGTCACAGAAGGTGCCGTTGACCTTGAGGATCAGACCCTCGGTGCTCGTGGTCAGGTATCCGCACGGTGCCCGCTCGTACAGCTGCTCCGCGTCGTCCTGAAGCAACGCCGCGTAGAACGCTTCGCTTCTCGCGGGTCTGTTCATGGGCCGAGGGCAGCGGCCTCGCGGACGAACCGCGCCATGGCGGCAATCGTCTGTTCTGGAGCGCTGAGATGGGGACAGTGCCCGGTCGCCTCGAGGATGACCAGCGCGGCGTTCGGCATCTGGTCCGCGACGTACTGGCCCACGGACACCCCCGCGATGGCGTCGTTGCGACACTGCAGCACGAGCGTCGGAGTCTGCACGTCGCACAGGTCGGCGCGGTTGTCCGACAGGAAGGTGACCTCGGCGAACCGTCGGGCGAGGTCAGGAACGGTGCGGCAAAAGCTTGCGTTAACTCGGCGGCGAACTCGGGGCGGTCGGGGTTGCCCATGATGACCGGAGCCATCACGCTCGACCAGCCCAAGTAGTTACTCTCCAACGCGTCCAGCAGCTCACGGATGTCGTCCACGGTGAAGCCGCCGACGTACCCCTCGTCGTCGAGATACCGCGGCGACGGGCCGATGAGGACGAGCTGGGCGAACAGCTCCGGTGCCGCCCGGTCCGCAAGCACGCCGATCATCGCTGAGACACTGTGCCCCACAAAGATCCCGTCGACCACGTCGAGCTGACGGCAGATCGCGATGACGTCCTCGGCGTAGCCCTGAAGCGACGAATGCCGCTCCACGTCGTACGCCGTCCGGTCAGCCGCCCCGCAGCCGGCGTGGTCGAAGGTAATCACCCGGAAGTCCTCCTCGAACGCCGGTGCCACGAACCGCCACATGTGCTGGTCGCAGCCAAACCCATGGGCGAACACCATCGCCCGGCCGTCGAGCCGGCCAGAGACCGTCACGCTGTGCCGGCCGAGCAGATCCATGAGCCCGAGCGTAAGGCTGAGCGCCAGGGAGTGGGGGGGCTTTGGGTAGCGGTCTGGCTTTGCCTATCCTCGTGGCCCTGGCCGACCGCGCGCCACATCTGCGCGCGGCGCTTTCCGCATGTTGAAGGCGGTCTCGAGCCGGGTCATCTCGTCCGGTGCCGGCCGGCCCGTGAGCCGCTCGGAAGCGTCCAGCACCAGCGTGAGCAGGTGGATGTCCCCGACGGTGTTGAGGAGAGACGCCGTCACGCCCCCAGCACCCACGACACCGCGGTATCGGTGGCCTCGTGCGCCCGCAGCGGCTCGTACCAGGTCGAGGCGAAGTGCTGCGACCGTGAAATCGCTGCACTGACGACTAGAGTCGACGGGCGATAAGTGGGTACTTCACGGCCGTGGTGATCATCGGTGGAGGGGGCTCGCGCCGGCGCGGGTACGGCCCGTTCGGGGGCGGTGGGTACCGGCGCGGTTACGGCGGTAGGAGCTCGTGCCTGCGGGACGCCTGTCTGGTGGAGAGCGGCTGCTGTTTCGCCGAGGCCCTTGGGTGCGGTCCGCAGTTGGCGCTGCTCGCTCCGTCCATCGCCCAGCGCGCGGTGCGGGCAGGCCTCGGACGGGACCGCCGGGCGGGGACCGATCTGGCCGAACAGGCGCGGGCGGCCCTGGTCGCGGCGGTACGGCTGTACCAGCGGGAGATCAGTCCCCGCCGAGCGCGGCCCTGCTGCCGCTACACGCCCACCTGCTCGGCGTACGCGCTACAGGCGCTCGAGAGTCACGGGGTCAACCGGGGCCTCCGGCTGTCCGCTCGACGGCTCGTGCGCTGCCGGCCCGGGTCCGCGGGAGGACTCGATATGGTCCCGCAGCCCGTAGCGTGTACGCCGGCAGCGGGAGCGATGCCTGGGGACCCGCGAAGCGCACCCTGACTGGGGCCGGCGCGTTCTATCTAGGGTTGTGTGTCGGCGTTTGGGATAGTCTTGTTGACCCACCGGCGTCGTTGTCGACGGCCATCATTTCTTCGGGCGGTCGCCCGCGTCTGCCCCACCCTTATGGGCGGCATGGCGGTGCGGTCGGCGTGGCCGCTCAGCCTCGGGCTCCGCTCGCTCGCCCTGTTTGCGTCGTCGTCGCGCTGCATTGTCGGCCTTCCGTTGCTCTGCGGCCAGAACGGTCGGGGAGCGCACTGGCCAGACGTAGGCCAGGTCGTCGGGAACGTCTGGGAATCGCGTGGAGTAGTACTCGCGGTCCTTGCGAACGAGCGCCGACTGGTGGCTGCGGTGCACCGCCTCGTCGCCGAGCCATGGCGGCAGCCCCCCCGCGGCCTCGAGCTCGGGCTGGCTGCGCACCACGTCGATGCCGGCCGCGCGGAGGTCGGTGGCGATCGTGAGGGCGCAGGAGTCACCGAAGCCGAGGTCGGTCCAGGTCGCGCAGCACGTGAACCCGTACCGTCCCAGGGCCTCCTCGAACCCTTTCCACATCAAGACAGCCGGGTGGTTCTTCCAGCCGTAGTCGGTCCTCGTCAGTGCGCGCACGACCTGGATGGTCTCCACGCGCTGCTTGCCGAGCCGTTTGGGGTCCAGGGCATGCGCCGAGCGCTCGAAGTCGGCGTAGGGCAGGAACGTCTGCACCGCCCCAGTGTGCTTGCGCTCGACGGTCCACCCGCGAAACCAAGCGGATGCTGAGCCGCCTATGCGGTCGGCAGGACGTCCTTGACCGCGTCCACCACCTTGGCCAGGACCGGGCGGTCGTCACCACCGCTGGCCCACGCCGGATCCTGAGGCAGAGGCCCCATCGGATCCGCGTTCTCGAGCGCGGTCGCGGGCTGGGCGAGCGAGCGGCGGAAGGCCTCGTCCAGACCCTGGAGACGGTGTCCCTCAGGGAGCAGCTCCCTTGTGAAGTCGTCGTCCGCGCAGACCATGTCGTGGTGCAGGCTCTCGACCAGTGCCTCGACCGTCACCCGAGGCACGTCGGTGAGGCTGCCGACCAGGGTGCCGACCAGGGCAGACGGCAGGAGGGGTACGTGGATCTGCCGCCGCTCGAGACCGGCGTGGGCGGTGTAGGCCTCGAGCAGCGCACCGTAGCTGAGCTGGTCGGGTCCGCCCACGTCGAAGTGCCGCGACGGGCCGGTGTACTCGAGCGCGCCGAGCAGTGCCTCGAGCACGTCGACGACAGCGATCGGCTGAACCGTGGAGTCCATCCAGGTCGGCACCGTGTGGAGGGGCATCCGTTCGCTCACCTGACGGATGATCTCGAACGAGGTGGACCCGCTGCCGAGAAGCACCGCTGCTCGTAACACCACAACCGTCGCCGGCACCTCACTGAGGATCTGCTCGACCTCACGTCTGGACCTGATGTGCGCTGACTGCTCGGCCTCGTCGACATCGGGGACCAGTCCCGAGAGGTAGACGATCCGATGAACCGCGTGGGTTCGTGACGCCTCGGCGAAGTTGCTGGCCGCCTCGCGGTCGGTGTCGGCGAAGTCCTCGCCGCCCATGCCGTGGATCAGGTAGTAGATCGCGTCCATGCCTGAGCAGGCGGCAGTGACCTGCCCGCCGTCGAGCGCGTCCATCACGACCGTCTCCACCTGGTCGGCCCACCACGGCTGTTCCCGGTCCGGAGCGGACGTCGTCGTCCGAACGACGTGGCCGCGTTCGACCAGCAACGGCACGAGACGACCACCGACGTAGCCGGTCGCCCCGGTCACCAGGATCTTCAAGTCGTTCAGCTCTCCCTCGGGGCCGGCCCCCCGGCCCAAGTCGGTGTCGATGTGTGAGCCACGTCTGCTCCGCAGAGTGCACGAAAGCGTAATGCTGAGAGCTGACCGACCCAAGCAGGGCACCTCGACGCCGGAGTTCCAGGTTGAGATCTCAGTCATAGCCCGGCGCATCTGACCTGGCGCACGACGTCTCCCGGGGGGCGGGCGCCACGCGGCGACTGAGTGTGGCTGTTGCAGGGGATCTGCGCCGACACGCCATCGCGTCCCACGCGGGGCCAAGCCCTCCAGCGCTCTGGTTGAAGCCATTCGTTGTTGGTGGCCTGACGACAGGGGGCTCATCGGTGCCAACAGCAGCAGACACAGCCCACACGGTGAAGCTGGCAGAGCCGATGTGGGTGTTGCCGCCGCGATCGGGTATCGATGTCATATGGGCGCTCTGGATTCCGCGGCCCGCGCCGCCTCGTACGCCGGTGGGCAGATGCTGCGCGCCGCAACTGGGATCATTGCCACCCGGCCGGCCGATAAGCCCCTGCACCCTCGGGGCTCTGTCGTTCAGGGCACACTGCACCGGTTCGCTGTCGAGGGCGCGGCCGGCGCGGGGTGGCTGACCCAGGCGGGTGACGACCAAGTGCTGGTCCGACAGTCCAGAGCCATCGGACTGCCGGCTCCGTCCCAGACATTCATGGCCTTGCTCTCCGGGTGCCGACAGCGGGTGGCCGGTACGGCGATGTGTTGTTCGCCTCCACGGGGCTCGGCCGACTCACCCGCTTCATGCTCACCGCTGCCCGGTCCCCGTCCCAGAGGCCGTTAACCACATTGCTGCCATATCGCACACCCATTGGCGCCGTCCTTCTGTCCGCGGTCTTCCAGGACGAGGCCACAATCGAACTAGCGTGGGCTGTCAGCTCAGGCGTCTGGCATCCGTTCGCCAAACTGTTGCTAGACAAAAACCCCGTCAACGGGGCAGACAGGCCCGTGTCTTTCGATCCGATGAGAAACCTACTGCCAGGCCTGGAACCGTACGACTGGGTTCGACGGCTTCGAGAGCCCTCCTACGCTACCGCCCGACGGTCCCGCCGGTCCTCAGCAACGATCCAGCCCACCGACACATCCCACGGCTAATGCTGTACCCATAGCGAAACGTCGGGGCAGACAGTAGTTAGCACCGAGACCCACCGCGCACTGTGCGCGCGGCGGAGTTGGGACGACAAGAGGCCAGACCGCGCCTCTGAACCCTCGCGGCGCCTATGGGGCTGCAGTGGCTTCCCTTCTCTCGCCTAGACAGCGGACGCATCGGCGAGTTCCGGCTCCTTGCGGTATCAGTCGACCCTGCGAGCACTTGAGCGGAGTCGAGCGAGGGACCAGCAACCCATCGCCCGACAGGCACGCCACGTCAGAGGCCACAATCGAGCGCTTTTGGAACTCCGCGATGTGGCAGCCTGGCCTGTGGCCGGTCCTAGACCTGTGACTTCACCAGGAGGGCGGTGGCGAGCTGGCAAGCCAGCCAGCCCTCGAAGCGTTCGGGGGTCCAACCTCGCTCGATGACGAGCTCCGTCCACACACCGGCGCTGGAGAGAGCACAGATGATGTCGGCCGCGTGGCCCTCGGACACCTCGGACCGCAGCCCAGGCGGCTTGCCCGCCAGGTGCTGGACGACGAGACGGGCTCCCCGGGTCCGCTGACGGCGCGCTTCGGCGGCGAGGTCGGCGAGTTCAGGGGTCGTTCGGGCGGCGGCCTGGAGCTCGACCTCGAGCGCGGCGGCCCGTTGGAGAATGCGCCGGTAGTTGCCGGCTTGGCGCGTGAGCAGCCGCTCACCGTCGGGTTCGGCCATGGCCTCGAGGAACCACTGACGTTGCGGAACTGGCACGGGTTCGTCGTCCCCGGCGAGGGCCATGTCCCGCGCTAGCCGCAGCAGTTCCGGCTTTCCACCGGGCACCGAGGTGAACACGGTGGCGCGCACAACACCCGCCCGCTCAGCGATCTGCTGGACGGTCGCGGCCGTGTAGCCGCGCTCGGTGAACAGTTGCGACGCCGCCGCGACCAGCGCCGCACGTGTCGCACGAGCAGCCGCCGCACGCTGGGGAAAACGCTCGGCGGCCGCATCGCCCTTGACGTTCACACCACCATCGTACGATGATCAGACCATGAGTCTGACGATCGACGAGACGACCTCGCAGCATTTGCGCCGGTTGGCGCTCGAGCACTTCCGGGCGATCGAGCAACAGGACCCCAAGCTCGCAGCGCAGGTGCTGCGTGCCGACTACGTCAACGAGATGGCGGCCGACGAACCACCTGCCTGCGCCCGACCCGGCGTGCCCGGGCTGATGGCGACCGCAGCGTGGCTGCACCTTGCCTTCCCCGACCTTGCGTTCCACGTCGAAAGCGTTGTCAGTGACGCTGAACAGACCCTCGCGCAGGTCCGGATGACCGGCACCCAGCACGGCCCGTTCGTCGTCTTCACGCCGCAGCAGCGGCCGACGGCGTTCCCGCCCACAGGCCGCGCGGTCAACGTCCGCCAGGTGCATGTCTTCCGCCACGACGGGCAAGAGCAGACCAGCCACTTCGCGATCCGCGAGGATCTGCCAATGATGACGCAACTCGGGCATCTGCCGCCCTCACCGAGCGGGCTCTTCCGCCTGGCTCGTGCAGGTGCGTCGGGGGCGTCCCGTCGCGCGGTCCACGACGCGGTGCAGCTGTCCGAGCAGGCCGCCACCTGCGCACTCGACACCACGTCCTGACGCTGCGTCGCGACGTGCACGCAGGCGACGTGGGAGTCAGGCCCACCGCATGACTCCCGGATCGGAACAGCCGGGCCCCAAAGCGTCACCAGGCACACCGCGAGGCAGTCTTTGCCGCGACTCGTACCTTGAGCAAGGTGCCCCGACTTCGCCGCCAGTCGACCATCGGGGGCATGGGGAGTAGCGGATGTCGATGATGGCGTGTCGGAGCGGTGGCCCGGGTGTCGCAGCCGCCCCGGCAGGCAATGCCTCGCTCACGGACGGGGAAGGGCAACTGCCCGTGGCGGTGAGGGAGGCATCCAGGACTCAGAGGGCCTAGGGTTACGACGCCTGGGCGCGCCCTGGCCCTTTTCAGGAGGCGGGGGGACGGGGAGAATGGGCTGGTGTTCATCACGCCCGTAAGCGAGGACGAGGCTGAAGGCGACCTCGCCCAGTACTACCGGACTCAACGTGCAGCATGGGGCTTCCTGCCCAACTACGCCGCAGCATTCTCCACCCGTCCTGACGTCGCGCAAGCCTGGAACGCGCTCAACTCGGCCATCCGCGACGGCATGGATCGGCGCCGGTTCGAGATTGCCACCATCGCCGCCGCCAGGGCGCTGCGGTCGACCTACTGCACCGCAGCGCACTCAAAGTTTCTCAGGGACGTCTGCGGTGACGACGCCGCGATGCAGGCCATCACCGAGCACCCCGACGGGACGGCGCTGCATCCCCAGGACCGGGCGGTCTACGAGTTCGCCGCGAAGGTCGCCACCGACGCGGCAGCGGTCGAGGCCGAGGATGTGAACCGGCTCCGAGCCTGCGGGCTCACCGACCCCGAGATCGCTGATGTCGTCTTCGCCGCCTCCGCTCGACGTTTCTTCACCGCCGTCCTCGACGGACTCGGCGCCCAGCTCGACATCCAGACCGCAGAGACGTTCCCCGCAGAACTGCTGAACTCCATGATCGTCGGCCGCCCAGTGGCAGGACGTGGCTAGGTCGACTGCCCTGCGTCACTTCGGCGCCTGTCGGGCGCGCCGGTGCTTGCGGAGCTATTGGAGGTTGTGTTGTCGGTGATGGGGCTTGCGATTCCTCGGGGTGAGCGGTCACCTGGGGGACGAGGAAGCGGGCGCTGTCGTCGAATTGTCCGATCGTCCTGCCGGTATCTGTCTCTGGGCACGGGTCTGGGGTTGCGGTCTGAGGAGCTCGTGCACCGTGTATCGGCGGTCGTGCGACGCGGGGGGGATGGCTATGACGGTGTGCTTCGACGGGGTACCCCGACAGCACCCCCTTCTCGAGCCTGGTCCGAGCACGGGGTGATGGTGACGCCGGGGATGGTGACTGGTTTTGCTACGGTCTACATTCCCGCTCCGGTTGGCCTGACATAGGTTCCGCTGTGATTTTCGTGGCCACATCGTCGGCAGCGGAGGAAGAAGCCGCTGTCATTGTGCTGGCTGTAGGGCACATGGTCGTAGCCGTGCCCCCGCAAGAGACAGATGGTCCAGCGCTTCCACACGTCCGTGTCCTTTCCGTTGCTCAAGCTGGGTGGCTGCTGCGATAGCCCGCCGGAACCGGCCCGGGCCGGGCCGGGCGAGGCCGCGGTGGGAGTCGTTAGGGGTGTCGGACTGGCCGCTGTCGAGGTGACGGGCAGGGCGGTTGTCCTGATAGGTGTGCGTGGCGTCGGACGGTGATGTCAGAGCACCCTGACCCAGGTCAGGACGGTGGTGCCGCCGAACCGGTTGCAGGGGTCGGCGACCACAGTCAGCTGGAGGAGGCTGCGGACCGAGGTCCCGTGCAGGACGCCGTGGCTGAGTGTGGTGTCCGCGCAGGACGGGCTGGTCAAGGTCACCGTCCCGTCAGAGCTGACGGTGAGGCTGCCCTTGGCGTCGGTCTCCTGGTCGATGTCCCCGTCGTCGTCGAGCACGTAGTCGGCGTGGCCGCTCATCGCGTCGGCGGCCAGCAGCAGGCCGGTGCCCTGCAGCAGCCAGACCCCGTTCAGCTGGGCCGGGTCGATGACGGGCAGGGCCAGGTCACTGCCGTTGTCCTTCACCTTCCGGCCGGGCTCGGACGCCGGCGATAGCCGCGTCGAGGTCCCGGGGGGAGCGGTCGTCGCGGTGCAGCCCGGGCCCTCAAGAACTGCGGCGTCGAAGACGAGCACGCCATCGGACTGCGCCCGCCACGGTCCGGACCCGCGGCAAGCGAGCCCCTGCGGGCTGACCCCGTCGGTGACCAGCGTGGGGCCCTCCACGCGCCAACGCACCGTCCACCCCGCCGGGAGAGGGTGCACGATGTCGCGGGCGTTGTAGTAGGTGGTCAGGGTGTGGTCGGGTCGCACCGCGGTCAGGGAGGAGCCCGTCACGTCGGTGTCCAGGGTGACGACCGGCAGCGGTCCGAGGCCTTGCAGGTCCGCGGGCACCGGCGGTGCCGGGCGGCGCAACCACAAGGTGCCGGCGGCCGCAGCGACGATGAGGAGCAGCACGGCAGCCACGGCCGCGATCAGCCGGCGCCGCGGCGCCCGGGGTCTGTTGCCGATCCGGTGGCGGAGCTCGCGCTGCATCCGGTCGACGTCCGAAGTGGTCATGACCGCTCCTTCGGCATAACTGGTGAGGGCCTCGGCCAGCCGCTGCTCGTCCAGGCTCATGAGGTCACCTCGATTCGGTGGTGAAGAGTTGCTAGCGCCCGGTGAGTGTGCCGCTTGACCGACCCGACCCCGACCTGCAGCAGCTGCGCGGTCTGCGCCTCCGTGAGCCCGAGGTAGTAGCGGGCCACGACCACCTCCCGCTGGCGGGTAGGCAGCGCCCGGACCGCCGCCGCGACCCGGGCCGCCTCCTCGGCGTCTACGGCGAACTGCTCAAGGCTGTCCGGCTCTGGAACCACCACCAGCCGGCCCCGAGCCCGCCGCGCCCGCATGAACCGTCGCTGCCGCGACCGGCACCCACCGACCACCGCCGCACGCAGGTACGCCCCCGCCGCGCCGGTGTCCCGCAGCCCCGACCAGTGCCGGTGCAGGGACACGAACGCGTCCTGGACAACCTCCTCGGCCTCCTCCCGGTCCCCGAGCAACACCACCGCCAGCCGCACCAGCGACAGGCAATGGGTCCGGAACAGCGCATCGAGCACCTCATCGCGCTCGGCGGGCGCCGCCGCACGAGTGCCACCGACACGTGAGACAGGTGAACCGGGCATCGCGACCCCTCCACCCACATCGTCCATGCTGATAGGTCGCCGCAAGCCACGAAAAGGTTGACCACCCTTCCACGAATCTTTCCTCCCTCCAGCACCCCGGGCGGGGAAGATGCTCCGTCCCCTGCCGAGGGCACCCACACAGCCGGCTGACTCATTCCCGGCGCGCGTTTGTCGACGACGCTCGAAAATGAGGCGTTATCGCGTACGTCGCCTCACGTTTGGCCTCGCCCTTACTCCCCCCACGCCGAGTCAAGTCGGCCCGCCTTCCCGCGGAGGCCCGGAACGGGCAGCAGGAACCCGGCGGCAACAGACCGGCCGCCCGACGACCCGTTCCTCTGCCGCGCGTCGCGCACGTGGGGCCCAAGTCACTCCGCGAAGCGGCACGGTCCCACCACAGCGAAGCGGCATGGTGACACCGCATCGGTCCGGAGGAGGGCGCCCCTCTTCAGATGGTGAGAGTTGCAACTCGGTCCGAGAGCAACCGCCAATGCACTTGCGGACTGGACACGGCGTGACCACGGTCTAACTGCCGCCTGACCTGCACCGATACGGACGTCGAGTACATG
>CAVVZM010000005.1:0-47857 GCA_963752705.1 uncultured Actinomycetota bacterium
AGCAAAACCAGTCACCATCCCCGGCGTCACCATCACCCCGTGCTCGGACCAGGCTCGAGAAGGGGGTGCTGTCGGGGTACCCCGTCGAAGCACACCGTCATAGCCATCCCCCCGCGTCGCACGACCGCCGATACACGGTGCACGAGCTTCCTCAGACCGCAACCCCAGACCCGTGCCCAGAGACAGATACCGGCAGGACGATGAGACAGTTCGACGACAGCGCCCGCTTCCTCGTCCCCCAGGTGACCACTAGCTCCCCGAGGAATCGCAAGCCCCATCACCGACAACACAACCTCCAATAGCTCCGCAAGCACCGGCGCGCCCGACAGGCGCCGAAGTGACGCAGGGCAGTCGACCTAGCCACGTCCTGCCACTGGGCGGCCGACGATCATGGAGTTCAGCAGTTCTGCGGGGAACGTCTCTGCGGTCTGGATGTCGAGCTGGGCGCCGAGTCCCGTCGAGGACGGCGGTGAAGAAACGTCGAGCGGAGGCGGCGAAGACGACATCAGCGATCTCGGGGTCGGTGAGCCCGCAGGCTCGGAGCCGGTTCACATCCTCGGCCTCGACCGCTGCCGCGTCGGTGGCGACCTTCGCGGCGAACTCGTAGACCGCCCGGTCCTGGGGATGCAGCGCCGTCCCGTCGGGGTGCTCGGTGATGGCCTGCATCGCGGCGTCGTCACCGCAGACGTCCCTGAGAAACTTTGAGTGCGCTGCGGTGCAGTAGGTCGACCGCAGCGCCCTGGCGGCGGCGATGGTGGCAATCTCGAACCGGCGCCGATCCAGTGCCGTCGCGGATGGCCGAGTTGAGCGCGTTCCAGGCTTGCGCGACGTCAGGACGGGTGGAGAATGCTGCGGCGTAGTTGGGCAGGAAGCCCCATGCTGCACGTTGAGTCCGGTAGTACTGGGCGAGGTCGCCTTCAGCCTCGTCCTCGCTTACGGGCGTGATGAACACCAGCCCATTCTCCCCGTCCCCCCGCCTCCTGAAAAGGGCCAGGGCGCGCCCAGGCGTCGTAACCCTAGGCCCTCTGAGTCCTGGATGCCTCCCTCACCGCCACGGGCAGTTGCCCTTCCCCGTCCGTGAGCGAGGCATTGCCTGCCAGGGCGGCTGCGACACCCGGGCCACCGCTCCGACACGCCATCATCGACATCCGCGTCTCCCCATGCCCCCGATGGTCGACTGGCGGGCGAAGTCGGGGCACCTTGCTCAAGGTCCGAGTCGCGGCAAAGGACTGCCTCGCGGTGTGCCTGGTGACGCTTCGGGGCCCGGCTGTTCCGATCCGGGAGTCACGCGGTGGGCCTGATTCCCACGTCGCCTGCGTGCACGTCGCGACGCAGCGTCAGGACGTGGTGTCGAGTGCGCGGTTGGCGGCCTGCTCGGACAGCTGCACCGCGTCGTGGACCGCGCGACGGGACGCGCCCGACGCACCTGCTCGAGCCAGGCGGAAGAGCCCGCTGGGTGAGGGCGGCAGATGCCCGAGTTGCGTCATCATCGGCAGATCCTCGCGGATGGCGAAGTGGCTGGTCTGCTCGTTGCCCGTCGTGGCGGAAGACATGCACCTGGCGGACGTTGACCGCGCGGCCTGTGGGCGGGAACGCCGTCGGCCGCTGCTGCGGCGTGAAGACGACGAACGGGCCGTGCTGGGTGCCGGTCAGCCGGACCTGCGCGATGGTCTGTTCAGCGTCACTGACAACGCTGTTCGACGTGGAACGCAAGGTCGGGGAAGGCAAGGTGCAGCCACGCTGCGGTCGCCATGAGCCCGGGCACGCCGGGTCGGGCGCAGGCAGGTGGTTCGTCGGCGGCCATCTCGTTGACGTAGTCGGCACGCAGCACCTGTGCTGCGAGCTTGAGGTCCTGTTGCTCGAGCGCACGGAAGTGCTCGAGCGCCAACCGGCGCAAATGCTGCGAGGTCAGTCTCGTCGATCGTCAGACTCATAGTCTGATCATCGTACGATGGTGGTGTGAACGTCAAGGGCGATGCGGCCGCCGAGCGTTTTCCCCAGCGTGCGGCGGCTGCTCGTGCGACACGTGCGGCGCTGGTCGCGGCGGCGTCGCAACTGTTCACCGAGCGCGGCTACACGGCCGCGACCGTCCAGCAGATCGCTGAGCGGGCGGGTGTTGTGCGCGCCACCGTGTTCACCTCGGTTCCCGGTGGAAAGCCGGAACTGCTGCGGCTAGCGCGGGACATGGCCCTCGCCGGGGACGACGAACCCGTGCCAGTTCCGCAACGTCAGTGGTTCCTCGAGGCCATGGCCGAACCCGACGGTGAGCGGCTGCTCACGCGCCAAGCCGGCAACTACCGGCGCATTCTCCAACGGGCGGCCGCGCTCGAGGTCGAGCTCCAGGCCGCCGCCCGAACGACCCCTGAACTCGCCGACCTCGCCGCCGAAGCGCGCCGTCAGCGGACCCGCGGAGCCCGCCTCGTCGTCCAGCACCTGACGGGCAAGCCGCCTGGGCTGCGGTCCGAGGTCTCCGAGGGCCACGCGGCCGACATCATCTGTGCTCTCTCCAGCGCCGGTGTCTGGACGGAGCTCGTCATCGAGCGAGGTTGGACCCCCGAACGCTTCGAGGGCTGGCTGGCTCGCCAACTCGCCACCGCCCTCCTAGTGAAGTCACAGGTCTAGGACCGGCCACGGCCAGGCTCCCACATCGCGGAGTCCCAGAAGCACTCGATTGTGGCCTCTGACGTGGCGTGCCTGTGGGCGATGGGTTGCTGGTCCCTCGCTCGACTCCGTTTAAGTGCTCGCAGGGTCGACTGATACCGCAGGGAGCGGAATGGCCGATCGTCCGCTGTCTAGGCGAGAGCGGGGAAGCCACTGCAGCCCCGTGGTCGCCGCGAGGGTTCAGAGGCGCGGTCTGTCCTCTTGTCGTCCCAACTCCGCCGCGCGCACAGTGCGCGGTGGGTCTCGGTGCTGGCCACTGTCTGCCCCGACGTTGCGCCATGGGCACAGCATCAGCCGTGGCACGTGTCGTAGTGGAGCTGGATCGTCGCTCAGGAACGGCGGGACCGTCCGGGGGTAGCGTAGGAGGAGCTCTGGGAGCTGTCGAACCCAGTCCGTACGGTTCCAGGCCTGGAACGACGTTTCTCAAATCTGGATCGAAATACATGGGGCTGTCTGCTGGGTCGACTGGGCTTTTGTCAAGGCACAGTTCTGCCAACGGATGCGACACGCCTGAGCCCAGAGCCGTATGCCAGTTCGATTCGTGGCGTTAGTCTGGGAGGCCGCGGTCAGAAGCGTACGGTGTCGTCGGCCGTGCGTGATGGCAGCAATGTGGTTAAGAACGGCCTCTGGGACGGGGATCTGGTAGCTGCGGGCATGAAGCGGGCGTGCTGGCTGGAGCCCCGTGGAGGTGAACAAACACATCGCTGTACCGGCCACCCGTCGTCGGCACCTGTGGAGCAGGGCGATGCACGTCCGGGACGGGAGCCGGCAGTCCGATGGCTTGGACCGTCGGGACGAGCACTGGTCCGTCACCCGCATGGGTCAGCCTACCGGGACCGGCCGGCGCCCTCTACAGCGAACCGGTGTAGCGGTCTTTTAACGTACAGAGCCCTGAGGGTGAGGGGGCTTATCAGCCGGCCGGGCGGGAATGACCCGAGTTGTGGTGTGCATCCTCTGCTCATGTGCGTACGAGGCGGCGCGGGCCGTGGTTTCGAGAGTGTTCATCATCTCAGGGCTCCCGGATCACTTAAGTGAGACCGACATGGGCTCTGCCAGCCTTCATGGACGGGCCGTGCCTGTGGCTGTTGGCACCGATGAGCTCCCTGACGGAAGGCCACCAACAACGAATGGCTTCAACCAGGGCGCTGCAGGGCTGGGCCCCGCGTGGGACGCGTCATGGCGTGTCGGCGCAGATCCGCTGCAACCGCCACACTCAGTCGCCGCGCTGGTGCCCGCCCCCCGGGAGACGTCGTGCGCCAGGTCAGATGCGCCGGGCTATGACTGAGATCTCAACCTGGAACTCCGGCGTCGAGGTGCCCTGCTTGGGTCGGTCAGCTCTCAGCGTTACGCTTTCGTGCACTCTGCGGAGCAGACGTGGCTCACACATCGACACCGACTTGGGCCGCGGGGCTGGCCCCGAGGAGAGCTGAACGACTTGAAGATCCTGGTGACCGGGGCGACCGGCTACGTCGGTGGTCGTCTCGTGCCGTTGCTGGTCGAACGCGGCCACGTCGTTCGGACGACGACGTCCGCTCCGGACCGGGAACAGCCGTGGTGGGCCGACCAGGTGGAGACGGTCGTGATGGACGCGCTCGACGGCGGGCAGGTCACTGCCGCCTGCTCAGGCATGGACGCGATCTACTACCTGATCCACGGCATGGGCGGCGAGGACTTCGCCGACACCGACCGCCAGGCGGCCAGCAACTTCGCCGAGGCGTCACGAACCCACGCGGTTCATCGGATCGTCTACCTCTCGGGACTGGTCCCCGATGTCGACGAGGCGAAGCAGTCAGCGCACATCAGGTCCAGACGTGAGGTCGAGCAGATCCTCAGTGATGTACCGGCGACGGTTGTGGTGTTACGAGCAGCGGTGCTTCTCGGCAGCGGGTCCACCTCGTTCGAGATCATCCGTCAGGTGAGCGAACGGATGCCCCTCCACACGGTGCCGACCTGGATGAACTCCACGGTTCAGCCGATCGCTGTCGTCGACGTGCTCGAGGCACTGCTCGGCGCGCTCGAGTACACCGGCCCGTCGCGGCACTTCGACGTGGGCGGACCCGACCAGCTCAGCTACGGTGCGCTGCTCGAGGCCTACACCGCCCACGCCGGTCTCGATCGACCGCAGATTCACGTACCCCTCCTGCCGTCTGCCCTGGTCGGCACCCTGGTCGGCAGCCTCACCGACGTGCCTCGGGTGACGGTCGAGGCACTGGTCGAGAGCCTGCACCACGACATGGTCTGCGCGGACGACGACTTCACAAGGGCGCTGCTCCCTGAGGGACACCGTCTCCAGGGTCTGGACGAGGCCTTCCGCCGCTCGCTCGCCCAGCCCGCGACCGCGCTCGAGAACGCGGATCCGATGGGGCCTCTGCCTCAGGATCCGGCGTGGGCGAGCGGTGGTGACGACCGCCCGGTCCTGGCCAAGGTGGTGGACGCGGTCAAGGACTGCTGCCCGCACCGCATAGGCGGCTCAGCATCCGCTTGGTTTCGCGGGTGGACCCTCGAGCGCAGGCACACTGGGGCGGTGATCCCCTGCAACCGCCACACTCAGTCGCCGCGTGGCGCCCGCCCCCCGGGAGACGTCGTGCGCCAGGTCAGATGCGCCGGGCTATGACTGAGATCTCGACCTGGAACACCGGCGTCGAGATGCCCTGCTTGGGCCGGTCAGCTCTCAGCATTACGCTTTCGTGCACTCTGCGGAGCAGACGTGGCTCACACATCGACACCGACTTGGGCCGGGGGGCCGGCCCCGAGGGAGAGCTGAGGACGCGTGAAGATACTGGTGACGGGTGCGACAGGCTACGTCGGCGGCCGGCTGGTGCCGCTGTTGCTCGATCGCGGTCACGAGGTGCGTACCACCACCTCTGACCCTGACCGCGAGCAGCCGTGGTGGAGCCAGGACGTGGACACCGTCGTCATGGACGCCCTCGACGCCGACCAGGTCGCAGCCGCCTGTGAGGGCATGGACGCGGTCTACTACCTGATCCACGGGATGAGTGGCGACGACTTCGCTGAGACCGACCGCCGGGCCGCGAACAACCTCGCCGCGGGGGCACGTGCCCACGGCGTGGAGCGCATCGTCTACCTGTCCGCGCTGGTCCCTGACGTGGAGGAGACCGAGCTCTCCGAGCACATCACGTCGCGGCGCGAGGTCGAGGAGGTCCTCAGCGAGGGTGCTGCGACCGTGGTCGCGCTGCGCGCGGCGGTCCTCCTGGGCAGCGGGTCCACGTCGTTCGAGATCATCCGTCAGGTCAGCGAACGGATGCCCGTGCACACCGTGCCGTCCTGGATGGACTCCGTCGTGCAGCCGATCTCCGTCATCGACGTGCTCGAGGCACTGGTCGGCGCGCTCGACTACACCGGCCCCTCCCGCCACTTCGACGTGGGCGGGCCCGAGCAGCTGCGCTACGGCGCGCTGCTCGAGGCCTACACCACCCACGCTGGGCTCCGGCGGCAGCAGATCCAGGTGCCACTGGCGCCGCCGGCGCTCGTCGGCACCCTGGTCGGCAGCCTCACCGACGTGCCGCGCCCGACGGTCGAGGCCCTGGTCGAGAGCCTCCAGCACGACATGGTGGCGGCCGACGACGATTTCCGGGAGCTGCTCCTCCCTGAGGGGCACCGGCTCATGGGCCTGGAGGAGGCGTTTCGTCGATCGCTGGCCACCGCGCGACCCAGCCCCGGGACTCCGACCCGATGGGGCCCCTCCCACAGGATCCTGACTGGTCCGGCGGCGGCGATGGCCGCGCGCCGCTGGAGAAGGTGCTCGGCGCCGTCACGGACCTCCTGCCGACGTTCCTGAGTGGCCGGCAACTGTTCGGTTCCCTCTGGATACTTGATCTCTGGGACAATGGAGCGGTGCAGACTTTCCTGCCCTACGCCGACTTCAAGCGCTCGGCGCATGCCCTGGATCACAAGCGGCTCGGCAAGCAGCGAGTGGAGACCATACAAGTCGTACGCGCATTGACAAGAGCCGAATACGGGTGGCAGAACCACCCGGCTGTCCTCATGTGGAAAGGATTCGAGGAAGCACTCGGCCGTTACGGATTCGCCTGCTGCGAGGCCTGGACCGAGCGCGGCTTCAGCGACACCTGCGCGCTCACGATTGCCTCGGACCTGCACGCGGCTGGCATCATCACCGTGCGCACCCAGCCCGAGCTCGAGGCCGCGGGGGGGCTGCCGCCATGGCTCGGCGACGAGGCGGTGCACCGCAGCCACCAGTCGGCGCTCGTTCGCAAGGACCGCGAGTACTACTCCACGCGGTTCCCAGACGTTCCCGACGACCTGGCCTACGTCTGGCCAGTGCGCTCCCCGACCGTTCTGGCCGCAGAGCAACGGAAGGCCGACAATGCCGCGCGACGACGACGCAAACAGGGCGAGCGAGCGGAGCCCGAGGCTGAGCGGCCACGCCGACCGCACAGCCATGCCGCCCATAAGGGTGGGGCAGACGCGGGCGACCGCCCGAAGAAATGATGGCCGTCGACAACGACGCCGGTGGGTCAACAAGAATATCCCAAACGCCGACACACAACCTTAGATAGAACGCGCCGGCCCCAGTCAGGGTGCGCTTCGCTGATCCCCAGGCTTCGCTCCCGCTGCCGGCGTACACGCTACGGGCTGCGGGACCATATCGAGTCCTCCCGCGGACCCGGGCCGGCAGCGCACGAGCCGTCGAGCGGACAGCCAGAGGCCTCGCCCGGCTCCGTGGATCTCGAGCGCCTGCAGCGCGTACGCCGAGCAGGTGGGCGTGTAGCGGCAGCAGGGCCGCGCACGGCGGGGACTGATCTCCTGCTGGTACCGCCGCACTGCGGCGACCAGGACCGCCCGGGTCTGCCCGGCCAGATCGGGGCCCGCCCCGCGGTCCCGGCCGAGGCCGGCCCGCACCGCGCGCTGGGCGATGGACGGAGCGAGCAGGGCCAGCTGCGGACCGCACCCAAGGGCCTCCGCGAGACAGCAGCCGCTCTCCACCAGACAGGCGTCCCGCAGGCACGAGCTCCTACCGCCGTAACCGCGCCGGTACCCACCGCCCCCGAACGGGCCGTACCCGCGCCGGCGCGAGCCCCACCCTCCACCGATGATCACCACGGCCGTGAAGTACCCACTTATCGCCCGTCGACTCTAGTCGTCAGTGCAGCGATTTCACGGTCGCAGCACTTCGCCTCGACCTGGTACGAGCCGCTGCGGGCGCACGAGGCCACCGATACCGCGGTGTCGTGGGTGCTGGGGGCGTGACGGCGTCTCTCCTCAACACCGTCGGGGACATCCACCTGCTCACGCTGGTGCTGGACGCTTCCGGGCGGCTCACGGGCCGGCCGGCACCGGACGAGATGACCCGGCTCGAGACCGCCTTCAACATGCGGAAAGCGCCCGCGCAGTTGTGGCGCTGGGTCGGCAGGGCCCTGAGGATCTGCAAGGCCAGATCGCTACCCAAACCCCACCCGCTCCCTGGCGTTCACCCTTACGCTCGGGCTCATGGACCTGGTGGGCCGGCACAACGTGACGGTCTCTGGCCGTCTCGACGGCCGGACGATGGTGTTCGCCCACGGCTTCGGCTGCGACCAGCACATGTGGCGGTTCGTGGCACCGGCGTTCGCGGAGGACTTCCGGGTGATCATGTTCGACCACGCCGGCTGCGGGGCGGCCGACCGCGCGGCGTACGACGTCGAGCGGCATTCGTCGCTTCAGGGCTACGCCGAGGACGTCATCGCGATCTGCCGTGAGCTCGACGTGGCCGACGGGATCTTTGTCGGTCACAGTGTGTCAGCCATGATCGGCGTGCTTGCGGACCGGGCAGCACCGGAGCTGTTCGCCCAGCTCGTGCTGATCGGTCCATCCCCCCGGTACATCGACGACGAGGGGTACGTCGGCGGCTTCACCGAGGACGACATCGAGGAGCTGCTGGACGCGTTGGAGAGCAACTACTTGGGCTGGTCGAGCGTGATGGCTCCAGCCATCATGGGCAACGCCGACCGGCCCGAGCTCGGCGCCGAATTGACCCGAGCTTCTGCCGCACCGCTCCTGACCTCGCCCGAAGGTTCGCCGAGGTCACGTTCCTGTCCGACAACCGAGCCGACCTGCGCAACGTGCAGACCCCGACGCTCGTCCTGCAGTGCCGCAACGACGCCATCGCTGGGGTGTCCGTGGGGCAGTACGTCGCGGACCAGATACCGAACTGTGTGCTGGTCATCCTTGAGGCAACCGGGCACTGTCCCCACCTCAGCGCCCCCGAGCAGACGATTGCCGCCATGGCGCCGTTCGTACGGGGGCTCGACGCCCTCGGCCCATGACCGGGTTCGCGCCAAGCGAAGATTTCTACGCGGCGTTACTTCAGGACGACGCGGAACAGCTCTACGAGCGCGCACCGTGCGGCTACATGACCACGACCCCCGAGGGCGTAATCCTCAAAGTGAACGGCACATTCTGTGACATGACCGGTTACCGGCGTGAGGAGCTGGTGGGGCACCGCACCTTCTCCGATCTGCTAACGGCCGGTGGCCGGATCTACCACGAGACCCACTACGCGCCGACGCTGCGCATGCAGGGCTCCATGCGGGAGGTCGCGCTCGACGTGGTCACCGCCACCGGGGAGCGACTGCCCGCGCTGGTCAACGCAGTGCTCGAGCGCGGTGACCAGGGCACGCCGCGTCTGATCCGGGTGGCCGTTTTCGACGCCACCGGCCGACGTGCGTACGAGCGCGAGCTGTTCCACGCCAAACAACGAGCGGAGCAGTCCGAGATCCGTGCCCAGGCACTCGCCCGTACCCTGCAGTCCACCCTGATCCCGCCGTCACCTCCGACCATCCCCGGACTGGACGTGTCGGCGGCATACCAACCAGCCGGTGACGGCCAAGAGCTCGGAGGTGACTTCTACGACGTCTTCCAGATCAAAACCGGCGAGTGGGTGGTGGCCCTGGGCGACGTCTGCGGCAAGGGGATCGACGCCGCGGTCATGAGCGCCCTCGTGCGCCACACACTGCGGGCGCTCACCGTGCAGCAGGATGACCCCAGCCAGGTGCTTCACTCGCTTAACGAAGTCCTGATCGCGAAGGGCGACGACCGGTTCTGCACCGTCGCGGTGGCCCGGCTGCGGCACCACGGCGCACTGTGGTCCGCGACGTTAAGCAGCGGGGGTCACCCCCTTCCCCTCCACCTGACGCTCGGGGGCCAGCTAACGGCGGTCGGCCGGCCCGGCTCGCTCGTCGGGGTGCATCCGAGGTCGAGTTCACCGACACCGAACTGAGGTTGGCGCCCGGGGACCTGCTCGTGATGTACACCGACGGTGTCACCGAAGGCCGGCGCGGCCTCGACTTCTACGGTGAGCAGCGCCTACACACCTCAGTGCACGCCAGCCACAAGTCCGTGTCGCCGGCAGAGACGATCGTCCAGGACGTCCTGGCATTCCAAGACGGCACACCGCGCGACGACATCGCCGTCGTTGCCGTGCGCGTCCCCCGCCCGTAAACCTTCCCCAACTGATGGACTCCCACCAGGAGGCGGGACCACGCGCCGAATCGCTCCACCGGCCAGGACCGCGCCGACGCCCGCACCTTGAGGCGCGCCCCCCGGGTCTCGTGCACGAGCCCGCCGCTGAACCCCACCGAGGAGCGTACTGAGCGCGTCCGGTGAGGCGCATATTCGTGACCACAGGGGGGCACAACTCGGTCGACGAGCCTGCCCAGATGCGTGGGGCGGGGTGCGGCCGGATGTGGTCGGGTCGTCCGAGACGAATCCGTCAAGAGGGTGACGCGGTGACCGGTCGGTGACTCAAGATCGTGCACCAAAGGAAGGGCACCGGTCGGTCGGGGGTCGGCACGTCGCTTCCTGCCGGTTTCGTGAAACTACCGATCCCTCGGCCGGATTTGCCCTACCTTCAGGGGCTACTCGCGCAATTATCGTGAAAGGGGCTCCCATGAGGTCATCAGTCGGGCGCAAGACAGGGATCGTTCTGGGCGCCTTCGCCCTGGTCGGCGTCACCACGGTAGCGGCGTCCGCCGCCGGCCCGACCACGTCCTACACCGGCTGCCTCTCCTCAGCCGGCGGCATCCTGTACAACGTCGCCGCAGGAAGTACGCCCAGCCAGAAGTGTCTCGGCAAGGACCAAGTCATCACCTTCAACCAAACCGGTCCTGCCGGTCCTGCGGGCCCTGCGGGCCCTGCCGGTTCTCCCGGTCTTACCGGCCCCGCCGGGCCTGCGGGTGCGCCTGGTCCGGCTGGGCCCGCTGGGCCCGCTGGTCCTGCCGGTCCTGCCGGTCCTGCCGGTCCTGCCGGTCCTGGAATGAAGAGCTTCAGTCTCACCGTCACCGGCCAGTTCAGCGGTCTGCTCGACCAGGTGAACGGGATGCTCCTGATCGGCGACTGCGGCCCCTCGTACGCCGACCTCCGGCTGTACTCCGACCATGGACTTCAGGCATCCGGCACCATGAACTCGTCCGGGACCCTCAGCCCGGTCAGAGCCAACAGCGCATCAGGGGTGACCCAGATCGAAGCAGACGGCAACAACGGTGCGAGTTCCGACCTGTCGGTCATTGCGCGGGCTGGAGCATCAGGCGGCTTCTCCAAAATCGACATGCACGCCGAACCCACTAACACTGGATGCCAGTATTGGGGCACCTACATCCCCGGCAGCTGACCCGCCCCCGAAAATGGCCAACGCCCGGCGTTCCGCCCCAAACGCGGAGCCGAAGTGACGCACCTCGTGCGTGACCAGATAGAGGAGTGTGGGGGGTGCTGGTGGCCCAGTCAGGCCTCTCGAGATCTTGCTCGAGGGGGGCGCCCCGGGCCGGTTCGAAAGCGCGTGTTCGCGAACATCCCGAATGGCGAAGGTGGCGACCGTGGCCAGGACCAAGGCCCGCCCGACGGGGAGTTCGAGGTCATCGCTATCGAGCCCACAGCGGATGGCGGATCCTGGCGACCGCGCTCAAGGCCAGCGTCACCGCGCTCGGTAGACAACCCAGCTACCGCATCTACGCCTTCACCTTCGTGACCCCGATCCCGCTGCAGATCGACGGCGAGCACATGGACCTACCTGCCGCGTCCGTCCCCGTCGACTTCGCGCCGGGGGCTCTGCGAACCGTCCTCTGACCCGCCCAGCAGCATCCCCTGTCGCGAAGTTCCCGCCGTGCAGCGCGCCACGACCGTGGCCAGCGCCGCGCGCCGCGTACCCCCTAGGAGCGGGACCGGCAGCCCTAGCGACGGTGCCGCCTCGCCTCGCCCCGCCCGGCAAAACACCACCGACAGCAGCGTGCGGCACGGTGGTAGACGACGATGACCAGCTGCATTCGGACCTTGCTGGCGGCGACGTTCTTGGTGCCGACTTCCGCTGCTGGTCAAGCGCGGTCATCACCTTGTCGTGTCCCCCGGGAACGGTTTATGGGCGGATGGCGCCGCTCGGTGCGGGGGTGAGCTTGCGACTCCGACCCAAGGCGTCGTGGAGGACGTCAGTAGAACCGACGGCGGCGCCCGCCGATGGGCACGAAGTTCAGGATGAGGCCGACGACGAGCAGGATGACGCCGATGGTCAACAGGATCTTGAGGGACTCGACCAGTAGTCCGACGACGATGAGGATGATGGCTAGGACGATCATGGGTAGACCCTTCGCGTCAACAGGGGCTTCGAGTCTTCCATGGTGACCAGGGGCCTGCACCATGAAACGCCTTCGTTGTAGCGGGTGGGCGCGCCACGAGTGCCGGGAAGGGATTGAACAAGGTGAACCGGGCGCTGGGGTCAGGCGCCGGGTCCGCTGGCCTCCGGTCTCTGAGCGACTGGTGCCTGTTGCCTTCGATGCGGGACCGCGACGGTTGGTCAGGTGGCCGGTGGCTCGTCGATCGCCTGCCGCATCATGTCGACAAGGCGGCTCTTGTCTGGCGTCATCATCGGCGGCCCACTGGGGTGATCTCGCTGAGCTGAGCGATGAGGGGGATCGCGGAATCGGGCATCGAAGCGCGGGCCATCGACCAGCGCGCGAACGTGCGAGAGTCCACCGGCTCCGCGAACAGCAGCTCCACCTCATCGTGGCGTGGATCAGCCTGAATGCGGCTGAACAAAGACCGAACCGCCACCTTGTCGCCTTCTAACACCTGAACGAACCGCCGCCCAGACAGCAACAAGGCCCCGGTGATCCTCTGCTTATGGTTATCTGACCGAGCCCGAGCGAAGAGATCCGCCAGCTCGTCCTCACGGCTGTCGGCCGGTAGTCGGTCGCGGCTGCGGTACATCAGCCGGAACGTCTTCTCCGTCGCCCTTTGGCCGGGTCGATCCGTCATGGTCCTCACCTTCCGCTGACTGGCCAGCGCAATCCCGGGCGAGCATCTGTGGCGCCGGCGACGGAGGGTCAACCCGGATGACTGGGTGCACGCTCCAGTGGGCATCAAACTGATTATGCCCGGTCTGAGGCCACCCGGCATCAGGACTCTAGGCCCCTCGGGGCCGGCTGTCACCGGTCTTGGTGGGCGGCTCCTGCGGGAAGGTTCAGCTGGTCGACGGTTCGCGGCGCACAAGCCCGAGATGCTGCCGCAACGTCCGCGGGGCTGGCAACCCTCGGGCTCCAGGCCCGTCGAGATGGGGTAACCGCGCTGCGTTCACTACGGCCGCATCAGGTGCCGGGTCACCCTCGATGACCTCGGCCAGGACGCAAGACCCCGATGGCGCAACACCAGACGGGGCGTCGTCGGTGACGGTTCGGCACCTGGGGCACGCTCACGGCTTGCGATTGGCGGCGAGGCGGGCGGGTCTGGGCCAGCGGACGTGGGTGGCCCAGCCGAGTTGCTCGAGCCAGCGGAAGATTCGACGGCGCTGGAGTCGAGCTGACCGGGCAGGACGCCGTGTCGGGCGCAGGTGGGGTGGGCGTGGTGAAGGAGCGCTTGGTGGACCAAACCCGGGGGTGCGATCTACCTTTTGTAGTCATGGTACGGCGCTGCAGCAGGTCACCGGTCGATATCGAGGGCAGCCGAACAGTGAGTCGTCGGACTGCTCTACGTGGTGGCCTGCTGCTGGGAGGGGCTGCGGCTCGCTGCCTGCTCGTCCCCCGCTCCACCGTCGGGCGGTGTGGCCACGGCGGCCGGGGGTGGCTCGGGAACCGGCGGTCGCCCCTTCGCTCTCGACGACGGCACCGTCCCCCATGCCGGCCATTGACGCGATGTTCGACAGCGTGGTCAAGAGCACTCGGTTGATCGGCGCAGCGGGCGCGATCTGGATGGGCGACAAGGCGTGGAAGCGCTCGGCCGGCTATGCGAACCTGGAGCAGAAGACGCCCTACGACTCGGCCGCCAACGTGCGGATCGCCAGCATCACCAAGTCGATCGTCGCCACGGCTGTCCTTCAGCTCGTCGACGGGGGCGCGCTCGCCCTTGCCGACCCGCTTCGAGAGGTTCGTGCCCGGTATCACCAACGGGACGAGCATCACCATCGAGAACCTGCTGGACATGACAGCCGGCGTCTACGAGTTCACCGAGAACGCAGACTTCAACACCCGGTGGTACGCGAACCCGACGATGCCGTGGGCGTTCGCGGACACGCTGGCCCTGATCAAGGCCAACAACCCGCTGTTCGCACCCGGCACCGACATCTTCTACGCCGACTCTAACTACGTCCTGCTCGGCGAGATCCTCGGGAAGGTCACGGGCCAGCCGGCCAGCAAGGTCATCGCCGACAACGTGGTCAAGAAGCTGGGTCTGACGGCCACTTTCTGGCCGGACGGGAACACGGTCCCCGACCCGCACCCGACCGCGTACGTCCCGACCGGTCTGGACCCGACAAAGCCGAACGAGCCGTTCGACAACACGGCGTCGCCGCCCAAGATTTTCGACGAGGTCAATCCCGCGGTCCCGGCAGGGTCCGGAGCGATGATCTTGAGGTTGGATGACCTTCGCGTGTGGGGCAAGGAGCTGGGTGCCGGCAGTCTGCTGAAGCCGGAGACCCAGGCGAGACGGCTCAAGGGGCGCCGGTTCAACGGCGTGAAGATCAATATCGGCTACGGAATGGGTTGTGAGCGGGTCGGCGGCTTTGTCGGGCACAACGGAGCCATCTATGGGTATACGTCGGTGGTCTTCGCCTACCCACCGGCAGACCTAGTCCTCGCCGTCGTGGGCAACGAGTCGAAAAACAACACGACGCCGACCACGACTTTCGCGTATCAGTTTATCCAGAAGTACTTCCCGGATCAGTGGCAGCCGTGATCTGGGCTGACTCGCACGCGACCGAGGACCATCGCGGGGCAGGCGCCCATCGAGGAGAGATTGATGGCATCGGGTGGATGCGGTCTTGGCAGCAGGCTATCGGGACGGCGGGCAGCCGTCTAAAATGAAGATGGCCTCGGAGCCGAAAGTCTTCCTCGCCGCACCGCGGCGGCCCGGCGGCCCGGCGGCCCGGCGGCCCGGCGGCCCGGCGGCCCGGCGCAAGCCTGGTTACGTCGTGCCGGCGGTCACGGTGTTGTGATGCGGCTGATGACGAGCATGGTGGTGGCGGCTACGAGGTCTGGTTGTCGGACGTGCACGTAGTGGTCGCTCCCGGTCGCGACGATATGCGGGGTGTTGTGCCCTAGTGCTACGAGGCTTTCCTGGCCCGCCGACCACGCCTCTTCGAGTGGTGATGCTAGGTCACTCGACTCGGTCGGTAGCGGGAAGGGAAGGGTCTTGGAAATGACCGCCATGGGCATCACCTTGAGCGGCGGGGCCGCGCTGATCTGGTCGATGCTGGCATCGACGTCGAGGACCTCGAAGCGGGGGTCAGTGTCGAAGGCGGTGCCCGGGTGAGCAAGGACCTTCTCGTAACGCGGCCAGAGCGATCCCATCGAGGCGCGGATCTCGACCGGGAACGCATCGACGAAGACCAGCCCGGCGACCTGGTCGGGGTAGGTCGCTGCGTACAGCCGGGCCAGCAGCCCACCCATCGAGTGCGCGACGATCACCAGAGGAGTGGTGAGCCGTGCAACAGCCACGAGCGTTCGCAGATCGGCGATGGCGGCGCTCGCTGAGCGTGGCATGGACACCGGGGTGGTGCGATCGGTCAGCGCTGGGGGCGAGCTGTAGACGATCGTGCCTGGACGGTCGTAGCTGCAGACCCGGACGTGCTGGGCAAGCCGTTCCTGCACGGCGGGCCCGACCGCAGGCGGCTCGGGCTCCGCCTCGCTCCATAGGGTGGACGCGTCGTGGTAGCCGGACTCGAGGATGACGGTCGGTGACCCCTGGCCGGTGCAGTGCAGATAGATCGACCGGCCGCCGCCGATGTCCACCGGCCCGTCCACGTCGCTGGTCGCCGACCCAGCGGGTGCTTGCGAACCCGTCGGCACTGTTGACGGGGCGACGCTGGTGACGCTCGCCTGGGGTGCCGCTGCGTCCGTGCACCCGGCGAGCAACACCGCGCTGACGAGGGTGCCCAACGAAACCCAGACTCTCATCATGGTCATCCCCGTCCTTCCACGCTGGCGGCGACGCAGCGCAGTCCCCGCCGTGGGAACCAGTCGTCGACTGGAGTATCCCGGCATGGCGGGAGGCAAGCGAAAGGGCGCATCACGTCGTTGCCGCTGCCCCGCTGCCCTCGCACGCCAGCAACGTAGCCGGACTGGTCCTGGCGGGACCCGCCCCCGCCTTATGACGGCCCACCAGCGGGATGGATGACGCCACCCGATCGGGAAGAACCCCCATGCGTGCAACGTAGCTTCCGACAGAAATCAGCGTCGCGACAACGGGAGCCACCCCGTCATCAGGGGCGCCGATGAGGCCGGACGGTGCCGACACTAGGCTGTCTGGCGCGGTGAATGTCTCCGAGTGCCATCTCCGCCTGTGTCCGGTCCTCAACCTAGGAACTCATAGCCCAGCAACGTGACCGGGCGCGGATGGGTTCGCCAGTGGCGATCGAGCAGGGGGACTACTCTCAAAGGGACCTACTCCGACGGCCGTCGCTTCGGTGAGGAGCCAACGATGACGGAGCGCACGACGAGACGGTGGGCGGCGCTCGTGGTGCTAGTGCTCACAGCCGGGGCGCTCGCCGCGTGCACGACCAGCGAACTGTCCCCGGGTCCGTCGACCGCCTCGGCCTCGTCCCCGCCGCAGCCCTCGGCGCCCCTCGCTCCGACCGGGCCGGAGGCCTTCACCCCGCTGGTCGTCACGTCGCTCGCCCCAGACCCGGTACCGGTCACGGGCAGCGATCAGAAGACACACCTCGCATACGAGCTGCAGGTCCTCAACGCTGCACCCCGTGCGGCGACGATCACGACCGTCGAGACGGTCGGCGACGGGGGGACCGCCATCGCGACGCTGTCCGGGCCGCAGGTGGTGTCGCGGACCATCCTGGTCGGCGACTACACCCTGCCTCCGGTCCCCGCCGCCGAGGTCCCACCCGGACGGACCGCGCTGCTGATCATGGACGCCGCCTTCGACAGCCCGGCGTCGGTCCCCGCCCGCCTCTCCCACCGCATCTCCGCAACCTTCGGAGAGATTCTGCCTAACCAGGGCGACTTCGCCCAGACGAACTTCCCCGCCTCGACGGTCGCCGTCGGCGGTGTGGTCTCCAAGGGCGCCGGTAGGCCCGAGGTGATCGGACCGCCCCTCGTGGGCCAGGACTGGGTGGCGGTGAACGCGTGCTGTGAGGTCTCGCCCCACCGTGGCGCCATGGTGCCGATCGGTGGACGCGTCAACGGTGCCGAGCGTTACGCAGTGGACTGGTCGCGCTTCGACCTGTCGGCCCGCCCCATCGTCGACCTGGCGAACCAGCGACAGGCCACGTTCCATGGACCGGCGGACGACAACTCCAGCTACTTCACGTTCGGGCAGCCGGTACTCGCCGTGGCGGACGCGACGGTCGTGACGGTGGTCAACGACCTCCCGGAGGCCCAACCGCGTGTGATCCTCAAGGGACTGTCGGTCGCCGACCTCGGCGGCAACCGGGTCGTACTCAGGATCCGCGAGGGCGTTTACGCGTTCTACGCCCACCTCAAGACCGGGTCCATCTCCGTTAAGCCGGGTGACACCGTGCGGCGTGGTCAGGTCATCGCGAACGCCGGCAACTCCGGGAACACCACCGAGTCGCACCTGCACTTCCACCTCATGGACGGCCCTGAACCGCTGACCGGGACGAACCTCCCGTGGGAGATCGACGCCTTCCGCTACCTCGGACAGGTCAGCCCGGAGACGGTAGACGCGGCAGACGCGGGCGAGCGCACGAACGAGCTCCCCCTGATCAACTCGTCGCAGACTTTCCCCACCCCCTGACTCGAAAGATCACTGCCAGCCTGGGCGGAGGGCCGTATCGCGTGCTGCGAGCGTCCGACGGCCCGGAGCCGGGCAAGCGACCCTGCGACTCTCGCATCAGCGCTCATCGGCGTGACCGTGCGTCACAGTGGGCGGAGTCGTGCTGGTCGTGCTGGTGCTGCTCGAGTCAGACTCCGGCGACGTAGGCGGTGAGGAAGTGGACGCCGTGGCGGTCGAGGTTGCCGCGGGCTCGGTCGTAGTGCTCGGTGGTTCGCGGGTCGGCGTGGCGGGCCAGGATCTGAGCGTCGCGGAGAGGGACGCCGGCGTCCAGGGCGTTGGTGATCGCTGCGTGCCGCAGAGAGTGTGGGCTGATGTGCCGTGGGATGCCGGCGGCCTTGGCGATGCGGGCGACCATCCGGTAGACGTCGCGCCGGTCGATCGGGCCGCCCGGAGATCGGGTCGCAGGATCAGCGGCCCGCAGGCCCGTTGGCCGCGGCAGGCCTCGAGGACCCGCAGCACCGGCACGGTCAGCGGCATGGTGGCGGGCTTGTTGCCCTTGCCGACGAGGTGCAGAACCCGGTAGCCGCGGAGGGTGTCGGCGTAGTCCTCGATCCGGACCGCGGCGGCTTCGGAGGCGCGTAGGGCGTTGATGCCGAGCAGGTACGCGAGGGCGCCATGGTGGACGGTGATGGTCTGGGCGACCTGGAGGAACCGGATGAGCTCGAGCCGGTCCAGGCCTTGGGTGCGGGACTCGTCGCGGTGGATCTTGGGCAGCCGGGCGTAGACGGCGGGGTCGGCGGGGATGAGGCCGTCGATGTGGGCGAACCGGAAGTACCCGCGGACGGCGTGCATCATCGTGACGACGGAGGAGTCCATCAGGCCGTGGTCGCCGAGCTGGCGGATGTACAGCTCGACGTGGGCGCGTTGGATCCCGATCAGCGGGTCGAGCGCGTTGGTCTCGCACCAGGTGAACCACTGCCGCAGCTGGAAGGAGTACAGGACGTGGGTGCGGCCCGAGTAGCGGGCCAGGTAGGACACCGCCGCCAGCTGGGCGGTGGACATCGTCGCCGGCTGGAACGGCAGCAGGGTGGTCGGGATGGACATGGCAGTCACCTCACGCGGCGACCAGGCAGACGGCCAGACCGGCCCGCCGCAGAACGCGGCCAGGCACAGGGACGTTTCACGCTAGCCCAGCGCCCACCACGAAGCTGCGGTCCGCAGGCGGCGATGCGAGGCGCCTGCTGGGGCGGTGATTGGATTCGCTTGAGCGCCGCACCGGCCGTGGGGCCCAGAGCATGTGGTCCAGCGGGCAGCCTGTGCCGTGGGGGCTCAGCCGCCGCCCCCCCAGGTCTAGTGCACCGGCCCTTCGGGCTCTCGCGGCCCGGGAATGAGCTCAGGCCATCGGAGGGTGTGGGCCCGCCGCGGCCGCCGCGGCCGCGGCGGCCTGGGTCGCCTGCCGGACGGCGCGTCGGGCCGCGCCGCTGAGGTGCCAACGAGCAAGGCGAAGGGCGCTTTGCGGTGAGGGTGGGAGGTGTCCCAGCTGCGTCATCATGGCGAGGTCGTCGCGGACGGCTACGTGCTGCACATGCCGACCGTCAACGGTGGTGAACAGGTGGCACTGTCGGACCTTGAACGGACGGGAGGTGGGCGGGAAGGCGGCGGGAGCCGCGGCAACGGGGTACACCACGAACGGGCCGGCCTGTTGACCGGTCATGTGGACGTGGGCCACCGTCAGGTTGCCCTCGGTCACCAGGTCGATGACGTCGAAGGCGAGGTCATGGAACGCCAGGCGTAGCCACGCGCTCGTTGCCATGAACCCTGCCAACCCGGGCTGGGCACATGCCGGCGGCTCCTCCAGCGCCATGTGGTTGACGTGATCGGGGGCGATGCACTCTCGCGCCATGTCGGCATCCCCTGCGGCCATGGCCTCCAGGTGTGCCCGGGCGAGTGACGCAGCTGCTTCAATGGTTAGACTCATGGTCTGATCATGCAGGAGAAGGGTGATGATGGACAAGACCCCGTCCGGTGACGAGGTGGCCCGGCGTCGGTTCCCGCAGCGGGAGGCGGCTGCACGGCGTACCCGCGCGGCTGTGGTGCAGGCGGCTGGGGCGCTGTTTGTCGAGCAGGGGTACGCGGCGACGACGGTGGCCGACATTGCTGTGCGCGCCGGTGTGGCGAGGCCGACGATCTTCACCTCGGTTCCGGGTGGGAAGCCTCAGTTGCTTAAGCTCGCTCGTGACCACGCGCTGGCCGGGGACGACGAGCCGGTCCCGGTGCCGCAACGGCCTTGGTTCCGCCGAGCCATGGAGCAGGAAGATCCGCAGACCTTGATCAGGCTGCAGGCGAGCAACTATCGGATGATCAACGAGCGCGCCGCGCTTCTTGAGCTGGAACTAAGCCACGCCGCGCGCGGGAACGACGAGCTGCGCGACCTGCATCGGCAAGCCGCGCTGCAACGAGCCGCAGGCGCCGCTCTGGTCGTTCAGCGGCTCGTTCAACTCCGCCATTGAGCCCGCCCGGGCGCCAGCAGCCGCGGACAGCCTTTACGCGTTGAGCGGCCCACAGGTCTTCAGCCTGCTCGTCCATGACCGCCAGTGGACACCCAGCCGCTACGAACCGTGGCTAGCCAAATCCCTGACCCAGGCCCTGCTGAGCTGAGGGTCTACGCGCAGATCTCGCCAGCGGTGCCGATGTCTCAAACGAACAGCCACATTTGCGTCCACCGGTCCGGTCAGACGAGGCGGATTCCCACGAGGCGCACCGTAGCCCCACCAAACTGTCCAACACCCCAGACCAGCTGTGGCTATACGCGCCGGCGCTGCGCCGACCAATCCGAGTCAGACTCAGTGCGCCATCAGCCGGCGAAACGACTTACTGGCCGTCATGACCGTGCATGGTCGGGCGACGCTGCCCCGGCAGTGGCCTGTTGGGCGTCGGGAGGCTGTGATGCGTCGCTAGCAGAGGGCGCGGACCAGCCATCGAGTTGGTCCGGTGAATGGTCGTGAGGGGTCGTTGAGTGCGGAGACGGCGGCGTCGATCGCTTGGGCTGACGCGTTCGCGCGAGAACGGAAGCGCTCGAGGGTTATTGCGGTGATTTCCGCGGCCACGCGCGCCTCCGACGTCGTCTGGCATGGCAGGACCGCGACGTGTTCGATGGTGGCGCCGGCCTGGGTTAGCAGGTCGGGTAGCTGGGGTCCGAGGGCGGTGTCGACGTGCGCGGCGCGCATGACGTCGGTCATGACCGCTAGGCCTTCACGTTCCAATGGTGATGCGCCGGGCAGGGCCACGGGCCGGAAGTCGGCGTCGTGGATCACGAGCTGACCGCCTTGGGTGGTCAGCTGGACGAGACGACGGCACGCGGCCGCCGGGTCGGGCAGGTGCAGGAGGAGCATCTGAGCAACGACGACGTCGAAACGGTGGCGGTCGAGCTCGAGGGTGGTGAAGTCGCCTCGGCGAATGTCGACTGAGCTACCGGTGAGCGGTTCGAGCCAGCGGGTTTCCAGGTCTACGGCGACGACCGAGCCACGGGGGGCAACGCGGTTCGCGAGCCAGCGGGTGATGTCGCCACCACCGGCCCCGACTTCCAGGCAGCGCCAGCCTGACGTCACTCCGGCGGCTTCTAGTCCGGTCAGGGTGAGGGGTCCGTGGTACGCGAACAGCAGGGCCATCCGCCGACGCTCGACCTCGTCGGGGGTGGTGGCGAGAACGTAACCGCCCATCACGCAGCTCCATCGACTCGGGGGGCGTCGGGTTTGCGGGCGAGGGCGACGGCGGGGGCGCCGGGTGGCGTTGGTGCGTGGATGACGCTGCGGAATCCGGCTTGCGTGAGCAGCGTCTGTGCCGCGTCATCGTCCAGCGGGGTGCCGCCGTAGGCGACGGTCTTGAAACGGTTGAGCGCGTCTTCGACCGGGTCGGTGCCGTACTTGCCGTGCCCGAGCATGATCCATCCTCCCGGGCGGAGGGCGGCGGCGACGCGGGTGATGCCGCGGCGCAGCGCAGGCTCGGGGATGAAGGGCGCCGGGAGCCACGCCAGGTCGAAACCCGCCGGGTCGTCCAGGTCGCCGATGTCGAGCTGGCGCAGCTCGATCCGTGCCGAGGCGGGACTGCTCGCGATGGTGTCGGCGGCCAACCGCAGCACTCGGGGGGAGACGTCGATCCCCACGACCTGGGCGGTGGGGAACTGCTCGGCGTAGGCCAGGGCCAGCGCGCCCACGCCGGTGCCAACATCCAGGATGCGTGCGCCAGCCGTCCGCAGGCGGGTGGCCAGATCTGCGAGGTGGGGCAGGGCGACCTCGGCGAACTGTCGGGCGCCTGCGGCGCTGGCCCGGCCCTGGGCCAGCAAGGCCTCGTCAGTCTGCTGGGCCCACAATGCGGCCTGACCGGTGGCCACCGCGCTCGCCTGGAGCAGCGGTGCGGCGGCTCGGGCGGCCAGCTGCAGCGGCGGGGCGCCGAGCGAGTCGACGGTAGGCACAGCAAGCCCTTGCGCCTGCAGGACCTGCCTGGCCGCGGCCGCCAAAGCAGCGTCCTGCTCACCGTGCAGAGCGCTCACCACCGCGGCCAGCAGCCAGGCGCCCTGCTCGCCGTGATGCAGGACCGCGTCGAGATCCGTCGCCCCGGTCGCTGCGGTGCTGTTGACCATCCGAACCTCCACGGTGAGACCACGTTGACCGTCACGACGTAACGTAATGATGTGACGCTATAGTGTCAAGATGGGTCGCCGACGACAGCATGACGAGATCACTGCTGCGGCCCTCCTGGAGGCCGCTGAGCAGATCCTCACCGAGCACGGTCTCAACGCAGTGACGGTCCGCGGGGTGGCCGAGGCGGTGTCCGCCACCACCCGATCCGTGTACAGCACCTATGGCTCGAAGGAGGCGCTGCTCGCCGCACTAGGCATGCGAGCCTTCGACATGCTCGGCGCGGACGTCCGGGCCTTGCCCACCACTGACGACCCGGTTGCCGACCTCACCGCCGCAGCCACCGGCGGCTTCCGCCGGTTCGCGCTCGCCCATCCCGCGCTCTTTCAGCTCGGGATCCAGCAGACCTGGCTGCCCAGCCCAGTCCGCGGCACCATCGTTCCCTCCGCCGCTCAGGCGCTCACCGCGTTACACGAACGGCTTGCCCGAGCCCAGCAGGCGGGTGCGCTAGGTGGACGCACCGTCGCGCAAGCGGCGGTCGAGTTCCACGCATTATGCGAAGGGATGGCCAGCGCGGAGCTGCGCGGGTTCCTCCCGCACGGCCACGCCGACGCCACCTGGGACGACGCCTTCGCCTGCCTCCTCAACGGATGGCAACACACCCCAGCGAAAGACCCGCCCACCTGAGATCCCCTAACCATCGCGCTGTCACCTCACGAGTGAGACAAACCTGGGCATGTCTCGCGCCACAGAACGGGGCCCCATGCTCGAGCCAATCCCCTAGACGGAAAGGGCCAACCTGCGGGCGAAGGGCGACTGCTTCGCGGAATGACGCGGGTCGAGGGCATCCCGCAGGCGAGCCAGTGCCTACTGAAGCGCCCAGGAGGCATTCCCGTAGGTAAGGGCCATTTTCAACTCCATGATGGAGGCGTTGGTGGGTACCTCAGTGACGACGTAGCCGGTTGTGGTCTCGCCGGGGGCGAGTTGGCCGTAGGACAGCTTTTGGCCCGCGGACACTTCGCCGAGCACTCCGCCCGACGGGTAGCGAAACCTTCCTTGTCGACCAGGATGAATTCCATCTCGTTGAACGGTAGCGGCACCGTTCCTGTGTTGCTGATGCTGGTCCTGAAAGCGACCCACCGCTTTCCGGATGGGGGCTCAAGTCCCGGAGTTGCAGGTTTTGCGGTGCGGTTCCAGTTGCTGAGTGAGATGCGGCCGACTCCGTCGCGAGTCTGGTAGTCGAGGGTTGAGCCGGTGTTTGACGCCACGTTGTAGGTGCCGGACGGGCTGTGTGTAGGAGGGGGCGCCTGAGGCGTAGTGGTCTCCGATGGGGAGGTGACCGTGGGGGCGGGTTTCGTTGCTGGCTGAGTCGCCGTCACTGTCGAGGTCGACGCTGGGATGGGGGCCGCGTTGCCTGGTTGGCCACCGGGTGCCGAGGGGCCCCGGCTGTCGGAGAGGATCAGGTTCAGACCGGAGTCGGGGTGATACGACCATCGGGCGTCGATCCCGTCCCAGGCGTCTTTTTGCACCCCGTCCAGTGCCCGGGTGGCGTCCATGGCTGCCACGACGCGTGATGGGGCGTTAAGGGTTGTCAGGACGCACGCAACGTCGGCTAAGGGATCTCCGGCAGCGTCGTGAGCACCTTTGGTGTCGAAAGTGATGGTGTTGCCTTGGTCCTTGACGTCGTCGTCGGTGACGCGGCATTGCGTTGCGGCGGAGGCGAGGCGGGGCGCTTGCACCGTGGTTGGTGTCGGGCTGTCAGCGGCGGGGGAGGCGTTGGGTTGTGACCATGCGCATGCACCAAGGGTCAAGGTTGTCCCGATCAGCGCTACCTGCTTGACCAGGGTCCCGTACCGGTAGTTCCCCATGCGGGACATCATGAGGTATAGGCATTGTTGGTTGACGGGCGTTACGGGAAACCGTGAAGCGACGTCTGGACGGGACCGCTCAGTCTGTCGTCGGTGCAAGTCTGTCTCGTACCGGGTCTAGTGGAGGCTCGTAACTGACGCTTCGACGTTGGTCGTCGCGGGGTTCTGAGCGTAGTAGTTGGTCTCGTATTCGGCGGGTGGGATGGTGCCGATCTCCCCGTGGAGGCGGCGGTGGTTGAACCAGTCGATGTACTCGGCGGTGGCGATCTCGAGGTCATCGATCCCGGCCCAGGGCCCCTTGTTCCGGATGAGCTCGGCCTTGAAGAGGGAGTTGAACGCCTCGGCGAGGGCGTTGTCGTAGCTGTCACCGGTCGAGCCGACCGACGCGACAGCGCCGGCCTCGGCCAGGCGCTGGGTGTACCTCACGGCGACGTATTGGACTCCCTTGTCGGAGTGATGAATCAGGCCGCTGGTGTCGTGGCCGTCGCGGCGGCGAGCCCACAGCCCCATCTCGAGGGCATCGAGGGCCAGGTCGGTACGCAGGTGCTTCGACAGCTGCCACCCGACGACGCGGCGGGAGAAGACGTCGACGACGAACGCGGCGTACACCCAGCCGGAGAACGTACGGCAGTACGTGATGTCCGCGACCCACAGCTGTCCAGGTGCGGTTGCGGTGAACGCCCGCTGGACCAGGTCAGGGCGGGTGTCCGGCCCGGTGCCGGGGATCGTGGTGCGGGGTCCCTTGGCTCGGGAGATCCCTCGCAGCCCAACGGTCCTCATCAACCGATGCACGGTGCACCGGGCGACGCGGTGACCCTGCCGGTGCAGCTCGGCGTGAACCTTCCGCACGCCGTACACGCCGTAGTTCTGCTCGTGCACGGTACGGATGACCTCGGTGGTGGCGGCATCGGTGACGGACCGGGCCGAGGGCGGCCTGGTCTTAGCGGCGTAGTACGTGCTCGGGGCGATCTTGGTCCCAGCTTCGGTCAGGACCTCACAGATCGGCTCGACCCCAAACTTGGCGCGGTGCTCGTCGATGTACGCGACGAGCACCGCGGTGCCTACTTCAGTCGGCGGTCGAGCTCCGCCGCGGCGAAAAACGCCGATGCCGTCTTGAGGATCTCGTTTGCCCTGCGCAGCTCGCGAACCTCCCGCTCCAGCTCGACGACACGCCTGGCCTCGGCGCTCGTCACCCCGGGCCGGTGCCCCTCGTCGACCTCCACCTGGGTGACCCAGTTCCGCAGCGTCTCGGGGTTGATCCCGAGCTGCTCCCCGACCCGCCGCAACGCCCCGGTCCTGGTTCCCGGATCACGCCGCAGATCGACCGCCATCCTGATCGCCCGCTCCCGAAGCTCCTCCGGGTACTTCCTCGGTGCTGCCATGACTCTCATCCTTCCCTGGAATGAGAGCCTCCATCAGACCCGGCACGAGACATTTCAAGTGCCCGCACCCTGGGGGTGTGACAGGCTGCCTTGAGGAGTCCGGCAGGCGGTGAATGGGGCACCTTGCTCAACGTCCGAGTCGCGGCAAAGGACTGCCTCGCGGTGTGCCTGGTGACGCTTCGGGGCCCGGCTGTTCCGATCCGGGAGTCACGCGGTGGGCCTGATTCCCACGTCGCTTGTGTGCACGTCGCGACGCAGCGTCAGGACGTGGTGTCGAGTGCGCGGTTGGCGGCCTGCTCGGACAGCTGCACCGCGTCGTGGACCGCGCGACGGGACGCGCCCGAAGCACCTGCTCGAGCCAGGCGGAAGAGCCCGCTGGGTGAGGGCGGCAGATGCCCGAGTTGCGTCATCATCGGCAGATCCTCGCGGATGGCGAAGTGGCTGGTCTGCCGTTGCCCGTCGTGGCGGAAGACATGCACCTGGCGGACGTTGACTGCGTGGCCTGTGGGCGGGAACGCCGTCGGCCGCTGCTGCGGCGTGAAGACGACGAACGGGCCGTGCTGGGTGCCGGTCAGCCGGACCTGCGCGATGGTCTGTTCAGCGTCACTGACAACGTGTTCGACGTGGAACGCAGGTCGGGGAAGGCAAGGTGCAGCCACGCTGCGGTCGCCATGAGCCCGGGCACGCCGGGTCGGGCGCAGGCAGGTGGTTCGTCGGCGGCCATCTCGTTGACGTAGTCGGCACGCAGCACTTGTGCTGCGAGCTTGAGGTCCTGTTGCTCGAGCGCACGGAAGTGCTCGAGCGCCAACCGGTGCAAATGCTGCGAGGCAGTCTCGTCGATCGTCAGACTCATAGTCTGATCATCGTACGATGGTGGTGTGAACGTCAAGGGCGATGCGGCCGCCGAGCGTTTTCCCCAGCGTGCGGCGGCTGCTCGTGCGACACGTGCGGCGCTGGTCGCGGCGGCGGCGCAACTGTTCACCGAGCGCGGCTACACGGCCGCGACCGTCCAGCAGATCGCTGAGCGGGCGGGTGTTGTGCGCGCCACCGTGTTCACGTCGGTTCCCGGTGGAAAGCCGGAACTGCTGCGGTTAGCGCGGGACATTGCGCTTGCCGGGGACGACGAACCCGTGCCAGTTCCGCAACGTCAGTGGTTCCTCGAGGCCCTGGCCGAACCCGATGGTGAGCGGCTGCTCACGCGCCAAGCCGGCAATTACCGGCGCATTCTCCAACGGGCGGCCGCGCTCGAGGTCGAGCTCCAGGCCGCCGCCCGAACGACCCCTGAACTCGCCGACCTCGCCGCCGAAGCGCGACGTCAGCGGACCCGGGGAGCACGCCTCGTCGTCCAGCACCTGGCGGGCAAGCCGCCTGGGCTGCGGTCCGAGGTGTCCGAGGGCCACGCGGCCGACATCATCTGTGCTCTCTCCAGCGCCGCTGTGTGGACGGAGCTCGTCATCGAGCGAGGTTGGACCCCCGAACGCTTCGAGGGATGGCTGGCTCGCCAGCTCGCCACCGCCCTCCTGGTGAAGTCAAAGGTGTAGGACCGGCCACCAGGCCAGGTTGCCACATTGCGGAGTCCCAGAAGCACTCGCCTGCGACAGGAGTGATTCGCTCGTACTCGCCAGGCGCCCGGATGGAAGGCTGCACCGAAGCGACGTTCAGCGAACGCGCAAAGTTGCTACAAGTCGTGGCGACCCGTTCGTGGCCTCCGCCCAGTTCGCTCTGCCGCGCGACGCCAAATGAGGATGTCCCCATGCGTGCACGGCTGTCCTTCTCGCGGCGAAAAGACCTATTGGTCCGTGTTTGAAGTGGTCTGACGGTTGACTTCCTTGAGGATCTCGTCGGCGGTCTTGGTCCACACGAAGGGGTGGCAGCGGTCGTTCCAGCCGTTGATGAAGTCCAGGATCTTGGCGTTGAGGTCTTTGACGGAGCCGAAGGTGCCGCGGTGAACCGCCTGGCGTTCGATGATGCCAAACCAGACCTCGACCAAGTTGAGCCAGGACCCCGAGGTCGGGGTGAAGTAGACGTGGTTGCGCGGGTCGCCTCGAGGCCATGCTCAAGTTGCAGCGTCTGACGCAGGGATCGGCCTATCTATAGGGTGCCAGCATTCATGAGCTTCGCGGCTGCTGGCCATCGGACAGCTCATCCACGATCGACGAGCTGGTCGACGACCTCGTCTTTTGCGGGTGTCCTCTACCGCCGGGGGGACCACGTCGTCGCGCACCTCTGACCCCAGCTGCAGCGCCTACCTCGCAGAAGAATCGCTGCCCCATCTGGGGCGTCCCCTCTGGCGGTCACCATCGGGGGAATCGGGGACGGTGCGACATCCACCATCCGCGCCGGGCCAGCCGCCACGGCTGTTTCCGAAGTGGCCGCGGTGAACGCGCGCTGACGTTCCTTCCATTAGCGGCCCCAGGCTTCGGCTGAGGTGCGGACGGTCTTCCGGGAAGCGACGGCCTCGTCGATAGCCAAGGCGATCTGGTGATCCTGGCAGGCCTGGGCGAGCGAGTACGGTTCCGGACCCTCCCCACGAGTCCAGGCGGCCATGGCGGTCATCATCGACGCGACGGCGATCTCCTCGTCCATGAGCCGGAGACCGAGAAAGGGGTTGCGGTAGACGACGGCGCCGTCGAAGGTGATGTGCTCGGTGTCGTAACCGTCGAGGCTCAGGTCGTAGCCGAGCTGAGAGCGGACCAAAGCGGAGCGCACGATCGTGCGTGGTCCCGCCAGCCGCACGATGTCGTCGTTGGAGATCTCCCCTTGGCTGCCGCGGATCACGATGCGCCGTAGCCGCAGCTGGTTGTGCCATTGGTTGTCGGTGAAGTCGTATAGACCGCTCAGTCCGTCGCTGAAGTCAATGGCGGCTAGCACGTTGCCAGCCGGTTTGGCGGTGTCATCGTCGGTCCACCCCGCGCGGGTAAGCGGGTCTACCAACGGGCTGGTGAATCGGACACCGCAGACCGTGGCCGGCCGGTATCCGGCGCCGAGCATGCCGCGCATGATCGAGACGGCGTGATAACCGTGCGTGGAGGACACCTGCACCGAGCTCACGTCACCGATGACGCCACGACGCACTAGCTCCGCCCTTGCGGCGTGGCCGGGCAGATGCAGGTACTGCTCAGCCACCTGGACGGCATGGCGGGCCCCGACGGCCGCCCACAGCCCGCGCAGACCCGACAGATCCGGAGCCGGCGGCGTCTCACACAGGACACGGGTCCCGGCCTCGACCAGGTCGGTCACCACTTCGGGGTTCGCCGCCCGCGGAACACTGCTCACCACGAAGTCCGGTCGCTGCTTCGCCACCAGCTCCGTGGGGGTGGAGTAGGTGGGGACGCTCCATCGGGCGGCGACGTGTTCTGCGGTCTCAGCGCGTCGAACCGTCGCCCCCACGAGCGCGAACTGTTCAGGCAGCATGGCGGCGAGCCGCAGGAAGAACTCAGCACGCCAACCCGCGCCGACCACACCGACCGTGATGGGGGTCCTCACGTCGCTCACGCCTCCCCATGCCGCAAAGGTGGGTACCTAAGGAAGATCTGGTGCACGGGGACCTGAGCGGTCTGTCCGCCCCTGTGAGGTTGGGTTGGTACCGGCATGCAGGTCGCGTCGGTGTGACATCGGCCGGCATGTCGTCTGATCGCACTGATGGGCGTGTCGTGGGTCAGCGAGCAGGTCATGACCCGCCGCCGCCCAAGGATCCGATGGCGCGGGCGATCACGAGGAGGGAAGTGAGCAGGGCGGCCGTTGCCTCCAGGCTCATGAGGGCCTTGGCCCGAGTCGTGAGAGGCATGGTGTCGGTAGGACTGAACGCGCTGGAGTTCGTGACCGACACGTACAGGTAATCGACGAAGGTGGGTACCCAGCCGCTGGTCTTGCTGGCCCCGGCCGAGACTTCAACGACGGCGTCGTCGTTTTCGTCCTGCGAGAACCTCCAGTCCGCTGGTGGAAGCCGGTCACGACGTTCCGTGCGTCGCGCGACCGGGCCTCCGCGGTCGAGCTCCCAGAAGATGAGGGCGAAACCGATGACGTTGGTGAGCCAGACCTGCATCGCGGCAAACAACAGTCCGCTGCCGCCCTTCGAGGGGTCGCCGAGGCCGGAGAGGAGCATTCCCAGAGCGGTGAGGTTCGCGCAGATCATGAGAGCAGCCAGTCCTACCGAAGCCCAACGCGACCAGCGCGAGCGTCTGACCAACCGCCACGGGTTGGTGGCGACAATGGACGCCAGGAGCACCAGCTCAATGGCCGGGATGACGAACCGAGGACCCACGAGCAGGCCCTCGGGCAGCAACGCGTAGGCGGCCACGGCGACGATGACGGCGACCGAGGGCGGTAACCGGTGCTCGCCCTGGGCCGAACGTCGGCGAGCCAGCTCCTCATCGAGCGGATCTTCAGCAGGCATCACCAGGACGATTCCCATGCATTAATGAAGGAGCCGTCCAGCCTCGCCATCGACTCATTCGTCCTGGATCGGCATTTGCCAAGAACGATACTGCTGCTGAACCGGATGCGCACCGAGAGATTCACGACCCAGGGGTATTAGGACTAGTCGGCGAACGCGGTGTCCGCAGCCAGCAAGCCATATCCAGCCGGCCCTCCTCGAACGGCAGGGTCGGGGCATCCCACCCTGACAGCGGCAGGTGCGGTCCTTCGCACCTCGGCGGAGGGGGCGTCTTGCGAAGCGGGCTCCGGGTTTGAGTCTGGATGGCGGTCGCCGCTCCCCGCGGCTTGATCGCCTTGCCTTCGCGAGTGACTCAGCCCTGGGGTGGGTTCGGGTCGTTGCCGTAGGAGTTCTTCTCGCCGATGGTGCCGTCTAACTTCTTGATGACGTGCTCTACCTTGCGTTCCTGCGCCATCTTCTTACCCACGGCGGACTGCTCGGCCTTCGTACCGCCGGTATGCGCGGCGCGCCTGCTGCCCTCAACCTTCGACTTCCACACCCCGTCCTCGTTGTACGTGCTCACGTCACCCTTCGGCATTTGAGACTCCTAACTCAGGGGCGGCCTTGCACCGCGCGCACCAACTATCGCACCCAGTGTCGACCTGAAGAGTGCGACACGACTCTCACCCGGGGAGTTGCACCTGGCCGCGCGTGGACTCCTACCTGGCTACCAGTGGGACTTTCTCCTGGCACGGATATGCGCGGGGGACGTCGCCGCCAACGAGCGCGACGGATGGTCAGAGAGCGTGTTAGCGACCTGAGTTGGCTGGACATTTTCGAGTTTGCGCCGAGGTGACACTTGGCAGGGGTCCGTCGCGTCGGCGGGACCCCGAGGTGCCCTCGTTTCCCTACGCTCACGCCGATGGGTGGCCACGCAGGCTTGGGACATCATGAGCTGGTCGCTGCGCTGCCGTCCATCGTCCCGGCGCCACCCGGGACCGGATGCACGCGGTTCTGGCCTCGACGGCGGACGTGCCGCCCCCGGAGCGAGTCGCCGCCTTCGACCATGACGGCACCCTGGCCTGTGAAAGCCGGTCCCCTCCGTGCGGGCCTTCCTCGCTCACCTGTCTCGCGATGCGCACACCGCGGACGGGCACGATACCGAGCGTCTGCTCGCCCTGGCCCTAGCGGGGTCGACACCCCAACAGGCCGCCGCGCGCGCCGAGAAGTTCCCTGCTGACCCTCACGATCCCCGCTTTCACCGGCCTACCCGGATCTGATCTACCAGCCCATGCGGGAACTAGTGGACTAGTGTCGCGTGAAGGAAGTAACTTGACTTTGCGGTAGCATGGTGTATGTCGTTGACTGTGGCGGTGTCGATGCCCGCCGAGGACCGTGCTGAGCTGGTTCGCTGGACGCGCAGTCCGTCGTTGCGGGCAGGGTTGGCGCAGCGGGCGCGGATCGTGTTGTTGGCCGATCAGGGGGTCGGCACGACGGAGATCGTGGAGCGGGTCGGGGTGTCCAAGCCGACGGTGATCGCGTGGAAGAAGCGCTACGCCGCCGCTGGTATCGCTGGCCTGGAGGATCTGCCGAAGCCTGGTCGGCCGGCGCAGGTTGACGAGGTCGCGGTGGTGCTGGCGACGCTGGAGCCGCCGCCGGCGAGGCTGGGGGTGACGCACTGGTCGTCGCGGCTGCTGGCCGATCACCTCGGCGATCAGGGCACGGCGATCTCGAATGTGTGGGTCGCCCGGATCTGGCGGAAGTGGGGTCTTCAGCCTTGGCGGCGTGAGACGTTCAAGTTCTCCACCGACCCGCAGCTGGAGGCCAAGGTCCGCGACGTCGTCGGGCTGTATCTGGCCCCGCCGGGGAAAGCCGTGGTCCTCTCGATCGATGAGAAGAGCCAGATCCAGGCCCTGGATCGGACCGCGCCGATTCTGCCGATGCGCCCGGGCCTGCCGGAGAAGGCCACCCACGACTACGTCCGGCACGGCACCACCACCCTGTTCGCCGCGCTGGAGATCGCGACCGGGAAGGTTACCGACGCCTGCTACCCGCGACACCGCAGCGACGAGTTCCTGAAGTTTCTCAAGCAGGTCGCCAAGGCCTACCCAAGGGTGAAGCTGCACCTGGTCGTCGATGTCGTCGACAACTACGCCACCCACAAGCACCCCGCCGTGCAGGCGTGGCTGGCCCGCAACCCGCGGATCACGATGCACTTCACCCCGACCTCGGGCTCGTGGCTGAACATGGTCGAGATCTTCTTCGGCATCATCACCCGCCAGGCCATCCGCCGCGGCACCTTCACCAGCGTCAAGGACCTCATCGCCGCCATCGAGACCTACATCGACGGCTGGAACGAACGCTGCCACCCGTTCACCTGGACCAAGACCGCCGACCAGATCCTTGAGAAGGCAACCAGCGGTCAAAGATCATCCTTCACGCGACACTAGGTAATAGGTAGACAAGGCACCACTACGGGAGTCGAGCTCGACCGGCCCCGACCCACCCCTGATTGCTCGTGACCGGCAGCACGGCCGATGTTCGGCCCGTGGCGCGTACGCGCACACCTTCGACCCACCGGTAACGACCGACGTGATGATCTCGGAGGAACCGTCTCCGGGGACGTCTAGTGGGCGTGGCTGCGGCGTTCGGCTTCGGCCTTGACCGCGGCGAAGGTCACCTCGACGGTGCGCTCCCAGGGGCCCGCGACCAGTTCGCCCCAGCGGGCGCCCAGCGACCACAGGTCAGTGCCCAGCTGGCCGGTGTACTCCAGGCGCGTCTGCTGCCCGTTCGCGTTCAGTAGGAACTGCTCCACCACGTACGGGACCGGCCCGCGGGTCAACCGGAAGTCGACCCGGTCCGGCCGGGTGAACCGGACCGTTTCAACGGTGGTCGCCACCAGCCGGCCGCGCACTGGGGTCCGGTGCGCCGCCAGGACCATGTCGGTGCCGCGTTCCAGGATTTGGATCTTCTCGGCGATCGTTCGGGTCTGACGGCCCAGGTACGGCTCAGACAACACGTCAAACACCACCTCGCCCGGTGCGTCGATGTCGACCCCGAACGGACCCAGGGGGCGGTTTCTACGCCCGACCCCTAGGTCGACCGGCACCGCCGCGGTGACCAAGCCGAGGTAGCCAGCTGTCAGCGCGGCCGCGCCCGCCGCCGCCGACACTGTGACCTTGCCGAGCATCCGCATCCCCTCAGCATGCCGACCCTCGGGCTGCGCCGCCTGCGCGGGTGGCATGTGCAGCGGCTCTCTAGCGTTTCCCCCGCGTGCGGTGGCCCGGGGCGCGTCGCCGCACGTTCCGCTCCGGGGGCGGCAAAAGACGGCGCAGTGGGGCCTACCTGCAGTCTGGGCATGTGAACCTCCAGGGTTCGGGTTGGGAATGACGGTCCGCGATAGCGCCGCGACGGCCCCCTTTATGCCTGACGAGCGAGGGATGCCGCGGGGAGGCTTGAACCGTTGACACTGTTTCGGGGGTGGGTGTAGACCATTTCTTGGTCATGCAAGTGGGTCGATGGTCGCCTCCGATGACCGAGGAGTCCCGCGTCGAGGCTCCGGGGAGTAGCACGTATGCCCTCACCAGCCTCAGTCGCAGCGCAGGACACTCTCATCCACGTGTTGTGGATCAACGCCGGCCTTAGTTGCGACGGCGACTCTGTATCACTGACTGCGGCAACGCAACCCAGCATCGAGGAGATCGCGCTAGGCGCACTACCGGGTCTGCCCCAGATCGCTGTGCACTGGCCGCTCATCGACTTCGAGTGCGGTCCCAACGGCGGCGCCGACGACTTCCTCGAGTGGTTCTTCAAGGCCGACCGGGGTGAGCTGGAGCCGTTCGTCCTCGTCGTCGAGGGGTCGATCCCTAACGAGCAGCTGCACGAGGAGGGGTACTGGTGCGGGTTCGGCAACAACCCGGCCACCGGACAGCCGATGACGACCAGCGAGTGGCTGGACCGGTTGACGCCCAAGGCGACTGCTGTCGTCGCGGTCGGCACCTGCGCCACCTACGGCGGGATCCACGCGATGGCGGGCAACCCCACCGGGGCTATGGGCGTGCCCGACTACCTGGGCTGGGACTGGAAGTCCAAGGCCGGCATACCGATCGTCTGCGTACCGGGGTGCCCGATCCAGCCCGACAACCTTTCGGAGACGCTCACCTACCTGCTCTATATGGCCACCGACCAGGCGCCGATGATCCCGCTCGACGAGGCCCTGCGGCCGACGTGGCTGTTCGGCCAGACGGTCCACGAGGGCTGCGACCGGGCGGGGTACTACGAGCAGGGCGACTTCGCGACGGAGTACGGGTCCCCGAAGTGCATCGTCAAGCTGGGCTGCTGGGGGCCGGTCGTCAAGTGCAACGTGCCGAAGCGGGGCTGGATGAACGGGATGGGCGGCTGTCCCAACGTCGGGGGCATCTGCATCGGCTGCACCATGCCCGGGTTCCCGGACAAGTTCATGCCCTTCATGGACGAGCCCCCCGGGGGGAAGCTGTCGACCAACGCCGTCGGCCTCTACGGCTCGGCGGTACGCCGCCTGCGCCACATCACGACGCATACGGTCGACACCGAGCCAAAGTGGAGGAAGCGCGGCAAGGAGCTCACCACCGGCGCAACACGCACCTGGTAAGTCGCACCCCCTGAGCTGTACCCACAGAGAGGCGACGTGATGACGTCGACGACGGAACGAACCAGCGCCAAGAGCGGCCAGAGCGAGCTCGTCGAGATGGCCTGGGATCCCATCACGCGGATCGTCGGCAGCTTAGGGATCTACACGAAGATCGACTTCAAGCAGCGGGTCGTCGCCGAGTGCCACAGCACCTCGTCGATCTTCCGCGGCTACTCGATCTTCATGAAGGGCAAGGACCCGCGCGACGCGCACTTCATCACGAGCCGGATCTGCGGGATCTGCGGAGACAACCACGCCACCTGCTCGTGCTACGCGCAGAACATGGCCTACGGCGTGAAGCCGCCACACCTGGGGGAGTGGATCGTCAACCTCGGCGAGGCCGCCGAGTACATGTTCGACCACAACATCTTCCAGGAGAACCTCGTCGGGGTCGACTACTGCGAGAAGATGGTCTCCGAGACCAACCCCGGCGTCCTCGAGCAGGCCAACCACACCGAGTCTCCGCACGCGGGCGCTCACGGGTACAAGACGATCGGCGACATCATGCGGTCGCTGAACCCCTTCACCGGGGAGTTCTACCGCGAGGCGCTCCAGGTCAGCCGGATGACCCGCGAGATGTTCTGCCTCATGGAGGGCAGGCACGTGCACCCGTCGACGCTCTACCCGGGCGGCGTCGGCACCGTCGCGACGATCCAGCTGATGACCGACTACATCACCCGGCTGATGCGCTACGTGGAGTTCATGAAGAAGGTCGTGCCGATGCACGACGACCTCTTCGACTTCTTCTACCAGGCGCTGCCGGGGTACGAGATGGTCGGGAACCGGCGCATCCTCCTCGCCTGCTGGGGCTCCTTCCAGGACCCGGAGCACTGCAACTTCGAGTACAAGGACATGACCAACTGGGGTCGCAAGATGTACGTAACCCCGGGCATTGTCGTCGACGGCAAGCTCGTCACGACCGACCTCGTCGAGATCAACCTCGGCATCCGGATCCTGCTGGGCTCGTCGTACTACGACGACTGGGAGGACCAGGAGATGTTCGTCAAGAAGGACCCCCTCGGCAACCCCGTCGACCGGCGGCACCCATGGAACCAGCACACCAACCCCAAGCCGCAGAAGCGTGACCTCGACAACAAGTACTCCTGGGTGATGTCGCCCCGGTGGTTCGACGGCAAGGACTACCTCGCCCTCGACACCGGCGGCGGACCACTCGCCCGCCTATGGGTCACCGCGCTCGCCGGGCTGGTCGACATCGGCTACATCAAGTCCACCGGCAGCAGCGTGCAGATCAACCTGCCGAAGACCGCGCTCAAGGGGCCGGTCGAGTTCGAGTGGAAGATCCCGCAGTGGAGCAACACCCTCGAGCGCAACCGCGCACGCACCTACTTCCAGGCGTATGCCGCGGCGGCCGCCCTGCACTTCGCCGAGAAGGCTCTGGTCGAGATCCGGGCGGGCCGGACCAAGACGTGGTCGACGTTCCAGGTTCCGGACGAGGGCATCGGCTGCGGGTTCACCGAGGCGGTCCGAGGGGTGCTGTCGCACCACATGGTCATCCGCGACGGCAAGATCGCCAACTACCACCCGTACCCACCGACGCCCTGGAACGCCAACCCGCGGGACTCCTACGGCACCCCGGGCCCGTACGAGGACGCGGTGCAGGGACAGCCGATCTTCGAGGAGAACGACCGGGAGCACTTCAAGGGGATCGACATCATGCGCACCGTGCGCAGCTTCGACCCCTGCCTGCCCTGCGGCGTGCACATGTACCTCGGTGAGGGCGTCAAGCTCGAGCGGCTGCACTCCCCTACGGTGTCCGCGGGCGCCGAGTGAGTTCCGAATAACGTGACGCAGCAACCCCGCCCGACGTCGAGCGACCTGCGGGCTACAGGGGAGCGCATTGACACGCTGCTCGACGCCAGCGCGTCGGGCGGCCCGGTCGCGCGGGAGCGGGCGGAGGAGCTCGTCCGGCTCGTCGTCGACCTCTACGGGGCAGGGCTGGAGCGGCTGATGGAGGTCGTCCACGAGCAGGGGCACCTCGACGACGCCACCCTGGACGCGCTGGCCGGCGACGACCTCGTCGCGAGCCTCCTGCTCGTCCACGGCCTGCACCCCTACGACGTGACCAGACGCGTCGAGGACGCCCTGGACGGCGTTCGCCCCTACCTCGGCTCGCACGGCGGCGACGTGGAGCTGCTCGGCGTCGCTGACGGCGTCGTCCGGCTGCGGATGCTGGGCAGCTGCGACGGCTGCCCGTCCTCGTCGGTCACCCTCAAGCTGGCTGTCGAGGGCGCGATCGAGGCGGCCGCCCCGGAGGTCACCAGCATCGAGGTGGAGACTCCCGCACCGGAAAAGAAGGCGGGGCCGACGATCCCCGTGGCGTCGCTGTTCTCGCGGGTCGGCGATCCGGCTGGGCCGGGCCTCGACGGCGGTTCGTCGTGGGAGCAGGTGCCGCAGCTCGTGGCCCTGCCACCGGGACAGGTCGCCCAGGCCCTCGTCGGCGAGACCCAGGTCGTTGCCTGCCGCGTCGGCTCCGACCTCTTCGCCTTCCGCGACCAGTGCGCCCGGTGCGGCCGGTCCTTCGACGGCGCGGTCGTCGCGCGCCGCCTCGGCGGCGCCGCAGGCGACGCGGTGCTGCAGTGCCCCGCCTGTCGCGCGCACTACGACGTGCGCCGCGCCGGCGTATGCCTGGACGACCGCGAGCTGCACCTCGACCCGTTGCCGCTGCTCGCCGACGGCGTGACCGTCTCCGTCGCGGTACCCCTGCCGGCCCCGGCATGAGCATCGCCGGCCGCTCGACAACGTCCGGGCGCAGCCCGCTGGCGTCGCTGCTGCGGGTCGCGCGGGGCCGGCCCGCGCCCGTCGTCGGGGAGCGCTGTGACATGTGCGCGGAGCCGATCGGCGACACCCACTCCCACGTCGTCAGCCTCGAGAGCCGCACGCTGATGTGCACCTGCCGGCCCTGCTACCTGCTCTTCACGGACCAGGACGCCCACCTGAGGTACCGGTCGGTGCCGGAGCGCTACCTCTCCTTTCCCGACCATGGTTCTGCCGTCCTCGACGCGCGGGCCTGGGACGAGCTCCAGATCCCGGTCGGGCTGGCGTTCCTCTTCCGCAACTCGGTGCAAGGGCGCACTGTCGCGTTCTACCCCGGTCCCGCCGGGGCGACCGAGTCCGAGCTGCCCCTCGACGCGTGGGACCGGATCGTCGCGCACAGCCCAGAGCTGGCGGTTCTGCGCCCCGATGTCGAGGCCTTGCTGGTGCGTCGTTCAGCAGGGTCTCCTGACTCGTGCCACCTCGTCCCGATCGACGCGTGCTACGAGCTCGTCGGGCGGCTGCGAACGCTGTGGCGCGGGTTCGACGGGGGCAGCGAGGCGCACACCGCGATGGACGAGTTCTTCGCGAACGTCGCGGCTCGCAGCCGGCCCGCTCCGGCGGTCCAGCCGTCATGAGCGACTACCGCTTCACCGTGCTCGACATCTTCGCCGAGCCGTATGCCGTCGCGCCGCAGCTGACGGCGCGGCTGCGGATCGAGGAAGGGACCGGCCAGGTCGTCCACGCGGTCGCCTTGCGCTGCCAGGTCCGGATCGAGCCCCAGCGGCGACGCTACGAACCGGCCGAGCAGGACGCGCTGCGCGGCCTCTTCGGCGAGCGGGAACGCTGGGTCGATACCCTGAAGCCGTTCCTGTGGATGCAGTGCAACACCACTGTGCAAGGGTTCACCGGAGCCACCGAGGCCGATCTCGTGCTGCCGTGCACGTACGACTTCGACGTCATCGGCTCGCGGTACCTCCACGCCCTCGACGCCGGCACCGTGCCGATCAACCTGCTCTTCTCGGGCACCATCTTCACCAGGGGCAGCAACGGATTCGGGGTCCAGCAGGTCCCCTGGGACTGCGAGTCGTCCTACGACCTGCCTGTCACGGTCTGGCGGCAGATGATCGAGTCGTACTTCCCCAACACCGGCTGGATCCGCCTCGACCAGGACGTGCTGACCCGGTTCGCAGACTACCGGGCCCGGCACGGGATGATGACGTGGACCGAGACGGTCGAGACACTGCTCGCGGCCGACGGACAGTCGGTCTCATGAGCCTCGACCAGCGGCCCAGCCTCCCCAGCAGGGACAGCGTCGACCACCTCGACGCCGTCCGCACGGTCGCCGACGCCGTGCTCTACGAGGGCTACCTGCTCTACCCCTACCGGGCCAGCTCGGCCAAGAACCAGTCGCGGTGGCAGTTCGGGGTGCTCGGCCCGCCGGGAGCCTCCGCAGCGGGGCTCGGCGAGGAGTCCGGGATGGCGATGGAGTGCCTCGTCGCCCCCCGCCACCGGCCCTGCGTCACGCTGCACCTGCGCTTCCTCCAGCTGCAGGTCCGCGAGGCCCAGCGACTGGAGCCCGACGGACGGTACGTCCGCGTCGAGTCGTTGACCGTCGGTACCGGTACGGTGCTCAGCTGGGACGAGGCCGTCGAGCACGAGGTCGCCCTGCCGGCGCAGGCGCTGGGCGAACCGCTCGACACGGTCCTCGAGGTCGCCGGGGGCGAGGACGTCGAGCCCGTCACCGATCACACCGGGGTTGCGGCGGGCCGCATCGCGCGGCGCCGCCGCCCGCTCAGCGCCCGGGTGCGGGTTGATGCCACCCCGGACGACGGCTTCGTCCGGCTGTCCGTCGCAGTGGAGAACGCACATACGGGCGAGGTGCCCGACAAAGACGCGGCGATCCGCTCGTCCCTCATCGGGGCGCACCTCATCGTCGAGGCACGGGACGCCGACTTCGTGTCGCTGCTCGAGCCTCCAGAGGCGGCCGCGGCCGCGGCCGGCCGCTGTCACCAGCGCCGCTGCTGGCCGGTCCTGGCCGGGGGGCCTGGCCGGGCCGATGTCGTGCTGGGTTCGCCGATCATCCTCTACGACCATCCCCAAGTGGCCGAGCAGAGCCAAGGTGCCTTGTTCGACTCCACCGAGATCGACGAGATCCTCACCCTGCGGGTGATGACGATGACGCCGGACGAAAAGGCGCAGGCTCGCGCGACCGACCCGCGGGCCGCCGCGATCGTCGACCGGTGCGACGAGATGACCGCCGCCGACCTGCAGCAGCTGCACGGCATCCTGCGCAACCCCCATGCGGGTATGCCCGCGTCACCGGTCGCTGCGTATGCCGACCTGCGGGACGCCGACCTGCCCACCTTCGAGACCGGCGACGTCCCCTGGTGGGACCCCGAGGCCGACGCTAGCGTGCAGCCCGAGACCGACGCCGTCGTCATCAACGGTGTCCGGGTCGCCAAGGGCAGCCTGGTCCGGGTGCACCCGTCGCGCCGCGCTGATGCCCAGGATCTCTTCCTCGCCGACCAGGTGGCCCGGGTGACCGCGGTCCTGTCCGACGTCGACGGGCAGGTCCACGTGGCGTTGGTGCTCGTGGACGACCCGGCCGCGGACCTGCACGAATGGTACGGCCGGTACCTCTACTTCTCACCCGACGAGCTCGAACCGCTGCCCGCGCCGCCGGACCTCGACCAGCCAGCCACCAGATCACACCCAGAGGAGAGCCCACGATGAGAACACTCGGAATCGTCACGGTAACCGCGGCCGGGGCCGCAGCCCTAGCCCTCGCGGTCGTGGGAGTGCTGTCTATCCCCGACATCCGCCGGTACCTGAAGATGCGCTCGATGTGAGCGGCGTGAAAGCGACAAGGAAAGGACCGTCATGAGCGACGACGAACCAGGCGCCCACCTCGAGGAGGAGGCGCAGCAGGAGCGGGGGGCCGAAGGCTCCCGCGACACCGGGTCTGACGAGCCGGGCGGCGGGCCGGTCGACCGTCCCGAGGGCACGGCGGACGACAAGGCCGACACCGCGATCCAACCCCAAGAGGCACAGCACCCCGATGCGCCCAATCTGCAGTCCGGCGGCGGCTAGAGCCGTCCACGGAAGGAGAGAGACATGACCTTTGACCCGAACAGCCCCGACGGCATCGACACCGAGAACAAGACGCTGCCCCCCTACGAAGGACGCAAGGAGGCCGCCGACGTCGCCGGCAAGGAGGAGTCGACCAAGGAGGGTGCGAAGGTGGGCGGTGCCAGCCGACTCGTCGAGGATGACGACATGAAGGCGCCCGAGCCCGCCGACACCCCACGGGGAGCCACGGGAAGCCCGGCCGACGAGCAGCCCGCCAGTGAGATGCCCGAGACGGACCGGGGCGATGACGCGGTCGGGCCAGCACACACCGAGGGCACGGGGCGCGCCGAGGACCAGTCCTGAGGTGGAGGCACGGGTGCTCGTTGCCGGAATCGGCAACATCTTCCTCGCCGACGACGGCGTCGGCTGCCAGGTGGTGCGTCACCTCGAGGACCTGGCCGCCCTCCCGGGTGTGCGCGTAGTCGACTACGGGATTCGCGGCATGCACCTGACGTACGACCTCCTCGACGGGTGGGACCTCGTCGTGCTCGTCGATGCACTGCCCGACCGGGGCGACGTGGGCCGGGTAGAGGTGCTCAAGATCGAGGGTGTCAGCGGCACCGGTTCGCTCGACGCGCACGGGATGGAGCCCACGGCAGTGCTGTCCAGCGTGGTCGCCCTGGGCGGAGACCTCCCGTCGACGTACCTGGTCGGCGTCCAGGTCCGCGACGTCAGCGAACGGATCGGCCTCTCCGACCTCGTGACCGACGCCGTCGTTCCCGCAGCCGGTGCCGTACGCGGGCTCGTCACCGAGCACCTGGCCCTGGGTCGTCGACACGCCGAGCGGGTGGGCTGACCATGTGCCTCGGCATACCCGGACAGGTCGTGGAGGTCCTCGAGGGCAACAACGGCCAGCTCGCGCTCGTCGACGTCGAGGGCGTGGCGCGGAAGATCAACATCGGGCTGCTCGACGAGGGCACCCTGCAGGCCGGTGACTGGATCCTCATCCACATGGGAATGGCGATGGAGAAGATCGAGCCGCAGCAGGCCGTCGACGCCCGGTCCGGGCTCGAGCTGCTCGGCAGCGGGCTGGAGGAGCCGTGACCATCGCGTCCAATCCTTACATGCCTACGAACCTGGGCGCCCCTCGAGTGAGTGGTCCGCAGCTCTTCGCCCGGTATGCGTACCCGCCGAACGTCCTCGGGTTCTGCGGCCCCGCGGACCACCTCGCACTCTTTGAGTACGGGTCGGCCGGGGTGACCGACGCCGGGTTGGTCGACCTGGCGAAGGGTTTTCATGGCGCTTGGCCGTACCTCGAGCTGATCGCCCGCGGCACCGGCATCCGGGACCCGCTGGACCGCCGGGTCGTCGAGGCCTACTGGGTGGGCAGCCCTCTGCTGGACCGGATCAGCGCCGTCGACATCGGCAACTCGATGGAGGACCGGTTCCGCGCCCGGACAGGGCACCAGTTCGGGCATCTGGCCGAGGGGGTGGTCGCCGGCGGCGTCCCGCACCACAGCTTCCACGTGTTCGAGGTCTACCCATGGGTCGGGCTCCTGCGGGACGACCGCAAAGCCCCGACGGCAGTGTCAGTGCTCGACCGGTGCCGGGTCCGCTGGGGCACCGTCGAGACCGTCCTCGGCGACCACGCCGTCGTCCGCTCGCGGCCCATCGTCTGGGACGGTCGGGTGCTCTCATTGGGAGAGCCCGTCGCCGAGACCGTCGAGTGTGCCCGTGCAGGAACGGGTTTCATCGGGACGATCAGTCCCGGTGACGTGGTCTCGATGCACTGGCACTGGGTCTGCGACCGGTTGACGCCCACCGAGCTCCGCCAGCTCCAGCGCTTCACCGTGCGGCACCTGGCCATCGCCAACTCCGGCGTCGAACACCGGGGCACCGCCCTGGCCATCGGATGAGAGTCCCGGCGGCCCGGTTGGTCCGCCGCGGCGCGACCGTGGCGGCGGCCCTGAGCGTGATGGTCGCCGCCGCGTGCGGAGGTTCACCGTCCGGGGGCTCGGGGGGCGCGGTCTCAGGCCCTGCGGGGACCGGCGGCGCGGCGGGTCGGTCCGGCGCCGCCTCGTCGCTGACGCTGTACACCTCGGTGACCCAGGAGACGGTGGACGCGGTCACCGCGGGGTACAAGCAGGTGCACCCGGGCGCCACCGTCACGGTGTTCCGGGCCGCGACCGGGCAGCTCAACGCGCGGATCGCCGCCGACCTGGGTTCCGGTGGTCTCAAGGCAGACGTCATCTGGGGTACCGACCCGCTCTCGATGCAGTCCTACACCGACCAGAAGCTGCTGGCTCCCTGGCCGCTGCCCGAGCTCACCTCCGTCCCGACCCAGTACCGCACACCGGAGTTCTGGGGGACGCGGTTGCTCTACCTCGTCCTGGTCACCCGCCGCGGGCTGCAACCCGCCCCGACGACCTGGACGGACCTGACCTCGCCGGCCTACGCGGGGAAGGTCGCGGTGCCCGACCCGGCCTTCGCCGGCTCGGCGTTCGCGGCGCTCGGCTACTTCTCGCAGACGCAGGGGATGGACTTCTACCGGGCCTTGCGGGCCAACGGCGCGAAACAGGTGGCCAGCATCCCCGACGTCGTCACCCAGGTCGCCCAAGGCACGTACTCGGTCGGCATCACCCTGGACTCCGGCGTCCGTGATGCAGCCGCCAAGGGCTCGCCGGTCGACCTGGTGTGGCCGCAGCCGGGAGCGATCGCCCTCTACAGTCCAATCGCGCAGACCACCGCGTCAACGAACACCGCCCCCGCGAAGGACTTCCTTGCGTACGTGCTCAGCCTGGAGGGGCAGCAACGGATCGCCGAGACGGGCTGGCAGCCGATCGTCCCCGGAGTTGCCGGGCCGGCCCAGCCAGCGGGCGCCCAGGCCGTGGCACCGGACTGGAACGCCCTGTTCGGGCACCAGCAGGACCTGCTGGCCCAGTACCGGTCGGTGTTCGTGCAGTGAGCCCGCCGAAACCTCCAACAGCACGGCTGCGACCCGTCGTCCTGACCCGGGCCGCGGTGGTGGTCCTCGTCGTTCTCGTCGTCGCCGGGCTGGTCGCCGTGCCGATGCTGTTCCTCCTGCGCGGGGCCCTCGCCGGCGGCGGGGAGAGCGTCGCGGGCGCTCTCGGGAACCGCGAGGTCCGCGAGGCGCTGTGGCACACCGTCTCGCTGGCGATCGTCGTGACGGTCGCCGCTGTGGCCGGAGGGACCGCCCTTGCCATGGCGTTCGACCGGTCCATGGTCAGGCGGCCAGCCGGCTGGCGGATCGCCCTCGTGCTGCCGCTGCTCGTACCCCAGTTCGCCCTCACCCTGAGCTGGGCGCAGGCGTACGGCCCAGGCGGTCTTTCCGACCAGCTGCTCGGGCTCCCTCTTCCCGGCCTCTACGGCCCCACGGGTGTCGCCCTTCTGCTCACCGCTGACGCGGTCCCCCTCGTCTGGCTCGTCGTCGCGGCCGGGCTTGCGGTCCGCCGCGAACCCGACCTCGTCCGTGCGGCCCGGGCGAGTGGAGCCGGACCTTGGCGAACCTTTGCCACCATCGACCTCCCCCTGCTGCGCGGAGCGCTCCTCGCCGCCGGTGCAGTCGTCTTCGTGGGCGTAGTGAACGCCTTCGCCGTCCCACAGGTGCTCGGATCCGCGCAGGGTTACCAGACGTTGGCAACCCTTGCCTACCAACAGCTTTCGCTCTCCGCTGCGCCGGACGCGTTCGCTCGGCTCTGCAGCATCGCCCTCCTGATGGTGGCCCTCGTCCTCGTCGCCATCGGGGGGGCCGACCGGGGCCTGGGGCGCGTGGGCGCCGGCTTCGCGAGAAGCGGTCCGGGGGGCGCGCGGTTCACCCACCGGGCCTCGACCGGCACCCGCCTCGTGACCGCCGGCCTCGTGGCATACCTAGCCCTGACGACGGCGCTGCCGCTCGTCGCCCTCGTGGCAACCTCGCTGACCCGAGCCCCCGGGCTGCCGCCCGTCCCCGCCAACTGGACGGTGCAGAACTACACCTCCGGCCTTGGGCCCACCGCGCTCGCCAGCCTCGGGCGCACCGTCACTCTCGCCGCCGCCGCGGCCGTCGTCCTCACCATCCTGGCCGCTGTGGTCGTCGGCTTGGGCGGGAGCTCCCGTCGCCGTCTCGGCACCGCGCTGACCCTGGGGTATGCCGTGCCCGGCACCGCCCTGGCCATCGGGGTGCTCGTCGCCTACGGGCCCTGGCTGGGCGGGTCGGCCGCCATCATCCTGCTCGCCTACCTCGGCAAGTGCGCGGCGCTCGGGTACCGGGCGCTGGCCGCCGGAGCCGACCGGGTCGCCCCGGAGCTCGGCCAGGCTGCCCGGGTCAGCGGCGCCGACCCCGCCACCGTCTACCGGACGATCACCGCCCCCGCCATGTCGACCGGGTACGTCGCCGCGGCCGGGCTCGTCGTCCTGTTCGCCGTGCATGAGCTGACCATGAGCAGCATCCTCTACGGCCCTGACACCCAGACCTTTGCCGTCGTCGTCCTGAACCAGCAGCAGCTCGGTGACGTCGGGACCAGCGCCGCCCTCGCCCTCATTCTCACGCTGCCCCCCCTGATCGTCGTCGGAGCGGGCTCCGGCGCCATTCGCGCCCGGGGAGCAAACGCCCGTCGCCGAAGACTCGATGCCAGGCCCGCCCCGCCGCTCTGGGCAAGCGTGGGCCAACAATGAGCGCCCCAGCGCTGCGGCTGACCGGTCTCGAGGTGGCCTACGGGCCGGTCGTCGCACTGGCGGCCGTGGACCTTCAGGTATGCCCTGGAGAGGTCATCGCGCTACTCGGCTCGTCAGGGTCCGGCAAGACCACCCTCCTGCACGCGGTCGCGGGCCTGGTCGAGCCGACGTCGGGGCAGATCAGCATCGGGGAGCGAGTTGTCGCGGGGGCGGGACGCTGGACGGCGCCGGAGGACCGCAGAGTGGGCTTGGTTTTCCAGGGCGCGGCGCTCTGGCCGCACATCGATGTCCTCGACACGGTCGCGTACCCGATCCGGCGGGGCGGGGCAACGAAGGCGAACGCCCGCCGTGAGGCGGCAGCGCTCCTCGAACGCCTGGGGCTCGCCGCGCTGACCGAGCGGCTCCCCGCCCAGCTCTCCGGCGGTGAGCAGCAGCGGGTCGGCCTGGCCAGAGCCCTGGCCCGGAACCCGGACCTGTTCCTCTTCGACGAGCCCACCGCCCATCTGGACACCCATCTGCGGGCCCTCGTGCTCGAGGAGATCGCCCGCCGGCGGGAAGCGCTGGGCGCTGCGGCGCTCTACGCCACGCACAACGCCGCTGAGGCTCTCGCCATCGCCGACCGGGTCGCCGTGTTGCGTGGGGGCCGGCTCGTCCAAATCGGGGCTCCCCAGGAGGTCTACGAACAGCCAGTGGACGTCGACACCGCTCGGTTGACCGGGCCGGCCTCGGTCGTGCACGCGAACATCCTGCGTGAGCCAGGGGACAGTGAGTCCTCCGGACTCGTTCTCGTGCGCCCCGACTGGGTGCGTCTGGGCGGCGACCTCCCCGGTCGGGTCGACAGCGTGCGGTACCGAGGCCCACATACGGACCTTGTCGTGTCGGTGGCCGGAGGGCAGTTGCTCGTCAGCTGCCCCGGACCTCCACGGCGCTGGGTTGGCGAGCAGGTGGGGCTCACCGTCACCCAGACATGGAGGATCACGTCGGGGCCCGCCGTGAGGAATTCAGTGGCACCCCGGAAGACGGCGGATACCGATGCATGAACTTTCGGTATGCGGAGCGATCTATGACATTGTCGACCGCGCGGCGGCTGGCCGCCCGGTGTCGGTCATCCACCTAAAGGTCGGCCGGCTGCGCCAGGTCGTGCCGGACACGCTGACCTTCTGCTGGACCGTCGTGTGTGATGACACTCCTCTCGCAGGGTCGCAGCTGCACGTGGACTACAGCCCCGTCACCCTGCACTGCACGCTGTGCGCGCAAGAGACGACGGTCGGGCGGGAGCTGCTGCTGCTGTGCCGCGCCTGCGGCACGGACCGGATCTCGGTCACCGGTGGCGAGGAGCTCCTCGTCACCGCGCTCGAACTCAGGGAGGCGTAACCATGGGCCGGTTCCACCGTCACGACGACGTCACAGCGCACGAGCACGACCCGCGAGAGGGACACGGGCACGGCCAGGAACGCCAGGTCAACGGCGACCACCGCCATGCCGACCTGTCCGGCTACCGCACCGCGCCGGAACGGGTCCAGGTCCTGCAGCGGATCTTCGACGAGAACGACCGCCTCGCCCAAGCCAACCGGGAGCTCCTAGACGCCCACGGCGTCACCGCGGTCAACATGATGTCGTCCCCCGGCGCAGGCAAGACGACATTGCTGCGACACACCCTCGCGAGCCTCCAAGGCCATACCCGGGTCGGCGTCATCGAAGGCGACATCGAGACAAGCCTCGACGCGGACGCGCTGACCGGCTATGACGCGCAGGTCGTCCTGCTCAACACCTCCAACGGCTTTGGCGGCGAGTGCCACCTCGACGCGCCGATGGTTGGGTCCGCCTTGCAGCGGGTCGACCTCACATCGATTGACCTGCTATTCATCGAGAACGTTGGGAACCTCGTATGCCCGGCCGAGTTCGACGTCGGCGCGCATCACCGTGTCATGGTGTCCGCCATCACCGAAGGCGAAGAGAAGCCACTGAAGTACCCCGTCATGTTCCGATCCGTCGACCTAGTTCTGATCAACAAGATGGACCTGCTGCCCTACTTAGACTTCGACTTGCCGGCGTACGAGCGCAACCTCGAAACCATCAACCCGCGCGCCGCCATCCTCAAGTTGAGCGCCCGGACCCGCGAGGGGCTCGACGGCTGGCTCGCGTGGCTGGACACGATCCCCGGGAGCCGGACACCTGGACCGCCGCGTCACCGGTGATCCAGCTGCGGCGAGCAGGTCGTCGTCACCAACACCGGCCTGCTCCCAGTCGCCTAAGATCGCGCGATGGCCTGACCGCGCCGCTCAGGCAGCCAATGAGACGCCTCCCTCGCCCTCGTCCAACCTGCACGCGGCAGCGTTCGTCGAGCCGATGGGAACAGCAATCCAGAAAACCCAGGTCAACCGCGGATCGTAGAAGCGTCTAGACATTCATTTACCACTAATCGAGTTCGAACGTGCGCGAACGCTCGACGGGCGACGTTGACTGACACGCGCTTTGAAAGGCCCGCCGCCAGGTCCATACCCTATTGTCGACACCTATCTCAGCGAAGCCCAGCACGACCGTGACACGCGCCCTATCTGGGC
>CAVVZM010000006.1:0-416739 GCA_963752705.1 uncultured Actinomycetota bacterium
CCCCACGGTCTCGGGAGCAGCAGTGGACTCGGCCTGGGCCGGGTCCGGGATCGGCGGGCCCGTCTCGGGTGTTCGCGCGCGCCGTCGGAGCTGAGCTCCAGCGCAGTCACGCTCTCGGCGTGGTGGCGGGCTACCTCGGCCCCCTGGAGCCACAGCACGATGTTCGCCTCGTCGAAGGTCACACGGTCCGCGGCAACGTCGGCGAACTGATGCTCAGACAGCCTGATCCGGATCATCGACGGCGTCTGCCTGGGCCGGGTGCCTACGGGCCGGCTTGGACCAGGCACCCCGATGGGGTCGCGCATCATTTGAGGATGTTCACGGCGCGGGCGATGACCAGGGCGGTGGTCGAGAGGGCGATGGCGCTCTGCAGGGCCATCAACGCCTTGGCCCACCGGGTGAGCGGCATGGTGTCGGTGGGGGAGAACGCGGTGGCGTTGGTGAAGCTGACGTAGAGGTAGTCCCCGAAGTGGGGGCGCCAGGTCTGGCGGGCCAGGTGTGGCCCGCTCATTTGGGGGAACAGGAAGTCGGGATGCTGGTGTTCCGCGGCGGCGCGGGCGAACGGGCCACCGCGGTCGAGCTCCCAGTACCAGATCCCGAACGCGATGACGTTGGTGAGGTAGATGGCCGCGGCCGCGGCTAACAGTGGACCGGCTTGGTCACCGGCGGTGCCGGTGATCAGCCGCGTGTCGAGCAGGACCGCGCTGGCGGCGTTGTCCAAGGAGATGAGGCCCACGAGCAGCAGGCCCGCCCGCCTCCCGGCCGGGGAGTGCCGGGAAAGGCGGACCGGGTTCAACGCGATCAGGGTGGCCAGCAGCAGGACCTCCAACGAGGGCAGCAGCCAGCGCACCGGGAGCAGGGTGAACTGATCGGGCAGCAGCAGCTGCAGAGCCGCCGCCACGACGATCGCCGCGGCCACCGGGAGCCGGTTCTCCCCGCCGTGCGGGGTCAGCCATCCCGGTGGGTGCGCCGGCAACCCCAGGGTCGCCCGGCCGGAGCCCGGTTCGTGCCCTGTCGAGGGTGAAGGGCCCGGGCTGCCGGTTTCCGGGCGGGGAGACAGGCCGGGCTCGGCCCGTGCTGAGCGAGGCATCCTGGGCCATGGCACGCGACTAAGGATGCACCCATAGGCTCCCCGGGGATGACACGACATCACTAGCGGGGACACCTGACGGATCGCCCACCTGCGCCGGGCCGGGCCGGACCGGACCGGCCGAAACCCCCGTTCGGCGGGGCTGGCACTGTTGCCCGCGATTGGGACAGTGATCAGTGCGGTGCCGGGCATCGGTAGGCGCCGGACTCTGTCCGGGAGCCGGAGCAGGAACGTGGCTGGTCGTGGCTGGTCGTGGCTGGTCGTGGCTGGTCGCGGCGGGGCTCGGTGAGGTTAGGGAGGGCCACAGCCGAGAACGACCTTGCAACGAGCATCGGGTCAACCGGCGGTGAAGGTTCAGGTCGCGCACGTACCCTGTCGTTCATGGCGATCGACGATGACGTGGACAACCTGCAGGCGGCCACGAAGACGCTGACGGGGTTCAACGACAAGCTGGATTCGTACCGGGACGCAGCTCCGACCCCGGAACAGGCAGCGGGCCTCATTGTGGACCAGCAGGCGGCGGCCGACACCTGTGTCGCCGCATTTCAGGCCAGCGTCCGCCGGCGCATGCGCAGCAGCGTTGCGCCTGAGTGAAGGGCCAAGCGGGGCAAGCCGCCCGGGGCGACGACCCAGCCAAACGCGGTCGTCTACTACCCCACTAAACAGACAGTACGGCCGGGCCCGCTCACCCGACTGAGGAGGTGCTCGGCACCCGCGTTGCCGCCTAAGCTGCCTCTTTCCGGGCGGGTGGAGCGGCCGTGGGTCGCCTGGGCTTGCGTCTCGTCAAGGTTCCGGGGGAGAAGAACCCGTGTCATCTGGGGCTGTTAGACGCCTTCCCCGTGGGTGATGTGCGGCAAGTGCGTGTGCTATCGCGCTCATGCCTGTCACGCTGCACGGGTGTGGCCAGCTCACGGCCTTGTCCGATGTCGCCTGGTGGCTGAGTGCTTGGAGTGGAGGTCGATGATGCCTGAGGACCTGCCTGCGGGGGTCTTCGTCGAGGGGGCGAGCTTCCGGTCTGGGTCGATCGAGGGTGTGCCGACGAGCACGCTGGGGATGGCCGGTGCGACCGAGTGGGGCCCGGTGCCACACCCGTCGAGTGCCGGGACGGGGGTGGGCGGGCCGGTGCTGGTGACGAGCATGGCCGAGTATGAGCGGGTCTACGGCGGCTTCACGAACCGGGGCGGAGCCCTGCCGGCTGGCTTTGGCCGCTCGTGCGTTCTTCGCGAACGGTGGGCAGCGTCTGTTCGTTCAGCGGGTTTTCGTGTCGACCGCTGCCGGTGTGGGGACCGGCCCCGGGGATGACCTCGCGGGCATCGACCTTCCCGTGGGCGCGCGCGACCCGGTGGCGAGGTGGCACGCCCGGTGGCCGGGTGCGGCGGGGTCGCGGGTGCGGGTGGTCACTCGCTTCCGGCGCAGCGCGAACATGCAGGTGGGTTCGCAGCTGCGGGGCCTGCGGCCCGGTGCCGCGGTGGAGACGGCGGCATTGGTCGCCGGGCAGCCACCGGTTGTCCCGGACGACCAGCCGCCGGTGAACCTACAGGTGGTGGTGGCCCAGGTCGAGGGGATGCTCGGCTTGCGCGACGACGTCGGTGGGGTCCCTGGGGGGGTCACGGCCCCGGCGGCGGGGCAGGCGGCATTTCATGTCACCGTCGACGTGGAGGTGCATTTCGGTGACCGCGTCGACGTCTACGCGGGGTTGGAGCTGGGAGCCGAGCATCCGCGTTACATCCTGAAGGTGCTCCACGCCACCGACCCGGCCGACGAGACCTGCCTGGTGTGGCTCGACGACGCAGCAGCAGCCGCGGCGCCGTCTGCTGCCTCCACGCCGACAGCGGCCGCGCTGCTGGCCGCCTTGATCTCCCCCGGCGACCGGGGCGTCCAGCTGGTCGGTGGGTCCGACGGGGCCGAGCTGACACCCGCCGCCCTGGAAGGCCAGGGCGGCGACCCCGGCACGTCGCCCGCCACCGGGCTGGCGGCCTTGGCTGAGGTCGACGACATCGCCCTCGTCGCCATGCCCGACAGCACGTCGTTTCAGGACCCCGAGAGAGTTCGGGAGGCGGTGGACGCCCTGATCGCGCACTGCGAACAGGATGGCTACCGGTTCGCCCTGATCGACCCGCCCGAGAAAAGCACCATCGGCGAGGTCGAGGCGTTCCGCTCCCAGTTCGACAGCACGTTCGCTGCCCTGCACTACCCGTGGCTGCGCGTCAGCGACCCCACCGGACAGCCTGACCCCGGGTCGCCGCCGGCGATGCTGGACGTCCCGCCCTCAAGTGCCGTGGCCGGGCTCTACGACCGCTCGGACCGCGAACGGGGCGTGCACCAGGCACCGGTCGACGAGGTACTGCACGGGATCACCGGACTCGTCACCCAGCCCACCCCTGGCGAACAGGAAGCACTCAATCTTGAGGGCGTCAACACGCTGCGGTTCATCGAGGGGCGAGGGGGTGTGCTCGGGGGGGCCCGGACGACCTCCTCCGACCTGGAGTGGACGTACGTCAACGTCCGCCGCCTGCTCATCTACCTTGAGCATTCGATCGACAGGTCAACCCGATGGGCCGTCTTCGAGCCCAACGACGAACGACTCTGGAAGACCATCCGGCGCACGATCGACTACTTCCTCACCTCGCTCTGGCGCGCCGGCGCCCTCAAAGGCAGCACGGCAGAGGAGGCGTTCTTCGTCCACTGCGACCGCACCACCATGACCCAAAGCGACCTCGACCACGGCCGCCTGGTCTGCGAGGTCGGAGTCGCTCCCACCCGCCCCGCCGAATTCGTCATCTTCCGCATCGGTCAGTGGACGGCGGACGCGACCGTCGACTGACCCGCCGGACAACCCCCGGAGCGCAGCGCACCCCGGGAGGACGGGCCACGCCACTCGCCAGCGACACCCAGCCCCGGCGGCATCCCCCCATAAGGCGCAGGAGGTCCCCTGCTCGAGACGAGCTGGCGGTGCCGACAGCGGCTATAGCTCGGGCATCCCAACAGCGGCTATAGGAGCCGTCGATCGAACCTAGAGAAGTGCGTCTAACTGGCGGAGTGACTCACCCCTGGACGCAGCGATGGTGCTGTTTACCCGTGAGCCGGGTGTGGATCTGGCACTGCCGTTGGTACTGGTACTGCGCTGACGCGGGCTGGGGCGACCGGCAGCTCACGGAGCTGGCTGCGCGCGTGTCCCTGGACCTGCTGATCGCTCCTTTGACCATGTTGTTCAGCCCTCGACGTCACCGCCGACCCACCCCTCCACCTGACAGCCGGGCGCTGGGCGGGCTGGGCGGGCTGGGCGGGCTTCAGTGTAGGTGGTCCGCGAGGTCGATCACTGATCGGGAACTGGAATCTGGTGGCGTGAAGTAGGCCGGGTAGGGGCCGCCGGTTCGGGTGATCCACGCGGTCTGCAGGCCCGCCCGGGCGGCGCCGTCGACGTCCCAAGGATGGACGGCCACCAGCATGGCGTCCCTGGGGTCGACCCCGCACTGCTCGAGTGCGTAGCGGTACGCCACTGCGGCGGGTTTCCAGGCCCCGGCGTTCTCCACCGACAGCAGGGCCTCGAAGTGACTGGAGATCCCGGCACGGTCGAACAATCCCTGGGCAACGGAGGTGGAGCCGTTGCTGAGGGTCACCATCCTGACCCCTGAGGCATGCAAGGCGCGGATGCCCTCGGGGACATCGGGGTGGACTGGGAGTCCGGCGAACCCGTCCATGATGTGTTGGACGGCGTCGTCGGCTGCTCGGTTCAGGGGCACGTCGTGCAGGCTGACCCGCAGGGCGTCGGCGGCGATGCGGGCGAAGGGTGCGCTGGAGCCGGCGGCGGTCAGGGCGAAGCCGTCGCGTAGGAGCCCGGCGAACCAGGTCGTCGCGAGGTGAGCGGGAGCGCCCACGTCCTCGAACCGGCCCTTCATGGGCGACATGTCGGACAGGGTTTCGTTCACGTCGAAGATCAGAACGGCAGGACGCCTTGGCCCCTGCGGCGTCACTAGGGAACCGGCGCTGGCAAGGGGGCGGTCGGCGGGTGCGCTCGTCATAGCCGCCCACCGTAGTTCCACTGCCCGCTTGCACAGAAGGTCGGCGTCCCTCGGGCACCGGATTCCGTGCAACGGCACCAGGGATCGTCAAGGGATTCCCGTTTCGCATCTTGCCTTGAGCAGGACCCTGGTCTCTGAACACCTACCCGATCGGGAAGCCCTGTGCTGGGATGCGGCGGCTAGGAAGCGAGCCGCTGGAGCCGGGCGATCGCCGATGGGCGGATGACCCGTGCGCGCGGCACTTGACCGAGACCCCGGTGCGACCGGCGCCGCCCACCAGGATGCCCGGGTGGTGGCCGTCATGAGCAGGAGCTCCTCTTCCACTCCTTGGGCAGGTTGCCGACGGTGAAGTAGATGGCGATCGACTGCAGCACGGGGCCATTGACGCTGTGCCTCATGGATGGTTTTCCTGTCGCCACGCCTCCGGCGGGTTAAGGGTGCAGTCCGCGCTCATCTGCTCACGCCAGAGTTTGTTGGTGTTCCCGGTTGTGTGAGTCGGTCACGGCGTGGGCGGGAGGCGGTGAGGACTCGGCGCAGGACGGTGAGGGTGGCGCGCAGCTGTGCGTCGGGGAGGTAGGCGCTGGTGACGGCGCGGGCGATGGCGGGTAACGCTGCCGGGTCCGGGTAGAGCAGGTACAGGGGCTGGAACTGGGGCTGGAACTTGGCTTTGAACCGCAGCAGGGACCCGAACCCGTACACCGGTTCGAGACGGGCGGCCATCAGGTCGAGAGTCCGCTCGAGTGGCGTCAACGCCAGCGCCGGCTCGCCGTCGGCGCCGTTTCCCTGATCGGTGCGGGTCAGGGGGGTGCCGGAGAGGCTGAGGTGGTGGTAACCCTGGGCCTGCAGGTCGAGGGCGGCGCCGGCGATGAGCAGCTCCATGGAGTGGTTGAACCCCCCGGGGCGGCGGCGCATGAAGTCCAGCGTCCACCCGGCGAGCTGGCCGTCCTGGTGCCACGGCAGCCACGAGGCGACGGCCTGAACCTGCCCGGACGGGTCGAGGACGACCGAGCAGCGTACGGCGGGGTCGTCGAGCTGTTCCAGGCCGCCGAGGGTGAAACCCATCTCCGGGAGCTCCTGTTCGGCCACCCAGTCCTCGGAGATGGCCTGGATCTGCTGGCGGACCGCGCGTGGTGCGGTGCGGTAGGTGATCCATTCGGTGCGCACTCCCTCCCGGCGAGCCGCGTTGATGGCGCTGCGCACGTCCTGGAACCGGCGGCCGGTGAACGTCAGCGTGTCCAGGTCCAGGACTGTCTCCTGGGCGATCTGGACGGCCCCCCACCCGGCTGCCGTGCAGATCGACCGGACCGGGTCGGACGCGGCGTACAGGCACGGCACCCAGCCGGCCTGCTCGCAGTACGCGGTGAACTGGGAGATGACGACCGGCAAGTCCGCCGCGGGCCCGACCGGGTCGCCGGTGGTCAGGGCCACCCCGTTGCGGACCCGGTACGGGACGTAGCTGCCCCCGTCGGGGCTGAACCAGTGGCGGTTGCCGTCCCACAACCCCATCCACGCGAGACCGCCGCCGCCGGCCGCGGTCAGGATCTGCTGGGCCCGGGCCCGGTCGGGCGCCTCCCGGTGTCTCGGCTGGCGGTAGGCCAGCCCGGTCAGGACGGCAACGCCCAGCCAGAACAGGGGACCCACCCAGCCGAACACGGCGCGAGCGGCGGGTTCCGTGGGGACCTGCCGCGGTTGGATGCCGACGCGCAGTTCAAAGGGAACCAGCCGCAACGGTAGGTCCGCCAGCAACGACCCGAGGCTCGGCCGCGGGTTCCACTGGCTGGCCAGGAGGAGGCCGGTCGTGGCGAAGAGCGCGGTCACGGCCAGTGCCCACCAGCCAAGCCGCTGGGTCAGCCGTCGGGCTGCCCCGGCCGGGCCGGGCACCGTGAACAGGCCGCGGCCCCACACCAGGACGGCCAGGGCCACCGTCAACGGCACGAGGCAGGGCAGCACCAGCTGGGTCAGCAGCAGCATCGGGTGCTCGTCGGTGGCGTCCGCGGTGACGGGGACCACTCCCGCGTCGGCCAGGGTCAACGCGTAGAACGTCACGGTGACGGCGACCAGGACCCCTTCACAGGTCAACGCAGCCCACCAGGCCGAGCGACGGCCACGCCGCAGACCGGTCGCGGCCACCAGCAGGAGCAGAGACGGCAACACCGCCATCACCGTCATCGCCGGACCCGGATGCTGATGCAGCCGCGCCAGAGCACACGCCACCGAGGTCGGACCCTCACCGCACACCTGGGCCACCACATCGGAGGAGACACCGCGGACGGGGGCCACCACGGAGCTCAGCCCCGCGAACGGGCCACTCGGGGCCGGGTTGACCGCGGCCAGGACCGGCCCGACCGCGGTCGCCGCCACGACGAGCGCGCCCAGCGTCCGCGCCTCCTGGACCGAGCCGACCGGGTTGACCGTCGAGGTGGCCGGCCGCCACCGGCGACCGAACCCCAGCCCCGCCACGGCCGACACCAACAGCAACACCGAGCCGGCTCCACCAGTGAACAGCACGAGCGTCGCGAGCACCGCAAGCGCGGCCACCCGGGCACGTCGCCTCCACAGCGTCGTCATCGTGGCCGTGGACGCCGTGAACGCGCCGGTCACCCACAGCAGGGGGCCACCATCGGCGACGATGCCTCCGGCCGCCTCCCCCAGCAGCGGCCCGGTACCCCCCGACACCGCGGCCAGCAGCAACGCTGCGCCGCACCCCGCCACCAGGGACATCCCCGCCGCCTGAGCGAACCGGGATGAACCCAGCCGACGCTCGGCCACCACCCCCAACGACAGCAGCGCGAGCGTCCCGGCCCACAGCCCCGCGACGCCGGGGGTCCAGAACGGCGAGATGGCGAACGCGACACCATCACCCACCCACCCACCCGGGTCCGCCCCCGGGACCGACGTCGTCGTCGTTCCCAAGGGGGCGTCCAGGTCGATCGGAAGCAGGCCCGAAACGGCCCGCAACAACCACACCACCACGACGGCAGCGACGGCCAACGGCGCCCGGCGGGCCCCGCGGACCAGCCCGGCGGCTGCTCCCTGCACAGGCGCCAACCGCCGCTCGAACACCGTCCCAGGTGGGGGGCTCATGCACGTCCTTAAGGCTTGTGGTCTGCGTGTGCGTGTGCGTATGCGGGTGCGGGAACCGGCGACCGCCCTCCTGTCGCTCGTCACCCTCGCGCCGATCGGCGTCCCAGGGCGGTCCCTCGCCGCCCCGGTAGAGCCTTGAACTCCTCCCTCCGCGTTCATGACGGCGACCCCGGCGCCCACACCCCGATCCTCACCGCGGGCTCCATGGCCGCGGACCGGGGTCTACGGCACCCAGCAACCGAGCTCGACATCCTCGTAGACGTCAACCTCGACCCCACCCCGGTAGACGCCAGCCCTCCTCGAGAACCTTCCGAGGGCCGACCCTCCAGGCGAAGGTCACCAAGCTGAACGGCACCAAGGTCCATCGTTGCAGCACGCATTACCGACGCAGCTCGCTGGTGGGGTCAACCCCGGCCAGTTCGGCCGGGAGCCGCCCAGGACGCCTATGGGTCCCTGCGTGAACGGCCACCGGCGCGGACTTGGGTTCCCACCCGATGATGCAGAGCGCCAGGAGCCATCCGAGAGGGCCTGAGGCGCTGGTGGCCAGCTGCATGCCGAAAGGTCTGACGGCCACGGCTCCGTGAGCCGAAGTCGAGCAGGATGACGTTCGCCGTGCGGGATGAGCGCGCGAACCGAGCCTGTCGGCGGCTTCCTCCGAGGGACTTTCACCTCGCTGATGACGCTGTCGACAGACCAGGCATGCCGTGCGCCGCCGACGGCGGCCGGCGTTCATGGGCATCGCCGCCACGTGGCCCTCGCTTCCACGGTGCCTCGGGGGGCGGGCGCCCAGTCGCCGTCCAGGGTGGCTGCCTACCGTTGAACCCTCGACGCCGGACCGTGGACTGGCTCCCTGCTCAGTCCGGCGCCTGCGCCCGCTCCCTTCGCCAACCTCTGGAGTTACCTTTCGTGTTGAAACTGCTTCCCGTCCAGGCCGCCACAGTAGCCAGGCCGGACCTGCGGCGCGCGGGCGTCGCCGGCGTTGTTGCGCTCCTGCTCTTCGCTGTGCAGTCGAGCTTGGGGGTGCCGGACGGGTCTGACGGTCGCCTACGAGCGCTCTGGTTCGCTGGCGCTGCCCTCTTCGCCGTCATCGGGGCCGTCGCGGTTCGCGGCACGGCGAACGAGGTCTCGCGGGCCGCGGGTCTGCGAGCGAGTGCGGGCACCGCGTCGAACCTCCGGTTGGGCATCACGGTGCTCGGGTACCTGGTGGTGGCGACAACGACGTTGACGTTGCTGCATGTGCCGATCGAAAAGCTGCTGCTGTCGGGGGCGATCACCGGCGTCGTGCTGGGCATCGCGGCCCAGCAGGCGCTGGCGAACCTCTTCGCGGGCTTGGTGCTGCTGACCTCGAGGCCGTTCGAGGTCGGGTCGTGGATCCTGTTGCGGTCCGGCGGCTTGGGCGGGGAGTACACCGGTCAGGTCGTGGGGATCGGCTTGACCTACACCGAGCTGATGACCGACGACGGCAGATTCTCCCTGCCGAACGCCGCCGTGCTCGCCGCGGCGACCGGGCCCCGTCCGCAGCCCGAAACGCCGGCCGCTGACGACCGACCCGGCACGGCGCCTTGACCCGTCACCTTTGACGTCGTGCGCCCGCCAGCCTGGCGCACCAGTGCGGCCGGAAGGCCTATGCCCTCGCACGCTGTCCGAGGACGTCCAGCGGTGTTGGACCCTCTCTCATCCTGCGACGAACCTCAGGGGGCGAACGCCCCACGGCGGCCGCCCGGCCCCGACGTCTGCCCCTACCCGCTGGTCCACGACCCACGGACGCATCGAGTCGGCATCATCGGACACACGCGGGCTCGGACTCACGGTCGAGCAGGTGGCACCGTTCCTCCGCGTGCGCGGATGCCGATGCTCGGCCTCGATCGTTAGCGACGCGGGCCCGCCGAGACCGGCCCCGGGCGTCGTCTGATCGTCCTGGACGAGACGGACGACCTGATCTGACGACCGACACCGCGGATATGACGGAGCGCGGCCGTCCGGTCTGGTGCAGGTCCGCCGGGACCAGGGGCCCCCTGGCGGGACGGAACGTGATCGCTCGCCGCGATCGCGTCCTCTCCGTGAGGGTCGGCTCCCAGCGTCCATCCAGGCCCCTGGCGCGGTCTATGACGGTGGGGCTGTCAGGATTGGGCGTATGTCGACGAACAAGGCTTTGAGTGCCGTGCTGGTCGTGGTGGGCCTGCTGCTCTTGGTGGTCGCGGTGGTCTACTTCGCGCAGCCGGCGAGCAGCCTGCCGCCGTTCTTTCCCGGCAGTGACCCGACGTTGGCGCGCCATCACACGACCCACGCTGTGGCTTCGCTGGCCCTGGGGGCCATCTGCCTCATCGGCGCCTGGATGACGTCCCCGCGCCCGAGCCGGTCGACTCCGTGACCGCCACCCGCGGAGCGCGGATGGTCGCTCGCCGCCTCGCTGAGCCGTACCGGCCGGCGTCTGCACGCGGCGGCCACGCGACATCGTCTGACCGAGCGGACCGGCGGGACGTGTCCGTGCCGGAGCTGACGTATCTGCAGGCCATCATCATCGGTGCGCTGCAGGGGGTGACCGAGCTGTTCCCGATCTCCAGCTTGGGTCACTCGGTTCTGGTTCCGGCGCTCATCGGCGGGTCCTGGTCGCACCTAGTCACGGAGAACGCCAGCGGGCGACTCGGCCACCTCCCCGTACCTGTCGTTCGTCGTCGCCCTCCACGTGGCTACCGCGGTGGCGCTCTTGGTCTTCTACCGTCGCGACTGGGTGGTGATCATCGGCGGTTTCCTCACCAGCATTCGCGACCGCCAGATCACCACACCGACCCAGCGGCTGGCCTGGCTGATCGTGGTAGCGACCATCCCCGTCGGCATTACCGGGCTGGCCCTCGAACACACCGTCCGCACCCTGTTCGCCAAACCGCTGGCCGCCGCAGGGTTCCTGACCATCAACGGACTGATCCTCCTCGGCGGGGAGCGCCTCCGCCGGACCGCGGAGCGCCGAAGCTCGATACGGTCCTCCCGCGCCGAGCCGTCCGGGCCCGTCGCGGCCTCCGCCGGAGCCACCCGCGCCCCCAGTGAGGCGGTGGGTGCCAGCTGCGGCTACTGGCGCCCCGCCGGTCGCCTCGCGGCGCCTCATGGCCGCTGACCACCGTCCGCTGGACACGTTGGCCTACCGGGAAGGCATCGTCATCGGTCTCTTCCAGACCCTGGCCCTGCTAGCGGGCATCTCCCGCTCCGGGGTGACCATGGTCGCCGGCCTCCTGCGCGGGCTCGACCATGAGGACGCCGCGAAGTTCTCGTTCCTGCTCGCTACCCCGGTCATCCTGGCCGCCGGTCTGCTCAAGCTGCCCAGCCTCGCCGGCCCTGCCGCCGCCGACATCCACGGCCAAGTCCTCGCCGGAGCCGTCACCGCCGGGATCGCGGCCTACGCCTCCGTCCGGTTCCTCACCCGCTACTTCACGACCCGCACCCTCACCCCGTTCGCCGTCTACTCCCTGGTCGTGGGGATCGCCTGCCTCGTCTGGTTCCTCGCCACCGGGGTATGAACCCACCAGCAGGGCATCGGGTGCCACCCAGTCGGCCCGCCTGAACGGCGCGCCAGCCTCCGGACCCGCCCGGCGATAGCGCTGGCCAGGATCAAGCCGCTCCACGCGCGGTTGCGCCTGGTTCACCGGGAACCCCGAGGTCGCCCCCGAGCGGGCTTCCAGCCCGCGCGCCCGTGACCGCTGGCGCCGACCATGAAGGACACCGTGACCCAGACAGCGCCGCAGACCTCGACATCGACCTCGACCTTGATGACAAGGAGGGGCCGGGCCCCGTCGACCCGCCGGGCCGGACGCTCCGGCGCGCGAAGGCTGTTGATGGCGGCAGCGCCGCCGTGGTCACGGCGGCAGGGCTGGATCGTGCTGATCGCCTGGACGGCCGTCTGGACGGCCTGGAACGACCGCGTCGGCGGGTACAGCTGGCACTACTTCCGCGACGGGGCGTGGCTGTTGAGCCACCCCAGCGTGCCCGGTGGGGGCCTGCACCTGTACGCCACCCACCCGCAGCTCCAGATCGGCCCGCTCGCCCTGCTGTTCGCCGTCCCCGGCCAGGTGCTCCCCTAGGTGTCCACGACCCCGCCACCCCGCCCTGGGACCGGCCAGCCCATCTCATTCTCAGAGCCCTGGTGGGGCTGTTGGCCATTCGTCACCGGCGTTGGCCCCAGGCTCTGCTCGCTGTCATTGCCGCCCGCCTGCGGTTTGACCCCCAGACGTACCCCTACTACGGCTCGGGCTTGCTCGCCGCCGCGGCTGCCGCGGACCTTCTCAAGCGACGCCGCACCCTCCCGGTGTGGACCCTCACCACCGGCGCCTGGGTCACCCTGGACGCGGCCACCGGAACGCTCCTCTCGTACCAGGTGCACAGCGTCGCCCGCGCCGTTATCTGCCTCGTCACCCTGCTCGCCGTCGGCTGGCCACCCGCACGACACCACAACAAGGACACCCCCGGGACCGGCCGCTCAAGACCGGACCACGACGCTTCCTCAGAGCACGCCGGCCACCCCGCTCCCGGCATCACTGGCATCAGCGGCATCAGCGGCCACGCACAGCGCGGCCCCTGGGTCACGCGGGCCCGTCACAGACGAATCAAGCCCTACGTGACGAGCCGCCCCGCGAGTTGCCGGATTCGAGCTGCGATGAGCCCCGTGAGGTGTTGCGCTATACAAGGGACACTCCCCTTGGCGCGTCCCGACCCGGGGATGGGCGTGGCAGCGCACTGTTGAGCGGGGGTGGACCGCAGCTTGGATCACGGAGGGGACATGCACGGGTATGCCGCGGAGGAAAGCGCGGCTCTGGTGGGCGCGTGCGCCGCGGCCGCCGCGCATCGCAGGGATCATCACCATGCAGCAGCGGCGACCTGCCAGCCGCATGCCGTCGAGGTCGTGCATCTAGGGCATCGCGCGCTCATGGTTTGCCATGACTGCGAGTCGGACTCCGGATTTTTGCCCAGGCGCGAGGCAGAAGCCGTCGCACTGGCGCACCGCGCGCAGACGGGACACGACCCCAGCGCACATCAAGGCCCGGCCGCCTGACCCTTGCACATCAGCTCCGCGCCTCGGCGCTTTCAAAGTTGACGGCGGGCCGTGGACGAGTTCCCCGGGGACCGGCCACTGCGTCCCGCGTGCCGTGGACCGACTTCGTCCTTCGGCTTCCGGGGGGCGCAGCTTGAGGACCGGACTCTGCTGTCGTGGAGAGTCTCGAGCGGCCACGTCAGCGAGCTGGGGGAGCATCAATACGACGTGTTCGGCTCGGATGAGTTCTGGAGCTGACCCCCGGTTGGCCGATACCCTGCAGTCCGGCGGCCTGCTGCTGGCGGGACGTTAGGAGGGCCTGGACGATCTGCTCGGTGGAGCAGCTCAGAGCGCGGGTGAGCGCCATTCCAAGTCGGGCATCCTCCAGAGGGAGGTTGCCACCGGATTCCCACTCCAGGTATAAGCGCAGCGGAACACGCACGGACTGCGCGACCTCGGCCGGCCCTTGCCCGGACGCGAGCCGTAACGCTGCCAAGTCGACCCCGTTCGGTAGGAGGAGAAGCTGCATCGGTTCCAGCGTCAACGCCTCGGCTAGCGCCACGATGATCCGGGCGTTCGGTTCCAGGGTGCCGCGCTCAAAAGCCAGGATGCGTTCGCCCGCGTCGAGATGGACTATGCGGGCCAGCTGGTGGTGGGTCAGTCCCTTGGCGAGCCGCGCCCGTTGGAGAGCCTCACCGTCAAGGCGAGCGTGCACGATCCGAGGTTACCGACCTCCAGGCCCCGGGTCACCCGCCCAATCACGTGAACTTCTCGGCGACCGCAGGCGGGGCTGGCTGCAACGGCTACCAGGTCTGCTCATGCGGGCGGGAACCGTTATGCCTCAGGTCGAGGGCCGAGGAACGCCTCGGGGGCAGATCCAGGCGCCCGGTGCCGCTGTTGCTGGCGCCGCGCGATGTGACTTGGTGGATGGAGGGTCCTCGCCCACGCCCGAGGCCGCCGTACGTCGCCAAGGGGGAGAGGGTAGCCTTGCCTAACCGTAAGGAATCCGGGAGGCAGTGTGGACGGCAGTCAGATTCCCCTGCTCGGGGCCATCGCCGGGGTCACCATCTTCATCGGGCTGCCGGTAGGGCGACTACGGCGCCCCGCCCCACGCTTGAAGGCCGGCCTCAACGGGGTAGCGATCGGCGTCTTACTGTTCCTTGTCTGGGACATCTTGGCGCACGCATGGGATCCCATCGACAGGGCCCTGACTGCTCACGATGCCGGTCCCGCCGTGGCTGGGGGGCTAGTGCTCGCGACGGGCCTCGCCCTCGGGATGGTCGCGCTGGTCTATTACGACAAGGCCATGGCCAGCAGGCGAGGCCCAGCGCGTCAGGCGGCGCCGATGGCGATGGCTGGCGTCAGTGGGTCGCCTCCCACTGTGTCATCGGTGCCGCCGGCAGGTCCCCGGGGGTCGCCGACCGGGGGTCCGACAGCGAGCGAGGCCGCGCAGCTGTCGTTGATGATCGCCGTGGGGATCGGGCTGCACAACTTTGCTGAGGGTCTCGCGATCGGCAGCTCGGCCGCCTCCGGTCAGGTGTCCCTGGCCGTGCTGCTCGTCACCGGGTTCGCGTTGCACAACGCCTCCGAGGGTTTTGGCATCGTCGCGCCGCTCGCCGGCACGGGTGAACGACCGACCTGGGGGCGGCTCGCGCTTCTGGGCGTGATCGCCGGCGGGCCCACCTTCCTCGGCACGCTCGTGGGGCGCAGCGTCGTCAACGACATCATGTCCATCGCCTTCCTCGGCCTGGCCGCTGGGTCCGTGCTCTACGTCGTGATCGAGCTCCTCGGGGTGGCTCGACGGGTTGCCTCCAAGGAGCTGACGACCTGGTGCATCCTGCTCGGACTGACACTCGGGTTCGCCACGGACGCCGTTCTGGTCGTCGCCGGCGGCTGACCCAGCGGACCGCCCGTGGCCAGCGCCCGCTACATGATCTCGGACGGCCGCCGCGGTCCACGAGCGCTGCATCGCCCGTCCCGTCGGTCTCGACTCGGAGCGCGGGTCGCAGTAGGTCCGGATGGCGGTCCCGCTGCGAGCGTTGGGCGAGTTTGGTCAAGCCAGGCCTTCCCGGGCGGGAGGCCAGGACCGGGCGAGTGAGGGTTGGGTGGTGATCCCTCCTCGCCCGGTCCGCGGGCTACCGGGGCCTGGTCGAGCGCGGTGTGTAGGTCCAGATGCCGCGGCCGTGGGTGGCGGCGACGACGTCGCCGTTCGGCGCGACGGTGAGGTTGTTGACGGAGGCGTTGGGGAGATCGTCGCCCAGTCGAGACCACACGGTGGGGGCGGCGGGGTCGGCGGCGAAGACCCCGACGTCCGTTCCGAGGATGATCTTGCCGCCGGCGATGACGACGGCGTCCCCGGGGGCGTCCGGCAGGTTGCCGGTGAGGTCGCGCCAGGTGGCTCCGCCGTCGGTGGTCTCGAAGATGACGCCGTTGCCTGCGCCGTCGATCCAGCGGCGGGAGTAGCCGTTGATGGCGGCATAGGCGTGGGCGGGGTTGGTGGGGTCGACGCTGACGCCGGCGATGTAGCGGTTGGGCAGGCTGGAGACGTCGAGCTGGTGCCAGGTGCCGCCGTAGTTCGTGGCGATGCCACGCGTGAAGGTCGGTGAGGGGTTACCGCCGGCCACCCACGCGGTGTAGGTCACGCCGTTGGCGGTGTTGACGGCGGTCGCTGCGTGGCCGGCCCCGAGGTCGAAGACCCGCGTCCAGTCACACGTGGTGGTGGGGTTGCAGACCGTCTCCCAGCCCTTGGTGGTGTCCCAGACGAACTGGCCGGCTTCCACCCAGTGGTTGGCATTGGTGGTGTCGGCGGCGAGGGGGGTCTGGAAGCGAGCGTTCGGGTCGCAGTCCGGGCGCGTCTTGCCGTAGACGACGTCCTGTCCGGTGCACGTCGGGCTGATGCTCACGAAGCTGTGGCCGCCGTCCGTGGTCCTGTAGGAGGTGCCGTTGGTGTACTCGCCCACCGCGCGCTGGGCGTTGGCCGGGTCGACGATGACGTTGAAACCGTCGCCACTGGCCGGGTCGTACGACGGTCCGTGGGCGGGGACAACGGCCGTCCCGTTGTCCTGCAGGCCCCCCCAGAAGGTGAGCTTGGTGCTGCTAGCGGACTGTCCGGCGCTGGCGTCGTAGAACTGAAGGTTGTGCAGCGTCGCGTTGAGGCTGGTCCAGTCGCCGTACCCGTTGTCCGACTCCGGACGGGAGTAGACCCCGCCGTCGTTGCCGATCATGACCTGCCCGCCGGTAAGAAGCAAAGCGTGCTGGTCGGGGTGGGTGGTCTTGGGACAGGTCGTCCCACACGGCAGCCCGTAGTCCCAGTAGGGGCTGGGGGTGGTGTACGTGGCGCCCCCGTCAGTGGTCTTGAAGACCTCCTCGAGTGATACGAAGACCGTGTTCGGGTCCACCGGGTCGACGACGAGGGCCTGGTTGTACCAAGCCTGCACGCCGACGTTGTAGCCCGGGCTGGCCGCCTTGGTGATGGCCGAGCCGGAGTTCTGGAGCTTGGTCGAGTCGGCGAGCAGCGTCCAGGGGCCGGCGGCGTTACCGCTCGAGAGACGTAGAAGCCCTTGAGGTTCGTGGCGGAACGGGTTGGGTCATGCCCGGCGGCCAGGTAGGCCGGTGACTCCATCAGCGCGTACAGGCGTCCGTCGGCGGCGTACGCCAGGGTGGTGCGGCCGATGTCGCTGCCGTCGAGCGCCCCGGTGGGGGTGGACTTGGTCCACGTGGTGCCGCCGTCGGTGCTGGCGAAGATGCCGTTGTCGGCGCTGCCGCTGCGGTAGCCGTTCACAGCGACGAGTGACTGACCGTTCGAGTCCGGCCTCACGGCGACGTCGGTGATGTGGTTGACGTAGGGAGTCTGGGCGGCGGTGGGCGCCAGCACCTGGTCCACTGGCCGTTCCCGTCGCTGGACGTGCGGTACAGCCCCTGGCTCGTCGCCGCGAAGACGACGGGGCCGTCGACGAGGAGGCGGTACACCTGGTGGTCGACGAGGGCAGACCCGCCGACGAGCACCGGCCGTCCCTTCGGGCCTCCGTGACCGTCGGTCGCCAACCGGTAGACGCCGGCGCCGAGGTAGGAGTCGGCGTTCGTGTTGGCCTCACCGGTCCCGATCCACACGGAGTGGTCGGCCGGGTTGACGGCCAGAGCGCCGGTGGACAGCGAAGCCTGGTCATCCGAGAGGGGCGACCACTTGTCACCGTTTCCGTGGGTCCCCCACACCCCACCCCCAGCCGTCGCCGCGTAGGTCTCCCTCCCGTCCGCCACCAGGGCGGTAACCCGGCCCCCAGAGATGCCGAAGCCGGCACCCGCGTTCGACCAGAAGGGGTCAGTGAAGCCTGCCGGCTCGTTGTTGTAGGAAGAGTTCGTCTGCTCGCTCCACCGACCCCCGCTCGAGGGCATCCCAGCCGCCTGACCCCGCGCCGCGATGAGCGCCCCCGCCGAGACCGCCGACCCGGGTGCGCTGCGCATCGAGGCGTACTGCTGCGCCCGGTCAGCGATCGACGCGCCGTCATCGCCACCCCGCGCAGGACCGCCGTCGTAGCCCAGCGTGTGCCGGGGTTTGTGGTCGTTGCCGTTCCCCGGGCTGGCACCGGCAGTGCCGGCCACGAAGAGCAACAATGGTCCGCAGACCAAGACAGCGGCGACTTTCACTAGCGAGCGTGGTGCTTTCAAGGCGTTCCCCTCAAGCGAGACGGGCCGGATCACGGCCCACGGGACGCCGCCGCGGTCCGCTACGACGCCGGAGTCGTGTCTACACCTCAGCAACCTCACAAGCGAAGGACAGCTTCCTGACAATCCACCGTGAATCGGACGCACCGACTACCCCGGCCTCCGGTGTAGCGGCAACCCCTCACGGGGACCGCAGCGTCCCAACCGGTTGGGGACACGCCCGCCGGCTCGTCACGGCGAGATCGTTGTCGACATGGGCGAGGAGTGACAGCAGTTGGTGCGGTCCGTCAGCAGCCCAGACACATCATCCAAATTTTGTGACCCCTCCCAATCGGGCGGTACAAGAATCACCGTCCTCTCGAAAGGCCCCTGGCCTCCCATATTCGGCTCATCACAGTTGCGGGTGTAGTCCGGTGGGCGCGTCATGGCCGGAAGATGTCGGACTACCTATGAGCCCCCTGACCAGACCACTTTCGCCGACCTGGACGAGCTGGGGCTTGTCGTCGTCGGCCAACGCCTCGAGCCTGGCCGGGCATCTCGGCCGGCCGGTGGTCGAACCCGACCAGTGGTGCCGCCGCTGCCCGAAGATATCGCGCGTCGCTGCGCCGTGGACAATTTGTGGACGGATAACTCGGTTGCGTACGCCGCGGTGTTGAACGGGTCGCCACATCAGCGGCAAGAAGTTCAAGTCGAAGGAGCGCGCATCGGTACCCGAGCGCTCATCGGGGCAGATCCGGTCGCGTCGGGTGGTCAGCGACTTGCCCATAGAGGAACTCTCTCGGGTGAACGTGCTGTCGACGACGGAGCTCCATCGCGGTCGACCTCCCGCATGACCCGTCCGGTGTGTCGCTGCTGAGGGCCCTCTTGCGGCGCAGCCGAAGATCGTGTGCGAGCGGCCGAAGACCACCCTCAGTTGCCGGACTGCAGGCCAGCTGGCCCGCCCGCGGCGAGTAGCCCTATCGGGGGCGCAGGCAGTAGATTGGCCGTCGTCCAACGTGTCCTGAGGGGAAGTACGCCTCATCGGCCATCATCGGAAGGATCACCCCGACGACCCGGATGGGCGCCCCTCGTGGTCTCACTTGTAGTCTCATTCGTGCGGTGCGCTCGCCGCTCACCGGGGTTCGCCCCGACATTTATTCAGCACGGACGGCCGGCCGAGACCGTCTACGAACATGGGGTCCCAGACCTCGAAAGCGTGTGTGGGGGAAACTCCACCGTGGGTTCAAATCCCACCGCCACCGCCAACAGCCCTGAGGAGCAGCCGTGTCGCGTCCCGTCATCGCGGTCCTCAACGGTCCGAACCTCAACCTGCTGGCTGAGCGCGACCCCGAGGTCTACGGCTCGGAGACGCTGGCCGACGTCGAGAGCCGCTGCCGCGCCTACGCCGACGGGCTCGGGTTCGACGTCGACTGCCGGCAGAGCAACCGCGAGGGCGAGCTCGTCGAGATGCTCCATGCCGTGCGGCACCACGCGGGCGTCGTCATCAACGCCGGCGCCTACACGCACACCTCGGTCGCCATCCGCGACGCCGTCGACCTCGTCACCGGTCCGGTGGTGGAAGTGCACATCTCCAACGTGCACCGCCGCGAGGCCTTCCGACACCACTCCTACCTGTCCGACGTCGTCACCGGGGTGATCGTCGGGCTCGGCACCCAGGGGTACGACGCCTCCGCCATCGCCGCCATCGCGGCGCAGGTCGGCCCCTCGTCGGCCTAGCGCTCGGACGCTCAGCAGGGACTGGCCGCAGCGGCCGGAGCGGTGGACGTCGGGGCGGTGACGCTCTTGAACGCGTTGCCGATGACGAGGTCGACCGTCGCGTCGGCCCGCTTGTCGAGTGTGAACGCCGTGCCCGGTACGACCGTCTTGAGGAGGTCGGCGCCCTGCTGGCCACCCGGGCCGTAGCGCATCTCGCCCACGCCGTCGATCTTCCGCTTGGCCGGGTCGTTGGAGACCGTGCCGATGACGTAGCCGAGGCTCTTGAGGGACTTCGCGGTGTCGGCGGCGAGCCCCGCCCGACCCGTCGTGTTGTAGATGTTGACGGTGATCTGGCCGGGAGCCGGCAGCCCTCCGCCCGTGCCCGCGGTGATGTCGGACGTGGGGCAGGCCGCTGACGACGCAGCGGGGGGATGCTGGAAGTACTGGGCCGCGTAGTAGAACGCACCGGCGAGCACGGCCACGAGCACCACGAGGATGATGGCCGTGCGACGGTTGCGGCGATGACGACGGGACGTGGCCGACTCGACGACGTGGCTCACCGGCGAACCCCCTTGTTTCGGCAGGGACGGCCGGACCGGCACCCAGTCAGACCTTTCGGCGCCTAGTCAAGCATGAGGACGCGCGCATGGAGGGTCGGGCGCTGCTGCAGCGCGGCGCGCAGGGCGCGGTGGAGGCCGTCCTCGAGGTAGAGATCGCCCTTCCACTCCACGACGTGTGCGAAGAGGTCGCCGTAGAACGTCGAGTCCTCGGCGAGCAGCATGTCGAGATCGAGGGTCTTCTTGGTCGTCACGAGGTCCTGGAGGCGGACCATCCGCGGCGGCACCTCGGACCAGTCCCGCGCCGACACGCGGCCGTGCTCGGGGTAGGGGCGCGTGTCGCCGACGGCCTTGAAGATCACGCAGGCACCACGGGCAGGGTCACCAGCCCAGTCTACGGGCGCGGATCACCCGAAACTCGTCCAGCACAGAGCGTTTGGTGCGGGCTAGAGTGCGAAGCGTGAGCGAGACTCCTGCGGCAGCAACGCCCGCTGCCCCCACCTCCGTGCCCCACCAGATCGCCGCGATCACCAAGGGGTACGCGTTCGACACGCCCTCCCTCGTGTTCGGCAGTGCGGTCTTCGAGGACACCGTCTACCCCGACGCGCGGGTCAAGATCCCGCTCAACGTGATGAACCGGCACGGCCTCGTCGCCGGAGCGACCGGTACGGGCAAGACCAAGACGCTGCAGCTGATGGCCGAGCAGCTCGCCGCCGCCGGCGTCCCTGTGTTCCTCGCCGACATCAAGGGGGACCTCAGCGGCATGGCGGTCGCGGGCGCGCCGAACCCCAAGATCACCCAGCGCTGCGCCAGCCTCGGGCTCGACTGGCAGCCCAAGGCGTACCCGGTCGAGTACCTCTCGCTCGGCGGGCTGGGCAAGGGCATCCCGATCCGCACCTCGATCACGGCGTTCGGTCCCACGTTGCTCAGCAAGGTGCTCGGGCTCAACGAGACCCAGGAGTCGAGCCTCGGGCTGGTCTTCCACTACGCCGATACGAAGGGTCTCCTGCTCGATGACATCAAGGACCTCCGCGCGGTCGTCCAGTACCTGACGTCGGACGAGGGCAAGGCCGACCTCAAGGAGCTCGGCGGACTGTCACCCGCCACGGCCGGGGTCATCCTGCGCGAGCTGATCACCTTCTCCGCGCAAGGGGCCGACGTGTTCTTCGGGCTGCCGGAGTTCGACACCGGGAGCCTCCTGCGCCAGAGCGGTGACGGACGCGGCATCGTGACCATGCTCGAGCTGCCCGCCGTGCAGGACCGGCCAGCGCTCTTCTCGACGTTCCTCATGTGGCTCCTGGCCGATCTTTACCACGACCTCCCCGAGGTCGGCGACCCTGACAAGCCCAAGCTCGTCTTCTTCTTCGACGAGGCCCACCTGCTCTTCGACGGGGCGTCGAAGTCCTTCCTCGACTCGATCCAGCAGACGGTGAGGCTCATCCGGTCCAAGGGTGTCGGCATCTTCTTCGTCACCCAGTCGCCCAAGGACGTACCCGGTGACGTCCTGGCCCAGCTCGGTAACCGCGTCCAGCATGCGCTGCGCGCGTTCACCCCGGACGACGCCAAGGCGCTCAAGGCGGCCGTGTCCACGTACCCCACCAGCGACTACGACCTCAAGACCGTGCTGACCTCCCTCGGCACCGGGGAGGCGGTCATCACCGTCCTGTCCGAGACCGGCGCCCCCACCCCCGTGGCCTGGACCCGGATGCGGGCACCCGAGACGTTGATGGGGCCCGCGCCCGACGCCACGGTCGACCAGATCGTCGCAGCGTCGCCTCTGGCCGCGTCGTACGCCACGGCCCAGGACCGCGAGTCGGCCTACGAGAAGCTCACGGCTCAGGCGCAGCAGGCGCAGGCCGACGCCCAGGCGCCCCAGAGCTCGCCGGCCGCCTCTCCGCAGCCGTCCGGCGGTGGCTCGCCCGCCCGGGCCGCACGGCCGGAGCCCAGCCGGGTCGAGGAGTTCCTCGGCAACCCGGCGGTGCGCTCCTTGATGCGCTCGGCCGGCACCACGCTGGGCCGCGAGATCACCCGCAGCCTGTTCGGCACCTCGCGGCGCCGCTGACCGATGTCAGCGCCGGTGCGCGACGGTTCGGCCGCCTAGGCCGATCGCCAGGACGACCAGTCCCGTGACGACCGCCGTCCACGGCAGGGTGACGACGAGCAGGACGCAGCCGACCAGCCCGAGCCCGTGCAGGCCGCGCGGCCACCGGCGCTGCTCGGGCTCCTGGGTGAGTGCTGCCGCGTTGGCGACGGCGTAGTAGGCGAGCACGCCGAAGGACGAGAACCCGATCGCGGTGCGCACGTCGGCGGCGACGACGAGCAGGATGACGACGGCGCAGACGACGACCTGCGCGGTCTGGGGCACCTGGTGGGTGGCGTCGACCCGGGCCAGCGCGCGGGGGAGGTCACCCTCGCGGGCCATCGCCAGGGCGGTGCGGCTGACCCCGGTCACGAGCCCCAGCAGAGCGCCGAGGCCGGCGAGCACGGCCGCCACCCGCACGAGGGCGCCGAGCCAGCCCACGCCGGCCTGCTGGGCCGCCTCGAGCAGCGGCAGTCCGGTGCGGGCGACCCCCGCCGGCCCCAGGACCGCGAGCAGCACCACCGCGACGACGGCATACAGGGCGACGACGATGAGCAGGGCCCGGGGGATGGCGCGCGGGATGGTCGTCTCCGGGTCACGTACCTCCTCGCCCAGGGTGGCGATCCGCGCATACCCCGCGAAGGCGAAGAAGAGGAGACCGGCGGACTGCAGGATGCCGTAGAGGGAAGCGGAGCCGACGGACTCCAGCGGCGAGTGCCACGTGCGGTTCGCCGCGCCGACGACGACGAGGGTCGCGGCGATGGCGCCGACGGTGACGAGGACGAGCACCGTGGCCAGCCGGGCGGTACGGGTGATGCCGCGCAGGGTGACGACCGTGAGCCCGACGACCGCGGCGATCGCGAGGAGACGCACCGCGAACGCGTCGCCACCGAGGGCGTACGTCGCGACCGTGAGCGCCATGGCCGCGCACGACGCCGTCTTGCCGACGACGAAGCCCCACCCGGCGAGGAATCCCCACCAGGGGCCGAGCCGCTCGCGGCCGTAGACGTAGGTGCCGCCGGAGGTGGGGTACTGCGCGGCCAGCTGGGCCGACGCCGTGGCGTTGCACCAGGCGACGACGGCGGCCACGAGCAGGCCCACCAACAGGCCGGATCCGGCGGCGGTCGCGGCCGGGGCGAACACGGCGAAGACCCCGGCCCCGATCATCGAGCCGAGGCCGATGACGACGGCGTCACGCACCCCCAGCGCGCGGCGCAGCGCCGGCTGGTCGGCGGGGCGGTCAGCGGCCGTCGTCGTCCCCGTCGTCAGAGTCGTCGTCGTTCTCGTCGTCCTCGTCGGGCTCGTCGGGCTCGTCGGGCTCGTCGTCGGGGTCGTCGCTCACGTCGTCCCAGCCCGCGAAGTAGGTGACGATCTGGATCTCGGGGTTGTCGGCGACCTCGAGCACGAGCTGCCGCAGCCCGACCTCGCGGTGGTCGGGCAGGCGTACGCGCTTGAGCCCGCTGCGGTTCGGCGGCCCGTCATGGCGCTCCCACCACGTCCGCGCCTCGGGGGTGACGGCGAAGATCTCCTCGAGCAGGGTCATGAACGAGGAGTCGTGGCCGTACTGCGAGTAGGACTCGCGGAAGTGGGCGACCTGGGTGCGGGCCTCGGTCTCCCAGTCGACGTAGAGCCGCCGCGCGTAGGGGTCGCAGAGGTAGAACCACAGCATGTTGCGCTCGTGGGCGGGGCGCCGGTTCCAGTTGGTGAAGAGCAGCTCGGCGGCCCGGTTCCAGTGCAGGAGGTCCCAGCGCGCGCCCATGACGTAGGTGGGGTTGGGCTCGAGGACGCCGGTGAGCTCCTCGACCTCCTCGCCGATCTCGGTCAGGAGCGCCCGGGGCTTGCGCGGCTCGCCGGTGCGCAGGTCCTGGAGCATCCGTTGCTCGCCGGCCGTGAGCTGCAGCGCGCGACCGATGGACCTCAGCACCTCGCGGGACGGGCGCACGTCGCGGCCGCGCTCGATGAACGTGTAGTAGGCCACCGACAGGTCGGCCAGCTCGGCGACCTCCTCGCGGCGCAGCCCGGGATCGTCGTGCGAGCGCCCGCTGCGGGCCCGCGAGATGCCGACCTCCTCGGGCTGCAGGCGCATCCGGCGCTCCCGGAGGAACTCGCCCAGCGACGGGGTCGCGTCGCGGTCGGCGGGCGTCATGGCGACAGTGTGCCAGCGGGGCGTCGAGGGCGGCATCCGCCGCGACCGGCGTTCTGGCGGACAGGGGCGTGGGGCTCCGTTAGGTTGACCCTCATGGCTGGTCGTGCTCGTAAGTCCGCCCGCGGGGCGGACACGACACCGGACTCGCCGGCGGGGCTGCTGGTCAGGCTGCGAGGTCTGCGTCCGTCGCTCTCGCCCGCGGAGGACCGGGTCGCCGAACGGGTCCTCGCCGACCCCCGCGCCTCCTCGGCGCTCACCATCAGCGAGCTCGCCGACGCCGCGCACACGTCCGAGACGACGGTCCTGCGGTTCTGCAAACGCCTCGGTATGCCGGGGTACCCGCAGCTGCGTCTCGCGCTGGCCGCCGAGTCGGCCCAGCCGCGGCTGCGGACCGTGGCGGAGTCGGACATCAACGAGGACGACACCGTCGACGACATCATCAGCAAGGTCGCCTACGCCGACGCCAGCGCCGTGGAGGAGACCGCGCAGCAGCTCGACCGCGCCTCGCTCGACCGGGCGGCGGACGCGATCGCCCGGGCCACCCGGGTCGACATCTACGGCATCGGCGCCAGCGGGGTCGTCGGCATCGACACGCAGCAGAAGCTCCACCGCATCGGGGTCCTCGCGTTCGCGTGGAACGACCCGCATGTCGCCCTGACCAGCGCCACCCTGCTCCGGCCCGGTGACGTGGCGATCGGGATCTCCCACTCCGGGACCACCAAGGAGACCATCGAGGCGCTCGCGACGGCGCGCGGTCGGGGCGCGACGACGGTCGCCATCACGAACTTCCCCCTGTCGCGGCTCGTCAGCACCGCCGACATCGTCCTCACCACCGCGGCGCGGGAGACCTCGCTGCGGTCGGGGGCGACGGCCAGCCGCATCGCGGCGCTGACCGTCGTCGACTGCCTCTACATCGCCGTCGCCCACCGCGACCTCGAGCGCGCGACGCGCGCCGTCGCGGAGACCCGCGCCGCGGTCGCCGGCCACCACGTCTCGTCGACCTGACGTGAAGCGCTCTGGGCAGTCCTTGGCGTCGTTGACGCCGACGGCGGAGAAAACTACCATCGCGCGGGTGGACGACGCCGTCGTGGTGACCGCACCGACGGAGGAGCGCAACCCCGCCACCGTGGGGATCGACCGGATGTCGAGCCTGGACGTCCTGCGCCTGCTCAACGCGGAGGACGCCACGGTGCCGGCGGCCGTACGCCTGGTGCTGCCCGAGCTGTCCCGGCTCGTCGACGGGGCGGTCGCCCGCATCCGCGGCGGGGGCACCATTCACTATTTCGGTGCGGGCACGTCGGGCCGGCTCGCCGTGCTCGACGCCGCCGAGCTGCCCCCGACGTTCAGCTCGCCGCCCGGACTCTTCGTCGCCCACCACGCCGGCGGCACCACGGCGCTCGTCCGGGCCCTCGAGAACGTCGAGGACGACCACGAGGCGGGCCGGGCGGAGGCGCAGGTGCTGCGCGCGCAGGACGTCGCCATCGGGCTGACGGCCTCCGGTCGCACCCCGTACGTCGCCGGCGCCCTGGAGGTGGCCCGAGAGCGGGGCGCCCTCACCGCCCTCGTCACCGCCCACCCGGAGTCGGAGCTCGGCCCCCTCGTCGACCACCTCGTGGCCCCGGCCACCGGGCCCGAGGCGGTCACCGGGTCGACCCGTCTCAAGGCGGGCACGGCCCAGAAGCTCGTCCTCAACGGGTTCTCGACCGCGGTGATGGTCGCGCTCGGCCACACCTGGTCCAACCTCATGGTCGACCTCGTCGCCACCAACGCCAAGCTGCGCGGCCGGGTCGTCCGCATCCTGCGCGAGGCCACCGGGGCCGGCGAGCTCGAGGCCCGGCAGGCGCTGGCCGACGCCGACGGCGAGCTGAAGCCGGCCCTCCTGCAGCTCCTGGCCGGCCTCCCGGCCCGCGATGCCCGGGTGCTGCTCGCGGCCCACGGCGGCTCGGTCGCCGCGGTCCTCGGCGCCGTCGCGCCGGCGCGCTGAGCGACCACGGCCGGGAGCGGGGTGGGATGAGCGTCCTCGTCGGCGTCGACATCGGCGGGTCGGGGCTGCGCTGCCGCGCCGAGGTCGACGGCGTGGCCGGGCCGACGACGTCCGCCACCGGGGTGCGGATCACCGCGGCCGGGATCGACACCGACGCGCTCATCGACTCGGTCGTCCCGCTGGTCGCGGCGGTGGGGACGCCGGACGTGCTCGTCTGGTCCATGCGCGGCCTCGTCGCCCTCGCCGACCCCGTGCAGCTCATGGCCGCCCTCCGCGCGCGGGTCGGGGCCGGCCGGACGGCGCTCGTCGGCGACGCGCTCGCCGCGATGGTCGGGGCGGTGGGCGGCGTGCGTCCGGGGGCGGTCGTGGCCGCCGGGAGCGGCGCCGTGGCGTTCGCCACCGACTTCGACACGGTATGGCGCCGGATCGACGGCTGGGGGCACGTGCTCGGCGACCGGGGGTCGTCCGCGTGGGTCGGGCTGCGCGCCCTCGAGACCGCGCTGCAGGCCTACGACGGCGTCGACGACGCGGGTGCCGCGCTGCTCGTGGCCATGACGGACCGGCTCGGAGACCCCGAGAGCTGGCCCCGGCACGTGATGACCCGGCCCGACGCCGTGGAGGTCGTCGCCGCGCTGGCCCCGGGCGTGACCGCCCTCGCTGCGACCGACCCCGAGGCGGCCCGGATCTGCCGCGAGGCGGGGGAGGCGCTCGCCCACTCACTGGCCGCGGCTGCTGCGGGCATCGAGGGCGCCCGGCTGAGCAGCACCGGTGGCCTGTTCCTCGCCGACCCGGTGCGGGACGCGTTCGCCGCGGAGGCCGCGCGGCTCGGCCTCGAGGTGCACCCGGCGGTCGGCACCAACCTCGACGGCGCGCTCCACCTCGCCCGGCACCTCGCCGCGGGCGGACCGCTGGTCGGCACGACGGCCTACGTCACGCTGGGCTGAGCGCCCTCACCCGCTGCTCTCCGTCGTTCTCAGTCGTTCTCAGTCGTTCTCAGTCGTTGTTGTCACCGTCGAGCCCGACGACCACCTGCTCGAGGAGCGCGGCCAGCTGCTGGCGCTCCTGCGGGGTCAGGGCACTGAGGACGTCGCCCTCGACGACGTCGGACTCCTGGATGGCGGCCGAGAACATCTCCCAGCCGGACTGGGTGAGGGTCACGCGTACGCGGGTGCGGTTGTCGGGGTCGGTGGCCCGGGAGACGAGCCCGCGGCCGGTCATCCGGTCGAGCCGGTGGGTCATCGACGAGGGGGCGATCCCGGCCGCGTCGGCCAGCTGGGTGGGCGTCATGGCGGAGCCCTCGGGGCAGGTGGCCAGCCGCGACAGCACCGCCCACTCGCCCTGGCTCAGCCCCAGGTCGACGAGCTGGCGGTCGTACCACCGGCCCAGACGCTTGTGCAGGCCGTGGATGGCGGTGACGACGCGCTGCACGGTCTCCTCGCCACCGGCCGCCACGTAGGTGGCGACGTCGGCGCGGTAGCGCTCCGCCTCGGTCTCCTGCCGGCTGGTGGGCATGCACCAGTGTGGCATGTTAGCCTTCGACGTCGAACTTCCAAATCGAAATGTTCGAAATCTACTTCTGAAGGTCGAGGTCCACCCCATGCGAGGCACCCGCCCCGCCGGTCTCGTCGTCCTCGCCGGAGCCGTCGGCATGCTCGGCTGGGGCACGGTCCTGCCCTACCAGTACGCGTATGCCGCGAGCTCGCGCGGCTGGGGCACCATCGCCGCCGCGGCGGCCTCCAGCCTGTTCTCCGTCGGCGCGCTGCTCGCCGCCCCGCTGGGCGGGCGTCTCGCCGACCGCGTGTCGCCTGTGCGGGTGGCGGTGGTCGCCAAGCTGGTGGCCGCCCTGGCATCGGTCGGACTGCTCCTCGCCTCCACCCCGCTGGCCTTCCTCGCCGCGATGCTCGTGTTCGGCGCCGGCATCACGGCCGCGCAGCCCGCGCAGGCCGTCCTCATCCTGCGCTGGGTCGGCTCGAGCGACCGGCGCACGGTCTTCGCCTGGCAGTTCACCGCCTCGTCGGTGGGGATGGCCGTCGGCGCCCTGCTCGCCTCGCAGATGGTCGACCTCGGCTCCCCAGCCGGGATGGCGCCGGCCTTCACGGTCGCGGCCGCGGGCTTCGTCCTCTCGGCCGCCCTCGTCGCCCTGGCCGGGCGCGTCGCCGGCCGCGGGCCTTCCGACGCCGCGGTGGAGACCGAGGTCGGCGCGGTGCCGTCCGTGAACGGTCCGGGGCCCGCGGGGTTCGGCGCCACGCTCCGCACCCTCTGGGCGGTCCCCGGCATCCGGTGGGTCGCCATCGTGACGACCCTGGTGACGCTGGGGTTCTACGCCCAGTTCGAGTCCGGCCTACCGGCGTACGCGCTGCTGTTCCTCGACGTCCCCGAGCGCACCATCGGCATCGCCGCCGCCGTCAACTGCCTGGTCATCGTGGCTCTGCAGATGGTCGTCGTGCGGTGGACCGCCCGGCGCGACGCGGGCTCGCTCCTCGTCGTCGTCGGCGTCATCTGGGTCGCGTGCTGGTCGGTCATGGCGCTGGCCAGCGCCACGTCGCCGCAGGTGGCGGCCGTGCTGTTCGTCACGACCTACGGCCTGTTCGCCGTGGGGGAGACGCTGTTCGCCCCCGTGCTCAACCCGCTGACCGCCGGCCTCGCCCCCGCCGGTCTGGTCGGCACGACGCTCGGGCTCGTCGCGTCCCTGCAGACCGGCGTCTCCGCCCTCGGTCCGCTGCTGGCCGGGGTGGCTCTCGCCGCCGGTCACCCGACGCTCTTCGTCGCCGTCCACCTCGGCATCGCCGTCGGCGCCGTCCTGGCTGCCGTGCGGCTGCGCCAGGTGCTGCGCCGACGAGCCGGGCATCGCGTGCTCGCCGAGGTCACGACCTAGGGCCGAGGGCTTCAGAGCGGAGGATAGGGGATTCGAACCCCTGAGAGCTTTCACTCAACACGCTTTCCAAGCGTGCGCACTAGGCCACTATGCGAATCCTCCGCCGGGCAGGCTATCCGAGGTGGCACCCCGCCCTGAAATCCGCTGGGGGCTGTCGGCGCCGGACGGCAGACTGACCCGATGCCCCCGACGACGCGACCCTCTCTCGCGTCTTTCTGGTCCGACCTGCCCCGCGAGGGCAAGCTGCTGCTGTCGACGGTCATCGTCGACTTCGTCGGCACCGGCCTGGTCATGCCGTTCAACGTCGTCTACCTCCACGAGGTGCGCGGCTTCGAGCTGGCCCACGTCGGACTCCTGCTGTCGATCCCCGCGCTCGTCGGCCTGCTCGTCGTCGGGCCGATCGGGGCGCTCATCGACCGCACCGGAGCCCGGGTCGTGGTGGTCTGCGCGCTGCTCCTGCAGATCGCGGCCAACGTGCTCATAGCGTTCAGCGCCACCGAGGCGGTCGCCGCGGCGGCCTGCGTGCTGCTGGGGTTCTCGGGTGGGGTGATCTGGCCCGCGATCAACACCCTCATCGCGGTGATCATCCCGAGCGGGCTGCGGCAGCGGTACTTCGGGCTCAACTTCACCCTGCTCAACCTCGGCATCGGCATCGGGGGCATCGTGGGCGGGCTCTTCGTCGAGGTGGGCCGCCCCGCGACCTTCACGACGATCTACCTCGTCGACGCCGTCACCTACCTCGCGCCGCTCGCCATCCTGGTCGGGCCGCTACGGCACGTCAGCGGACGGGTGCGCCACCCCGACGACAAGCCCGACGCGCGCCCGGTGGAGGGAGCCGCCCGGGAGGGCTACCGGGCGATCCTGCGCGACCGGTCACTCCTGGTCATCGTCGTGCTGACCTTCACCGCCTCCTTCGTCGGCTACGGGCAGCTGAACACCGGGATCCCGGCGTTCGGCCGCGACGTCGGTGGCATCTCCACCCGGGCCCTGGGCCTGGCCTTCGCGGCCAACACGGTCGTCATCGTCGTGCTCCAGCTGTTCGTCCTCCAGCGCATCGAGGGCCGCCGCCGCACACGCCTGATCGTCGTCATGTGCGCGATCTGGGGCACCTCGTTCCTCGCCCTCGGTGCCACCGGGTTCGTCCCGGGCACCCTGGCCGCGGCCCTGCTCTTCGGAGCATGCGCGAGCATCTTCGGGCTCGGCGAGACCCTCTTCCAGCCGACGCTGCCGGCCATGGTCAACGACCTCGCGCCCGACCATCTCCGGGGGCGCTACAACGCCGTGACGAGCATCGCCTGGCAGGGCGCCTCCGTCGTCGGCCCGGCGGTGGCCGGCCTGCTCATCGGTCACGGGTGGGGCACCGCCTACATCGTCATGCTCGTCGTGGGCATCGCCGTCGTCGCCTGGCTGGCCCTCCTGGCCGAGCGGCGGCTGCCGCCCCACGTCAACGGCGTACGCGACCCCGAGCGCGCGCCGGAGCCGTCGCCGGCGGCGTGACCCGCCGCCCACCGTGGCTACACTTGAGCCCGGCACCCCGCGTGGTGGTACCTCACTGAACTCCCCCAGGGCAGGAATGCAGCAAGGGCAGGTGGGCTCTTCCAGGTACGTGGGGTGTCTTCGTCTGTCCCCGGCGGTGCGCTCCGCCGGCCGCGATGGGGGCCTGTGTGCGGCATACCGGGGTGTCGTGACCCGCGGCTAGGGTTCCCGAGTGACCACCGCGCTCTACCGCCGCTACCGACCGGAGTCCTTCCGCGACGTCATCGGCCAGGAGCACGTCACCGAGCCGCTCATGCAGGCGCTGCGTACGGGCCGGGTCAACCACGCCTACCTGTTCAGCGGTCCGCGCGGCTGCGGGAAGACGACGAGCGCGCGCATCCTCGCCCGCTGCCTCAACTGCGAGCAGGGGCCGACGCCCGAGCCGTGCGGGGTGTGCGAGTCGTGCGTGGCCCTCGCGCGGGGCGGTCCCGGCACGGTCGACGTCATCGAGATCGACGCGGCGTCGCACGGTGGGGTCGACGACGCCCGTGACCTGCGCGAACGCGCGTCCTACGGCCCGGCCCAGAGCCGGTTCAAGGTCTACATCATCGACGAGGCGCACATGGTGACGCCGCAGGGCTTCAACGCTCTGCTGAAGATCGTCGAGGAGCCGCCGGAGCACGTGAAGTTCGTCTTCGCGACCACCGAGCCCGACAAGGTCATCGGCACCATCCGCTCGCGCACCCACCACTACCCCTTCCGGCTCGTGCCGCCCGCCCGGCTCACCGCCTACATGGAGCAGCTGTGCGAGCAGGAGAAGGTCCGTGTGGCGCCCGGGGTGCTGGGGTTCGTCACCCGGGCGGGGGGCGGGTCGGTGCGCGACTCGCTCTCGGTGCTCGACCAGCTCATCGCCGGGTCGGGCGACGAGGGGCTCACCTACGAGGGCGCCGCCGCCCTGCTCGGGTTCACCGACGGCGAGCTGCTCGACGCGACCATCGACGCGCTCGCGGCCGGTGACGGGGCCTCCGTCTTCACCCAGGTCGACAAGGTCATCGAGTCGGGGCACGACCCGCGGCGGTTCGTCGAGGACCTCCTCGAGCGCCTGCGCGACCTCATCATCGTCGCCGCGGTGCCCGAGGGGGCCGCGTCCGTGCTGCGTGGCGTGCCCGAGGACCAGCTCGAGCGGATGCGTGGCCAGCAGGCCCACTTCGGCCCCGGCGCGCTGTCGCGGGCGGCCGACATCGTCAACGCCGGCCTCACCGAGATGACCGGTGCCACCGCCCCGCGCATGCAGCTCGAGCTGATCTGCGCCCGGATCCTCCTGCCGGCCGCCTCGGGCTCCAGCGGGTATGCCGCGCGGCTCGACCGCCTCGAACGCCGCCTCGAGCTCGGCGGCACCCCCACCGCGGCCCGGGCCGGCGCCCCCGAGGGGCGCGGCGCCGACCCCAGGCGGTCGGCCCCGCCCGCGTCACCCACGCCGCCGGGGTCGGTGACCGCGACCGATCCGGCCTCCCCGCCGCCGTCCGGCCCCCCGCCCGCGTCCTCCGCCGTGGGCCCGACGTCGGCCGGCTCACCGCGGGAGACCAGCGCGTCGGCGCCCGTCGAGCCGTCTCGGGCGGTCACCTCGGACGCGCCGTCCGCCACCACTGCGGCCCCCACGGCACCGCCGACAGCACCCCCCTCGGCGCCTCCGGCCGGTGAGGGTGCGGTCGACACCGCGACCCTGCGGCGGGTCTGGCCCGACGTGCTGGCCCGGGTCTTCACCATGCGCCGCTTCACCTGGACCTTCCTGTCCCAGCACGCCCAGGTCGTCGACTACGACGGCACCCGCCTCGTCCTCGGCATCGCCACGGAGGGCCTGACCCAGACGTTCCGCCAGGGCAAGCACGGCGACTGGGTGCGCCAGGCCCTCATCGACGAGATCGGCATCGACGTGCCGGTCGAGGGGATCCCGATGGCCGACGCCGGGTCGGCGGGGGGTGCCGGCCGCAGCGCACCTGCCGCGTCTGCCCCCGGATCGGCCCATGCGTCAGCCCCCGCTCGGGCCGAGGCCGGGCCGCGCGGGTCGGGCGCGCCGATCGCCGACCGGCCGACGCGCGGCGAGCCCACGGCGAGCCCCTCCACCCCCTCGCCGAGCAGCGTCACGAGCGCGCCGCCGGACCGACCCTCGGGTCGTCCCGCGCCCCGCGCGTCGGCGCCCGCTCCCGAGGACGACTTCGGTCCTGAGCCTCCGCCCGACGACGAGCCGCCGCCCCCCGAGGACGACGGCCGCCCATCCCGGCCCACATCGGCCCGATCCAGCCGGCCCGATCCGAGCCGGCCCGATCCGAGCCGGCGTCGGCCCCACCCCGCGGCACCGCTCGCAGCCGGGGTGCCGCCGCAGCGGCGGCGGCTGCGGCCGCCGCGAAGAGCCCCAACGCCGCGGGGCGGCCCGACGACGCCGTGAGCGACGAGGACGAGGACATCGCCGCGTCCGGCGCGGCGGGTCGCCAGGTCCTCGAGCGGGTCCTCGGCGCGCGGGTCATCAGCGAGACCGAGGACTGACCGGGTCCTCACCCGGGACCGCGGTGGATCGGACCCCCTCGGAGGGGTCGGATCCACCGCGCTGAGACTCGCTCCGTCAGGACGAGCGGGCCGACCCCACCCTGCGGTCGAGCGCGAAGTCGGCGAGCAGGCCGGCATACGCCTTGGCCGGAGGCGACGCGTACTCCGACGCGGTGCTCGTGCTCAGCCCGAGCGTGACGAGCCCCTGCACGGTGACCGTCGCCGCCGCCACGCCGTCGACGACCGGCACGCCGATCGCCTCCGACACGTGGGCGCAGAGGTCGGCCATGCCCGCGCAGCCGAGGACGACGACGTCGCTCTCGTCCACGGCCAGTGCCTCCCGGCACGCCTGGGTGATCCGCTCCCGGGCGTCGGGGGAGGCCTCGAGGTCGAGCACCGGGATCTCGCAGGCGTGCACGCCGCGGCAGGCGCGGGCCACGCCGTAGGCCTCGGCGAGGTCCCACGCCCGGCCGCGGGTGCGGCCGAGCGTGGTGACCACGCTGAACGAGCGACCGAGGTAGGTCGCGGTGCGCATCGCGGCCTCGGCGATCCCCACCACCGGACCCCGCGCGAGCTCGCGGGCGGCCTCGAGGCCGGGGTCGCCGAAGCAGGCGATGACGTACCCGTCGACGCCCTCCGCCTCACCGCGCGCGATCTCGGCCAGCAGGCCGGGCACCGCGAGGGCCTCGTCGTAGTGGCTCTCGATCGACGCCGGCCCCATCGTCGGGGTGGCCCCGTCGACCTCGACCCCCGGCCCCGCGACGCTGCGGGCGCAGGCGACGGCGAGCTCGGTCATCGACGCGGTCGTGTTCGGGTTGACGACCCGGATCCGCACGACCTCACCCCACCACGACGTCGTCGCCCTCGCGGTCGTCGAGCAGCGACGCGACACCGGTGGCGCGGGCGAGGAGGAAGTACGCGACGAAGCCGAGACCGCAGCCGATGAACCAGCTGTAGTCGGTCGCCTGGTTGATGCCGGGCACGAACACGCAGGCGATGGCGACGACGGCCCCGATGGCGGTGGCTCCCACGGCGGCGACGTTGACGCCCTTGCGGTAGTGGTAGACGCCCGACTCCGCCATGGTGAACATGTCGTCGATCGCGACCTTCTGCTTGTGCACGAGGTAGTAGTGGCAGATCAGCACCCCGAAGAGCGGGCCGATGAAGGCGCCGAGCGTGTCGAGCGTGTAGTGGATCGTGTCGGGGTTCTTGTAGAGGTTCCAGGGCGTGATGAGGACCGAGCCCGACTGCCGCGATCATGCCGCCGGTGCGCCACGAGATCTTCTGCGGGTTGACGTGCGAGAAGTCGAACGCGGGGGAGACGAAGTTGGCGACGATGTTGATGCCGATCGTGGCCGTCGTGAAGGTGAGCGCGGCCAGCACGATGGCGAAGGTGTTGTCGATCTTGCCGACCGTCTTCACCGGGTCGGTGATGAGCTCGCCGTAGACCGGCAGGGTCGCGGCGGCGGTGAGCACGGTCAGCACGGAGAACATCGTGAAGTTGACCGGCAGGCCCCAGAAGTTGCCCTTCTTGACGGCGGCGAAGGTGCGGCCGTAGCGCGAGAAGTCACCGAAGTTGAGCATCGGTCCCGAGAAGTACGAGACGACCAGGGCGGTGGCCGCGAACATCGTCGAGACGACGGCGCCGCCGCTGAGGTGGTTGCTCGACAGGTCGAGGTTGACCGACCAGCCGGCCTTGGCCAGCAGGTAGCCGCAGAGGATGACCATGACGACGTAGACGGCGGGGCCGCAGAAGTCGATGAACCGGCGGATGGTGTCCATGCCCGTCCAGAAGACGGCGGCCTGCAGGACCCACAGCAGCGCATACGTGAAGTAGCCGAGGGTCGAGAGGCCGAGGAACCCGTGCTGCGCGACGTCGCCGTAGGGCGCGAGTCCCGGCCACACCCGCACCAGCAGGATGTCGAGGGCGGCCGACGCGAGGTAGGTCTGGATGCCGTACCAGGCCACGGCGATGAGGCCGCGGATCACGGCCGGCACGTTGGCACCGAGCACGCCGAACACCGAGCGGCAGATCACGGGGAACGGAACTCCGGTGCGCTGGCTCGGTTTAGCGACGAGGTTGCAGAAGAACAGGACGATGGAGATGCCGACGATGAGGCAGATGAAGACCTGCCAGCTCGTCAGCCCGAGGGCGAAGAGGCTCCCCGCGGTGACGTATCCGCCGACGCTGTGCACGTCGGACATCCAGAAGGCGAAGATGTTGTACCAGGACCAGTTCTGGTCCCTCAGCGGCGCGAGGTCGTCGTTGGTGAGGCGCGGGTGGTAGGACGGCTTGATGACGCCCACGCCGGCGGGATGCTCCGCGGTGGGCGGGGCCGGCGCGTCGATGATGTCGGTCACGGCGGGTCCTCTCGGACGGTCGGGAGCCGGGCGGTCTCCCTGTGATGGAGGCCGAACGTAGCCGCGCAACGGTTTCCGGCAGGTTTCCGCACGGATATATCCGGGCCGGCTCCCGGGCCGCGTGCTCAGCGCCGTTCGGATATATGCCGATCGGCCCCGCCGGTATGCGTCAGGCCGACCCCACCGCGCGCTCCAGGCGCTGGTAGTGCGCGCCCGAGCACCGGACCAGCTCGTCCGCGTCACGCGCGACGAAGGCGGCCAGCATGGCCGCATGGTCGGCGTGCATCCGTTGCCGCTCGACGTCGGTGACCGCCGACATCGGCTGCGCGGGTTCCGTGACGTTCCAAGCCAGCTCGAACATGTGGAGCAGTCGGTGCATCCCCGACGGGGCCAGCAGCGCGAGGTGGAACCGGCGGCTGTCGCGGTGGTAGAGCCGGTCGTCGTGGTCCTCCAGCGCTTGGGCCAGCCCGGCGTGGATGGCCGTCGCCCGCTCGTGGTCCTCGGCCGTCGCGCGGTCGACCGCCCCGCGCAGCGCGGCGGCCTCCAACACCTCGCGGATGACGTAGAACTCCCGCAGCTCATCCCGCGTCACCTCCGCCACGCGGTAGCCGCCCCGCGGCTCGTGGTCGACGAGCCCTTCGCCGATGAGGGTCTTGAGGGACTCGCGCACCGGGATCGGGCTGACGACGAAGAACTGGGCCACGGCGTCGAGCGGGATGGGGGTCCCGGGTGGGGCGTCGCCGGCGAGGATCACGCGGCGCAGCTCGCCGAGGATCTCGGTCTGCGTCGTCGGCTGTCCGGGCCGGGAGCAGGAGAGCCGCGAGACGATGACCGACGAACGGGGCGGCCCCGACATGACGACCTCCTGACGGCAGGCGACCTGGTGGAGAAGGGTCCACGCAGCGTCGCACGGAACCGGCGTACGCGGCATACCCCTGGTCGCGGGGCAAGACGCCAGGGACCGCTCACGGCCTCGCGCACTAGGGTCGGGAGCATGTTCTACCGGCTCGGCCACACGGTGCTGAAGCCGCTGAGCCGTGTGCTCTACCGCCCGACCATCCGCGGCACCGAGAACGTCCCGCTGACCGGCGGCGTCATCCTCGCGAGCAACCACCTGTCGTTCATCGACTCGTTCGCCATCCCGCTGGCCGCCCCCCGCCAGGTGCACTTCCTGGCCAAGGACGACTACTTCACCGGCACCGGTCTGCGCGGTGCGGTGACCCGCGAGATGTTCGAGTCCCTCGGGGCCATCCCCGTCGACCGGCGCTCCTCACGGGCCGCGCAGGAGTCGCTCGACGCGGCGCTCGGGGTGCTCGGCGAGGGCGAGGCGTTCGGCATCTACCCCGAGGGCACCCGGTCGCGCGACGGCCGGCTCTACCGCGGGCGTACCGGGGTCGGCTTCCTCGCCCTGACCGCCAAGGTGCCCGTCGTCCCCGTCGCTCTGACCGGCACCCAGGACATCCAGCCGGTCGACGCCCGGGTGCCGAGGCTGGCCAAGGTCAGCGTCACCTTCGGGGCCCCGATGGACTTCACGCAGCGGTATGCCGGTGTGCCGCAGGGCCGCGCCCGGCGCGAGGTCACCGACGAGATCATGGACGCGATCGCGGCCCTCTCGGGTCAGCCGCGGGCGACGGGCTACAACGAGATCCCCTCCGAGTCCGGGCCGGCCCTCGGCACCTGAGCCGCGAGGGGTGAGAGGAAGCGGCCTTATTGCGACTTCGTTGCAATAAGGCCCTGCCCCGCCTAGGGTGACGTCCGTGCAGACTCTGACGCAGCGCCTCGCCCTGAGGGAGGGGGAACGACGCTCTCTCGTCGGGATGGCGACCTTCGTCCTGCTCCTGCACCTGCTCGGATGGGGTGTGCTCGTGGTGCTCGTCGTGCCGGCGGGTTACCAGGTCGGCGGGCAGCTGTTCGGGATCGGCCTGGGCGTCACGGCCTACACGCTCGGTCTGCGTCACGCCTTCGACGCCGACCACATCGCGGCGATCGACAACACCACCCGGAAGCTGATGGGCGACGGCCAGCGGCCGATGAGCGTCGGCTTCTGGTTCAGCCTCGGCCACAGCTCGATCGTCTTCGTCATGGTGGCGCTGCTGGCGTTCGGGATCCGTGCGCTCGCCGGTGCGCTCACGGACGACCAGTCCACGCTGCAGCAGGCGGCCGGGGTCTGGGGGACGTCGGTCTCGGGGGTGTTCCTCGTGCTGATCGGCCTGGTCAACCTCGCGGCGCTCGTGGCCATCCTCAAGGTGTTCCGGCGGATGCGGGCCGGGGAGGTCGACGAGGCCGAGCTCGAGCAGCACCTCGACACCAAGGGCGTCCTCAACCGCATCCTGGGCCGGGCCACCCGGGCGGTGACCAAGCCGTGGCACATGTACCCGGTCGGGCTGCTGTTCGGGCTGGGCTTCGACACCGTCACCGAGGTCGGCCTGCTCGTCGTCGCGGGGGGCGCCGCGGCCTCCGCGCTGCCGTGGTGGGCCATCCTCACGCTGCCAGTGCTGTTCGCGGCCGGGATGTCGCTGCTCGACTCGATCGACGGGTCGTTCATGAACTTCGCCTACGGCTGGGCCTTCGCCAAGCCGGTGCGCAAGATCTACTACAACATCACGGTGACCTCCCTCTCGGTCGCCGTCGCCCTCGTCATCGGGGTCATCGAGCTCGTGTCGATCCTCACCCAGAAGCTCGACATCACCTCCGGGCCGCTTGCCGCGGTGGGCCGCCTCGACCTGCAGGACGTGGGGTTCTGGATCGTCGGCCTGTTCGTCGTCACCTGGCTGGTCTCACTGGCCGTCTGGCGGATCGGCCGGATCGAGGAGCGGTGGAGCCCACCCGGCGCCCGACCTGCCGTGGAGCCCGCTCGCGTCCACGACTGAACGGGGGCGTCGCTCGCGGCGCATAGGCTGACCGCCGTGTACGAAGGCGTGGTCCAGGACCTCATCGACGAGCTCGGCCGACTGCCGGGGGTGGGTCCCAAGTCCGCGCAGCGGATCGCCTTCCACCTGCTGCGCGCCGACCCCGCAGACGTGAACCGGCTCGTCGAGGTGCTCGTCGAGGTCAAGGCCAAGATGCGGTTCTGTGACCGCTGCGGCAACGTCTCGCAGGCCGAGCTGTGCCGCATCTGCGCCGACCCGCGCCGCGACCAGACGGCGATCTGCGTCGTCGAGGAGCCGAAGGACGTCGTGGCGGTGGAGCGCACGCGGGAGTTCCGCGGCACCTACCACGTGCTCGGCGGCGCGATCTCGCCGATGGACGGCATCGGCCCCGAGGACCTGCGCATCCGCGAGCTGCTGCTGCGCCTCGGCGACGGCACGGTGACCGAGCTCATCATCGCCACCGACCCCAACATCCAGGGGGAGGCCACGGCCACCTACCTGTCCCGGACGCTGCGGGGCACCGGGCTGGCGATCACCCGCCTCGCCTCCGGGCTGCCCGTCGGGGGTGACCTCGAATACGCTGACGAGGTGACCCTGGGCAGGGCCTTCGAGGGACGGCGGCCGATGCATGACTGAGCACTCGCAGACCGACGTGGTCGCTGTGGGCGACGACACCGAGCGCGTCGAGCTGACCCTCCTGGCGGCCGAGTCCGCCCGGGATGCGCGCAGCTACCTCTCGACCGTCACCGAGGTCGCGTCCGGGCAGGCGGCCGAGACCGCCATCCCCCTTCTGCTGCTGGCCACCGCCCAGCTCCTGCTCACGGGGTCACGCCTCGGGGCGATCCAGGACGTGGTGCCGCTCGAGCGGTTCGAGAGCGACCCCGGTCCCGACCCGGACCTCGACCCGCTGCGCGACAGCCTCGCCAACCTGCTCGAAGGGCTCGACGAGTATGCCGATGTCGTCGACCCGGTGACCCGGGTCGAGCTGACCCGCGGGTCGCTGTCGAACGACATCGTGGAGATCGTCGCGGCGCTGACCCACGGGCTCTCGCACTACGACGAGGGGCGGCCGGTCGAGGCCCTCTGGTGGTGGCAGTTCTCCTACCTCTCCACCTGGGGCGACCGCGCGGCCAGCTCGCTGCGGGTGCTGCAGTCGGTGCTGGCCCACCTCAGGCTCGACGCCGACGAGGAGACCGTGGCGTCGGCCGAGTTCGACGCCCTCCACCCCTGACCAGTCGCCTCGGCCAGATCTGGCGATGACCGGAGTGTCCGGGTCCGCCTCCCTCCCGCATCGGGCGACGGGCCGGCCCAGTGTCACCAGCCGGCGCCGCGCGGCCTGCCCGCGGGAGCCTCCGTACCCCCAGTTGGGTTGTGTCGCAACCCAACTCGGCGGTGGATAACCCTGGTGTCGGCTCCGAGACTGCGCTAGAATCGAACAAGTGTTCGAACGATAGTGAGTGGAGGTGAGCGCCGTGGCCAACGACATCGGTGACCGGAGCGGCCGTCCCGCCTCCTCGCACACGGCGCCGCGGGTCGACCTCAGCGACGCTGCGAGGGATTCGCTCCCCCCGGACGCAGGCGGAACTGCAGTGACGCGCCTCGTTCGCGAGCTGGCTCTGCCCGAGCACCTCGTTGACGTGCTGGTCAGCGGCACGGTCTCCGACGCGCAGTGGGCGGTCCAGTCGGCGGTGCTGGCCGACCGCCGCGTAGGTGAGCTCCCGACGGCGTGGGTGGAGCAGGAGCTGCAGGTGCTCGAGGCGGTCGAGCGCCTCAAGGCGTGGGCCGACTCGAGGGGCCTCGCCGCGCTCCGGCGTCTGCACGAGGCGGTCGCCGAGCAGTGTCGCCATCTCGACGACGACCATGTGGCCCTGAGCGGCCGGGGGCTGAGCCGGAGCGAGATGCGGCACGAGGCCCTGACGTCGGCGGTCGACGAGGTGGTGCTGGCCACCGGTCTCCCCGAGGCGCAGGTGGCTCGACGCCTCGACCTGGCGCTCGACCACGACGGTCGTGGACGGGTGCTCGTCGCCGCCCTGGCCGACGGCGAGGTGAGCCTCGACCGCGCGCTGCGGGTGCACCACGACACGCGCGGGATCAGCGCCGAGGAGACCCGGGCGATCTGCACGCGGCTGCTCTCACGCAACGCCGACGGGAGCAGGCGCACCCACCGTGCCTTCGGGCGCGAGCTGCGGCGTCAGGTCGCGCTGCACACCCCCGACCCCGCCCAGGCCCGGGCCGACGCCCTCACCGAGCGCACCGCCTACGGAGTGATCGAGAGCGACGGCACCGGCACCCTCCTCGTGACGGGGGAGGCGGGACGGGTCGCGGCGGCCATGGACCGCGTCGACGACCTGGCCCGCCGGCTACGGGCCGCCGGCGACGCGCGCACCCTCACCCAGCTGCGCAGCGACGTCGCCCTCGACCTCGTGCTTTACGGCTGGGCCTCGCCGGGAGGCGTCCCCGCCGAGGCGACCCCGACGTTCGTGGGTCAGCCGCCTCCCGCCCGGGTCACCCTGGTCGTCTCGATGGAGACCCTTCTCGGTCTGAGCACCGTGGGCGTGGCCGAGCTGCCGGGGTACGGCTACGTGGGTGCCGCCCAGGCGCGTCAGCTGGCCACCGCGAGCGGCTCGGTCTGGCGGCGGCTGGTCACCGACCCGGTGACGGGCGCCGCTCTGGACCTAGCCACCCATCGGTACCGCCCGACGCCGGCGATGGCCGACACCGTGGCCGCCCTCGACGGGGTCTGCCGGGCACCGGGATGCACGACCCCGGCGCACCGGTGCGACATCGACCACGCCCGACCGTGGCCGGCCGGACCGACCGCGGTGGCCAACCTGTCGGCCAAGCACCGACGGCACCACAACCACAAGACCCGAGGCACCTGGACGGCCACGAGCGACGCCGACGGCTCGATCCTGTGGCGCACGGTGTCGCGCCGGTCCTACGTGACCCAGCGTCACCCCTACGACCACCCGTGGTCGCGGCCGGTCAGCGAGCCGGAGATCGTCGCGGCCGAGCGCGTGGACCCGCCCCCGTTCTGAGGTTCGAGGCTCGTCACCGGCCGCAGCCGCCCGTCACACTGGCGTCGTGCCGACCCTGCTCCTCCTGCTGGCCACGATGACCACGGGCCTGACCGCCGGGGCCTACGCCCTGTACGCGCATACCGTCATGCCGGGGCTCGGCCGGGCCGACGACCGCACCTTCGTCGCCGGCTTCCAGGCGCTCGACCGCGCGATCGTCAACCCCTGGTTCATGGCCGGCGGCTTCCTCGGTGCTCCGGTGCTCACGGTGGCCGCCGTGGTGACGCACCTGTCTGAGGCCCAACGCGCGGTGCTGCCCTGGGCCGCCCTGGCCCTGGTCCTCGACCTCGTGACCGTGGCGGTCACCGTCGCCGTGAACGTCCCGCGCAACGATCGGCTCAAGGCCGCCGGCGACCCGGCCGTCATCGACGTCGCGGCCGTCAGGGCGCACTTCGGCGAACGCACCTGGGTGCGTTGGAACCTCGTCCGCGTCGTCCTCAGCCTCGCGGCCTTCGCAGCGTTGGCGTGGGCCCTGGTCGTCTCACCATGAGGCGTACGACGAGCCCGTCGATGACCCCCGATAAACTCAGGGGTCCCCGCACCTAGGAGCACCACCGAAGTGAGCCTCGTCGTCCAGAAGTACGGCGGATCGTCGGTCGCCGACGCCGACAGCATCAAGCGCGTCGCCCGGCGGATCGTCGAGACCCGCAAGGCCGGTCACGCCGTATGCGTGGTCGTCTCCGCCATGGGCGACACCACCGACGAGCTGCTCGACCTCGCCAACCAGGTGACGCCGCTCCCTCCGGGTCGCGAGCTCGACATGCTCCTGACGTCGGGTGAGCGCATCTCGATGGCGCTGGTCGCCATGGCCATCGCCAACCTCGGTCACGAGGCCCGCTCCTTCACCGGCTCCCAGGCCGGTGTCATCACCGACGCCGTGCACGGCAAGGCGCGCATCATCGACGTCACGCCAGGCCGCATCCAGACCGCCCTTGACGCCGGGCACATCGCCATCGTCGCCGGGTTCCAGGGCGTCAGCGTCGACACCAAGGACATCACCACCCTCGGGCGCGGCGGGTCCGACACCACCGCCGTCGCGCTCGCGGCCGCCCTCAACGCGGACGTCTGCGAGATCTACACCGACGTCGACGGCGTCTACACCGCCGACCCTCGCATCGTCCCGAACGCCCGCCAGCTGCGTCACCTCTCCAACGAGGAGATGCTCGAGATGGCGGCGTGCGGCGCGAAGATCCTGCACCTGCGCTGCGTCGAGTACGCCCGCCGGTTCGACATGCCCATCCACGTCCGCTCGTCGTTCTCGGCCTACGAGGGCACCTGGATCAGCGACAAGCCCACGAGCGCGCCCCAAGGAGACCCCATGGAAGCCCCGATCATCGCCGGCGTCGCCCACGACCGGAACGAGGCCAAGATCACCGTGGTCGGCGTCCCCGACCGGGCCGGCATGGCCGCCCAGATCTTCCAGGCCGTCGCCGCGCGCCGAGATCAACATCGACATGATCGTGCAGAACGTGTCGGCCTCGGAGACCGGCCTCACCGACATCTCGTTCACCCTGCCCAAGACCGACGGCCAGACGGGTATGCAGGCGCTGGCCGCGATCCAGGGCCACGTCGGCTTCGCGACGCTGCTCTACGACGACCACATCGGCAAGCTGTCGCTCATCGGGGCCGGTATGCGTTCGCACCCCGGGGTCTCGGCCACCCTTTTCCAGGCGCTCGCCGACGCGGGGATCAACATCGAGATGATCTCGACGTCCGAGATCCGGGTCTCGGTGGTCACCCGCGACGACCAGCTCGACGACGCCGTGCGCGCCGTCCACACCGCGTTCGGCCTCGACTCCGCCCAGGGTGAGGCCGTCGTCTACGGAGGGACCGGAAGATGAGCCAGACCAGCGTCCGCAAGCCGACCCTCGCCCTCGTCGGCGCCACCGGCGCCGTCGGCACGGTGATGCGCCAGATCCTCTCGACCCGCGAGGACGTCTGGGGCGAGATCCGCCTCGTCGCCTCGGCGCGCTCGGCCGGCAAGCTGCTCGAGGTGCGGGGCGTCGACGTCGCCGTCCAGGCCCTGGCGCCCGAGGTCTTCGACGGGGTCGACGTCGCCATGTTCGACGTCCCTGACGAGGTCTCGGCTGAGTGGGCTCCCATCGCCGCGGCCAAAGGCGTTGTCGTCGTCGACAACTCGGGCTCGTTCCGGATGGACCCCGACGTGCCGCTCGTCGTCCCCGAGGTCAACCCCGAGGCCGTCGCCCAGCGCCCGAAGGGCATCATCGCCAACCCGAACTGCACGACGCTGACGATGATGGACGCCCTCGGCGCCCTGCACCGCCGGTGGCGGCTCACCGAGCTCGTCGTCTCCTCCTACCAGGCCGCCTCCGGCGCCGGGCAGCCCGGCATCGACCGGCTCCACGACGAGCTGCAGGTCGTCGGCGGCAACCGCGAGCTGGGCTCGCAGGCCGGTGACGTGCGCCGCGAGATCGAGGCGAAGCTCGGCTCCGAGTCGCCGTTCCCGGCGCCGCTGGCGATGAACGTCGTCCCCTGGGCGGGCTCGCTCCGGGACGGCGGGTGGTCGTCGGAGGAGCTCAAGGTGCGCAACGAGTCGCGCAAGATCCTCGGCATCCCCGACCTCAAGGTCTCGGCCACCTGCGTCCGCGTGCCCGTCGTGACGACGCACTCCCTGGCGGTGCACGCGGTCTTCGCGGAGGACGTCACCGTCGCCGAGGCGCGCCGCGCGCTGGAGGAGGCGCCGAGCGTCGTCGTGCTCGACGACCCGGCGGCGGGCGAGTTCCCCACGCCCGCCGACGTCGTCGGCGCCGACCCCACCTTCGTCGGCCGGCTGCGGCAGGCGCTCGACTTCCCCAACACCATCGACCTGTTCGTGTGCGGCGACAACCTGCGCAAGGGCGCGGCGCTCAACACCGCCCAGATCGCCGAGCTCGTCGCTCAGGAGCTCACCGCGCGCTGACCCCAGGGGTGCCGAACGTCAGCACGGCGCGCACTCCTGGCCCGGCGTCCTCCAGCGTGATCTCGGCACCGTTGCGGCGCAACAGCTCCCGGGTGATGGCGAGGCCCAGTCCAGTGCCGCCGCTGTCGCGGTCGCGCGCGTCGTCGAGCCGGGTGAACCGGTCGAAGACCCGCTCGCGCTCGGACGCCGGTATGCCGTGGCCGTCGTCGGTCACGGTCACCCGGGATCCGCTGGGGGTGGGCTCCACGGCCACGCGCACCTCGGTCGTCGCGTGGCGTACGGCGTTGTCGACGAGGTTGGTCAGGGCCCGGTAGAGCTCGTCTCGCACGCCCTGGACCACCGCAGACGATCCACCGATCTGCCCGCCCCGCACCGGTACCCGCGCCGACGCATACCGCGCCACGACGTCGTCGACCAGCTCCCCGACGTCCACCGGACCCACCGCTCGCGGCCGCGTCCCGTCGTCGGTGCGCGCGAGCAGCAGCAGGTCCTCGACGAGGGCCGACAGCCGGGCGACCTCCGGCAGCAGGTCGGCCGGGAGGTCGCCCCCCTCGCCCAGCCGCTGCGCCACCTCGAGCTGCGTGCGCATCGTCGCCAGCGGGCTGCGCAGCTCGTGCGCAGCGTCGGCGACGAAGGAGCGCTGAGTGCGACGGGCCGTGGCCACCCGGTCGAGCATCGCGTTGAGGGTCGTGGCGAGGGCACTGATCTCGTCGCGGGTCGCCGGCACCGGGAGGCGCTCGTCGGCCAGGCTCCCGTCGATGCGCGCGGCCCCGCTCCGCAGGGCCTCGACGGGGCGCAGCGCCAGCCCGATGACCCGCCAGGCGATGGCGGCACAGACGAGCAGGACGATCGGGAAGACGACGAGCAACAGGGCCCGCAGCGTGCGCGTCGCCGACTCGAGGTCGGCCGTGGGGAGCGCCGCCACCACCGTCACCCGCGCGCTCTGCGGACCGGCCTGGACGGCACTCACCTGCAGGCCGCCGGAGAGTCCCGAGCGGCTCCCCGCCACGACGACCACCTCACCGGCTACCGCCCGCGCCTTCTCCTGCGGGGTCACCAGTGCCGTGAGCCGGTCGGCGGTCAGGGAGCCGGTAAGGACGCGGTCGTCGGACGAGAGCACCTGCACCACCTGCGCACCCGAGGCGGGCACGGGGTCGGGCACCTGACCGGAGTCGAGCAGCAGCGCGACCTCCTTGGCGCTGGCGAGCGCCTCCGACTGCACGGTGCGGGTCAGCGACGACGACAGCACGGCGTACAGGATGACGCCGCCCACGACGAGCGCCCCCGCGATGCCGAGCACCCCGATGCTCATCAGCCGACCGCGCAGCGTCATCCGCTCGAACGGGGTGGGCATCAGCCGGCGACCCGGTAGCCCGCCCCGCGCACCGTCTCGATGCGCTCGCGCCCGAGCTTGCGGCGCAGGTAGCCCACGTAGACCTCGACGACGTTGGCGTCCTCGCCCGAGGCCCACACCGCATCGAGGAGCTCCTCCTTGCCGACCACGGCCGGGGCCGCCCGCAGCAGCTGCTCGAGTACGAGGTACTCCCGCCGCGACAGGTCGACCTCGGCGCCGTCCACCCGCACCCGGTGGCTGGCCGGGTCGAGCGACAGCCCACCGGCCTCGAGCACCGACGGCCGGGGCCCGGGGTCGCGGCGCAGCAGCGAGCGGATCCGGGCCAGCAGGACGACGAACGAGAACGGCTTGGTCAGGTAGTCGTCGGCGCCGTAGTCGAGTCCGTCGGCGACGTCGTGCTCGCCGTCCTTGGCCGACAGCAGGAGCACGGGTACCCAGTTCTGCTCCTCGCGCAGGGTGCGCACGAGCGTGTAGCCGGACAGGCCCGGCAGCATGATGTCGAGCACGACGACGTCGTACGCGCCGAAGCGTGCGGCCTCCAGCCCAGCCGGCCCGTCGGCGGCGTGGTCGACGACGTAGCCCTCGGCGGCGAGCCCACGGCGCAGGGCCGCCGCCATCCCGGGCTCGTCCTCGACGAGGAGCACACGCATACCGGCCAGCCTGTCACGCTCCGCATAGGCCGCCCACAGGTCGGCCGAACCTGCCCCTCCTACCGTCGCCCCGTGGGGAGTCTGACGCGCCGGGCGTTGCTCGCGGGCGTCCTCGCCGCGACGACGGTGGGCGCGGCCCGCGGTCGCTCGACGCCGCTGCGGCTGGCGACATCCACCATCGTGCAGGGGTCGTTCGCGTCGTCCGCCATGAACGGGGCCCAGGTCGGGTGGGCGGTGTCCTACCCGGCCGGAACGACCGAGCAGTCGAACCTGCCGGTGGTGCTGGCCCTGCACGGGGGGTTCGGCAACCACCTCCAGGTCTTCGAGGGGATGGGCTTCCAGCGGGCGCAGTCGGCCCCGAGCCTGCTGACCGACGTCGCGGTGGCCTCGGTCGATGCGGGGACGAGCTACTACCACCGCCGCTCGGACGGCACCGACACCGGCGCGATGATCGTGCAGGACCTCCTGCCGACGCTCACGGACCGCGGCCTCGACGTCTCCCGGCTGGGCTTGTCGGGCTGCTCGATGGGTGGCTACGGCGCGGTGCTGCTCGCCGCCACCGTCCTGCAGGGCCGGGTCGCGGCCGTCGCCCCGATCAGCGCGGCGCTCTGGCCGAGCCTCTCGGCCGCCCCGGCGTTCGCCTTCGACGGTCCAGACGACTTCGCCGAGCACGACGTCTTCGGTATGCGTGCGGCGCTCGGCTCGGTGCCGATGTCGGTCGCCTGCGGACTGTCGGACCCGTTCCTCGGCTACAACCAGGACTTCGTCGCGGGGTTCTCCGGGTCCTCCGAATCCCCGCTGCCCCCGGTCACCAGCTTCACGCCAGGCAGCCACGACAACGCGTACTGGGTGGCGGCGGCCGCGACCCAGCTGACCTTCCTGTCCCGCTACCTCGTCGACGGCGGGGGCGTCGGGTCCGACCTCTGACGTCCGGCCGCCTCGGATCGACCGCCTGTCACCGCCCGGTGGGAGGGTGGAGGGTATGGGACGCCTCACGAACTCCGAGATCCACGATGCCGGCCTCGACGACTGGCGCAAGCTCGCCCAGGCCATCCACGCGCGCTACCGCATCCCCGACTTCCCCGCCGGTGCGGCCTTCGTCGCCGCCGTCGCCGCGGCGGCCGAGGAGGCCGACCACCATCCCGACCTGACGCTCACCTACGGCAGCGTCGGGGTGGCGCTATCGACGCACGACGAGGGCAGCCGGGTCACCGAGAAGGACGTCGCCCTCGCCCGCACCATCAGCCGGATCGCCCGCGAGCACGGGGTCGAGCCCGTGCCCGCCTCCGTGGCCCGGGTCGAGCTGGCCCTCGACACCGCGGCCAACGAGCGCATCGCGCCGTTCTGGTCGGCGGTCCTCACCGGCGACCCCGACCAGATCGCCGACACCACCGTGCTCGACCCGACCGGACAGGTGCCCGACGTCTGGTTCCAGAGCACCGACGAGCACGACGAGCCTCGGCAGCGGTGGCACCTCGACGTCTGGGTCGCCCCCGAGACCGCCCAGAGCCGCATCGACGCCGCGGTCGCGGCGGGTGGCGTCGTCGTCGACGACCGGGAGGCGCCGTCGTTCGTCGTCCTCGCCGACCCGGACGGCAACAAGGCCTGCATCTGCACGTCGCTCGCCCGCGCCTGACCGCGTCGGCGGCCCCCGATGAGCCCCTCTCAGGCCCCTCTCAGGCGGCCGCCCGCAGGATGAGGTCATGAGCGTCTTCACCGAGCACCGCACCACCCGCTGGGCCGTCCCCGCGGCCGCCGTCGTCCTCATCGCCGGCGGGACGCTCGTGATGTCGCGCACGGCCAGCGCCGACGCCGGGCTGCCGGCCCGCAGCGCCGCCCAGCTGCTCGTCGACCTGCGCGGCGCCGCGGACCAGAGCCTGTCGGGCACCGTCGTGCAGACGTCCAACCTCGGGCTGCCCCAGATCCCGGGCCTCACCGGTCAGGGCAGCGGCAGCCCCGCGTCCACGTCCGGCGGGGCCTCCCTGACCTCGGTGGTCTCGGGTACGCATACCTGGCGCGTGTGGTCCGGCGGCCCGACCCAGTCGCGGGTCGCCCTCGTGAGCGGCTCGGGCGAGTCCGACGTCATCCGCAACGGCGCCGACGTGTGGGTGTGGTCGAGCGCCGAGAAGTCGGCCGTGCACCACACGCTCCCCGCGAAGGACGCCGGTGCGGCGAGCGCGCCCTCGGCCACCCCGACCGACCTGCCCAAGACCCCGGAGGAGGCCGCCGCCAAGGCCCTGGCCGCCATCGACCCCAGCACCGCCGTGACGACCGCCGGCACCGCCGTCGTCGCCGGCCGGTCGGTCTACGAGCTCGTGCTCGACCCGCGCACCGACGCCACGCGCGTGGCCCAGGTGCGCATCGCCGTCGACGCCGAGAAGCACGTCCCCCTGCGGGTGCAGGTCTACTCGACCAAGGAGGCCAACCCGGCGGTCGAGGTCGGCTTCACCTCCGTCGACTTCGCGGCGCCCGACGCCCGCCAGTTCGCGTTCACCCCGCCGGCCGACACAACGGTCACGGAGGGCGGCGCCAAGGCCGCCCAACCGGCGGCCGGAGCCACCCCCGCCGCGGAGCCCAAGGTCGTCGGCACCGGCTGGACCTCGGTCGTCGTCGCGACCCTGCCCGCGCAGTACGCCACGGCCGCGACCCAGAAGCAGGTGCAGTCGCTCCTCGGCGCCATCCCGAAGGTGAGCGGCGACTGGGGCTCGGGCCGGGTCGTCGACGGCACCCTCGTCTCGGCCGTGATCACCGACGACGGCCGCATCGCGGTCGGTGCCGTCGACCCGGCGGCCCTGTACGCCGCGCTGAAGGCTTCGTGACGGCGCCCACCGAGGCGCTGCGGGAGACGCCTCGCGTCGCGCCGACGCCGGCCGGCGCGGAGGTCGACGCCGCGGTCCGCACCGTCGGGCTCACCAAGCGGTTCGGCGACCGGCTGGCCGTCGACGGCATCGACCTCGTCGTCCCCCGGGGAGCGGTCTACGGCTTCCTCGGGCCCAACGGCTCGGGCAAGACGACGACCATCCGGATGCTGCTCGGCCTCGTCGAGCCCACGTCGGGCACCCGGTCGCTGCTCGGGCACCCGATGCCGGCGCAGGCGGGGGAGGCCCTCCGACAGGTCGGTGCGCTCGTCGAGGGCCCGGCGTTCCACCCGTACCTCTCCGGACGTCGCAACCTGGCGCGCCTCGACGCCGCCGACCGCTGGAGCGACCCACGCACCTCGCGACGGCGCATCGACGAGGCGCTCGACCGCGTGGGGCTGCTCGCCGCGGCGACCAAGCGCTACCGGGCCTACTCGCTCGGGATGCGGCAGCGCCTGGCCATCGCCGCCGCCCTGCTCGCCCCCCGTGAGCTGCTCGTGCTCGACGAGCCCACCAACGGCCTAGACCCCCAGGGCACCCGGGAGGTACGGCACCTCGTGGAGTCCCTCGCCCACGACGGCGCCACCGTGCTCGTGTCGAGCCACCTGCTCTCGGAGGTGGAGCAGATCTGCACCCACCTCGGCGTCATGAGCGACGGTCGCCTCGTCGCCCAGGGCACGACGCAGGAGCTGCGGGGCGGGGGCGTGTCGACCGTGCGGGTCGAGACCGCACAACCGGCGCAGGCCGCGGCGGTGCTCGCCCGGCTCGGGCTCGTCGACGTGCTCGCCGGCCCCGACACGGTGCAGGCGACCCCGGGGCCGACCGGGTCGCTCGACCCCGAGGCCGTCGTCGCGGCCCTCGTGCACGCCGGCGTCGGGGTGCGCGGCTTCGCGGTGACGACGCCGAGCCTGGAGGACCTGTTCGTCCATCTGACGGGGGAGGGCTTCGATGTCAGTGGCTGAGCAGCACCGCCCGCCCCCGGCCCGCCCGGCCCCGGGCCCGGGCCGCCGGGTCTCCACCCGCCTGCTGCGCTCCGAGGTCGGCCTCATCGCCGGGCGCCGCCGCAACCAGATGGGCCTGCTCGTCCTCGCTCTCGTCCCCATCGTGCTCGCGATCTCGGTCAAGGTCTCGAGCCGGTCGGCCCGCGGTGGACCGGACTTCCTCGACTCGATCACGGCCAACGGGCTGTTCGTCCCCCTGGCCGCGCTCACCGTGGAGATGGGGCTCTTCCTGCCGCTCGCCATCGCCATGCTGTCCGGGGACGCGATCGCCGGCGAGGCCAACCTCGGCACCCTGCGCTACCTGCTCACCGTGCCGGTCAGCCGCACCCGGCTGTTGCTCGTCAAGTACGCGTCCCTGTGCATCGGGGCCCTCTGGGGCGTGACGACCGTCGCCGTCGCCGGAGGCGTCGCCGGGGTCGCGCTGTTCGGCACCGGCCCGCTCACCACCCTGTCCGGCTCGCAGCTCGACTTCCCGGCCGCGCTCGGGCGGCTCGCCCTCGTCGTGCTCTACCTCAGCGCCGGCATCGCCGCCCTCGCCGCCGTGGGGCTGTTCATCTCCACGCTCACCGAGCAGCCCATCGCGGCCACCATCGCGCTGACGATCTTCACGATCCTGTCGTGGATCCTCGACGGCGTGCCGCAGCTGGCCTGGCTGCACCCGTGGCTCATCGTCGACCGGTGGCTGGCGTTCGCCGACCTGCTGCGCGACCCGCCCTTCTGGGACACCGTGCTGCAGGGCCTCGCCCTCGACCTCGGGTATGCGGTGGTGTTCTGGCTGCTCGCGTGGGCCCGGTTCGCGGGCAAGGACATCACCAGCTGAGCCCGGTGATCCGTCAGCTGGACGTCGAGATGTTGCTCGACTTGTCGGGCAGGTAGGGCTCGAGGGCCGAGGCCAGCTTGGCCGGCGTCATCGACTGCAGCCACACGTGGCCGGGGCCGTAGATCTGGGCCAGCATCAGCGAGTCGCCGAACAGCTTGTTCTTCACGCCCTTGACCGACGCGAACTCCAGCCGCATCTCCGCCCGGTAGAGCGCGAGGTGCCCCGGGTGGATGAGCATCGACTGGCCGGCCGCGAGGTCGTACTCGACGATCTCGCCCGACAGCTGCACCCAGGCGGTGCCGTTCCCCGACAGCTTCTGGAAGACCAGTCCGGCGCCGCCGAAGATGCCCGCGCCGAGCTTCTTCTGCAGTCCGACGGAGATCTCGACCTCGGGGGTGCTGCACAGGTAGGCGTCGGACTGCACCATGAAGTGGTCGGCCGGGTCGACGGTGAGCTCCCGGATGACGCCGGGCAGCCGGGCCGTGAAGGCGACGAAGCCTCCGGTGGGCGCGCTGTACTCCGTGAGGAACAGCTGCCCGCCGCCGAGGACGCGCTTGAGCCCGCTCATGAAGCCGCCCCTGCCGCCCGAGCCGAACCGCGTCGACGTCTCCAGGTGGAGGTTCGGGGTCAGCCAGCCGACCTCCCCGCCCTCGGCGATGAGCCGGTCGCCCGGGCTCAGGTTCACTTCGAGGACGGGCATCGTCGTGCCCACGGTGCGGGTCTCCATGGCTGGACGCTAGCGGGGAAGCCGCCCGGGCGACAGGCTCATCGCCAGATCTCGGCGAGGGGGGCGCACCGGTCGAGGTCGTCGGGCCCGGTGAGGTCGGGCAGCGCGAGGAAGACGGCGTCCACGCCACGGTCGCGCAGCCGGGCGTACCGCTCCGCGTGGGCGGGCGTCTCGCCGGCGTGGTGCCGCGCGGCGTACGCCGGGGCGGGCGTCCGGCCGCGTAGCCGCTCGACCCGTCGGGCCGTATCGTCGCGCGAGGTGCCCACCACGGCGACGTCGAGCACGGTGACGGACACGGCGTCCGCGGGGCGGCCGGCCCGCTCGGCGGCCGACCGCACCGCGGCCACGCGCGCCTCGAGCCTTGCCTCGTCGGACGGCACGTTGGCCGCGTCCCCCATGGCGCCGGCGACCCGTAGCGACCGGGCGCCCGCGCCCCCGACGATGATCGGGACCTCGCCGGTCGGCCGCGGGTAGCACGTCGTCTCCGGTAACGAGACATGCTGTCCCACATAGGCTTTCGTACCCGGGGCCCACAGCGCCCGCATCGTCTCGATGGTCGCCTCGACCGCGTCGAGCCGTGCAGCGGCCGGAGGGAGCGCGAGCCCGAACCCGGCGTGCTCCCGCTCGTACCAGCCCGCGCCCACGCCGACGAAGGCCCGGCCCGTGGTCAGTACGTCGAGCGTCGCCACGGCCTTGGCGAGCACCCCCGCGTGGTGGAACGTCACCGGTGACACGAGGGTGCCGAGCCGCAGACCGGTGTCGAGCGCCGCGAGGTGCCCGAGCGTCACCCACGGCTCGGGGATGGGGTCCCACGCCCGCCCGACCTGGGGGATCTGGACGAGGTGGTCCATCAGCGCGAGGCCGGTGAACCCGACCTCGGCGGCACGCGTGGCCACGGCCCGCAGCCAGGCCGACGGGTCGGCGCCCCACGGGAAGGCGCTCACCTGGAGGAACGCGCCGGTGACCGGGCCGCTCGTGTGGTGGGACGGGAACGGGGTGGTCGGCGCGGTGGCGGCCGGCGCGACGGTGGTCGGCGCGGCCGCGCCGGGTTCGCCAGGACCGTCGACGACGTGGACGGCGTCCCAGCCCTCGAGGTCCAGCTCGGTGCGCACCGTCCGCATCCGGCGCATCTGTGCCGTGAGCACCGCGGCGGGGACCGGCCGGTCGCGGGCGGTGTTGCGCTCGCGGCATACCGCCGCCGGGGTCTCGAGGACGACCGCGACCGCGGCCAGGCCGTGGTCGCGGGCCACGGCCCGGTAGGCCGCGCGCCGGGCCGGGTCGAGGCCCAGGGTGTCGACGACGACGGTCAGCCCGCGGCGGGCACGGGCGGCGAGGATGCGGTCGAGCAGGTCGAACGCGTCGGCCGAGGCGTCGAGGTCGGCCGGCCCGGTGCCGACGACCTCACGCAGCGCGTCGGACGAGACGACCTCCGCGGCACGGTAGTGCGCCGTCGCCCACGTCGACTTGCCCGACCCCGCGGCGCCGACGAGGACGACGAGAGCGGGGTCGGGCAGCGACGTCACCGGCGGTGCAGCCTGGCGTCAGGCGCGCTGCTTGACGTCGAGCTCGCCGTCGGCGTAGCGCTTGCGCAGCACCTTCTTGTCGAACTTGCCGACCGACGTCTTGGGCACCTCGTCGATGAACGCCCACCGCTCCGGCACCTGCCAGCGGGCGACCTTCCCCTCGAGGTAGTCGGAGAGCTCCTCCGGCGTCGTCGTCGCGCCGTCCTTGAGGACCACCGACGCCAGCGGCCGCTCGCCCCACTTGTCGTCCGGCACACCGACGACGGAGGCCTCCTTGACGTCCGGGTGGCCCATCAGGTGGTTCTCGAGGTCGACGGAGGAGATCCACTCCCCGCCCGACTTGATGACGTCCTTGGAGCGGTCGGTCAGCTTGAGGTAGCCGTCCGCGGTGAGGGCACCGACGTCACCGGTGCGCAGCCAGCCGTCGTCGCTGAACTTCGCGGCCATCTCGCCCAGGTCCTTCTCGGTCTCGGTGCCGTTGGCGTAGTAGCTCGCCGTGATCCACGGGCCCTTGACCTCGAGCTCGCCGACGCTCTCGCCGTCCCACGGCTGCTCGTTGCCGTCCGGGCCCATGAGGCGCCCCTCGACACCGACGAGGAGCCGGCCCTGGCTGCTCTTGTACGCCCAGTACTCCTCGGTGCCGAACTCGGCCGCGGCCGGGGCCACACCGAGGGAGCCGACCGGCGACATCTCCGTCATGCCCCAGCCGTGGATGATCTCGATGTCGTGGCGCTCCTGGAACGCGCGGATCATCGCCGGCGGCGCGGCGGACCCGCCGACCATGAGCTGACGGCAGGCCGACACGTCGGTCTCGTGCTCGTCGAGGTAGCGGAGCAGGTCGTTCCAGATCGTCGGGACACCGGCCCCCGTGCTCACCTTCTCGGCGACCATCATCGCCGCGAGCGGCTCGGCCTGGAGGAACCGGTCGGGCATGACCAGCGTGAGCCCCGCCATCATCGCGATGTAGGGGAAGCCCCACGCGTTGGCGTGGAACAGCGGCACGACGACGAGGCTGCGGTCACCCTCGCGGGCGCCGAGGCCCTGGGCGTCGGTGAGCGCGTGCAGGTAGTTGCTGCGGTGCGAGTAGGCGACGCCCTTGGGGTTGCCCGTGGTGCCGGAGGTGTAGCACATCGACGACGCGCAGTCCTCGTCCAGGTCGTCCGGCCAGTCGAAGGTCTCGGGCTGGGCCGCGAGCAGCTCCTCGTAGTCGTGGACGCTCTCGATGTGGTCGACGGCCTCCAGTGCCGACCGGGTGTCGGCGTCGACCGGGCCGTTGACGATGACGTGCCGCATCGTCTTCAGGTGGGGGAGCAGCTTGGCGAACGGTGCCGCCAGCGTGTTGTCGACGATGACGACCTGGTTGCCCGCGTGGGTGGCCGTGTAGATGAGCTGCTCCGGGAACAGCCGGATGTTGAGCGCATGGAGAACGGCGCCCATCGACGGGATGGCCAGATAGGCCGTCAGGTGCTCGGCGTTGTTCCACATGAACGTCGCGACCCGCTGGTCGGAGGTGATCCCCAGCCCGCGCAGGGCGTGCGCCAGCTGGGCCGCCTTCTTCCCCATGTCGCCGTAGCTGAGGCGACGGCCCCCGTCGGCGGTCCACGTCACCACCTCCTGGTCGGCGTGCAGGGTGGTGCCGTAGCGCAAGAGGGTCGAGATCAACAACGGTGTCGTCTGCATGGTGCTCTTCATGAGCGTGAGCGTGTCAAACTCCGGGGCCTTTGGCTATCGGGTCCGGACAATCGTCGGCAGATCGTCAGCGGCCTAGGCTCGACCCATGACGACGAGGGGGCGCTGATGCACAAGGGGATCGCCACCGTGTCGGTGAGCGGCGCCCTTCCCGACAAGCTCTCGGCCATCGCGGCGGCCAAGTTCGACGGCGTGGAGATGTTCGACGTCGACCTCGTCGCCTCGTCGCTGAGCCCCACGCAGGTGGCGGCCCGGTGTGCCGACCTGGGGCTGTCCATCGACCTGTTCCAGCCGTTCCGCGACGTCGAGGGCACGCCGCCCGACCGCTTCCCCCTGGTGCTGCACCGGCTGCGGCGCAAGCTCGACGTCATGGAGCAGCTCGGGGTGACGACGATGCTCGTCTGCTCCAACGCGACCCCTCAGGCGGTCGACGACCGCGCGCTCGCCGCCGCGCAGCTGCACGCGGCGGGCGACCTGGCCGCGGAGCACGGGTTCACCCTCGCCTACGAGGCCCTGGCCTGGGGCACGCATGTGAGCCGGATGGCCGACGCCTGGGACGTCGTGCGCCGGGCCGACCATCCGGCCGTGACGGTCGCCGTCGACACCTTCCACCTCATGGCCCGGGGCGACGACGCGTCGGCGCTCGACGGCATACCCGGTGATCGCATCGGCTTCCTCCAGGTGGCCGACGCGCCCGTCCTGTCGATGGACGTGCTCCAGTGGAGCCGGCACCACCGGGTCTTCCCGGGGCAGGGCAGCTTCGACGTCGCGCCGGTCGTGGCGCGGGTCGTCGAGGCGGGCTACCGGGGGCCGCTGTCCCTGGAGGTCTTCAGCGACGTGGTGCGCGAGGCGGACGCGCTGACGACGAGCCTCGACGCGATGCGCTCGCTGCTCCACCTCGAGGAGGAGCTGCGGCAGCACTGGTCGACCGCCGCTCCGGCCGAGGGCGTACGCCGCCCGCGGGTCGAGCTCTTCGACCCCCCGCCCGCTCCCGGCCAGGTGGAGGTCGCCTTCGTGGAGGCGGCCGTCCGGGGGGCCGAGCTCGACGGGCTCATGGCTGCGATGGGCTTCCACGTGGCTGGGGTCCACCGCACCAAGCCGGTCGTGTGGTGGCGCCACGGCGAGGCGCACGTGCTGCTCAACGCGGCCAGCGACCTCGAGGACCGTTGGTCGGCCGCGACGACCCGCCCGTCGGTCACCGGGATCGGCCTCGCGGTCGACGACGTTCCGGCCTTCGCGGCGCGGCGCGAGGCCACCCTCTGGCCGGGCCTGCCGCTGCGTCACGGCGGCGGCGAGGCCACCCTGGCCGGCGTCGACACCCCGGCCGGCGTGCACGTCTTCGTCGCCGGGCGGCCGGGCACGCCCGAGGACTGGCAGCGCGACTTCGTCGCGTCCGCGGGGGCCGAGGGGACCGGTGACGACGCCCAGGGTGCGGGCTGGCTCGGGGTCGACCACGTCGGGTATGCCGTGCCGTTCCGGCTCAGCGAGGCCGAGATCTCGTTCCACCGCACGCTGTTCGGGATGCTGCCGGGCTCGGTCTCGGAGTTCGCCGACCCCCGCGGTCGCCTGCGGAGCCGGGTCATGCGCGCGCCCGGGGGCAGCGAGCGCGTGGTGCTCAACGTCGCCGAGGGTGGGGCGCCGGCCGACCACGCACCCCAGGGGCTCAACCAGGTGGCCTTCGCCTGCACCGACGTGCTGGCCGCGGTGCGGGCCATGCGGGCGGCGGGAGTCGGGCTGTTGGAGGTCGGCGACAACTACTACGACGACCTGGCCGCCCGCTTCGACCTCCCCGAGCGCCGCATCGCCGAGCTGCGCGCGTACGGCGTGATGTACGACCGCGACGACACGGGCGAGATCCTCCACGCCTACACGCGGCGCATCAACGACGCGTTCTACGTCGAGGTGCTCCAGCGCATCGACGGCTACGACGGCTACGGCGCCGGCAACACCCCGGTGCGTCTCGTCGCGCAGGCCGCTCAGACCGCCGACGGGCGACCGGACGCCGCGGCGGTCCGCGGCGCGTAGGTTGCGATGATGAAGGTCGCGCGGGTGGCAGCCGTGGCGGCCGGCGCCGTGCTCGCCGCGCTCACCCTGACGGGGTCGACCCTGGCGCTGGTCAAGCCCCCGCCGCCTGCCCTGACCCCCGACCTCACCTGGCAGCCGGTGCCGACGGGGTCATCGGCCCGGCTGCGGGGCCTCTCGGCGGTGTCGGGCTCGGTGGCCTGGGCCAGCGGATCGGGGGGCGCGGTCCTGCGGACGGTCGACGCGGGAGCGACGTGGGCATCGGTCGCCCCGCCGGGCGCGGAGGGCCTCGACCTCCGCGACGTCGAGGCCTCGTCCGCCACCCACGCGGTCGTCCTGTCCGTCGGTATCGGACCGGCCGCGCGCATCTACGTCACGGACGACGGCGGGGCCACGTGGGCCGAGTCGTTCCGCAACACCGACGAACGCGCCTACTACGACTGCCTGGCCTTCAGTACTCCCGAGCGCGGGCTGGCCCTCAGCGACCCGGTCGACGGGGCCTTCCGCCTCCTGGAGACGAGCGACGGGGGCCGGTCGTGGACGCCGGTCAACCCCGACGGGATGCCGGCCGCACTGCCCAACGAGTTCGCGTTCGCGGCCAGTGGCACGTGCCTGACCGCCGGTCAGGACCAGACCACCTACCTCGGCTCCGGCGGCCAGGCTCCGGCGCGCGTCTTCACGAGCCGCAACCACGGGCACACCTGGTCGGTGACCGAGGTGCCGGTGGTCGGCGGCCCCTCCGCCGGGGTGTTCTCGGTGCGGTTCCGCGACCGGCAGACGGGCGTCGCGATCGGGGGCGACCTGTCCAACCCGACCGCGGGGCTCGGCAGCGCGGCCTGGACGTCCGACGGTGCGACCTGGCAGGTGGCCGACCCCGCACCGGGCGGCTACCGCACCGGCTCGGCGTGGCTGCCCCGGGCGCCCGATGTCGTGGTCGCGGTCGGGCCCACCGGCTCGGACGTGTCGGTGGACGGGGGGCGTCGCTGGGCGCCGCTGGGCTCCGGCGGCTCCGGCGGTCCTGGGGGCTTCGACAGTCTCGACTGCGCGGCCGACGGGGCCTGCTGGGCGTCGGGCGACCAGGGGCGCGTCGCCCGGCTCCTGGTCGACGGGCGCTGAGGGCGATGGCCGTCGCGCACCACCACGAGCGGGAGGTGACCTTCGACGTCCCGGCGGAGTGGGCCCTGCCCGCGCTCGGCGCCGCGGTGCCCCACGGCGGTCACGAGGAGCGCGCGACCCACGAGCTGGCCGCGGTCTACTACGACACCACACCAGCCCTGTTGCGTCCGCTCGGCATCACCCTGCGTCGCCGCGAGGGGGGACCGGACGCGGGGTGGCACCTCAAGCTCCCGGCCGGCGACGGGCGCACCGAGGTGCACAGCCACGCGGCGACCCGCTCGGTGCCCGCCGCCCTGGCCCGGCGCCTGGCCGGGATCACCGCGGGCCGCCCCGTGTCGCCGGTGGCGACGATCGCCACGACCCGGCATACGGTGCGGCTCCTCGACGCCACGGGGGCGCTCGTGGTCGAGGTCGCCGACGACGCGGTGCGCGGCCACCGGCTCGGCGCCGCAGCGGATGCCGATACGGAGGATGCCGCGGGGCCGGTGGCGTGGCGCGAGGTCGAGGTCGAGCTGGGACCGGCCGGCGGCGAGCGCGACCTGGCCGCGGTCGGTGCCCTGATGGAGGCCGGCGGGGCTACCCACTCGGCCCAGCAGCGCAAGATCAACCACGTGCTGGGCGAGCCGCTGAGGCCCGGTCCGGGCGGGAGGCCGGGACTGGTCGCGGACTACCTGCGGGAGCAGTGCCGGGCCGTCCTGCTCGGCGACGCCACGATGCGCGACGACCCCACCGCCTCGGCCGTGCACCACACCCGGGTGGCGGTCCGCCGGCTGCGCACCACGGTGCGGGTGTTCGCGCATACGTTGGTCGAGCCCGCAGCGGAGCTCCACCGGCTCGACGTCGAGCTGCGCTGGCTGGCCGGTCTCCTCTCGCCGGTGCGCGACGCCGACGTCATCGGCGTCCGCCTCGACCGCGAGCTCGGGCGGCTACCGGCTGGAGACGTGGTGGGGCCGGTGCGGCGCGAGATCCAGCGTGCGCTCGCGCGCGACCGGGCCACCGCGCTGGCCGCTTGGCGAGCGGAGCGCGACGGCGAGCGCTACCGGCGGCTCATGACCGACCTCGGCGGCTGGTTCCTCGGCTCGCCGGTGCGCTCCGACGAGCGGGTACGACCTCGCGCGGTACTCGCCCGAGCCGAGCGGACGGTCCACCGCCGGCTCCGCGCGGCCGATGACGACACCGGCCTGCACCGGGCGCGCAAGGCGGTCAAACGCCTGCGGTATGCCGCGGAGGCGCTCGCACCCGGGGTCGGCGGCGCGAGGAGGGCGGCCACCGCGGCCCGCCGGCGACAGTCGGGGTGGGGCGAGCACCAGGACCTGGTCGTGGCCGCGGCCTTCCTGCGGCGGCTGGCCGGGACCGGCCGGCCGCAGGTGCGCAGCGGGTTCACCTACGGCGTCCTCGTGGCCCGGCTGGACCGCCGGGCCGAGCGCCTACGGCGTCAGGCCACGCTCTCGAGGTGAGCGAAGACGATGACGTTGTCGAGGTAGTGCTTCACCTTGTCGAACGTCCCGCCGCAGGTGACGAGGCGGATCTCCGAGCGGTCGAAGCTGCCGCGGTAGACCTCCTCGGTGGGGAACTGGTCCTTGGGGTACGACGCCACCTTGTCGACGACGAATGTCGCGGTGCTGCCGTCGGCACGCCCGATCTTCACGGCGTCGCCCGCCTTGACGGCGCCCAGCCGGTAGAAGATCCCCGGGCCCTTGGTGCTGTCGACGTGGGCGGCGAGCACGGCCGGGCCGAGCTGGCCGGGGGTCGGGCCGCCGGTGTAGAAGCCGACCTCGTCGGCGGTGCCGGGCACCGAGATGGTGCCGTCAGCCGCGATGCCCAGGTCGACGAAGGTGCCGGACGTGACCCCGATGGAGGGGATCTCGATCTTCGTCGGTGCCGAGGCCCCGACGAACTGGCCGATCTGCTTGCCCGGGGCGGCGGGTGCGGCCGGAGCCGACGGGGTGGCCGTCGCGCTGGGGCTCCTGGTGGCCGTCGTGCTCGGGGACGAGGTGGTCGCGGTGGGGGTGCTGGTGGACATCACCGTCGGCGCGGCGCCCGCGGACGCGGGCTCGGGCGGACCGGACTGGCCTCGGAAGCCGAGCACCAGCGCGAGCACGCCGATGACCAGGAGAACGGCGGTGGCCGCCGCGGCAAATCTGCCGCGACGGCCACCCTCCTGGTTCTCAGCGGTCATCAGACCTGCGCGCGACGCCGACGGGCGGCGACGACGCCGGTCCCCGCAGCAGCGAACAGGGCCGCGCCACCGAGGGCGATCATGCCGGTGTTGGTGCCACCAGCGGCGCCACCCTGACCGGTCGCCATGCCACCGGCCGGAGCGACGCTGAGCACGCCACACAGGGCCGGGTCCGTGGCCTCGGTCGGCAGCGACGGGTCGAGGTCGCTCTTGGTGTCGCCCGAGTACTTGCCGTCCTTGTTGTAGTCGACACCGTGGATGACGACGACCGACTGGCCCTTGGTGATGGCGGTGGCGACGTCCTGCGAGACCTGGATGCTGCCGCGCTCGTAGGAGATCTTGCCGCCGGCGGCGGTGTCGAACCGGTCGACGGCCAGGCCGCTGGCCGGGCTCGTGTCACCGGTCTTGGTCAGCGAGACGACGATCGCGCCGTACGCCGGGCCACCCTCGGTCGTGTTGAGGTGGCCGTCCTTGTTGGTGTCGTCGGCGATGGTGGGGCACTCGTGACGAGCGTCGGCGCCGAAGTGGATGTGAGCCGCGTGCGGCTGGTCGGGGAGCAGACCCGTGGCCGCCATCGTGACGGTGATGGTGGTGCCCGTGACCTGCACCATGGCGGTACCGCTGCCGGTGACGCCACTGCCCGGGTTGGGCTTGAGGTTGGCGTTGACCGAGCCGTCCGCGAGGGCGGGGCCGGCGGCGAGGGCGATCATGGCTGCGGCACCGAAAGCGGCCCCGGCGATCTTCCTGGTTGTACGCATGTCAGAGATGCCTTCCGTGATAGACGGGACGGCCGTCCTCGGTGCACTCGTGACGAGCGACCTTGACCATCCTCAGCAAGGGTTTCGACACCATGCAGCAACCGGATTGGCGCCTGGTCGTAAAAAGAAGCCCGTCAGCCGGTGACGGCCGAGCTGTCGATCTTCAGGACGCCGCCGTCGTTGACCAAGCCGTACGTCGTGCGCTCCCGCGACACCCGGCCGTCCTTGTAGCGGTAGGTGACGGTGGCCTGCACGGCCCCCGGGGGGGTGCCCGTGACGTCGGTCACCGCGACGCTGGAGAACTGGTCCCAGAAGCGCTGGTAGGCCGCCCGGCCCCCGGTCGTCGTCGTCTGGTATTTCGCGGTCAGGAGGGACCACCCCTGGTCGGTGCCCCCGGGCATCAGCCCGTAGTAGCGAGCGACGGCGCCCTTGAGATCCTCCGCCGAGGGCGTGGCCGGCGCGGGGGTGGTCGCCGACGTCGAGGGCGTCGGGGCCGTGGTGGCGGACGGGCTCGGCGCCGGGGTGGTGGGCTGCGCGGTGGTGGCTGAGGACGGCGCCGCGGTGGTGGGGGCGGGCGCCGTGGTGGGCGCCGACGAGGGTGGCGAGGACGAGGTCGACGCGGGGGCCGGGGCGGCCGCGGGCGGTGTCGACGTGCCCAGGCCCCGCACGAGCACGAAGGCCAGGACGGCGAGCACGACCAGGGCGGTCGCGACGAGCCACGGGGCGACGCGGCGTCGGCGCGGGTCCTGCGTCGTCGGCACCAGCGCGCGGGGGAGCGGCTCCTCGTCGGCGTCGAGTGGCACCGGGAGGGGCATGAGCTGCGTGGCGGTGGCGCCGACCTCGGCCGGCGCCGGGCCGCCACCGGCCGCGTGCGCGAGCTCGTCGGCCACCTCGGCCATGGTCGGCCGGTCCTCCGGGTCGGAGCGCATCATCTCGGCCAGCAGCGGCGCGAGGGGCCCGCTCTGCTGCGGCGGTTCGACGACGCCGGAGGCGACCCGGTGCAACAGGGCCATGGGGTTGCCGTCGCCCCCGAACGGCGTATGCCCCTCGAGGGCGGTGTAGAGAGTGGCCCCGAGCGAGAAGACGTCGGCGGCATACCCGCTGTCCTCCCCGCGGGCGACCTCAGGGGCGAGGAAGGCGGGCGTGCCGGTCACGAGACCCGTGGCGGTGAGCGTCACGTCGCCCATGGCGTGGGCGATGCCGAAGTCGCTGATGCGCGCGGTGCCGTCCTCGGCGAGCAGGACGTTGCCGGGCTTGACGTCGCGGTGCACGATGCCCGCCCGGTGGGCCGCGGCCAGCGCGGATGCGAGGTCGGCCCCGAGCTGGGTGACCTCGGCGACCGGCAGCACCTGCCCTCCGACCAGCCGGGCCGAGAGGGGCTCGGACGGGACCAGCTGCATGATGAGGCAGGGCTGGCCGTGGTCCTGGACGACGTCGTAGACGGTGACCGCGTGGGGGTGCTGCAGCCGGGCCGTGATGCGCGCCTCGCGCATGGCCCGGCCGGTCGTCACCTCGGCGAGCTCGTCGCTCACTCCGGGCTGGGGGTAGAGCCGCTTGATCGCGACGGCGCGGTGCAGGCGCTCGTCCTGCGCCTCCCAGACCTCGCCCATGCCGCCGCTCCCGAGGAGGCGGACGAGGCGGTAGCGACCGCCGAGCAGGTCGTCGGGCGCCGGCTGCTGGTCCTGAGGGTCGGGGTTGTCGGGGTTGTCGCTGGGGTCGGTCATCGTCACGCCCGGTCGGGCGGGAACCCACCCGTCGCGACCGGGCCCCAGCTCGTGGGCGTGACCCGGAGGAGGCACTTGCCCTGGTCGAGCATCGCCTGGCGGTACTCGTCCCAGTCGGGGTGCTCGCCGGCGATGCACCGGTAGTAGTCGACGAACGCGTCGAGCGCCTCGGGGGACTGCGTGACGTCGAGCACCTCGCACCGGCCGTCGACCTGGACCCAGGCTCCGCCGAAGTCGTCGGAGAGGACGAGCACCGACACCTCCGGGTGCCGCCGCGCGTTGCGGGCCTTCGCCCGCTCGGGGTAGCTGGAGACGACGAACCGGCCCTCGTCGTCGACGCCCCCGGTCACGGGTGACAGCTGGGGTGTGCCGTCGCGCCGGGTGGTGGTGAGGACGAAGTGGTGCCGTGGGCGCGCGAAGTCCAGGAGGGCCTCTCGCGACACGGTCGTGGTCGTGGCGATGGATCGAGCCATCCGCCCATCGTGTCAGGCCGGGCGGGCGGGCGCCTCTTCGAGCGTGCGCGCGGGGTCCTGGTCCGACGCCGGGTCGGCCGGTCCGCGCACCGACCTCGGCCACCAGAAGCGGTCGCCGAGGAGGATGGCGATGGCCGGCACGAGCACCGTACGGACGAGCAGGGTGTCGAGCAGCACGCCGACGCAGATGACGACGCCGATCTGGGCGAGCACCACGAGCGGCAGCACGCCGAGCACCGCGAACACGGCGGCCAGGAGGATGCCCGCGCTGGTGATGACGCCGCCGGTGGCGGTGAGGGCCCGCAGCATGCCCTCGCGGGAGCCGTGTCGGCGGGCCTCCTCCCGGCCCCGGCTGACCAGGAAGATGTTGTAGTCGACGCCGAGAGCCACGAGGAAGAGGAAGGCGAACAGCGGCACCGTGTCGGCCAGGCCGGCGAAGCCGAAGACGCCCGTGAAGATCCACCAGGACACGCCCATCGCGGCCAGGTAGGTGCCGACGACCGTGGCGACGAGCACCAGCGGCGCGACGATGGACCGCAGCAGCAGGACGAGGGCGACGAGCACGAGCCCGAGGATGAGCGGGAAGACGACGAGCCGGTCGCGCGCGGCGCCGGCCGAGGCGTCCACCGCCTGCGCCTCGCTGCCGCCGACGTACGTCTCCTGTACGCCCGTGAGCGCCTCGCGCACGGAGGTCACGGTGCGCTGGGCCTCCTCGGACCCCGCGGGGGCGGCGAGGACGACCTCGACCTGGGCGAGCCCGTCGCCGGTGCGCCCCGGTGTGGCCGAGGCGACGCCGGGGACCGCGGCCGCCCGGGACACCACCTGTTGGGCGCTGCCCGCCGGGGTGACGACGACGGTCGGGTCGGCGCTGCCGGCCGGGAAGGACCGGGCGATGCGGTCGGCGGCGGCGATGGCCTCGGGCTTCTGGAGGAACTGCTCGCTCGTCGGCAGGCCGGTGCGCACCTGCGTGAGGCCCACGCTGAGCGCTCCCAGCAGGGCGAGCCCCGCGACGACGAAGACGACCGGGCGCGCGGACACCCGCCGGCCGATCCGGTGCCAGACGGAGTGGTCGGAGTCGACGAGCGCGGTCTGCCCCTCGCGCGGCACGAGCGGCCAGAACACCCAGCGGCCGAAGAGCACGAGCGTCGTCGGCAGCACGACGAGGGCGAAGACCATGGCCACCACCACCCCGACGGCGCAGGCCACGCCGAGGCCGCGGGTGGTGGGCACCACGGAGAGCAGAAGGGTCAGGAGGCCGAGGACCACGGTCGTGGCGCTGGCGAGCACGGCCTCACCGGCATGGCGCAGGGCCCGGGCCATCGCGGCATACCGGTTGCTCGTGCCCCGCAGCTCGTCGCGGTAGCGCGAGATGAGGAGCAGCGCGTAGTCGGTGCCAGCGCCGAAGACGAGCACGGAGAGGATGCCGATCGTCGACTCGTCCCAGCGGATGCCGGTCGCGGCCATGACGTGGGTCGCGAGGACGGCGGCCAGCCGGTCGGCGACCCCGACGACGAGCAGCGGCACCACCCAGAGGACCGGGCTGCGGTAGGTGATGAGGAGCAGCAGGGCCACGACGCTCGCCGTGGCGAGGAGCAGGCGGGTGTTGGCGCCGCTGAAGACGGCGCCGAGGTCGGTCTGGATGGCGGCCGGCCCGGTGACCTGCACGGAGACCCCCGCGGGCACCGCCGCGCGCAGGTCGCCGCGCAGCGCGGTGACGGCCGCGGCGACCTCGCCGTTGCCGGTGGCGGCGACCGGGACCACGCCGATGGCGGCGGTGCGGTCGGCGCTGACGACGAGGGGCGCCGGCGCACCGCCGGTGGTGGCGCACGCCGACGGGGGTCCGGCCGTGGCCGACCCCGTGGCCGGAGGGGTCGAGGGGCCCGCCTTGGCCAGCTCGCTCGCCAGGGCCGTGCAGATCCTCGAGACGGCGTCGGCCGACCAGGTGCCCTGGTCGGTGCTGAAGACGGCGATCGCCGTGGAGCCGGAGCCCTGGGGCAGCCGCTGCTGGAGCTCCACGACCCGGGTCGAGTCCGCTCCGGCCACGAGGGTCGCCGTGGCGTCGGGCGTGGCGATGGCCTCGCCCCAGGCGCCGATGCCGGCCCCGGCCAGCAGGAAGCCGAGCAGGGCGACGACCCACGCCCGGCGGGGACGAAGGAGGCGGTTCGGCAGCGTGTCCGACATCGTGGCCATGGGATCCTCGCTCGCAGGGGGGACGGCGCGTACGCTGGTCCCTCAGTGTCTACCTTAGAAGGTTGCTAACTTGCCTAGCGATCGTAACCAGACGTCCCCGCCCGACGCAACCTCGTCGCGCTTCGTCGAGGCCTGGGAGCAGTCCGACTCGCTCACCGCGCTGCGCGAGCTGACCACCGTGGCCGCCCAGGTGCCCGCCGCCGTCGCCGCGCGGGCCGCCCTCAGCCCGCACGAGTTCACCGCGCTGGAGCACCTGATCAAGGGGCCGCTCGGCCCGGTCGAGCTGGCGCGCATCCTCGGGGTCACGTCGGCGGCGTCGTCCGGAGTCGTCGACCGGCTGGTCGCGCGGGGGCACGCCAGCCGGCGGCCCCACGACCACGACGGCCGGCGCACGGTCGTCACCATCTCCGACTCGGGCCGGGAAGAGGTGCTCGGCTACCTCATGCCGATGTTCACGGCGCTGCGCGACCTCGACGCCCGACTGACCGAGCAGGAGCAGATCGTCGTCGCGCGCTACCTGCAGGAGGCGACGCGGGCGGTCCGCCGGCTGCTCTAGGAGCCGGGGGAGGACCGCCGTCCGGTCGCGCGGGCGATGCGGTCGAGCCACTCCTGGAGCAGCGCGCGCTCGCGAGTGGTCAGCGCGGTGACCTGGTGCAGGGTGGCGAGCAGGTGCCGGGCGGCGCCGGCCGGACCGCTCGGGCCGCTCGTGTCGCTGGTGTCGCTCGGCCCGCTCGTGTCGCTCGTGTCGGTCGTGTCGGTCGTGTCGGTCGTGATGGCCGCCACCACCGCCTCACGGCCGGCCGCCGACAGCCCCGGCTCACGGTGTTCCTCGGGGGTGGCCAGCAGGGTGAGCGCCATCCCGGCGGCACCGGCCTCGAAGAGCTGGAGGGCCAGCCGCTCGCCGACCCGGAGCCGGCCGGCCTGCGCCACCCGGCGGATGCGGCCCACCAGGATCTCCTCCGCGTGCAACGCCGCCGGATGGCGGGAGCCGGGGTGCGGCGTCGCGTAGGTCATCCGGTACTCGTGCGGATGGCTCAGGGCATAGGCCACATGGGCGTCCCAGCCCCACCGCAGGTCGTCGACCGGGTCGGCGTGCGGGTGCAGGTCTGGATGGCTGCGCACGTGCTCGGCGAACCCGTGGGACGTGACGGCGTCGAGCAGGCCCTGTTTGTTGCCGAAGAGCCGGTAGATCGTCGGCGCCTGGATCCCCGTGGCCGCGCTGACCGCCCGGATCGAGACGGCGTCGGCCCCGCCGGACGCGGCGAGGTCGGTGGCGGCCGCCAGGACCCGCTCGTGCGCCAGGCCCTTCTGGGTCGACCGGGCTGCTGTCACGTCAGCGCACGCTAACAGCGCGGGGGTGCTGATGATGCCGACTCGGGCTAACGGGGTTAATGTTCCGAGGTTATCGCCGTTACGGCCCCGGAAAAGGACTCCCCGATGGACCTCAGCAGACGACAGCTCCTCGGCGCCGCAGGCGCCCTCTCCCTCCCCGCCGTGCTCGCGGCCTGCGGCGGGTTCTCGACCTCGGGGTCCAACCCCCAGCCCAGCGGCGGCGACAGCAACGCCCTGACCTTCACGACGTGGGGCACCGACGCCGAGCTGGCCGGCTTCCGCTCCGCCATCGACGGCTTCCAGAAGGCCAACGCCGGCACGACCGTCACCCTCAACGCGGTGCCCTACTCGCAGATGTTCACCAACATCGACGCGCAGCTGCAGGCCGGCAACCCGCCGGACATCTTCCGGGTGCCGTACTACACGTTCGGGAGCTACGCCGGGCGCGGCCAGCTGCTCGACCTCAGCGGCCAGCTGCCCGGTGGCTTCAGCGAACGCTTCACCGGCGCCGCGTGGGCCGCAGTGCAGAACAAGGGCAAGCCGTTCGGGGTGCCGCACCACACCGACACGTCGGTCATCCTCTACAACAAGACCGCCCTCGACTCCTACGGCATCACCTCGGTACCCACGACGCTCGACCAGGCGTGGACGTGGGAGCAGTTCGAGCAGGTGCTGCTCCAGCTGCGCAGCAAGCTGCCGGCCGACAAGTTCCCCTACGTCGCCAACTGGCAGGGCAACGGCGTGACCCGTTGGCTCACCTGGCTGTTCGAGAACAACGGCCGGTTCCTGGCCGAGGATCTCAAGGCCCCCGCGATCAGCTCCGACGCCGGGAAGGCCGCGGTCGACTTCACCAAGAGCTTCTTCGCCCGCCAGCTCGTGCCGCCGAACAGCTCGGTCAAGTCGACGACCCTCGCCGCCGACATCTGGTACTCGCAGACCGCGGTCATGTCGTCGGGTGGGGCGTTCCAGATCCCCGACGCGACCAAGAACCTCAAGTTCGAGTGGGGCGCGACCTTCGCGCCCAAGAAGCTGCGCTCGGCCAGCGACTTCGGCGGCAACGCTCTGGTGGCGACGGCCGCGACGAAGAAGCCCCAGCTGGCCGCGGCGTTCCTCGACTACGCGACGCAGACCGAGCAGATGCGGTCCTTCTGCGCCACCTCGTCGCTGCTGCCGACCCGCAAGGACCTCGTCTCCGAGGGCATCACGTTCGCCGTCCGCCCCGAGCTCTCCCCGGTCTTCATCGGTCAGGCCTCCTCTGTGCAGCCGGGCGACTCCGGCCAGGTCGCGTCGCCGGTGATGTCGAAGATCATCACCGTCCTCAAGGACCAGCTCGAGCTCGCGTTCGTCGGCAACCAGAGCACCGAGGCGACGCTGAAGGGCCTGTCCGACGGCATCGCCGCCGCCACCGCATGAGCGCCGGCACCACCGCAGTCACGACCACACCGGCGGCCGATACCCGGCCGCCCGTGAAGGCCGGGCGCGCGCGGCGCATACGGGGTGACTCGCTGGCGGGGTATGCGTTCCTCACCCCCAGCCTGATCCTGCTCGTCGTGTTCGTGCTCGGCCCGCTCGTCGGGGCCGTGGTGGTCAGCTTCCAGCAGACCAACGGCTTCGGCGACGGCACCTTCGTGGGCGGTGCCAACTACGCCAAGCTCGTGGGGGACCCGGTCTTCTGGCGGTCGGTGGGCAACACGTTCCTCTTCACCGCGATCGTCACGCCGGCGTCGATGGCGCTCGGCCTCGGGATCGCGGTGCTGCTCAACTCGGTGCTGCCCGGTCGGGCGGTCTTCCGCTCGATCCTCATCCTCCCCATGGCGATCTCGGGTGTCGCGACCGCCCTCATCGGCGTACTGATCTTCGACCAGAACAGCGGCGTCCTCGACAAGATGCTGCGGTTCGCCGGGTTGCCTGCCATCCCCTGGCAGTCCGGGGGCGCAGCGGCCTTCACGTCCGTCGTGCTCGTGACGCTCTGGTGGCGGGTCGGCTTCAACATGCTCATCTACCTGGCCGGGCTCCAGGGCATCAGCCCCGAGCTCTACGAGGCGGCGCGGCTCGACGGCGCCACGGGGTGGCAGCGGTTCCGCTACCTCACGGTGCCCATGGTCGGACCCTCGTCGTTCTTCCTGCTCATCATGAATGTCATCTACTCGTTCCAGGTCTTCGACATCGTCTTCGTCATGACCGGCGGCGGGCCGTCCAACGCCACCTCCGTGCTGGTGACCTACGCCTACGACAACGGGTTCGTCACACGCGACCAGGGGTATGCCGCGGCGATCGGCATGGTGCTGCTCGTCACCACCCTCGCCTTCACCGCCGTGCAGTGGCGCACCAGCCGCAACCGGGACCTCGTCTCATGAGCACCCGGGACGGTGTCGTGGGTGCCGACCGGCGCTGGCTGGGGCTGCGCATCGCCCTCGCCGTCGTCATCTGCGGGGTGTTGCTCTTCCCGCTCTACTGGATGGTCGTCGTCTCGTTCTCCAGCCGCATCGAGCTCGTCGCCGGGGACCTCCGGCTGTGGCCCGCCCAGTGGACGACCGAGAACTTCGAGCGCGTCTTCACGGCGTTCCCCATCGCCACCTGGTTCGGCAACTCGGTCGCCATCGCGCTCGTCGTCTCGCTCATCACGGTGTCGACGAGCCTGCTGGCCGGGTATGCGTTCGCGCACCTGAGGTTCCGCGGGGCCAGTGCGCTCTTCCTCGTCTCGCTGTCGACGCTGATGATCCCGTTGCAGGTCATCATGGTGACGCTGTTCAAGCTGGTCACGTCGATGGGCCTCTACGGCAGCTACTGGGCGGTGATCCTGCCCACCGCGGCCTCGGCGTTCGGGGTCTTCCTCGCGCGCCAGTTCATGCTCGCGATCCCGCGAGAGCTGTTGGAAGCGGCCAAGATCGACGGGGCGGGGCAGCTGCGCACGTTCCTCCAGATCGTCCTGCCGCTGTGCCGTCCGCTCATCGCCGTGCTGTTCTTCATGAGCCTGCTGCAGACGTGGAACGACTTCGCGTGGCCCCTCATCGCGCTCAAGCAGAACCAGCTCTTCACCCTGCCCATCGGGCTGCTCTACCTGCAGGGACAGTTCGGCTCCGACTACGGCGGCACCATGGCCTTCGCGCTGCTGACCGTGGCCCCGATGGTGGTGCTGTTCCTCGTCTTCCAGCGGTACTTCGTGCAGGGGTTCTCGCGCAGCGGGATCCAGTAGGCCGCCCCTGCTCTCTTGCCGTTTCCGCAAGGTGGGATGTGATCGGCGCATGGGGCGTGTTGTCGTGGTCATCCGGGGCTAGTCCCGGTTGACCACGAATAGAAGGTGCCCGATGTCTGCTGCTCTCGCCTCCGGAACCATCCGGACCCACGACGTCGCCGTGGTCGGCGGTGGCCCGGCCGGGCTCAGCGCCGCCATCGCGCTCGCCCGGTCGCGCCGCCTGGTCGTGCTCGTCGACGCGGGCGAGCCCCGCAACGCGCGGGCAGCCGGCGCCCACAACGTGCTGGGCCAGGAGGGGGTCTCCCCCCTCGAGCTGCTGGCCCGCGGGCGGGCCGAGGCCGACGCGTACGGCGTCGACCGGCGCCAGGGCCGGGTCGAGACGGTCGTGCGCGAGGCCGACGGCTTCCGGCTGACGCTCGCCGACGGGGTGACCCTGCGGGTGCGTCGTCTCGTGCTCGCGACCGGCCTCGTCGACGAGCTGCCCCACGTGCCGGGGGTGGCCGAGCTGTGGGGCCGGAGCGTGCTGCACTGGCCCTACTGCCACGGGTGGGAGGTGCGCGACCAGCGGGTGGGGGTGCTGGCGACGAGCGCGATGAGCGTCCACCAGGCGCTGCTGTTCCGGCAGCTCACCCCTCACCTCACGCTGTTCCTCCACACGGTCGACGACCTCGGCGACGACGCGTGGGAGCAGCTGGCAGGGCTCGGGGTGGAGGTGGTGACGGGCGTGGTCGAGCGGCTCCGCTCGGAGGCCGGGGAGCTGCGCGCCGTGGTGCTCGAGGGCGGCCGGGAGGTGGCCCTCGACGCGCTCGTCGTCGCGCCCCGCTTCGTCGTGCGCAGCGAGCTGTTCCAGCAGCTCGGGGGCACGCCGACCGACCATCCGATGGGTGGCACCTTCATCGAGACCGACCCCATGGGGCGCACCGTGTTGGCCGGGGTGTGGGCGGCGGGCAACTCCCGTGACCTGAGCGCCATGGTGTCGGCCTCCTCGGCCGACGGGGTGCGCGCCGGCGCCGCGGTGAACGCCGACCTCGTTCTCGAGGACGCCGGCGCCGCTCGTGTGGGACCGTGACCGAGAGGGCGTAGGGGCGACGGGTGGGAGGTGGCGGTGGCGACGGCGATCCGGGTCGAGATGCTGCCCGCCCGCCTCGGTGACTGCCTGCTCGTCGAGTGCCTGCGCACCGACGGGACCACGTGGCGGATGCTCGTCGACGGCGGGCCGCCCGACACCTGGCCGTTGCTCGAGGCGCGGCTGCACCGGCTCGGCCCCGCCGACCGCCGGCTCGACGTCGTCGTCGTCACCCACATCGACAGCGACCACATCGGCGGCATGGTGCCGTTCTTCGGCAGCGACCTCGCGCGGAGCGTCCTGGAGGTCGGGGACGTGTGGTTCAACGGGCGTACGCATCTGGGGGAGCCCGGGTCGCCGCGCTCCGTGCAGCAGGGTGAGAGCGTCGTGGCGGCGCTGCTCGGGCCGGCCGGGGGCCACGGGGCGCCGGGTATGCCGTGGAACCACGCCTTCGGCGGGGGACCGGTTATCACCCCGACGTCGGGGATGCACGAGGTCACCGTCGAGCGCGGGCCGCGGGTAACCCTGCTCTCCCCGCCCGAGGCCCGGCTCGGTGCGCTGCGCACGTCGTGGACCACGTTCCTGCAGCGGGCCCTGAGCGGGCGCGACCGTGACCTGCGCAGCCCGCCCGACGTGCTCGCGGCTTTGGACGACCTGCGCCCCGTGGCGGCGGCGCAGACGCCGACGGACACGTCGATCCCCAACGGCAGCAGCATCGCCCTGCTCGTGGAGCATCGTGGTGCGAGCCTCGTCCTCGGGGCGGACGCCTTCGGTCCAGTGCTGGCCGCCGGCCTCAAGGCGGTGGCGGCGTCCAGAGGTCTCAAGGCCCTGCCGGTCGACGCCGTCAAGCTGCCGCACCACGGCAGCAAGGCCAACGTCGTGTCCTCGCTGGTGGCGGCGGCGCCCGCCCACCACTACCTCGTGTCGAGCAACGGCGACACGTTCCACCACCCGGACGACGCCGCCCTCGCTCGCGTCGTCGTCGGCGCCCCGCCGGGAGTGACGCTCGGGTTCAACTACCGGAACGCCCGCACCCAGCGCTGGGCCGACCCCGCCCTGACAGCCCGCTACGGGCATACCGCGGCGTACCCGTCGCCCGGAAGCGACGAGGCGGGCTACGTGCTGGAGCTCCCGGCGCGGGACTGAGGGCCCGCCCGGTGGTCCTTGACGCCCGCCTCCAGCAGCTCGACCATCGCCGCGATGCGCTGCTGCCGCAGCTCTGGACTCCGCTTCGTGCTGTCGACCCAGCGCAGGTAGGCCCGTCGGTAGAACTGGGCGAGACCGTCGAAGAACCGGGCCGCCTGCGGGTTCGCCGCAAGCGCCGCCGCGACGTCGTCGGCGAGGTCGTCGCGTTGCGGACCCTCGGGCGCGATCTCGACCTCGGCGGTGCTTCCGGGGTCGAGCGGGTGGTCGCGGACCCAGGCGGCCCCGAGGAGGAAGCCGGGGCCGGACGGATGCGGCTCGACGACGCCGCGGATGCGAGCGCCGTCGACCGTGCCTCTGACCGGGTGCCGCGGCTTGGGGCCCCACTCGGCATCGGGGTCGAACGGCACCGGCACCAGGAGCCGGCCTCGACCTCCGTCGGCGATCGTCACGGTGAACCGTCGTGCTCGCACGCTCTCGATCCTGCCACGCGCGCTCACCGTGGACCGGTGGCTCCGGGGTCGGTCGTGGCCCGGCTGACGGCCCCGGCCCAGACCCACGTCTGGTGCTGGTGCGGGGGCACGCCGAAGCGGATCTGGACAGCCCGGGGGGTCCAGGCCACGGCGTACGCGTGCACCAGCTCCTCGACCCCGTCCTCCCAGACGACCCACGCGCTCACGCGGACGGGCTCCCCGGCCGCGCTGACGCTCGAGTGGGTCAGCTGCTCCTGCGTGAGTGAGCGGGGGTGACGCAGGACCCGCCGGGAAACCTCGCTCACCCTCGACAGGGTATCGAACAAGTGTTCGAGCGTCTCTCGAAGACGGGTGAGGGGAGGACCCCCTTGACGGGGACGGCGCGACGGAGCACCGTGTACCCCTCGGCGGGACGGGGGCTTCAGTGAGCGCGTTGGTGTATGCGGCGAACGTCTCGCTCGACGGCTTCCTCGAGGACGAGACCGGGGCGTTCGACTGGTCCGTGCCGGACGAAGCCGTCCACGCGTTCTGGAACGAGCACGAGCGGCAGATCGGCACGTCCCTCTACGGGCGGCGCATGTACGAGACCATGCGCGTGTGGGAGGACGACGACTGGTTGACGAACGAGCCCCCCGTGGTGCGCGAGTACGCCCGGATCTGGCGTGACGCCGACAAGGTCGTCTACTCGACCTCAATGACCGAGGTGTCGACCGCGCGTACGAGGATCGAGCGGCGGTTCGACCCCGAGGCGGTTCGGCGACTCAAGGAGACCGCCGCCTCGGACCTGAGCATCGGGGGCCCCGGCATCGCGGCCGAGGCCTTCCGGCACGGCCTGGTCGACGAGATCGTGCTGCTGCTGTGCCCGGTCGTCGTCGGCGGAGGCAAGCCGGCGATCCCACGAGGCGTCCGGCTCGACCTCGAGCTCCTCGACCAGCGCCGCTTCGACAACGGCGTGGTCTACGTCCGCCATGCGGTGCGGTACCCCGGCTGACCGGCGCGGGGCCGCGGCCCGCTCGGCCCGGACCACCGTTCCGCTCATACCCGTTCGACGCGGTCGGCCTGTGGTCCGCGATCGCTCTGTCGGACCTGGTATCGGACCCGATCGCCCTGGCGCAGCGCCTCGGCGCCTCGGACGACCGACACGTGCACGAACAGGTCCGCTCCGCCCGCGTCCGGGGCGATGAAGCCGAACCCGCGGTCCGCGTCGTAGCGCGCCACCACTCCCTCGCCGCCGCGCGCCGGGACGGCGGCTGCCTCCACGTGTCCCGAGCGAGGGCGGCTCGTCGACGACGCGGGTCCGCCTCGCGGAGTCGAGCTGCGGGCGAGGCGCACGTCGCGAGCCTGCGGGCCCTTCTCGCTCACGACGGTGTCGTACGTCACCCGGTCACCATCGCCCAGCCCGGGTAGCCCGTCGGCCAGCGCCCGCACGTGGACGAAGACATCGGGGCCGCCCGACTCGGGGGTGATGAACCCGAAGCCCTTGTCCGCGTCGTACCAGGACACGGCGCCGTCCGCCCCGTCGGATGCCAGGGCATGCTGGACGACCTGGGCTCCCAAGGGCAGGAGATGGTCAGCCTGCGGTCCCTTCTCCCCGTCGACGACGAGGAACGCCACCCGCTGCCCCTCCGCGATCACGCCGCCCCCCACGATGGCCGAGCTGTGCACGAAGATCTCATCGCCACCGCCGTCGGGCGTGACGAAGCCGTACCCCTTGGCCGGCTCGTACCAGGCGACGGTGCCGAGCACGCCCAGCGGTGTCCCGGCGTCCAGGTCGGCCGTGACCCGGACGCGGCGGGCCTGCGGGCCGCGGTCCCCCTGGCCGATCTCGAACTCGACCACCTGCCCCTCCCGCAGCAGCCTCATCGCGTCGTCGCTGATGATCTCGGACGCATGCACGTACAGGTCCTCTTCGTCCTGCCCCAGGGCGATGAAGCCGAACCCCCGGTCGGCATCGAACCAGCGGACGGTTCCCTCGGTCACGGCTGACTCCCTGTCGAAGCTACGGTCGGTGCTCCCCCAGTGTCCCCGACAGGGGCGTGACCAGCGCTCAGCCCCCCCTGCTGGACGGTCCCGACAGCTGCAGGGTCGGATAGTCCCAGCGGCGTGAGCGCGCACGCCGCACGGCCTGTTGAGCGGGTCTGGGCGCGGCCGCTCCCGTGTCAGGGGATGGTTATCGGCGTCGGGCGCCTCGAACCAAGCGCAGATTCACGGGGTAGCGCCACCAGATTCCGCGATGAGCCTGGACCGCTCCGCGGATGCTGAACACCATCGTCGTGGGGCGTTGTAGACGATGCCACGGAGGATCTGCGCGTTCAGCGCCTCACTCCACCGAGATCACCCACCCAACCTGTCGGGGTGGCCTCGTTTTCGCCCGTCGCTATGGCCTCGTTTTCAGCCGTCGTCGACACCAACGGCGTCGGTCGGTGCCGTGGGGAACCGGCTGGCCAGCTGTCGCAGTTCAAGGAGCGTCGTCACTGTTCAGCTCGGCAGGCGGCTCACGGTTTGGGTAGCTGTTCCATCCACCGAAGGTGGCCCGAACAGGTCCTTGGGTGGACATCGGTGCGGGTTCAGGTATGAGCGCGCCATGGGGTTGCGTTCATCGCGAACCGAGACCCGGCGCGCCTCTCATGTCGCGGCGAGGGCGCGCACGGCGCGCTCGTCACCCACGACGCGCCGGGCGGGGTCGCCGACCTCGCGCTCTACGGGTCAGCCGGGAGATGGAAAGGGCCCTGACCGGCGTCTCCGCTGTCAGGGCCCCGTCTCATGCGGTCGGGGTGACAGGATTTGAACCTGCGGCCTCTTCGTCCCGAACGAAGCGCGCTACCAAGCTGCGCCACACCCCGTGGCCATCGATCGCCGTCCAGACCGGTGAACCGGTCCCAGGCAGCGAGAAGTGAGAATAGCCGAGCGGAGGGTGGACCTCCCAATCGGCCCGGTTCGCGGGACCGCCCGACGTCAGCCCTCGGCCGGGACGAGGGTCAGCAGGGTGGCCTCGGGCCGGCACGCGAAGCGCACGGGCGCATACGGCGAGGTGCCCAGTCCGGCCGAGACCTCGAGCCATGCCGCATCGCCGGGTGCGGCCACGGCGCCGGAGACCCGGCCCGCTCCGGGCCACCACCGCGACAGGCCCTTGACCCGGCCGGTGTCGAGGTCGCAGTTCGTGACGATGGCGCCGAACCCGGGTAGACAGAGCTGGCCGCCGTGGGTGTGCCCCGCGATGAGCAGGCCCGCCCCGTCGCGCGACATGGCGTCGAGGACGCGCTGGTAGGGCGCGTGCGTCACGCCGACGGTCAGGGTGGCCGTCGGGTCGGCGGGGCCCTCGACCAGGGCGTAGCGGTCGTAGTCGAGGTGGGGGTCGTCGACGCCCAGGAACTCGAACGGCGAACCGTCGATGTCGAGGGTGGCACGAGTGTTGGTGAGGTCGGTCCAGCCGAGGTCGAGGATCCCCTTGACGAGATCCTCGGTGGGCAGCCGCACGGCCGTTCCGGCGAGCGACGGGAGACGCGTCGTCAGGTAGTGCGCAGGGTTCTTGAGCTTGGGCGCGAAGTAGTCGTTCGAGCCGAGGACGAAGACCCCGGGCACGCCGGCGAAGGCCCGGAACGCCTCGAGGGCGACGGGGATCGAGTCGGGGTGCGAGATGTTGTCGCCGGTGTTGACGACGAGGTCGGGGCGCAGCCCGGCCAGGTCGGCCACCCACGCCGCCTTGCGCCGCTGACCCGGCATGAGGTGCAGGTCGCTGACGTGCACGATGCGTACGGGGCGGTGACCGGGAGGCAGCACCGGCACCGTGAACCGGCGCAGGACGTAGGCGTTGCGCTCGACCAGCGCGGCGTACCCGAGCCCGAGCGCACCCGCGGCGCCCAGGCCGGTGGCGGCGCGGGCGAGGGGATGCATACCGAAATCCTGCCATGGCCGAAAGAGCCCACCTGACACACTCGGCCCATGACCGAGCGCCTCAAGGACACCCTCCGCAGCGACCTCACCGCCGCGATCCGCAGCCGCGACCAGGTCAGCGCGGCCACCCTGCGCATGGTCCTGACCGCGGTCACCAACGAGGAGGTCTCCGGCACCCAGGCCCGCGAGCTCACCGACGACGAGGTGCTGCGGGTCGTCACCAAGGAGGCCAAGAAGCGCCGCGAGGCCTCGGAGGCCTACACCGGGGCCCACCGGCCCGAGCTCGCGGCCAAGGAGGACGCCGAGCTCGCGGTGCTCGAGGGCTACCTACCGGAGCAGCTCGACGACGCCGCGCTGCAGGCGCTGGTGGCTCACGCGGTGGAGCAGACCGGAGCGACGGGTATGCCACAGCTGGGCCTGGTCATGAAGGCCGTCCAGCCGCTCGTGGCCGGGCGGGCCGAGGGTGGCCGGGTGGCCGCCGCGGTCAGGTCGGCGCTGGGGCGCTAACCGCCGTTGCCGTTGCCGTTGCCGTTGCCCGGATCGGCCGGAGCCGCCGGAGCCGCCGGAGCCGCCGGCTGAGGTTGCGGCTGTGGCTGGGGCTGTGGCGCGGGTGCCGGCCCGGCAGAGATGAACAGGGTGACGTCGCCACCGCGGTTGACCTGCCCCTGGGGGTTGACATAGGCGACGAGCCCCGGCCGGTAGTTGGAGTAGACCCGGCGGCCGACGACGACGTTGAAGCCCTGCGCCTGCAGGTAGCTCGTCGCAGCGTCGACGGTCTGGCCGGCGACGCCCCCGAGGTCGACCTTGTCGCCGTTGGCGATCTTGTCGCTCGGGGCCGGGAAGTCGGGACTCGGCTGACCGGCGAGGGCCCGGTCCATGATCGCCTTCCACGTGGGCGCCGCGATGCTCGCGCCGAAGACGACCTTGTAGGGACCGCCCGGGAGGTCGATGTTGTCGAGCTGCGTCGTGTTGTCCAGCGGCGTGCCGACCCAGACGGCCGTGGTGAGCTGAGGGGTGTAGCCGACGAACCAGGTCTCGTTGTTGCCGTCCGACGTCCCCGTCTTGCCGGCTGCCGGACGGCCGCCGGCGAGGGCGCTCGCGGAGCCGGTGCCGTTGGCCGCCTTGCTGAGGACGTTGCTCATGATGTTGGCCACGCCGTGGGCGACGTCGGCGTCGACGACCTGCGTGCAGTTCGAGGTGCCCGGCGCGGCGAAGGGGAGGGGCTTGTTGTCGGAGCCGAGGATGCCCTGGATCGGCATGGGGGTGCAGTGGATGCCGTCGTGGGCGAGGGAGCCGTAGGCGCTGGCGACGGTCATCGGCGAGACTTCCTGGGCCCCGAGGATGATCGCCGGCGGGTAGGGCTCGATGGGCTCGCCGTTGGCCCGGTGCAGGCCCATCTTGTTCTCGGTGTCGCGCACGTTGCACGCGCCGACCTGGGAGACGAGGGCGACGAAGGCGGTGTTGATCGAGCGGGCCGTGGCCTGCGTCAGCGTCATCGGTCCGGCGGCGACCGACTCGTCGTTGCGGACCGTCCACGGCTTGGTGCCGAGGCCACAGGCGCCGGGGAACTCGGCCTTGGTGTAGCTGGCGGGCGAGGACGGGCTGGCCGCCTTGGCGTTGACCGTGCTGTTGATCGGCATGCCCTGCTGCAGGGCCGTGACCAGCGCGAAGGCCTTCTCCGTCGACCCGAACTGGAAGCCGCCGGAGCCGCCGTACTTGGTGTCGACGGCCCAGTTGACGACCGTCTGGCCGAAGCTCTTGGAGTTGAGCACGTAGTCGGTGTTCTGGGCGATCGCCCGCACGGCCCCGTTGTTCGGGTCGATGGTGACCGCAGCGCTGCCGATGTTGTAGGAGTTGCCCTTGGGCACGCGGGCCAGGATCTCCTCGCGCGCCGCCTTGGTGATGTCGGGGTCGATCGTCGTCTGGATGGTCAGGCCGCCACCGAAGATCTTGGCTCGGCGCTCGTCGACCGTCTTGCCCAGGGCCTGGTCGAGCGAGGGGTCGCTCTCCAGCCACTTGATGACGTAGTCGCAGAAGTACGCGTAGTCGTTGCCGGAGGCCTGGCAGGCGGTGGGCGCGGAGGTGACGTTCTTCTGGTCGAAGCCGACCGCCTTGGCGTCGGTGGACTCCTTGGCCGTGATGAGCCCGAGCTCCTGCATCCGGTCGAGCACCACGTTGCGGCGGGCGATGGCCCGGTCGGGGTAGTGCACCGGGTCGGTGGTGCCGGGGTTCTGCGCCAGGCCGGCGATCATGGCCGCCTCGGGGAGGCTGAGGTCCTTGGCGCTCTTGTTGAAGTAGTGCTTCGCGGCGGCCTCGACCCCGTAGGCCTGGTCGCCGTAGTAGGTGATGTTGAGGTAGCCCTGGAGGATCTGGTCCTTCGTCTGTTCCTTCTCGAGCTGGATGGAGTACTTCAGCTCCTGCAGCTTGCGAGTGACGCCGGCCAGGCCCTTCTGGGTCGTCGCCGCCTGCGCGGCCTCGGTGTCCTTGGCCTTGAGGGCGGTGTCGAGGAGGGTGAGCTTGACGTACTGCTGCGTCAGCGTGGAGCCGCCGGAGGTGTTGACCGAGCCGGACGCGTTGGAGACGAGCGCGCGGACCACGCCTCGCACGTCGACGCCACCGTGCTCGTAGAACCGGCTGTCCTCGATGGCCACCTGGGCCTTCTGCATGACGGGGGCGACCTGGTCGAGCGGCACGATGATGCGGTTCTCGTCGTGGGGCGTGGCGATGACGTTGCCCTTGGCGTCGACGATCTTCGACTGCTGCGAGAGGGTGGCGGCCGTGAACTCGCTGGGGAGCGCGTCGAACATGTCGACGCCCGTGCGGGTCACCGCCCCGGCGGCACCCACGGTCGGCATGATGAGGCCGGCCCCGAGCAGCCCCATGACGACGGCGGCACCGACGAACGCACCCAGCAGGGGGATGATGCTCGCGATGTTGGTCGTGCGGCCGGCCTTCATACACCCAGGCTAACCCGCGTGGGCGCAGGTCCTGGGCAACGGCGAGCGTCCGAGACGCCTTCGAGACCGCTCCGAGATGCCTGGGCGCGCAGTGGATGCCCCGACTCAGACGGACGCGTGGGGTCGAGACGGGCCTCCTAGTCCTTTCGGACTAGTCCTTCTGGCCATGACAAACCATCCGCGCGGGCGATAGTGCCAGAAACCTCCGCTTCCTACCGTCGGAGAGGACACATCCGTCGGACGTATCAGGGACGAATGGTTGACAGTCCTCACGATCATCAGCAGGGGAATCCGGAAGCGGGTAGGGACGTGACGATCATCATCGAGAGGCCAGGCCACAGCGACCAGGCTGTGCCGGGGGGCCTCCGGAGCGACTGGGCCGGCCAGGGGCGCTGCGCCAGCAGCGACCCCGACGCGCTGTTCGTCCGCGGCGCCGCGCAGCAGGGGGCCAAGGTCGTCTGCCAGAAGTGCCCGGTCATCGCCGAGTGCCTGGCCGACGCGCTGGACAACCGCACGGAGTTCGGGGTGTGGGGGGGGATGACCGAGCGCGAGCGCCGGGCCATGCTGCGCCGCCACCCGCACGTCACCTCGTGGTGGCAGCTGTTCCAGACCGCCCGGCTCGACCAGGTGTCCTGAGCGCGACCGGCCCTACCCCGTCGCCAGGGCGGCGCCCACGCGGCGCAGCCCGTCGATGTCGTGCACGTCCTCGGCGAGCGCCGGGACCTCGGCGACCGGCGTACCGGGATGTCCGACGACGAACCGGCGGGCCAGCCGGCGCTGCCGCTCGGCCTGTGAGGCGAGGTCGGCGTGCAGGGTCAGCAGGCCGGCCGTGAGCCGGTCACCCGCCGCCGTGCGCTCCTCGGCGGCCGCCCGCGCCCGGGAGGCGGTCAGGCCGGAGGCCGGCACGGGCGTGACCCGGTTGAGCACGAGCCCGCTCAGCGGCATCCGTTCGTCCTCCAGCCGGGCGATGAAGTAGGACGCCTCCCGCAGCGCGTCCCGTTCGGGAGCGGCGACGACGAGGAAGGCGGTGGAGCGCCGGCTGAGCAGGGCGTACGTCACGTCCGCCCGCTCCCTGAACCCGCCGAACATCGTGTCGAGCGCCGTGATGAAGGTCTGCACGTCGCGGAGCATGTCTCCGCCGAGCACCCGCGAGAGCGTCGAGGACACGATGCCGAGTCCCACGTTGAAGACCTTCAATGAGGCCCGGCCGCCGACCTTCGCAGGGGCCGAGATGAGCCGGATGAAGCGCCCGTCGAGGAACGAGCCGAGCCGCTTCGGGGCGTCGAGGAAGTCCAGCGCCGACCGGGACGGCGGGGTGTCGACGACGATGAGGTCCCACCGGGGGCGGATCCCCCCGTTGGAGCGCACCTCCTGGTGGAGCTGTCCGAGCTTCTCCATCGCCATGTACTCCTGCGTGCCCGCGAAGGAGCTCGAGACCGCTTGGTAGAACGGGTTGGCGAGGATCTGCTCCGCCTTCTCGGGCGTGGAGTGGGCGACGACGACCTCGTCGAACGTCCGCTTCATATCGAGCATCATCGCGTCGAGCGAGCCGCCGGCCGCGGTGTCGACGCCGGTGACCGGTCGGGGGGTGTTGTCGAGCTCGGTCAGCCCCATCGACTGGGCGAGCCGGCGGGCGGGGTCGATGGTGAGGACGACGACCCGGCGGCCCTGCTCGGCCGCCCGCAGGGCCAGGGACGCTGCGGTCGTCGTCTTGCCCACCCCGCCCGACCCGCAGCACACGACGATGTCGGTCTCGCGGTCGGCGAGGAGGGCATCGATGTCGAGCACCGCCGCACGCGGGCCGGACGCCCGTTGCCGCGGGGTCATCGCAGCCCCTCCCAGCCGGTCATGAGGTCCGCGAACTCGCGCACCGTGGAGGCGTCCACCCCGTCGGCGCTCACGGGGAGGCTGTGCAGCGGCAGGCCGAGCTCCTCCAGACGCGTACGCTGCTCGGCCTCCTGAGCCAGGCGGAGCGCGTGGTCGTGCGCCTCCTCGAGCAGGCCGCTGACGACCGCGTCCCCGGCGGGGAGGCCGGCGGCCAGCAGGCCCTCACGGACCGCGTCCCGCTTGAGGGTCCCCTTGGCCGCCGCGGTCAGCGGCCGGACCGGCAGCACGGGCTCACGGACCTGGTTGACGACGACCATGCCCATGCGGAGCCGCGCCGCGCGGAGGTCGGTGATGGCGTCGACCGTCTCCTGCACCGGCATCTCCTCCAGGAGCGTGACGACGTGGACGGCGGTCTGCTCCGACGTGAGCATCTCCATGATCGACTCCGACTGCGAGTGGATGGGCCCCACCTTGGCGAGGTCGGCCACCTCCTCGTTGACGGAGAGGAAGCGCACCACGCGGCCGGTCGGCGGGGCGTCGAGCACGATGGCGTCGAAGGCCGGCCGCTGGTCGTGACGGGAGTGGTGACCGACTGCGCGGCGCCGGTTCGCCTCGTAGACCTTGCCGATGAGCAGCACGTCGCGCACGCCCGGGGCGATGGTCGTGGCGAAGTCGACAGCCCCGAAGCGCTCGAGGATGCCGACGGCGCGGCCGAGCTTGTAGAAGAGCTGGAGGTACTCGGTGAGGGCCTTCTTGGCGTCGACCGAGAGACCGATCACCTCGCCGCCCCCGGGGGCGCCCGAGACCCGGGTCTCCTCCGGCGAGAGCGGGGGGACGTCGAAGGTCTGGCTGATGCCCTGCCGGCCCTCGACCTCGACGAGCAGGACGCGTCGTCCACCCTCGGCCAGGGACAGGGCCAGGGCCGCGGCGACGGTGGTCTTGCCCGTACCGCCCTTGCCGGTGACGATGTGCAGCCGCGGTGCGGGCGTCCGAGCGGCCATGCTCACGACCCTAACCGGGGCCCCGGGTCGACGCGGGCGCCGGTACCAGTGGGAGCGGGGCCGGGCTCCCTTCTCCCATCGGCCGTTCCGGGCCGACCGAGGTGCTGCGAGGAGGAAGCCGCTATGACCGACATCACGAGCGGCCCGCTAGAGCTCGTCGAGATCCGGTGTCTGAACCGGCACTGGTTCCTCATGCCCAGTGAGGGCCTGACCGCTCAGGTGCGGGTCAGGTCCGCCACGGCGGACGTCACCACGCGGAACGCGGGGGTACCGGGTGTGATGACGGCGAAGTGGTCGGCTCCGGCCACCCGGCGCAGGTCCACCGCCGCGTGCTGCCCGCCCCCCGCCATGGCGCGCACGTAGCGGTCGGAGACGGTGATGGGCACGGTGTCGTCGACGTCACCGTGCACGAGCACCAGGGGGACGTCCGGCGGGTTGTGCGCCGGGTCGGCCGTCCGCCACGTCGCGTCGTCGGCCCGGCCCATGAACGCCACGGCCGCACCGTCGCCGAGGCCCTCGTCGCGCACCATGGCCAGGTCGACGCAGCCTGCCAGCGCGACCACACCCGCGAGGCCGTGGGCCTGCGGTCGGGCGGCGGCCAGCGCCACGAGGTGCCCGCCGGCCGAGTGACCCACGAGGACGCACCGGTCCGGCAGGGTGGGGTCTGCCCGCACGGCGTCGACCGCGGCCGAGACGTCGTCGAACGTGCCCGGCCACCCGCCCCCGGGCATACCGGTGCGTCGGTACTCCACGACGGCCACGTGGTGGCCCGCGTCGGCAAACGCCTGGGCCTGCGCCGCCGCGTGCTCGCGGTCCCACTCCTCACGCCAGAACCCCCCGTGCACGACGACCACGGTCGTCCCCGTGGGCGCGACGGTGGGCAGCCGCACGTCGTAGACCTGCGCCGGGTCGATGCCGTAGGCCGTCGTGCGCTCGGGCGGGCGAGTGTCGGGCATGGGCCCAACCGTAGGCGGGGCTGGGCGGGGATACCGTGCGCCCATGGGTGTGACCTGGCTGACGGCGTTCCTCGACACCCCGGCGGACACCGCTGAGGCCACGGAGGCGTTCTGGGTCGCCGTGACCGGGTGGCCGCTCTCGGAGAGGCGGGGGCCGCAGGGCGAGTTCGCGACGCTCGAGCCCCCGGACGGGGACGCCGTGCTCAAGGTGCAGGTGGTCGGCGAGCCCCCGCCGGGGATGCTGCACCTCGACGTGCACGTCGACGACGTGGCCGGCGAGTCGGCGCGTGCTGCGGGGCTCGGTGCCGAGCCGCACTCGGACGCGAGCCTCGGCTACGTCGTGCACCGGTCGCCCGGTGGCATCACGTTCTGCCTCGTGGCGCACGAGGCCGGGCGCCGTCCGGGGCCGGTGTCGTGGCCCGCGGGGCACAGCCTCGTCGACCAGGTATGCCTCGACGTGCCGGGTGACGACTACGAGCGTGAGGCGCAGTTCTGGGCCGACCTGCTGGTCTGGCCCCGCCAACCGGGGGCGGTCGCGCCGTTCGAGCGGCTGCTGCCTCCCGACGTCCAGGGGCTGCACGTGCTGGTGCAGCGGCTGGACGACCTGGACGGGCCGGCCCGCCTGCACCTCGACCTGGCCGCCGACGACGTCGCGGCCGAGGTGGGCCGTCACCTCGACCTGGGCGCGCAGGGGGTGCGCGTGGAGCGGTACTGGACCACCCTCATGGACCCGGCGGGCCGTTTCTACTGCGTGACCGAGCGGAGTCCGGCCACCGGGCGGCTGCCCTAGGGTGAGCGGCATGACGAAGTGGGAGTACGCGACGGTGCCGCTCATGATCCACGCGACGAAGCAGATCCTCGACAACTGGGGCACGGACGGCTGGGAGCTGGTGCAGGTGGTCCCCGGGCCCGACGGCAACGGGCTGGTCGCCTACTTCAAGCGTCCGAAGGGCTGAGCGGCCATGGGCGTCGTCGAGGACCGGCTGGCTGAGCTCGGTCTCTCCGTCCCGGAGGTCGTGCCGCCCGTCGCGGCCTACATCCCGGCCCTGCGCGAGGGGAACCTCGTCTTCACGTCCGGCCAGCTGCCCATGGTCGCCGGCCAGATGGCGCACACCGGCAAGGTCGGTGAGGGGCCCGGTCTCGTGTCGCCCGACGACGCGAAGGCGCTCGCCCAGGCCTGCGCACTCAACGCGATCGCCGCCGTCAAGAGCGTGATCGGCGACCTCGACCAGGTCACGCGCGTCGTCAAGGTCGTGGGCTTCGTGGCCTCCGACCCGTCCTTCACCGGTCAGCCCGGCGTCGTCAACGGCGCGAGCGAGCTGCTCGGGAAGGCGTTCGGCGACAAGGGGATCCACACCCGCTCGGCCGTCGGCGTGGTCGCACTGCCGCTCGACGCCCCGGTCGAGGTCGAGATCGTCGTCGCCGTCGCGGGCTGACGCCCGCCCTCTGACCCGATGCCGCACCGCGACTTCCCGATCGGCGAGCTCGGACACCGCGCCGCCGCCTGGCTGGCCGGCGACTACGCCGAGGCCGTGACCCCGAGGCGCGCGGCCACGGTCATGCTCGTGCGCGACACCGATGCCGACGACACCGTCGACACCGAAGACACCGACACCTCCGCCACCCGGGCCGGGGTCGAGGTGTTCATGCTGCGCCGGGTGGCCACGATGGACTTCGCCCCGCGGATGTGGGTCTTCCCCGGCGGCGGCGTCGACCCGCGCGACGACGCTCCGGACCTGCCGTGGGCCGGCCCCGATGCCGCGGAGTGGGCGCAACGGCTCGGCTGTGACGAGGGTCTGGCGCGGGCACTGGTCTGCGCCGCGGTGCGGGAGGTGTTCGAGGAGTGCGGGGTGCTGCTGGCCGGCCCCTCGGCCGACACCGTCGTCGCCGACCTGCGTGACCCCGAGTGGGACCGCGAGCGCGCCGCCCTCCTCGCCCGGGAGCAGTCGCTGAGCGAGCTGCTCCTGCGGCGCCGGCTCGTGCTGCGGTCCGACCTGCTCTCGGCCCAGGCCCACTGGCTGACGCCGGCGTTCGAGCACCGGCGCTACGACACGTGGTTCTTCGCGGCCCTGCTGCCGGAGGGCCAGATCCCCGACGACGACACGAGCGAGGCCGACGTCGCCGACTGGACCGACCCGCTGGCGTTGCTCGACGCCTACCGCACCGGTGAGGCCCTGCTGCTGCCCCCGACCATCGTCTCGGTGGAGACGGTGGCGGCCGCGGCATCCGCGGCGGCCCTCGTGGCGACCCCCGGCTCGACCCACCCTGTGGAGCCGTGGCTCGTCGAGGTCGACGGCACGGTCGTGGTCCGGGTCGACCTGCCCGCCTGACCGACTGGCTACGGTGAGCGCGTGAGCGAGGACTGGCGCGGCGGGACGGTGTCGGAGCGGGCGCACTGCGTGCTGGCGCCCAACGCCGGGCCGATGACCCTCGACGGCACGAACACGTGGGTGCTGCTCGAGCCCGGGTCCACCGAGGCGGTGGTCGTCGACCCCGGGCCGCTCGACCTCGGCCACCTCGAGACCGTCCTGCGGTTCGTCGAGGGCCGAGGGGCCCGCGTCGCCCTGACCCTGCTCACCCACCACCACGCCGACCACGCCGAGGCCGCGGAGCACTTCGCCGCCCAGACCGCCGCGCCGGTGCGGGCCATCGGGCGGGGTCACGACGACCTCACCGACGGCGAGACCGTACGCGTCGGGGGACTCGACGTCACCGTGGTCGCCACCCCCGGGCATACCGGCGACTCCGTCTCGTTCCTGCTCCCGGCCGAGTCCGCGCTGCTCACGGGCGACACCGTGCTCGGCCGGGGGACCACGGTGGTGGCCTGGCCCGACGGGCAGCTCGCCGCCTACCTCGGCTCGCTCGAGCGGATCGAGCGGCTGGCCGGGTCGGGTGAGGCGGCGCGGATCCTGCCCGGCCACGGCCCGCTCGTCCCCGACGCCAAGGCCACCGTGGCCTTCTACCGGCAGCATCGGGCCGAGCGGCTCGACGAGGTGCGGGCGGCTCTCGCGGCCGGCGACACCGAGCCGCGCCAGGTCGTCGAACGGGTCTACGCCGACGTGCCGAAGCAGGTCTGGCCGTACGCCGAGCTGAGCGTCCGCGCCCAGCTGGACTACCTGGGGTATCGCAGTCCGTAGGCCGGACGTAGCGTGAGTGGGTGAGCGACACCACCAGCACCCACCGGCACCCCGAGCCCGCGACCATCGGGCAGCTGCGCGCCTCCGGCCACGAGCCCCGCACCGTCAAGGCCGAGATCCGCGCCAACCTCGTCGCCGCCCTGCGCAGCGGCACCAACCCGTTCCCCGGCATGGTGGGCTTCGAGGACACCGTGATGCCCGACGTGCAGCGCGCCCTCCTCGCGGGCCACGACCTCGTCCTCCTGGGCGAGCGTGGCCAGGGCAAGACCCGCCTGATGCGCACGATCGCCGGTCTGCTCGACGAGTGGTCGCCGTTCGTCAGCGGCTGCGAGATCCACGACGAGCCGCTGGCGCCGATCTGCCAGCGGTGCCGCACCCTCGTCGCCACCGAGGGCGACGACGTGCCGGTCGAGTGGCGCCACCGCGACGACCGCTATACCGAGAAGCTGGCCACGCCCGACACGAGCGTCGGCGACCTCGTCGGCGATGTCGACCCCACCAAGGTCGCGGAGGGCCGCACCCTCGGCGACCCGGAGACGATCCACTACGGCCTGCTGCCGCGCGCCCACCGGGGGATCTTCGCCCTCAACGAGCTGCCCGACCTCGCCGAGCGCATCCAGGTCGCCCTGTTCAACGTGCTGGAGGAGCGCGACATCCAGGTGCGCGGGTATGCCGTGCGGCTGCCCCTCGACGTGCTCGTCGTCGCGTCAGCGAACCCCGAGGACTACACCAACCGCGGCCGCATCATCACGCCGCTGAAGGACCGGTTCGGGGCCGAGGTGCGCACCCACTACCTCGACGACGTCGACCAGGAGGTCGCGCTCATCACCCAGGAGGCGGAGCTCGTCGCCGCCGTGCCGACCCACCTGATCGAGGTCATCGCGCGCCTGGTCATGGAGCTGCGCACCTCGTCGGCGGTCGACCAGCGCTCGGGCGTGTCGGCTCGGTTCGCCATCGCGGCGGCCGAGGCGACGGCGGCGTCCGCGCTGCGGCGCGCGGCGCTCACCGGCGAGGACGACGCGGTGGCTCGCATCGGCGACCTCGCCGACGTGCTGCCGACCCTGCGGGGCAAGGTCGAGTTCGAGATGGGCGAGGAGGGGCGCGAGCTCGAGGTCGTCGGTCACCTGCTGCGGCTCGCGACCGCGGCGACCTTCCGCGAGCGCGTCGCCGGCGCCGACCTCAGCGGCATCACCGCCCACTTCGAGGACGGCTCCGTCGTCGAGACCGGAGACCTCGTGCCGGCCACGACCCTGCTGTCGCAGCTCGGCACCACCCCGGGCCTGGCCGGCATCCTCGACCGGCTCGGTGTGGGCGAGGACTCCGTGTCGCGCGGCCAGGTCGCCGCGGCGGTCGAGTTCGTCCTCGAGGGCCTGCACCTCACCCGCCGCCTCTCCAAGGTCGAGGCCGACGGCCAGACGATCTACGGGAGCTGAGGACCGGCATGGCAGCAGGGGGTTCAGCGGGCGCCCACGGGGTGGGCGGTGGCCGGCACCGCGCCGGTCGCTACCGGTACGGGTCGTGGGCCGGCGGGGCCGACCCGCTCGCCCCGCCGTTCGACGTGCGGGAGGCGGTCGACGAGATCGGCCGCGAGGTGATGGAGGGGTCGAGCCTGCGCGAGGCCATCGACCGGCTCATGCGCCAGGGGCTCGGCGACCGGGGCGGCCTCGACCAGCTGCGCCGGGAGATCGCCAAGCGCCGGCGTGAGGTGCAACGTCGGGGCAACCTCAGCGGCACCCTCGACCAGGTGCGCGAGGAGCTCGACCGGGCGCTGACCGCCGAGCGCGACTTCCTCGCTGGCAAGGAGGGCGACGACGCCCGGCTGGCCGAGATGTCGCTCGACACCCTGCCCGACGACACGGCCGGGCAGGTGCGGGAGCTCGGTGACTACCAGTGGCGCAGCGCCGAGGGCCAGCAGCACTGGCAGAACGTCATGGACATGCTCCGCAAGGAGGTGCTCGACGCCCAGTTCGCGGGGATGAAGCAGGCCCTCAGCGGGCAGGACCCGGCCGCCATGGAGGCGGTGCGGGAGATGATGGCCGATCTCAACGCGTTGCTGCAGAAGCACTCTCGTGGCGAGGACACCGCAGATGACTTCGCCGAGTTCATGGACAAGCACGGCGAGTTCTTCCCCGAGGACCCCCAGGACGTCGACGAGCTGATCGACGCGCTCGCCCGTCGTCAGGCCGCGGCCGAGCGGATGATGCGCTCGCTGTCGCGCGAGCAGCGCGCCGAGCTGAGCCAGCTCATGGAGCAGGCGATGCAGGACATGGGCCTCGAGCTGGAGATGTCCCAGCTCTCCGACTCGCTCCGGTCGCTGCGGCCAGGGATGTTCCGCGGCCGGCAGCGCGCCGACATCGACGGCAACGAGTCGCTCGGCATGGGCGACGCGGTCGGCGCCGTCGCCGACCTGGCCGACCTGGAGGCGCTCGAAGCCCAGCTGTCGCAGGCGTCGGGTCCCTCGGGTCTCGACGACGTCGACGTCGACGCCCTCGAACGCCAGCTGCCGGCCTCGTCGGTGCGCAACCTCGAGGCGCTGCGCAACCTGCAGGCCGAGCTGGAGCGCCAGGGCTACGTGCAGCACGGCGACGACGGACTGCAGCTGACGCCCAAGGCGTTGCGGCGGCTCGGCGAGACGGCCCTGCGGCGGATCTTCCAGCGGCTCGACGCCGACCGCAGCGGCAGCCACCAGGACCCGCGCTCGGGAGGGGCGGACGAGCGTACGGGCGCCCACCTGCCGTGGGAGTTTGGCGACGAGCGGCCCATCGACGCGGTGCGCACGGTGCAGAACGCCGTGCTGCGCCGGGCGTCGTCCGAAGGCGAGGGTGAGCGCAACGGCATCCGCCTCGACGTCGAGGACTTCGCCGTGGCCGAGACGACGAAGCGCACCGGGGCCGCCGTCGCGCTGCTCGTCGATCTGTCGTTCTCGATGATCCAGGAGGGTCGCTGGGGGCCGATGAAGCAGACGGCGCTGGCCCTCTCGCACCTCATCTCGAGCCGGTTCCGTCAGGACGCGCTGGAGATCATCGGCTTCGACCGGATGGCCCGGCCGCTCACGGCGATGCAGCTGGCCGAGGTGGAGCCCCAGTGGATCCAGGGCACCAACCTGCACCACGCGCTGTTGCTCGCCGGACGGCACCTGCGGCGGCATCCCGAGGCCGAGCCGGTGGTGCTCATCGTCACCGACGGCGAGCCGACCGCTCACCTGGAGCCCGACGGCACCCCGATCTTCCAATGGCCGACGACCAACGCGACCCTGCGGGCCACGGTGGGGGAGGTCGACGTCATGACGCGCTACGGCGTCCCCCTCAACTTCTTCCTCCTCGGCGACGACCCCGGGCTGGCGCGCTTCGTCGACTCGGTGGCCCGCCGCAACGGGGGCCGGGTGTTCAGTCCGGAGGTCGGGCGGCTCGGGGAGTACGTCGTCAGCGACTACCTCCGGGCCCGCGCCGGCCGCCGGCGATCGGCCTGAATGTCCGGTATGCCCCGGTGACCTCGGTCACCCACCGTGACCTCGGCGTGACATTGGGGGTCCGGATGTGGTTCGGTGTCACGCGATGGACCAGTCTTCACCCCCTCCGGGTCGCGGGACCCCGGGACGGCACCGCGGTGCCTCCTCGACCCTGCGGCTGCCTTGGCGCACGCTCGGCGTGCGCGCTGCCGTCGGTGTGGCCCTCGTGGCGGGAGCCGGCGTCGCGACGCTCGGCGCCGACGGCCGCGCCCTGTCGCCGGGCCTTGGGGGCGCCGTGTCCACGGCGTCCACGGCCTCCGCCGCGCCCTCCGCCGATGCCGTCGACGTGTCGCTGAGGCTCGTCGACGACCGAGCCAGCCGGTCGATGGAGCGCGAGGCCGCCGAGGTGCCACGCATGCGGGCCACCGCCACCTCGGCACCGACCCTCACCGTCGACGCGGTCCCCCCGCCGGCACCCGCCGAGGCCCCCGCCCCGACCACCCCCCCGAGACACCGAGTCCCACCGCCACCAAGGCCACGCCGACGCCGTCGGCCACCAGTGCCGCGGCGGCCAAGACCGTTGCGCCGGCAGCGCCCGCAGCGCCTGCCGTGGCCGGCATCTCGATGGCCGCCTGCGCCGACGGCTCGGCCGTCGAGTCGGGGCTGACCAAGGACGCGATCCGGGTGCACCGCGCGGTCTGCGCGCTGTTCCCCGGCGTCAGCGGCTACGGCGGCCTCCGCGGCAGCGGTGACTTCCACGGCACCGGCCAGGCGGTCGACATCATGGTCGGCTCCAGCGGGCTGGGCTCGCAGATCGCGGCGTACGTGCGCGCCAACGCTGCCGCGCTCGGGGTCAGCGAGGTCATCTGGTCGCAGAAGATCTGGACCGTGCAGCGCTCGAGCGAGGGCTGGCGGGCGATGCCCGACCGCGGCTCTGCCACCGCCAACCACTACGACCACGTGCACGTCAGCGTCTACGGCAACGCCGGGGGCTGACCGGGGCGTGACGCCCTGAGCAGCCGGCGGGGTCGGCCGGCGCGGTCAGCGGGCGCGGCGGCGGAGGCGTTCGATGTCGAGCAGCAGCACGGCGCGGGCCTCGAGCTTGAGCCAGCCGCGCGTGGCGAAGTCGGCCAGGGCCTTGTTGACCGTCTCGCGGGAGGCGCCGACGAGCTGGGCCAGCTCCTCCTGGGTGAGGTCGTGGCTGACCATGACGCCCTCCTCGACCGGTCGGCCGAACCGGGCCGCGAGGTCGAGCAGTGCCTTGGCGACCCGGCCGGGCACGTCGGTGAAGACGAGGTCGGCGAGGTGCTCGTTGGTCCGCCGCAGCCGTTGGGCCAGCGCCCCGAGCAGCGCCTTAGCGACCTCCGGGCGTCCGGACAGCAGCCCGGTGAGGGAGTCGTTGCCGAGCTCCATGAGCTGGGTCTCGGCCACGGCCGTCGCCGTCATCGTGCGGGGTCCGGGGTCAAAGAGGCTCAGCTCGCCGAACATCTCGCCCGGACCGAGGATCGCGACGAGGTTCTCCCGGCCGTCGGAGCTCGACCGGCCCAGCTTGATCTTGCCCTCGCCGATGACGTAGAGCGTGTCGCCGATGTCGCCCTCGTGGAAGAGGACGTCGCCGCGCTCCATGCGCGTCGACCCCATCTGACCGAGCAGCGCCTGGGCCGCCTCGTCGTCGAGGGCGGCGAACAGCGGAGCCCGGCGCACAACCTCGTGGTCCACGGCCACAGTGTGCCACGCGGCCCACGGGCCCGCCGGGCGGCGCCGGGCCCCTGGCCGCAGCCTCTTGAGGAGATCGTCAGAGGGCGGGCCTAGGCTTTCGGGGTGCTGCCGGAGGAGACGCCCGTCGCGCGGACCCGCCGGGCCCGCCGCATCCACCGCGCCCTCCTCGAGCGCTACCCGTATGCGCGGTGCGAGCTGGACTTCGAGACTCCCCTCCAGCTCCTCGTCGCCACGATCCTGTCGGCGCAGACCACCGACCAGCGGGTCAACCTCGTCACGCCGGCCCTCTTCGCGCGCTACGCCACCGCCGCCGACTACGCCGGCGCCGACCGCACCGAGCTCGAGACGATGATCCAGTCGACGGGGTTCTTCCGGAACAAGGCCGACGCGCTCATCAAGCTGGGCGGCGCCCTCGTCGAGCGCTTCGGAGGGCAGGTACCCGGCCGGCAGGCCGACCTCGTCACGCTGCCCGGCGTGGGCCGCAAGACCGCCAACGTGGTGCTGGGCCATGCGTTCGGCGTGCCCGGCATCACCGTCGACACCCACGTGGGCCGCCTCGCCCGGCGCTTCGGCTGGACCGAGCAGGAGGACCCCGTCAAGGTCGAGCACGAGATCGGCGCCCTGGTGCCGAAGCGCGAGTGGACCGTGCTCAGCGACGCCATGATCTTCCACGGCCGGCGCACGTGCCACGCCAAGAAGCCGGCCTGCGGCGCCTGCGCGGTCGCCGCCTGGTGCCCCAGCTTCGGCCTCGGCGAGACCGACCGCGACCGCGCCCTGACCCTGCTCGCGTACGAGCTGGCACCCGGGTCGGCCGTCCGGCCGGTGCCCCCGCCCGGCCCGCTTCCCGCACCCCGAGCCGTGCCGCGGGCACCCCGGGCACCCCGGGCGCCACGAGCCCCGCGCGCCAAGGCCTGACGCCCCATGTCCCGTATGCCGTCCCTCGCCGGCCCCGGCGAGACGCTCCAGCCACGCCGCGAGCCGGACCGCCGGCCTGCCCCGCCCTGGCTGGGCCGGCTGATGAGCGCGTCGGCCCAGGCGGAGCCTGAGGCGTTCAGCCGGTTCCTTCCCCCCGACGAGGGAGGCCGGGAGTCGGCCGTGCTGCTGCTCTTCGGTCCCGACGCCGACGGCGCGGAGTCCCTGCTGCTCATCGAACGTTCACACGGCATGAGGTCGCACCCCGGGCAGGTCGCGCTCCCCGGCGGGGCCCGCGACCCGGGCGACGACGACGCCGTCGCCACCGCCCTGCGGGAGGCGCAGGAGGAGGTCCGGCTCGACCCGGCCGGCGTCGACGTGGTCGGGACGCTGCCGGCCCTGTTCCTCCCGCCCAGCGGGTTTGTCGTGACGACGGTCGTCGGGTGGTGGGGCTCGCCGGGTCCGGTGGCGGTCGGCGACCCGGCCGAGGTGGCCCAGGTGCTCCTCGTCCCGCTGGCCTACCTCACCGACCCCGCCGTGCGGCATACCGTCACGCATCCGTCGGGCTACCGCGGCCCGGCGTTCGTTCTCGGCGACGACCTGCTCCTCTGGGGGTTCACCGCAGGCGTCGTCACGCGGGCCCTGGAGCTCGCCGGCCTCGACCGGGTGTGGGACGACACCCGCGAGCTGGAGCTCCCCGACCGGTTCACGCGAGGTCGGTCATGACCGGCTCGGTCCTCGACGTCGTGCTCGTCGTCATGCTGCTGCTCTACGCGCTCACCGGCTACCGCCAGGGCATCCTGCTCAGCACGCTGTCGCTCGTGGGGTTCCTCGGCGGCGGCGCGCTGGGGATGTGGCTGCTGCCGTCGGTGCTCGCCAACGTCGACTGGGTCATGGCCCACGAGGTCATCCGGGTCGTCGTGCTCGTCGTCCTCGTCTTCATGTGCGCATCGGTGGGGCAGGCGATCGCCGTGCCCGTCGGCAGCCGGCTGCGCTCGCGGGTGCGGGGCCGACCCGGCCGCGCCGTCGACGCGGGCCTGGGCGCCGTGGCCACGGTCATCGCCGTGTCGCTCCTCGTGTGGTTCGTCGCCGGGGCCGTGCGGGGTGCGGCCCCCGGCGCCCTCGGGCGGGCGATCGGGGAGTCGCGGGTGCTCGCCACCATCGACGCCGTGGTGCCCCCTGCGGCGGGGCAGCTGTTCGCCGGCTTCCGGTCGCTGCTCGACCGCAACGGCATCCCCAAGGTCTTCGGCGGCCTCAGCCCCGAGCCGATCCAGCCGGTGGAGCCGCCCAGCTCCACGACCGGGTCGACCCCGGCGGTGCAGGCGGCCTCGCGGTCGGTGGTGCGGGTCACCGGCATCGCCGAGGCGTGCCAGCGGGGGCAGGAGGGGTCGGGCTGGGTCGTCGCTCCCGGCAAGGTCGTCACCAACGCCCATGTCGTGGCGGGCATGCGCCAGGCCTCGGTGCAGGTGCAGGGCGTCGGCCGGGAGTATGCCGCGAGCATCGTGCTCTTCGACCCCCAGCGTGACCTCGCGGTGCTGTCGGTCGGCGGTCTGTCCGCCGCGCCGCTCGTGCAGGGAGGCGTGCTCAGCCCCGGGGATGAGGCGGTCGTGGCCGGGTTCCCTCTCGACGGCCCGTACCGCCTCGACGCGGCCCGGCTGCGCCGCACCATCGCCGCCACCGGCTCCGACATCTACGGTCAGCCCGGCGTGACCCGCGAGATCTACTCGCTCTACACCCGCGTCGAGCCGGGCAACAGCGGCGGACCGCTGCTCGACCCCCAGGGACAGGTCGTCGGGGTCGTCTTCGCGAAGTCGCTCGACGACGCCACGACGGGGTATGCCCTGACGCTCGCCGAGGCGCGCCCGGTGCTCGACGCCGCCCTGAGCGCGTCGCAGCCGGTCTCGACCGGGGGCTGCTCCACCGGTTGAGAGCCGCCGGTCAGTCGACGGTGTCGAGCCAGTCGACGATCGCGGCACTCACCCGCTCCGGGGCCTCCTCCGGCAGGAAGTGCCCGGCGCCGTCGACGAGCTGGAAGGTGTAGCGGCCCCCGACGTAGGCGGCCGAGCCGCCGGTCGACGCAGCGACGACGCAGCCGTCCTCGGTGCCCTGCAGGTGCAGCACCGGCTGCTCGATGAGCCCCCGCACGCGCCGGGCGAACAGGGGGCCGTCCTGACGGACCTGGCTGCGGCCGAACCAGCGGTAGTGCTCCGCGGCGGAGTGGGCCACGAACGGCAGGGCCATGGCGTCGCCGTAGCGGGTGACGTCCTCCGGGGTGGGGTACTCGCCGAAGGGGGACGACCAGGAGCGCAGGATCTCGGCCACGTAGTCGTGGCTACGGGCCATCTCGCGCTCCGGCCCGAAGGGTCGCTGCAGCTCCAGGAGGTAGCGGCTGGCGTGGCGCTGTCGCCGGTCGAGGAACGAGGCGCGGCGGATGACCCGCGGGTGGGGCATCGCCAGGGAGCCGATCGCGCGGGTCACTCCGGGCTGCAGGCTGGGCATCGACCAGGCGACGAAGCCGCCGATCCCGTGGCCCACGACGATCGCGTCGTCCTCGCCCAGCGACCGGATGACCGTGGCCGCGTCGGCGGTGGCGGTGTAGGTGTCGTAGCCCCGAGGCGGCTTGTCGCTCGCGCCGTAGCCGCGCAGGTCCATCGCCACGGCCCGCCACCCCGCGTCGGCGATGGCCGCCATCTGGTGGCGCCACGCGTACCAGAACTGCGGGAAGCCGTGCATGAGCAGCACCATCGGTCCGTCGCCCAGCTCGGCGACGTGGAACCGGGCGCCGTTGGCGGAGACGAACCGATGGGTCCAGGGCCCGTCGATGAGGACGGAGGCCGCGTCGTGCATGACGCCTACCCGGCTCGGGGACGTCACCGAGCGGTGGGCCGCTCGTCCAGGGCGACCTGGGACCCGGGAGACGGCACCGCCTTGGCGTGCTCGGAGCCGGACTGGCCGGCGGCCTTGACGAGGTTGATCGTCTCCTGGGCGTTGGCGATGGCCCGCTCCGGCCGGGGGTTGACCTGCATCAGGGCCTTGCGGCCGAGCAGGGCCAGCACGGCGGTGACGACGAAGAGGACGACGGCCATGATGAGGAACCCGGCCCAGGCGGGCAGCCACACAGCGATGACGAGCGACAGCGCGATGAACAGCAGGCCGAGCCCGTAGAGCGCGACGACGCCGGCGCCGACGAGCATGCCCGCGCCCTTGCCGGCCACCCCGAGCTGCGCGGTGATCTCCGTCTTGGCGAGCTGGAGCTCGGTGCGGACGATGACCGAGATGTCCTCGGTGACCTGGGCGACGAGCTGGCCGATCGTGCGCTCCTGGGAGGTGCGCAGTCTCTCCGGGATGCCACTCGGCGTGGGGGTGTCGTTCGTCATCGGTCCTCCGGGGCGGCGGGTGCACGGTCGTGCTCCAGCGAGCCTATCGTCGGCCCCCGGGGGGCGAAGACGTCCGGGACCCCGTCGTGGTCGTCGTCGCGGGCCTCGTCGTCGTGGATGCGGCGGTAGTGGCGGTTGCGCAGCCGCAGCACGACGGCCGCGAGCACCGCCGCGAGCGCGGACCCCACGAGGATGCCGACCCGCACGTGGTCGTCGCGCTCGGAGGTGCCGAACGCCAGCTCGCCGATGAGCAGCGACACGGTGAACCCGACCCCGGCCAGCAGCGACAGCCCGAACACGTCGCTCCAGGTCAGGTCGTCGTCGAGCTCGGCCCGGGTGAAGCGGGCGAAGAGGTAGGTCCCGCCGAAGACCCCGACGCACTTGCCGGCGACCAGCCCGACCACCACCCCGAGGGCGGCCGCGTCGGTGAGCGCCGCCCCGAGCCCGCCCGCTCCGACGGTCACCCCGGCGGCGAAGAAGGCGAAGACGGGCACCGCGAAGCCCGCCGACCAGGGCCGCAGCCGGTGCTCGACCCGTTCGGCCAGGCTGTGCACGTCGTCGCGCTCCTCGGCCCGCCGGTCCACCGGCACGAGCAGGCCCAGCAGCACTCCGGCCACGGTGGCGTGGACGCCGGAGGCGTGCACCAGACCCCAGGCGACGAGCGCGGGCACGGCCAGCAGCAGGGGGTGGGTCCAGCCGCGGCGCAGCATCAGGACCCAGGCCGCGAGGGGGACGACGGCCAGGGCGAGGGGGACCAGGGAGACACCGGCGCTGTAGAAGACGGCGATGATGGTGATGGCGATGAGGTCGTCCACCACGGCGAGGGTGAGCAGGAAGGCGCGCAGCGCCGACGGCAGGTGGGTGCTGATGACGGCCAGTACCGCGAGGGCGAACGCGATGTCGGTGGCGGTGGGGATGGCCCAGCCCCGCAGGACGTCGCCGTCGACGCCGACGAGGTGGGCCGTCCCGACGTAGAGCAGCGCCGGCACCGCGACGCCGCAGGCCGCGGCCGCGATGGGCAGCGCGGCCTTGGTGCGGTCGGAGAGGTCGCCGGCGACGAACTCGCGCTTGAGCTCGATCCCGGCCACGAGGAAGAACAGCGCGAGCAGCCCGTCGGCCGCCCACGTACCCAGGCTCAGGTCGAGGTGCAGTGCCGCGGGGCCGACGACGAGGTCACGCAGCCCGGCGTACGCGTCCCGCCAGGGGGTGTTGGCCCACACCAGGGCCACGACGGCGGCCCCGAGCAGCAGGGCCCCACCGACCGTCTCCGTGCGTAGCTGCTCGGCGACGTAGCGCGCCTCCGGCCAGGACCCTCGGGACAGCAGGCGTCGGACTGGGGAGCGGGTGGCCACCCCGTCGAGGCTAACGTTCGATGGGCGGCGTGGTCGTGGGCACGGGGACCGTGAAGCCCATCGCGTAGCCGGAGCACCGACGGGCGCTCGTGTCAGCAGGCGCTGGTGCTCTTCGCCTACGACGGAAGGCGCTTGGGTACGTTTGACTGCACGGTGTGCTGAACGTATCGCCCGAACCGGACGCTCCGTCAGGGTCTACCGTTCGTCGATGACGACCTCCACGAGCGCTGACGAGAACCGGTACGCCGAGGGGCTCGACCCGGACGCGGCCGCGCCAGGCGCGCGTCAGGTCTACGACGGGGTGCTCGCGCGGATCAGCCCGCGCAGCGAGGTGCTGCGGCTGCTGCCGACGAGGGACCGCCGCATGGTCGGCGCCTGGTGCTTCGCCGACATCTACGGCCCCCGGCCGGTCGGCCCCCAGGACGCGGGCGAGGCGATGCACGTGGCGCCCCACCCGCATACCGGCCTGCAGACCGTGTCGTGGCTCGTCTCGGGCGAGGTGACCCACCGCGACTCGCTCGGCACGACGGCCGCCGTCGTGCCGGGGCGGGCGGCGGTGATGACGGCCGGTGCGGGGATCGCCCACGCCGAGGACGTCGTGGGGTCGTCCGACCCGACGAGCACCCTGCACGGGGCCCAGCTCTGGGTGGCCCTGCCCGACGCGGAACGGAGTCGCCCCGCCGACTTCGTGCTGCACGAGCCGGCCCGGTCCTGGGTGGGGGAGGGGGTGACGGCGTGCGTGTTCGTCGGGTCCCTCGGCGGCGTGGTCGGGCCGCCGGCCTACTCACCGCTCGTGGGTGCCGAGCTCACCCCGCGTGGTGGGGGCATCGACCGACTGCCCCTCGACCCGGCGTTCGAGCACGCGCTCATCCCGCTGGCCGGCTGGGCCGAGGTGGAGGAGGAGCGGGTGACCCACGGCCGGGCGATGTACCTGAGCCCCGGCCGCCACCACCTCGAGGTGACGCTCGCCGACGACGCCAGGGTGCTGCTCCTCGGCGGTGCGCCGTTCGAGGAGGAGATCGTCATGTGGTGGAACTTCGTGGCCCGCACCCACGAGGAGGTCGAGCAGGCGCGGGCGCAGTGGAACGCCGGCGGCGACCCGCGCTTCGGTGAGGTGGGGCACTACCCCACCGACGAGCGCCTGGCGGCGCCGCCCCTCCCGAACGTCCGCCTGCGCCCGCGCAGCCGGGTCGGGGCGCCGCCGCCCCCACAGTCCTGACGGCGGCGAACTCGGTCAGTCCTCGGACTTCTCCGAGCTGAGGCCCTGCTTGATGAGGTCCATGACGGTCGAGTCGGCGAGGGTCGTCACGTCGCCCACCTCGCGGTTCTCGGCGACGTCGCGCAGCAGCCGGCGCATGATCTTGCCGGAGCGCGTCTTCGGCAGCTCCTTGACGATCATGATCTGGCGGGGCTTGGCGATGGGGCCGATCTCCCTGGCCACGTGTGCCCGCAGCTCCTGCACGAGGGCCTCGCCCTCGCCCGGCTCGTCGGCCTCCTGCACCGCCTCCGCGCGCAGGATGACGAAGGCGCAGACGGCCTGCCCGGTCGTCGCGTCGTTCGCCCCGACCACGGCGGCCTCGGCGACCTTGGGATGCGACACCAGCGCCGACTCGATCTCCGTCGTCGAGAGCCGGTGGCCCGAGACGTTCATGACGTCGTCGACCCGGCCGAGAAGCCAGATGTTGCCCTCCTCGTCCTTCTTGGCACCGTCCCCGGCGAAGTAGAGCCCCTCGAACCGCGACCAGTAGGTCTCCTGGTAGCGCTCCGGGTCGCCCCAGATGCCGCGCAGCATCGCCGGCCACGGCTTGTCGACGACGAGGTAGCCGCCCCCGCCGTCGGGCACGGACTTCGCCTCGTCGTCGACGACGTCGACCGAGATGCCGGGGATGGCCTTCTGGGCCGATCCCGGCTTGAGCGCCGTGACGCCGGGCAGCGGGCTGATCATGATGCCGCCGGTCTCCGTCTGCCACCACGTGTCGACGACCGGGGCCGTGTCGCCACCGATGACCCGCCGGTACCAGACCCACGCCTCCGGGTTGATCGGCTCGCCGACGCTGCCGAGGACGCGCAGCGACGACAGGTCGAACTTCTGCGGGATCGACTCCCCCCACTTCATGAAGGTGCGGATCGCGGTCGGCGCGGTGTAGATGATCGACACCTTGTACTTCTCGACGATCTCCCACCAGCGGCCCTGGTGCGGGGTGTCGGGCGTGCCTTCGTACATCACCTGGGTCGCCCCGTTGGCCATCGGCCCGTAGACGATGTAGGAGTGGCCGGTCACCCAGCCGATGTCGGCGGTGCACCAGTAGACATCCGACTCGGGGTGCAGGTCGTGGACCACGGCGTTCGTGTAGGCGGCCTGCGTCAGGTAGCCGCCGGTGGTGTGGACGATGCCCTTCGGCTTCCCGGTCGTGCCGGACGTGTAGAGGATGAACAGCGGGTGCTCGGCCTCGAACCCCTGCGCGGTATGCGTGGCGTCGGCCTTCTCGAGCGCCTCGTGCCACCAGACGTCGCGGTCGTTCCACGCGACGTCCTGGCCCGTGCGCTTGACCACGAGCACGTGCTCCACCGGGGTGCCTTCGCGGTCGAGGGCCCCGTCGACCGCCGGCTTGAGGGCCGCCGGGGCTCCCCGCCGGTAGCCGCCGTCAGCGGTGATGACGACCTTGCACTTCGCGTCCTGGATGCGGGAGTTCAACGCCTCGGCGGAGAACCCGCCGAACACCACCGAGTGCGGGGCGCCGAGCCGGGCGCAGGCCAGCATCGCGACGGCCGCCTCGGGGATCATCGGCAGGTAGATGGCGACGGTGTCGCCCTTGCCCACGCCGAGGTCCTGCAGCGCGTTCGCGGCCCGCTGCACCTGCTCGTGCAGCTCGGCGTACGTGATGTCGCGGGTGTCGCCCGCCGGCTCCCCGACGAAGTGGATGGCCACCCGGTCGCCGTTCCCCGCCTCGACGTGCCGGTCGACGCAGTTGTAGGCCGCGTTGAGCTCGCCGTCGGCGAACCACGTGGCGAACGGCGCCTGGGTCCAGTCGAGTCCCTGCGTGAACTCCTTGCTCCAGGTCAGCCGGGTGCGGGCCTGCTCCGTCCAAAAGCCCTCGTAGTCGGCCTCGGCCGCCGCGTAGAGCTCGGCCCGGCCGTTGGCCTGCGCGGTGAAGTCGGCGTCCGGCGGGAACGACCGGTCCTCGTGGCCGAGGTTCTCGAGGGCCTTCGGGGACTGCTCGTTCGACTCTGGTTGCGGCACGGGGGCTTCCTCCTGCGACGGTGCGGGACCTGTCCAACTGCTTCGGCCAACCTACTCAACCGGGCTGACCCGGGCCCGGGCAAGGTGGGCCGACCCCCACTCCGACGGGCGGCCGATCCGGGCGACGAGCGGGGCGGTTGCGCGCATACCCGGTCATCCTGCTGCGGCGAAGAGCATCCGTGCGCCCCGGTGGCGGCGAACATAGGGGTATGAGCGACCTCGTCTACCGCGTCGTGGTGGCTGCCTCGAAGGCCGTCTTCCGCGGTCTCGGTCTGCGCATCGAGGTCCGCGGGGCGGAGCACCTCCCGGAGACCGGGGCGGCGGTCCTCGCCAGCAACCACGTCAGCTTCCTCGACTTCACCTTCGTCGGCGTGGTCGGTGACACCCGCGGCCGCTATGTGCGGTTCCTCAGCAAGGAGGGCGTCTTCGTCAACCCGCTCGTCGGCGCGGGTATGCGCGCCATGGGCCACATCAGCGTCGACCGCGCTCACGGCGAGGTGGCGCTGCGCAGCGCCGTGCGGGCCCTGCGCCGGGGTGAGGTCGTGGGCGTCTTCCCGGAGGCGACGATCTCGCGATCCTGGACCCTGCGCCCGTTCCGGCCCGGGGCGGCCGCGATGGCCGTCTGGGAGCAGGTCCCCCTGCTGCCGGTCGTGGTCTGGGGCGGCCAGCGCATCCTGACCGTCGGCGGGCGCTACGGCCTGCGCCGCGGGCGGGCGATCACGATCCTCGTCGGCGAGCCCCTCCACCCGGCCCCGGGAGCGGACCCCGTCGAGGTCACCCGCGCCCTGCGCGCGCGCATCGACGACCTGCTCGAGGAGGCCATGGACACCTACCCCGACCGGCCCCGCGACCTCGACGACCGCTGGTGGGTGCCCCGGTCGCGCGGCGGCACCGCCCCGACCCCGGAGGTCGCCGCCGTGCTCGACGACGCCGCGATGTGGGGCAACGCCCGCCCGGTGCGCCAGCCGTCGGCCTGACGGCATCCGAGGCGCAACCTGAACCCCACCTGAGACCCTCTTGAGCCCCTGCCGAGCCCCTGCCGAGCCCCCTGGCCGCCGGAGGTGAACAGTGGCTGAACACCTCCGCGCGAGCCTGTCGCGAGGGGTGCCCGCGGCTCGACACTCGCCTCATGACCACTGCCACCGTCATCCTCCTGCTCGTGGTGGTGACCGCCCTCGCCTTCGACTTCACGAACGGCTTCCACGACACCGGCAACGCGATGGCGACCTCCATCGCCACGGGCGCGCTGCGCCCCAAGATCGCCGTCGCCCTGTCGGCGGTCCTCAACCTCGTCGGTGCCTTCCTCTCCGTGGAGGTCGCCCTCACGGTGACCAACGCGGTCATCAACATCCAGGACAGCAAGGGCGCCCCGAAGCCCGACCTCGTCGCCGACAACGGGTATGCGCTGCTGCTCATCATCCTGGCCGGCCTCGTGGGCGGCATCGTCTGGAACCTGCTGACCTGGCTGCTCGGTCTGCCCTCATCCTCGTCGCACGCCCTCTTCGGCGGCCTGATCGGGGCCGCCATCGCCGGGCTCGGCCTCAGCGGCGTCAAGTGGACCGGTGACGGCAGCAAGCTCGACGGGGTGCTGGGCAAGGTGGTGCTGCCCGCCCTCGTCTCGCCGGTCATCGCCGGCGTCGTGGCCGCCCTCGGCACCTGGCTGATCTTCCGGGTCGTGGCCGGCGTCGCCCAGCGCTTCACCGACCAGGGCTTCCGGTGGGGCCAGATCGGCAGCGCCTCTCTCGTGTCCCTGGCCCACGGCACCAACGACGCCCAGAAGACCATGGGGGTCATCACCCTCGCGCTCATCGCGGCCGGCGACTGGACCGACACCACGTCGGTGCCCCTGTGGGTCAAGGTCGCGTGCGCCCTGGCCATCGCGGCCGGGACGTACATCGGGGGCTGGCGGGTCATCCGCACCCTCGGCAAGGGCCTGGTCGAGATCTCGCCGCCCCAGGGCATGGCGGCCGAGAGCGCGTCGGCGGCGGTCATCCTCACGTCCAGCCACCTCGGCTTCGCCCTCTCCACCACCCACGTCGCCACCGGGTCGATCCTCGGCAGCGGGGTCGGCCGGCCCGGCGCCCAGGTGCGCTGGTCGGTCGCGCTGCGGATGGTCGCCGCCTGGTTGATCACGCTGCCGTCGGCCGCTCTCGTCGGCGCCGCCATGTGGTTCGTCGGCCACCTGGTCGGTGGCGTCGGCGGACCGATCGTCGTCTTCGTCATCCTCGTGGCCCTCGCGACGTTCATGTACCTCCGCTCGCGCCGTCAGCCGGTGCACGCGGGCAATGTCAACGACGAGTGGGACGGTCCGGCGTCCCCGGCCTCCGCTCGCGAGCTGGAGGAGGTCCGATGAACAACGTCACCCTCGCCCTCGACGGCGCGTGGAAGGTCCTGCTCGCCAGCGTCGTGCTCGGCGCCGGCCTCCCCGTGGTCTTCGCCGCCGGCGTCCGGTCCACGGCGCTGGGAGCCGGCGGCAACGCCGAGGTCGACCACGCCCGGCCGCGGCCGGTCCTCCGGGCGCTCGCGGCCCTCTGCTTCCTCGTGGTGCTCGCCGGGGTCGCCCTGGGCATCACCATCGTCGTGGCCTCCGGCTTCGGCAAGGCGGTGTCGTTCGCCCACATCTACCCGACCATCGTGAGCAAGTGAGGAGAGGCTGATGGCGCTCAACGCCCGACTCCGTGGGGTCGTCGACTGGCTGCTCGAGGGCTACCCCGCGGGTGTGCCCCCGAAGGACTACATCCCGCTCATCGCCCTGCTGCGCCGGCGCCTGACCGACGACGAGGTGGCGGCCATCGCGACCGAGATCTCCGACCTCGGCTACGACGTGGTCCAGCCCGTCGACATCGGCGTGAGCATCACCAAGCTCACCGACGCCCTGCCCTCCGACGAGGACGTCGCCCGCGTGGAGCGTCACCTCAACCAGCACCACGACTGGCCCGCCGAAGCCTCCTGAGCAGCCCCTCGCTGCCGCGACTTCTCAGCACGTGCTGAGTCGTACGCGGCAGATGTCCGAGATGTTCGTTGACAGGTCAGCACGTGCTGAGTTGTCGGGGCAGATGTCCGACATGTCCGTCGACAGGTCAGCACGTGATGAGTTGTTCGCGTCGCGGGGTGGGCGCCCAGACGCGGGTATGCCCGGTGCCCCCTGAGTGGGGCACCGGGCATACCGCTCTATCGGGGTGTGGTGCTCGGTCAGCTCACGGCCTCGAGGGCGTCGACGAGGCCCTCACCGAAGTAGCTGTTGTTCGTCACCGGGCCGACGCAGACCGGACCACCGGTGGCGGCGCTGCACGCCTTGTCGTCGGCCTGCATCCGCAGCTTGGCCACCATCTCGGCGGGCTTCCACGTGGGGTGCACCGACTTCATGAGGGCGAGGACGCCGGCCACGTGCGGCGAGGCCATCGACGTACCGCTCTTCAGGCCGTAGCCGTTGTTGGCCGTCACCGTGGAGAGGATCGACGAGCCCGGCGCCGCGACGTCGATGATGCCGAGACCACGGTTGCTGAAGCTCGAGAGCCGGAAGTCCAGCGTTCCGGTCGGGAAGCGCTGCACCGACGAGACGGTGACGACACCCGGCAGCTCGGTCGGGATGTCCTGGCAGCCGCTGTTGAGGGTGCGGACGACCTGACCCGCGGGGAGCTGGTCGTCGGGGCTCCCGGTGTCCTTGAACGAGGACTTGTCGGCCAGGTCGTGCGCCGAGTTGCCGGCGGCAGCCGCGTGCACGACGCCCTGCTCGGTCGACCATGCGACGGCGCGGCGGACGGCCTCCTTGGCGGCGCGCTGGTCGGGCTGGTCCTCGCAGTAGAACTCGAACGGGTCGACGTAGTAGCTGTTGTTGGTGACGTCCATGTGCTTCAGGCCGGCCCAGACGAACCCACAGACGGCGTACTCGGGGTAGATGTACCCGTCGTCGTTGACGACCTTGACGGCGGCCATCCGCACGTTGGGAGCGACCCCGACGATGCCGACGCCGTTGCGGGCGGCGGCGATGGTGCCGGCCACGTGGGTGCCGTGGTCGCTGGTCGTGGGGTACCAGCCCGTGGCCGAGAGGTCCGGCCGGCCGGCGTCGGTGCAGTTCACCGAGCTGGGGATGTCGATGTTGGCCTTGAGGTCGGGGTGGTCGGGGTCGATGCCGCTGTCGAGCACGCCCACGAGGACGTTGCGGGAGCCGTCGGTGATCGCGTGGGCCTGGTCGGCCTTGATCATCTTCATGTCCCACTGCTCGGCCTCGCGCGGGTCCGTCGTGCCGGCCGGGCTCGGCTCGGCGGAGACATCCCCGTTGGCCGGCTTCTTGGACACATGCTTATAGCTGGAGGCGCCGCGGCTCCAGGCCGCGCCCGCGCCCTCCGGCGTGCCCTCGCTGACCCCCACCGTGCGGGAGGCGCCGACGGAACCGAGCGCGTTGCCCGCGATGGCGGCGACGTCGGTGCGGAAGGCGGCGCGCTGGGCGTGGGCGACGACGACCCCGATCTCCGGCCAGGACTGCACGACGACGCCGCCGGCCTTCTTGACGGCGTTGCTCAGGACCTGCACCTGGCCGGGGTTGGCGGCCTTGGCCGTGTTGAGGATGTAGCTGAAGACGACGCCGTCGGGGGTGACGATCGGCACGGGGGTGGAGACGGGCTCGGCCGTGGTGGCCGCCGAGGCGGTGCCGGACAGCAGTGCGGTGCCGAGGACGGCCGCCGAGGCGACCGCGACAACGGCGCGTCGCCGCAGGAGGGACTGGGACATCAAGGGGGATCTCCTTCGCGCCGGCGCCAGATGTGGCCCGGCTGGGGGTCAGGGGTGCCCCCACCCTGTCGGGAAAAACTCAGGAAAGCAGCCCTCCCTGGGTAAAGCCTGTGTCAAGAAGCCCTCCAGACCGCTGTTTCGCGCGGCATACCGGACACCAGGGCGACCCCGCTCCATCAGGAGCGGGGCCGCCGGGTCGAGCCCGTCACAGACGGGTCAGTGGTTGACGACCGCCTTCTCCGATCCGGCGCCGGTCAGCGACCGGACCTCCATCTCGGCGAACTTCGCCTCGTTGTGCTCCTTCGAGGTGATGGTGCCGATGTAGCCGAGGATGAACCCGAGCGGGATGGAGACGAGCCCGGGGTTGGCCAGCGGGAACCAGTGGAAGTCGATCGACGGGTCGGTGATCATCGACGCCGCCTTGCCCGCGGTCACGGCACCACCCGACACCGTCGGGCTGAAGGTGATGAGGACGACCGCGCTGATGAGCCCTCCGTAGATGCTCCACAGTGCGCCGCGGGTGTTGAACCGCTTCCAGAACAGCGAGTAGAGGATCGTCGGCAGGTTGGCGCTCGCCGCGATGGCGAAGGCCAGAGCCACGAGGAACGCGATGTTCTGCCCGTTGGCGAAGATGCCACCGACGATCGCGACGATGCCGATGACGACTGCCGCGATGCGGGCGACCCGCACCTCGGCGTCGGCGCCGCCCTCGCCCCGCTTGATGACCTGGCCGTAGATGTCGTGCGCGAAGCTCGCGCTGGCCGTGATGGTCAGGCCGGCGACGACCGCCAGGATCGTCGCGAAGGCGACCGCGGCGATGATCCCGAGCAGCACCGTGCCACCGAGCTCGAACGCGAGCAGCGGGGCCGCCGAGTTCACGCCACCGGGAGCGGCCTTGATCGCGTCGGGGCCGACGAGGGCTCCGGCGCCGTAGCCGAGCACGAGGGTGAACAGGTAGAAGATGCCGATGAGCCAGATGGCCCACTCGACCGACTTCCGGGCCTGCTTGCTCGTCGGCACCGTGTAGAAGCGCATGAGCACGTGCGGAAGGCCGGCGGTGCCGAGCACCAGGGCGAGGGCGAGCGAGATGAAGTCGATCTTGCTCGTCGTCGTCTTGCCGTACTGCAGGCCCGGGCCGAGGATCTTCGTGCCCGCCGTGCCGGCCTTGTCCACCGCGCCCTGGAACAGGCTCGAGATGTTGAAGCCGTACTTGCCGAGCACCCAGATGGTCATGACGAACGCGCCGATGATGAGCAGCGTCGCCTTGACGATCTGCACCCAGGTGGTGCCCTTCATCCCGCCGATGAGGACGTAGCCGACCATGATGACACCGACGACGGCGATGACGACGCTCTGTCCTGCCTTGGCGTCGATGCCGAGGAGCAGGGCCACGAGGCCACCGGCCCCGGCCATCTGGGCCAGCAGGTAGAAGAAGCTGACGACCAGCGTCGAGATGGCGGCGGCGATGCGGACCGGCCGTTGCTTCAGGCGGAAGCTGAGGACGTCGGCCATCGTGAACTTGCCGGTGTTGCGGAGCAGCTCGGCCACCAGCAGCAGCGCGACGAGCCAGGCCACGAGGAAGCCGATGGAGTAGAGGAACCCGTCGTAGCCGTTGACGGCGATGGCGCCGGCGATGCCGAGGAACGACGCCGCCGACAGGTAGTCGCCGGCGATGGCGATGCCGTTCTGCCGCCCGGTGAACGCCCGGCCGCCGGTGTAGAAGTCGGCGGCCGTGCGGTTGTTGCGCGAGGCCCGGATGACGATGGCCAGGGTGATGACGACGAAGAGCACGAAGATCGTGATGTTGAGGGTGGGGCTGCCGACGTTGGTCGCGGCGGGCGCCACGAACGACGGCAGGGCCGGTGCGAGCGCGCTCATGCCCGGCCTCCTTCGAACTGCTCGCGCAGGGATTCGGCCGCCGGGTCGAACTGCCGGTTGGCCCACCGCACGTAGATGATCGTGATGGCGAAGGTCGAGACGAACTGCAGCAGCCCGAAGATGAGGCCGACGGTGATGTTGCCGGCGACCTTGGTGGACATGAAGTCCGAGGCGAAGCTCGACATCAGGACGTAGAGGAAGTACCACGCCAGGAACAGCACGGTGAGGGTGAAGACGAACTTGCGGAACTTGGCGCGTAGGCCACGGAACTCCGAAGACTGTTGGACCTCGGCGTACCGCGACTCGGCGTCCGGTTCGGTGGTCGAGCGTTCGAGAGCATCGTTGCTCACGGCGCACCTCCGGGTGGTCGCGTGCCACGGGCCTCTCCCGCGGTCGGTCCAGGGTGGGACCAGCCGGCTGACCCTGGGAAGACGACGCGCGCCGGGAGGGGAGAGCGGTCGCCCAGTGGGGTGGTGTCGTGCGCCGGACGGAGGCCCGTACGCGCCGAACGGTCGCCTCAGCCGGAGCGGGGTGGCGTGGCCCTGAGGTCCTCCGGGGCGTGCAGGCGCACCATCGTGCGCGCGGTGCCACGGGGCACCGACCCCGGCGTGGCGTACGAGACGAGGACCGCGACGAGGAAGGCGGTCGGCACGGTCCACGCCGCCGGCTGCGCGACCAGGGCCCCGACCCAGCCGCCGCCGAGCGCCCCAGGTCCACCCAGCACGGTGACCGTCGTCGCGCCGAGTGCGAGGACACCGCCCGTGACGAGACCGGCCGTCGCCCCGGCCACCGAGAACCGTCGCCACCACACGCCGAGGACGAGCAGTGGGCAGAACGTCGACGCCGCAACGGCGAAGGCGAGCCCGACCGTGTCGGCGAGGCTGGTGTTCACCGCCAGCCAGCTCATCGCATACGGCACGACGACCGCGACGACGGCGGCGAGCCGGAAGGTGCGGATGGGCGGCAGGTCGGCCCCTGAGCGACGGCCGAGGGTGCGGGCCAGGAAGTCCTGGTCGACCACCCCGGCCACGGACACCGTCAGCCCGGAGGCGGTGGAGAGGAACGCCGCGAACGCGCCACCGGCCAGCACCGCGGACAGCAGGGTGCCGACGCCGCCCGGGACGACGACCCCCGGCAGGAGCAGCGGCACCGTCTCGGCGCGGACGCCCTCCGGGAGGCTCGGGAGGTAGACCCGTCCGAGCACGCCGTAGACCGGAGTGAAGACGTAGAACAGCCCGAGCAAGGCGATGACGACGAGGGTCGTGCGGCGGGCGGCCCGGCCGTCGGGGTTCGTGTAGAAGCGGACGAGCACGTGGGGCAGGCCCATGGTGCCGAAGCAGAGGGCGAGGATCGTGGAGTACGTGGCGTAGACGGGGTGCTCGCGGCCGCCGAACCCACTGAGCGCCTCCGACCAGCCCGGTCCCGGCGCGGCGGTCACGGCGGGGGCGGGGGCTCCCGAGCCCACCCACACCGCGAGCAGCACGAAGGCCGGCACCGAGATGGCGGTGAGCTTGATCCAGTACTGCACGGCCTGCACGAGCGTGATCGAGCGCATCCCGCCCGCGGTGACGTTGGCGAGCACGACGACGGCGACGATGAGGCTGCCCAGGGCAGGGGGCGCCCCGGTGACCGTGCTGAGGGCGAGCCCGGCGCCCTGGAACTGGGGCAGCAGGTAGAGCCAGCCGATCCCCACGACGAGCAGGGACGCGAGGGCCCGGACCCGCCGCGACTCCAGCCGGGCCTCGGCGAAGTCGGGCAGCGTGTAGGCCCCCGAGCGCCGCAGCGGGGCGGCGACGAGCACCAGCAGGACGAGGTAGCCCACCGTGTAGCCGACGGGGAACCACAGCATGTCGACGCCGAGGGCGTACACGAGGCCGGCGATGCCGAGGAACGAGGCGGCGGAGAGGTACTCGCCCCCGATGGCCGAGGCGTTCCAGCCTGCGCTGACGCTGCGCCCCGCGACGTAGAAGTCGCTCGTCGTCCGCGAGAGCCGCAGCCCGAAGGCGCCGAGCACGAGGGTGACCACGCAGACGAGGGCGATGGCGACGACGCCGGCCTGGGCGGTCGTCACGGCTGGCCCATGAGGTCGGAGAACTCCCGCTCGATGCGCTCGGCCTGGTGCACGTAGATGCGGGCGGCGACGAGGACCACGGGGTAGATCAGCACGCCGATCGCCAACCAGGGCAACGGGATCGGTCCGACCTGGAGGGTGCGGGTCGCGGGGACGAGGACGAGCAGCGCCGGCAGGCCGAGGACGACCACCGCCGTGGCCAGGAGGATCGCCACCGACAGCCGCAGCTGGGCCCGCAGCAGGGCGGAGAGGTAGACTTCGCCCAGACCGGTCTGCTCCTCGAGCTCCTGGGCGGCGGGGCGGCGGGCCCCCCGGCGTCGGGCCTCGCGTCGGGGCGAGGTGACGCGCACCCGACGCGGTGGGACGGTCGGCGGCTCGCTCACCGTACGGTCGGCCGGAGCAGCCGGTCGCGCAGGGCGCGGGTATGCCGCCGGCTCACCGGGAGCTCGACCGCGCCGACGCGCACCACCGTGTGGCCGGCGTCGGTCGAGACCGCCGTCACGTGAGCCAGCGAGATCAGCGTCGACCGGTGGATGCGGACGAAACCCCTGTCGCCCCAACGCTCCTCGAGGGCGTTGAGCGACACGCGCACCAGGTGGGACCCGTCGGCGGTGTGCATCCGGGCGTAGTCGCCGTGTGCGCTGGCGTAGCGGATCTGGCTGCGCTGGATGAAGCGGGTCACCCCGCCCAGCTCGACGGGGATCGTCTCGTCCTCGTCGGCGGCCGGAGCCGGGCGCGGTGGCTCGCCATGCGCGGCCACGACCCGGCGCACCGCCTCGCCGAGCCGCTCGGTGCGGATCGGCTTCATGACGTAGTCGGTCGCCTGCAGCTCGAAGGCGTCGACCGCGTGCTCGTCGTAGGCCGTGACGAACACGACCTGCGGGCGGTCGGCGAACCGGGCGAGCACCTTGGCGAGGTCGAGCCCGTCGAGCCCGGGCATCGCGATGTCGCAGAAGACGACGTCGACGGAGTGCTCCTCCAGGGCGCGCAGGGCCTCGGTGCCCGACGAGGCGGTGTGCAGAGTGCCGATGCGCGGGTCTTGGCCGAGCAGGTAGGTCAGCTCGGCCAGCGTCGGTGCCTCGTCGTCGACGACGAGCGCCCGCAGCGGGGCGTCCTCGAGCGGCGACGTCGGCGGCATACGCAGGAGGATACGGTCGCCGGGAGCGGGCGGTCAGGGTTCGGCGTGCACTCCCGGCGCGTACTTCGGCACCCGGAAGGTCACCTTGGTCCCCGCCCCGGGCGCCGTCTCGACGACGAGGCCGTGCCGGTCGCCGAAGGCCTGCCGCAGCCGCGCGTCGACGTTGCCGAGCCCGACGCTGTCGGCGCCGCTCTCGCCGGCGAGCACGGCCCGCACCTCCTCGGGGTCGCCGCCCACGCCGTCGTCCTCGATGCTGATCTCGGCCTCGGCCCCCAGGTCGGTCGCCGTGATCGACACGTGCCCGACGCCCGACTTCCGTTCCAGGCCGTGGCGGACGGCGTTCTCCACCAAGGGCTGCACGGACAGGAAGGGCACCGCGACCGGCAGCACCTCGGGGGCGATGGTCAGCCGCACGACGAGCCGGTCGCCGAACCGCGCCTTCTCCAGCACGAGGTAGCGCTCGATGTTGCGCAGCTCGTCGCGCAGGGTGGTGTACGCGCCGCCGCGGCGGAACGCATAGCGGGTGAAGTCGGCGAACTCGAGCAGCAGCTCGCGGGCCCGGTCGGGGTCGGTGCGCACGAACGAGGCGATCGCGCCGAGGCAGTTGTAGATGAAGTGCGGCGAGATCTGGGCGCGCAGGGCCCGCAGCTCGGCCTCCATGAGCCGGGTGCGCTGGCGTTCCAGCTCGGCCAGCTCGACCTGCGTGGAGATCCAGCGGGCGAGCTCCTCCGTGGCGCGCACGAGACCGGCCGAGACCGACGGCCCGTATGCCGCGAGGGCGGCGACGACGCGGTCGTCGGCGACGATGGGGGCGAGGACCCCCGAGCGGATGGGGCAGTCGGGGTCGGGGCAGCTGACCGTGGTCTCGTCGAGCACCAGGGTGCGACCCGAGGTGAGCACCGGATGCGCCTGCGCAAGGACGTCGCGGCTGTGGTGACCGCCGACGCCGTCCCACGCGAGGACCGCCTCGGGGTCGGTGAGGGCGATGGCTCGGCTGCCGAGCATGGGCCGGAGCGCCCGGGTGGCCTTCTCGGCGCCCTCGGGGGTGAGGCCGTCGCGCAGGAACCGGGTGGCGAGCGCGGCCCGGTGCAGCGTCTCGTAGGTCGCCCGGTCGACCTGGCTGACGAACCGACGCCGCCGCAGCAGCCGCACGAAGCCGACCAGCGCGCCCACCAGCAGGAGGGCGGCCAGCGCCACGGCCACGTGGTTGCCGGTCACGTGCGCAGCGTAGGGGCGGTGGACGCGACCCGGCCGGGGACCGCCTAGGTTGCGGGACATGCCGCCTGCACCGTCACCCGAGCCGACACCTCGGCCCCCGCGGGCGACGGACGCGCTGGAGGCGCAGGTCGCCGCCCTCGCCGCGCTGCCGGGGGTGGCCGACGGGGCCGACGCGGCCCGGGAGGCCTGCACCCGGCTGCGCTTCGACGAGGCCCTGCGTCGGCGCATACCGGAGGCCGCGGGGGAGTCCCGGATCCGTGGCGCCCAGGCCAGCGCGGCGCTTGACGGGGCCGACGTCGCCCTCGGCCGGGTGCGCGCCCTCGTCACGGGAGCCCAGCCCTGGCCCGAGCGTCCCGACCCGCTCGACCAGGCGCTGCGCGGCGTCGTCCGGGCGACGGCCGAGACCGAGCACGTCGTCGGCGTGGCGCTGCGGACACCGCTGCAGGCGCTGGCCCGGCTGCACGTGGCGGCCGCCGCCGACCAGCTGCCGCCCGAGCAGGTGGGCCGTCCGCGCCGGGGTGACGAGACGGCGCGCGAGCTCGTCGACCTCGGGCCGGCCGGGTCAGCCGGGATGGTGGCCGACCGGCTCGCCGGGCTCGCCCCGCTCCTTTCCCTCGTCGGCCGGCCCACGGTGCCCGCCCTCGTCGTCCTCGCTCTCGTGCACGCCGAGATCGCGACGGTTCGTCCGTTCGTGCGGGGGAACGCCGTGGTCGCTCGGGCGTTCGAGCGGGCGCTGCTCCAGGCGTCGGGGCTGGACCCGACCGGGGTCGCGGTGCCGGAGGTGGGCCACCTGGCGGGTGGGTCGGCGGCGTACGTCGGGGCTCTCGCCGCCTACGGCACGGGCTCGACGGCCGGCGTGACGCTGTGGCTGAGGCACTGCGCCGACGCGATGGTCGCGGGCGCGGTGGAGGGCGAGCGGGTCTGCGCGGCGGTGCGCACGGGACGGCTGACCTGAGCGACCCGTTCCCGCGGATCTCCGGTCCGTTGGGACCTGGCGGTTCGCCCCGGAGGCGAGTACAACGGTTAGCACACAGACCACCGTCTGGCAGCCGGGCACCCACGCGAGGGCAGTCCACTGATGGACCGGTCGTCCTTGGGGTTCACCCCTCGGCGACAACTGAAGATGCACGCCTGGTCACTCGCGCTGCCGCACGGTCGATGATGGCGCCTCCCCTTCCCGGGAGGCGCCATCACCGTGCTCTCCGGATGCGTGTCCCGGCGTCCTCGTCCACACCTGGTGACCGTCTCGTCCCGTCGTCCACAGCTCTCGTGCTGCTCCTGGCCGGCCCTCGGCGGGCGGGTGACGCTGTGCGGGTCAGGCCTGGGCGGGGGCTCGGGCTGAGCGGGTCTGGAGGTGTGAGACGTGGGACGGCGTACGGGCGAGCGACCTCGACGAGCCTCGGTCCTGGCGGTGGTGGGGGCTTCCGGCGGGGTGGGGGCGTCGGTGCTGGCGGCGGCCGTGGCGGTGCGAGCACATCGAGCCGGGGTGTCGGTGGTCCTGGTCGACGCCGCGCCTCTGAGCGGTGGGCTGGACGTGACCCTCGGCCTGGAGCAGGACGCCGGGATCCGGTGGCCCGACCTGGGCGGGCTGGTCGGCGCCGCCGACGGCCGGGCCCTGCTCTCCCGGCTGCCGTCCGCGGCCGGTCTGCCGGTGCTCTCCTTCGACCGGGTGGAGGCCCATCCGCCGCCGGACGTGGCTGCGGCCGTCGTCGACGCGCTGGTCACGGAGCGGGAGCTCGTCGTCGTCGATCTCGCCCTGCTGGGGGGACCGGTGGCCGAGGCCGGCCTCGACGCGGCGACCCAGGTGGTGCTGGTCTCCGCTCCCGGCCTGCGCGACCTCTCGGCCCTGTCGGTCGCGGCCGACCACGTCCGCGCCCGGTCGGGGACGGCGGTCGTGCCGGAGCTCGCGGTATGCCTGCGCGGGCGTCCTCGGGCGCTCACCGACGTCGCCCGCCTGGTGGAGTCGGAGACCGGTCTCCCGGTGGTGTTCACGCTGGACGACGACCCTCGCGTCGGCGCCGACCTGGTGCACGGCTTCGCTCCCGGCTCGCGCGGCGGTGGCGGCCTCGTCGCGACCGCCGACGAGGTCCTGGGCTGGGCGGTCCTGCCGGGTCGAGGAATGGCGTGAGCATCAGCCCTTCCGAGGGGGAGCCCGTCTGGGAGCAGATCCGCCGTGGGCGGCGGCCCGACCCCGACGTGCTCGCCGTGGTGGCCGCCAGCGACCTCGCCACCGTGGGGGCCGGGGGTGCGGCCGCCGTTCGCGAGGCGCTCACCGTGAGCCTGCTCGGCGCCGGCCCCCTGGAACCGCTCCTGAGCGAGCCCGGGGTCACCGACGTGGCGGTCAACGGCGACGGGTCGGTCTGGGCCGACCACGGGAGCGGGATGCGGCGCGTCGCCCTCGACCTCGGCGACGCCGCGGCCGTGCGCCGGCTCGTCGTGCGGCTCGCCGGGCTCGCCGGCCGCCGCCTCGACGAGACCGCTCCCTACGTGGACGGACTGCTGCCCTCCGGGGTCCGGCTGCACGCCGTCCTCCCACCGATCGTCGCGGGCGGTCCGCACCTGACGCTACGCATACCGAGCCGGAGCCCCCTCTCGCTCGAGCAGCTGGTGGAGCGGGGCATGGTGCCGCCGGCCCTGGCCCCGGTGCTGCGGGCGCTCGTGCACCGGCGGGTCGCGTTCCTCGTCTCGGGGGGCACGGGCGCCGGGAAGACGACGCTCCTCGGGGCGTTGCTGGCACTGGCGCCGGCAGCGGAGCGGGTGGTCGTCGTCGAGGACGTGCGCGAGCTGCGCGTCGACCGCGACCAGCTGGTGAGCCTCGAGGCCAGACCTCCCAACGTGGAGGGGGCCGGTGAGATCACCCTGACGGCGCTGGTGCGCCAGGCCCTGCGGATGCGACCCGACCGGCTCGTGCTCGGTGAGGCCCGGGGGCCGGAGGTCCGCGAGCTGCTGACGGCCCTCAACACCGGACACGAGGGAGGGTGCGGCACCGTGCACGCCAACAGCGCCGCCGATGTCGTCGCCCGGTTAGAGGCCCTGGGGGCGCTCGCCGGGCTGGACACCCCCGCGGTGCACGCCCAGCTGGTCAGCGCGGTCGACGTGATCGTCCACCTGTCCCGTCGCGAGGTGGCCGGGCGGGTGCGGCGTGAGGTGGCCGGGCTGTCCCTTCTGACCCGGGGCGGCGACGGGCGCCCGGTGGTGCGCGAGGCCGTGTCCGTGCGCGGCGGCGTCGTGACCGAGGGCATCGGGTGGCCGGACCTGTGCCTCCTGCTCGGCCTCGACGAGCGGGAGGGGCGGTGAACGGCCTCACCGCGGCGGCTGTCCTGGTGGCGCTCGCCGTGCTCGTGTGGCCGCGTCGGCCGAGGGCGGACGGCCGCGGGATCCGCCACCCCGGGACCGCACGGACACCGGGGCCGGCCGGTCGCGGGCGTGGTCGATGGCGGCGACCTGAGGGGCTGCGGATACGTGGTGGTCTGGGAGGACGGGGGCGCGACGGTCGGGAGGTCGCGGAGATCCTCACCCTGCTCGACGCCCTGGTGCCCGCTTTGCGGGCCGGTTTGGCTCCGGCGGACGCCCTGCGCGCGGTGAGCCCGCCCGATGCGGCGGGTCCGCCGGCGGCAGGCCTGCTCGTCGACCTGCTCACGGCCGCCGACCGCGGCGCGCCGCTGGCACCGGTCTGGGCTGGCTGGGCCGATCGCACCGGGTCGTCCGACGTCGCCCTCGTCGCGTCCGCGTGGGCGCTGTGCGAGCGCCTGGGAGCACCGCTCGCCGCCACGGTCACCACCGTGGCCACGGTGGTCCGCCGGCGGCTCGAGGTCCAGCGTCGCACCGCTGCTGCTCTGGCCGGGCCGCGGGCGTCGATGACGGTGCTGTCGGCGCTGCCCGCCGTTGGACCGCTCCTCGCGCTGGTCATGGGCCTTTCTCCCGTCGAGCTGTACGCGTCGGCGGCCGGGGCGGCCGCGCTCGGCATGGGGCTGGTGCTGCTCCTCCTCGGCCGCTGGTGGGGCTCGCGGCTCGTGCGGTCGGTAGGCCTGGGGGAGTCGGGAGAGGCGGTGGGCCGCCGCTCCGCTGGAGCGTCCACCGGTGCGGAGGTCACTGCGGCAGCGCGGGCCGGTGACCGCGGTGGCTGACCCGTCGAGCGCGGTCCTCGTCGCCGCGGTACTGCTCGGGCTGGCCGTGCTGGTCGTCCTGGTCGGGGGTCCGCCGGGGTCAGGTCGCACCCGGGGCGACCTGCGGGCGGCCGGCCCGTCCGCCCGCGATGGGGCGGGCAGCGGGGCGTCGAGCGGGGCGTCGAGCAGGGCGCCGGGCCGCGGGACGTCAGGCAGCGGGGCGTGGTCGAGGTTCCGTCTCCTCTGGGTGGGGCCAGGTCGAGCGCGGGAGGGTGCCGGTGCCACGACCGACCAGATCGCCTCGGCGATGGTGCTGCTCGCGGTCGCCCTGCAGTCCGGGTGCGGGGTGGTCGAGGCCGTCGAGGAGGTGGCCGAGGTGGGACGGGACGCCGCGGCCGGCGAGCTCGCGGTCGTGGCCGCGGCCCTGCGCTGGGGGATGCCGGACCACCGGGCCTGGTCGGTGGTCGACCCACGCTGGTCGCGCGCCGAGCTGTCGCTCCGCCTCGCCGCCCGGTCGGGTGTCGCCCCCTCGTCGCTGCTGCTCGAAGGCGCCGAAGACCTGTGGGCCGCGCGGCTGGCCGCCGTCGACGTCGCCTCCGCCCGGGTCGCGGTGCGGCTGGTCCTGCCGCTCGGGCTGGCCTTCCTCCCGGCCTTCGTGCTGACGACCGTCGTCCCGGTGGTGCTGGCCCTGACCCGGCAGGTGCTGGCGTCGTGAAGCGGCACACCGACGCGGGGCGTCCCGTCACCCGCAGGAGGGATGGGTCGCTGGCTAGGGTGGCGCACCGGCGGGTCGTCCGTGGCCCACGCCGTCCCTCTCGGCCCGCAGGAGGTCGCCATGACCGCATCGTCGTCATCGTCGTCATCGTCGTCATCGTCGTCACCGACGCCCTCGACGTCAGATCCCCGGCGGGCGGCGGCCGAGGTCGTCGATGCGGTGCGCACCGCCGCCCGCGAGGGCCGCCCCGCCCAGCGCCGCGGCCTGTGGGTCAGCTACCTGTCGCCCTACGCCCTCGAGCTGGCGCTGGGCGCCCCCCACGACACCGGGGGTCCGCGACCCGACTGGGTGGGCCTCGACCTGCAGCACGGCGCGATCGAGGTCGCCGACGTCATCGGCCTCCTGCGCGTCACCGAACGACACGGCATCCCCGTGCTCGCCCGCGTGCCGAGCCACGACAAGGCGGTCATCGGCCGGGTCGTCGATGCCGGCGTCGACGGGGTCATCGTCCCGTCGGTCGAGTCGGCGGAGCAGGCCGAGGCGCTCGTCGATGCCATCCGGCTGCCTCCGCGAGGCAGTCGCAGCACCGGGGCCGCCCGGTCGTCCTTCGGGGTCACCTCGGGCACGCAGCCGCTCCTGCTCCCCATGGTGGAGACCCGCCTCGGTCGCGACCACGCCGCCGGCATCGCGGCCGTGGACGGGGTCGACGGCATCTTCGTGGGCCCGTACGACCTCTCCGTCTCCCTGGGCCTCGCCTCGCCGGTGCTGCCCGAGGCGCTGGCCGCCATCCGCGGGGTCATCGAGGTGGGCCGGGCCGCCGGTGGGGTCGTCGGTCTCTACGCCGGCGCCGACGAGCTGCGGGCACTGCGCCCGCTGCTCGACCTGGTCGGCCTCGACAGCGACATCACGGCGCTCCGGCTGGGCCTCGCCGCGCTGTTCGGCTGACCGAACCCCGACACCCGCGCCCAAGGCCGAGGTCGCTGTCCCACCGCAGCAACGCACGGCGCCGTATCCTCGCCCCATGGCGCAACGGGTACAGACAGTTCTCATCTCGGACCTCTCCGGTGACGAGGTGGAGGCCGGCCTCACGTCGGTGTCGTTCGGCTACCAGGGGGTCGACTACGTCATCGACCTCACCTCCAAGGAGGCCGCCGGGTTCGACAAGGCGATCGCGATGTACGTCGAGCACGCCCGCAAGGTGCCACGGGGCACGCGGCGCTCCTCCAGCGGCGGGTCGGGCGGGGCCGGCGCGTCGGGCACCTCGCACAGCCACGCCGAGCGCATCGGCAACGTCAAGCGCTGGGCCGCCGACCAGGGCCTGGACTACCCCAAGCGGGGGCGGCTGCCCAAGAGCCTCGTCGACGCCTACGACGCCGCCCACTGAGGGGTTCGACCGGTTCGACCAACGTGTGATCAGGGTCCGACCTGGTCCGACCTGGTCCGACTGGTCGACCTGAGGGGACCCGCCGGGGACAGCAACAGGGGGGCGCTGTCCCCGACGGGCGGCTCGCCTCCCGCCCTAGGGCGAGAGGGCCGGTCGGAAGCCCTGCAGGGGGTCAAGGCCTCCGAGACCATGGCGTTGGGACCTGTCGTCGAGCGACGGGACCATACCGCGAGGGGTATATGACGCCTTCCCAGCGTACGGCCTCCCGGCCGGGCTCGGCACCGTCGTGCCTGTGACCGTGACCAACCCCACACGCCGGCTTCGCGATGCGGGGCTCGCGTGCCCGGCATACCCTCGCCCGTATGCCGTCGACCCGGCACCGGACCGACCCGATCCGACCCCGATCCGACCCCGATCCCCACCCGATCCCTACCCGATCCGACTCCACCCGAGGACATCGCATGGTGACGCTCGACCCTGAGGACATGACGCCCGTCGTCAACCGGCTGCGGAGAGCGCAGGGCCAGATCGGCGGGGTGATCCGGCTCATCGAGGAGGGTCGCGACTGCGCCGACGTGGTCATGCAGCTGGCCGCCGTCGGCCGCGCGCTCGACCGCGCGGGCTTCGCGATCGTCGCCTCGGGGATGCGTGACTGCCTGACCGCGTCACCGTCCGGGCTGAGCGAGGAGGACCGGCGCACGATGGAGAAGCTCTTCCTCACCCTCGCCTGACCCAGCCTGACCCAGCCTGACCCAGCCGGACCCCACCGAGCGGGCGTCCGACATCCGGCCGTGCCGCCCGAAAAGGCGGATTTGGGCGGGTCCGGTCGCTACGGTGTTCCCGCGACGGGCGTCCTTCCCGCCGGAGCGGCGACCCGGTCGGAGCGGAGGTCTGGTGAGGAGTCCCACCCGGGCTGCGGCATGGCTGGTGCTCTACGTCGTTCTGGCGGTCGCTCCCCTCGGCTTCAGCCTCAAGCAGCTCGACCCCGGCCGGGGAGTCTGGGTCAACCTGTCGGTGGGCCTGGGGTTCCTCGGGCTGTCGCTCATGGGGCTGCAGTTCGTGCTGGCGGCCCGGTTCGTGCGGGCGACGCGGACCTTCGGGATCGACGTCATCCTGCAGGTCCACCGTCAGATCACCGTGCTCATCACCGTCTGCATCCTCGCGCACCCCATCGTCCTGTTCGTCTGGGACCAGCGCTACCTCGCGCTGCTCAACGTGGTCGAGGCGCCGCTGCGCGCGAAGCTGGCGGTCGCCTCGGTCGTCCTGCTCCTGACGCTCATCGCCACCTCGATCTGGCGGCGCCACCTGCGCCTCGGCTACCAGGCCTGGCAGGTGCTCCACGCGGCGCTCGCGGTGCTCATCGTCGTCACCGGCCTGAGCCACGTCCTGCTCATCGGCTACTACGTCGCCGAGCCCTGGGAGCGCGTGGTCTGGATCGTCTATGCCGGCGCCTTCATCGCCATCGGGCTGTGGGTCCGGACCCTGCGACCGCTCCTGCGCTGGCGCAACCGCTGGAGGGTGACCGAGGTGCGCGAGCAGCCGGGGCACGGGCACACCGTGCGTCTCGAACCCCTCGAGGGGGCGAAGCGGCGGACCTTCGCGTTCGAGCCGGGACAGTTCGCGTGGATCCACGCCGGCCGCTCGCCCTTCGCCATGGAGTACCACCCCTTCTCGATCTCCTCCTCGGCCGAGGACCTCGACGGCGTGGAGTTCACCATCAAGCCGGAACGGGGGTTCACCAGCCGGGTGCACGACCTCGTCCCCGGCGACGTCGTCTACCTCGACGGGCCGTGGGGCCACTTCACCATGCAGCGGCACGAGGGTCCCGGGTTCGTCTTGGTCGCGGGCGGGATCGGCATCACCCCGCTGCTGTCGATGCTCTCGACCATGGCCGACCGCGAGGACACCAGGCCCTGCTGGGTCTTCGTCGGCAACCGGCACGAGGACCAGATGGTCGGGTCGGGGGAGCTGGCGGCGCTGGAGGCCCGGATGAACCTCACCGTCGTGCACACCCTGTCGTCACCGGGCGCCGGGTGGACGGGCCGGCGCGGTCGGGTGGACGCCGCGCTGCTCGACGAGGTGCTCCCGAAGAGCCGGGCGCGGCTGCAGTACTTCATGTGCGGCTCCCCGCCCATGATGGACGCCACCGAGGCGGCGCTGCGGTCGATCGGCGTCCCCGACACCAACGTGCACTCCGAGCGGTTCGGGATGGTCTGACGTGCGCCGCAACCTCACCACCCGCTTCGTGGTCGCGGTCTCCGTCCTGCTGCTCGCGATCTGCGTCGGCTGGGCGTTCCTCGTGCAGCGCCTGGTGCCCGACGCCTGCACCTACCCCGTGCCGCCGGCCGGCGCGCAGTACCTGCACTGCCCCTGACCGTCTCCGCTCCCCTGCTCGCTCTCGGACGCCAAAGGTCACCTTTGGCGGTTCGCCTCATCCCGAGTGGGCACTTCTGGTCGTTCCCAGGCCCCGGACTCAGCACAAGGTGACCTCTCGACCATCCCCGGTACGCCATCGCCGGCGTCGTCCACACGGTGTGGCCGTGACGTCCCACCGTCCACAGGGCTGAGGGCCGGGCTGTCGCCGGAGCTGCGGGAGAACCACGCTGGCTCCACGAGCCGGACCGACCGGCTGCGGCGGTCGACGGGGGTCGAACCCCGTGGGGAGACAGGGAGTTCGCGATGGGACGACGAGGTATGCCGGGTCGACCGGAGGCTGCGCGGGGGACGCGGGGCCGGATCCGCGGCTGGGTCCACGGCCGGATCCACGGGCAGCGTCACGTGCGGTTCGACGCCGGCATGACGACCGCCGAGTATGCCGTCGGCACCCTGGCGGCCGTGGCGTTCGCTGCCGTGCTGCTCGCCGTGGTGCGGTCGGGTGCGGTCAAGGGGGCCCTGACGAGCATCATCACCACGGCTCTGTCGTCGGCGGGGTGACCCGTGCCGAGGCGCGCCGGCCGGGTGGGTCGCCGTCCGAGGGGGGAGCGCGACGCCGGGATGGTCACGGCGGAGCTCGCTACCGCGGTTCCCGCGCTGCTGCTGGTCCTCGTGGTCGGGGTGGGCGCGGTGCAGGTGGGTGTCGACCAGGTGCGCTGCGTCGACGCCGCCCGGCTGGCGGCCCGGGCCCTGGCTCGCGGTGACGAGGAGGGCCCGGCCCGGTCGCTCGCGCAGCGGGCGGCACCCGCGGGTTCGACCGTGGCGGTGACGAGCTCCGGGCCGGAGGTCACCGTGGAGGTGTCGGTCGGCCGCGAGCTGGCCGGGTGGCAGGCGGTGACGGTGCGGGGGTCCGCGACGGCCCAGCGTGAGGTGTCGGAGGACGTGCCGAGCGGGGTGGTCGACGGGGTGGTCGACGGGGTGTTGGGCGGGGTGAACGGTGAGGGGGCGCGGTGAAGGACGGACGTCGGGACCGGGGGTCGGGGACGCTGCTCGTCGTCGGAGCGGTCGGGGTGGTGCTGGCCCTGGTCGTGGGTGCGCTCGGGGTGGTGGCCGCGGTCGTGGCGTCGCACCGGGCCCAGTCCGCGGCCGACCTTGCGGCCCTCGCGGCCGCCGGGGCGCTTGTGCGGGGGGAGCCGCCCGCGGCGGCCTGCGCCCTTGCGGGCCGGATCGCGGGGCGAGGCGGTGCGGGGGTCGTCTCGTGTCGCACCGGCGACGACCTCAGCGTCGAGGTGCTGGTGCGGGTCGTGGCCGCCGTGCCCCAGGTCGGGGCCGCAGTGGCTCGGTCACGGGCGGGGCCGGCCGGGTGAAGGACGAATGGGTGAAGGACGAATGGGTGAAGGACGGCCGGGTGACGCCGGAAGCGGATCCCGGGTCAGCCGGGGAGCGGGGTGAGCGCGAGGGGTGCAGCGGCGAGGGTGAGGTCGAGCAGGGCGACGGCACCGGCCTTGTCGAGGGGCTCGTTGCCGTTGCCGCACTTGGGGGACTGGACGCACGACGGGCATCCGCTGAGGCAGGGGCAGGACGCGATGGCGGCGCGGGTGCCGCGCAGCCAGGTCGCCAGCTCCGCGTAGCCGCGCTCCGCGAAGCCCGCGCCGCCCGGGTAGCCGTCGTAGACGAGGATCGTGGGCAGGCCGGTGTCGGGATGCAGCGCCGTGGAGACCCCGCCGACGTCCCACCGGTCGGAGGTGGCGACGAGCGGCAGCATCCCGATCGCCGCGTGCTCGGCCGCATGGGCGGCTCCCGGGATCGCCTCCTCGGCGACGCCGGCGGCGGCGAGGAGCTCGGCCGGCACGGTCCACCAGACCGCCTTGGTCGGCAGCGACCGCACCGGCAGGTCGAGCGGGTGCTCGCCGATGACCTCGCCGGTGGGCAGGCGACGCAGGAAGGAGGTCACCTGGGTGCGCACCTCGACCGCGCCGAACGACGCCGTCACGGGCCCCCACGCGTGGGTGCGCTCCGTGGCGACGATGTCGAAGGAGCTCACGGACCGGGCCTGGGTCGACCAGCCGGGGTCTCCGGGGCGCACGAGCGCGCAGCCGTCCTCGAGGTCGAGCTCCACGACGACGAACGTCTCGCTCTGGTGCACGTAGACGGCGCCCGCGTGCACCGCGGAGTGGGCCCGCGCCTCGTCGATGGTGCCCAGCACCCGTCCGGTGCGGTGGTCGGCGATCCGCAGGGTGGCGCCCGACCCCCGCAGCGAGACGTGGTCGGCCGCCCGGTCGGCCCCCGCCCAGAACCAGCCCCGCGGCCGGCGGCGCAGCACGCCCGACGCCGTGAGCGTGTCGAGCAGGGTCAGCATCCCGGGCCCGAAGTACGCGGCGTCGGCCTCGGTCACGGGCAGCTCGGCCGCGGCGGCGGCCAGGTGGGGTCCGAGCACGTACGGGTTGTCGGGGTCGAGCACCGCCGCCTCCACCGGACGGCCGAAGACCGCGTCGGGGTGGTTGACGAGGAAGGTGTCGAGCGGGTCGTCGGCAGCGACGAGCACGGCCAGCGACTCGAAGCCCGCCCGCCCGGCCCGGCCGGCCTGCTGCCACAACGAGGCCCGGGTGCCCGGCCATCCGGCGAGCAGTACGGCGTCAAGCCCCGACACGTCGATGCCGAGCTCGAGGGCGGTGGTGGCCGCCAGCCCGAGGAGACCGCCGGCCCGCAGCGCCTCTTCGAGCGCGCGGCGCTCCTCCGGCAGGTAGCCGCCCCGGTAGGCCGCGACGACGTCGCCCAGCGTCTCGTCCAGCTCGCGCAGGTGGTCGCGGGCGGCGCTGGAGATGACCTCGACCCCGGCCCGCGACCGGGCGAAGGCCACCGTCTGCACGCCCTGGGCCACGAGGTCGGTCAGCAGCTCGGCCGACTCGGCCACCGCGCTGCGCCGGTGCGTGTCCTCACCACCCGGCCCCACGGCCGTCGTGCCGCCGCCGTGACCGGCCCCCGGCACCTGGCCCGGCTGCCAGAGCCCGAACGTCAGCCCGGCGCGCGGCGAGCCGTCCCGGGTGACCGCGCGCACCGGCATACCGACCAGCCGCTCAGCGTGGTGGGCCGGGTCGGCCACCGTGGCCGAGGCCAGGACGAAGGTCGGCGCCGACCGGTAGCGCGCGCAGACCCGCCGCAGCCGCCTCAGCACCATGGCCAGGTGGGAGCCGAAGACGCCCCGGTAGACGTGGCACTCGTCGACGACCACGTAGCGCAGGGCCCGCAGGAAGGAGGCCCAGTGCTCGTGGCCGGGCAGGAGGGAGTGGTGCACCAGGTCGGGGTTGGTCAGCACGTAGTTGGCGTGGTCGCGCACCCAGCGGCGCTCGTCGGGGGCCGTGTCGCCGTCGTAGGTGGCCGCGCGCAGGCCCGGCAGGGCCAACGAGGTCAGCCGGCTGAGCTGGTCCTGGGCCAGCGCCTTGGTGGGGGAGAGATAGAGCACGGTGGCGCCGCGCCCGTTCGGGGCCAGCGAACCGTCGACCACGTCGGAGAGGGACGGCAGCAGGTAGCCCAGCGACTTCCCGGAGGCGGTGCCGGTGGAGATGACGACGTGCTCACCGGCGTGGGCGGCGTCGGCGGCCTCCCGCTGGTGCACCCACGGCTGCGTCAGCCCCGCCTGCGTGAGCGCCGCGTACAGGCTGGGGGTCGTCCACGTCGGCCAGTCCGCCGGCTCGGCGTCGCGCGCCGGCACGTGGTGCACGTGGGTGAGCCGCTCGGCCCGCCGGCCCTGGGCCAGCCCGGCCAGCAGCGCGTCCGGGGTGAGGCGCCCCGGGCGGGAGGTCGCGGGTGGAACGGCGGCGGACATCATCGATACGGTACGTGGCTGCGGGCACCCGGAGTAGGGTCTGGCCCGTCGTGCTCCCGGCATGTCGCGGTGAAGTGGCGGCCTGCAGTGGAGCAGGGCACCCTGGGGGGCTGTAGCGCCATCGATGGCTTTGGGCACGGTAGGAACGGGGCGGAGCGTTGGATCTCGACATCGTGACGTCGGTCGTCAGCGGCCGCACGGTGGTGCGGGTCGCTGGTGAGATCGACGTCTACACCGCGCCCCAGCTGCGGGAGCAGCTGGACCACGAGATCGAGGGCGGCGTACGCGACCTCGTCGTCGACCTCTCGGGCGTGACCTTCATGGACTCGACCGGCCTGGGGGTCCTCGTGGGCCGCCTGAAGCAGATCCGGCTCAACGACGGCTCCATGCTGCTGGTCTGCGCCCACGACCGGGTGCTCAAGGTCTTCGTCATCACCGGGCTCGACAAGGTGTTCGCCATCTTCCCCACGGTCGACGCGGCCCTCTCGGCCTGACCGTCCCGGCGGCCGGACGGGTGCGCGACGCCCGGGGCGGCGGCTACCCTGGGCGTGATTTATGGTCCGTCCCTACCTCCAGGTAGGGTTCCCGCGAACCACCCGCGTGCTCCTGCTGCGCCCACCGATGGGGTCGAGCCACAGGTTCCGTCGCTCAAGGGTGAGTGAGCGCCTCAAGGAGGAAGTGCACCATGCCCAACCTTGCCCCGGCAGCGACACCAGCGCTGGACCTGGCAGGTACGAACCTGACCCTCGTCTACGTCGTCCTGGCCATTGCGGTGATCGCCCTGGTCTTCGGCTTCTTCTTCCGACGGCAGGTCCTCGCCGCCGACCCCGGCACCGAGAACATGCAGACGATCGGCGCAGCGGTCGAGGAGGGGGCGCAGGCCTTCCTCAACCGCCAGTTCCGCACGCTCAGCATCTTCGTCGTCCTCGTGTTCGGCCTGCTCTTCCTCCTGCCCGCCGACACGTTCTCGGTCAAGCTGGGCCGCTCCATCTTCTTCGTCGTCGGTGCCCTGTTCTCCGCGGCCATCGGCTACTTCGGCATGTCGCTGGCCGTCAAGGCCAACGTCCGAGTGGCCTCCGCCGCCCGTGACGGCGACCGCGACAAGGGCATGCGCATCGCCTTCCGCACCGGCGGCACGGTCGGCATGGCCACGGTCGGCCTCGGCCTGATGGGCGCCGCCGTCGTCGTCATCGTCTACAAGGGCGACGCCCCCAAGGTCCTCGAGGGCTTCGGCTTCGGCGCTGCCCTGCTCGCCATGTTCATGCGCGTCGGCGGTGGCATCTTCACCAAGGCGGCCGACGTCGGCGCCGACCTCGTCGGCAAGGTCGAGGCCGGTATCCCGGAGGACGACCCCCGCAACGCCGCCACGATCGCCGACAACGTGGGCGACAACGTGGGCGACTGCGCCGGCATGGCCGCCGACCTCTTCGAGTCGTATGCCGTCATGCTCGTGGCCGCGCTTATCCTCGGCTCGGTGGCGCTGGGCGTCGAAGGCCTCGTCTTCCCGCTGCTCATCCCCGCGATCGGCGCGGTCACGGCCATCATCGGGGTGTTCATCACGCGGGTGAAGCCCGGCCAGAACGCCCTGTCGGCGATCAACCAGGGCTTCTACATCACCGCCGCGATCTCCGCCGTGCTCTCCGTGGCGGCCGTCTTCCTCTACCTGCCGGCCGCGGTCGCCGCCAAGACCGACGCCGCCACCGGCCAGATCACCGACGCGGCCGTCGACGGCCTGCGCATCCGGGCCAGCGTCGCCGTCATCATCGGCATCCTCCTGGCCGCCGTCATCCTGTGGCTCACCGGTCACTTCACCGGCACCGACAAGCGCCCGACCATGGACGTCGCCCGCACCTCCCGCACCGGCGCGGCCACCGTCGTCCTCTCCGGCATCGGCGTCGGTCTCGAGTCGGCCGTCTACACCGCCGTCATCATCGGAGCCGCCGTCTACGGCGCCTTCCTCCTCGGCGGCGGGTCCGTGGCCCTGGCCCTGTTCTTCGTCGCGGTGGCCGGCACCGGCCTGCTGACCACGGTGGGCGTCATCGTCGCCATGGACACCTTCGGCCCGGTCTCCGACAACGCCCAGGGCATCGCCGAGATGTCCGGCGACGTCGACGGCGAGGGCGCGCAGATCCTCACCGACCTCGACGCCGTGGGCAACACCACCAAGGCGATCACTAAGGGCATCGCCATCGCGACGGCCGTCCTCGCGGCGACGGCGCTCTTCGGCTCGTTCACCGATGCCTGGAGCACCGCGGTGCAGACCCTCGTCAACAACAACGAGATCACCGAGACGCCGAGCGCGTTCGTGCAGAACATGTTCAACACCCAGATCGTCACGCCGAGCACCCTCGTCGGACTGCTCCTCGGTGCGGCCGTGGTGTTCCTGTTCTCCGGCCTGGCCATCAACGCGGTGACCCGCGCCGCCGGGGCGATCGTCTTCGAGGTGCGCCGCCAGTTCCGCGAGCACCCCGGGATCATGGACTACACGGAGAAGCCCGACTACGCCAAGGTCGTCGACATCTGCACCAAGGACTCGCTGCGCGAGCTGGCGACGCCCGGCCTCCTGGCCGCGCTGACCCCGGTCGCCGTCGGGTTCGGCCTGGGCATCGGTGCGCTTGCGGGCTTCCTCGCCGGCGCCATCGGCACCGGCTGCCTCATGGCCGTCTTCCTGGCCAACGCCGGCGGCTCGTGGGACAACGCCAAGAAGATCGTCGAGGACGGCCACTACGGCGGCAAGGGCTCCGACGCCCATGCGGCCACCGTCATCGGCGACACCGTGGGCGACCCGTTCAAGGACACCGCCGGCCCGGCGATCAACCCGCTGATCAAGGTCATGAACCTCGTCTCGGTGCTCGTCGCCCCGGCGATCGTCGTGCTCACGGTCGGCAACGGGGCCAACCCCCTGGTGCGCTACGGCATCGCGGTCGTGGCGCTCATCATCATCATCGCGGCCGTCGCCGTCTCGAAGTCGCGCGACATCTCGGTGGGCGGCGACGAGGACGAGACCCTCGAAGAGGACCTCGTCGACGACGATGACGACGACGCGGTCGACGGGCCCGTCGACGTCACGACGCGGCCGGGCCGCTACGACGCCGACGAGGAGCCGTCCCGGGTCTGACCCGGTGATCCTCACCCCCTCGCCGGCACCGCCGCGCGCCGACCCCCAGCGGGTCGGCGCGCTGCGCGCTGACCTCGTCCGGGCCGCCTACACGGTCGACGGGGTGACCGCGCTGCTCGGGCCGGTGGCCGACGCGGCCCTGCACCGCGAGCAGCGGCTGCCCGCCGACCTCGCCACCCGGACCCGCCGCGAGCCGGTCGCCATCCTGGTGCGCTGCTTCGCCCTGGGCCTGCCGGTCGGCGGGGCCGACCTCGACCGGGCGCTGCCCACCCTGGGCACCGCCGGGGCAGCCGACCTCGGCCTCGTCGCGCTGGAGGGCGACTCCGCCCGGGCGCGGTGCGACTTGCGGCCCTACGCCGACGACGCGCACGACTGGTGGCTGGCGTCGGACCTGTCGGAGATCGCCCTGGGCGGACCGCTGCCGGAGGACCACGTGCTCGGCGTGGGTCCGGCCTCGACGACGGTGGCCCAGTGGACCCCGAGACGGCGGGTGCCTAGCGCGCTCGACCTCGGCACCGGCTGCGGCGTGCAGGCGCTGCACCTCACGAGCCACGCCGACGCCGTCGTGGCCACCGACCTGTCCGAGAGGGCCCTGGCCTTCGCCCGCTTCAACGCCCTGCTCGCCGGCATCGACCTCGACCTGCGTCGCGGCGACCTGCTGGCGCCGGTCGCCGGCGAGCGGTTCGACCTGGTCGTCAGCAACCCTCCGTTCGTCATCACGCCACGCGCCCCGGGCGTCCCCGCCTTCGAGTACCGCGACGCCGGGCTCGTGGGCGACGCCGTCGTCGCCCGGCTGGTTCGGTCGGTGGGCGACCACCTCGAACCGGGCGGCGTCGCGACCTTCATCGGCAACTGGGAGGTCGGCGCCGGGTCGACGTGGCGCGACCGCTGGGAGGGCTGGCTCGACGGCACCGGGCTCGACGCGTGGGTGGTGCAGCGCGACGAGCAGGACCCGGCGGAGTACGCGGAGCTGTGGTCGCGCGACGGTGGCTCGCGCGACGGCGTCGAGGGCTACGAGGACCTGTATACCGCGTGGCTGGCCGACTTCGCCGCCCGAGGGGTCGAGCGCATCGGGTTCGGCGTCGTGGTGCTGCAGCGACCGGCGACCGGCCGCAGCCCGTGGACCGACCTCGTCGAGGTCACCGGGCCGGTCGCCGCGGCGATGGGGCCGGTCGTGGACGCCGGTCTCACCGCGCGTACCTGGCTCGCCGAGCACGACGACACCGCGATGCTTGAGGTCGCCTGGCGCTGTGCGCCCGACGTCATCGAGGAGCGGCACGCCCGCCCCGGGGCCACCGACCCGGAGGTGATCCAGCTGCGCCAGGGCGGTGGTCTCGGCCGGGTCGTCCGTCTCGACACCGTGGGCGCGGCGCTGGTCAGCGTCTGCGACGGCACGATGACGCCGGCGCAGGCCCTGCCCGCCATCGCCGAGCTGCTGGGCGAGCCGGTCGGCGACGTCACGGCACGCGGGATCCGGTCGCTGCGCGAGCTCGTGGCCGACGGGCTCCTCAGGCCGACTCTTGACGACGACACGACAACTTAGTTACGTCGGCGTAACCGAAGCCAGTCCGCGCGGGTCCATAGTGAGTCGGCAAGCACCAGCGACACGACTCGAGGGACCAGGCCATGACGCAGACGGAACCACGCGAGACCAGTCAGGCCAGCTCGCTGGACGACGAGCAGGTCGGCTACAAGCAGACGCTCAGCTCCCGGCACGTCCAGATGATCGCCATCGGTGGCGCCATCGGCACCGGCCTGTTCCTCGGGTCGGCGTCGCGGCTGCACAGCACTGGTCCGGCGCTGCTGCTCAGCTACGCCTTCGTCGGCGGCATCGCCTACCTGCTGATGCGGGCCCTCGGCGAGCTCGTGCTGCACCGGGCCACGTCCGGCGCGTTCGTCTCCTACATGCGCGAGTTCTACGGCGAGAAGGCGGCCTACGTCACCGGCTGGATGTACTGGCTCAACTGGGCGCTCACCGGCATCGCCGAGCTGTCGGCCGTCGGTCTCTATGTGCAGTACTGGTTCCCGCTCATGCCGACCTGGGCCACCGTCCTCATTGCGCTCGCCGTGGTGCTCTTCATCAACCTGTTGTCGGCCCGCGCGTTCGGCGAGTTCGAGTTCTGGGCCGCCATCGCCAAGGTCAGCGCGATCGTCGTCTTCCTCATCGTGGGGCTCGTGCTCGTCATCGGCCGGTTCGACGTCGGCGGCCACCAGGCGGGCATCACCAACCTCTGGAGCAACCCCGGCGGGTTCTGGCCGACCTCCGGTGACTTCCACTGGTACGGGCCGATCCTCGTCATGTCGGGTGTCGTCTTCGCCTACGCCGGCATCGAGATGGTGGGCGTCGCCGCGGGTGAGATGCAGGACGCCAAGGCCGAGGTGCCGAAGGCGGTCAACCGGGTCATCTTCCGCATCGCCGTCTTCTACTGCGGCTCGATCCTGCTGCTCGTCTCGATCCTGCCGACGAACGACTTCAAGTCGGGGATCAGCCCGTTCGTGACGATCTTCGAGCGGATGGGCGCCACCTGGATGGGCGCCATCATCCAAGGGGTGCTCATCATCGCGGCCCTGTCGAGCCTGAACTCCGGGCTCTACTCCACCGGACGGGTCCTGCGCAGCCTCGGCGTCAGCAAGCAGGCGCCGTCGTTCACGCTGAAGATGAGCAGCCAGGGCGTGCCATGGGCCGGCATCGTCATGACCTCCGTCGTCTACGTCTTCGGCGCCGTGCTCAACGCCCTCACCCCCGACGCCTTCGAGGTGGCCCTCGAGGCCGCGTCCCTGGGTGTGCTCTTCACGTGGAGCACGATCTTCCTCAGCCAGCTCAAGCTTCGCTCGCTCGTGCGCCGCGGCGTCATCCCCGCCAGCCCCTTCCAGATGCCCGGCCACCCGTGGACGAGCATCGCCGGGCTCGTCTTCCTCGTGCTCGTCGTCATCGGGCTCGCCTACGGCGGCTGGACGTCGTCCCCGTACTTCTGGAAGAAGACCGACTTCATCGTCGTCGTCCTCGGGATCCCCCTCATCGCCATCCTGCTCCAGATCGGCTGGATGGTCGTCAAGCCGAAGGTCGTCGCCAACACCGGCGACCGGCTCAAGGCGGTCTGGTCCAACCACGGCCCCACGTACGGGCCCCGGGTGGGTGCCGACGACCTCGACCCGGCCGAGTCCGGCGAGCCCCGGTCCTGAAGGAGCGTGGACATGCGAACCACACGACGGCGCCTGCGGTCCCTGTCGGCCCCCTTCCCCGTGGCGGCTGCGGCCGTGGCCCTGCTCGCCCTCGCCGCCTGCTCCAGCGGCTCCTCGACGGCCGCGGTCACGGCGGGGCCCACGAGTGCCGGAGCCCCCACCCTCACCATCGGCATCTCCTTCGACCAGCCCGGTCTGGGCCTGAAGTCCGGTAACACCTACTCCGGCTTCGACGTCCTGACGGCGGTCTACATCGCCAAGACGATGGGCGTACCCGCGTCCAACATCACCTGGGTCGAGGCCGACCCGGCCGACCGCGAGAAGCTGCTGGCCGACGGCAAGGTCAACCTCGTCCTGTCGACCTACTCGATCACCCCCGAGCGCGCCACCCAGGTCGACTTCGCCGGGCCCTATTTCGTCGCCCACCAGGACCTGCTGGTCCGGCGCAACGACACGGTGACCGGTCCTGACACGCTGGACGGGCGCAACCTGTGCTCGGTGCCCAACACCACCTCGGCCAAGCTCGTCACCGAGAAGTACGCCGGCAAGATCACCCTCACGCCCTACCCGACCTTCTCCCAGTGCGTGGAGGCCCTGGTCGCCGGCAACGTCGACGCCGTGACGACCGACGACGTCATCCTCGCGGGGTTCGCCGCCCTACCGCAGTACAAGGGCGTGCTCAAGGTGGTCGGCAAGGGCTTCTCCGACGAGAAGTACGGCGTCGGCATCAAGAAGGGCGACTCGGCCACGGTCGTGAAGGTCAACGCCGCTCTCAAGGCCTACATCGACGACGGCTCGTGGAAGTCCAACCTCGAGGCCACGGTCGGCGCGTCCGGCTACGGCATCCCGGGCCCGCCGACCCCAGGGTCCTGACGGCTCCTGACGGCTCCTGGCCCGAAGGGACCCGCCGGAGTGGGAGCATGGCGGCCGTGACCGCGACGGAGCTCGGGCCGTTCCTCGCGGCATACCCGCCCTTCGACGCGCTGTCACCGGCCGCCCTCCAAGCCGTCGTCGGCGCGTCCAGCGTCCACGCGTACGCGCCGGGCGAGCTCGTGCTGGACGCCTTCGCCAGCCCGACGACCGAGGTCTACGTCGTCCTCACCGGCCGGGTCGACCTGTGGAACGACGCCCGCGCCGACGGGCTACCGGCCAACGAGCAGCTCGGTCCCGGAGGGGTGTTCGGGTTCTCGGCGATGCTCACCGAACGGTCGGTCGGGCCCCGGGCCCTTGCCGCCGCCGACGACACGAGGGTGGCCCTCATCCCGGCGTCGGCCGTGCGCCCGGTCTTCGCCTCCCACCGGGGCGCCCGCTTCCTCGCCGAGCAGTTCGCCCGGCCCCAGCCCACCGCCGGCCGGGCTCCGACGTACAGCACCGTCGACGAGCTGGTGCGGCGGACGCCGCTCGTGGTGCACGCCGCCGACCCCGTGGCCGACGTCGCCCGGGCGATGACCGACCAGTCCTGGCCGTGCGCCGTCGTGCGTACCCGTGAGGGGGCCTACGGCCTGGTCACCGACGCCGTGCTGCGTCGGCGCGTGCTCGCCGAGGGGGTGCCCGGGACCACCCCGGTAGGTGAGGTCATGGACCCCGACCCGCCCATCGCCGTGCTCGGCGAGTCGGCGGCCGAAGGGCTCATCCTCCTGCTCGACCGCGACGCCGACGACCTGCTCGTGCTCGACCGGGCCGGCCGGCTCCACGGGGTGGTCGGCATCCGCGACTTCGCCATCTCACCCACCACGGCCGGGGTCTCGCTGCACGAGCAGCTGCGCCGAGCGGGCACCGTCGAGGACCTCGTCGAGCGGGCCCGGCGCTCGACCGCGGTCCTCGAGGACCTGTTGGCCCGCGGCCTGGCCTCCGGCCGGGTGGTCGCCGTCTACTCCTCGATCCTCGACACGCTGGTGCGGCGCGCGCTGGCCCTGGTGTTCGCCCAGCACCCCGAGCTGTCGGTCGACGCCTTCACCTGGATCGCCCTCGGCTCCAACGGCCGTCGCGAGGCGATGCTCAGCTCCGACATCGACTCCGCCGTGGCCTTCGACGACGCGCTCCCGGAGCCCGACCAGGACGCCTACCGGGCGGTGTTCGCCGAGGTGGATGCCGTCCTGGGCCGGGCCGGCGTGCTCCGCGACGAGCACGGGGTGTCGGCGGCCGACCCGCTGTTCTCGCGCACGAACAGCCAGTGGCGCGAGGCGGCCGGCTCGTGGCTGACCCGGCCGGGGGAGGCGAACGGGGCGATGATGACGTCGCTGCTCGTCGACGGCCGGCCCATCCACGGCGACCCCGGCCTGCCGGCGGCCACGGCGGCCTTCGGCGACCTGCGCCGGCACCCCGCGACGTTGCGGCTGCTCCTGGAGGAGTCGCTCGCCTACCGGGCCCGGATGCGCTCCGTCCGCGAGCGGCTCACGAGGCGGCCCGAGACCTTCGAGGTCAAGTCCCACGCGGTGGTTCCGCTCGTCAACATCGCCCGCTGGTCCGCGCTCGCCGTGGGCTCGTCGGCCCTGCCCACCGTCGAGCGGCTGCGAGCGGTGGCGGCCTCCGGGTCGGCCATGCTGCCGGCCGACCGGGCCGACGCGATGGTGGAGGTGTTCGGGCAGCTGCAACGGCTGCGGCTGCGCTACCAGCTCATGCAGCGCGCCCAGGGGGACCGCCCGTCCGACCTGCTGACTCTCGACCGGCTCTCGCCCATCGACCGCAGCCTCGTCGCCGAGGCCGTCCGCGAGATCGCGGCGACCCAGCGGCGGATGACCAACGTCGCCTCCTACGTGCCCGCCGAGGGCTGGTCCGGGCCGTAGAGGCCCCTGTCGGCGCAGCGGCATACGGTCGGCGGATGACCGACGAGAGCGCCGCCCGACACCCCGGAACCGACCTCGGCGACGCGTTCCTCAGGCTCCACGTCGCCGGCCGTCCGCTGCTGCTGCCCAACCCCTGGGACGCGGGGTCGGCCCGGCTCCTCGAGGCGCTCGGCTTCGCCGCGGTGGCGACGACGAGCGGCGGGTTCGCCGGCACCCGCGGGCGGGTCGACGGGTCGGTCACCCGCGACGAGGCCCTGACCCACGCCGCCGAGGTCGTCGCCGCGGTCACCGTGCCGGTCAGCGCCGACCTCGAGAACGGCTTCGCCGACGCCCCGGACGACGTCGCCGAGACGGTGCGGCTCGCCCTCGACACCGGCCTCGCCGGCTGCTCGGTGGAGGACTGGGACCCCAGGCGCGAGGAGACGTATGCGTCGTCGCTGGCGGTCGAGCGGGTCGCCGCCGCCGCAGAGGCCGCGCACGGCGGCGCGCGCCGGCTGGTGCTCACGGCGCGCACCGACGCCCACCTGCACGGGTCCCGTGACCCGCAGGACCTCGACGCGACGATCGCGCGGCTCCTGGCGTTCGAGGCTGCCGGCGCCGACGTCCTCTACGCCCCGGGCGTCTCCAGCGAGGAGGGGATCCGGCGCATCGTCGAGGCCGTGTCGCGCCCGGTCAACGTGCTGGCGCTGGCGGCCGCGCCGCCGGTCGCCCGGCTCGCCGAGCTGGGGGTGGCCCGGGTCTCCACCGGGTCGGGGCTGTTCTGGGCCGCGATGTCCGGACTGGTCACTGCGGCCACAGCGCTGCGCGACGAGGGCACGTATGCGTTCTGGGACACCGTGGGCCCGGCGCGCGAGGCGGCGGCTGCGGCGTTCACCCGCAGCGGTGGTCCGGAACCGGGAAAGGACTGGTGAGTGAGTGCTCACTCATCTAGGCTTCCGGACGTGACCCCGCGAGCCACCGCCCTGCCCCCGACCCAGCGCCGGGTGTCGATCGTGCGCGCGGCGCTGCGGCTCATCCGCGAGCGCGGCACGATGCCCACGACGCGCGAGATCGCCGAGGCGGCCGGGGTGGCCGAGGGCACGATCTTCCGGGCGTTCGACACCAAGGAGCGGCTCGTCGAGGCCGTCGTCGACGAGGCGTTCTGCCCGGCCCCCATCGCCGTGCAGATGCGGGCCATCGACCCCGCCCTCCCCCTGAGGGAGCGCCTGGTGGCCCTCGTGGGCGTGCTGCAGGGGCGGTTCGCGGAGATCTTCGGCGTGATGGGAGCGCTCGGTCTCACCGCACCGCCGGCCCACTTCGAGGAGCACCGCGGCTGCCGCCCCGACACGGGGCACGTGCCCCTGGAGGAGCAGGACCTCACCCAGGGCAGCGACTGGGGACCGGCCGGGGCCCGGCTGCAGGCCTTCATCGACCCCGATGCCGACCAGCTGACGTGCAGCCCCGCCGAGCTCGTGCGCTACCTCCGGCTGCTCACCTTCTCGGGCAGCCACCCCGAGATCGCCGACGGGGCGCCCCTCAGCCCCCAGGCCATCGTCGACGTCCTGCTGGACGGCGTCCTCGCCCCCGGCCACCGCACCGACACCACAGAGGTCCGCTGATGCTCGTCCGACTCGTCCGCACCTACCTCGCCCCCTACCGGGGTCCGATCGCCGTCATCCTCGTCCTCCAGCTCGTGGGGGCCCTGGCGGCGCTCTACCTGCCCACGCTCAACGCCGACATCATCGACAACGGCGTGGCCAAGGGCGACACCGGTTACATCGTGAGCACGGGCGGGTGGATGCTCGCCGTGAGCGTCGCCCAGATCCTCGCGACGGTCCTCGCGGTGTACCTCTCCTCGCGCTCCTCCATGGGGATGGGCCGGGACCTGCGCGCGGCGATCTTCCACCGCGTCGGCGAGTTCTCCGCCCAGGAGGTCTCCCGGTTCGGTGCGCCCACCCTGATCTCCCGCAACACCAACGACGTCACCCAGGTGCAGATGGTCGTCTTCATGGGCCTGGCGATCATGGTGTCGGCGCCGATCAACATGATCGGCGGCATCATCATGGCGCTGCGTCAGGACGTCGGCCTCTCCTGGCTGGTCGCCGTCGCGGTGCCGGCTGCTCGCCATCGCCGTCGGTCTCGTGATCCGGCAGATGCTCCCGCAGTTCCGGCTCATGCAGACCTCGATCGACAGCGTGAACCGCATCCTGCGCGAGCAGATCACGGGCATCCGCGTGGTCCGGGCCTTCGTCCGCGAGGACCACGAGACCGAGCGCTTCGGCGGGGCCAACGCGACGCTCACGGGCACCGCGCTGCGGGTCGGGCGCCTGCAGGCGCTGATCTTCCCGATCGTCATGATCATCCTCAACGCCTCCACCGTGGGCGTGCTCTGGTTCGGCGCCGCTCGGGTCGACAGCGGGGACCTGCAGGTCGGGGCGCTGACGGCGTTCATGTCCTACCTGATCCAGATTCTCTTCGCGGTGATGATGGCGACCTTCATGTCGATGATGATCCCGCGGGCAGCGGTGTCGTCCGAGCGGATCGCCGAGGTGCTCGACACCCCGTCGTCGGTGGCCGAGCCGGAGCACCCGGTGCGCTCGATCGCCCCCGGCGCGGCCGTCGTCTTCGACCACGTCGACTTCCACTACCCGGGCGCGGCGTCGCCGGTGCTGTGCGACGTCACCTTCCGCGCCGAGCCGGGTCAGACGACCGCGGTCATCGGCAGCACCGGGGCCGGCAAGACCACGCTCGTCAACCTCGTGCCGCGGCTGTTCGACATCTCGGGCGGCTCGCTCACGGTCGGCGGGGTCGACGTGCGCGACGCCGACCTCGACACCCTGTGGTCGAAGATCGGGCTCGTCCCGCAGCGGCCCTACCTGTTCACCGGCACGGTGGCGAGCAACCTGCGCTACGGCCGTCCGGAGGCCACCGACGACGAGCTCTGGGAGGCGCTGCGCATCGCCCAGGCGAAGGACTTCGTGGAGCGGATGCCCGACCGGCTCGACTCCCCGATCGCCCAGGGCGGCACCAACGTCTCCGGCGGCCAGCGACAGCGGCTGGCCATCGCGCGCGCCTTGGTCCGACGCCCGGAGGTCTACCTCTTCGACGACGCGTTCTCGGCGCTGGACCTGTCGACCGACGCCCGGCTGCGGCAGGCGCTGCGCCCGGTGACCCGCGAGGCGACGGTGATCGTCGTCGCCCAGCGGGTGTCGACCATCATCGACGCTGACCAGATCGTCGTCCTCGACGACGGGCTCGTGGTCGGGCAGGGCACGCATACCGAGCTGTTGGAGTCGTGCGAGACCTACCAGCAGATCGTCGAGTCCCAGCGCAGTGCGGAGGTGGCGGCATGAGCGAGGGTGTGAAGTCGGCGGAGGAGAAGGCGGCCGAGGAGCGCCGCGGTCCGGCCGCCGGTGCCCAGCGGCAGCGCGGCCCGATGGGCATGGCGCTGCCGGGGGAGAAGTCGCAGACCTTCCTGCCGTCGGCCAAGCGGCTGATGCGCCGGCTGCGTCCGGAACGTGCCCAGGTCGCGGTCGTGGTCGTCCTCGCGGTGGTCAGCGTCGCCCTGACGGCGATCGGGCCGAAGATCCTCGGCACCGCCACCAACCTCATCTTCGAGGGGTTCTTCGGGCGGCGGCTGCCCGCCGGGGTCACCAAGGAGCAGGTCGTCGCGGGCCTGCGGGCCCAGGGCGACGCACAGCAGGCCGACCTCGTCTCGGGGATGGACCTCGTGCCGGGCCAGGGCATCGACTTCACCGCGGCTGGGCCAGATCCTCCTGTTCGTCCTCGCCCTGTATGCGCTGGGTGCGTTGCTGCAGTGGCTCTCCGGCTGGATCCTCGCCGGCGTCGTCACCCGCACCACCAACAAGCTGCGCGCCGACGTGGAGGACAAGCTCAACGCGCCTCCCGCTGCCCTACTTCGACGGCCAGCCGCGCGGCGAGCTGCTCAGCCGCGTGACCAACGACGTCGACAACGTGCAGCAGAGCCTCCAGCAGACCCTCAGCCAGCTGCTCACGTCACTGCTGACCGTGGTCGCCGTCGTCGCCCTGATGTTCAGCATCTCGTGGAGCCTCGCCCTCATCGCGCTGGTCACCATCCCCATCTCGATGGCCCTCACGGCCGCCATCGCCAAGCGCTCCCAGAAGCTCTTCGTCCAGCAGTGGAAGAACACCGGGCAGCTCAACGGCATCATCGAGGAGACCTTCACCGGCCACGGCCTGGTCAAGGTGTTCGGCCGCTCGAAGGAGACCCAGGCCGACTTCGACGCCAAGAACGGCGAGCTCTACCAGGCGGCGTTCGGGGCGCAGTTCATCAGCGGCATCATCATGCCGACGATGATGTTCATCGGGAACCTCAACTACGTCGTCATCGCCGTTGTCGGCGGTCTGCGCGTGGCGAGCGGCACGATGAGCCTCGGCGACGTGCAGGCGTTCATCCAGTACTCGCGCCAGTTCACCCAGCCGCTCACGCAGGTGGCGTCGATGGCCAACCTCCTGCAGTCGGGGGTCGCCTCGGCCGAGCGGGTCTTCGAGGTGCTCGACGCCTCCGAGCAGCGGCCCGACCCCGCGGTGCGGAAGGGCTCGGCTTCGTCGTCCGGCGGCCGGGTGGCGTTCGAGGACGTCGCGTTCTCCTACTCCCCGGACAAGCCCCTCATCGAGCACCTCGACCTCTGCGTCGAGCCCGGGCAGACGGTCGCCATCGTCGGCCCCACCGGGGCGGGCAAGACCACGCTGGTCAACCTCGTCATGCGCTTCTACGAGCTCGACTCCGGCCGGATCACCCTCGACGGCGTCGACATCACCGACATGTCACGCCACGACCTGCGCGCCCGGATCGGCATGGTGCTGCAGGACACCTGGCTGTTCCAGGGCACGATCCGCGACAACATCGCGTACGCGCGTCCCGACGCCACCGAGGAGGAGGTCCTCGAGGCGGCCCGGGCCACCTACGTCGACCGGTTCGTGCACTCGCTGCCCGACGGCTACGACACGCTGCTGGACTCCGAGGCCGGCAACATCTCGGCGGGGGAGAAGCAGCTGCTCACCATCGCGCGGGCGTTCCTCGCCGCCCCCGAGCTGCTCATCCTCGACGAGGCGACGAGCTCGGTCGACACGCGTACCGAGCAGCTCGTGCAGCACGCCATGGCGGCGCTGCGCAGCGACCGCACGAGCTTCGTCATCGCCCACCGCCTGTCGACGATCCGCGACGCCGACGTCATCCTCGTCATGGAGGACGGCCACATCGTCGAGCAGGGCACGCACGACGTCCTCCTCGCCCGGGGCGGCGCGTACGCCCGGCTGTATGCCGCGCAGTTCAGCGGCGCGGCCAGCGACCTCGACGACGGGGCACCGGCCCCCGGCGGTCCGGTGCTCGCCGGGGCCCGGATGGCGAAGCGGCCCTGAGGTCGCCCGGTCACCGGCGGGGGCGAGCCCTGACCTGGCATGATCCGTGAGGACGAGACCGGTTGCTGGGGAACGAGGTCCATGGTGCGCAGACTGACCAAGCCGATGTCGATCGTGACGCGCCTGCTGCTGGGGGACTCGCCGGCCGGGCGGACGGCGGCGATGCTGTCCACCGTCGCCGCCGGGGTGTCCTTCACCCCCGGCCTGATGCCGCGCAGCCGTCGCGACCAGGTGCTCCTCACCGGGGTGGCCTCCGCCATCCAGCACGGTCTCGTCATGAACGCCCAGGCCCGGCACCAGGTGGTGGCGGGGCTCATCTGCTCGTGGACCGGACGGTCCGACGACCCCGACGGTCGCCGGCGCGTGGAGTCCCTCGTCGCCGCCGGGACGACCGTCCTCGGGCTCACCACCTACGCGGCCCTCCCGGAGCGGCCGGGCGAGCCGGTGGAACGGGCGATGCTGCGCACGGTCGGCCTGCGGCTGCTGCGCATCGGCACCGCGACGATGGTCGTGGCCGCCGCCGACGAGCTGGAGCGGGCCTACGGGCCCAAGGCCCCGCTCCTGCGGGTGCTGGCGCCGGCCACCGGCTTCCTCGCCGGCGCCGTCATCTCCTCGGGGCTGGTGCGTCGCTCCCAGGTGTTCGACCCCGTCATCGCCAGCCGCTCCCAGACCTCGATCGACCCACTGACCGGCCAGCGGCTGCGGCCCAAGGTGCCTCGGGAGGGGGTCGTCAGGAGCCTGCCCGTCTCGCTGGCGCTCGGGTTCGGTGTGGCGGCCGCGCTCAACCTCGTCTCCGGCGTCGAGGGCCTCGCCTCGAGCTGGGTCGCCGCCGGAGTCCGCCGGGTGGTGCCCGGCAGCGACCCGTACGCGTCCCTCATCGGGCATACGGCCGTGCTGTCCGGCCTCGTCGGCGCGGTCGGGGTGGGGGTCGAGTACCTCTACCACCACGCGGAGGCCGGAGGGTCGGCCATCGACGCGGCCTACACGACGCCGCCGACGTCCCCGGTCGTCAGCGGCGGACCGCAGTCGCAGATCGACTGGCAGACGCTCGGTCGTGAGGGGGTGCGGCTGGTCGCGATGTCGCTGTCGCGCGAGGAGATCTCCACCGTCACCGGCGTGCCGGTCGAGGAGGTCAAGGACCCCATCCGCTGCTTCTCCGGCTTGGAGACGGCGGAGAGCGTCGGCGCGCGGGTGGGCATGGTCATGGAGGACCTCGAGCGCTTCGGGGCCTTCGAGCGCAAGGTCATCCTCCTCACCTCGCCGACCGGCACCGGCTACCTGAACTACGTCGCCGTCGAGGCGCTGGAGTACCTCACCCGGGGCGACTGCGCCACGGTGGGCATCCAGTACTCGCTGCGGCCGTCGTTCCTCTCGCTCGACCGGGTCAAGATGGCCCGGGAGCAGAACCTGGCCCTGCTCAACGCGATCGCGTGGCGGCTGCGGGCGGTGCCGGAGGACCGGCGCCCCGCCCTGCTGCTCTTCGGGGAGTCGCTCGGGGCGCAGACGCTGCAGAACTGCTTCCTCCACGAGGGCAGCAGCGGGCTGGCCCGCATCGGGGTGCGCGGGGCCCTCTTCCTCGGAACGCCGTCCGCCAGCCGGTGGGCGAGCGACTGGCGCGCCGACCCGGTCAAGACCGACCCCGACGACGAGGTGGTGGAGGTCGCCAGCGAGCAGGAGTGGGAGGCGGTGCTCGCCACGCGCACCACCCGCCCGAAGTACGTCCTGCTCAACAACCACGAGGACCCCATCACCAAGTTCACCCCGCGCACGGCGGTCATGCGTCCGGCCTGGATGCCCCGCCGTGGGCCGCGTCCGGCGGGCGTCCCCCGGGCGGCCATGTGGATGCCCTACACCTCGATGCTCATGGGCCTGGTCGACGTCGTCAACGCCCTCGACTTCGTCCCGGGGGTCTTCGTGGCCCGCGGTCACGACTACCGCGCGACCATCCCGGCCATGGTGTCGGAGGCCTACCAGCTGCCGGTGGGCGACGAGGAGCGGCTGCGGATCGAGCATGCCCTGCGCGACCGCGAGCGCACCTGGGCCGAGAAGCGGGTCGTGGCCGAGGAGATGGCCCGGGCCACCGCCGCCGTCAGCAAGACCGTGCGCAGCTGGGGCGAGGTGAGCAGCCCCACCCCGTCGCCCGACATCCGGCCGGCGGCCGGACGCCCCGCGTGAGTGCCGCGGCGGCGCCGTCCCCGCGCACCGGGCTGAGCAAGCGCCGGGTGCTCATCCTCGCCGTGGTCGAGGTGGCGGTGCTCGCCCTCATCGTCTTCCGGGTGATGCCGCAGGTGGGCTCCTACTCCGCCGCCGCCGACGCCCTGCGCACGATGTCGGTGCCCGCCCTGCTGCTCATCGCCGCGGCCGTCGTGCTGTACCTGCTCTGGTACGGACTGCCCTTCGTGGCGGCGGCGCCCGGGCTGGGGTACGCGCACGCCCAGCAGCTCAACCAGGCCGCCTTCGCGATCGGCAACGGCGTGCCCGGCGGCGGCGCGTTCGGCCTGGGGGTGCAGTACGCGATGTTCTTCTCGTGGGCCTACCCCTCCGTGCAGGCCGCCGCGGCCATCGCGGCGATCGGCGTCTGGAGCCTCTTCGTGACGCTGGGTCTGCCCGTGCTCGGGGTGCTCGCCCTCGTGGTCTCCGGTCGGGCCGCCGGCCCCTACGTGCTCGGCGCCGGCCTCGGCCTCGCCGCCCTCGTCGTGCTCGTCGTCGGCTTCGCGCTGGTGATGCGCCGCGAGGCCGCCGCCCGGCGGGTGGGTGCCTGGGGGGACGCGCTCGTCGCCCGGCTGCCCCTGCGCTTTCGGGGTCGGGTGCCGTCCCTCTCCGAGGCCGTCGTGCACTTCCGGTCCGGCATCTCCGAGCTGGTGCGCCGCCGGTGGGCTGCCATCACGGCGACGCAGGTGGGCGTCTCGCTGGCCCAGTTCGTCGTGCTCTACCTCGCCCTGCGCGGGCTCGAGGGTTGGGGTGCGGCCGGTACGCCGCTCCTCGTCGTCTTCGGCGGCTTCGCGGTGAGCCAGCTGGGGCTGCTCGTCCCCCTCACGCCGGGTGGGCTCGGCACCGTCGACGCGGCGATGGTCGCGCTCCTCGTGGCCTTCGGCACCACGCCGGGCGTGGCCACGGCGGCCGCGCTGGTGTGGCGGGCGTCCTCGTTCATCCCGCAGATCGTCGCCGGCGTCGTGGCCCTGGCGCTCTGGACCCGCTCGGCCAACCGCCTCGCGGCCGGGCGTCCCGCCGCTGCTCCGACGTCGCCGTGACGTAGGAGGGTGGTGGCCCCGATCAGGGCCACCACCCTCCGTGCTGTCCGGCGGTCAGGCGTCGGCCGGGGTGTCGCGCGCCTCGACGGACTCGGCGTCGGCGCGCGGCATGAACAGCGCGATGACCGTGGTCACGACGGCGGCGGCGAGCACGGCCCAGAAGACGGCTGCGGCCCCGTCGCGCACGGCGGTGGGGACGGTCGGGCCGCCCGCGCGCTGGATGATGCCGTTGGCCACGGCTCCGAAGATGGCGACGCCCACGGCGCTGCCGATCGACCGGGCGAACATGTTGGCGCCCGTGACGACGCCCCGCTCCTCCCACTCGACGCTGGCCTGGGCCGCGATGAGGCTCGGCGACGCCACGAGGCCGAGACCCATCCCCATGACGAAGCAGCCGAACGCCACGACGGCGACGTTCGGCGCATACGCACGGGCCACCAGCACGGCGACGCCGGCCAGGACGAACCCCATGCCGACGAGCACCGTGGGCTTGAACCCGTAGCGCAGGTAGAGCAGCCGTCCGGAGAACGTGGCCGCGAGGGGCCACCCCAGGGTGAGGCAGGCGAGGGCGAGCCCGGCCACCAGCGGCGGCGCGCCGATCGCCCCCTCGAGGTAGGTGGGCACGTAGGACGACAGTCCGATGAGCACCGCTCCGACGCCGAGGGCGATGAGGCTCGTCGTCAGCAGCAGCCGGCGGCTGAGCACCCAGAGCGGCAGCACCGGCTCGGCCGCGCGCCGCTCCGCGAACACGAACGCGACGAGGAGCGCCGCGCCGACGGCGAAGACCGCGACGCTCGTGGGCGAGCTCCACGCCCAGGCCTGCCCGCCCTCGAGCACGCCCAGGATGAGCAGCGTCATCGAGGCCATGAGCAGGACGGCACCGAGGTAGTCGATCTGGTGCTCGCGCTTCTCGATGCGCTCGCGGAAGGCCCGCAGGATGAGCGCGCCGGCGAGGAGACAGAGCGGCACGTTGACGAAGAAGATCCAGCGCCAGGCGTCGAGCTGGGAGAACAGGCCACCGAGGGCCGGGCCGACGACCGACGACACGCCCCAGACGCTGGCGATGTAGCCCTGCACCTTGGCGCGCTCGGCCACGCTGTAGAGGTCGCCGGCGATGGTGATGGCCATCGGCTGCACGGCTCCGGCCCCCAGCCCCTGCACGGCGCGGAAGGCGATGAGCGCGGGCATCGACCATGCGAACCCGCAGAGCACCGAGCCGATCAGGAACAGCCCGATCCCCAGCAGCATCAGCGGTTTCCGGCCCACGATGTCGGCGAGCTTGGCGTAGACCGGCACCGAGACCGCCTGCGCGAGGAGGTAGACCGAGAACAGCCAGGGGAACGACGCGAAGCCGCCCAGGTCCTTGACGATGGACGGCACGGCGGTGGCGAGGATGGTCGCGTCGACGGCGATGAGTCCGGTCGAGACCATGAGGGCGATGAGCACCGGCCCGCGTTCCGACCGGAACCCGACCGCCTCCGTCACGTCGGTCGAGGGCGCGGGGGAGGTCACAACAGTGGGCAAGTCCGGGGAGCTGCCCCGCATTCCCGCCGGACCCCGGCCTGAACGCTCGCGTCGGGGTCAGCCAAGCTGCCAGCTGCGCTTGCTGAGGCCGAACCAGAAGCCGTCGATGACGCTGCGGGAGTCGAGGCGGCCGTTGCCGTCGGCCCCGTGGGCGGCGCCCAGGGAGACGAACAGCGGCGCGAAGTGCTCGGTACGCGGGTGCGCGGTGTGCGCGGCCGGGGCCTTGTCGAGGAAGTCGAGCAGGGCGTCGACGTCGTCGTGCGCCATGGCCTCCTTGGCCCAGGCGTCGAACTCGGTGGACCAGCCCGGGGCCGGGGCGTCGGGCGGGAGCGAGGGGTTGAACGCGCGCAGGTTGTGGGTCGTGAACCCCGAGCCGACGATGAGCGTGCCGGCCTCGCGCAGCGGCGCGATCTTCTGGCCGAGCCGGAACAGCGCCCGCGGGTCGAGGGTCGGCATCGACATCTGGAGCACGGGCACGTCGGCGTCGGGGAACATCTCGACGAGCGGCACGTAGGCGCCGTGGTCGAGGCCCCGTGCCTCGTCGCGGTGCACCGGGGTGCCGGGGGCGGCCACGAGTCGCGTCACCTCGTCGGCGAGCTCCGGCGCACCCGGGGCGGCATACGTCACGTCGTAGTAGCGCTGCGGGAAGCCCCAGAAGTCGTAGGTGAGCGGTGCGCCGGTCGTCGAGGAGAGCGCGAGCGGCGCCTCTTCCCAGTGGGCCGACACGACGAGGATGCTCGTGGGCTTCTCGTAGGCGTCGTGCAGACCGTCGCTCCAGGACGCCAGCTCGCGCGTCCAGGTGGCGTCGTCGGCGAGCGGAGGGGCCCCGTGGGAGAGGTAGAGCACCGGTTGGGAGGTCACTGGACGATCATACTCCCATGAAGTTGAATCTTCAACTATCAGACTGCCTGAGCGGAACTGGCGCCGGAAGGGTTTAGCGTGTGCTTCCGCGACCCACGTCGGAGCAGCGACGAATCCGCTGCACGTGGCCGCGAGACATCGAGAGCGCAGGTATGCCGTGGCAGCAGGGAAGGGCCGCAAGCTCGTCATCGTCGAGTCGCCGGCCAAGGCCAAGACCATCGCGGGCTACCTGGGGGGTGACTTCGACGTCGAGGCGTCGGTCGGCCACATCCGCGACCTCCCCAACCCGTCGGAGCTCCCGCCGGAGATGAAGAAGGGCCCGTTCGGCAAGTTCGCGATCGACGTCGACAACGGGTTCGAGGCCTATTACGTCGTCGACAACGACAAGAAGAAGAAGGTCGCCGAGCTCAAGCGGCTCATGAAGCAGGCCGACGAGCTCTACCTCGCCACCGATGAGGACCGCGAGGGCGAGGCCATCGCGTGGCACCTGCTCGAGACCCTCAAGCCCAAGGTGCCGGTCAAGCGGATGGTCTTCCACGAGATCACCCGCGAGGCCATCCAGCGCGCCGTCACCGACACCCGCGAGCTCGACACCCGCCTGGTCGACGCCCAGGAGACCCGCCGCATCCTCGACCGTCTCTACGGCTACGAGGTCTCGCCCGTGCTCTGGCGCAAGGTCCGGCAGGGTCTCTCCGCCGGGCGTGTGCAGTCGGTCGCCACCCGCATGGTCGTCGAGCGGGAGCGCGAGCGGATGGCCTTCGTCATGGCCTCCTACTGGGACGTGGAGGGCGAGTTCACCACGCGCAGCAGCAGCGGCGCCCTCGTCGACGCCGACGCGTTCACCGCCCGGCTCAGCGCCGTCGACGGTGACCGCGTCGCCACCGGCCGCGACTTCACCGACGCCGGCGAGCTCAAGGCCAAGGCCGTCGTGCACGTCGACGAGTCGATGGCCCGCGCGATCGCTGCCGCGGTGCCGCAGTCGCCCGTGGTCGTCACCAGCGTCAACGACAAGCCCTACACCCGTCGCCCGGCCGCGCCGTTCACGACGTCGACCCTGCAGCAGGAGGCGTCGCGCAAGCTGCGGCTCACCTCGAAGAACGCGATGCGCGTGGCGCAGCGGCTCTACGAGAACGGCTACATCACCTACATGCGTACCGACTCGATCACGTTGTCGGAGAGCGCGATCACCGCGGCGCGCAGCCAGGCCCGCGACCTCTACGGCGCCGACTACGTGCCCGACGAGCCGCGGCGCTACGCCGGCAAGGTGAAGAACGCGCAGGAGGCGCACGAGGCGATCCGCCCGGCGGGTGACCGGTTCCGCACCCCGGCGCAGGTGGCCGGCGAGCTGCGCGGCGACGAGTTCGCGCTCTACGAGCTGATCTGGAAGCGCACCGTCGCCTCGCAGATGGCCGACGCCACCGGCTCGACGGCCACCGTCAAGCTCACCGCCACGCTCGACGGCGTCGAGGTCGCCCGCACGGCGGAGTTCACCGCCAGCGGCACCGTCATCACCTTCCGCGGCTTCCTGGCCGCCTACGAGGAGGGCCGCGACGACTCGGGGAGCAAGAAGCGCAAGGAGATCGCGCAGGAGGAGCGCCGCCTTCCGCGGCTCGGCGAAGGCGTCCCGCTCGCGGTGATCCGCGCCGAGGCCGACGGTCACGAGACGCAGCCGCCCCCGCGCTACACCGAGGCGACGCTCGTCAAGGCCATGGAGGAGAAGGGGATCGGCCGGCCCTCGACGTATGCGTCGATCATGGGCACCATCCAGGACCGCGGCTACGTCTGGTCGCGCAGCTCGGCCCTGGTGCCGACCTGGCTCGCCTTCGCCGTGACCCGGCTGCTCGAGGAGCACTTCCCGCGGCTCGTCGACTACGACTTCACCGCCTCGATGGAGGAGGACCTCGACCGCATCGCCAACGGCGACGAGCAGCGGGTCGCCTGGCTCCACCGGTTCTACTTCGGCGACGAGGCCGCCTCGGCCGAGGGGCTCAAGGAGCTCGTCGACGACCTCGGCGAGATCGACGCCCGCGAGATCTCGACCATCCCCCTCGGCGACGGCATGGTCGTCCGGGTCGGCCGCTACGGGCCGTACGTCGAGGAGGTCATGCCCTCCGGCGTCGACCCCACGACGGGCGAGGTCCTGCTCGCCGGCACCCCGTCCGACGTGCCCGACACCCCGCGCCGGGCCACCATCAACGACGACATCGCGCCCGACGAGATGACGCCGGCTATGGCTCGCGAGCTGCTCGATGCCGCAGCCGACGACGGCCGGGTGCTCGGCCGCGACCCGGTGTCCGGCAACGAGGTCGTCGCCCGGTCGGGTCGCTACGGCCCCTACGTCACCGAGGTGCTGCCCGAGGAGCCCGAGGGCGCCCCCAAGGCACGGGGCAAGGCGGCCAAGGCCAAGCCGCGCACCGCCTCGCTGTTCAAGGACATGGAGCTGTCGACGATCGAGCTCGACGCCGCCCTCAAGCTGCTCTCGCTGCCCCGCGTCGTCGGCACGACGAGCGCCGAGGACGGGTCCACCGTCGAGATCACCGCGCAGAACGGCCGCTACGGGCCCTACCTCAAGAAGGGCACCGACTCCCGGTCGCTGCTCACCGAGCAGCAGCTGTTCGACATCACCCTCGACGAGGCGCTGGCGATCTACGGGCAGCCCAAGCAGCGGGGCCGGGCCGCGGCCGCGCCGCTCAAGGAGCTCGGCGCCGACCCGGTGTCGGGCAAGCCGGTCGTGGTCAAGGACGGCCGGTTCGGGGCGTACGTCACCGACGGCGAGACCAACGCCACGCTGCGCCGCGACGACGACCCCGAGACGATCACGCCCGAGCGCGGCTTCGAGCTGCTGGCCGAGAAGCGGGCGAAGGGTCCGACGACCCGCAAGCGCGCGGTGAAGAAGACGGCCGTGAAGAAGACGGCGGCCAAGAAGACCACGGCCAAGAAGACGACCGCCCGCAAGACCACGACCGCCCGAACTGCGACCAAGAAGGCCTGACCGGTGACGGCCCTCGACCCGTCCACGGCCCGGCTGCTCACCGCCCGGCTCGCCACCGAGCAGCGCGCCCAGCGGCTGCCGTCGGTGGCGGCCGGCCTGGTGCGCCGCGGTGAGCTGGTGTGGGCCGACGCGCGCGGCACCGTCGACGGCCGCGAGGCCGGCGCCCCCGCGACGCCCGACACGCAGTACCGCATCGGGTCGATCACGAAGACGTTCGTCGCCGTGGCCGTCATGCGGCTGCGCGACGCCGGCCGGCTCGACCTCGACGACCGGTTCGACGACCACGTGCCGGGCACCGCCTTCGGGCGCGCCACGATCGCCCAGCTGCTCACGCATACGTCCGGGTTGCAGTCCGAGACCGACGGGCCCTGGTGGGAGCGCACCCCGGGCGGCGGCTGGGACGAGCTCGTGGCGCCCTCCCCGGTGCCCCGGATGCGTGCGGGGAGCCGCTACCACTACACGAACGTCGGGTATGCCGCCCTCGGCGAGCTCGTGGCGCGCGCCCACGGCGCGTCGTGGGACGCTGTCGTCGGCCGCGACCTGTTGACGCCGCTCGGCATGTCGCGCACCTCCACCCGGCCGACCGGCGCCGCAGCCCAGGGGCTGGCCGTGCACCCGTTCGCCGACCTGCTGCTGCCCGAGCCGGAGCACGACGCCGGCGCCATGGCCCCCGCCGGCCAGCTCTGGTCGAGCACGCAGGACCTCGCCCGTTGGGCCGCCTTCCTGGCCGGCGACACCGGTGAACTGCTGGCGGCCGACACGCTCGCGGAGATGCTCGTCGTTCAGGCGGTCTACGACCTGCCCGGGCAGGCGTGGACCGCCGGGCACGGCCTGGGCTTCCAGGTGTGGAACGACGCCGGCCGCCGCTACGCGGGCCACGGCGGGTCGATGCCGGGCTTCCTCGCCGGGCTCCAGGTCGACGTCGAGTCCGGTGACGGCGTCGTCGTCTTCGCCAACACGACCAGTGCGCCTCTGGCCTTCGCGCGCGACCTGCTCACCCTGGTGCGCGAGCGCGAGCCGCTGGAGCCGGAGACCTGGTACGCCACGGGCACGACCCCGGCGGCCCTCGAGCTGGTGGGCCTCTGGCACTGGGGCCCGTCGGTCGCGCTCGTCCGCGCGACCCCCGGCGGCGGGCTCGAGGTCGGCGTCCCCGGTCAGGGCCGCGGGTCACGCTTCGACGTGACCGGCGACGGCACGTGGGTGGGGCTCGACGGGTACTACACGGGCGAGCCGCTGCGGGTGGTCCGTGACGCGGCGGGCGCCGTGAGCCACCTCGACCTCGCGTCGTTCCGCTACACCCGGCTGCCGTACGACCCCGACCGGGACATCCCCGGCGGGGTCGACGACGCCGGATGGACCTGACGCGCCGTCACCCTCCCTCGGGAACAGCCTCCGGGCGCGCCGGTGTTGGCCCTGACGTGACTGACTCGTTCGCGCCCTCGCCGGCGCCGCTGACCCTGTCCGTGCTCGACCTCGTGCCCGTGCGGGCCGACCAGTCCACCGGCGACGCGCTCGCCGCTTCCGTGGCGCTCGCCCGCACCGCCGACGCGGGCGGCTACCGCCGCTACTGGCTGGCGGAGCACCACAACATGCCCGCCGTCGCGGCGACCAACCCCGCGATCCTCATCGCCATGGTCGCCGGCGCCACCGCGCGGATCCGGGTCGGGTCCGGTGGCGTCATGCTGCCGAACCACGCCCCGCTCGTCGTCGCCGAGCAGTTCGCGCTGCTGGAGGCGGCCTACCCGGGACGCATCGACCTCGGCATCGGCCGGGCTCCCGGCAGCGACCCGGTGACGAGCTGGGCCCTGCGCCACGGCGGCGGCGGGGTGGAGGCCGACGCGGTCAACCGCTTCCCGGAGTACGTCCAGAACGTTGTGGCCATGATGGATCCGGGTGGTGTCGCCCTCGACCTCGGCGGCCGGGAGTACGTCCTGCACGCCACACCGCGCTCCACCTCGGTGCCGCCGGTGTGGCTGCTCGGCTCGTCCGACTACTCGGCGCACCTCGCGGCCGAGCTCGGGCTGCCCTACGTCTTCGCCCACCACTTCTCCGGCCAGGGCACGGCGGAGGCGCTCGCGGCATACCGGCGGGAGTTCCGCCCCAGCGACGCGGCCGCGGCCCCCACCACGTTCCTGACGGTCAACGTGTGCGTGGCGGAGACCCCCGAGGAGGCGCAGGCCCTCGCCCGGCCGCAGGTGCTCGCGATGGTGGCGCTGCGCACCCAGGGGGCACTGCGATCGCAGCTGTCGGTCGAGGAGGCCGCCGCCGAGCGGCTGCCCCGCGAGCACGAGGCGTTGGCCGCGTCGATGCTCGAGCGGTGGGTGGTCGGTACGCCGGAGCAGGCGCGCGACCGCCTCGTCGACCTGGCCGACACCTACGGCGTCGACGAGGTCATGGTGCACCCGGTGGCCGGGGCCCGGTCGGGCTCCGACCCCCGGCGCGCGGTCGCGCGCGAGCGGACGCTCGAGCTGCTCGCCGGCGCGTTCCAGCCGGTGGGGGCCGCCTCAGCCTGACCGGCGCCGCGAGCGCAGCACCCGGGCGACGAGCTGGCGGCCGGTGCCCCACACGCCGTGCCGGGTCCGGCCACACCCCGTCGAGGTCGAGAATGGGGCTTGACCCTCACGCGACGTCAGGCCCGACGCTGGACGTCATGACCGCAGGACAGGGGCGCAGCACGGTGACCCAGTGGACGGTCGGGCAGGTGGCCGACGACCTCGGCGTGACGGTGCGCACGTTGCACCACTACGACGAGATCGGGCTCGTCAGCCCGGCCGGCCGCAGCGCAGCGGGCTACCGCCTCTACGGCCCGGGCGACCTCGAGCGCCTCCAGAACGTCGTCGTCTACCGGCGTCTGGGGTTCCCGCTCGAGGCCATCGGGGCGCTGCTCGACGCCAGTGGCGCCGACCTCACGACGCACCTGCGCCGGCAACGGGACGCGGTCATGTCCAGGCTGGACGAGCTGAGTGGGCTCGTCACGGCGATCGACCGAGCATTGGAGAAGCAGATGTCAGGCATCCAGCTGAGCAAGGACGAGCAGCGGGAGCTGTTCGGAGACGGGTTCTCGGAGGACTACGCCGCCGAGGCGCAGGAACGGTGGGGGGACAGCGACCAGTGGAAGCAGTCGCAGAGCCGCGCCGCCGGCTACACCAAGGAGGACTGGGTGGCCGTCAAGGCGGAGATGGACGCCGTCAACACGGCGTTCGTCGAGGCCAAGCGGTCCGGGGAGCCGGCGACGAGCGAACGCGCCATGGCCGCCGCCGAGCAGCACCGGCTGCACATCAACGACCGGTTCTACGCCCTGACCCCGCAGTTCCACCGGGGCCTCGGCGACATGTACGTCAGCGACCCCCGGTTCACCAAGACCTACGAGGACCTCGAGCCGGGGCTGGCGCAGTACGTGCGGGACGCGATCCACGCCAACGCCGACCGCGCCCAGTAGGAGCGTGGCGCACGCCGTGAGGTGGATGGGGAGTCGCGGGGGCGCCTGCGCGACCTCACGGCTCCCCATCCGTCCGGTCAGTGCCGCGCGATCCTCTCCGAGAGCGCCCGGAGCATCGTCACGTTGCGGCTGGTGCTGCTGAGCGGCCCGAGCACCTTCTCCCAGTCACGCCTCGTGAGCCGCGAGTCCGTGGACTTCCCGCGCATCCGCCAGTGCACGTCGGCGCCCTCCACGACGAGGGTGTCGACGTCGCCCGACAGCGCCTCGAGCTCCTGCTTCCGCCCGGCACCCGGCGCCTGCTTGAGGAACGTGACGAAGTGGGTGTCGCCCGCCGCCACCGGGAACGGCGTGGCCTCCAGCGCCGACCGGATCTCCGCGGCGGTGCGCACGAACGTCGTGCACTCGAAGCCGAACTCGGCCTCGAGCGCCTTCTCGAACGCCCCCTCGAGGGACGCGCGGGAGCCGGTGCCGTCGAAGACCACGTTGCCGCTGTTGATGTGGGTCCACACGTCGGTATGCCCGAGCGCCTCACCCACCGCGACCAGGCGGCTCATCGCCACTCGGCGCTTCCCGAGGTTGACCGCGCGCAGGAACCCCACCCGGACCGTCATCCCGGCACCCTAGCCACGCGGCACCGATCCCGGGGCGCTGACGGCGGGCTCGCCTAGAGTCACGGGCGTGACCGTGCCGACCCCACCGACCCCCGAACCGGCGCCCTCCCGGCGTACCGGCTCGTTCGTCGCGTTCGAGGGCGGCGACGGCGCCGGCAAGTCCACGCAGGTACGCCTGCTCGCGGCTGCTCTGCGCCGGGCCGGGTACGACGTGCTCGAGACCCGCCAGCCCGGCGGCACCGCCCTGGGCTCCGCGCTGCGCGACCTTGTGCTCCACGGCGACCACGTGTCGCCGCGGGCCGAGGCGCTGATCTACGCCGCCGACAAGGCCCACCACGTCGACACGGTCATCGGGCCGGCGCTCGCGGCGGGGCGGGTCGTGCTCACCGACCGCTACATCGACTCGGCCACCGCCTACCAGGGGGGCGGCCGCGACCTGGGCGTGAAGGAGGTGGCCGACCTGCAGCACTGGGCGGTCGACCACCTCGTCCCTGACCTCACCATCGTCCTCGACGTCACACCCGCGGCCGGCCGGCAGCGCCGCGGCGACGTCCACGACCGGCTGGAGGCCGAGGGCGACGCCTTCCACCAGTCGGTGCGCGAGCACTTCCTTGCCCTCGCCGCGGCGGCACCCGAGCGCTACCTCGTCGTCGACGCGAGCGGCTCGCCGGAGGCGATCCACGCCCAGGTCGTGGCGCGACTCGCCGCGGCCGGGCTCGCCCTGGAGCCGGCATCGTGAGCGTCTGGGACGACGTCGTCGGCCAGCAGGAGGCCGTGGCCACGTTGCGGCGAGCGGTCGCCGACCCCGCCGCGATGACCCACGCCTGGCTGTTCACCGGCCCGCCGGGGTCGGGCCGCTCGGTCGCCGCCCGGGCGTTCGCCGCAGCGCTGCAGTGTCCCGACGGCGGCTGCGGCCGCTGCCGGGAGTGCCGCACCGCCCTGGACGGCACGCACGCCGACGTCACCGTCAAGGCCACCCAGGGCCTGTCGATCAAGGTCGAGGACACCCGGGCCCTGGTGCAGGAGGCCGGCCTGCACCCCTCCGTCGGCCGGTGGCGGGTCATCATCGTCGAGGACGCCGACCGCCTTACGGAGCGGGCCGCCGACGCCCTGCTCAAGGCGCTGGAGGAGCCGACGCCGCGCACGGTCTGGATGCTCTGCGCGCCGTCGGTCGAGGACGTCATCGTCACCATCCGGTCGCGGTCGCGGCACGTGCGGCTGCGCACCCCCCCGGTCGAGGACGTGGCCCAGCTGCTCGTCCGCCGCGACGGCATCGACCCGGCCATGGCCCGGTATGCCGCCCGCGCGGCCCAGTCGCACGTCGGCCTGGCCCGCCGGCTCGCCCGCGACGAGGCGGCGCGCATCCGCCGGCGCGACGTCATCGCCATGCCGGCCCGCATCCGCACCATCGGCGACGCGATCGGCGCCGCGGCCGACCTCGCGTCCATCGCCGACGAGGAGTCGAGCGCCTCGTCGGCCGAGCGCGACGCCGCCGAGCGCACCCGGCTGCTGGAGACGCTCGGCGCCGACCCGTCCGCGCGCACCCAGCCGCCGCACGTCCGGGCGCAGGTCGCCGCTCTCGAGAAGGAGCAGAAGACCCGCGCCACCCGGTTCGCCCGCGACACCGTCGACCGCGGGCTCGTCGACCTCCTGTCGATCCACCGTGACGCCCTCGTCCTGCACCTGGGCGCCCGGGTCGGGCTGGTCAACGAGGACAGCATCGACCTCGTCCGCGCCCTGGCCGCGATGCGCACCCCGGAGGAGCTGCTGCTCGCCATGGAGGCGATCGGCGAGGCGCGCGAGCGGATCAACCTCAACGTCTCGCCGCTGCTCGCGCTGGAGGCGATGACGGTCACCGTGATGTCGGGCCGCGCCCCGGCGGACGCCGCCCACGCCGGCCCCTGACCGGGTTGTCGCGAGGTCGTGATCCTCAGGCACCACGGGACGTCAGGCCGGCGGGTTACCGTGCTCGGGTGCGGGAGACAGGGGCCATGGGGAGTCGGGGACACGGGCGATGGAGACGAGGGGCGGTGCTCCTCGTGACGGCGGTGCTGGCCAGCCTGACGCTGTCGTCGTGCCTCGTCCTGCCCTTCTGGCCCACCGGTGACGACGGGGGGTCGTCCTCCTCGTCGTCGAGCGCGCCGGTGACCCCGCAGTCGCCCCCACCGGGCACCACGGGGCTCGACGGCTTCTACGCCCAGCGGCTCGCGTGGAGCACCTGCACCGGAGGTGAGTGCGCGAAGCTCACGGTGCCCATCGACTACGCCAACCCCAAGGGCGAGACCATCCAGCTGGCCCTCCTGCGGGTCAAGGCGCGGACGACCAACCAGCGGATCGGCTCCCTCGTCGTCAACCCCGGCGGTCCGGGTGGGTCCGGCGTCGACTTCGCGCGCCAGGCGGCCCAGATCGTCAGCGCCGACGTGCGGCGCCGCTACGACATCGTCGGCTTCGACCCCCGCGGCGTCGGCCGGTCGGCCCCGATCGACTGCCTGAGCGACAAGGACCTCGACGCCTTCCTCGGCACCGACCCCACCCCCGACACGCCCGCCGAGGAGCAGAACAGCATCGACCAGGCCAAGAAGCTGGCCGACGGCTGTGCGGCGAAGAACCCCAAGACCATCGCCCACGTGTCCACGGTCGACGCGGCGAAGGACATGGACGTGCTGCGGGCCGCGCTGGGCGAACCCAAGCTGAACTACCTCGGCTTCTCCTACGGCACCTACCTCGGCACCATCTACGCCGACCTGTTCCCGGCCTACTCCGGCCGCCTGGTCCTCGACGGCGCCGTGCCGCCGGACCTGACGTCGCAGGAGTCCAACCTCGGCCAGGCCAAGGGCTTCGAGACCGCCACCCGGTCCTACGTCGCCGACTGCGTGAAGTCGCGCGACTGCCCCGTCGGCCAGAGCGTCGACGAGGGCATGGCCTGGATCCGCGACTTCCTCAAGGGCCTCGACGCCTCGCCCCTGCCCGTCACCGACGACCAGACGGTCAGCCAGCTGAACGAGGCGTGGGGCTCCAGCGGCATCGCGTACGCCATGTACGCCAAGGAGATCTGGCCCCAGCTGACCGAGGCGCTCAAGGACGCCAAGAACGGCGACGGCAACGCGCTCATGCGTCTCGCCGACGCCTACGCCCGGCGGACGCCCGGAGGGCAGTACCAGAGCAACATCATGGAGGCGATCTACGCCGTCAACTGCCTCGACAAGCCCGACACCGCCGACCCCGCCCAGATCGACGCCTTCTCGGCGGAGGCGGTCAAGGTGGCGCCCACGTGGGGACGGTTCCTCGCCTGGAGCTCGGTGCCCTGCGGGGTCTGGCCGGTCAAGGCGACCAGCCAGCCGCACACGGTCTCCGCCCAGGGCTCCGGCCCGATCGTCGTCGTCGGCACGACCCGCGACCCCGCGACCCCCTACGAGTGGGCGGTGCGGCTGCGCCAGCAGCTGGCCCACGGCGTGCTGGTCACGTTCGACGGCGACGGACACACGGCATACCCACGGTCGAGCACCTGCGTCGACAAGGCCGTCGACGGCTACCTGCTCGACGGCACCCCTCCCCAGGACGGGGTGAAGTGCTGAGGGCGGCGCCGGAGTCCGTATAGTGGTGCCCCGCGCCCTACGGGTGCCCGCCGCCTTAGCTCAGTCGGCCAGAGCGATTCACTCGTAATGAATAGGTCATCGGTTCGATTCCGATAGGCGGCTCCACACATCACCGCAGTCAGGCCTCCGGTGCGCATCGCGCCCGGGGGCCTGATCCGTGCCGGGCCGGTGAGACTCACGGTCGCCGCAGCGTGCAGACCTCCGTCGCTGGACGCCTGGGCATGGGTTCGCCCTTTCTTTTCCACATCGTGACCGTTGGCGTCCCATCCGACTTACGCTCCGGAGCGAACCCCCCTCCGTAGGGGTCACCCACTAGAGAGGTCGTTTCGATGAAGGATTCAAGCCGGCGAGGTTTTCTCGTCGCCACCGGGACGGGTGTGGCTGCGGCCGCCATCGCACCGGCACTGATGTCCCCCGCCACCGCCAACGCGGCCAGCGGATCACGCCAGGTCGTGGCGCACGTCAACGACGCCAAGGCCGGCACGGTCACCATCATGGTCGGCGAGGGCGAGGTGACGGTCACGGACAAGGACCTGGTGGCCCGCATCCAGTCGTACGTCAAGCCCTGACCCGAGCGTCACTCCAGGTACAACGCACCTCCCAGCACGATGTGACCGTCCGCAGTGGCCGGTCACCACGTCACGCCGCAGTCTCGTCGGGAGCGTCGACCCTCCGACTCGGTACGCGCGTCCTCCGCTCATCCCCGCACCGAGAGGTTCCATCCATGTCATCGCATCGCGAAGCGCCGGAGATCTCCAAGGATCCCGTCGCCGACAACACCGACGTGTACGCGTTCGTCACGCCGGAGACCCCGTCGACCGTCACGCTGATCGCCAACTTCCTGCCCTTCGAGCTCCCCTACGGCGGCCCCAACTTCTTCGAGTTCGGCGACGACGTCCTCTACGAGATCCACATCTGCAACTCCGGTGACGGCGTGGCCGACGTGACCTACCAGTTCCGGTTCACGACGACCATCAAGAACAAGAACACGTTCCTCTACAACACCGGCAGGATCAGCCACATCACCGACGCGACCTTCAACCGGCCCCAGACGTACTCGGTCACCCGAGTGCCGCGCCGCGGCCGGTCCGAGGTCCTGGCGAGCGGCCTGAGCGTCCCGCCGTGCAACGTCGGCTTCCGCAGCACTCCCGACTACGCGCACTTCACCGACGAGGCCGTGCACCCCCTCAAGGGCGGTCGCAAGGTCTTCGCCGGCCAGCGCTCCGACGCGTTCCACGCCGACCTGGGCTCGATCTTCGACCTGGGCACGCTGCGTCCGTTCCAGAACCTGCACCTCATTCCCAGTGCGGCGATGGCCGGGGTCAACGGGCTGCAGGGAGTCAACGTTCACTCGATCGCCATCCAGGTCCCGAAGACCGACCTCACCAGCGACGGGTCCAACCCGACCGACGTCACCTCGGCGAAGTCGGTCATCGGTGTCTACGCCTCGGCGAGCCGGCAGAAGACGCGGATCTTCGACAGCAAGTCGGGCAAGTACGTCCCCTATGGCCCGTTCGAGCAGGTCTCTCGGCTCGCCAACCCCCTGTTCAACGAGGTCATCGTTCCGATGGCCCGCAAGGACATGTGGAACGCCACCGAGCCGAAGGACGACAAGGACTTCGCCCAGTACGTGTCCAAGCCCGAGCTCGGCGGACTGCTGCCGTTCCTCTACCCCAATGTGTTCCCCCACCTCGCGGCCTACACCAAGCCTCGGGCTGACCTGCTGGCCATCCTGCTCACCGGCATCCCGGCCGGCGTGGTGCCCGGATTCCCCGGCAACTACACCGGACCGACGCAGGCCGACCTGCTGCGGCTCAACATGGCGGTCCCCCCGGCTGCCAATCCGAACAACCTGGGGCTGCTCGGTGGCGACATCGCCGGCTTCCCCAACGGGCGTCGGGTGAAGGACGACGTCGTGACCATCGAGCTGCGCGCCATCGCCGGCGTGACGCTGCCGTTCGTCGACCCGTCATACTCCCCGGACGGGGCCGCCTCGGGCATCGCGGACGGCACGACAGACACCAACCTGCCGGTGCTCGACCACTTCCCCTACCTGGGGACCCCGGCCGGCGGTTACGAGACCAAGCCTGGTGTTCCGGCCACCTCGTGACCTGAGCACGTCGGCCGGCAGCGGCGGGGCCTACACACCCCGCCGCTGCTGCCCGTCATCCCTGACCCCGACCACCGTGAGGACGTCCCGTGACCGGCTCCCCCCTCGACCCCCAACGGGCCGCCAACCTGGCGGAGAACCCGCACGCCGGACACGGGATGGTGATGCTCGACATCGGCGGTGACGTCGGCGCCGTCGTCCTGCACCTTCCGGCGTCACTCGAGGGAGCAGAGGTCGAGATCGAGGGGGTGGACGGCGCCTCCGTCCAGGCCCTCGACCACGCACACGACCACGCACACGACCACGACCACGCACACGATCACGCACATGACCACGACGAGCACCACGCCCATGAAGATGGCCGCCCGCACCGGCCTCACGTCGCGGTCGTCGGACGACCGGTCGGTGACCACACGGACTACAGCGCGGTCTTTCCCGCCCTGACTGAGGGCTCGTACGCGCTGTTCGTCCCAGGCGCTGCGTCACCGGTCCTCGTCGAGGTCCGCGGCGGTGAGGTCAGCGAGGCCGTGTGGTCGGCCGACGGCGGGTCGGCATGAGCAGCCAAAACCCGGCCGGCCGGTCCGCCTAGTCCCAACGGACCATCTTCGGTCAAGAGACCGTCAAGTCTCGTTCGCGAACAGTCCATCTACGAAATCCGCCCCCTACCGTTGTCCCATGATCACGGACCGCGAGCTGACCGACGAGGCGCTGCGCCAGGAGATCGAGCTCGTGGGCGAGCTGGTCGTGGCCGCCACGATGTGTTCGGGCCGGATGGGACAGGACCAGGTCGACGAGCTGCTGGGCGTGCGCTGCGCCTGAGGGTGCGTGAGTCGGCCGGGTCGGCCGGACCTCACCCCACCACGGTCGGCAGGGGGTCGAAGCCGTTGAACCCGACGGTCGAGTAGCACGACGTGTACGCGCCGGCTGACTCGAGGCGCACGATGTCGCCCTCGGCGAGCTCCAGCGGCAGCTGCACCGGCTCGAGCTCGTAGAGGACGTCGGCGCTGTCGCACGTGGGCCCGGCCAGGACGCACGGCCCGGTCGGACCACCGTCAGCACTGGTCTCGAGTCGGTAGCGGATCGCCTCGTCGAGGGTCTCGACGAGGCCCGTGAAGACGCCGGCGTCGAGGTAGACCCAGCGGACATCTCCCCGCTGCACGACCGCGACGACGGTCGTGACGACGGCGCCGGCGTCGCCGACGATGCCCCGGCCGGGCTCGACGACGACTCGCGGCCGGTCGCCGGGGAAGGACGCGGCCAGCTGGTCCTCGATGACCTCGGCGTAGGCGGCAAGCGGGGGGACGTCGCCCTCGTGGTGGGCCGGGAAGCCACCACCGAGGTCGAGCAGCCAGGGCCGCAGCCCGGATGCCGTGAGCGCTCGGAAGACGTCGGCCGCTGCGGCGATGGGGGAGCGCCACGCGTGGGGGTCGCGCTGCTGGGAGCCGACGTGGAAGCTGACGCCCGCGGGGTCGAGCCCGAGCTCGGCCGCGGCCCGGAGGAGGTCGGTGGCCTGCGCCACCGAGCACCCGTACTTGCGGGAGAGCGGCCAGTCCGACCCGGCGCCGCTCGTCACCAGCCGGGCGACCACGGCCGTGCCGGGCGCGACCTCGGCGACCTTGTGGACCTCGGCGAGCGAGTCGACGACGAACAGCCGCACGCCCAGCGCCGCGGCCTCGGCCAGGTGGTCGCGGCGCTTGACGGGGTTGGAGTAGACGAGGTCGTCGGGGCTGGCTCCGGCGGCCAGGGCGGCCCGCACCTCGGCCGGACTCGCGACGTCGGCGTTACACCCTTCCGCGACGAGGGCAGCCAGCAGGTCGGGGTGCGGGTTGGCCTTGACCGCGTAGTGGATGGCCACCCCGGGCAGGGCGTCGGCCAGGGCCCGGTAGCGCTCGACGGCGACCCCGACCTCCAGCTCGAGGAAGGGCGTCGGCGGCAGCCCGGTGTCGGAGGGGACCGGAACGGGGTAGGCGTCGGTGCCGGGCGCAAGGGTGCCGGCGGCCGTGCTGACGGGCTGGGTGACGGTCATCCGGGGCTCCTGAGGCGGCCTGGCGTGGTCCGCGGCGTCGACACTCACGCCGCGGGGGTCGCAGGGAGAGGATGGATCCGGTGCGGGCCTGATACCGCGGGGCGCGGGCGGCGACCCCGTCCGTGCGGTGAGTGCAAGGATGACGGCCATGCAGACGCACAGCGACGTGGATGCCGGGTCGGGCGAGGCCGTCGAGCCCACCGGGGCTATCGAGCCCAGCGGTCACAGCGACGAGCAGCACAGCCGGACGCGTCAGATCCAGCGGGCCCGCGCGACGACGGGCTCCTACTCGATCACCGTGCGCATCCACTCGGGCACCGACCCCGCCGTCGTCGGGCAGCTCGCCACCGCGGTCTCCGACGCCGGCGGCATCACCACCGCCCTCGACATCGTCGAGTCCCGCCACGACCGGCTCGTCATCGACCTCACCTGCTCGGCCTCCAACGGCGACCACGCCGGCGAGGTCGTCGAGGCGATCCGCGCGGTGCAGGGCGTCACGGTGCACAAGGTCTCCGACCGGGTGTTCCTCATCCACCTCGGCGGCAAGATCAGCGTCGAGCCGACGGTGCCGCTGCGCAACCGCGACGACCTCTCGATGGCCTACACGCCGGGTGTGGGCCGGGTCAGCATGGCCATCGCGGAGAACCCCTCCGACGTCTCCCGCCTCACCATCAAGGGCAACTCGGTCGCCGTCGTCACCGACGGCAGTGCCGTCCTGGGGCTCGGCAACATCGGTCCGGGCGCGGCGCTGCCGGTGATGGAGGGCAAGGCGGCCCTCTTCAAGCGGTTCGCCAACATCGACGCGTGGCCGATCTGCCTCGACACGCAGGACGTCGACGAGATCGTGCGCACCGTGCAGCTCATCGCGCCCGGCTTCGGTGGCATCAACCTCGAGGACATCGCCGCCCCGCGCTGCTTCGAGGTCGAGGCCCGGCTGCGCGAGCTGCTCGACATCCCGGTGTTCCACGACGACCAGCACGGCACCGCGATCGTCGTCCTCGCCGCCCTGCGCAACGCGCTGCGGTGCGTCGACAAGACCATCCAGGACGCCCGCATCGCCGTCAGCGGCGCCGGAGCCGCCGGGTCGGCCATCGTGCAGCTCCTGCTGGCGGCGGGCGCCCACGACGTCGTGGTGTGGGACAAGGAGGGCGTCCTCAACGCCGCCAACACCGCCCTGCCGCCGGCGAAGCTCGCCCTGGCCCAGCGGACGAACCCCCGTGGCGTGACGGGCACCCTGCGCGACGCCGTGCGCGGCGCCGACGTGTTCATCGGGGTCAGCGCGCCCAACGTCCTGCAGCCCGAGTGGATCGACGAGATGGCCCCGAAGCGGATCGTCTTCGCCCTCGCCAACCCCGACCCCGAGGTCGACATCGCCGAGGCGTCCAAGCGGGCGGCCGTCGTCGCGTCCGGGCGCTCCGACTACCCGAACCAGATCAACAACGTCCTGGCCTTCCCGGGCGTCTTCCGGGGCCTCCTCGACGCCCGGGCCACCCAGGTCACGACAGAGATGCTCATCCGCGCGGCCGACGCCCTCGCCTCGGTCGTCACGGACGACGAGCTCAACCCCAACTACATCGTCCCCAGCGTCTTCGCCCCCGACATCGTCAAGATCGTCGCGGCGGCCATCTCCGGCCGCTCCTGAGCCACCCGGCCCCCTGGCATACCGCCGACCTCTGGCATACCGCCGGACGGGATGACGCTGCATCGACCACCGGACGGTGCCGTCCGCCTCGAGTTCCCGTGATCGTCCTCCGACCGTCACTTTGTGACCATTTCGTGATGTGACTCGCACAGGTGAACGAATGTGCTCGCTGACGTGCGGAAAAACAGGCCTGTCATTCCGTGCACTACACGGCTGTGATTCTCGAATGTGCCCTGATTCCAACGGGATTCGTGGGAGGGGTGTTCCGCGTGTGACGAATGAGTCCTAGTGTCGGCCTCGCCCGTTCCCCCGGGCGTGCCGTCCCGACCTCATTGCTGTCAAGGCGACACGCCGAATGTGCATGAGAGGTCCCCCGTGCCCGACGCACCTCACGCTGCGCGCCCCCGTGCGCGCCGCGGTTCCTACCTGGTCACTGTGCTGTGCGGCGTCGGGCTGGTCGGGGGACTGGCCCTTCCCGTCGGCACGGCGCACGCCGACCCCAACCCGGTGTACCCGTCCGCCGACCAGGTCAAGAACGCCCAGGCCGCTGCGTCGGCGGCCGCCGGTTCGGTGGCCGGCCTCGACCGGCGCCTGGCCGCGGCTCGTACCCAGGTGGCCGACCTCCAGCAGGCCGCCGGCGACGCCGCGGAGATGGCCAACGGAGCCCAGGTGGCCCTCGACGCGGCCACCGCGGCCAGCACGGACGCCAAGGGCAAGTCCGACACCGCCCAGGCCACGGCCGACGAGGCCGTCCTCGTGCTCTCGCGGTATGCCGCGGAGGTCTACCAGGGCGGCGGGGACACCAGCCAGCTCAACGTGTTCTTCGGTGGGGGAGGCCCGCAGGAGGTGCTCGACCGCGCGGCCGGAGTCGACGCCGTCGGGGCGGAGCGGGCCCGGATGGTGCAGGAGGCCGACTCGGCCAAGCTCCTGGCCCAGAACCTGCGCCAGCGCTCCACGGAGGCCGAGGCTCGCCGCGCCGACGCGTCGGCCGCCGCGACCGCCGCGGCCGAGAAGGCCATCAAGGCCGCCAAGGACGCCGAGACCCAGACCGTCGTGCTCGAGGCGCAGCAGCAGGAGATGACGACGCAGCTCGCCGCCCTGCAGAACACCTCGGTGCAGCTCGAGCAGCAGCGCCAGGCGGGCATCGCCGCCGAGGAGCAGCGCCAGCGCGAGGAGGCCAACCGCCGCGCCGCCGAGGCCGCCGCCCGTGCCGCCGCCGAGAAGGCCGCCGCCGAGGAAGCCGCTCGCGCCGCGGCCGCGGCCGCCGCCGAGGCCGCCGCGCGCACCGCCCGGCAGGAGGCCGCGGCCGCGAAGGCCGCTACCGACGCCGCCGCCAAGAAGCAGTCCGACGCCGCCGCCGCGAAAGCGGCGGCCGCAGCCCAGGCCGCTGCGGCCCAGGCCGCGGCTACCAGGCCGGGCACCGCCACCCCGGTCACCACGAGGCCGGCCCCCGTGGTCAGCGCCCCGCCGCCAGCCGTCACCGCGCCTGCGCCGTCCGCTGGTGTCGCAGCGGTCATCGCCTTCGCCAAGGCCCAGCTCGGCGAGCCCTACGTGTGGGGTGGTGCCGGTCCGAACGTCTGGGACTGCTCCGGGCTGACGATGATGGCGTGGCGCCAGGTCGGGGTCAGCCTCAACCACTACACGGGTGACCAGTACAACGAGACGACGCGCATCCCCATCAGCCAGCTCCAGCCCGGGGACCTCGTCTTCTACGGCACCAGCGGCCCGAACAGCCACCACGTCGGGCTCTACATCGGCGGCGGCCAGATGATCCACGCCCCGAACCCGAGCACCGTCGTCAAGTACGCGTCGATCTACTCGATGAGCGACCTGCTCCCCTACGGCGGCCGCCCGTCCTGACCCTGAGGGGCGGGTGCCCCTCGAGGTCAGCGTCGACCAGCGGAGGTCAGTGGGGCAGGCGCCAGCGCGCGGTGGTCACGCCCTGCTCGGTGGCGCGGGCGAGCGCCTCGTTGACGCATACCTCCGCGCCCTCGCGGCCGCTCCAGGAGGCGCCCTCGACGGACTTGCCGGGCTCGAGGTCCTTGTAGGTCTCGAAGAAGTGCTGGATCTCGAGCCGGTCGAACTCGTTGATGTGCTCGAGCTCGCGCACGTGGGCCTGGCGCGGGTCGTTGGCGGGCACGCAGAGGAGCTTGTCGTCGCCGCCGGCCTCGTCGGTCATGTGGAAGACCCCGATGGGGCGGGCCAGCACCTGGCAGCCGGGGAAGGTCGGCTCGTCGAGCAGCACGAGGGCATCGAGCGGGTCGCCGTCCTCGCCGAGGCTGTCCTCGACGTAGCCGTAGTCGGCGGGGTAGCTCATCGAGGTGAAGAGCAGCCGGTCGAGCCGGATCCGGCCCGTCTCGTGGTCGACCTCGTACTTGTTGCGGGCGCCCTTGGGGATCTCGATCGTGACGTAGAACTCCACGGAGACTCTCCTGAGACTTGGTTCTCGATGGTTCTCGATGCGGACGGGTGCACCGCCGGTCACGGCCCCGTCTGGCATCTTGTCAGATCAGGGCCCGCCAGGGGCTGCGCCGGAGCCGGGAGGGGGAGGTATGCGTCGTGCCGTCGCGATCGTCGCCGCGCTCGTCGTCGCCCTCGTCGGGTACGCCGCGCTCGACGTCTACGACGTCGTCCCCGGGGTGCTCACCCTGGCCCACACGCCCGACCCGGCCCCGACCTCGCCCGTCCCGGCGCCCACCGGCGCCGCCACCACCACCGTGCCGCAGCCGCAGGCCGCGACGGTCGGTCCGCCGCTCGCCACCGCCGGCGCCCAGCAGGCCGTCCCCACGACCGCCGGCCTCCAGAGCGCGCTCCAGGGCGTGCTGGCCGACCCGGCCCTGGCGGGGCGGCTCGGGCTGACGGTGCGTGACGCGGCCACCGGTACGCACCTGCTCGACCGCGACGCGGACACCCCCCTCATCCCCGCCTCCAACCTCAAGCTCCTCGCGGCCGCCGCCGTCGTCACGGCGTTCCCCGCCGGGGCGACGCTGACCACCAAGGTCGTCCAGGGACCGACCCCCGGCTCCGTCGTGCTCGTCGCGGGCGGTGACACCCTGCTGAACCCCGGCGCGGGCGACCCCGGGGCCGTGGTGGGTCGCGCCGGTCTCGGCGACCTCGTGACGAGGACCGCTGACGCCCTGCGCGCCGCGGGCGTCGCCGGCGTCACCGTCTCCCTCGACCAGTCGTACGCGCCCGGCCCGCTGCTCGCGTCCACCTGGGGGAGCGACTTCCGCCCTCTCGGGATCACCGGGGCCGTCGCCGCCATCGGGCTCGGCTCGCAACGCGTCGTGCCGGGGAAGCCGGGTCCGGCCGACCCCGCTGCCTCCGTCACCGCAGCCTTCGTCGCCGGCCTCCAGGCCAAGGGGATCAAGGCCACCCGCGCGCCCTCCAGCGCCCCGAGCACGGCCCCGGCCGGCGCGGCGGTGCTGGCCTCCGTCACCTCGGCCCCGGTGCTCGACCAGCTCGAGCTCGCCCTCGTGGACTCCGACGACGCCCTGACCGAGGCGCTGACCCGGCAGGCGGCCTACGTCAAGGGGGTGGCCCCCGGGTTCGCGCCCACCGGCGGCTTCGTCCGCGACACGCTCGCCGGCCTCGGCGTCGACGTGTCGGGGGTGAGCCTCGTGGACGCGAGCGGGCTCTCCCGCGAGAACCAGGTGCCCACCCGCGTCGTCGCCGACGTCATCGCCCTGGGCCTCGGCGACCGGTTCCCGGCCATGCGGTCGGTGGTGGGCGCGCTCGCGGTGGGCGGCCTCTCCGGCACCCTGAGCGACCGCTTCGACGACCCCTCGACCCGGGTGGCCGCGGGGCTGTTCCGGGGCAAGACGGGCACCCTGACCGGCGTCAACGCCCTGGCCGGCACGATCGTCACCGCCGACGGGCGGCTGCTCGTCGTGGACGTCATCGTCAACAGCGCCGGACCGGGCGCGGGAACGACGGCCGCCCGGGCCGCGTTGGACCGGGTCGTAGCGACACTGGCATCGTGTGGGTGCCGGACGTGACGTCGACGGACAGGAACCGAGTGCCATGAGCGAGCCCGCCAACGTGCCGCACGAGGAGCCGCAGGACCGGTCGACGCAGTACGTCGACTGGGAGTTCGCGAAGACCACCGGCCGCCGGCTCGTCAGCTCCGGCCCTAAGGTCTCGGCCGCCGAGGCCCGCGAGATCGTCGCCGAGCTGCGCCGGGCCGCCGAGCGGGCCAAGGGCCCGATCGCCGAGACCTCGCGCCTGCAGAGCCCGCCCAGCGCGCCCGCCGTGCTCATCGTCGACCGTCCGGGCTGGATGGACGTCAACATCGAGTCGATGCGGGCGCTCGTCACCCCGGTCATCGAGAAGGTGACGGCGGGCGTGAACCGGCCCCAGTCGGCCACGGTCACCGCCATCGGCGGCAAGGTGACCGGTGCCGAGACCGGCGCCGTCATGGCCTTCCTCGCCAGCAAGATCCTCGGTCAGTACGACCTCGCCCCCCAGGGCACCCCCCGCCTCGTGCTCGTAGCGCCCAACATCGTCCAGACCGAGCGCGAGCTCAAGGTCGACCCCAGCGACTTCCGGCTGTGGGTGGCCATGCACGAGGAGACCCACCGGGTGCAGTTCACCGCGGTGCCCTGGCTGCGCGACCACCTCGTCGAGCGCACCCGCGACCTCACCATCGACGTCGCGCCGACCCCCGCCGAGCTGGCCGGCCGCCTCCAGGAGATCGCCCGCCGGCTGCCCGAGGCGTTCCAGCCCGGCAGCCAGGGCCTCGCCGAGGTGCTGCTCACGCCCGAGCAGCGGGTCAAGGTCGAGGCGATCACCGCCGTCATGGCGCTCCTCGAGGGTCACGCCGACGTGATGATGGACGAGGTCGGGGCCCAGGTCATCCCGACGGTGGCCCACATCCGCACCCGGTTCACCGAGCGCCGGCAGGGCGTATCCGGGGTCGACATGATCCTGCGCCGGGTGCTGGGCCTCGAGGCCAAGATGCGGCAGTACTCCGACGGGGCCGGCTTCGTGCGCGGCGTCGTCGACCGGGCCGGGCTGGACGCCTTCAACGCCGTCTGGACGTCGCCGGAGACCCTCCCGACCCCCGCCGAGATCGCCGACCCCTCGGCCTGGGTCCGGCGCGTCCACGGCTCATGAGGTCGTCCTCGTGACCGGCCCGGCCTCCGCCGTCGCCGCGACCCGGCTCGCCGTGCGCGCCGAGCTCGCCCTGCTGCCCGAGGGCAGCGTCGTCCTCGTCGGCTGCAGTGGCGGTCCCGACTCGCTCGCCCTGGCCGGTGCCGTCGGGTTCGAGGCGCCCAAGGTCGGCGTCAAGGCGGCCGGCCTCGTCGTCGACCACGCCCTCCAGGACGGCTCGGGCGCCGTCGCCCAGCGCGCCGCCGCACGGTGCCGCGACCTCGGCCTCGACCCCGTCGAGGTGCAGACGGTGCGGGTCGCCCGCCGCGGGGCCGGCCCGGAGGGCGCCGCCCGCTCGGCCCGCTACACCGCCCTCGAGGACACTGCCGAGCGGCTCGGCGCCGCCGCCGTCCTCATCGGGCATACCCGGGACGACCAGGCCGAGCAGGTGCTCCTCGGCCTCGCCCGGGGCTCGGGCTCGCGCTCGCTCTCGGGTATGCCGCGTCGCCGCGGCCTGTTCGTCCGTCCCTTCATCGCCCTGGCCCGGGCCGAGACCGAGGCGGCGTGCGAGGCGTACGGGATCGACCCCTGGCGCGACCCGCACAACGAGGACCCGACGTTCGCCCGCGTGCGCGCCCGCGGGTTCCTGCGGGCCCTGGAGGACGAGCTCGGCCCCGGCATCAGCGCCGCCCTGGCCCGCAGCGCGGAGATGCTCCGTGAGGACGCCGACTACCTCGAGGACCAGGCGCGGGCGCTGCGACCCACGCTCGGCGCCGCCCCCTGGTCGGCGGCCCGCCTCGCCGAGCTGCCCCGGGCCCTGCGCACGCGCGTGTGGCGGCTGCTCGCCGTGGAGGCGGGGTCGGGCGCGGGCCAGCTCACCGCGGCCCACGTGGAGTCGCTCGACGCCCTGCTGACCTCCTGGCACGGCCAGGGCCCGCTCCACCTGCCGGGCCGGGTCAGCGCCAGCCGCTCGGGCGACCAGGTGACCGTCACCGGGATGCACGCCGTCGGATAGCCTGCCCGCGTGGACGCTGCCGACATGGGGACCGACCTGGAGAAGGTCCTGCTCACGGAGGAGCAGATCCTCACTCGCATCGGAGAGCTCGCGACCGACATCTGGCGCGACTACGCGGGCAAGGACGTGCTCCTCGTGGGGGTGCTGAAGGGCGCCGTGCTCGTCATGGCCGACCTCATGCGCGCCCTGCCCGGCAGCGTGCCGATGGACTGGATGGCCGTGTCGTCCTACGGCTCGGGCACCAAGTCGTCGGGCGTCGTGCGCATCATCAAGGACCTCGACACCGACATCACCGACCGGCACGTGCTCATCGTCGAGGACATCATCGACTCCGGTCTGACGCTGTCGTGGATCCGGTCCAACCTGGAGTCCCGCGGCCCCGCGTCGGTCGAGATCTGCGCCCTGCTCCGCAAGCCCGAGGTCGCCAAGGTGGAGATCGACGTCAAGTACGTCGGCTTCGACATCCCCAACGAGTTCGTCGTCGGCTACGGCCTCGACTACGCCGAGCAGTACCGCAACCTGCGCGTCGTGGGCACCTTGGACCCCTCGGTGTACGCCTGACGCACGCCCCACGCGTACCGGAAGGCCCCGCCCGTGCGGGCGCCACGGAACATGCGTCTGCCTCCGGGCGTTCACCTGCGAGAATGGACGTGTGACGAGGCCATGGCGGTCCCGCCCTGTCCTTGAGTTCAAGACCTCAGCGAAGCAGGAGGGTCGGGGCCACCAGCCCAGACGTACATGGACGTGAAGCGCATCCTACGAACCCCCATGGTGTGGGTGATCGTGCTCATCGGAGCCTCGATCCTCTTCCTCTCGCTGTCCGACAACAGCGGGTTCACCCGAATCGACACCTCCAAGGCGCTCGAGCTGGTGAACCAGAACAAGGTCGACTCGGCCAAGCTGCTCAACAACGAGCGCATCGAGCTGACCCTCAAGGCCGGTGACGCCTTCTCCGACGGCGACAAGGTCAAGAACGCCACCAAGGTCTACGCGTACTACGTCGACGCCCGCGGCACGAACGTCGTGGCCGCGCTCGACGCGCACGTGCCCCCGAACGGCTACACGGACCAGATCGACGACCCCAGCTGGCTGGGGTCGATGCTCGTGAGCCTCATCCCGATCGTCATCGTGCTGGGTCTGTTCTGGTTCCTCATGGGCCAGATGCAGGGCGGCGGGTCGCGCGTCATGCAGTTCGGCAAGTCGCGGGCCAAGCTCGCGTCCAAGGACACCCCCAAGGTGACCTTCGCCGACGTCGCGGGCTGCGACGAGGCGGTCGAGGAGCTGCACGAGATCAAGGAGTTCCTCCAGGAGCCGGCCAAGTTCCTCGCGGTGGGCGCCAAGATCCCCAAGGGCGTCCTGCTCTACGGCCAGCCCGGCACGGGCAAGACGCTGCTGGCGCGCGCCGTCGCCGGCGAGGCCGGCGTGCCGTTCTACTCGATCTCGGGCTCGGACTTCGTCGAGATGTTCGTCGGCGTGGGCGCGTCCCGCGTGCGCGACCTCTTCGAGCAGGCCAAGGCCAACGCGCCGGCCATCGTCTTCGTCGACGAGATCGACGCCGTCGGCCGCCACCGTGGCGCCGGCATGGGCGGTGGGCACGACGAGCGCGAGCAGACGCTCAACCAGCTGCTCGTCGAGATGGACGGGTTCGACGTCAAGACCAACGTCATCCTCATCGCGGCCACCAACCGGCCCGACATCCTCGACCCGGCGCTGCTGCGTCCCGGTCGCTTCGACCGCCAGATCGCCGTCGACTCGCCCGACATGATCGGCCGTCACCGCATCCTCCAGGTGCATTCGCAGGGCAAGCCGATGGCGGCCGACGTCGACCTGCTCACCGTGGCCCGCCGCACGCCCGGCTTCACCGGCGCCGACCTGGCCAACGTGCTCAACGAGGCGGCCCTGCTCACGGCGCGCGGCAGCAAGAAGATGATCGACGACACCACCCTCGACGAGGCCATCGACCGCGTCATCGCCGGGCCGCAGAAGCGCACCCGGATCATGTCGGCGGCCGAGCGCAAGATGACGGCCTACCACGAGGGTGGCCACGCCCTCGTCGCCGCGTCGCTCAACCACACCGACCCGGTGACCAAGGTGACGATCCTGCCCCGCGGCCGGGCCCTCGGCTACACGATGGTCATGCCGCAGGACGACAAGTACTCCACCACCCGCAACGAGATCCTCGACCAGCTGGCGTACGCCCTCGGTGGCCGCGTCGCCGAGGAGATGGTCTTCCACGACCCCACCACCGGCGCTGCGAACGACATCGAGAAGGCCACGGCGATGGCCCGCAAGATGGTCACCGAGTACGGCATGTCCGAGCGGGTCGGTGCGATCAAGCTCGGGGGAAGCTCCGGAGAGGTGTTCCTCGGCCGCGAGATGGGTCACCAGCGCGACTACAGCGAGGAGATCGCCGGCGTCGTCGACGAGGAGGTGCGCAAGCTCATCGAGAACGCGCACGACGAGGCGTGGCACGTCATCAACGACAACCGCGACGTCCTCGACCGGCTCGTCCTCGATCTGCTCGAGAAGGAGACCCTCAACGGCGCCGAGCTCGCGACGATCTTCCAGCAGGTGCGCAAGCGCCCGCTGCGTCCGACGTGGCTGTCGAGCGAGTCGCGGCTGCTCAGCGACCTGCCGCCGGTGCTCACCCAGGCCGAGCGCGAGGCGTCGTTGACCAACCGCAACGGCACGCCGAACGGCTACAACCGCAACGGCTACGGCATCAACGGCCACGGCTCGAACGGGTCCAACGGCTCGAACGGGTCCAACGGGTCGCACGGCCCCCAGGACGCGTCCGGCGACGCCGAGCTGGGGCAGCGCATCGAGGACGCCGCACAGGCCGGCGCCAGCCCGCTCGCCGAGGAGCACCCGCGGACGCAGGTGATCGAGGTCCCCGACGGCGGTCGGGTCGACCCGTCCGAGGACCGCTGACGCGGTGCCCGTCGACCTGGAGCGGGCGGCCGCGGCGGTCCGTGAGCTGCTCATCGCGGTCGGGGAGGACCCCGACCGCGAGGGGCTGAAGGAGACCCCCGCCCGGGTCGCCCGCGCCTACGTCGAGACCTTCGCCGGTCTCGACCAGAGCGCCGCCGAAGTGCTGCGGACGACCTTCGCGATCGACCACGACGAGCTGATCATCGTGCGCGACATCGAGCTCTACAGCACGTGCGAGCACCACCTCGTCCCCTTCCACGGCGTCGCCCACGTGGGCTACATCCCGGCCAAGGACGGGCGGGTCACCGGCCTGTCGAAGATCGCCCGGCTCGTCGAGGTGTATGCCCGCCGCCCGCAGGTGCAGGAGCGGCTCACCACCCAGGTCGCCGACGCCCTGGTCACCCATCTCGACGTGCAGGGCTGCCTCGTCGTCGTCGAGTGCGAGCACCTGTGCATGTCGATGCGCGGCGTCCGCAAGCCGGGTGCGCGCACCATCACCTCCGCCGTCCGCGGCCAGCTGCGTGACCCCGCCACCCGAGCCGAGGCGATGTCGCTGCTGCTCGGCGGCCAGCGGTGACCGCGCCCACCGGACTGCCCAACCCGCCCGGACGCCCGGTCGTCATGGGCGTCGTCAACGTCACCCCCGACTCGTTCAGCGACGGCGGCGCGTGGTTCGAGCCGGCCGCGGCGATCGCCCACGGCCGCGTCCTCGTCGCCGAGGGTGCGGACATCGTCGACGTCGGGGGCGAGTCCACCCGGCCGGGAGCCGAGCGCCCGTCCGTCGAGGAGGAGCTGCGTCGCGTTCTGCCCGTCGTCGAGGCCCTGGCCGACGAGGGCGTGGTCGTCTCGGTCGACACCATGCGCGCCGTCGTGGCCCGCAAGGGCCTGCGCGCCGGGGCGTCCCTGGTCAACGACGTGAGCGGTGGCCTGGCCGACCCCGACATGCTGCCCGTTGTCGCCGACGCCGGGTGTCCCTACGTCGCGATGCACTGGCGCGGCCACAGCGCCGACATGCAGTCCAAGGCCGTCTACGCCGACGTCGTCGCCGACGTCGTCCGCGAGCTGGCCCGGCGCCGCAGCGAGATCGTCTCGGCCGGCGTGTCTCCTCAGCACCTGGTGCTCGACCCGGGGCTGGGGTTCGCCAAGGACGCCGACCACAACTGGGCGCTGCTCGCCCACCTCGAAGCGCTCATGGCCCTGGGGCAGCCGGTGCTGGTCGGCGCCTCGCGCAAGGCCTTCCTCGGCCGGATCGGGGTGCCGCCGGGCGGCACGCCCCGCCCCCCGGCCGACCGCGACGTCGCGACCGCCGCCACCAGCGTCCTGTGCGCGCTCGCCGGGGTCTGGGGCGTGCGTGTGCACGACGTCGCCGGCACCCGTGACGCGCTCGCCGTGGTGCACCAGGTGGCGACCCACCGATGAGCGACCGCATCCACCTGCGCGGCGTCGAGGCCGTCGGCCACCACGGCGTGCTGGCGTTCGAGAAGCGCGACGGCCAGCCCTTCGTCGTCGACGTCGTCCTCCTGCTCGACCTCACGCGGGCCGGGGCCACCGACGCCCTCGACGACACCGTCTCCTACGCCGACGTCGCCGCCGACGTCGTCGCCCGCATCACCGGGCCCGCGTTCGACCTCATCGAACGGCTGGCCGAGGTCATCGCCGACGACGTGCTGGCGCGCCCGCTCGTCGACGCTGTCGAGGTCACCGTGCACAAGCCGCAGGCGCCGGTCGGCACGCGCTTCACCGACGTCGCCGTCGAGGTGCGCCGCCGCCGCAGCCGGCCCGTCGTCGTCGCCCTGGGGGCCAACCTCGGCGACCCGCGGGCCACCCTGCAGAAGGCGGTCGCCGAGGTCGCGGCCATCCCCGGAGTGCGCGTCCGCACCGTCTCGCCGCTCGTGGAGACCGACCCCGTGGGCGGCCCGGAGCAACCGGCATACCTCAACGCCGTCCTCGTCGGCGAGACCATGCTCTCCCCGCGCGACCTGCTGGCCGGCCTGCACGCCGTCGAGCATGCGCACGGGCGGACGCGTGAGGTGCGCTGGGGCGCCCGCACCCTCGACCTCGACCTCGTGCAGGTGGGCGACCCGGGCACGCCGTCGGAGGTCCGCTCCGACGACCCGACGCTGACGTTGCCCCACCCCCGGGCGGCCGAGCGCGGCTTCGTGCTCGTGCCGTGGTCGCTTGCCGACCCCGAGGGCCGGATCCGGGTCGGCGACGACGTCGTCCCCGTGGCCGAGGTCCTCTCCCGCGTCGACACCGCGGGCGTCCGTCCCGGCCCGGAATGGAGCCCCGCATGGTGAACGACGCGCAGGGCATCCGGCTACGGCTGCTGCTGGCCGTCGGGGTCGTCATCGCGGGGCTCTCGTGGGTCGTCCTGCGCCTCGCGACGAGCGCCGGCCGCGACCTGCCGGGCGAGAGCTGGCTGACCGCCGTGCTCCTCTTCGCCCTCGGCCTGGGGCTCGTGCTGGCGGGGCGCCCGGTCAAGCGGCTGGTCGCCGGCACCGCCACCCGAACCGTCCATCCGCTCTACGCCGCCCGCGTCCTCGCGATGGCCCAGGCGGCAGCGCTCGGCGGGGCGGCCATCGCCGGCTGGTACGCCGCGCAGCTGCTGCTCGTGCTCCCGGACGGCGACGTCTCGTCGCAGCGCCAGCGGCTCTTCGTCCTGGGCCTGCTGGTCCTGACGGCCGCCGGACTGGCGGTGGTGGGGCTGCTCGTGCAGCGCTGGTGCCGCCTCGACGACGAGCGTGACCGCGACCCGAGCGACCCGCGGTTCGGCTCCGACGACTCCCGCTACCGGTAGACCTCGCCGCCGACGCGGCCCATCTGCGGGTTGATCGTGCCGGCGGCCACCCAGTTGGGGCCGCCGTGCACGTAGCGGGCCCGGTCGAGCGCGCTGGTGAGGGCGCCCAGCTTGGCCTCGGGCGTCGGGGTGTACCAGAGGAAGAGCGCCTCGTTGTCGGCCAGGGCGCTGGCGCAGACGACCGCGTCCGGTGCGGAGGGAGCGGGGGCACCGGTCGGTGGCGGTGGCGCGGGGGTCGCGGTCAGGCGGATCGCCGGCACCCCGGCCGGGCAGCCGAACACCGTGGCGAGGTCGTCCGTAGAGCGCAGCCGGGTGGCGTCGACGGGGGAGGATCCCACGGAGACCGGCACCGGCATACCGGGCAGGGCGGTCGACGTCGTGGCCGACGGCGTGCCGCGGCCCGACGTCGTCGCCTTCGCGGAGGCGGTGGTGGACGAGGGCGCGGCGGGAGCGGGCTGGGGGACCGGCTGCTCCTGGTCGGCGCAGCCGGCGACCAGCACGGCGGTGGCGGCGAGGCCCAGCCCGCAGACCGTCGCGCGCAGCCGCGCCCTCACTTGTCGATGTCGCCGACGACGAAGAACATCGAGCCGAGGATCGCGATCATGTCGGCGACGACGTGTCCGGGCAGCATCTCGCCGAGGACGGCGACGTTGTTGAACGACGCCGAGCGCAGCTTGAGCCGCCACGGCGTCTTGTCGCCGCGGGAGACGAGGTAGTAGCCGTTGATGCCCAGCGGGTTCTCGGTCCCGGTGTAGAGGTGTCCCTCCGGGACGCGCAGCACCTTGGGCAGCCGCACGTTGACCGGCCCCTGGGGCAGGCTGCGCAGCCGGTCGAGGCAGGCGTCGGCGAGGTCGAGGCTGACGTCGACCTGCTCGAGCAGCACCGAAGCCGGGCCAGGCAGTCGCCGGCGGTGCGCGTGACGACCCGCCCGGGCCCGCCCTCGGCGAACAGCTCCCCGTAGGCCAGGTAGGGCTCGTCGCGGCGCAGGTCGAAGTCGACGCCGCTGGCGCGGGCGATGGGCCCCGAGACCCCGTAGGCGTGCACGGTCTCGGGCGTCAGCACGCCGACGCCGCGGGTGCGGGCGCGGAAGATCTCGTTGCCCACCAGCATGTTCCGCAGGTCGGGCAGCCGCCGCCGCACCTCGCGCACGGCGTGGGCGACCCGGTCGAGCCAGCCGGCGGGCAGGTCCTCCTTGAGGCCGCCGACCCGGTTGAACATGTAGTGCATCCGGCCGCCGGAGACCTCCTCCATCACCGCCTGGAGCTCCTCGCGCTCGCGGAAGGCGTAGAAGACCGGGGTGATCGCGCCGAGCTCCAGCGGGTAGGAGCCGAGGAACATCAGGTGGTTGAGCACCCGGTTCAGCTCGGCGAGCAGGGTGCGCGCCCAGACGGCGCGCTCGGGCACCTCCATGCCGAGCATCCGCTCGACGGCCAGGACGACGCCGAGCTCGTTGGAGAACGCCGACAGCCAGTCGTGCCGGTTGGCCAGCACGATGATCTGCCGGTAGTCGCGGACCTCGAACAGCTTCTCGGCGCCGCGGTGCATGTAGCCGACGATCGGCTCGGCGCTGACGATCCGCTCGCCGTCGAGGACGAGCCGCAGCCGCAGCACGCCGTGGGTGGCGGGGTGCTGCGGGCCGATGTTGAGCACCATGTCGGCGGTGGCCAGACCGCCGGCCCCGATCCCGACCGTGACCTCGCGCCCGGCCTCGGCGTGCGGGCCGGCGGACGTCGGGGTCATGCGCGCCAGTCTGCCGTATGCGCCGCCCGCACCCCTGCCCCCGACATGTCTGAGAAACCGGGCCTCATCCTGGGCTGGGCGCCCCTTTTCCTCGGACATGTCTGAGGAGTGGGGGCGCATACCGCGCCATCCGCCTCCATTGGTCAGACATGTCTGAGAAGTTGGGGCGCATATCGGGCTGGGCGCCGCAACTGCTCAGACATGTCCGGGAAGTGGTGGGGCCGAGGGACTCTCTAGGCTCGCGGGCATGGCCCACCACGACGCCGCGGAGCTGCTCGACCTCAGCGACCCGGAGGTCGTGGCCGACCCCTACCCGGCCTTTGCCGCGCTGCGCGCCGCCGCCCCGGTGGCCTGGCACAGCGGCCTCGGGATCTGGGTCGCCACGGGGTATGCCGCGTGCAACCAGGTGCTGCGTGACCGCGGACTGGGCCGGATCTTCCGCCCGCGGGACCCGGTCGACGTCTGGGAGACGTTCAACTGGCTGCACGCCGACTCGATCCTCGACAGCGAACCCCCGAAGCACACCCGGCTGCGCCGCCTAGTGCAGAGCGCCTTCAGCCGCGGTCACGTGGCCCGGCTCGGCCCGCGGATCGCCGAGCTGACGGCCGGCCTGCTCGACGGCTGCGAGGCGCAGCTCGCCGACACCGGGTCGTTCGACGCGATCGCCCACCTGGCCGAGCCGCTGCCGGTGCTCGTCATCGCGGAGCTGCTCGGGTGGCCCGAGGCCGACCGCGACCTGCTGCGGCCGTGGTCGCAGTCCATCGTCAAGATGTACGAGGTCAACCGCACGCCCGAGCAGGAGGCCGAGGCCGTGAGCGCGGCCGGCGCGTTCGCCGCCTACGTAGAGGCTCTCGCGGCAGAACGGGTCTTGGCTCCTGGTGACGACCTGCTGTCCGACCTCGTCGCGGTGCGCGAGGGTGGTGACCGGCTCTCGACGCGCGAGCTGGTGGCCACGGCGGTGCTGCTGCTCAACGCCGGCCACGAGGCCAGCGTCAACGGGTTCGGCAACGGGCTGGCCTCGATCATCGGGTCGGGCGGGCACCCGCACCATCCCGACTCGCTCGTCGAGGAGATGCTGCGCCACGACTCGCCGCTGCAGCTGTTCGAGCGCACCGCGACCCGGGACGTGTCGGTCGGTGACGTCGTCGTCCCGGCCGGCGCCACGGTGGCCGCGCTGCTCGGCGCGGCCAACCGCGACCCGGCGGTCTTCACCGACCCCGACTCCTTCCGCCCCGACCGCGACCCCAACCCCCATCTCGCCTTCGGCGCCGGCATCCACTTCTGCATCGGGGCGCCGCTGGCCCGGCTCGAGCTGGAGACCGGCGTCGATGCGCTGCTGCGGCGCTTCGAGACCCTCGAGGTCGTCGAGGCCGTGCGGCGGCCGACCTTCGTCCTGCGCGGCTACGAGCGGCTCCTCGTCGCCCCGCGCTGAGCCCTACGCCGCCCAGGTGACCCACCAGAAGTCGCCGAACCCCCCGGGCCGGCGCAGGGCCGCGACGTCGCCTTCACGGGCCAGCGCGGCCAGGTAGGCCCCCGGGTCGCGACGCGCCAGTTCGTGGTCAGGGCGGTGGCCCGCGGCGACCGCGTCGCGCTGCCGGCAGCGGTCGGTCTGGCGCAGCGCGTCCACGGCCACGTGGGCGGTCAGGTCGCAGGAGCCGTCGGGCACGGGGTCGACCTGCCGACCTGAGCGGTATGCCGTGAGCGTGCCGGCAGCGGGTCGGTCGTCGGCCGTGTGCCCGTAGTCGACGGCGAGGGCCGCGCCGCCGTCCAGCCGGTCGAGCAGGCCCGACCAGGCCTCGTCCCGCGAGCGCCCGACCTCGACCCGGTCGCCGGGCTCCGCGTCGGGGGCGACGATCCCAGGCCAGAACTGTTGACACCAGACGAGATCCGCGTCGTCGAGCGGGGCGCCGAGGTGCTCGGTGCCGCCCGCGTCGACGAGCACCTGGCGCAGCCGGCCGTCCTGGTCGACCTCGCCGACGGTGCAGGGCACCACGTCCAGCCACTCGTGGGCGACGACGAGGCTCCCGCGGGGGAACCGGGCGGCAGGCAGGGCGGCGCCGCCGGGTGAGACGGACCACCCGACGCGGTCGGGCAGGCCGCTGGGGCGGGCCACCACGTCGAGCCCGGCGAGGGGCCGGTGCGGTGCGGCGGCATACAGGTGCCGGAGCAGCTCGCCGCGGCCGGCGCCGACGTCGACGATGCTGTCGGCGCCCAACCGGTCCGCCCAGGCCCACAGCGTCTCGGCCAGGACCGCCCCGGCGCCGCCGTGCGTGGCGGTCAGGAAGTGACCGGCGGGGCCGTCGGACCGGCGGTAGAAGCCGTCGGCGCCGTAGAGCGCCCGCTCCCAGGCCTCGCGCCACGGCACCGGTGAGGACACGGCCCCATCCTGCCCGCCGGGCGCACCCCGGGGCGGCCGGCCCGTCGGGTCGGACGGGGGAGGTAGCGTCTCGCGCTGTGAGCGACACGACCGACCGGGGCGACCGGCCGCCGCGCTTCCGGGTCGGCGTCGTCGGCGCGGGGCGCGTCGGCACGGTCCTCGGCGCCGCCCTGCACCGCGCCGGCCACCGGGTCGTCGCGGTGGCCGCCGTCAGCGAGGCCTCGCTGAGCCGAGCGGCCGCACTCCTGCCGGGCGTGCCCGTGCGCGACGTCACCGACGTCGTCGCCGCAGCCGACCTGGTGCTGCTCGCCGTGCCCGACGACGCGCTGCCCGCCCTGGTCGGCGGGCTCGCGACCCTCGGCGCGTTCCGGCCCGGCCAGGTCGTGGTGCACACCAGTGGCCGCTACGGCGCCGGGGTGCTGGAGGCCGCGGCCCGGGCCGGGGCCCTCCCGCTCGGCGTCCACCCGGCGATGTCGTTCACCGGTACGGCCGTGGACCTCGACCGGCTCAGCGACGCGTGCTTCGCGGTGACGACGCTCAAGGAGCTGCAGCCGCTGGGGGAGGCCCTCGTCCTGGAGATGGGCGGCGACCCGTTCCTCGTCGAGGAGGAGGACCGTCCGCTCTACCACGCGGCCGTCACCCTCGGCGCGAACCACATCGCCACGGTGGTCGCCCAGGCGACCCGCCTCCTCGAGGACGCCGGCATCGAGCAGCCGGGCCGCGTCCTCGCCCCGCTGCTCGCCTCGGCCCTCGAGAACGCGCTCCGCGAGGGCGACCAGGCGCTCGCCGGGCCGGCGGTCGACGGGGATGCCGGTACGGTGGCCGAGCACCTGGCGGAGCTGGCCACCGAGCCGCAGATCCGCTCGACCTACCGGGCGCTGTCGCGGGCCACGGTCGAGCTGGCCCGGCAGCGAGGTCGCCTGCGCCCCGCGGAGGCCGAGTCGGTACTGGCGGTGCTCGCGGAGCATCGCGACGGCCCCGACGAGCATCAAGGGCACGACGGCCTCGACGGCCCCGAGAGCCCGGCAGACCACGACGACGGCGACGACCCCCGGCACCCGGGGGAGGCGGAGGACCTGTGACGCACACCCCGGCCGTCGTCCACGTGCCGCGCTGGCTCGAGGCGCCGGCCCCGGGCTGGACCACCTCGGCCGACGTCATCGTCGTCGGCTCGGGCATCGCGGGGCTGACCGCCGCGCTGCGGCTGCGCGAGCAGGTCGACACGGTGCTGCTCGTCACCAAGACCGTTCTCAACGAGGGGTCGACCGCGTGGGCCCAGGGGGGGATCGCCGCCGCCATGGACCCCGCCGACTCCCCGCAGGAGCACCTCGAGGACACCCTCGTCGCCGGCGTCGGCCTGTGCGACGTCGCCGCGGTCCGCGCCCTCGTCACCGAAGGGCCCAGCGGGTGCGGGAGCTCGTCGCGCTCGGGGCGGAGTTCGACCGCGACGAGGAGGGCCAGATCCTGCTCACCCGCGAGGGCGGCCACCACCGCGACCGCATCGCCCACGCCGGCGGCGACGCCACCGGCAAGGAGATCAGCCGCGCGCTCATCGAGGCGCTGCACCGGGTGCAGGCCGACCCCAGCATCCAGGTCATCGAGCACGCGCTCGTCGTCGACCTGCTGCAGTCCGACGGCCCCGGTGAGCAGGGCCCGGTCTGCGGCGTCACCGTGCACGTCATCGGCGAGGGGCAGGTCGACGGGGTCGGCGCCGCCCACTCGCGTGCCGTCGTGCTGGCCACGGGTGGGCTCGGGCAGCTCTTCTCCGCCACGACCAACCCCTCGGTCGCCACCGGTGACGGCATGGCCATCGCGCTGCGGGCCGGCGCGGTGATGGAGGACGTCGAGTTCGTCCAGTTCCACCCGACCGTCCTGTGGCTCGGCGAGGAGGCCAACGGCCAGCAGCCGCTCATCAGCGAGGCGGTACGCGGCGAGGGGGCGTTCCTCGTCGACCGCGACGGGCCCGACGGCGAGCGGTTCATGCCGGGCGTGCACGAGCTGGGCGACCTCGCCCCCCGCGACGTCGTCTCGCGCGCCATCGTCGCCCGGATGCGCGACCTCGGCACCGACCACGTCTTCCTCGACGCCCGGCACCTCGGCCGGGAGTTCCTCGAGCGCCGGTTCCCGTCCATCGTCGCCAGCCTGCGCAGCCACGGGTTCGACCTCGCGGCCGACCTGGTGCCGGTCGCCCCCGCCCAGCACTACGCCAGCGGTGGGGTGAAGGTCGACCTCACGGGCCGGTCGTCCCTCGACGGCCTGTACGCCTGCGGTGAGGTCTCCTGTACCGGCGTCCACGGGGCCAACCGGCTGGCCTCCAACTCCCTGCTCGAGGGGCTCGTCTTCGCCCACCGCATCGCCGACGACATCACCGCCCGGTTCGCAGCCGGCGAGCTGGTGCCCGTCGACCCCGCCCGGGAGGCCCGTCCCGCCCACGACGGCGCCCTCCTCGGCGCCGACCACCGGCGCGACGTCCAGCGCGCCATGACGTCAGGCAGCGGCGTGGTCCGCTCGGCCGACTCCCTCGCCGCCACCGCCGACGCGCTCGCGTCGCTGGCGAAGGGCGCCGAGCCGGGCGACGAGACGCCGGGCCCGGCCGCGTGGCAGGCGACGAACCTGCTCCAGCTGGGCCAGGTGCTCACGCAGGTGGCCGCGCTGCGGGAGGAGACCCGGGGTGGCCATCTGCGCTCCGACTTCCCCGACCGCGACGACGAGCACTGGCTGGGCCACCTGAGGTCCGTCCGGGGGGTCGACGGACTGGTCGCCACCTCGTACCACCGTGTCGCCGAGGAGCCCCCGTCATGAGCACCACCGCCGGACCCGCGTTCCCCGTCGACGACGCGCGACGGGTGGTCCGGGTCGCCCTCGACGAGGACCTCGGCCCGCAGCACCTCGACGTGACGACGCTCGCCACCATCCCCGCCGACCAGGTGCGCGCGGCGCAGGTCGTGGCCCGGGCACCGGGCGTCGTCGCCGGCCTCGGCGCCATCGCGCTCGTCCTCGACGAGGTGGCCCGCCTGGTCGACACCGGACGCGCCGACGTCGAGCTCCTCGTCCCCGACGGGGCGGTCGTGGAGCGCGACGACGTCGTGGCCCGGGTGAGCGGCCCGCTGCGCACGGTGCTCATCGCGGAGCGCACCATCCTCAACGTCGTGTGCCGCCTCTCCGGCATCGCCACGCATACCCGGCGGTGGGCCGACGCGCTCGACGGCACCGGGGCCACGGTGCTCGACACCCGCAAGACGACCCCCGGGCTGCGGTCCCTGGAGAAGTACGCCGTGCGGGTCGGTGGGGGCACCAACAAGCGGATGGGCCTCTACGACGTCGCCATGATCAAGGACAACCACAAGCTCGCCGCCGGGTCGCTCGCTGCCGCGTACGCCGCCGTGCGCTCGGCCTACCCGGACGTCGACGTGCAGGTGGAGGTGACCACCGTCGCCGAGGCGCGGGAGGCCTACGACGTGGGCGCCCGGTTCGTCATGGCCGACAACATGTCCGTCGCCGAGCTGGCCGAGACGGTCGCGCTCCTGCGGGCCCGCCCCGAGCCGGTCGAGATCGAGGCCACCGGGGGGCTGACGCTCGACGTCGCGCGCGCCTACGCCGAGACCGGCGTCGACTACCTCAGCGTCGGCGGGCTGACCCATTCGTCCCCGATCCTCGACCTCGCCCTCGACCTCGTCGACTGACCGCCGCGGATCGCTCGGTACCCTTCGCGTGTGAGTGACGAGCAGGACACGCCGACCGAGGACCTGCCCGAGCAGATGCGGGTGCGGCACGACAAGCGCGAGCGGCTGCTCGCCTCCGGCGTCGAGGCGTACCCCGTGCACGTCGACCGCACCCACACCCTGCAGGACGTGCGCGAGGGGTGGGACCACCTCGAGACCGGCGAGGAGACCGACGACGTCGTGCGGGTCGCCGGCCGGGTCGTCTTCGTGCGCAACACCGGCAAGCTCTGCTTCGCCACGCTCCAGGAGGGCGTCGGCACGCGCCTGCAGGTCATGCTCAGCCTCGGCGAGGTCGGCGAGCAGGCCCTGGCCGACTGGAAGGCGCTCGTCGACATCGGCGACCATGTCGTCGTGCAGGGTCGCGTCATCTCGAGCCGGCGCGGCGAGCTGTCCGTGTTCGCGACCTCATGGCAGATGGCGAGCAAGGCGCTGCGGCCGCTGCCGACGCTGCACAAGGAGCTCTCGGAGGAGACGCGGGTGCGGCAGCGCTACGCCGACCTCGTCGTGCGCCAGGAGGCCCGCGACATGGTGCGCACGCGAGCGGCGGTGACCCGCGCGGTCCGGGAGGAGCTGCACCGGCAGGGATACGTCGAGATCGAGACGCCGGTGCTCCAGCTCGTGCACGGCGGCGCCGCGGCGCGTCCGTTCCGCACCCACCTCAACGCCTTCCAGCAGGACATGACGATGCGGATCGCCTTGGAGCTCAACCTCAAGAAGGCCGTGGTCGGAGGGGTCGACCAGGTCTACGAGCTCGGCCGGATCTTCCGCAACGAGGGCATCGACGCCACCCACAGCGCCGAGTTCACGATGCTCGAGGCCTACCAGGCCTACGGCGACCAGACGAGCATCGCCGCCCTGACCCGCGACCTCTACCTGGCGGTCGCCGACGCCCTGGGCTCGCGGCAGATCGAGACGCCCAAGGGGGTCGTCGACCTCGGCGGGGACACCGATGAGTGGCGCTGGCTGCCGGTCTACCAAGGGATCAGCGAGGCGGTCGGCGAGGTCGTCACCGTCGAGACCCCGCTCGAGACGCTGCAGGAGTATGCCGCGAAGCACGACATCGCGGTCGACCCGGCGTGGTCGGCCGAGAAGGTGGCCCTCGAGCTGCTGGGCGACCTCGTCGAGCCGCAGCTGCTGCAGCCGACGTTCCTCTGCGACTACCCGGCGTCGGCGCAGCCGTTGGCCCGTCCGCACCGTAGCGAGCCCGGCCTCATCGAGGCATGGGACCTCATCATCGCGGGGGTCGAGCGGGGCACCGGCTTCTCCGAGCTCGTCGACCCCGTCGTGCAGCGCGACGTCCTCACGGCCCAGTCGCGGCTCGCCGCCGGCGGCGACGAGGAGGCCATGCAGCTCGACGAGGACTTCCTGCGGGCGCTGGAGTACGGCGCGCCGCCGATGGGCGGGCTCGGGTTGGGCCTGGACCGGATGGTCATGCTCTTCACCGGCGTCAACATCCGCGAGACCATCCTCTTCCCGCTCTTGAAGCCGGAGGACTGAGCGATGTGGGACGCGGCTTTTCCCTATGTCGCAGCGCTGCTGCCGACCGTGGCCGTCGCCACCCTCTTCTATTTCCTGATCAAGACCATTCTCGAAGGAGATCGACGCGAACGGCTGGCCCAGTCGAAATGGGAGGCCGAGCAGCGACGCTCCGACAGGGCAGAGAATATCGAGAAGAATTCCCAAACGCCGTCGGAATGATTACCCTGGGGATCGTCCCGGTCTTCTGCCGGGCCCCGCCCCACCTACATCAAACCCCCTGTTGATGTAACCCGAAAGGAACACCCTCCATGGCACAGCGTGTCCAGATCGTCCTCGAGGACGACCTTGACGGTGGCGAAGCCGCCGAGACCGTGACGTTCGGCCTCGACGGCGTGAGCTACGAGATCGACCTCTCCGACCAGAACGCGCACAAGCTGCGTGACGAGCTGGCCTCCTGGATCGGCCACGCGCGTCGCGCCGGTGGCCGCCGCGCCGCCGGTCGTCGCACCGGCGCGTCCTCCACCAACACCCCCAGCCGTCGCAGCGACCTGGCCGCCGTGCGCGCCTGGGCCCGTCAGCACGGACACCAGGTCAGCGACCGCGGCCGCGTCTCGGCCGCCGTCCAGGAGGCCTACGACAAGGCCCACTGATCAGGACCTTCACAGAAAAAGGGACATCCGCTTACAGCGGGTGTCCCTTTGTGCACCTCGTTTGCATATCGACGGGGCCGCAATGCCGACAAGGCCCCTATTTGCGGACGAGTGGTGCGGCGAGGTCGCCGATCTCGTCCAACCGGGCCAGGACGTCCTCCATCAGCAGCTGGGTGAGTCCCGTGGGTGACCGGGCGCCTTTCTCCACCTCGTCCCAGGTGCGGGGCGCGGCGGCATACGGCGCCGCCTTTCCGCGCAGCGAGTAGGGGCAGATCGTCGTCTTTGCGGCGGTGTTCTGGCTCCAGTCGAGCAGCACCTTTCCGGGGCGCAAGGACTTGGTCATCTTCCATACGACGAGATCCGGGTGCTCCTTGGTCATCTCCTGGGCCAGCTGTTGCGCGAGCGCGCGGATGTCGTCGGCCGAATGGCGGCCGGGGAGGGCGGCATACAGCTGCATCCCCTTACTCCCGCTGGTCACCGGCACGGTGACGTCGAGACCCATCTCGGCCAGCCGCGGCCGCACCCACAGGGCCACCTGGGAGCACTGCTGGAGCCCCGCGCCCGAGCCGGGGTCGAGGTCGATGACGAGGCGGTCGGGGTCGAGCGGGTGGCCGTCGTCGTCGACCTGCCACTGGTGCACGTGCAACTCGAGGGACGCGAGGTTGACGAGGTACGTCAGGTCGGCGAGGTCGAGCACGAGCGGGTAGGTGAGCCGGTCGCGCTCGGGGTGCTCGTCGGCGTCGCGGCCGTGCGACGAGACGGTGACCCGCGGCAGCCAGTCCGGCGCGCCCGAGGGGAGGTTCTTCTCGAAGAACATGGGGCCCTCGACGCCGTGGGGCCACCGGATGCGGGTCACCGCGCGCCGGCCGAGGAGCGGGAGGATGACGGGGGCGACCTGGGCGTAGTAGCTGAGCACCTCGCCCTTGGTCGTCTCCGTGGCGGGGTACATGACCTTGTCGAGGTTGCTCACGGCGAGGCGGCGCCCCGCGACTTCCACGCTGACCTTCTCGCCGCGCCCCGCGCCGGCCGCCCGCTCAGGCACGGGGCACGTCCGTGACGTCGACGTCCGCGGGGCTGAGGTCGGGCCGCAGGCCCCGGTAGGCCGGTTGCCGCAGCCGCCCCTGGCGGGTCAGCCCCAGCGCCTGCACCTCGCAGACGAGGGCGGGGCGCACCCAGGTGGCCCCGACGGCGTCGACGCGGGGCACCTCGTCGACGAACGGGGAGGTCGCGACGGCCAGGGGCTCGAGGTTGGTCCGGAGGGCGGCGCCCGCCTTCCCGGCGATCCCGCTGCCCACGCGCCCCAGGTAGCGCAGCCCGCCCGGCTCGGGTGCCCCCACGAGCACGGCGCCCATCCGGTCGGTCGTGTCGGTCTCGGGGCGCCAGCCGCCGATGACCAGCGAGATCGACGTGCGGTGGGGGAACTTCAGCCACTCCTCGCTGCGCAGGCCGGGGTGGTAGCGGGAGGACACCCGTTTGCTGACGATCCCCTCGAGGCCCTGGGCACGGGTCGCGTCGTGCAGCGAGCGTCCGTCGGCGAAGGTCGGCGGCACCTGCCAGTGCCGGCCGGCCAGCTCGAGGCGTTCCAGCGTGGCGCGGCGGTCGGCGAAGGACCGGGCGGTCAGGTCGACGCCGTAGAGGCGCAGCAGGTCGAACGCCATGAGGGTCGCGGGGTTGTGCGTCGCCAATGCCGAGGCCCGCCGCGCACTCGTGACATGGAACCGCTCGGCGAGCGCCGCGAACGACGGCACCCCGTCGTGCAGCGCCACCACCTCACCGTCGAGCAGCATGTCCTCGTACTCGTCGGCGAGCCCGGCCAGCTCAGGGAAGGCGACGGTGACGTCGCGCTCGGTGCGGCTGGTCAGGGTGAGCCGGCCGTCGACGACGTCGGCCAGCACCCGCATCCCGTCCCACTTGACCTCGTGCACCCACTGCTCCCCGGGCGGGATGGCCCGACCCGGGGTCGCGAGCATCGGACGCATACGGCCATCCTGGCGCACCCAGGCGGGCGCGGGCAGGTCGAGCGAGGTCGGGCAGGGTCGACCTCAGGCGGCGCGGCCGAGGCGGGCCAGCACGCGCGTCTGCCGGTCGGCGTCGTCGCCCACGTCGACGGCCGGGCGGCACACCCCCTCGTCGTAGAGGTGCTCGCCGAACCCGTTCGCCGCGGTGTCGACCATCTCGAGCTCTGCGTCGCTCAGCCGCTCGTCCAGACCGGCCGCCCGGGCGATGTCCCAGCGGTGGACGACGAGGTCGAACCCGTAGAACCGCACCATCGAGGCGCCGACCGTCGTGCGACCGAAGACGCCGTCGTACTCGAGGCCCGCGACGGCGGGGTCGCCCAAGAGGTCCTGCACCCGGCTCGCGTGGCGCTGCCAGGCCGGTGCCGGGTCGCCCAGGTCGGGCCGGTCGCCGACGTCGAGGCCGCGGGCCTCCAGGAACTGCCGCTGGGTGTCGACGACGTGCGCGAGCACGTCGCGGGCCGACCAGCCCGCGCAGGGGGACGGACGGTCCCAGTCGGAGGGGTCGAGCCGCTCGACGACGGCGGCGAAGGGCCCGGCCAGCTCGGTGTAGGCCTGGAGCGGGATGGTCTCGGTCGTGTGGTCCATCAGGTGTCTCCTGTTTGCGTGACGTGCTGGTTCGGTCTTCGGTGGGTTCGACGCTAGGACCGGCTGCAGGGGCGGGTCTTGATACTTTCCGACACATGCCCGTCGACGCGTCCCGCCTGGCGCGAGGCCGCGACGACGTCGAGCGGGCGCACCTCGTGGACCCGGCGGACCGCTCCTTCACCATCGCGCGCCACCCCGTGTCGCCGGACCTCGCCGACGTGGCGCGTCGGTTCTGGATCCCGGTGTGGGACGTGCCGTCCGGCCAGCAGGCGCCGCAGCGGGTGCTGCAGTACCCCGTCTGTCTCGTCGTCATCTCGGACACGTACGCCCGGTTCTATGGGGTGATGTCGGGGATCTCCGAGACCGTGCTCGAGGGGCGCGGCTGGGCGCTCGGCCTCATGTTGCAGCCCGCCGCCGGGTATGCCGTGACGCAGGCGCCGGTGCGTCGCCTCACCGACCGGTGGGTGGAGCTCACCGAGGTCCCCGGCCTCCCGGGGGCGAGGCTCACCGACCAGGTGCGCGCCGTGATGGGCGGCGACCCGGAGGCGGCCCCGGCCCAGGCCACCGCCCGAGGAGTGGTCGAGGCTGCCCTGCGGTCGCTGCTCCCGGTCGACGACGAGGGCCTGCTCGTCAACGCGGTGGTCGGCCACGTGGAGCAGACTCCCGACCTGCTGCGGGTCGAGGACCTGTGCGCCCGCTTCGACATCGCGGAACGGGCCCTCCAGCGGCTGCTGTCGCGGCGGATCGGGCTCAGCCCCAAGTGGCTCATCCGCCGCCGCCGGCTGCAGGAGGCGGCCGACCGGCTCCGGGACGAGGGGCCGTCGCTGGCGGGGATCGCCGCCGACCTCGGCTACGCCGACCAGCCCCACTTCACCCGTGACTTCCGGGCGGCCACGGGACTGACGCCCGGTGAGTTCGCCGCCCGGTTCCGGTGAGGCGGACGAGATCGGTCGAAGTTCTCGGCAGACCCCCTGTCCTGATGGGCGCGACCCGTTCGTGGAGAGAGTGAGACCGGCCGGGCGACGCACCACCCGGCCGGACCAGCGCCCACCCCACAGGAGATCCGATGAAGCTCACCGTCAACACCTTCGTCACCCTCGACGGCGTCATGCAGGGTCCGGGCGGGCCCGAGGAGGACCGCTCCGGCGGCTTCGAGCGCGGGGGGTGGCTCATGCCGCTCGCCGACGAGGGCTTCGGCCGGATCGTCGACGGCTGGTTCGCCCAGACCGATGCGCTGCTCCTCGGCCGCACCACCTACGAGCTGTTCGCGGCCTACTGGCCGCAGGTCACCGACCCGGACAGCACCGTCGCGCACACCCTGAACAGCGCGCCGAAGTACGTCGTCTCGACGACCCTCACCGACCCCACGTGGGCCGGCACATCCGTGGTGAGCGGCGACAATGACGCCGTGGTGGCCCGGATCCGGGAGCTGAAGGCACAGCCCGGGCGTGAGCTGCAGGTGCACGGCAGCCACGGGCTCGTCCAGACCCTGCACGACGCCGGCCTCGTCGACGAGTACCGGGTCATCGTGGCCCCGGTCGTCGTCGGCTCCGGCAAGCGGCTGTTCGAGACCGGCCGTGTCCCCACCGGCTTCGAGCTGGTCACCACCGAGCAGACGGCGACCGGCTGCCAGTACATGGTCCTGCGCCCGGCGGGCGGCCTCGAGGTCGCCACGGCCACCGTCGAGGACGGCCGCGACGTCGTGCGCTGACCCCCCCACCACCGACGACCCGAACCACCACCGACCCGCATCACCACCGACCCGCACCACCAACGAAGGAGACCGAGATGGCCCAGTACCTGTTGTCCGTGTGGAGTCGCGACGGAGACCCGACGCCGGGCGACGAGGAGGTGCAACGGATGTACGCCGACGTCGGCGCGTTCAACGAGGAGGTCAAGGCCTCCGGCGCCTGGGTGTTCGCCGGCGGACTGCACCCCGACAGCACCGCGACCGTCGTCGACGGGCGCAGCGGCGAGGAGGTCCTGACGGACGGCCCGTTCGCCGAGGCCAAGGAGCATCTCGGCGGGTTCTGGATCGTCGACGTCGCCGATCTCGACGCCGCGGTGGACCTCGCCCGCCGGGGCTCGGCCGCCTGCGGAGGACCGGTCGAGGTGCGGCCCTTCCAGGACGATGTCTGAGGCCTCCGGACCACCTCCACCCGGCCCGTCCTTCGACGCGTCCTTCGAGCAGGTCTTCCGTGAGGAGCACGGGCGGGTCGTCGCGGGCCTGGTACGCCGGTTCGGCGACATCGACCTCGCCGAGGACGCCGCCCAGGAGGCCTACGTCGAGGCAGCCCGGCGGTGGCCCACCGCCGGGCTGCCCCCGAACCCGGGGGCCTGGCTGGCCACGACCGCCCGCAACCGTGCCATCGACCGGCTGCGACGTGAGTCGACCCGCGACGCCCGGCACGCTCAGGCCGCCCTGCTCGACCCGGCCTTCGACGGCCCGACAGCGACAGGCGGGATGGGCGGGATGAGCGGCGTGGAAGGCGTCAGCGGCGTGGCCGACGAGCGGCTGCGGCTGATCTTCACCTGCTGCCACCGCGCCCTCGCCCGGGACGCCCAGGTGGCGCTCACCCTGCGGCTGCTCGGCGGGCTCACGACCGAGGAGATCGCCCGCGCCTTCCTCGTCGAGGAGGCGGCCATGGCCAAACGGCTCACCCGGAGCAAGGCCAAGATCAAGGCCGCCCGCATCCCCTACCGTGTGCCCGCCGACCACGAGCTGCCCGGGCGGCTGGCGGGGGTCCTCGCGACGCTCTACCTCATCTACAACGAGGGCTACCTGTCGGCGGGCGCCACCGCGGGTGCTCGTCACGACCTCAGCGCCGAGGCGGTACGGCTGGCCCGGATGCTGGCGGCGCTGATGCCCGACGAGCCCGAGGTGCTCGGCCTGCTGGGCCTTCTGCTCCTGTCGGAGGCGCGGCGGCCCGCCCGGTTCGCCGGCGGGGTGCTCGTCACCCTGCCGGAGCAGGACCGGTCGCTGTGGGACCGCGCGCTCGTGGCCGAGGGCCACGCGCTGGTGCGCGCCTGCCTGCGCCGGGGACGACCGGGGCCCTACCAGCTGCAGGCGGCGGTCGGCGCCGTGCACACCGACGCCGAGCGGGCGGCCGATACCGACTGGAGCCAGGTCCTCGCCCTCTACGACCAGCTCCGCACCCTCACCCCTACCCCCGTCGTGGCCCTCAACCGGGCGGTGGCGGTGGCCGAGGTGCATGGGCCGGACGCGGGTCTGGAGGCCGCCGACGCGATCGCAGGGCTGGAGGCATACCACCCGTTCCACGCCGTGCGAGCCGACCTGCTGCGCCGGCTGGGCCGCGACGAGGAGTCGGCGCAGGCGTACCGGCGGGCGCTGGAGCTGACCGCCAACGTGGGGGAGCGCGCGTACCTCAGCGGCCGGCTGGCGGAGGTCTCGGGGAACGACAACCCGGCATCTGTCGGCGCCGTCTGAGAGAGTGAGCCCATGCCTCGTGCGATGTGGAAGGGCGCCGTCTCCTTCGGCCTGGTCAACGTGCCGGTCAAGCTCTACTCGGCCACGGAGGACCACGACATCTCCTTCCGCCAGGTGCACCGGGAGGACGGCGGCCGGATCCACTACAAGCGGGTCTGCTCGATCGACGGCGAGGAGGTCTCCTACGACGACATCGCCAAGGGCTACGAGACCGAGGACGGCCAGATGGTCGTCATCACCGACGACGACCTGAAGCACCTTCCCAACCAGTCGAGCAAGGAGATCGCGGTCGAGAAGTTCGTCCCCTCCGACCAGATCGACCCCATGCTCCTCGACAAGCCCTACTACCTCGAGCCCGAGAAGGGCGCAGCCAAGGCGTATGCGCTGCTGCGCGACTCGCTCGAGGCAGCCGAGCGGATGGCGGTCGTGACCGTGGCGATCCGCAACCGCAAGAACATGGCCGTGCTCCGGGTGCGCGACGGGATCATCGTGCTCCAGACGATGCTCTGGCCCGACGAGATCCGGTCCGCGGAGTTCGCCAACCTCGGCGACGTGGGCAGCGCGACCGAGCGCGAGCTGTCGATGGCGACGATGCTCATCGACTCCCTCTCCGGCGACTACGACCCGAGCGAGTTCGAGGACGACTACGCCCAGGCGGTCGAGGCGATGGTGCAGACCAAGCTCGAGGGCGGCGAGGTCAAGGAGCAGCCGGCGGCCAAGGACGGCTCGGGTGAGGTCGTCGACCTGCTCGAGGCGCTGCAGCGCTCCGTCGACCGCGCCAAGGCCTCGCGCGGCGAGCCGGTGACCGAGCGCAAGGCCGCGCCGGCCGCGAAGACCGCGGCCACGACGAAGGCCGCACCGGCCAAGAAGGCGGCGGCCAAGAGCACCGCGAAGAAGACGGCCGCCAAGAAGAAGGCCAGCTGAGTGCCCGAAGGCCACACGCTGCACCGGTTGGCGCAGGCGCTCGACGCTGCCTTCCGGGGCACCGCACCCTCTGCCTCGTCGCCCCAGGGCCGCTTCGACGACGGCGCCGCACGGCTCGACGGCCGCGAGGTCGTCGCCGCGTCCGCCTGGGGCAAGCACCTGTTCATGGAGTTCGAGGGCGACGTCTGGCTCAACGTCCACCTCGGGCTCATCGGCAAGTTCTCCGTCGACCGGCTGAAGCAGGACGACGAGGGGTACCCCCTGGTGCCGCTCCCGCGGGGCGCGGTGCGGCTGCGCCTGGTCAACCACCGCTACCTCGCCGACCTGCGTGGGGCGATCGTCTGCCAGGTCGTGACGCCTCCCGAGGTCGACGCCATCGTGGCCCGGCTCGGGCCCGACCCGCTCCGCGCCGACCAGGACCCCGACGCCGCCTTCGCCCGCATCGCGAAGTCCGGCCGCAGTATCGCCGAGCTGCTCATGGACCAGTCGATCCTCGCCGGGGTCGGCAACGTCTACCGCTGCGAGGTCCTCTACCGGCACCGGGTCGACCCGTTCCGCCCGGGCAAGGAGATCCGCCGCGCCACATGGGACGCGATCTGGGCCGACCTCAGCCGGCTGCTGCCGCTCGGGGTCGCGTTCAACCAGATCATCACCATGCCCGACCAGGTCGAACGGGCCGAGGCGCTCATGGCGGCCGGACGCGTACCCGCCCTGAGCTCCACGTGGACCGACTCCGCCCGCCGGTCGGCCCCGGGACCCGCAGGCGTCGTGGCGGTGGCCGATCTCGAGGCGCTCGCCGAGGTGGAGGTGGCCCAGGAGGCCGCGGCGCTGGCCGACGCCGAGGACGCCGACGACGCTGCCGGTGAGGACGAGGACGAGACCGCGATGGACGAGACCGCGGTGGTGGGTCAGCGGTACGCCGGCATGCGGCGTCGCTACTACGTCTACCGCCGCCAGGGCCAGCCCTGCCGCGTCTGCGGCTCGCGGGTGCGCACCAAGGTCGTGGCCGGCCGGAACCTCTTCTGGTGCGGCCGCTGTCAGCGCCGCCGCTGACCGACCACGGGTCGGGAGTCGCCGCGTCGTCATCCCGCCCCCACGGCTCCCCATGCATCGGGTCGCCGCAGAACGAAGGCGGCGGTGACCTGCGCCATCACGTCCGCCGGCCGCAGGCGCAGGGCCAGCAGGTCGAAGCGCAGCACGAGGTCGCCGGCGAGGCTGACACTGTTCTGGCGGAACGAGTCGTCCATCACGGCCAGGCCTCGGCGATGGCCGGCACCGTCGATCTCGACGGTCAGGCCGATCCCGGCCCATCGCGCGTCGAGGTAGATCCGTCCGGTGCGTGACTGCCGCACCACCTGACGGTCCGGCGGCGGCAGACCGTGGCGGCGACACAGCCGGCCGAAGTCCAGCTCGCCCAGCGAGTGGGCGCCGTCGGCGATGTCGGCAGCGAGCAGGGGGATCAGAGCCCGGCGTCGGCGCCCCCCTACTGCTGCGGCGGCGGCGACCAGACGCCCTCCCGTCACGAGGCGTTGCTGCACCGGAAGGGCCAGCAGCAGAGCCGCCTGACGGTCGGAGGTCGCCCATCGAGCGGCCCGCACGGCAGCGATCTCGGGCCTGATCCGAGCGAGACCGGTGCCCACGACCTCGTCAGGCGCGCGGACCACGCGATGGAGGCGGACCCCGTCGCTCAGTGCAGGGCGGCAGTCATGACTGACCGAGACGTCGACGTAGGGCTGGTCGAAGCCGGTCATGCCGGCTGCCTGGAGGGCACTGGCGCCGTCGAGCGCTGCCCCGCAGCCGGTCTCCCAGACGGCCCGGGCCCGGAGCGCGCACGGGCTCAGTGACCCGGTGTGGACCGCCACGCTCCGTCGGCCCTGCATCCGCCACCGCTGCGCTCTCGCCTCGCGGGCCACCGCGTGTGCGTCGAACCCCAGCTCGGACAGCATCACCCTCGACAGCACGCCGTCGAAGGGCTCGGCGGCGTCGCGGGCCCGTGCCCGGCGCTCACGAAGGGTCATGACGCCCAGCGTCGGAGCCGGCGCCACGCTCGTCGAGGGCCTCACGACCGCCTGTGGACGACGGGACGCGGCGACGAGGGGGTGTGGACAGGCGGACGCTTCCGGGTCGGGAAGATCCTGGTCGGGTTCACGACCTCGAGGCTCCCGAACCGGCGGTGTCGCCCCCTGCGCCTAGGCTCGCACGATGAGCACGGAGTCCGACCTCAAGGCGCTGTATGCACAGGCGCAGCAGGCGTACCAGCAGGGACGGCCCACGTTCGTGGCCCGGTTCAAGCTGGGCGCCTGGGGCACCGGCGTCGGGCAGCTGACCTCGTGGATGGACAGCCTGGATGCCGTGGAGCAGGCCGGATGGGTGCTCGACCGGTGGACGACCACCGCCGACCCCGGCGGCACATTCAACGCGTTCCCGCTCTTCCGGCGTCGCGAGGCGTGGACCCCCCAGGACCGGACGTGACCTCGTTCGCCCCTGGCGCCACGTCCCTGTTCGCCTGCGGCGCCAGCGCTCTGTTCGCCCCCGGCGCCATGTCTCTGTTCGCCCCTGGCGAAACCTGCGCCCACCCGACTCAACGCAGGAACAGCGTGGGCGCTCCGGGAGTTGGACCCTTCGCAGACCGGAAGGCTCCAGGAAACGGAGTCCGAGCGGCGCGCACAGACACCTCGCATACCATCGAGATGTCTCGACACAGGTAGGGAGCTTTGGCGATGTTCGAACGATTCACCGATCGGGCTCGACGAGTCGTGGTGCTTGCGCAAGAAGAGGCGCGCATGCTCAACCACAACTACATCGGCACCGAGCACATCCTGCTGGGGCTCATCCACGAAGGCGAAGGTCTCGCCGCCAAGGCGCTCGAGAACCTCGACATCTCGCTCGTCGCCGTTCGGGAGCAGGTCCAGGAGATCATCGGCCAGGGGCAGCAGGCCCCCACCGGCCACATCCCCTTCACGCCGCGCGCGAAGAAGGTCCTCGAGTACTCGCTGCGCGAGGGCCTCCAGCTCGGCCACACCTACATCGGCACCGAGCACATCCTGCTCGGTCTCATCCGCGAGGGCGAGGGCGTCGCCGCCCAGGTCCTCGTCAAGCTCGGCGCCGACCTCAACAAGGTCCGCCAGCAGGTCATCCAGCTGCTCGCCGGCTACCAGGGCGGCCAGGGCGAGAAGGCCGGCGCGGGCGTCGGCCAGGGCCAGGGCCAGGCGGAGGGCACCCCCGCGGGATCCCTCGTGCTCGACCAGTTCGGCCGCAACCTCACGCAGGCGGCCCGCGAGGGCAAGCTCGACCCGGTCATCGGGCGTGAGAAAGAGATCGAGCGCGTCATGCAGGTCCTGTCGCGCCGCACCAAGAACAACCCGGTCCTCATCGGGGAGCCCGGCGTCGGCAAGACGGCGGTCGTCGAGGGGCTGGCCCAGGACATCGTCCGCGGCCAGGTGCCCGAGACCCTCAAGGACAAGCAGCTCTACACCCTCGACCTCGGCGCGCTCGTGGCCGGCAGCCGCTACCGCGGTGACTTCGAGGAGCGGCTGAAGAAGGTCCTCAAGGAGATCCGCACCCGCGGCGACATCATCATCTTCATCGACGAGATCCACACCCTCGTCGGCGCCGGTGCGGCCGAAGGCGCGATCGACGCGGCGAGCATCCTCAAGCCGATGCTGGCCCGTGGTGAGCTGCAGACCATCGGGGCGACCACCCTCGACGAGTACCGCAAACACATCGAGAAGGACTCCGCGCTCGAGCGCCGGTTCCAGCCGATCCAGGTGGCCGAGCCGACGCTGGCGCACACCATCGAGATCCTCAAGGGCCTGCGCGACCGCTACGAGGCGCACCACCGCGTCTCGATCACGGACGCGGCGCTGGTGAGCGCGGCCAACCTGGCCGACCGCTACATCAACGACCGCTTCCTGCCCGACAAGGCCATCGACCTCATCGACGAGGCGGGGGCGCGACTGCGCATCCGCCGGATGACGGCGCCGCCGGACCTGCGCGAGTACGACGAGAAGATCGCGCACGTCCGTCGCCAGAAGGAGGCCGCCATCGACGGCCAGGACTTCGAGAAGGCGGCCCGGCTCCGTGACGACGAGAAGCAGCTCTCCCAGCAGCGCGCCGAGCGCGAGGCGCAGTGGAAGTCCGGCGACATGGACGTCGTCGCCGAGGTCGACGAGGAGCTGATCGCCGAGGTCCTCGCGGCGAGCACCGGCATCCCCGTCTTCAAGCTGACCGAGGAGGAGTCGAGCCGCCTGCTCAACATGGAGGCCGAGCTCCACAAGCGCATCGTCGGCATGGACGACGCCATCAAGGCGCTGTCCCAGGCCATCCGGCGTACCCGCGCCGGCCTGAAGGATCCCCGTCGCCCCGGCGGCTCGTTCATCTTCGCCGGCCCCACCGGGGTCGGTAAGACCGAGCTGGCCAAGACGCTCGCGGAGTTCCTCTTCGGCGACGAGGACAGCCTCATCCAGCTCGACATGTCGGAGTACTCCGAGAAGCACACCGTCTCGCGGCTGTTCGGCTCGCCTCCCGGCTACATCGGCTACGAGGAGGGCGGCCAGCTGACCGAGAAGGTGCGGCGCAAGCCGTTCTCGGTCGTGCTCTTCGACGAGGTCGAGAAGGCCCACCCCGACATCTTCAACACCCTGTTGCAGGTGCTCGAGGACGGCCGGCTCACCGACTCGCAGGGTCGGATGGTCGACTTCAAGAACACCGTCATCATCATGACGACCAACCTCGGCACCCGGGACATCAGCAAGGGCAGCCTCGGCTTCTCGGCCGGTCCCGACACGCGCAGCGAGTACGACCGGATGAAGAACAAGGTGGTGGACGAGCTCAAGCAGCACTTCCGCCCCGAGTTCCTCAACCGCGTGGACGACACCATCGTCTTCCCGCAGCTGACGCAGTCGGAGATCGTCGCGATCGTCGACCTGGAGATCGCCAAGCTCGACGTGCGGCTCAAGGACAAGGACATGGGCATGGAGCTCACGACCGCGGCCAAGAACCTGCTCGCCAAGAAGGGCTACGACCCGCTGCTGGGCGCCCGGCCGCTGCGCCGCACGATCCAACGCGAGATCGAGGACGTGCTGTCCGAGAAGATCCTCTACGGCGAGCTCAAGGCGGGCGAGTTCGTGCTCGTCGACGCCACCGGCTTCGACGGTGAGGTCTGGAAGGACGCGGCGTTCACCTTCGCGGGCTCCAAGCGCGAGGAGACCCTGCCTGACATCCCCGACACCCCGCCCATGGACGGCATCGAGGGCATGGACGGCATGGAGGGCATCGACGGCATCGACACGGTCGGTGCTCCGGGGGCCGGTTCGTCCGGTCCGCAGGACTCCACGGGCGCAGCCTCGGCCTGACCCGAGCACGCGCATACCGGGCGGCCCCGGGACCACCACGGTCCCGGGGCCGTCCGTATGCCGTCTCACCTGCCGTCCGTATGCCGCCTCGTCGGCGGCCCGAGTGGGTGAACAGGGGCTCGGGGTCGTAGGCTGGGGGCTGAGCGCTCCGCCCGCGGCCTGGTCACACCGACCGCACGCACCAGCAGCGGACGCGCCACCACCTCCGGCACCACGCCGAACGGACCAGGGCTGAACGACACAGGGCCCGGTGCTCCGGTGCGGACCGCCGCGAACGCTGTACGCCAGGTGGACACCGAGGAGGACCATGCCCACCACCGACCGACGTCGGTCGTCCCGTCGCTCGTCCGCGCCCAGCGCGCCGGCCCGCGCCTCCGCGCAGGGCGGCACCCAGCAGGGCCAGCAGAACCAGCAGGGCCAGTCTCGAGGCAACCGGGCCGACGACCCGGCCCCGATCATCCCCATCCTGGCCCGGCGGGTCCGCGAGGTCGAGGCCAAGTCCCTCGAGGGCAAAGTCGGCCCGGCCAAGCGGACGAAGTTCCAGGTCATCGCCCTGCTCGTGCGCGAGGAGCGGGCCCGGATCAAGGCAGACGCGAGCATCTCGCCGGGGGCACGGTCGGAGCTGCTCAAGCGCCTCGACGGCGTCGCCACCATCCTGGCCAAGGCGGCCGCGCACGATACGACCCTGCTGCGGCTGCTCGACGACAGCGCCGTGCCCGGTCCGGCGGCCCAGCGGATGCGTCTCGACTGGCTGCTCGAGTCGGGGGCGGAGCTCGCTCCCGAGGACCTCGTCATCGCCGCGACCACACCCAGCCGCGGCCCGGCGGTGTCGGCCGAGCTGGCCGCCAAGCAGGTCATGCCGCGCTCGGTGCCGGCCCGGGTCCGAGCCAACCCCTTCCTCGCGCCCGACCTGACCCGTCCCCGCGACGAGGACTACACCCCGGGCCTGCTGGCCCGCTGGGACCTCATGGACCCGCTCTACCGGGCCTTCGAGCAGGGTGCCGGCGGCGGCGCGGCCTCCATGACCCTGCCGCCGATGCCGAAGATCGACCGCTACTCGCCGGTCGGCTACGACCTCATGCCCCACCAGATCCGCATGCTGGAGGCGGTCCGGCAGGGCCACCGCACCTTCCTGCTCGCCGACGAGCCCGGGCTCGGCAAGACCGCGCAGTCGGTGCTGGCCGCCTCGGTGGCGGGCGCCTACCCGATGCTCGCTGTCGTCCCCAACGTGGTGAAGATCAACTGGGCGCGCGAGGTGCAGCGGTGGACCCCGCGCCGGCGGGTCACCGTCATCCACGGTGACGGGGTCGACGTCGACGCCTTCGCCGACGTCTTCGTCGTCAACTACACCGTGCTCGACCGGCACCTGTCGTGGCTGTCGAGCTTCGGCTTCCGCTCGATGGTCGTCGACGAGGCGCACTTCATCAAGAACCTCACCTCCCAGCGCTCCCAGCACGTGCTGGCCCTCGGTGAGCGGATCCGGGAGAACACCCCCGGCGGCGACCCGCTCCTCCTCGCGCTGACGGGCACCCCGCTCATCAACGACGTCGAGGACTTCAACGCGATCTGGCGGTTCCTCGGCTGGGTCAAGAACGGCCGCCCCGGACCCGAGCTGATGCGGCGCCTCGAGGAGAGCGGGCTCACCCCCGCCGACCGCGGCTTCTACCCCCAGGCCCGCACGTCGGTCATCGAGATGGGCATCGTGCGCCGCCGCAAGGTCGACGTCGCCAAGGACCTGCCCGACAAGCGGATCGCCGACATCCCCGTCGAGCTCGACGACGAGGCCGCCCGCTCGATCCGAGCCTCCGAGCGCGAGCTCGGGCAGCGTCTGCTCGCCAGCTACCGCCGGCTGCTCCAGATGCGCGAGAACGAGCGGGGCAGCGGCCGGCAGGGGATGGACGGGCTCCTGGCCGTCGCCGCGTCGGCCTCCGTCGAGGTCGACGAAGAGCTCATGCGCCGGGTATGCGTGCAGGAGCTGGAGTCGTCGAAGAGCACCGGCGGTGGCGGCGAGAACGTCTTCACCATGGTGCGCCGGATCGGCCAGGCCAAGGCGGCGCTCGCGGCGGACTACACCGCTCAGCTGGCGCGCTCGGTGGGCAAGGTCGTCTTCTTCGCCAAGCACATCGACGTCATGGACACCGCCGAGCGGATCCTGCGTGAGGCCGAGCTGCGCACCGTCTCCATCCGCGGCGACCAGAGCGTCACCCAGCGCCAGCACGCGATCGACGCGTTCCAGAAGGATCCCGACGTCTCGGTGGCGGTCTGCTCGCTCATGGCCGCCGGCGTCGGGCTCAACCTGCACGCCGCCTCCAACGTCGTCCTCGCCGAGCTGTCGTGGACGGCGGCCGAGCAGCAGCAGGCGATCGACCGGGTGCACCGCATCGGCCAGGACGAGCCGGTCACCGCGTGGCGCATCCTCGCCGCGCAGACCATCGACGGCCGGATCGCCGAGCTCATCGACAGCCAAGCAGGGCCTGGCCGCCCGGGCCCTCGACGGCAGCGACGAGGAGGTCGGCTCCGGCGACTCCGTGCAGCTCGACGCCCTCGTCCACCTGCTGCGCCAGGCGCTCACCGGCCGCTGACGTGACCACGGACTTCTCGGTGCGGCGGGCCCGCACCCCGGACGTACGCGCCATCCGCGACCTCGTCGAGCCCATGTCGCAGTCGGGGCGCATCGTCGTCAAGGACGCCGTGACCTACTACGAGGCGGTGCACGAGTTCCGCGTCGTCGAGGTCGACGGCGTGGTCGTCGGCTGCGGCGCGTTGCACGTCATGTGGGAGGACGTCGCGGAGGTGCGCACCGTCGCCGTCCACCCGGCCTACACGAAGCACGGCCTCGGATCGGCCCTGCTGACGACGCTCCTGCACGACGCGAAGAAGCTGGGCGTGGCGCGGGTCTTCTGCCTGACCTTCGAGACGGCCTTCTTCGCCCACCACGGCTTCGTGCCGATCGAGGGGCAGGCGGTCGACCCGGAGGTCTACGTCGAGCTGCTGCGCTCCTACGACGAGGGCGTGGCCGAGTTCCTCGACCTCGAGCGGGTCAAGCCCAACACCCTCGGCAACACCCGGATGCTGCTCACCCTCTGACGCTCCTCAGCGCCCGGCCTGTAGGCGGAGGCCCGCGAGCAGCAGGTCGAGCCCGGCCCGGAACTGGTCGGCGTCGTCGTGGTGCTCGAACTCGTCGACGATGTGGTGCACGAAGGGGAAGGTGGCGGGGTCGAGCCGGCGCCACGCGTCGGCGTACTGCGCGATGAACGCGTCCCGCGCCACCTCGCCGCTGAGCACCTCGCTCGGCGGCTCCCGACCCAGGTCGGCGGCGGTGCCGATGACGTAGCCGACCACCGCCGAGACGGCGTGGAAGCGCTGGCGCGTGGTCAGGTCGAGCCGCAGCACCTGCTGCCCGAGGCGCTCGTAGAGCAGGAGGCCGTTGGGCTGGAGGCCGGTGTCGCGCATGAAGTACGCGCCGAGCCAGGGCCGGTCGACCACGGCGTCGAAGAGGGTGACCGCGATGGCCCGCAGGCCGTCGATCGGGTCGGGCGCGGCGCCGAGGTGCTCGGTGTCGGCGAGGACGCCGGCCAGCACGTGGTCGGTCGCCCGGTCGAGCAGCTCCTCCCGGTTGGTGACGTACCAGTAGATGCTCGCCGCCCCGCCACCGAGGCGGCCGGCGAGAGCGCGGAAGGTCAGCGCCCCCTCGCCGGCCTCGTCGAGCAGGGCGACGGCCTGGGTGAGCACGGACTCGAGGGAGTGTGAGGCCCGCCGCCCGGTCCGTGCAGTCCGGGCGGCCCGCGCGGCGACGGGCGTGACCCGGCGGTCGGGGCGGCCCGGGGTGTCGGGCCGACGGCGGCGGGCGTCAGGCATACCCCATCCCACCACACCTTGTGGATCTATCGAACAGTGTTCTATAGTCGCTCGAACAGTGTTCGATAAACGGCACTCAGACCCCCGAGGAGGTGCCCCATGGGCGCAACCACCACCACCGCGACCAACCCCACCAGCCATCCGTACGCCTCGCTGCGCGCCGCCTGGGTGCCGCTGCTCGCCCTTTGCCTGGCGTTCTTCGTCGAGATGGTCGACAACACGCTGCTGACCATCGCGCTGCCGACGATCGGCCGTGACCTCGGCGGAGGCACCACGGCGCTGCAGTGGGTCACCGGGGCCTACTCGCTCGCCTTCGGCGGGCTGCTGCTCACCGCCGGCTCGGCGGCCGACCGCTTCGGGCGGCGTCGCGTCCTGCTCGTCGGGCTCGCGGCGTTCGGCCTGGTGAGCCTGACGGTGCTCGCTGTCGGGTCGACGGGCGAGCTCATCGCGGTGCGTGCCGCCCTCGGGCTCACCGCGGCGGCGATGGCGCCCGTCACCAACTCGATCGTGTTCCGGCTCTTCGACGACCAGGCCGTGCGGATGCGGGCCATCACCGTGATGATCGTCGTCGGCATGAGCGGGTTCGTGCTCGGCCCGTTGATCGGCGGCACCGCCCTGGCCCACGTCGGATGGCAGTGGCTGCTCGTCGTCAACGCGCCGATCGCCCTGATCGCCTGGGTCGGGGTACGTCTCGGAGTTCCCGCCGACCGGCCGGAGGACCTCACGACCGAGCGCCTCGACCTGGGTGGCGCCGCGCTCAGCATCGCCGGCATCGGGCTCGCCTGCTACACCCTCACCAGCGGCGTGGAGCTCGGCTGGACCTCGGTGGTCACCGTCGGCTGTGCCCTCGGCGCAGTGCTGGCCGTCGCCGCCTTCGTACGACACGAGCGGCGGACCCCGCACCCCATGCTCGACCTGCGCGTCTTCGCCAACCGCACCGTGCGGGGGGCGACCGTCGCCCAGGTGGGCACCTCGATCGCCATGGCCGGCGTGATGTTCGGGCTGATCCTGCACTTCCAGTACGCCTACGGCTGGAGCCCGGTGCGGGCCGGCCTCGCCAACCTGCCGTTTATCGTCACCATGCTCCTGGCGACGCCCCTCTCCGAGGCGCTGGTACGCCGCTACGGCCATCGCGTTGCCTGCGTCGTGGGGGCCGTCCTCATGACCGGCTCGCTCGCCGGCCTGGCGTGGGGCGTCGACCACGGCTACCTGCCCATCGCCGTCAGCATGGTCGTCCTCACCGTGGGGCTGCGCACCGTCATGACGATCTGCGCCGTCGCGCTCATCGACGCCATGCCCGAGAACCGCACCTCGCTGGGCGCGGCCCTGAACGACACGGCCCAGGAGGTGGGCACCAGCGTCGGCACGGCCGTGGTCGGCACCCTCATCGCCGTCCTCGTGACCACGGTGCTGCCGGCGGGCACCTGGGACGACAGCCTCGTGGCGTCGTTCTTCCACGGCGAGCGGGTGACCTACGCCGTGCTGGCCGCGCTCGTGGGGGTCGTCGCGGGCTGGGGCGCCCTCACCCTCACCGACTCGCGGTCGACGGACGAGCACCCCGTCGAGGAGTGAGCCGTCAGCCGCCGGGTCGGCGTTCCCGGACGGGGATGGTGGACGGCCCGACGTGGGCGGCGAACCACTGCTCCAGCGGCCGGATCGCCAACCAGTCGGCACGCACGTGGCGCACGACCGCCGCGGTGCCGAGCCAGTCGGGCGTCCCGTGGTCGCGCCAGGCGATGAGGCTCTTGTGGCGCATCAGCTCGAGGCGCGGATGGTCCGCGGCGATGCCTCGGGGCCGGGTCTTGAGCACCTCCCCGCCGGTCTGGAAGTGCTGGCGGTGCAGCGTGTCGACCAGCTCGGCCAGCGCCTCACCCGTCTCCTCGTCGTCCACGGCGGCCCGCATCCGGGTGACCTGGTCGGCGGCGTGGTGCATCGAGCCGCCGCCCGCCATCAGCCCGTCCGCGTTGACCCGGAGGTAGTACCCCATCCCCTCGATGCCCTGCACGACCGCGCCCTGCTCGGTCTTGAGCGGCGACTTGTCGGTGCTGAACCGCACGTCGCGGTGCGGCCGGAAGACCTTCGCCTCCCCGAACTCGTCGGCCAGGGCGTCGGTGAGCGCGAGGATCGGCTCACGGACGGACTCCTCGTAGCGGTCCTTGTTGCGCGCCCACCACTTGCGGGAGTTGTGCTGCTCCAGCTCGGCGTAGAACGCCACGGCGTCGGCCGGGATGCCGGTGAACCCGCTCACGAGGCCGCCTCGAGCACCTCGCGCAGGGTGAGGGGGGCCCGGCCGGTCAGCAGCCTCACGTCGTCGCTCACCGCGGCGACCTCGCCGGCGGCGATGGCCGTGTAGGTCGAGACCCAGGCGTCGTACTGCCAGGCGGGTGCGGGCCAGCGGCGGCGCGACGCATACGCCTCGGGAACCGTCTCCGCGTGGTAGGTCACCGGCGTGCCCCTCACCTCCGACAGCACGGCCGCCGCCTCGCCGAGGGTGATCGCCTCGCCCCCGGTGATGGCGTAGGTGCGGTCGGCATGCGCCGCCGGGTCGCGCAGGACGGCGACGGCGGCCCGGGCGACGTCGGCGCGGGCCACCATGCCTGCGCGACCGTCGCCGGCCGGTCCGCGGATCACGCCGTCCTCACCGGTGAAGAAGGGCACGAAGTCGAGGTAGAAGTTGTCGCGCAGGAAGGTGAACCGCATCCCCGATCCGCGGATGTGCTCCTCGGTATGCCAGTGGTCGCGGCCGAGGGTGAAGACCGAGTCCGCGCTCGCGCCGGCGAACGAGGTGTAGACGATGTGCTCGACCCGGGCCGCGGCCGCCGCGTCGACGAAGCGGCGGTGCTCGCCGAGGCGGTCGGCGCTCTCGGCCGCCGAGACCATGAGCAGCGTGCGGACCCCCGCCAGGGCGTCGCGAGCGGCCGCGAGGTCGCCGTACTCCGCGACGGACACCGTGGCCCCGTCCAGCCGGGGGGCCCGCGCGGGGTCGCGCACAAGCAGCCGTTGCGGCACACCGGCTTCGGCGAGGGCCCGGGCGACGAGACCGCCCACGGCGCCGGTGGAGCCGGTGACCGCGAGGGTGGGGAGGTCGTCACTCATGGCCCCACCGTACGCACGGGCGGCCGGTCAGCGGGTGGCGGTGTAGATCCGCCGGACGACGTCCTCGATGTCCGGCTCCTCGATGGCGAGGTCGCGCACGGCGGCCCGGGCACTGACGGCGGCCAGCACCTCCGCCGCGGTGGTCGTGGTGGCGTCGAAGGCGAGCCGCTGACGCATCCCGGCGGCCTCGGTGGCGAGCACCGAGGTATGGGGTATGCCGGTCAAGGCCGGGCTCGGGGCGGCCAGGTCGACGACGAGCACCCGGCGGGCCCCGACCGTGCCGGCGAGCGCGGTCAGCGTGCCGTCGAAGGCGAGCCGCCCGTGGTCGACGACGAGGACGCGCTCACACAGCCGCTCGATGTCGCCCATGTCGTGGGTGGTGAGCAGCAGAGTGGTGCCGCGTTCGGCCCGCTCGGCGCGCAGGAACTCCCGCAGCCGCTGCTTGCTCAGCACGTCGAGCCCGATGGTCGGTTCGTCGAGGACGAGCAGGTCGGGGGAGTGCAGCAGGGCCGCCGCGATCTCGGCGCGCATCCGCTGGCCGAGCGAGAGCTGCCGCACGGGCGTACCCAGCGTCTCGCCCATCTCGAGCTGGTCGACCAGCGTCGCCGCCCGGGCGCGGACCTGCGCCGCGGGGATGGAGTGGATGGCGCCGAGGATGGTGAACGACTCGTGCAGCGGCAGGTCCCACCACAGCTGGGAGCGCTGGCCGAAGACGACGCCGACCCGGCGGGCGATGTCGCGGCGGTGCCGCATCGGGTCGGCGCCGCACGTGCGCACGGTGCCCGACGTCGGACGCAGGATGCCGGTGAGCATCTTGATCGTCGTCGACTTGCCGGCGCCGTTGGCCCCGATGTAGCCGACCGCCTCGCCCGGCTGGATGGCCCACGTCATCTCGTCGACAGCGCGGACCGCGGGCCGGCTGTTGCGCCGCCCCGGCACCCGGCTGCTGCCGCCGCCGAAGACGCGGGTCAGCCGGTGCAGGTCGAGGATCGGGCCCGCGCTCATCCGCCCGCCCCCTGGTAGTGCCGGGTCCCGAACCGCCACAGCAGCAGGGCCACGCCCCACGCCGCCGCGGCGACGACCGGCGCCAGCCACCCCAGCCACGACGGGAGCAGGGCCGCGCCCGGCAGGTCCAGCAGGACGACGGTCGGCAGGTAGGCGACGAACGCGGCCGGCACGACGAGGGTGAAGAGGAGGCGCAGCGGGTGCGGGAACACCTGGGCCGACTGCTGCGACGCATACGAGCCGCCGTAGACGAACGCGTTGGTGACCTCGCTGCCCTCGACGAGGAAGAACTGCAGCGCGCTCGCGGCCACGAACAGGGCGCTGACGATGGCGGATCCGGTGAGGATCGTGGCGAGGACCAGCAGCACGGTGCGCGGGGTGAGGGGGATGGCGTTGACCCGGACCGCGACGGCGAGCACGACGACGGCCACCCCCAGGCGCCCCATCCGGCGCAGCGACAGGTCGCTCGTGACCAGCTGCCCGAGCAGGGAGAGGGGCCGCAGGTAGAACGCGTCGACGGTGCCCGCCCGGATGAACGTCGGCAGGTTGTCGAGGTGCCCCACGACCATGTCGGCCAGCGAGAACGCCAGGGTGGCGAGGGCGAACACGACGAGCGCCTGCGAGAAGGTGAGCCCGCCGAGCACGGTGACGTTGTGGAAGATCACGTAGACCTCGGTGAGGTCGACGAGCCCGATGCCGACGGTGCCGAGGACATCGGCCGCGAACGAGGCGGGGTAAGCGGTCTGGGCGCGCATCCGCGCGGCCAGGATCGTGCGGTAGGCGTGCGCGTCACGCAGCAGGTCAGCCACCCTGCACCTCCAGCACGCGCCGGCCCTGCCGGGTGAGGACCTGGCCCAGGACGAGGGTCCCGGCCGCCCAGGCCAGCTGCACGCCGACGATGCGCAGGGCCTCGGGACCGTCGGCCCGGCCGCCGAGCAGGTCGATCGGCGCCTGCAGCATCGAGGGGAACGGCGTGGCCGCGGCCACCGACGCCAGCCACGGCGGGAACCAGGCGACGGGCACGTAGAGGCCGGCCAGGAGCCCGCTGACGACGACGTAGACGAGCTGCGGACCCCGGTTCTCGACGAACCAGAACGCGGTGAGGTTCACGGCATACCGACAGCCGAAGGAGATGACGACCGCGAGCAGCACGCTCAGGGCGCCGAGGGCGGCGACGCCGGCGCTCTGCGGCGTGGCGACCCCGAAGAGCAGAGCCCCGATGGCCACCGTGGGCAGCCCGCGGGTGAGCAGCTGGAGGGCGGCCCGGCCGAGGTCGGCGCTGAGGTAGGCCAGCTGGGGGTCCACCGGCCGGGAGAAGTCGACGGCGATGTCGCCGGAGCGCACCCGGTCGGACACCTCGGCCCAGCCGAACAGGCCGACGCAGGCGATGAGGCCCTGGCCCCACCAGACGTACGAGCTGGCCTGGGCCGGGGTGTAGCCGGCGACCGCCGTGCCCGCGGACGCGATGGCGGCGAGCAGGATCGACGCGCGGATCAGGCCGAAGACGCTGTTGGTGAGGATGCCCGCCAGGGTGGCGAGACGGTAGGTCGAGTAGCGCCGGAACCCGGCTCGCGCGAGGACCGCGACCGTTCTCACCCGTCGACGCACAAGAGGGGGAACTTACTAGGCTTGCCCCGTGGACGCCAACGAAGCGGTCGCTGTCAGCGGGGGACCCGACCTCGTCGTCGTCATGGGCGTGGCCGGGTCCGGCAAGACGACGGTGGCGGAGGGTCTCGCCGCACGGATGCACTGGCTGTTCGCAGAGGGTGACGCGTTCCACCCCGCGGCCAACGTCGCGAAGATGCACGCCGGGACGCCGCTCACCGACGAGGACCGGTGGCCGTGGCTGCGGCTCATCGGCGACTGGATGTCGGAGCAGGAGGCGGCGGGCCGGTCGGCGGTCATCACGTGCTCGGCGCTGCGCCGGGTCTACCGCGACCTGCTGCGCGAGGGCCGGCCGGCGGTGCGCTTCCTCCACGTGACACTGCCGGAGGTCGCCATCGCCGACCGCCTTGAGCACCGCGAGGGCCACTACATGCCGCCCTCCCTGCTGCCGAGCCAGCTCGCCACCCTGGAGCCGCTGCAGCCGGACGAGCCCGGCGTCGAGGTCTCGGGCCGCGGCACCCCCGACGACGTCCTGGCCCACGCCCTGACGGCCCTGGGCCTGGCCCCGCCCGCCTGACCCCCGCCTGACCTGCGGCAGGCATACCCCGTCGCCCCAGCCACCCCGTCCCGTCCCCCACTTCTCGGACATGTCTGAGAAGTTGCGGCGGATCGGGGGATTCGGCCCCCCACTTCTCAGACATGTCTGAAAAGTGGGGGACCGGCGGGGTGTGCGTCGGGCGGGGGATGCGGCCGGTGGGGGCGGAACTGGCGGTATGCGTCGGAGCGTCAGGCGGGGAGGCGGTAGCGGTCGGGGCCGAGGGGCTCGACGAGGCCGTCGGCGACGAGGGAGTCGAGGCAGCGCATCCGCTGTTGCTCGGGCGGCCACGCCTCGGCGAGCGCATCCAGGGGGACGGGCTCGGCCGCAGCCCGGAGCACGGCGAGCAAAGCGCCGCGGGCCTGCCGGTCGGTGCCGTCCCAGCGACTGCCCCCGGCGGGGCGGACCGTCGTATGCGGGTCGGCCCGCCCGGTTCCACGCGCAGAGGTCGGCGACCGGGCACTCCACGCAACGCGGGGTACGGGCGGTGCACACCAGCGCGCCCAGCTCCATGGCGGCGACGTTCCAGACGACGGCTCGCGCCGAAGAACGGGGCAGCGACGCCTCGGCCAGGGCGACCTCGGCGCGGGTCATCGTGGGTGCCGCGTGGGCCTTGCCCTCGAGCGTGCGCACCAGCACGCGGCGCACGTTGGTGTCGACGACGACCGTGGGCACCTCGTAGGCGAAGCACGCCACCGCGGCGGCGGTGTAGGCCCCGATGCCGGGCAGGGCCAGGAGCTCCTCGACCGTGCTCGGCACCTGCCCGTCGTGCCGCTCCACCATCGCCCGGGCGGCTTCGTGCAGGCGCAGGGCACGGCGGGGGTAGCCGAGCCGGCCCCACGCCCGGACGGCTTCGCCGGGCGGGTCCGCGGCGAGGTCGGCCGGCGTGGGCCAGCGTTCGAGCCAGGCGTGCCAGGAGCGGCTCGACGCGCGCGACCGGGGTCTGCTGCGACATCACCTCCGAGATGAGCACGCCCCACGCGGTCGTGCCTGGCCGCCGCCACGGCAGCGGCCGGGCGTTCGCGGCATACCAGTCGAGGACCCGGCCGTGCAGGGCCGAGAGCTCAGGGGCGCAGCGCGGTCACGTCAGACGTAGCGCTCGAGGATGCTCGACTCGGCGAGGCGGGAGAGGCCCTCGCGGACGGCGCGGGCCCGGCTCTCCCCGACGCCATCGACGCTCATGAGGTCCTCGAGGTTGGCGGCGAGCAGCCGCTGCAGCGAGTCGAAGTGGTCGACCAGCCGGTCGACGATGGCGCCCGGGCAGGCGCGGCACCTTGGTGAGCAGCCGGTAGCCGCGCGGGCTGACCGCGCTGTCGAGGGCGTCGCCGACGACGGTGAACCCCACGGCCCGGGCGGCGGCGCTGAGGTCGAGCAGCTCGGTCGACGACAGCTCCATGAGCGCGGCCAGCGCCTCCTCGACCGACTTGGTCGACTTGGTCGCCGCGAGGTAGTCGCGGATGACGAGCTCGCGGTCGTTGCCCAGGCCGCCGGAGAGCTCCTCGAGCTGCAGGCCGAGCAGCCGGCCGTCGTCGCCGAGCTCGACGACGTAGTCGGAGATCTCCTCACTGATCCGGCGCACCATCTCGAGGCGCTGCAGCACGCTCGCGACGTCGCGCACGGTGACGAGGTCCTCGATCTCCAGCGCCGAGAGGGTGCCCGTCACCTCGTCGAGGCGTGACTTGTAGCGCTCGAGGGTCTGCAGGGCCTGGTTGGCCTTGGACAGGATGGCGGCGCTGCCCTCGACGACGTGGCGTCGGCCGCCGACGTAGAGCGCGATGATCTGCATCGACTGGCTCACCGAGATCACGGGGAACCCGGTCTGGATGGCGACCCGCTCGGCGGTGCGGTGCCGGGTGCCGGACTCGGACGTCTCGATGCTCGAGTCGGGCACGAGCTGGGTGTTGGCGCGCAGGATGCGGGACCCGTCGCGGTCGAGCACGATCGCGCCGTCCATCTTCGACAGCTCGCGCAGCCGGGTGGCCGCGAACTCGATGTCGATGCGGGAAGCCGCCGCTGCTGATCGACTCCACGACCCGGTCGTTGCCGAGCACGATGAGGGCGCCGGTGCGCCCGCGCAGGATGCGCTCCAGCCCGTCGCGCAGCTCGGTGCCCGGAGCGACGGCGGCGAGCGTGGCGCGCAGCAGGTCGTCGCCGGTGCGTTCCACGACCCTGTCCCCCCTCGTCGGCGTCAGCCGTCCCCCGGCTCGCCGAGAGTCTATCGGCGGCCCTACCGGCGGGGCGCCTCGAGCGCGGCGACGACGGCCGTGGCGACGTCGGGCACCTCGACGACGTTCATCCGCGGCGGCACCGGGCCGGACCCGAGCACACCGCGGGGGACGTAGGCGGTGCGGAACCCGAGCCGGGCGGCCTCGGCCAGCCGGCGGGGCATCCCCGACACCGGGCGGAGCTCTCCGGCGAGCCCGACCTCGCCGAAGGCGACGGCCTGCGGCGGTAGCGGACGGTCGGCCACCGAGCCGGCCACGGCCAGGGCGACGGCGAGGTCGGCGGCGGGCTCGCCGATGCGGACCCCGCCGACCGTGGAGACGTAGGCGTCGCTGCCCCCGATGCGGGACGCGGGCCCTGCGTTCTAGCACGGCGAGGACCATGGCGACGCGCGACGCGTCCAGACCGTGGGTGGCCCGGCGGGGCGCCGGGAGGCGGCTGGGCGCGACGAGCGCCTGCACCTCGGCGACCAGCGGCCGGCGCCCTTCGAGGGTGACGGTCACGCAGGTGCCGGGCACGGAGTCGTCGCGGTGCGAGAGGAAGAGGCCGCTCGGGTCGGCCAGCCCGACGATGCCGACGTCGGACAGGTCGAAGCAGCCGACCTCGTCGGTGGGGCCGTAGCGGTTCTTGACGGCGCGGACGAGCCGCAGTCGGGAGTGCCGGTCGCCCTCGAACTGCACGACGACGTCGACGAGGTGCTCGAGCACTCGCGGCCCGGCGATCGAGCCGTCCTTGGTCACGTGCCCGACGAGCAGGACCGACGATGCCCCGGTGCTTGGCGGCCTGGATGAGGCTCGCGGCCACCTCGCGCACCTGGCTGACGTTGCCCGCGGAGCCGTCGACCTCGCCGCTGGCGATGGTCTGCACCGAGTCGACGACGAGCAGGTCGGGCTGCAGCCGCGCGACCTGCCCCAGCACCGTGGCCAGGTCGGTCTCCGCGGCGAGGTAGAGCGAGGAGGCCATCGCCTCGATGCGCTCGGCCCGCATCCGCACCTGCGCCGCCGACTCCTCGCCGCTGACGTAGAGCACGTCCTGGCCGCCGCGGGCGGCCCGGGCGGCGACGTCGAGCAGCAGGGTCGACTTGCCGATGCCCGGCTCGCCGGCGACGAGGACGACCGCGCCGGGGACGAGACCGCCGCCGAGCACCCGGTCGAACTCCGGGACACCGGTGCTCCGGCTGGCCGAGCTCTGGATGTCGACCTGGCCGATGCGCACGGCCGGCGTGGCCACCGAGGCGGCCGCGACCGTGCGGGCCGCCGCGGCCCCCACCTCGCCGACCGTGCCCCAGGCCTGGCACTCGCCGCAGCGGCCGACCCACTTGAGGGACGTCCACCCGCACTCGGCGCAGCGGTAGCCGGTCGAGCGGGATGCGGTGCGGGGGGCCATGACGACGACGCTAGGCGACGACACCGACAGCGGCGCACACCGCGTGGAACGCGGTCGGAACGCCGGGTCAGGCCGGGGGGACGAAGGGCCAGCCACGCTCCATCGGGGCGTCGCGGCCGGGCTCGATGTAGAACTCCAGCCCGAACGCCTCGGCGAACATCTCCTCGCCCATCTCGCGCACCCAGGCGGTGTCGGTCTTCTGGCTGACGTGGGCCTCCACCGCAGCCCGGCGCTGCGGCAGGAACCCGCTCACGTCGACCTCCCAGCTGATCTCCGCCTCGGGCGTACCCAGCGGGTTGCCGTCGTCCATGGGCCGGTCGGGGTCGAAGTCGGGCTGCCCACCCGCCTCGGCCATGAGGTCGCGGCCGCGGCGCAGCCGGTCGCGGTTCATCGTCGACTCCAGGAGCCGCGGGCGCCGGGCGGCCAGCCCGGCCGCTCGGTGGGCGACGTGGTGAACCTTGACGTGGTCGGGGTGGCCGTAGTTGCCGTGCCAGTCGTAGCCCACGAGCACGTCGGCGTCCTCCTCGTCGAGCACCGCGACCAGCCGTCGGGCCGCCTCGTCGAGGTCGGAGCCGTGGAGGGCGTCGGGAGCGGTGTTCTGCTCCCAGCCGGTCATGCCGGAGTCGGCGTAGCCCAGCCACTCGACCCGCTGCGTCCCCGTGGCCCGGGCGGAGTCCGCGGCCTCGATCCGTCGCCGCTGCGCCACGGTCTCGCCCGGCGCGAGGTCGTCAGGGGCCTCGCCGTGGTCGCCGTTGGTGGCGTAGACGACGACGACGCGGTCGCCGGCCGCACTGGCCCGCGCCATGGAGCCGGACGTCTGGGTGCTCTCGTCGTCGGGGTGGGCGTGCAGGAAGACGATGGTCGACATCCCTGCATCATGCCGAGCCACGCCGACAGTGCTGCGACCGGCTCAGAACCGGCGCCACCTCAGCGCCACGGCGTAGTCGACACCGGTGCGCTGCGGCTCCTCGGCGAGCACCGGCTCGGCGACGACGTCGGCCAGCTCGAGCCGCACCACCGCCTCGAAGTCGGCCCGCGTGTCGAAGGTCCAGGCGATGTCGAGCGGAACCCGCTCCCACCCCTGCCGCGCCCAGAACCGCTCGACCCCCTCCGCGTCGTAGTCGGGCCGCGACCGCCGGAACCACGCCCCGAAGCTCGACCGGCCCACGTCGTTGTCGATGACGAACGCCACCCCGCCGGGCCGCATCACCCGGTCCAGCTCGCGCAGCCCCGGCTCGCACCCCGGCCCGAAGAAGTAGGCCCACCGGGCGTGGGCGACGTCGACCGCGCCCGCGGGCAGGCCGGTCGCCGCCGCGGTCGCCTGCACCACGCCTACCCGGCCGGTATGCGGCTCGGCCGCCAGCCGCGCCCGCGCCCGGGCCACGAGCGGCGGGTGCGGCTCGACCCCCACCACCGACCGCGCGGTCGCGGCGAAACGCGGCAGGTGGAAGCCCGTGCCACAGCCGAGGTCGAGCACGTCGAGGCCCTGCCAGTCACGGATCCCGCGCATCGCGGACTCGATGACCCCGGCCCGGTCGACGCCGAGGTTCTCGGTCTCGTAGAGGTCGGGGTCGTCCCAGATGTTCGGGCTGGGGACGATGCCGTCGGTCACCCGTGCGGGCGCTTCTTCGGCTTCGGCTTCGCCGCGGCCCTCGCGACCGAGGTGCGCTCGGCGGCCTGCACGTCCTGCGCCGCGAGCGTCGCCGGGTGCACGAGCAGGGGCAGGAGCTTGCGGTTGCCGATGCGCCGCGCCGCCGTCACCGCGCGCAGGTGCGCCTCGCAGCGCAGCACCAGCTGCCCGTAGGCCGGCTCGCCCATCAGCTCGATCAGCTCGTCGCGGCACGAGCGGTAGACCGGCTCGCGGCCGACGTGGGCGTCCGGGTTGCCGGAGCAGTACCAGTCGAGGTCGTGCCCCCCGGGACCCCAGCCGCGACGGTCGTACTCCGAGATCGTCACCTCGAGGTAGCTCGTCTCGTCGGGCCGCTCCACGGTGCGGTACGCCCGGCGCACCGGCAGCTGCCAGCACACCTCGGGCTTGAGCGAGGTGGGCGGCAGGCCCTGTACGACGGCGTGCTGGTGCAGCGCGCACCCCGCCCCCGCCGGGAAGCCCGGTCGGTTGAGGAAGACGCAGGCCCCGTCGACGACGCGCGTCTTGGTGGCGCCGTCCTCGGGCTCGGTCCACCCGTCCTTGTGCACCCGCCCACGGCGCAGCGCGGTGTCGCGGTACTGCCACTCGTCGGGGCCGAGGGTCTCGACCACGGCGGCCACCCGCTCGTAGTCGGCGTCCTCGGTGAAGTGGGCGCCCAGCGTGCAGCAGCCGTCGTCGGGCCGGTCGGCGTAGATCCCTTGGCAGCCGTTGCCGAAGATGCACATCCAGCTCGACGTGAGCCAGGTCAGGTCGCAGCGGAACCGCTGCCCGTCGTCCCCGGGGTCGGTGAACTCGACCCAGATCCGGGGGATGTCGAGGGGGACTTCGGCCACCGGCACACCCTAGGCGCAGAGGCATACCGGAGAATGGCCCCCATGACCGAGGCCGCGACCGCGCGCATCGGGCTCTCGACGGCCTCGGTGTACCCCGGCACCTGCGCGGCGACCTTCGACCTGGCGAGCCGTCTCGGCTACGACGGCGTCGAGGTCATGGTGTGGACCGACCCCGTGACGCAGGAGGCCGGCGCCGTGCGGGCGCTCAGCGAGCTGCACGGTATGCCGGTGCTCTCGGTGCATGCCCCGACTCTGCTTCTCACGCAACGGATCTGGGGCACCGAGCCCTGGGACAAGGTGGACCGCTCGATCGCGATGGCGCTGGAGCTGGGGGCGCCGACGGTGGTGCTGCACCCTCCCTTCCGGTGGCAGCGCGACTACGCGGAGGGGTTCGCCGACGGGATCGCGACGCGGGAGCACGAGTCCGGGATCCGGCTCGCGGTCGAGAACATGTTCCCGTGGCGGGCGGGCCAGCGCGAGATGCTGGCCTACCTGCCGCACTGGGACCCGGTCGACCAGCCCTACGACCACGTCACGCTCGACCTCTCGCACACCGCGACCGCGGGGTCCGACGCGATGGCCATGGCCCTCACGCTCGGCGACCGGCTGGCCCACGTGCACCTCGCCGACGGGGCCGGTTCGCCGCGCGACGAGCATCTCGTGCCCGGCCGGGGCACCCAGCCCTGCGCCGAGCTGCTGGAGCACCTGGCCCAGCGCGGCTACGACGGGTCGGTCGTGGTGGAGGTCAGCACAAGGCGGCACGACGCGGAGTCCCGCGAGGTGGACCTCGCGGCCGCGCTCGCGTTCGCCCGCCTCAACTTCGCGACGGTGGGCGCGGTGGAGGGCCGATGACGGGCCGGCCGCCGCCCACTCCCCGCCGCGGGCGCCGTCCGTCGGGGGAGGACACCCGCGGCCTCATCGAGGAGGCGGCCCGGGCGGAGTTCGCCGAGCGGGGCTACGACGGCACCACCCTGCGCGCGGTGGCCCGCCGCGCCGGGGTGGACGCCGCCCTCGTGCACCACTACTTCGAGGGCAAGGCCGACCTGTTCGCCCAGGCGGTGGTGCTGACCCGGGTCAACCCGGGCCACGTCGTGGCGGGGCTCCTCGAGGGCCCGACCGACACGCTGGGCGACCGGCTGGTGCGCACCTTCCTCAGCGTGTGGGACGACCCGGTCAACGGGGAGCGGCTGGTCGCGATGCTCCGGGCGGCCCAGACCAACGACGACGTCGCGGCGGTGATGCGCCGGGTGGTGGCACAGGACATCGTCGGCCAGGTGACGCGGCATACCGGGGTGGGCGACGCGACCCTGCGCGGCGGGCTGGCCGCCGCGCAGCTCGTGGGTCTGGCCACGACGCGCTACGTGCTGCGGCTCGAGCCCGTCGTCGACGCGAGCCCCGACGAGCTGGCCCGCTGGCTGGGTCCCACCCTGCAGCACTACCTCGTCGACCCGGTCACCACTGCACCGTGACGGCCCGGCGCCAGGTCCCGAGGAACCCCGGGTCGCTGATCACCAGCTCGTCGCCCCGGTTCCAGAGCCCCAGGTAGAGCTGGCCCGCTGTCCCGGTCACCTCGACTACCGGGTCGGTATGCGCGGTGGCGCCGGCCGTGGTGACCACCGGCCCGTCGGACACCCGCAACGTCCACACCCCGCCGGTGTCGGTGCTGCGCACGACGACGGCGTAGGGGCGGTCGGACCCGTCGGCGCGCAGCCGGACCTTGCGCCGCGGCAGGAACCCGCACAGGAGCTCGTCGACGCCGTCGTGCGCCAGCGCGGGCCGCAGCCAGGTCTGGGCCGCGCTCGGCGCCCGGCCCAGGGCGGCGGCCATGGCGTCGACGGCGTGGATGGTCGTCTCGTGGCACTGCCGACGGGCCCACGCCGCCTTGCCCGGCACGGCGTCGAGGAGGAAGAACGGCTGCTGCGGGTCGTCCGGGGTGAGGGCCAGCGCGGCCAGGAGGTCACGGGCGCCGTCGTCGAACCAGCCGAGCGGGTCGTCGGACGCCAGCCCGTCGCGCCCGAGCGCGTCCGTGTCGGTGTCCGGCTCACCCCGTACGCAAGCGGCCGCCCAGCGGTGGACCATGCCCTGGTGCGCCACGAGGTCGCGCACCGCCCAGCCGGGGCAGGTGGGCACGGGGGCGTCGAGCCCGGCGCGGGCGGCGTTGTCCCGCAACACGCTCCACGCTTCCCCCAGCCCGTCGCCGTGCTCGTCGAAGGACAGGGACGTGGGCATGGCCGCACTCTACGAGCCGGGGCGCGCGAGCCGGCCGGATCTTCCCCGGCGACGAGGGTTCGGGAGTAGATTTCATCGCATGGTGAACGAGGCGGCCCGGGCCGGCATCGTCGTCGACCACCTCCGGGTGGTGCGGGGCCGCCGCGTCGTGCTGGACGACCTCTCCGTCACCATCCCGGTGGGCCAGGTCGTCGGTCTCCTCGGCCCGAGCGGGTCGGGGAAGTCGACCTTCTTGCGCGCCGTCGTGGGCGTGCAGGTGGTCGACGGGGGCACGGTCACGGTGCTCGGTGAGCCCGCGGGGTCGGCGGCCCTGCGCCGCCGGGTCGGCTACGTGACCCAGCAGGCCAGCGTCTACGACGACCTCACGGTGCTGGAGAACGTGCGCTACTTCGCAGCGGTGGTCGGCGCCCCCGCCGCGGCGGTGGAACGCACCCTGCGGCTCGTCGACCTCACCGACCAGCGGGACACGCTGGCGCGCAACCTCTCCGGCGGCCAGCTGAACCGCGTGTCTCTCGCCTGCGCACTCGCCGGCGACCCCGAGGTGCTCGTCCTCGACGAGCCCACCGTGGGGCTCGACCCGGTGCTCCGCCGCGACCTCTGGGACCTCTTCGGCCGGCTCGCCGCCGAGGGCCGGTGCCTGCTGATCTCCAGCCACGTCATGGACGAGGCCACCCGCTGCGACCGGCTCCTCCTCCTGCACGACGGTCGTCTCCTCGCCGACACGACCCCCGCCGGCCTGCTGGCGCAGACGCATACCCACGACGCCGACTCGGCGTTCCTCGACCTCGTCGACGCGGCCCGGCGATGAACGCCCGGCTGACCCTGCTCACTGCCGGCCGCGTGCTGCGCCAGCTGCGGGCCGACCCGCGCACGATCGCGCTGCTGGTGGTCGTGCCGTGCGTCCTCATGGGGCTGCTCGCCTGGATCTACCAGGGCACCCGGGTGTTCGACGCGGTCGGCCCCGCGCTGCTCGGCGTGTTCCCCTTCATCGTCATGTTCCTCGTGACGAGCATCGGCACGCTCCGCGAGCGCAGCGGCGGCACCCTGGAGCGGCTGCTCACGACCCCGCTGGGCAAGGGCGACTTCATGTTCGGGTACGCCCTGGCGTTCGCGGCCGTGGCGGTCGTGCAGGGTCTCGTGGCGGTGGGGTTCGCGGTCTGGGTGTGCCGCCTCGACGTGCGGGGCCCCGTCTGGATGCTCGTGGTCGTCGCCGTCTTCGACGCGATCCTCGGCACCGCGCTGGGGCTGCTCGCGAGCGGGTTCGCGCGCACCGAGTTCCAGGCGGTGCAGCTCATGCCGGCCGTCGTCCTGCCCCAGTTCTTCCTCTGCGGGCTGCTCGTGGCGCGCGACGGGCTGCCCACGGTGCTGCACTGGCTCTCGACCGTGCTGCCCCTGTCGTACGCCGTGGACGCCATGCACGCCGTCTCGACCGACGCCGCGCCCGGCGCCGAGGTCGCGCGCAACCTCGTGGTGATCGCGGGGTTCGTCGTGGCCGCGCTGGTCCTGGGGTCGCTGACCCTGCGGCGCCGCACGCCCTGAGGCCCGGGCCGGGCGCTGCCGACGCCGGCCGGGCGGGGATAGATTGCTCCCGTGGACGCCCGTGACGTGTTGCGCAGCGGCCTGCTGCACCTGGCCGACTCCGACACCGTCCGTGACCTGGTCGAGCGGGCCCCGGTGAGCCGGTCGGTCGTCCGCCGGTTCGTGCCCGGCGCAGGCACGGCCGACGCGGTGGGGGCGGCCCAGGGGCTCACCGGCACCGGCCGCCTGGTCACCATCGACTACCTCGGCGAGGACACCACCGACCTCGCCCACGCGCAGCACACCCGCGACGCCTACGTCGCCCTGCTCGCGGCGCTCTCCGAGCAGGGGCTCACCGGCGGCGGCGCGGTGGAGGTGTCGCTCAAGCTGAGCGCTGTCGGGCAGGCGCTGCCCGACGACGGCCACCGGATCGCCCTCGAGCACGCCCGCGAGGTCTGCGCGGCGGCGGCGGAGGCCGGCACGACGGTCACGCTCGACATGGAGGACCACACCACCACCGACGCCACCCTGGAGACGCTGCGCGCCCTGCGGGCCGACTTCCCCGACGTCGGTGCGGTGCTGCAGGCGTACCTGCACCGCACGGAGGCGGACTGCGCCGACCTCGCCGGCGCGGGCAGCCGGGTGCGGCTCTGCAAGGGGGCCTACAACGAGCCCGACTCCGTGGCGTACCAGGGCTCCGACGTCGACAAGGCCTACGTGCGTTGCCTGAAGGTGCTCATGGCCGGCAAGGGCTACCCCATGGTCGCCAGCCACGACCCGCGGCTCGTCGAGATCGCCGGCGCGCTCGCCGCCAAGCACGGCCGCGACCCGAAGTCGTTCGAGTACCAGATGCTCTACGGCATCCGTCCGGAGGAGCAGCAGCGGATCGCCGACCGGGGCGACCAGATGCGCGTCTACATCCCCTACGGCGAGCAGTGGTACGGCTACCTCATGCGCCGGATGGCCGAGAAGCCCGCCAACCTGGCGTTCTTCCTGCGCGGCGTCGCGACGAAGGGCTGACCCGTGGCTGTCACCGCGATCTTCGGCGCCGGGGTCATGGGCGAGACCCTGCTCTCCGGCCTGGTCCGCTCCGGCCGTGACGTGGGCGACCTCGTCATCACCGAACGCCGGGTCGACCACGCCCGCGCGCTCAACGACAAGTACGGCGTCACGGTGCTCGACAACGCCGCCGCCGCCGAGGGCGCCGACGTGCTCGTGCTCGTCGTCAAGCCCCAGGACATGCACGACCTGCTCGCCGAGATCCGCGACCACGTGCGGCCGGGCAACCTCGTCGTCTCGCTCGCCGCCGGCATCACCACCGACTTCCTCGAGTCCCGCCTGCCCGAGGGCTCGTCCGTCGTGCGCGTCATGCCCAACACCCCGGCGCTCGTCGACCAGGGGATGGCGGCCATCTCGCCCGGCCGACACTGCACCGAGGCCCACCTGGCCGAGGCGGAGGCGATGCTCCGCTCGTGCGGCCGGGTCGTGCAGGTGCCCGAGAGCTACCAGGACGCCGTCACCGCGATCTCCGGCAGCGGACCGGCCTACATTTTCTACGTCGTCGAGGCGATGATCGAGGCGGGCGTCGTCCTCGGTCTGCCGCGGGCCACGTCGACCGAGCTCGTCGTGCAGACCCTCTACGGCGCGGCGACGATGCTCAAGGAGACCGGCGAGCACCCCACGGTCCTGCGCGAGCGGGTCTCCTCTCCCGGCGGCACGACGGTGGCCGCGCTGCGCCAGCTGGACGACCACAAGGTGCGGGCGGCGTTCATCACGGCCATGGAGGCCGCGGCGGTCCGCTCGCGCGAGCTGGCCTCGGGTCTTGGCTGAGGCGTCGAGCCACCGGCTCCCGGCGGGGGCGGCCGTGACCCTGCACCGGGTCGGGCCTGACGACTGGCGGGCCCACCGCGACCTGCGCCTGGAGATGCTCCGGGACGCCCCGGACGCGTTCTGGACCCAGCACGCCGACGTCGCCGACCTCGACGAGGAGGCCTGGCGCTCGCGGATCGCCGCCCAGCACCACCTGCACGCCCGTGCCGACGGCGAGGCCGACCCGGTGGGCTCGGTGGGCCTCTTCGCCGACCCCGACGAGGCGCCCGACACGCTCACGCTGGTGGCGATGTACGTCGCGCCGCGCGCCCGGGGCCGCGGGGTCGGTGAACGGCTCGTGCAGGCCGTGCTCGACGAGGCGGTCGCCCGCGGGTGCGGGCGCGTCGTGCTCGAGGTGACGAGCAGCAACGACCAGGCCGTCGCGCTCTACGAGCGGATGGGCTTCCGCCTGACGGGGCGGAGCGCACCGCACCCGCGCCGGGCCCACCTCCTGGAGCTGACCATGGAGCGTGACCTGACCGGCGGTTCGCCGCCCCCCGAGACCCGCATCCCACCCGGGGCCCCGGACGTGGAAGGCTGACACCCATGACCGACGTGACCGTTCGCGCTCTGGGCGAGGATGACTGGGAGGCCTTCAGGGCCATCCGGCTGGCGGCGCTCGCCGACGCCCCGGATGCGTTCGCGGCCAGCCGGGACGACGAGCAGGGCTTCGACGAGGACTTCTGGCGCCTGCGCATGCGGCGCTCCGTGCGCCTCGTGGCCGAGGCCCGGCCCGAGCCGCCCCCCGCCGAACCCCAGCGGCTCGGCGTGGTCTCGCTGGGCCAGGGCAAGGACGAGGAGGGTCGCGTCGCGGAGATCTTCGGGCTCTGGGTCGCCCCCACCGCCCGCGGCACCGGGGTGGCCACCCAGCTGGTCGAGGCCAGCGCCGCGCGGGCCCGGGAGGACGGGCGTACGCACGTCTCCTACTGGGTGGGCACCGACAACGGCCGGGCCGTCGCCTTCGCCAGCGGGATCGGCTTCCGCCCCACCGACTTCCGCCGCCCCATGCGGGTCGCGTCGGAGGACGGCGAGGAGGAGATCGCCATGGTGCTCCCGCTCGGCGACGACCGCAGCCGGCCCGCCCATCTCTGAACCGCCGCTCGCCGACCTCACCACGGGTTCGGGCGGTAACGTCACGCCCATGCTCACGCAGGCGGAGGTCGTCTGGGACCCCGACTTCACGCTGTACGACTTCGGCCCCACCCACCCGATGTCCCCGGTGCGGCTCGACCTCACGGCCCGGCTCTGCGACGCGTTCGGGCTGTTCGACCTCCCCGAGGTGGAGCGCATCAAACCCGGCATCGCCTCCGACGAGCTGCTCGCCACGGTGCACGACCCGGCCTACGTCGCGGCGGTCAAGGCGGCCTCCCACGACCCGGCGAGCGCCCACGGGGACTACGGCTTGGGCACCGACGACGACCCGGCCTTCCCGGGGATGCACGAGGCCAGCGCGCGCATCGTGGCCGGCACCCGTGACCTCTGCGAGAGCGTCTGGAGCGGTCGCACCCGGCACGGGGTGAACTTCTGCGGTGGCCTGCACCACGCGATGCCCGCGGCCGCGTCCGGGTTCTGCATCTACAACGACGTGGCGGTCGGCATCCGCTGGCTGCTCGACCACGGGGTCGACCGGGTCGCCTACGTCGACGTCGACGTGCACCACGGCGACGGCGTGGAGCGGATCTTCTGGGACGACGAGCGGGTGCTCACGGTCTCCATCCACGAGACCGGCCGGGCCCTCTTCCCCGGCACGGGCTGGCCGTCCGACGTCGGCGGGCGCGACGCCCAGGGCTCCGCGGTCAACATCGCCCTCCCGCCGGGGGTCTCCGACGCGGCGTGGCTGCGCGCGTTCCACTCCAGCGCCCTGCCCGTCGTTCGGGCCTTCCGGCCGCAGGTCCTCGTCACGCAGCACGGCTGCGACACCCACCTGCAGGACCCCTTGGCCCACCTGGCCCTCACCGTCGACGCCCAGCGCGAGGCGGCGGTGGCCCTGCACGACCTCAGCCACGAGGTATGCGACGGACGCTGGGTCGCGCTGGGGGGAGGGGGCTACGAGATCGTCGACGTCGTGCCGCGCGCCTGGACCCATCTCACGGCCATCGCCGCGCACCACCCCGTGGCGGTGTCCGCGCCGGTGCCGCAGGAGTGGCGTGAGCACGTGCGGCTGCTCACCGGCCGCCCGGCACCGTCGCGGATGGGCGACCGGGCACCGGACGCGGGGCCGCTCTGGTGGCGTTCGTGGGACGTCGGCTACGACCCCGAGGACATCGTCGACCGGGCCGTGATGGCCACCCGGCAGGCCGTGTTCCCGCTGCACGGTCTCGACGTCTGGTTCGACTGAGCCCGGCTCAGACGGCCTGAGACGGCCGGTATGCGGCGTGTCGCCTTGACGTGAGGGGCCCGCTCGCACTCTCGACTTCCACAAGCGTCACACGTGCCCCTAGAGTGACTCCTTGCACCCGCGCAGTCGGTCGCCGGAGGGGAAGCCGGCGCTGCGACGGTGCAGATCGCGGGTCACGATGTCCACTGAGCGTCAGCTCGCCGAGGTGCGGTTCCTGACCGTCGCCGAGGTCGCCTCGATCATGCGCGTGTCGAAGATGACGGTCTACCGCCTCGTCCACGCCGGTGAGCTGCCGGCCGTGCGGGTCGGTCGCTCGTTCCGCGTGCCGGAGGACGAGGTCCACACCTACCTGCGCGCGTCGTTCGTCGATACCGCATGAGCGCCCGCACGACCCCGCGCCACCGCTCCGCTTTTGGGGCGGGGTGCTGCAGGCGGCTACCATGACGGTTGACCTGTTCGGCGCGACCTGCGAAAGCCCTTGCCCGCCGACATCATCACGGTAGGCACGACTCACACCACGCGAGGACAGTCCATGGGTTCAGTCATCAAGAAGCGGCGCAAGCGGATGGCCAAGAAGAAGCACCGCAAGCTGCTGCGCAAGACGCGTCACCAGCGTCGCAACAAGAAGTAGGCCTCTGGCCGACGCCAGGCCCTCGCCCCTCGGGGTGGGGGCCTTCGTCGTCGCCCAGTGCGGGCGGGGTGCGCCTCGTCGCGCTCTGTAGGATCGACGCCAGGTGCGGCTCCGGGCCGTGCGGGTGTGGTGATGCTGGTGGGGAAGGGGGCGCTCGTGGCCTCGGTCGTGCTGGTCACGGGTGTCTCGCGCTACATGGGCGGCGTCTTCGTCCGCCACCTCGCCGCCGACCCCACGGTCGAGCGGATCATCGGCGTCGACGTCGTCCCGCCCCCGCACCCCATCGGCCGGGCCGAGTTCGTGCGCGCCGACATCCGCAACCCCATGATCGGCAAGATCATCGGTCAGGCCGACGTCGACACCGTCGTGCACATGAACGTCATCGCGACGCCGCTCTCCGCCGGAGGCCGGGTCTCCCAGAAGGAGATCAACGTCATCGGCACCATGCAGCTGCTCGCCGCGTGCCAGAAGGCGGCCAGCCTGCGCCGGCTCGTCGTCAAGTCCTCGGCCGCGGTCTACGGCTCGTCGCCCCGCGACCCGGCGATGTTCACTGAGGAGATGGGCCCGAAGTCGTTGCCCCGCGCGGGTTTCGGCAAGGACTCGGTCGAGGTCGAGGGCTACGTGCGGGGCTTCGCCCGCCGCCGCCCCGACGTCGGGATCACGACTCTGCGGCTGGCCAACATCATCGGCCCCGGCATCCGCACGTCGATGACCGACTACTTCGCCCTCCCGGTCATCCCTGCCCCGCTGGGGTTCGACGCCCGGCTCCAGTTCGTCCACGAGAACGACGCCAGCGGCGCCCTCGTGCTCGCGACGACCGGGCCCGAGGCCCTCGGCACGGTCAACGTCGCCGGTGACGGCGTCATCACCATGCTGCAGGCCGCCGCCATCGTCGGCCGCCCGATCCTGCCGGTGCCGCTCGCCGCGGCCGGCCTCTTCGGGGGCGTCGTCAAGCGCGCCGGTCTCGCCGACTTCTCCGACGACCAGATGCAGTACCTCGCCTTCGGGCGCGGGCTCGATACGACCAGGATGCGTGAGGTGCTCCACTTCGTGCCGGACTACACGACCCGCCAGGCCTTCGCGTCGTATGCGGAGCACGTCGCCTCCCTCGTGCCGGGGGCCGGTGCAGCGGCCCACGCCGTGCAGGGCGCCGCCGGGACCGCGGCCCAGGTGCTGGCCCACGCCTTCAGTGGACGGAACGCCTGATGGCGACGACGAAGAAGGCGACCGCGACCAAGGCCACGGCGAAGAAGACCACGGCGAAAAGGACCCCGGCGAAGAAGGCCACCCCGAGCCCGGCGACCGCAGCGGCCACGACCCCCGCCGTGAAGCGGGTGACCCGGGCCGCCGGCTCGCGCGACGCCCTCGCTGCCGGTGCTGCGCGCGCCTCCGGCGAACGGGCCCGCCGGCGGGGCACCCCCCTCGTCGCCGTGCCCGACCCGACGCCGACCCGGAGCGCTGCGCCTACGGGTGACGCCCCGACCTCCACCTCCGTGCCCCGCAAGCACCGGCCCCGGCCGGTGGGCCGCCCCGCGGCGTCAGCGCGCGTGGTGGCGCAGGAGGGCGGCCGGGTGCCCCGGCCGCCGCGGCCCGCCCGTCCGTCCCGCTCGGCGGTGGCCGCCGGCGCGGCTGCCGGTGCGACGCGTACCGCTCGTGCCGACGCGCCCCGCGCCCTGCGACCGGTGCCCGACCCGCTGCCGACCCCCGAGCCGACGGCGGCCCCGGCCGGCGCCGCCACGCGTACCGTCGTGCCCGGGGTGGAGGACCTCGTGCAGGCGGGCGTCGCCGCGCTGCGCACCGTCGTCGCGGCCTCCGGGGTGGCACCCGACGAGGTCGAGCAGCAGGTGGCCCGCACCCTGGCCTTCCTGCGGCGCCGGCTCACCGGCGACTTCGACGTCGACGACTTCGGCTTCGACGAGGACTTCACCGTCAACGCGTTCCTGCCGTCGCTGCGCCCGCTCTACCGCTCCTGGTTCCGGGTCGAGGTGCGCGGCATCGAGAACATCCCGGCCGACGGCGGAGGGCTCGTCGTCTCCAACCACTCCGGCACGCTGGCGTTCGACTCCCTGATGACCCAGGTGGCGGTCTTCGACGAGACGCCGACCCACCGGCACCTGCGGATGCTGGGCGCCGACATGGTGTTCCAGACGCCGGTGGTCTCGCAGATGGCCCGCAAGTCCGGCTCCACCCTCGCCGCGAGCTCCGACGCCGAGCGGCTGCTCGGTCAGGGCGAGCTGGTCGGGGTCTGGCCGGAGGGGTTCAAGGGCATCGGCAAGCCGTTCAGTGAGCGCTACAAGCTGCAGCGGTTCGGCCGGGGCGGGTTCGTGGCGTCGGCCATCCGCGCGGGCATGCCGATCATCCCGTGCTCGATCGTGGGGGCCGAGGAGATCTACCCGATGCTGGGCAACCTCAAGACGTTCGCGCGGCTCGTGGGCGCCCCGTACGCCCCGCTGACCCCCACCTGGCCGCTGCTCGGTCCACTGGGGCTGATCCCGTTGCCCAGCAAGTGGATCATCGAGTTCGGGGTGCCGGTCGACACCGCCGATCTCGGCGTCGGGGCGGCTGACGACCCGATGCTGATCTTCGACCTCACCGACCGGGTGCGCGAGACGATCCAGCAGACGCTCTACTCGCTGCTCATGCAGCGCCGCTCCGTCTTCTTCTAGGGCGCGGTCTCCTTCCAGGGCGCCGCGTCAGCCGCAGCCGACGAGCCCGCACGCCGACGTCAGCACGGGCGGCGTGGGCACGGTCACCGGCAGGCTGGCCGAGATCGAGGCCGAGAGCGTCGGCACCACGGTGGGCAGGACGGTCGGCGGCACGGTGAGCGGCGGCACCGTCACGACCTGACCGCCGGACGGGCCTGTCGAGGCGGCCGCTGACGTCGGGGACACCGGGGCCGGGGACGCGGCGGGGCTGCTCGCCGCCGACCCTCCGGAACCGGTGGCCGGCGTTGGCGCCGACCCCGTCGCCGTCTCCGCGGGCGTGGCCTCGGACGACGTCGGGGTGGCGGCCGACGTACCGGTGGCGGTCGTCGACGGGGCGAGCGACGGGCTGAGCGACGGGGCGAGCGACGGGCTGAGCGACGGGGCGAGCGACGGGCTGAGCGTCACCGAGCCGTCGGGCGCCGGAGCGGCCAGCTGCCGTCGGGCGTCGTCGGCGGCGGCACCACAGGTGGGGCAGCCGGCCAGCAGCGACAGCGCCCCGCTGCGCAGGCGATCCACCTTTCCCCTGAACCCGGCCACGTCACCGCGCACCTCGGCGCGGGCGGTCACGCCCAGCTGGGCCGCCCGCGGGAGGACCCGGTCGGCGAACCGGCTCAGGGCCACGAGGGAGCCGGGGTCGGTGCGACCGCGGAAGTCCTCGACGAGGACCTGGTAGCCCTCGTCGACCGCGTCGAGCCCGTCCGTCAGCGCGGTGCGCAGCGACTCCGCAGGCGACTCCGGGCGCGACCCGAGAGTGACGGCGTCGTCCACGTGGCGCTCCGCGACGTCGAGGAGCCGCAGGCCACGGTCCTGCGCCGTATGCGTGAGCACGACGCCAGCGCGGTCGACGAGGTGCCGGGCGGCATACAGGGGCTCACCGGGCAGGGCGCTGCGCCCGGCGACGCCGACGACGGTGGCCGCGGCGAGCAGCGCCAGCAGCCCGACGGCGGCGAGCCGCGTCCCGCGGCCACCTACGACGAGCGTGCGCGGTGGTCGTCCCGTCACCGGACGGGGCGCCGGCTCCGGCCGGGTCACGACGGCGGGCTCGGCGAGCAGCTGGTCGCGCAGGGCGACGACGAAGGCCGGGTCGGGCCGGGCCCCGGTCGGGAGGTCACGCAGGGCGTGGGCGAGCGCCACGTCGGCGTCGACCCGGGCGTCGGTCGCCCCACCGGCGAGGGCGGTCTCGAGACGGCCGGCGTCACGGGTCAGCACGGCTCACCCCGCACGGCCGAGCTCCTTGCGCAGCGCACGGATCGCTCGCAGCTGCAGCTGCTTCACCGCGTTCTCCTTGCGGCCCAGCACCTCGGCGCACTCGGCCAGGGAGAGGCCCTCCATGAAGCGGAGCACCACGCACTCGGCCTGGTCGGAGGTGAGTCTCCGCAGCGCCTCCACGAGGTCGCGGTCGCGATGGTGCTGCACGACCACGTCCTCCGGCGTCCGCCGGTCGACGCCGTCGAGGAGCTCGTCGGTCGTGATCTCGAGGCGGAACCGCGACGACTTGCGCAGGTCGTGCAGGAGGTTGCGCGCGATGGTCAGGAACCACGCCACGATGTCGCGGCCCTGCCACGTGAAGGACCCGATGGTGCGCAGGGCCCGCACGAACGTCTCCGAGGTGAGGTCCTCCGACACCTGACGGTCGCGCGTCCGCACGTAGAGGTAGCGGTAGACCGTGTCGACCGACCGCTCGTAGAGCTGGCCGAACGCGGCCACGTCGCCGCGCTGGGCCAGCGCGACCAGGGCCTCCACCCGGGCGGCGTCGGCCCCCTCGAAGGGCGGTGGCCCGGGCACCCGGCGCGGTCCCGGGCGACCCTCGCCGGCCACCTCGTCGGTCAGCTTGTCGGTCAGGGCCGGCAGCAGCAGCCCGCTCAGCCGGGCCCACGCGGGGCGCAGCCCGACGACGACGTCGACGGGCGCAGCCGTACCTGCGCCGCCGCCGTCGACTCCCTGCAGCCGGGCGTGAGCCATCGGCAGCGAGTCTGGCACCGGAATGCGGCGATGTCGCGCCCACCGGCCGACGCCGGATGCGATGCTCGACCCAGCGGGGGCATCACGCGTGTCGTCCCGCTGCGCCCACCCGCAGAGCCCGACCCGTGGAGGACGTCGTGCCCATCGACCGCCGCACCCTGCTCACCGCTGCCGGGGGTGCCTCGCTGGCCGCCCTCGCGGCCGCCTGCTCCAGCCCCTCGACGCCGTCGAACCCGTCCGGCTCGTCGGGGACCGCGGCCTCGCCGGCGCGGCCGGTCATGGACGACGCGACCAAGGCGAAGGTCGACGCCATCGTCACCGAGCAGTTCCAGAAGACCGGCCTGGCCGGCCTCGCCGGCGTCGTGCGGATCGGCTCCCAGTCGTGGACGGGTACGCGTGGGGTCGCCGACCTGTCCACCGGCCAGCCGTTCGTGGCCACCGACAACGTGCGGATCGCCAGCATCACCAAGACGTTCACGGCCACGGCGGTGCTGCGCCTCGTCGACAAGGGGCAGATCGCCCTGACCGACCCGCTGGAGAAGTACGTGCCCGGCGTCGTCAACGGCACCACCGCGACGATCGCCGACCTGCTCGGCATGCGCTCCGGCATACCCGACTTCACGGCCAACGCCGGGTTCGGCAAGCGCTTCGACGCCGACCCCACCCTGGCCTGGAGCGACCGCGACACCCTCGCGGTGATCGCCGAGGCGGCGAAGCCCGACTTCGCACCGGGGGAGAAGGTCGCCTACTGCGACTCGAACTACTCGCTGCTCGGCATGGTGCTGGCCAAGGTCACGGGCCGCACGGCCGGCGAGGTCATCACCAGCGAGGTGATCCAGCCCCTCGGGCTCAAGGCCACCTCATACCCAACGACCGCAGGGGTGCCGGCGCCCCACCCGCAGGCCTACGTGCCCGACGTCGCCGCCCCGGACGCCGCGTTCGACAACAAGGCCAAGCCGCCCAAGGTCGTCGACGACGTCAACCCCGCGGTCGCCTCCACCGCCGGGGCGATGCTCTCCACCCTCGCCGACCTGCAGACCTGGGGCACGGAACTGGTCAAGGGGAGCCTCCTCACGCCCGCCACCCAGGCCCTCCGGCTGAGGACGAACCGGTTCACGGGCGTCAGCCTCAACTTCGGCTACGGCCTCGGCATCACGAACCTCGGCGAGTTCCTCGGCCACGACGGAGCCATCTTCGGCTACAGCTCCGTCGTCTTCACCCGCCCGCAGACCGACACCCAGATGGTCTTCGTCGCCAACGAGTCGACGAACTCCACCACGCCGACCCTCACCGTCGTGCTCAACATCGTCAAGGCGCTCTACCCCGACCAGCTGGCGTAGTCCCGCACCGCTGGTCCGGGCGGGGCAGACTGGTCCGGTGAGCGACCCCGTCGAGAACCGGATCACCCTCATCGGCCGGCCCGGCTGCCACCTGTGCGACGACGCCCGCGTGGTCGTCGCCGCGGTGGCCGACGAGGTCGGCGTGGGATGGCGGGAGTGGTCGATCGACGACGACGAGCGGCTGCGCGCGCAGTACGCCGACCAGATCCCCGTCACCCTCGTCGACGGGCGGCCGCACGACTTCTGGCGCGTCTCCCCAGACCGCCTGCGGGCCGCGCTCGCGCGACCCCGGCCAGGGCCAAACCCCGGGATGGGGTGACGTGTACCACAGCCCCCCTCACAGCCTCGTCCGAGGGGTGGTCGCCGGGGCCGCACGACTTTGTGCAGCGGTTCACAAACGCATACGCTGACGACACACGCGCTCCATTCCCCCCGGGCGCCTCTCGACGGCTCACCTCGCTCGCCGACGTCCGGGGGCCATCGTCGAAAGGAGCCGGTGAGCCTCAGTGTCCGCCGACCCCGCGATCCGTCGGGAGATCCCCGACGCGACCGTCGCCCGGCTCCCGGAGTACCTCCGTGCCCTCACCGACCTCGCTGAGCGCGGCACGAAGAACGTCTCCTCCGAGGAGCTCGCGACGGCGGCCGGAGTGCGCTCGACCCAGCTGCGTAAGGACCTGAGCCACCTCGGCTCCTACGGCGTGCGCGGCGTCGGCTACGAGGTCGACCACCTCGCCGTGGAGATCTCGCGGGCGCTGGGCCTGTCGCAGCACTGGCCGGTGGCCATCGTCGGGATGGGCAACCTCGGCCGGGCGCTCGCGGCCTACTCGGGCTTCGCGTCCGGCGGCTTCCACGTGGCGGCCCTCTTCGACGACGACCCCACCGTCGGCGGCGGCGCCGTGGGCGACCTCGCCATCAGCCCGATGAGCGACCTGCGCCGGATGGTCCGCGCGCGGAAGATCACCATCGGCGTCATCACCACCCCCGCGGCGTCCGCGCAGCAGGTCTGCGACGCGATGGCCGCGTCGGGCATCCGCTCCGTCCTCAACTTCGCACCGGCCGTCATCACCGCACCGGCCGGCGTCAACGTGCGCCGGGTCGACCTCAGCACCGAGCTGCACGTGCTCGCCTTCCGCGAGATGCAGGAGACGCAGGGCGCCCCCTTCGCTCCCGCCGTGGGGGTCGTGCGGTGAGCCTGCTCGTCATCGGCCTGTCCCACCGCACGGCACCGATCGACCTCCTGGAGGCGGTGGCCGGCGCGCCGGTCAGCACCCTCGCGCTCCGGGTCGCCGGCTCCGAGGCGGTCGGTGAGGCGGTGGTCCTCACCACGTGCAACCGCCTCGAGGTGTATGCCGAGGCGCTCACCTTCCACGGGGCGGTCGCCGCCATCGGCGAGGCGCTGGCCGACGTGACCGAGGTCGACCGCACGGTGCTCAGCACCCACCTCTACGTGCACTTCGAGGACCGGGCCGTGGCCCACGCCTTCACCGTGGCGGCCGGCCTCGACTCGATGGCCGTCGGCGAGGCACAGGTGCTGGGCCAGCTGCGCGACGCACTCCGGCTCGGCCAGCGCGACGGCACCGTCGGTGAGTCGCTGAACTCCCTTCTGCAGCAAGCCCTCCGGGTCGGCAAGCGCGCTCACAGCGAGACCGCCATCGACACCGTCAGCCGCTCCCTCGTCGAGGCCGGGCTCGACGAGGCCGAGCGGGTGGTGGGCGACCTCAGCACCGCCACCGTGCTCGTCGTCGGCGCCGGGGGGATGTCCAGCCTCGCCGCGGCGACCGCCGCCCGTCGGCCCGTCGGCGACCTGCTCGTCGTCAACCGCACCCCCGCCCGGGCCGAGCGGCTGGCCGGTCACACCGGCGGGCGGGCCCTGCCCATCGACCGGCTGGCCGACGGGCTGGCCCGCGCCGACGTGGTCATCAGCTCCACCGGCTCGGCCCAGCAGATCGTCGACGTCGCCACCGTGGCGGCCGCACAGGCCCGGCGCGGGTCACGCCCCCAGGTCTTCGTCGACCTCGCGCTGCCGCACGACGTCGACCCGGCCGTGGGTTCCCTTCCCCGCACCACGCTGCTCGGCCTCGCCGAGCTCGGTACCGCCCTCACGGCCTCGTCCGACGTCGGCACGCTGCCGCAGGTGCAGGCCGTGCGCGACCTCGTCACCGGCGAGGTCGCGGCCTACCTGGCCTCGCGGATGGTCAAGTCGGTCGGGCCGACGGTGACCGCCCTGCGCTCGCGCGCGGCCACGGTCGTGGCCGGCGAGCTGGAGCGCCTCGAGCACCGCCTGCCCGACCTCGACGACGCCACCCGCGACGAGGTGCGGCGCACCGTGCACCGGGTCGTCGAGAAGCTGCTCCACACCCCGACCGTGCGGGTCAAGGAGCTCTCCGGCTCCGGCCAGGGCGAGGACTACGCCGCCGCGCTGCGCGACCTCTTCGACCTCGACCCCCACGCCGTGGCCGCCGTCTCGGTGCCGCCGGCGGAGTCCGCCCTGCACCAGGACCTGCGGGGGGACGCATGACCACCCTGCGGCTGGGCACCCGCCGCAGCGCCCTCGCCGTGACCCAGTCCACCCTCGTCGCGGAGGCGCTCCGCGAGCGCGGCCACGCCGTCGAGCTCGTGGAGCTGACCACCTTCGGCGACGAGTCGACGCGGTCCTTGACGAGCATCGGCGGCACCGGCGTCTTCGCCGCCACCATCCGCCGCGCGCTCCTGGCCGGCGAGATCGACCTCGCGGTGCACTCGCTCAAGGACCTGCCGACCGCCCCGGAGCCGGGGCTGGTCATCGCCGCCCTGCCGCGACGCGAGGACCCGCGCGACGTGCTCGTCGCCCGCGACGGGCTCACCCTCGGCGAGCTGCCGCAGGGGGCGACCGTCGGCACCGGGTCACCGCGCCGGGAGGCCCAGATCAACGCCCTCGGCCTCGGGGTCGCCGTCACCCCGGTGCGGGGCAACGTCGACACCCGGCTGCGCTTCGTGGCGACCGGCGGGCTCGACGCCGTCGTTCTCGCCCGCGCCGGCCTGGCCCGGCTCCACCGTCTCGACGAGGTGACCGAGACGCTCGACCCGCTGCAGGTGCTCCCCGCCCCGGGCCAGGGCGCTCTCGCCGTGGAGTGCCGGGCCGACCGCGCCGACGTCCGCGCCGCGCTGGCCGACCTCGACGACCCCGACACCCGCACCTGCGTCACCGCCGAGCGGGCGCTCCTCGCCGCCCTCGAGGCCGGCTGCACCGCCCCCGTCGGCGCGCTCGCCGAGGTCGTCGAGGGCGAGCACGGCGAGGAGCTGTCCCTGCGGGCGTTCGTCGGCTCGCTCGACGGGTCCCTCGAGCTGCGGCGCTCGATCGTCGCCCCGGTCGACGACCCCGCCGACGCCGGGCGCCGGCTCGCGGCGCTCCTCCTCGAGGACGGCGCCGCCGACATCACCGCCGACCACACGGCCGACATCACCGCCGAAAGCACCTCCGACACGACGACCGGCGACAGCGACCCGCCCCACCGAGCCCAGGGCATACCGGCGTCGTCCTCCATCCCCCAGCCCACCCCTTCTCACCCCAGGGAGCAGGTCTCGTGACCCTCACCTCCACCACCGCGACCACCGCGTCGCCCAGGGCCGGCAAGCCCGTCGGCCGTGTCTCGTTCGTCGGTGCCGGCCCGGGCGACCCCGGGCTCGTCACGATCCGCGCCCGTGACCGGCTGGCCGCCGCCGACACCGTCGTCATGGACGTGCACACCCGGCCCGTCGACCGCGACGACGTCGTGGCCCGCTACGCGCGCGCCGACGTGACCGTCGTCGACGCCGGCCACGGCGAGCACGGCGAGGAGCTGACCCGCGCCTCCCGCGCCAAGGTCGTCGTCCGCGCCGCCAAGGCGCTCGGCGGCAACGGCCTCGTCGTCCGGCTGCTCGACGGCGACCCGGGTCTCTTCAGCGGCTTCGCCGAGGAGGCGCTGGCCCTGCACAAGGCCGGCATCCCGTTCGAGGTCGTGCCCGGCGTCAGCGCCGCCACCGCCGTGCCGATGTACGCCGGGGTGCCCCTGACGTCGCAGCAGGCCACCGCCGTGCACGTCGTCGACGCGGGTGACCGCAAGCACGACTGGAGCCCGGCCACGGCCGACCACGTCACCGTCGTCATCCTCGGCCTGCCCGAGACGCTGCGCTCCGCCCTCGCCGGGCTGCGGGGGGCCGGCCGCGCCGACTCGACGCCCGTGCTCCTCACCGAGCGCGGCACGACGACCGCGCAGCTGACCCACGTCTCCACCCTCGGCGAGGTCGACGGGCTGTGGAGCACCACCGAGGTGCACTACCCGTCGCTCGCCGTCGTCGGTGCGAGCGTGGCGCTGCGCCATGAGCTGTCGTGGTTCGAGTCCAAGCCGCTGTTCGGCTGGAACGTGCTGCTGCCGCGCACCAAGGACCAGGCCGGCGCCACCAGCGAGCGGCTGTCGCTCTACGGCGCCCGGGCCGACATCGTGCCGACCATCTCGGTGGAGCCCCCGCGCACGCCGCAGCAGATGGACCGGGCGATCAAGGGCCTGGTCACCGGGCGCTACGAGTGGGTCGGGTTCACCTCGGTCAACGCCGTCCGCGCGGTGCGCGAGAAGTTCGAGGAGTCCGGGCTCGACGCCCGCGCCTTCTCGGGGCTGAAGATCGCCGCTGTCGGCGGGGTCACGGCCGCGGCCCTGCGCGACTGGGGCCTGGTGCCCGACCTCGTCCCGTCGGGCGAGCAGTCGGCGGCCGGTCTGCTCGCCGACTGGCCGGAGTACGACGACCTCCTCGACCCCATCAACCGGGTCTTCCTGCCCCGGGCCGACATCGCCACCGACACCCTCGTCGCCGGCCTCGTCGAGATGGGCTGGGAGGTCGACGACGTCACGGCCTACCGCACCGTGCGCGCCGCCCCGCCGGCCGCCGAGGTGCGCGACGCCATTAAGTCCGGCGCCTACGACGCGGTCGTCTTCACCTCGAGCTCGACGGTGCGCAACCTCGTCGGCATCGCCGGCAAGCCGCATCCGTCCACCGTCGTCGCCGTGATCGGCCCGGCCACCGCCAAGGCGGCGGAGGAGGCCGGTCTCACGGTCGACGTCATGGCTCCGGAGGCCTCGTCCGATGCCCTCGTCGACGCGCTCGCGGCCCACGGCCTCGGGCTCGCGGTCGCGGCGCAGGAGGCGGGCGAGCCGGTGCGGCGCCCGAGCGACTCGCGCTCCACGGCCCGCCGCCGGGCCCGCTGAGGCGCGCCGGATGGGGGTCGTGACTCCGGTCGTCCGCCCGCGGCGGCTGCGGCAGAACGCCGCCGTGCGGGCGCTCGTCGCCGAGACCCGGCTCCATCCGCGCGACTTCGTGCTGCCGGTGTTCGTCCGCGAAGGCGCCACCGAGCCGACTCCGATCTCGAGCATGCCCGGGGTCGTCCAGCACACCCTCGACTCGCTCGTCGCAGAGGCGAAGGCGTGCGTCGACGCGGGGGTCGGCGGCTTCATGGTCTTCGGGGTGCCGACGACCAAGGACGCCACGGGGTCCGGCGGCGACGACCCCGACGGCATCCTCAACGTCGCGCTGCGGCGGGTGCGCGACGCCGTGGGCGACGACCTCGTCGTCATGGGCGACCTGTGTCTCGACGAGTTCACCGACCACGGCCACTGCGGCGTGCTCACCGCCGACGGCCGGGTCGACAACGACGCGACGCTGGAGCGGTATGCGTCGATGGCCGTGGCCCAGGCCCGCGCCGGCGCCCACGTGGTCGGCCCGAGCGGGATGATGGACGGCCAGGTGCGGGTCGTGCGGTCCGCGCTCGACGAGGCCGGCTACACCGACACCATCGTGCTGGCCTACACCGCGAAGTACGCGTCGGGGTTCTACGGGCCGTTCCGTGAGGCCGTGCAGTCGTCGCTGGAGGGCGATCGGGCCACGTACCAACAGGATCCGGCCAACTTCACCGACGCGCTGCGCGAGCTGCAGCTCGACCTCGACGAGGGCGCCGACCTCGTCATGGTCAAGCCGGCGATGACCAACCTCGACGTCATCGCCGCCGCGCGCGAGATCTCCACGGTGCCGGTCGCGGCCTACCAGATCTCGGGGGAGTACTCGATGATCGAGGCCGCCGCCGAGCGCGGCTGGATCGACCGGAAGCGCTGTGCGCTCGAGGCGTTGACGTCGATCAAGCGGGCGGGCGCCCAGGTCGTGCTCACCTACTACGCCCGCGAGGCCGCCGGCTGGCTCGCCTGAGCGCTCAGGCGGGCGAGACCGTATGCATCTCGCCGGCGGTGTCGACGAGCACCGCCGCCAGCTGGTCACCGTCCGGGAGCGTTCCCAACCAGGCCGCCGCGTCGGCGCCGCGCACGAAGGCGGCCGTCGCGTAGATGTCGGCCCACGTCAGGCTCGGCCCGATGACCGTGGCGGAGAGCAGACCGATGGGCGCGGCCCCGGTGGCGGGGTCGACGATGTGCTCGCCGCGGGCGGCCGTCCCGGACGTGGCCACCGCGCCGCGGCGCAGGGGCACCGTGAGGAGGGTCCGGCTGCGGTCGCGCGGGTCCTCGATGCCGACCATCCAGTCGGGGGTGTCGGTGCGGGCGCACGAGACCATGACGTCGCCGCCGGCCGAGACGAGCGCGTCGTGGCCGCCCTCGCCGGGTGCGACCGTGGTGAGCCGGTCGACCAGCACGGTGAACGCCTGCTCCACCGCCCAGCCCTTGACCAGGCCGGTGGGGTCGAACGCCGGCGTACCGTCCGGTCCCGGGAGCCAGGCGGAGAACGCGCCGCCGGTGCGCGCCGTCGCCTGCTCGCACAGGGCGGCGACCTCGGCCACGCGTGGGCCGGCGTCCTCGAGGCGCAGCTCGCCGCGACGGATCCGGCTCACCGGGCTCTCCGGCTTCCAGGTGCTGAACGTCGCGTCGTCGGCGTGCAGCACGGCGAACATCGCCTCTACCGCCGCCTCGACCTCCGGGCCCCGCGCGCGCGGCCCACGTACGTGGACGCTCACCGGAAGCCCCATGACCTGCTCGACGAACGCACGCCGGGGCTGGTCGAGCGCATACGCCGGACCGAGCAGGTCGGGCAGCGCGGTGGGACCGCCGGGCGTGCTCACAGGTGCGCCTGGTTGAGCGCCGACTGGAGCGACTGGAGGTAGCCGCCGCTGGTGACCGTGGCGCCGGAGACGGTGTCGATGTTGGCGCTCTGGGCCGAGACGACCTCCTGGTTGAGCGTCGGCACCGCGTAGGCGTTGATCTGCACGTCCCGCCCGTTGTTCTGCGGGTACTGCACGGCCTTCGATGCGGTGATCTTGCCGTTGGCGACGGTGATCTGCACCTGCACGATGCCCCAGCGGGTGTTGACCGCGGAGCCGGTGTAGGTACCGGTTCCGGCCGCCGCGGCGGTCGTGGGCGCGGCGGTCGTGGGCGCGGCGGTCGTGGGCGCCGCCGACGGGGCCGCGGCCGACGAGGACGAGGACGACGAGGACGACGACGGGGTGGGCGTCGCGCTCGACGTGCCGGTGGCCGGGGTCGCGCCCGAGGCGACCGGCGCGCTCCCCGTCGAGGGGCTGGTGTCGGTGGCGCCGCTGGCGACGGCCATCTTCGAGCTCGTGCTCGTGTGGTAGCTGAAGAGCAGCACGAGGCCGCTCAGCGTGCCCATGAAGCCGAGGACGATGCGGCGCATGGCGGGTCTCCTGATGGGGGGGAAGTGAGGGTCGGTCAGATGGGGGTCGAGCGGGGGCTACCAGCTGAAGCGCTCCTGGTGGATGTGCTGCGGGGGCACGCCGGCCTCCTCTGCGGCCTCGGCGACGGCGTCCATCCAGGCCCCGGCGCCGCAGACGTAGACGTCGTGCTCGGCGATGTCGGCCACGAGGTGGAGCAGCCCCTGGGCGTCGGTGAGGTGGGCGGCGGTGTGGGGGAGCCAGGAGGGGCGGTCGGGCACGCGGGACCCCAGCACGTAGAGCACGCGGGCGCCGCGGCTGCGGGCCAGGGCGTCGAGCTCATCCTGGAACACCAGCTCCTGCTCGCTGCGGGCCCGGTAGACCAGGGTCACGTCGCCCGGCTCCTGGGGCAGCTCCTCCAGCAGGGCGCGGAGCGGGGTGACGCCGATGCCGCTGGCGAGCAGGGTCACCTTGCGGCGGGTCCGGACGCCCTGGTGGAGCGTGCCGTACGGGCCTTCGACGACCACGCGCGTACCGGGCTTCAGGGCGGCCAGCTCGCGGCTGCCGTCGCCGAGGTCCTTGACGCTGATCCGCAGTGACGTGCCGGTCGGGGCGGCGGAGAGGGAGTAGGGGTGGCCGCGCAGCCAGCCCGGACCGGTGAGGAATCGCCAGGTGAAGAACTGGCCCGCGGCGACGGGCAGCCGGTCGAGGTGGCGGCCGGACATCCACACCGAGACGACGTCGGCGCTCTCCCGGGTCACCGCGGTGACGCGCAGGTCGAGCCCGAGCGTCCGGTAGACGGGCACCCCGAGCCGCCAGACCAGCACCGCGGCCGCGGCCGCGCCCCAGAGGCCCCACCAGTAGACGGTGGCTGCCGTGCTGGCCAGGAACTCCTGGCCGGTCCACAGCTGGTGGGGGAGGGCGAGACCGACCCCGACGTACGCATACAGGTGCAGCAGGTGCCACGACTCGTAGCGCAGCTTGCGGCGGGCCTTCTTGATGCTCGTCACAGTGACCATGACGAGAGCTGCGGTGCCGGCGACGCCGAGCAGCATGCCCGGGTAGTCGACGGCGAGATCCCACGTCTCGGCGAAGAGGTTCCGGCCGTCCATCGCGGCGTAGCCGAAGACGATCAGCACGATGTGGGCGACCATGAGGTTGAACGAGGTGAAGCCAACGAGGCGGTGCCGTCGGGCCAGCTCGTCCTGGCCGTAGGAGCGCTCGACCACGGGGATCCGGGCCATGAGCAGCACCTGGACGAGCAGCAGGTCGGAGGCGACGAGGCCCGTGAGCCGGCCCAGGCTGGTGAGTCCGGAGCCGAGCCGGCCGAGGTCCTGCAGCCCGCCACCGGCGACCCAGAGGGCAACGACGACGAGCATGCTCGCCCAGGTGAGGGCACCGACGGCGTCGCGCCACCAGCGGGGCACCGGCCGGCGTCCGGTCGTCCCGACGGGTCGGGCGAGGTCAGCGGGGTGGGCGGGGGCGTCGTCGTCCACGGCGGGTCGCTCGGCGGTGGTGGTCACGGCAGGCTCCTGGAGTAGCGATGGGGGCGCTGCCCCGATGCAGCTGATCTGCCGCCTACGCTCCGGCCCGTGCCTGTGAGGTTCCTATGGACCGACCCGGTGGCGCATACGAACGCCCCGCTCAGCGCAGCCCGAGGCTCCGCTGCCGCCGGTGGCGGGCGTCGACGGCCACCGTCCCGATCATGACGAGCCCCGTCAGCAGCCCGCACACGACCACGGGCGACTCGGGCGGCCCGACCTGGCCGAGGGCCGCCACCATGCCCACGACCCCGAGCGTGAGGGTGAACCAGCCCAGCCACAGGAAGACGTCCTCCTGGAAGACGGTGCGGAACACCAGCCAGTGCACGCCGAGGACGAGCGAGATCCAGGGCAGCGAGGCCAGCGGGACCTGCAGCACCTGGTTGATGAGCAGGCCGCCACCGACGAGGGCGACGACCTCGAGCCCGACGGTGATCCAGAACGCCTGCATCTGCCGGGCGTCGGGCCGGTATGCCGCGGAGCCGGCTCGGGTGCGCAGGACCGTGCGAGTGGCGAGCAGGGCCACGAGGACCCCGAAGCCGATGACGACGCCCGACCACGGCGAGCGCAGCACGAACCCGTTGACGACGACGAAGACCACTCCGCCCACGAGGCCGATGAGGGCGCCGACCTTTGCTCCGTTCATGCCGCCATCCTGCCAAGCCGCGCCGTGCCGACCTGCGGACCCGCGCGAAACCCGTGTGGGCCGGCCTCGGGTGTGCGACGTTGACCTGGCTCGAAGTGACCTGACCCGACCCACCCCGACAACGTCGTCCGGAGGCCCCGCCATGCATCTCGTCCCCGACCCCGCACCACTCACCCGCCGCGCCGTCGAGGCGACGGCGGCATGACCACCTACGACCTGACCGGGCGGCGCGCCCTCGTGACCGGCGGGGCCCAAGGGCTCGGCCAGGGCATGGCGCAGGCCCTGGCCGCCGCCGGCGCCACGGTGATGATCGCCGACCTGCAGGAGTCCGGCGCCGAGACCGCCCAGGCCCTCGGCGAGGGCCACGGCTTCGTCCGCCACGACGTCACCGACGAGGCCTCCTGGGAGCGGGCCGTCACCGCGACGGTCGAGCAGCTGGGCGGTCTCGACATCCTCGTCAACAACGCCGGCATCGAGATCACCGAGCTCATCACCGAGCTCGACCCCGATCACGTGCGCCGGCAGCTCGAGGTCAACATCCTCGGCACCGCCCTCGGGCTCAAGCACGGGCTGCGGGCCATGCGACCGGGCGGGGCGGCCGGCAACGGTGGCTCGATCGTCAACGTCTCGTCGGTCGCCGCGACGATCGCCTTCCCCGGCATCGCCGTCTACTCGGCGACCAAGTCGGCCGTCGACCGGCTGACCCGGGTCGCGGCCATGGAGGCGGGCAAGATGGGCTACGGCGTGCGCGTCAACTGCGTCTACCCCGGGCTCGTCCCGACCGCCATGGGCGCCGGCCTCGCCAACGACGTCGCGTCCATCGGTCTCTTCCCCTCGCCCGAGGCGGCGGTCGGCGCGGTCATCGACCTCACCCCGGCGGGCCGGCTCGGCACCGTCGAGGACATGGCCGACGCCGTCGTCTTCCTCGCCTCCGACGCGTCGCGGTTCGTCACCGGCGCCGGGCTGCCCGTGGACGGTGGCATGGGGATGTGACGCCCTCGGATACCCGGTGGGATACCCGACCGCGTCGTCATCACGACCTGGACAGGTATCCAGCCGGGTATCCCACAGAGCGGACGCCGCCGTACTCGCCCTCACGTTCCCCCGGACGCGGCCCGCCCTGAGGGGCTAGCGTCGTGCCGTGCAGCCCGCCCGACCCTCCGGAGCGTCAGGAGGCGGTGACCGGTGAACCCGGCCTCCCTGGGCTCGCTGCTCCTCGTCATGGTGGTGGCCGCACTAGCGCCCATCGTGTCGCGGCTCGTCCCGGGCCGGCCGCCGCAGGTGCTGTTCCTCATCCTCGGCGGCATCGTCATCGGGCCCCACGCCCTGGGCCTGGCGAGCGGCGGCGACGTGCAGCTGCTCGCCGACCTCGGGCTGGGCTTCATCTTCCTGCTCGCGGGCTACGAGCTCGACCCGGCGGTGCTCAAGGAGCGGGCCGGACGACAGGCCGTCGTCGCCTGGTTCATCAGTGCCGCCCTGGCGATCGGGGTCGTGGGCGCGCTCGCGGCGGCGGGCTACGTGCGGGCGTTCGTCCCCGTGGCCATCGGTCTGACGACCACCGCCCTCGGCACGCTGCTGCCGATCATGCGGGAGCAGAAGATGCTGGGGGGCAGCTTCGGCCGCCTCATCCTCGCGGCGGGGGTGGTGGGGGAGCTGCTGCCCATCCTCGCGATCTCCCTCTTCCTCGGCGCCGAGCAGACGTGGTGGGAGGCGCTGGTGATCGGGGGTATCGCCGCGCTGGCCGTGGCCATCGCCTGGATCGCCCGCGTCGTCTCGCGCACCCCGCTCGCCCGGATCATCATGGAGAAGCGGCACGACACCTCGCAGGCCACCCTGCGCATCACCGTGGTGCTGCTCGTCGGACTGCTCCTCGTCACCCGACAGTTCGGGATCGAGGCCGCGCTGGGCGCGTTCTTCGCGGGCATGGTGCTGCGCCGCAGCGCGACCGGGGAGGAGCGGCACGCCTTCGAGGAGAAGCTCGACGCGGTCGGCTACGGCATCTTCATCCCGGTCTTCTTCATCAGCTCAGGCATGGGTCTCGAGGTCGGCTCCATCGCGGCCGACCCGCTCCGGCTCGTCGTCTTCCTCGCGCTCCTGCTCGTGGTGCGCGGGGTGCCGGCCCTGCTCGTCTACCGCAGCAGCCTCGTGGGCCACGAACGCGTCGAGGCGATGCTGCTCACCGCCACGGCCCTGCCGCTGCTCGTCGCCATCGCCGAGGTCGGCCTCGACTCCGGCGTCATGCTGCCGGAGAACGCTGCGGCCCTCGTGGGCGCGGGCGTGCTCTCCGTGGCGATCTTCCCGCTGCTCGCGATCCGCCTCCGGCGCCGGGCGGTGGCGGCGGGCGAGCCGGTCCTGCCCATGGAGCCCGCCGTGAAGGCCGCTGTCCTGGGCGAGCCGCTCGAGCCTGCTCCGGAGGACCGGGCCGGCCGCGCCGACTGACCGAGATGGGCGTCGGAGTGCGGCTCAGCCCCGGGTGTCGGCGACGTACTGCCGGATGACGTCGGCGAAGTCGGTGTCGGCGCTCAGGCCCAGACGGGTGGCGCGCTCGGAGGCGAAGCGGGCGGGCCACCCGGCGACGATGTCGGTGACGGCCGGGTCGGGCGTCCAGTCGACGAGCGCGACGGCCTCGGCACCGCCGACCTCCTCGAGCGCGGCCACCATCTGCGCCACCGTCAGCTCCATCGCCGGCAGGGCGAACGCGGTCGGCGGTCCCCAGTCGGACGCCGACTTGGTCAGGGCCGCGAGCAGTCCTTCGAGCGTGCGCCGGGGCGACGAGAGGGCGACCCGCGTCTCGGGCGGCACCGGGCATACCGCTCGCTGCCCGTTGAGCGGCTCCCGGACGATGCCGCTGAGGAACCCGGACGCAGCGGCGTTGGGGCGCCCCGGCCGCACGCTCACGGTCATCAGGCGCACGCAGCGTCCGTCGACGAAGCCCTTGCGGGTGTAGTCGGCAACGAGCTGCTCGACGACGAGCTTCTGGATGCCGTAGCTGCTGCGGGGGGTCGGCAGCGTCGAGTCGCTGACCACGTCCGGCGATGGCTGACCGGGCCAGGCCCCGTAGACCGCGAGCGAGCTGGCGAACACCAGGAGCGGGCGGGTCCCGAGGGCCCGGGCGGCCTCCAGGAGCAGCCGCGAGCAGTCGACGTTCGCGCGCATACCGAGGTCGAAGTCCTGCTCGCACTCGCTGCTCACCGCCGCCGCGAGGTGGTAGATCGCCGACGCGCCGTCGAGCAGGCCGGACCCGCCGGTGAGCAGCTCGAGGAGGTCACCGGTGACGACCTCCACGCGGGGGTCGCTCGCGAGGTCGTCGGGTGGGGGGAACCGGTCGACGAGGGTCAGGCGCTCCAGCCGGGTCGCCGGGGCGCCCGCGAGGCTGAGCCGGTCAGCCCCGAGCAGGGCGCGCGACAGCAGGGTGCCGAGGAAGCCCGCGGCTCCGGTGACGACGACGTGCACGAGGCGACCTCCAGTGACGCGGGCGGGGCGGTGGCGGCGCTCAACGCCGCCGGTTGGCCGCCCAGGCAAGACAGTAGACGCCGAACAGGGCGAACCCGGTTGCCTTGAGCCAGAGCAGCACGCCACCCGAGGGCGACAGGTTGACCATCCGGAACACGGTCTGCAGGCCCGGTGGCCCGATCCGGTTGATGACCGCGGTCCAGAGCATGAGCCCGCCGACGATCCCGTAGGTGACGCCCTTGCCGATGTGGCCGCACTGGCCGAGGCGCACGACGAGGGTGGGAGCGCCGTGCTTGAGGTCGGTGACGAACTGCGAGCGGGCACCCCGGTAGACCGACCGGACCGCGAGCACGAGCAGGACGACCCCCGCGACGATGACGCCGATGCGCAGGGCCCACTCCTCCACCGCGGTCACGGTGCTGGGCGGCGGACGGCGGCCCTCGCGGACGGCCCGACCGGCGACCGACACCCGCACGGCGCTCACAGCGAGGGTGAGGTAGCCGATGGCGCTGAACGTCGACCCGGTGCGACCGAAGGCCCGGCCGATGGGGTTCTCGTGCTGGTCCCGCCGCCACACGGTCTCGAAGATCTGCCACAGGGTCAGGGCTCCGAGCCCGAACGCCGTGACCCAGAGCAGGGCCTCCCCCCACGCGGTGGCCGCCAGCTCGTCCAGCGCCGCGTAGGGGGTGTCGGCGCCGCGCTGCCCGGTCACCGCGATGCGGACCGCGATCGCTGCGACGAGCAGGTAGACGAGCCCGTAGGTCACCAGGCCCAGCCCGACGACGACGTCGAACGGTGCTCCCCGGTGCACCTCGCGGCCCCATCGGGCCGCCCGGCCGAGCAGCACCCGGCGCTGGCGCGGGGGAGCCTGGCTCATGGGGGTCACTCTGCCAGCCCGGGGCAAGCGGACGGGCTTTGAGCACGCGGCCCCGACCCGATGGTGTCGCGGGTCACGGGCCGCTGACCTGCGACGACGGAATGTCGGGGGGCGACATGGACGTTCCCCGATAGATTGGGATCCCCGTCCGGGGGGTCAGACGTCAGGATCGTGGTGGTGACATGGGCGCGCAGGACACGGCGCAGCCGAGGTGGCTCGGTGACGGCGAGCAGCGGGCCTGGCGGGCCTACCTCCAGGGCAGCCGCTTCCTCGAGGAGGCCCTCGACCGCGACCTGCAGCAGCACGGGCTCCAGCTGACCGAGTACGAGATCCTCTCGATGCTCTCGGAGAGCAGCCAGCGGCGCCTGCGGATGTCCGAGCTCGCCGACCTCGTCGTGCAGTCCCGCAGCCGCCTGACGCATACCGCCGCCCGTCTGGAGAAGCGCGGCTGGGTGGAGCGGCAGTCCTGCCTGTCCGACCGCCGTGGGGTCGAGCTCGTGCTCACCGACGAGGGACTGCGGCGGCTCGACGAGACGGCCAAGGCCCACGTCGAGAGCGTGCGCCGGCACCTCTCGACGTCATGACGCCCGCCCAGTTCGCCGCGCTCGGCACGGCCATGGCCAGCGTGCGCGACGCCGCCCTCGGGCAGCACCAGGAGTATGCCGCGGCCGAGTGTGCCGAGGCCGAGCGGGCCGCTGACCGGCCCGACCGGCGTTCGCAGCCGGTTCCGGTCCGCGCGTGACCTGGCGCCCATCCGGGGTTGCGACAATGCGCGCGTGAGCTCCGACACCCCTGCCCGACCACCCCTTCGAGGCCCCGGCCTCCGCCGCCCTGATGGAGCGCGCCCGGGCGGTCATCCCCGGCGGGGTCAACTCGCCCGTGCGCGCCTTCCGGGCCGTCGGCGGCACGCCGCGCTTCATGGCCTCCGCGACCGGCCCGTGGCTCACCGACGTCGACGGCCGCCGCTACGTCGACCTCGATCTGCTCGTGGGGACCGATGATCCTCGGCCACGCCCACCCCGACGTCGTCCGCGCCGTGCACGGAGGCCGCGACGCGGGGCTTCTCGTTCGGCACGCCGTCAGCGAGAACGAGGTCGCCCTCGCCGAGGAGATCGTCGCCCGCGTCGACCCGGTCGAGCAGGTACGCCTCGTCAACAGCGGCACCGAGGCGACGATGACGGCGATCCGGCTGGCCCGCGGCTTCACCGGCCGCTCGGTCATCGTGAAGTTCGCCGGCTGCTACCACGGCCACGTCGACTCGCTCCTGGCCGCCGCGGGCTCGGGCGTCGCGACGTTCGGCGCTGCCCGACTCGGCCGGCGTCCCGGCCGCTGCCGCGGCCGAGACCATCGTGCTGCCCTACAACGACCTCGCCGCCGTCGAGGCCGCCTTCGCCGAGCGCGGCGACGAGATCGCCGCCGTCATCACCGAGGCCGCCGCCGGCAACATGGGCGTCGTCCCGCCCGCGCCCGGCTTCACCGAGGGGCTGCTGCCGGATCACCCACGCGCACGGCGCGCTGCTCGATCTCCGACGAGGTGATGACCGGCTTCCGCTGCTCGCGCTCGGGCTGGTACGGCCTCGAGGGCCCGTATGCCGGCCGGCGCCCCCGACCTGTTCACCTTCGGCAAGGTCATGGGCGGCGGCTTCCCGGCCGCGGCCTTCGGCGGCCGCGCGGACGATCATGGCGCTGCTCGTCCCCGCAGCGGGCCGGTCTACCAGGCGGGCACCCTCTCGGGGAACCCGGTCGCCACCGCCGCCGGCCTCGCGACCCTGCGGCGGCTGCACCCCCGAGGTCTACGCCCGCCTCGACGAGGTCAGCCACGCCATCGCTGCGGCGCGTCGACGAGCCCTCACGCCGGGACGGCGTGCCGCACACCATCCAGTGGGCCGGGTCGATGTTCAGCGTCTTCTTCCGCGACCAGCGCGGTCGTCGACTACGACGACGCCAGGGCGCAGTCACCGAGGCGTTCGCGGCGTTCTTCCACGCGATGCTGCGCCGCGGCGTCCACCTGCCGCCAGCGCGTTCGAGGCGTGGTTCGTCAGCGCCGCCCACGACGACGAGGCCGTCGAGGCCGTGCTCAAGGCCGCCGACCGCGCGCCCGGGCCGCCGCCGCGGCGTTTGCGACAATCGAGCCATGAGCCAGCCGCCGATCGCACGGTCGTCCACCTCATGCGGCACGGCGAGGTCCACAACCCCGAGCGGCGTCCTCTACGGCCGGCTGCCCGGCTTCCAGCTGTCCGCGCTCGGCCGGCAGATGGCCGAGACCGTCGCCCGACTACCTCGCCGCCCACGACGTCACCCACGTCGTCGCCTCGCCCCTCGAGCGGGCGCAGGAGACCGCCGCGCCCATCGCCGCGGCGCACGAGCTGCCCGTCGACGACCGACGACCGGCTCGTCGAGGCCGACAACATCTTCGAGGGCAAGACGCTTCGGCGTCGGCGACGGGGCTGCTCCGAAGCCGGCGGACTGGCGCTACCTCGTCAACCCGCTTCACCCGCAGCTGGGGCGAGCCGTACGAGGAGATCGCCGCGCGGATGCGGGCCGCCATCGCCGACGCCCGCGCCAGGCCGCCGAGGGCCACGAGGCGGTGCTCGTCTCGCACCAGCTGCCGGTGTGGACGGTCCGCGCAGGCTCGAGGGACGCGCCTCTGGCACGACCCGCGCAGGCGCGAGTGCTCGCTCGCCTCGCTCACCTCCTTGACGTATGCCGGTGACCACCTGCCGTCGGTCGCCTACAGCGAGCCGGCGGCCGGGCTGCTGGCCCACGGCGCGCCAAGAGGGCCGGGCGCGTGACGGCTCGGCCCGTGCGCGCCGTCGGCGCGCCGTCGTCCTGGCGGCGCGGTCGCCGTGGTCGCGCTCGGCGGGGGCCTCGCGGCGTGCTCGGCACGACCCCAACTCCGTGGCGGAGCAGGCCAAGGCGGGTGACGGCAAGGGCTACGTCGCCGGCGACGGCACGGTCGAGCAGCTGGCCGCCGCCAGACCGGACGACCGCCGTCGCCCTCTCCGGCACGACGGTCGACGGCGCCGCCGTGGTCGATGGCGACCGACGCCAAGGGCAAGGTGGTCGTCGTCAACGTCTGGGGCTCGTGGTGCGGCCCGTGCGTCGACGAGACGCCCGCACCTCCAGCAGGTGTGGTCGACCCTCTCCGCCGCGGGCAAGCCGGTGCAGTTCGTCGGCATCGACATCCAGGAGAGCCCGGCAACGGGGCCGCCTTCCTCAAGGCCAACGGCGTCACCTACCCGTCGCTGAGCGACCAGCCGAGCGGGGGCCAGCCGATGCTCGCCCTGCAGGGCAAGGCGGCCGCGACCCCGACGACGCTCGTCCTCGACCGGCAGGGCCGGATCGCCGCCCGGGTCCTCGGGGCGACCACCGCCGCCACCCTGACCGGCATCGTCGACGACGTCATCGCCGAGCCGGCCTGACCGGCCACCGTTCCCGTGCCGCACCCTCCTTCCCGGCGCGCTGGCCGGAGCCCGATCGCCGCGGCGCGCTGCCGCTCGCCGTCGTCGTGGCGCTCGCGGCCGGGCTCGTCTCGTTCGCGTCGCCGTGCGTGCTCCCGCTCGTGCCCGGCTTCCTCGGCTACGTCACCGGGCCTGTCCGACGTCGCCCTCGAGCGCCGGCGCCGGTCGCGCCTCGTGCTCGGGGCCGCTGCTGTTCGTCCTCGGCTTCACGGTCGTCTTCATCGCCCTCGTCGTCATCTCGACCTCGGCCGTCGGCTTCGTCCTCCAGCGAGCACCTCGACCTGCTCACCCGCGTCGGCGGCGGTCGTCGTCGTCGTGCTCGCGCTCGTCTTCCTCGGGGTCGGGTCGCGCTGCGGCACGCAGCGCGACGGCCGCGGCTGCGCTGGCGGCCGGCCGCCGGGCTCGCCGGCGCACCCGCTCCTCGGCGCCGTCTTCGCCCTCGGCTGGGCGCCGTGCACCGGCCCCACCCTCGCGCGCGATCCTCGCGCTCACCGCCCCGCTGACGCCGACACCGGCGCCGTCGGGCGCGGGGTCGTCCTGGCCGTCGCCTACTCGCCTCGGGCTCGGCCTGCCCTTCATCGCCATCGCCGCCGGCTGGCGCGGGCCGGGCGGGCCAGCGCCTGGCTGCGCCGCCACCAGCGGGCCATCCACCGTTCGGCGGCGGCGCTCCTGCTCGTCGTCGGCGTGCTCATGGTCACCGGCGCTGTGGACCGACCTCGACCGCCTGGGTGCAGGCGCACCTCGTCGGCGGCTTCCAGACGGTGCTCTGATGGCCGACGCACGACCGCGTCGCCAGCGCAGCCGGGCGACCGCGAGGCCCGTGCCTCGGGCCACGCTCAGCGCTGGGCCCGCTGCGGTCCTGGCGCCAGCTCACCTCGATGCGCACCGCGCTGTTCCTGCTCCTGCTGCTGTCGTCGCCGCGGTGCCCGGGTCGATCTTCCCGCAGCGCGCCATCGACGCCGCCAGGGTCGCCGACTACCTCGACAGCACACCGCACGACGGGGCCGTGGCCTCGACCGGCTCGGCTTCTTCGACGTCTACGCGTCGGCCTGGTTCGCCGGCGATCTACCTGCTGCTCGTCATCTCGCTCGTCGGCTGCATCGTCCCGCCGCAGCCGGCTGCACTGGCATGCCCTGCGGGCCCGGCCGCCGCGGGCCCCCCGCAACGGCTCGAGCCGGCTCGACGACCACGTCGAGCTCGAGATCGCCGGCGAGCCCGCCGGCCGCTCTCGAGGCCGCGCGGAAGATGCTGCGCCGCAAGCGGTTCCGCGTCGTCTCGCACGACGGCGAGACGGTCAGTGCGGAGGGCGGCTACCTGCGCGAGACCGGCAACCTGCGTCTTCCACGTCGCCTCTGCGTCGTCATCGTCGGGGTGGCGATCGGACACCTCTTCGGCTGGCGCGGCGACGTCATCGTCAGCGAGGGCGAGACATTCTCCTCGACCCTGTCGTCCTACGACACGTTCCTGCCCGGACCTGCTCGACCAACCCCGAGAACCTGCCGCCGTTCACCATCACCATGAACTCCATGGAGGCGACGTTCGAGGACAAGGTCGGCGGCGCGCAGTTCGGGGCGCCGCGCGAGCTTCACGGCCCAGCTGACGACCACCGAGCGGCCTGGCGGCGGCTCCCAGCAGGCAGACGATCAGCCCCAACCACCCGGTCGACCCTCGACGGCACCGACGTCTTCCTCCTCGGCAACGGCTACGCGCCCGTCGTCACGGTCAAGCGACGCCAAGGGCGGCGTGCTCTACCAGCAGGCGACGCCGTTCCTCGCCCAGGACAACAACTACACGTCGGTCGGCGCCATCAAGGTCGGCGGCCGCCCGCCCGAAGGAGCTGGCTTCAGCGGGTTCTTCCTGCCCACCGCGGAGCCGACCTACGCCAACGGCCCCGTCTCGATCTTCCCCGACGCCCGCAACCCCGAGCTGGCGCTGTCGATCTGGGAGGGCGACCTCTTCCCCGGCGGCCGTCCGCAGTCGGTCTACACGCTCGACACCAAGGAGCTGACCCAGCTCACCAAGGACGACGGCACGCCGCTGCTCATCCGGCTCCAGCCCGGCCAGACCTTCCAGCTGCCCGGCGGCCGGGGGTCGATCACCTTCGACCGGGTGCAGCGGTTCGCCGGTCTGTCGGCCCGGGTCGACCCCGGCAAGGAGCTCACCCTCGTCGCCGCGGTGACGACGATCCTCGGTCTCGTGGCTCGCTGCTCGTCCGGCGTCGGCGGGTCTTCGTGCGGGTGCTGCCGTCGGGCGGCCCGTCGGCGAGCGCCACGGGTCCGGCGGGTACGGGGGACGGCGAGCCACCGCGTACCGTGGTGCACATCGGCGGACTGGCCAAGACGTCCGACCCCGGACTCGGCGCCCTGCTCGCCGAGCTGCGCAACGAGCTGAGCCCAGGAGCCTAGGTATGCCGTCCACGACGCTGGTGGGGTACTCCAACCTCGCGCTCTACTCGGCCATGGCCGTCTTCACCATCACCATGCTGCTCTTCGCGTTCCACCTCGCCGCCCTCGGCCCGGTCGCCGCCGCCCGCGGCGGCCCGGGCCGGCCGCAGGCGCTCGCGCGAGCTGGTCGGCGCGGGTCAGGCGGGAGCGTCCGGTGCGGCTGCGCCGTCCCGGTCCGGGACCGACGGACCGGGCGCCCCCGACGGAGCCCGGCGACACCGCGTCGCCCCGGGCCCGCCGGCTGGCCGGCATCGCGCTGTCGATGTCGTGGCTCGGAACCGCCCTGCTCGTGGCGTCGGTCGTGCTGCGCGGCCTCGCCGTCATGCGCCCGCCGTGGGGCAACATGTTCGAGTTCGCCATCGCCGGGTGCGCGGCCGCGGCCCTGGCCTACTGCGCGCTCGCCCGCCGCAACAGGTGGGAGTGGCTGGGCATCTTCGTCATCGGCCCGGTCCTGCTCACCCTGGGGCTGGCGCTGTTCGCGTTCTACACCGAGGCCGCCGAGCTGATGCCGGCGCTGCAAGAGCGTGTGGCTCGTCATCCACGTCATCGTCGCCATCCTCGCCGTCGCCGTCTTCACCATCGGGTTCTCGGTCGGCATCGTCTACCTGCGTCAAGCGCCGCCGCGAGGAGAACCCGCGCCGAGCGCAAGAACTTCCTGGAGACGCTGCCGTCGGCCGCGGCGCTGGAGCGCACGGCATACGCGCTCAACATGGTCGGCTTCATCCTGTGGACGTTCACCCTCATCGCCGGCGCGATCTGGGCGCAGAAGGCGTGGAGCGCGTACTGGACGTGGGACCCCAAGGAGGTCTGGACGTTCGTCATCTGGGTCGTCTACGCGGCCTACATGCACGCCCGCGCCACCGCCGGCTGGGAGCCGCGCCGGGCCATGGTATCGCGCTGGTCGGCTACGTCTGCGTGCTGCTCAACTTCACCGTCGTCAACCTGCTCTTCACGGGGCTGCACAGCTACTCGGGCCTGAAGTAGGCGGTCGGCCGATGTTCCGCTACACGATCATGCGGCTGGGGATCTTCTTCGGCGTGCTGCTGCTCGCCTGGCTGCTCGGGCTCCGCAACGACCCGGCCCTGCTGCTGCTCGTCTCGGCCGTCGTCTCGGTCGTGCTCTCGTTCTTCCTGCTGCGCCGCCAGCGCGACGAGTTCTCGGAGAAGATCGCCGCCAAGATCGAGCAGCGCCAGGAGGCCCGCCGCGCGGCCGCCACCGACGGTCCGGGCGAGTCCAGCGACGAGGCGTTCGAGGACGCCGAGATCGCCGACCCCGACCGGGGAGACCCGCGCCCCTGACCCGTCGGGATCGCTAGCTGCCGAACACCCGGGCCAGACCGATGCCCACGGCGAGCAGGACGGCCCAGACCAGCTGGAACTGGCCGGTCCGCGCCAGCACCGGCACGAGGTCGCGGCCGGTCGCTCCGGACCGCAGCGCCTGGAGGGCCGGCCACAGCAGCGCGTAGGCGGGGAGCGCCAGCAGTGCGAACGGGTGGCCGGTGACGGCCAGCGCGACGAGGGCGACGAGTGAGACGGCCACGAGCGCGGCGTACAGGATCCGGGTGCCCCGGTCGCCCAGCCGCACGGCGAGGGTGCGCTTCCCGGCCTCGGTGTCGGTGGGGATGTCGCGCAGATTGTTGGCGACGAGGACGGCGGAGGCCAGGGCTCCCACGCCGACGCTCCCGATGACGCCCGCGGCCGAGATCTGGCCGGCCTGCGTGTAGAGCGTGCCGAGGGTGGCGACGAGCCCGAAGAAGACGAAGACGAAGACCTCGCCCAGACCGCGGTAGCCGTAGGGGTTGCGCCCGCCGGTGTAGTACCAGGCGGCCGCCACGCAGGCGCCGCCGACCGGGAGCATGACCCACGCCTCGCTGAGGGCGACGAGCGCGAAGCCCAGGAGCGCGGCCACGAAGAAGGCGACGACGGCGGCCAGCCGGACGTCGGCGGGGTTGGCGAGGTCCTGCCCGACCAGCCGCACCGGGCCGACCCGGGCGTGGTCGGTGCCGCGGATGCCGTCGGAGTAGTCGTTGGCGTAGTTCACCCCGATCTGGAGGGCGAGGGACACGACGAGGGCCAGCAGCGCATACCCGAACGACTGGTGGCCGAGGGCGGCGGCCGCCCCGTGCCGATGGCGACGGGGGCGACGGCGACGGGGAGGGTCTTCGGGCGGGCACCCTGCACCCACTCGGACGGCGTGGCCATGCGTGCTCTCTCGCGTGATCGGGACGGAGTCGGTGACGGGGCGGAGAGGGGCCGGACGGGCCCCGCCTCAGAGGTTACGCAGGAAGTCCGGGTCGTCCTCGGGGCCACGCGGTCCGGTGATGGGCCGTCGGCGCGGGGGCACCGACCGCTCGTGGCCGGTGAGCAGCCACGCGAGCGGCCCGACGACGGGGACGATGACGACGAGAAGGAGCCACAGCCCCTTGGGGAGGTGCCGCACCTGCTGTTCCTCGGTCTGCACGCAGTCGACGACGGCGTAGACCGTCAGCGCCAGTGCGGCCACGAAGAGCACTGCCCTCAGCATCGACCCGTCCTCCCCTCACGCATCTGCGTCCCCCATAGTCTCACCGAAGGCGGTCGCCAGCGCCCGGCGATCAGGCTTTCCGGGACCCCGCTGCGGCAGCGCGTCGAGGACGAGGAGCCGGTGTGGAAGTGCGTGGTCGGGCAGGATGCCGCGCAGGGCCGCGCGCACGTCGCGCACGGTGGGGGTCGGCGCCCCCCGCCGCATCGTCACGGCCGCCGAGACGGCCTGCCCCCAGGTGGGATGGGTCGTGCCGATGACGACGGCGTCGAGCACGCCGGGTACGAACCGCACGATGGCGTCCTCGACCGGACCCGGCGCCACCTTGAGGCCTCCGGTGTTGACGAGGTCGTCGGCCCGGCCGTCGATGCGCAGCCGCCCGTCGTCGTCGAACCCGCCGAGGTCGTCGGTGCGGAACCACCGGGTGCCGTCGCTGTCGACGGCGAAGACGTCGCGGGTGAGACCCGGTTCGCCGAGGTAGCCCAGGGCCACGGTGCGCCCACCGAGGACGACGTGGTGGTCGTTGTCGATGTGCACCAGGCTGCCCGGCAGGGGGACACCGGCATACACGCAGCCGCCGGCGGTCTCGCTCATGCCGAAGGTCGTCACGACGTGGACCCCCGCGCGACGCGGCGCTGCGCACCGGGCGGCGGAACCCGTGGCCGCTCCGCCCACGAGCACCGCGTCGTAGGCGGCCAGGGCCGCGCGTCCGGCGGCGTCCTCGAGGAGGCGGGTCAGCTGGGTCGGCACGAGGGCGGTGTAGCGCCGCCCGCCGGTGGCCGCGAGCGCGTCCGTGGCCGCGACGAACGCGGCGGCGGTGAACCCGGGGGCGAGGTCGAGCACCACGGGGTGGGTCCCGCCGACGATCGACCGCACGAGCACCTGCAGGCCGGCGATGTGGTGGGCCGGCATGGCCAGCAGCCACCGGCCTGGGCCGCCGAGCACCTCGTGGGTGGCCGACGCCGACGAGACGAGGTTGTCGGCCGTGAGCATGGCCAGCTTGGGCCGTCCGGTCGACCCCGACGTGCCGACGACCAGCGCGACCCGTCGGGGAGGCGGCGGCGTCCACGCGGTCGGTCGGGGCCGGCTGGTCGACACCGCCGTCACTTGGGCGGGCCGGCAGCAGGGCCTCACCCCCGTCGAGGGCGCCTGGCCAGGTCGCCCAGCACCGACTCGACCGCCGCGGCCGTACGGCATCGCCAGGCGCCGCAGACCGGTCATGGCCGAATGCTACGTGGACCGGCTCGCGGCCGGTGTCACGCGGATGGGGAGTCCGGGGGGCCGGAACGCGACGCGGCGGCTCCCCATCCGCGCTAGCGGCGCGGGCGGGTCATCGACAGGACGTCGAGGGCGGCGTCGAGCTGCTCCTCGGTGAGCCTCGCCCTGCTCGACGAAGCCCTGGTCGAGGACGACCTGCGCGGATCGTCCTGCCCTCCTTGAGCGCCTTCTTGGCGACGGCGGCGGCGTTCTCGTAGCCGATGTAGCGGTTGAGCGGCGTGACGATGCTCGGCGACGACTCGGCCAGGTGGCGGGCGTGCTCCGCGTGGGCCGTGATCCCGTCGACGCACGCGGTCGGCCAGCAGCTGGCGGCGTTGGTGAGCAGCCGGGCCGACTCGAGCAGGTTGCGCGCCATGACCGGCATCATGACGTTGAGCTCGAAGCTGCCGGACGCGCCGGCGAAGGCGACGGCCGTGTCGTTGCCGATGACCTGCGCGCAGGCCATGAGCGTCGCCTCGCAGATGACCGGGTTGACCTTGCCGGGCATGATCGACGACGCCGGGCTGGAGGTCGGGGATGGCGATCTCGCCGAGGCCGGCCCGCGGCCCGGAGCCCATCCAGCGCAGGTCGTTGCAGATCTTCACGAGCGCCGATGGCGACGGTGCGCAGCACCCCCGACGCCTCGACGAGCCCGTCGCGCGAGCCCTGCGCCTCGAAGTGGTTGCGGGCCTCGGTGAAGCGGCAGCCCGGTCTCGCTCGGCGAGGAGTCGCGATCACCTTGGCCGCGAACCCGGGCGGCGTGTTGATGCCCGGTGCCGACCGCGGTGCCGCCGAGGGGCAGCTCCGCGACCCGGGGGAGCGACGCCTCGACGCGCTCGACGGCGTACCGCATCTGCGCGGCGTACCCGCCGAACTCCTGCCCGAGGGTCACGGGCGTCGCGTCCATGAGGTGGGTGCGGCCGGCCTTGACGACGTCGCGCGAACTCGGCGGCCTTGCGCTCCAGCGACTCGGCGAGGTGGGTCGAGCGCGGGGACGAGCGTCGTCGACGAGCGCCGCGGTCGTCGCGAGGTGGATGGCGGTCGGGAAGACGTCGTTGCTGCTCTGCGACGCGTTGACGTGGTCGTTGGGGTGCACCGTCGTCGCCGAGGGCCTGGGAGGCGAGGGTGGCGATGACCTCGTTGGCGTTCATGTTGCTCGAGGTGCCCGAGCCGGTCTGGAAGGTGTCGATGGGGAACTCGTCGTCGTAGCTTGCCGGCGGCGACCTCGTGCGGCGGCCGCGACGACCGCCGTCGGCGATCTCGGGCGGCGAGCACGCCGAGCTCGCCGTTGACGCGGGCCGCGGCGCCCTTGACCCGCCCCAGCGCAGCGATCAGCGCGGGCTCGATCGGGGCCGCGAGATGGGGAAGTTCTCGACGGCCCGCTGGGTCTGGGCCTGCCAGAGGGCGTCGCGCGGGACGCGCACCTCGCCCATCGTGTCGTGCTCGATCCGGTAGGCGCCGGTGTCCGTCGCTGGGTCGGTCGCTGGGTCGGTCGCGGTGTCGGGGCTCGAAGTGCTCACGGTGCTCACTGTGCTCACGATGCCAGACCGCCGCGACCGGCGTCGCGGCACCGGACCGGAGGGCGGTCGGCCGTGACGAGCCCCACACCGTCACGGCAGGATGTGCGCCATGCCAACGTCCGCGACCCTCGACACCGAGCCCTCCGAGCCCTCCGAGGCGCTCCGCCGGCTGGCCGCCGCGCACGGGGTCGCCACCGACTACTGGGACTGGCAGGGCCGGCACGCCCCGATCCACGCCGACACCATCGTCGCCGTCCTCGCTGCCCTCGACGTGCCGGCCGCGACGCCCGAGCAGGTGGAGGAGTCGCTGGCCCGGCACGAGGACCGGCGCTGGCGGCGCACCCTGCCGCCGACGGTCGTGGCCCGGGAGGGCTGGACGCCGTGGGTCACCGTGCACGTGCCGCACGGCACCGGCGTACGCCTGACCGTCGAGCTGGAGGACGGCGCGACCTGGGACGTCCCCCAGGTCGACCACCTCGTCAGCCCCCGCTGGGTCGACGGCACGGAGGTCGGCGAGGCGGCGTTCGAGCTGCCCGGCTCCCTGCCCCTCGGCTGGCACCGGCTGGTGGCCCACCTCGACGCGACGCCGCTCGACCCGGCGTCGACCGAGGCGACGCTCGTCGTCACGCCCCGCCGCCTGGAGCTGCCGCCCGGGCTCTCGGGACCGTCACGGGCGGTGGGGCTGATGACGCAGCTCTACCAGGTGCGCTCGTCGTCGTCGTGGGGCATCGGCGACCTCGGCGACCTGGCCGAGCTCGGGGCCTGGGCCGGTGACGAGCACGGGGCGGACTTCGTGCTCGTCAACCCGCTGCACGCCGCCGAGCCGGTGCCGGCGATGGAGCCGTCGCCCTACCTGCCGACGACCCGCCGCTTCCTCAACCCCCTCTACCTCCGCGTCGAGGACGTCCCCGAGATCCGGGCGCTCGACGCCGACGACCGGGCTCGCGTCGCGGCGCTGGGGGAGCGGGGCCGGGCGCTCAACGACGCCGAGGGCCTCGACCGCGACGCCAGTTGGCGGCTGAAGCGCGCGGCCCTCGGCCTCGTGCACACGGTCGGGCTGCGGGGCGCCCGGGAGCGGGGCTACCGCCGGTTCCTCGCCACCGAGGGTGAGGGGCTCACGGCATACGCCACCTGGTGCGCGATCGCCGAGGAGCACGGGCTGCCCTGGACCGACTGGCCCGAGGCGCTGCGTGACCCGCTCAGCGACGAGGTGGCGCGGTTCCGGGCCGAGAACCCCGAGGCGGTCGACCTGCACCGCTGGATGCAGTGGGTGCTCGCCGAGCAGGTGCGCGCGACGCAGGCGGCGCTGCGCCGGTCGGGTATGCGGCTCGGCCTCATCGAGGACCTGGCCGTGGGCGTGCACACCGAGGGGTCCGACGCCTGGAGCCTGTCGTCTACCCTCGCGACCGGGGTGGCCGTGGGCGCGCCGCCCGACCAGTTCAACCAGCTGGGGCAGACGTGGGGGCAGCCGCCGTGGCGGCCCGACCGGCTGGCCGAGCAGGGCTACCGGCCGTTCCGCGACATGGTGCGCACGGCGCTGCGGGACTCCGCCGGCGTGCGGATCGACCACGTCATAGGGCTGTTCCGGCTGTGGTGGATCCCGGCGGGCATGACGCCCGACCGGGGCGCCTACGTGCGCTACGACCACGAGGCGCTCATCGGCATCCTCGCGCTGGAGGCCCAAAGGGCCGGCGCCGTCGTCATCGGCGAGGACCTCGGCGTCGTGGAGCCGTCGGCCCGCGACTACCTGCTGGAGCGCGGGCTGCTCGGCACGTCGATCCTGTGGTTCGAGTGGGACGACCAGGGTCCCCGGCCGCCCGAGGCCTACCGCGAGCTGTGCCTGTCGTCGGTGACCACCCACGACCTGCCGCCGACCGCGGGGTACCTCGCCCTCGAGCACGTGGCCATCCGCGAGCGCCTCGGGCTGCTCACCCGCACCGTCGAGGAGGAGCAGTCGGCCGAGCTGCAGGCCATCGACGCGGTGCGGCACGCCCTGCGCGACCGCGGTCTGCTCGCCGCCGACGCCACCCCCGACGACGAGCTGGTCGCCCTCCACGAGTGGCTGGCCCGCACACCGAGCCGGCTGCTCGCGGTGGCGCTCGCCGACCTCGTGGGGGACCGGCAGGCGGTCAACCAGCCGGGCACCATCGACGAGTACCCCAACTGGCGGGTGCCGCTGACCGGCCCCGACGGCGGGCGGGTCATGCTCGACGACGTCACCGAGGGCGCGGTCGACGCGCTCGCGTCGCGGGTGTTCGGCGTCCTCGGCGGCCGCTGAGCCTCAGAAGTACCAGGGGAAGGGTGACCAGTCGGGGTCGCGCCGCTCGAGGAACTGGTCGCGGCCCTCGACCGCCTCGTCGGTCATGTACGCCAGCCGGGTCGCCTCCCCCGCGAACACCTGCTGGCCCATGAGGCCGTCGTCCACGAGGTTGAAGGCGAACTTGAGCATCCGCTGCGCCTGCGGCGACTTGCCCATGATCTCGCGGGCGACCTGCAGCGCCTCCACCTCGAGCTCGTCGTGCGCCGCGACGATGTTGACCGCACCCATGCGGTGCATGTCGTCGGCCGAGTAGGTGCGGCCGAGGAAGAAGATCTCGCGGGCGTTCTTCTGGCCGACCATGCGGGCCAGGTAGGCCGAGCCGTACCCGCCGTCGAACGAGCCCACGTCGGCGTCGGTCTGCTTGAAGCGGGCGTGCTCCCGCGAGGCGATGGTGAGGTCGCAGACGACGTGCAGAGAGTGCCCGCCCCCGGCCGCCCATCCCGGGACGACGGCCACGACGACCTTCGGCATGGTGCGGATGAGCCGCTGCACCTCGAGGATGTGCAGCCGCCCGCCCGCGGCTTGAGCCCGTGCGGTGTCGACGGTGTCAGCGGTCTCGCCCGACGCGTACTGGTAGCCCGACCGGCCCCGGATGCGCTGGTCGCCGCCGGTGCAGAACGAGCGCTGGCCCTTCGCTGACGGTCCGTTGCCGGTGAGGAGCACGACGCCGACGTCGGGCGTCATCCGGGCGTGGTCGAGCGCCCGGTACAGCTCGTCGACGGTGTGCGGGCGGAACGCATTGAGCACGTCGGGGCGGTGGAACGCGATCCGTACGGCCCCCAGGCCGACGGCCCGGTGGTACGTGATGTCGGTGACGTCGAAGCCCGCCACCGGCTCCCAGGCCGCCGGGTCGAACGTCTCGGACACCGGTGGCTGGGGGACGGGGGGCGCGGCGGTCACCTCGCGAGGATAGGGCGGGTCAGCGCTCCTGCAGGTGCGTGGGGGCGCCGTGCACCGCGGGGATCCGACCCATCCGGCCGCCCTGGAAGTCCTCGAACGCCTGCATGACCTCGGCCTTGGTGTTCATGACGAAGGGGCCCGCCCACGCGACGGGCTCGCGGATCGGGCGGCCGCCGAGGACGAGCACGTCGAGCCCGGCCAGCCGGCTCTCCTGGGCCGGGTCGGCCGTGACGGTGACGACGTCGCCCGCCCCGAGGACGGCGAGGTTGCCCGTACGGACGGTGGAGCCCTCGGTGCCGACGGAGCCCTGCCCCGAGAGCACGTAGACGAGCGCGTTGTAGTCGGTGGGCCAGGGCAGCTCGAGGCGCGCCCCGGGGGCGAGCGTCGCGTGCACGAGGGCCATCGGGGTATGCGTCGAGCCGGGGCCTTCCAGCCCCGCGACGGAGCCGGCGATGACGCGGACGAGGGTGCCGCCGTCGGCGGTCGTGGCCAGCCCCACGGACTGCGCCCGGATGTCCTGGTAGCGCGGCGTCGCGAGCTTCTGGCTGCGCGGGAGGTTGACCCAGAGCTGGATGCCGTGGAAGAGGCCACCCTGCGTGACCAGCCACTCCGGCGGCGCCTCGATGTGGAGCAGGCCGGATCCGGCGGTCATCCACTGGGTGTCGCCGTTGGTGATCGTGCCGCCGCCACCGTTGCTGTCCTGGTGGTCGAAGACGCCGTCCATGATGTAGGTGACCGTCTCGAACCCTCGGTGGGGGTGCCAGGGGGTGCCCTTGGGCTCGCCCGGCGCGTAGTCGACCTCGCCCATCTGGTCCATGTGGATGAACGGGTCGAGGAGGGCCAGGTCGACGCCGGCGAAGGCGCGCCGCACGGGGAAGCCCTCGCCCTCGTAGCCGCTCGGTGCGTCGATGCGCTGCACGACGCGGCGCGGGCGGTCGGCGAGGGCCGGGACCGGGATGCGCGGCAGGACGGTGGTGTCGTCGACGGTGATGGCGGGCATGAGGCCCCTCCCGAGGTTGGCGGTGTGCCTGGACAAACAGTAGTTGAGCATTCAACATTCCGGACGGACGGCGACGGCCGTCGTAGGGTCTGGCCATGCCGATCCCCGCGTTCATCGTCGCACTGCGCGAGCACGTGGGGACGGCTTCGCTCTGGCTACCGGCGGTGGCCGCGGTCGTCGTCCGGTCCACGGCGGCTGGCGACGAGGTGCTCCTCGTGCGCCGGGCCGACAACGGCGCCTGGACCCCGGTCACCGGCATCCTCGACCCGGGGGAGGAGCCGGCCGTCGGCGCCGTGCGGGAGGTCCTCGAGGAGACGGGGGTCGTCGCGGTGCCCGACCGGCTCGTCTGGGCCCACGCGACGCCGGAGATCGAGTTCGAGAACGGCGACCGGTCAAGCTTCCTCAGCCTCTGCTTCCGCTGCTCCTGGGTGAGCGGCGAGCCCTTCGCCGCCGACGACGAGTCGGTCGACGCCGGCTGGTTCCCGGTCGGCGCGCTGCCCGAGATGGGTGCCGAGCAGCGCCGCCGGGTCGACCTCGCCCTCGCCAACGCCCCCCAGGCGGTCTTCGCCCGATGACCCTGCCGCCGCTGGGCGACCTGCTCGCGGGGATGCGGGTGGTGTCGCTGCCGCTGCGGGTGCGGTTCCGCGGGGTCGAGCACCGGGAGGCGGCGCTCCTCCAGGGTCCGGCCGGATGGGGGGAGTTCGCGCCGTTCCTCGAGTACGGCGCGTTTGAGTCGTCGCGCTGGCTCGCGGCGGCGGTCGAGGCGGCGTGGGAGGGCTTCCCCGACCCGGTACGCGCGGAGGTGCCGGTCAACGCCACGCTGCCCGCCGTGGCGCCCGAGCAAGTGGCGTCAGTGCTGGCCCGCTACGACGGGTGCCGCACGGTCAAGGTTAAGGTCGCCGAACGCGGGCAGTCCCTCGCCGACGACCTCGACCGGGTGGCCGCCGTGCGCGACCTCGTCGGCGCCGACGTGCGCATCCGGGTCGACGCCAACGGCGGCTGGGACGTCGACCAGGCCCTGACCGCGCTGCGGGCGCTCGCCGCATACGGGCTGGAGTATGCCGAGCAGCCCTGCGCCGGGGTCGAGGAGCTCGCCGAGCTCCGGCGTCGGCTGGCGCGGACCCATCTGGACGTGCTCGTCGCCGCCGACGAGTCGATCCGCAAGGCCGACGACCCGCTGCGCGTCGCCCGCGAGGAGGCCGCCGACCTCGTCGTCGTCAAGGTGGCCCCGCTCGGTGGGGTGCGCCGGGCGCTGGAGATCGTCGAGGCGTGCGGGCTCCCGGCGGTCGTCTCGTCGGCGCTCGACACCTCGGTGGGGATCGCGGCGGGCGTGGCGCTGGCGGCGGCGCTGCCGCAGCTCGACCACGCCTGCGGCCTGGGGACGGTCGAGCTGCTGGCCGCCGACGTGGCACACCCCTCGCTGGTGCCGGTCGCGGGGTCGATCTCCGTAGGGCCGGCCCGGGTTGACGAGGCCCTGCTCACCGCCGCCGCAGCGCCCGCCGACCGGACGGCCTGGTGGCGCGACCGCATCACCGCCTGCCACGCGGTGTCGTGAGCTGGTTTATCGGGTGACCCGATAAACCAGCGCTTCGCTGGAGAACATTTCTCCAGCGAAGCGTCCCTTTATCGGGTGACCCGATAAAGCGGCAGAGTGGGCGTCGTGCTGAAGGTGTGCGTCAACGGGGGTCGGGGGCGGCACTACCGGGTGCCGACGACGCCGGCCGAGGTCGCCGCGTCGGCTGCGGACGCCGTGGCTGCGGGGGCTGACGCGGTGCACGTCCACCCTCGCGACGACGACGGCGCCCAGACGCTCGACGCCGACCTCGTCGCGCGCACCGTCGCGGCCGTGCGAGCGGCGGTCCCCGGCATGCCGGTGGGCGTCAGCACCCACGCGGGCATCGTCCCGGACCCCGCTCGCCGCCTCGCCCTCGTCGCCGCGTGGCCCGCTCCCGACGACGGCGGACCCGACTTCGCCAGCGTCAACTGGCACGAGACCGGGGCCACGGAGCTCGCCCGGGCGCTGCGGACCCGGCTGGTCGGTGTCGAGGCCGGGCTGTGGACGCCGTCGGCCGCTGCCGCGTTCGTCGGGACGCGCTGGCCGTGGCAGGTCGTCCGGGTGCTCGTCGAGGCCATGCCCGGGCACAGCCCCGGAGCGGAGGGGCCGTGGTCGGCCGGCCGGATCCTTGCGGCGCTCGGGCAGCAGCCCGCCCCCGTCCTGGTCCACGGCGAGGAGCACTGGACCTGGCCCGTGCTGCGGTGGGCGCAGCGGCAGGGGTACGACACGCGCATCGGCCTCGAGGACACCCTCCACGACGAGCAGGGTCGCCGGGTCGAGACAAACGCCGCCCTGGTGCGGGCGGTCCACGTGGGCCGGTCGTGACCGCCCCGACCACGCCGTCCACGGACGGAACCCGGTTGCGCCGGGCAACCAGGTTGCTGGTTTCATAGGCCGGTGGCTTTGGCAACGACCCGTCCCGTGGGGGAGGAACGGCACCGCGCCGCGACCGAGCGGCTGCTCGGCCAGCTGGCGGCCCTTCCCCCCGGGGCCCCGGTGCGCCTGGGCAAGCGGACGTCCAACCTGTTCCGCCAGCGCATCTCCACCGACACGGCCCGCCTCGACGTCTCCGACTTCACGCACCTCGTCGACATCGACCCGGTGGCCCGCACCGCGCGGGTCCAGGGGATGACGACCTACGAGGAGCTCGTCGCCGCCACCCTGCCTCACGGCCTCATGCCGCTCGTCGTCCCCCAGCTGCGCACGATCACCCTGGGCGGCGCCATCACCGGCCTGGGCATCGAGGCGACGTCGTTCCGGTCGGGCCTGCCGCACGAGTCGGTGCTCGAGCTGGAGATCCTCACCGGCGCGGGCGAGGTCGTCGTCGCCCGGCCGGAGGGCGAGCACGCCGAGCTGTTCCGCACCTTCCCCAACTCCTACGGCTCCCTCGGGTATGCGCTCGCGGTCACCATCGAGCTCGAGCCGGTGCACCCCTACGTCGCCCTGCGCCACGTGAGGTTCCACCGCCTGGAAGACGTCGCCGCGGCCATCGGCGAGATCATGCGCAGCCGGGTCTGGGAGGGCGAGACCGTCGACTTCCTCGACGGCGTCGTCTTCACCGCCGACGAGGCCTACCTCACGCTCGGCCGCTGGTCCGACACCGTCGACGGTGCCCCCGGCCAGGACACGCCGAGCGACTACACGGGTCAGCAAGTCTTCTACCGGTCGCTGCAGCAGCGCGAGCGCGACGTGCTGACGGTGCACGACTACCTCTGGCGCTGGGACACCGACTGGTTCTGGTGCTCACGGGCGTTCGGGGCGCAGCAGCCGCTGGTGCGCCGCCTCTGGCCGAAGCGCAAGCTGCGCAGCGACGTCTACTGGAAGATCGTCGCCTTCGAGAACCGGCATCACGTCATGGCCCGCCTGGACGCCCGGCGGGGTCGGCCGGCCCGGGAGCGGGTCGTCCAGGACGTGGAGATCCCGCTCGCGCGCACCGCGGAGTTCGTCGGCTGGTTCCTGCGCACCGTGCCGGTCGAGCCGGTGTGGCTGTGCCCGATCCAGCTGCGAAAGGACGGCGTGCCGACGGCCGCCAGCGGGCATACTGGCCCTTCGCCCGACGACGTGCGAGCGACGCCGTGGCCGCTCTACCCGATGGAACGCGACCAGCCCTACGTCAACGTGGGCTTCTGGTCCACCGTGCCGATCGAGCCGGGGCACCGCGACGGTGACGTCAACCGGGCCATCGAGCACGAGGTGGGCCGGCTGGGTGGCCACAAGTCGCTCTATTCGGACAGCTACTACGACGAACCCACGTTCGACCGGCTCTACGGGGGGAGTGAGTACCGCGGGGTGAAGAAGCGGTACGACCCCCTCGGGCGCCTTCCGACCCTCTACGACAAGGCGGTGCGCAGACGATGACGACCTTGATGAACCGGACCAGTGGCCCGCTCACCGTGGCGGACGCGTTCGCCCGGGTCTTCGGACCCCAGGTGCCCGTACGCTTCAGCGCCTACGACGGGTCGTCCAGCGGCCCCCGCGACGCGCCGCTCCGGCTCGAGCTGAAGACCCGCCGCGGGCTGGACTACCTGCTGACCGCGCCGAACTCGCTCGGCATCGTGCGGGCCTACCTCATGGACGACCTCGTGTTCGACCCGTTCGACGAGGCCGACCCCTACGAGACGCTGAAGCTGGTCGAGGACACCCTGCGGCCGGCCCGGCCGACGCTCCCCGAGGTCGCCGACCTCGCGCGGTTCGTCAAGGACCACCGCCCGCGGGTCCCGGAGCTGCCGGCGGAGGAGATGCCCGGCCAGCTGCGCCGGCTGGCCTACGGGCTGCGCCACGGGCGGTCGCGCGACGCCGCCGCCATCCACCACCACTACGACGTGTCCAACCGGTTCTACGAGATGCTGCTCGGCCCGTCGATGGCGTACACGTGCGCCGTCTACCCCACGCTCGACTCCTCCCTCGAGGAGGCGCAGGACGAGAAGTTCGACCTGGTCTGCCGCAAGCTCGGGCTCCAGCCCGGTATGCGGCTGCTCGACGTCGGGTGCGGCTGGGGCGGCATGGTGCGGCACGCGGTCACCCACTACGGCGTGACCGCGGTGGGCGTCACGCTGTCGCGCGAGCAGGCGGCCTGGGGAGCGGCCCGGTTGGAGCGCGAGGGCCTGGCCGACCGAGGGGTGATCCGCTTTGGCGACTACCGCGACGTGACCGAGAGCGGGTTCGACGCGGTCTCGTCCGTCGGCCTCACCGAGCACATCGGGGTCGAGAACTACCCGGCGTACTTCCGGTTCCTGCGGAGCCGTCTGCGCGACGGCGGCCGGCTGCTCAACCACTGCATCACCCGCCCCGACAACGAGCACCCCGGCCTGCCGCCTCGCGGCTTCATCAACCGCTACGTGTTCCCCGACGGCAGCCTCACCGGCAGCGGCGACATCGTGACGGTCATGGAGAACGAGGGGCTCGAGGTCCGTCACCAGGAGAACCTGCGCGAGCACTACGCGATGACGACCCGAGACTGGTGCCGCAACCTCTCGGAGCACTGGGACGAGGCGGTCGCCGAGGCCGGTCTCGGGGTCTCCCGGGTCTGGGGCCTCTACCTCGCCGGGTCGCGGCTGTCGTTCGAGCGCAACCGGATCCAGCTGCACCAGGTGCTGGCCTCCAAGACCTCGGTCGGCGGCGAGTCCGGCTTCGCCCTGCGCCCGACCTGGGCGAGCTGACCGCGGCAACCGCGGGGGCCGGGAGCACCGGAGCGCCCGAGGGTGGAGAGTGTGTCCATGGACCCAGAACAAGCCCGCTCGGCGCTGACCGCAGAACGTGACCGCGTCCAGGAACAGCTGGGCGAGTCGCGGGAGAGCCAGACCGAGGACCACGAGGACGAGGCCGAGGTCGGCGACAGCGCCGACCCGGCCCGCTCCCTCACGGAGCAAGGGGTGGACGACGCCATCGCCACCAGCCTGCGCGACCGGCTGGCCGCGATCGACCGGGCGCTGGAGCGCGTCGACGCCGGCACGTACGGCCGTTCGGTCCGCAGCGGTGACCCCATCCCCGACGATCGGCTGGAGGCCGACCCGGCTGCGGAGCTGACCGTCGACGAGGTCGCCGCGGACGAGGCGGCCGACCGGTAGCTTCAGGCTGGTGACCCGTTCGGCGCTGCTCGACGCTCCGCCAGCGTGCGCCGCACGGTGAGGAGCGCACCCATGACCGGGGGGCCGAGCCACCAGAAGACGAAGGCCTTCTCGCCGATCGCCGGCACGAAGACGGCGGGGATGGACAGGGCGAACGGCACAGCGACGACCAGGGAGCGGATCTTGAGGCGCCGGAGAAACCGGGTCGGCGTCGACTCGACCAGGAGGTGCGCCTTCTCGGCGTGGCTCGCCATGCGGATGATCAGCGCGCCCAGCAGCACCTGCACCGCCGCGTAGCAGGCGAAGCGGAACTGGTAGTAGACGTTGTCGTCGACGATGACCCTCGTGAAGAACGGGGCCACGACGACCAGCAACAGCCAGGTCAGGTTGATCCACAGCAGGCGGGTGTCAGATCGGGTGACGTAGCGGAACAGGGCGTGGTGGCTCACCCAGGCGTTGGCGATGATGAAGAAGCTGATGAGGAACGCGATGTAGCCGTCCGCCTGGTCGCCGATCGAGTGCAGCACGGCACTCCAGGAGTCGCCCTCCGGCCGCTCGAGATCGAGGGCGAGCAGCGTGATGGCGATGGCCACCACAGCGTCGGTGAAGAAGGCGAGCCGCTCGGCGGCGAAGAGCTGGACCTCCGGCTCGTCGCGGACCTCGTTCGACTCGCCCGCTGCGGCTGTCACGTCACCAGACACACCCCACCACTTCCCCGAGAGTGAAGCCAGCCTGTCACGAAGCGCAGCCGCCGAACGGCCCGCGGGCCGCACGGGTCAGGCGTGCCGGGCGGACTGACGCTTCAGCTCGGTGCGGGCGAGGGCGTTCTTGTGCACCTCGTCGGGGCCGTCGGCGAACCGCAGGGTGCGGATCCCCGCCCACGCCGCGGCCAGCGGGAAGTCCTGGCTGAGCCCGCCCGCGCCGTGGGCCTGGATGGCCTTGTCGAGGATCCACTCCACGGTGGCCGGGGTCGCGATCTTGATCGCCTGGATCTCGGTATGCGCGCCCTTGTTGCCCACCGTGTCCATGAGCCACGCGGTCTTGAGCACGAGCAGCCGGAGCTGCTCCAGACGGACCCGAGACTCGGCGATCCAGTCCCGCACGACCCCCTGCTCGGCCAGCGGCTTCCCGAACGCCGTCCGCGACGACACCCGGTCGCACATGAGCTCGATGGCCCGCTCCGCGACGCCGATCGAGCGCATGCAGTGGTGGATCCGGCCGGGGCCGAGGCGGGCCTGGGCGATGGCGAACCCGTCGCCCTCGCCGGCGATGAGGTTGGCCGCGGGCACCCGTACCCCGTCCAGCGCCAGCTCGGCGTGCCCGCCGTGGTCGCGGTCGTCGTAGCCCATCACCGTCATGCCGCGCTCGATGTGCAGACCCGGGGCGTCCCGCGGCACGAGGATCATCGACTGCTGGCGGTGCCGCTCGGCCGACGGGTCGCTCTTGCCCATGACGATGAACACCTGGCAGTCGGGGTTCATCGCCCCGGTGATCCACCACTTGCGGCCGGAGACGACGTAGGTGTCGCCGTTCCGCTCGATCCGCGTCGCCACATTGGTGGCGTCCGACGACGCGACATCGGGCTCGGTCATCGCGAACGCCGAACGGATCTCCCCGCGCAGCAACGGTTCCAGCCAATGACCCTGCTGCTCCGGCGTGCCGAACTGGGCGAGGACCTCCATGTTGCCCGTGTCCGGGGCCGAACAGTTGAGGGCGGCCGGCGCCAGCTGCACGGCGCGGCCGGTGATCTCGGCGAGCGGCGCGTACTGGAGGTTGGTGAGCCCGGCGCCGTGCTCGCCCGGGAGGAACGCGTTCCAGAGCCCCCGCTCGCGGGCTCCCTCGCGCAGCGACGACAGCACCGGCGTACGCGTCCACGCCCACCGGTCGCCCGCCTGCTCGAGCTCGTCCATCTCGCGCGCGAACACCGCCTCGGCCGGGTGCACGTCGGTGTCCATGAAGTCGAGCAGCGTCGCCCGCAGCTCCTCGGTCCGGGCGTCGGGTGCGAAGTCCATCAGTCGTCCTCCTGGGTCGATTGCAGTCCCAGGGCGACGAGCGGCTCGACGGCGTCGCCGATCGTCGCGAACCCCTCACCGACCGTCTGGCCCTGGGTGTAGCGGTAATGGATGCCCTCGAGCACGACGGCCAGCTTGAAGCAGGCCAGCGCCTCGTAGAACCCCAGGCGCGACAGGTCGCGGCCGGTGCGGCCCGCATACCGGCTCGTCACCTCGTCGCGGGTGACGAACCCCGGCGCCCGGGCGGCCGTCGAGACGGCGCCGGTCGCGTCGAGGTCGGCCAGCCGGTGGTAGGTCAGCAGCAGCGCGACGTCGGTGAGGGGGTCGCCCAACGTCGCCATCTCCCAGTCGACGACGGCGCCGAGGGTGTCGTCGGTGAGGACCAGGAGGTTGTCGAGGCGGTAGTCGCCGTGGACGACGGCGGGGGCGCTCTCCTGCGGTACGCGCTCGGTCAGCCGGCGGCGCAGCTCGTCGATCCCGGTGAGGTCGCGGCTGTGTGACGCGTCGAGCTGCGCGCCCCAGCGACGCACCTGACGGGCGAGAAAGCCTGTGGGACGGCCGAACTCGCCGAGGCCCACTGCCTCAGGGTCGACGAGGTGGAGGTCGGCCAGGGTGTCGACCATGCGCTCGCCGATGGCCCGGGTGCGCTCCGGCCCGAGCGCCTCGAGCTCGCTCGCCAGCCGGTAGGGCGTCCCGTCGACGAAGCCCATGACGTAGAACGGCGCCCCGACCACCGCGTCGTCCGCGCACGACGCATACGCCTCGGGCACCGGCACGGCGGTGGGTGCCAGCGCGGAGATGACGCGGAACTCGCGACCCATGTCGTGTGCGGTGGCCAGCACGTGACCGAGCGGCGGCCGACGGACGACGACCGTGTGCGTGCCGTCGGTGACCCTGTACGTGAGGTTCGAGCGCCCCCCGGCGATGACCTCGCCGGACAGTGGCCCGTCGAGCCGCCCGGGGGCGGCGTGGGCCAGCCAGCGCCCGAACGCGTCGAGGTCGAGGCCGCGGGGGCTGTCGCTCACGCCCCGGCCACCCAGCACACGCGCCCCACCGTGGTGCCGTCGGCCAGCCGCTGTACCCCGTCGGCCACCCCGTCGAGCCCGAACCGTTCGCTGACCACGGGGGCGACGACCCCCGCGTCGGCCAGCCGGGTCAGCTCGTCGTGGGCCTCGCGCACCAGGGCGGGCGCGACCTGCGTGTAGAGCCCCCAGTGCAGCCCGAGCACCGCGTAGTTCTTGACCAGCGTGTGCGACAGCGGTGGCGCCTGGATGGTGCCGCCGGCGAAGCCCACGACGACGATCCGCCCCTCGAAGGCGATGCACTTTGTGGACCGGTCGTAGGTCTCGCCGCCCACCGGGTCGAAGACGACGTCGGCCCCGCGGCCGCCGGTGGCTTCCTTGACGACGGCCACGAAGTCCTGGGTGTGCCGGTCGACGACGATGTCGGCGCCGAGCCGCCGGGCGACCTCGGCCTTCTCCGGCCTTCCGACGACGCCGACCACCGTTGCGCCGGCGGCCTTTCCGAGCTGCACGGCAGCAGTGCCGACCCCGCCGGCGGCGGCGTGCACGAGGAGCGTCTCACCCGGCTGCAGGTGCGCCCGTCGGTGCAGGGCGAACCAGCCGGTCTGGTAGCCGATGACGAACGCACTGGCCTCGGCGTCGCCGAGGGAGCCCGGCGCAGCGAAGGTCGCCTTGGCGTCGAGCAGCGCCTGCTCGGCGAACCCGCCGTCCGGGAGCACCGCGGTGCCGACGACCCGTTGGCCCGGTACGAAGCCGGAGACCCCTTCACCGACATCGAGCACCTCGCCGCAGACCTCGACCCCCGGCGTGAACGGCAGCGGCGGACGCACCTGGTAGAGCCCGCGGCACAGCAGCACGTCGGGGAAGTTCGCCGGGGAGGCGAGCACCCGGACGCGCACCTGTCCGGGGCCGGCCACCGGCTCGGGGGCGTCGCTGAGGGTGAGGGCGTCGCGGGGCTCGCCCAACGACTCGACCCGCCAGGCCTTCACGCGCCCGCTCCGTCCGCCGGCAGGGCGTCGAGCTTGGCCTGCAGCCGCTGCATTCCGGCCAGCCAGGCGTCCGGGTGCTCCGCGCGCTGCGCGTAGTAGCCGGCCACGGCGGGGTGCGGCAGGACGAAGAAGGCGTCGCCGTCGAGCGCCCGCCAGACGTCCTCGGCGACCTCCTCCGGGTCGAGGGCTCCGTCGCGGGAGAGCAAGTCCTTGAGCGGCCCCGCCTCGTCGAGCATCCGGGTGCGCACCCCCTGCGGGCAGACCGCCTGGACGACGATCCCGCGGTGTCCGTAGGTCGCTCGCAGCCACTCGGCGAACGCCACTGCCCCGTGCTTCGACACCGAGTAGGGCGCGCTGCCGAGCATGGTCAGCAGTCCTGCCGCCGAGGCGGTCACGACGAACCGGCCACCGCCCTGCTCCAGCCACTCCGGCACGAGGCTGCGGGCGGCGCGCACGTGGGCCATGACGTTGACCTCGAGCGCGGTGGCCCACTGCGCGTCGGGGGTGTCGAGCCCCCGACCGACGTCGGTGCCCGCGTTGGCGAAGAACACGTCGATGCGGCCCAGCCCGGCATGCGCCGCGTCGACGAGCGCGGTGACGCCCGCCTCCGATGCGCAGTCGCCGACGAACGCCTCGGCGCCCAGCCGCCGCGCGACCTCCTCGACCGCCGGGTCGAGGTCGGCGACGACGAGCTCGAACCCGCCCGCCGAGAGCCGTTCAGCGATCGCGCGGCCGATCCCGCCCGCGGCGCCGGTGACGACGGCGGTGGACCCGGAGGCATACACGTCAGACCCCGCCTCTCAGCAGGATGCCGCCGTCGACGACGAGCGTCTGCCCGGTGATCCAGGCGGCGTCGGACGACAGGAGGTAGGCCACGGCGCCCGCGACGTCCTCGGGCACGCCGAGCCGTTTCAGCGGGTAGGCCGCCGCGACCTTCTCCTCGCGGCCCTCGTAGAGCGCGGTCGCGAAGACCGTCTTGACGATGGCCGGGGCGACGGCGTTGACGCGGATGGTCGGGCCCAGCTCGACCGCGAGCTCCTCGGTGAGATGCACGAGCATGGCCTTGCTGACGCCGTACCAGCCGATCCCTGGGGCCGGCCGCAGCCCGGCCACCGACGAGACGTTGACGATCGCCCCTCCGTGCTCCCCCAGCCAGGCCCGGTGGGCTTGCTGCACCCACGACAGGGCGGCGACGGCGTTGACCTCGACGATCTTGCGGGCGGCGTCGAGGTCGAGCTCCATGAGCGGCCCGTAGGCCGGGTTGATGCCGGTGTTGTTGACGAGCAGGTCGAGCCGCCCGAACCGCTCGACCACCGCGGCGACCGTCTCCAGCTGGTGGGCGAGGTCGTCGGACCGGCCCGCGGCGGCCATCGCGACGTCGGGACCTCCGAGCGTGGCCACGGCCGCGTCGAGGGCCTCCTGCTTGCGGGCCGTGATGCAGACCCGCGCGCCCTCGTCGACGAGCCGCTGGGCGACGCCCAGCCCGATCCCGCGGCTGGCTCCCGTGACCAGAGCGACCTGTCCGTCGAACCGTCCCATGTGCGTTCCTGCTCTCTCGGCGTCCACGTCGACGCCAGGGTAGACCTAGGGTAAGCGCTCGCTTACCTCACGCTTCGTGGCGCCCGCGCCGCTGGCGGCTCGGCAGCCGGGTCAGGACGCGGTCGGCGAGGTCGCCCACCTCGCGGATGTCGAGCACGCGGGCCATGAGCAGGTAGACCAGCCCGAACACGGCCCCGACCACCGCCAGGGTCAGCAACGCGCCCCACCGTCCCTCGCCCGTGAGCCGGCCGACCCACAGCTGGAGCGGGAAGGCCACGGCGGAGGCGACGAGCGCGGCCAGCGCCATCCGGCCGTAGGCGCTGGTGATGCGCCGCACCGGCAGCCCGCCGACCTCCCCCCCGACGACCCGCATACCGAACAGAGCGGCAAGGACGTTGCTGACGACGATGCCGAGCCCGATCAGGGGGACGGCGTACCAGGGCGGCAGCAGTAAGGCACTGAGGGTGACGAGCACCGCCGACACCGACAGGACCAGCTGCTCCGCCAGCGCGGTGCGGCCCCGTTCGTAGGCGAAGAAGAACCGCTGGTTGAGCACGTCGATGCCGAAGGGGATGACCGCTGCGGCCATGGCGCTGAGCGTCAGCTGGGTCGCGGGCAGCTCGGCCGGGTCCTTCGAGGTGAAGAGGAAGTGCACGATCGGGGCGCTGAAGACCACCAGGGCGAAAGTCGCGGGCATCGTGAGGGCGGCGGGGACGAGCAGGCCACGTACGTACTCGCGGCGCACCGTGGCGGTGTCGCCGTCGTGCACCGCGGCCGAGACGCGCGGGTAGATGGCGGTGATGACCGACAGCGCCACGAACCCGTGGGGGACCATGAAGACGAAGAGCGCGCTGTTGTAGACCGACACGCCCGGCACGAACCGGCCGACCTCGCCGGTCTGGTTGGAGGCGTGCCACATGACGTTGGACGCGACGAGGTAGCCCAGCTGCGACACGACGAGGGCCGCGAAAGCCCACCCGGCGACGGTGGACGTGGCACGCAGCCCGACCCCACGCATACCGAACCGGGGGGTCCACCGGAAACCGCTGCGCCACAACGGGACCAGCAGGAAGATGCCCTGCGCGGCGATGCTCAGCGTGGCGGTGCCGGCGAACAGCCACACCATCCCCGAGGTCCAGGATCCCGGTGCGGTGTGCCCGTCGTAGAGGCCGAGGAACGCCAGCAGCCCGATGATCGAGACGACGTTGGCGAGCACCGGTGACCAGCCGAAGGCCGCGAACTGGCCGCGCGCGTTGAGCACCTGGCCGAGCAGCGCGTAGAGCCCGTAGAAGAGGATCTGCGGCACGGTCAGCACGGCGAAGAAGGTGGCCAGGGAGAGCGCGTCGCCGCTGAGGTTCTGCGAGTAGAGGCGCACCAGGACACCCGCGCCGATGGTGCAGACGACGGTGATGAGCAGGAAGCCGGCCATGGCCAGCGTGATGATCCGGTCGGTGTAGTCGCGTCCGCCGTCGGGGTTCTTCGCCGCGCGGACCAGCTGCGGGACGAGCACCGAGTTGAGCACCCCGCCGGCGATGAGCATGTAGATGACGTTCGGAAGGGTGTTGGCGGTTTGGAAGGCGTTGCCCACCAGGCCCTGCCCGATCGCGAAGACGAGCAGCGACTGGCGCACGACGCCGAGGATCCGGGAGACGACGGACCCGCTCGCCATGAGCACGCTGGAGCGCGCGAGGCTCGGTGTCGTCGTCGTCATCGGGCGATTGTCCCTCAGCGCGGATCAGCGCGCGGTGAGCGCGGTGATCGCCGCGGCCGTGGCGCGCCGTCGCGACCGGTCGACCCGCGCCTCGAGCACGCGGATCCCGGTCTGTGGCTCGGCCAGGGCGCCCCTCAGCTCGGCCACCGTCGTGACCCGCCGGTATGCCGTGTGGCTGGCGGCGCAGAGGGCATCGAGGTCGGTGCCGTGCGGGGTGCCGAACACCCGCTCGAAGGCGGCGGCGAAGGGTGGCGCTCCCTGTTCGAGGGTGGCGAAGATCGAGCCGCCGTCGTCGTTGGTGACGACGACGGTGAGGTCCGGGCGGGGCTCGTCGGGGCCGAGCAGGAGCCCGTTCGCGTCGTGCAGGAAGGTCAGGTCGCCCAGCAGGGCGATGGACCGGGTGGCGGCGGGTCGTCCGAGGGCGACCCCCACGGCGGTGGACACGGTGCCGTCGATGCCGGCCAGCCCCCGGTTACCCACGACGAACCGGTGCTCGTGGGGCGGGTACGGCAGCGTCATGAGGTCGAGGTCGCGCACGCTGTTGGAGGATCCGACGACGAGGGTCGCGTGGCCGACCACGGCCGTCGCCACCTCCCGGGCGACCTGGAGGGCGTCGAGCTCGGGGAGGTCGTCGACGAGGGCGTCGACCCGGAGCGAGAGGGCATGGTCCTGGTCCTGCCATGCGCGCAACCAGGCGACGTCGGCGTCGGTGGGCGGGGCGTCGTCGACGGTGGGCACGCGGCCGAGGTGGCGGGCGACGCGGCCGGGGTCGGTGACGACCCCTCCGGGGCCGGGGGCGGCCAGCACCTCGAGGTCGCCCCGGGAGATGAGCGAGGTGACCGGCCGGCTCAGAGTGGGATGGCCGAGCACGACGACCCGTTCGACCTGGGCGCCGAGAGGCCCGCCGAGCACCAGACGATAGGTGCGGATGGCGTTGGCCCCGACCCGCGCGCCTGAGGTCGGCTCGGCCAGCAGTGGCCAGCCGGCCCGCTCGGCGAGGATCCGGGCGGCCGACCCGCTCTCGTCGCCGGCGACGACGACGGTGCGTGGGCCCCGGGGGAGCACCTCGACCCCCGGACCGCGGGATCCCGAACGCTGGCGCCCCCCGCCCCCCGCGCCCCCCGACTTCTCCGCGCCCCCCGCGCCCCCCGACTTCACCGCGCCCCCCGACTTCTCCGCACGTGCTGAGAAGTCGACCGGCATACCGGACATCGGCCCCGACAGGTCATCACGTGCTGAGAAGTGGGCGGCGGACGCGGGGCGGACCTCTGACAGCACGTCGTCCGGCGCGTCGGGCAGGAGCGGTTCCTCGAGCTGGACGTTGAGGTGGGTCGGTCCCTCTCGGCGGCACGCGAGCGCGGCGGCGGCGTCGAGGTCCTCGGCCGTGGCGTCGGTCGGCAGGTCGATCCCCACCGCGAAGGGCCCGAACAGGCCGTCCTGCCGCGTCGTCTGGTTGGCGCCGCTGCCGCGCATCGACGCCGGCCGGTCGGCGGCCACGACGACGACCCGGCGCCCGCTGTGGGACGCCTCCATCACAGCGGGCAGCAGGTTGCCGACCGCGGTCCCGGACGTCGTCACCACGGCCACCGGCGCCCGGGAGCCGATGCTGAGGCCGAGGGCGAGGAACCCCGCGCTGCGCTCGTCGATGCGGACGTGCAGCCGCAACGCTCCGCCGGCGTCCGCGGCATACAGGGCCAGGGCCAGGGCTGCCGACCTCGAACCGGGGGCGAGCACGACGTCGCGGACGCCGCCGGCGACGAGGGCTGAGACCAGGTGCGCCGCACGCTCGGGGGACCTCACGCGCCGAGTATGCCGGTCGATAGCGTGGTCCCCGTGACCTCACCGGCTGAGCAGACCGACCACCACGCCGACCCGACCTGGTGGCGCCAGGCCGTCGTCTACCAGATCTACCCCCGCAGCTTCGCCGACGCGAACGGCGACGGGATCGGCGACCTGCGCGGCATCATCGGGCGGGTCGACCACCTGCGCCGGCTCGGTGTGGACGCTGTCTGGCTGAGCCCGTTCTATCCCTCGGCGCTGGCCGACGGCGGTTACGACGTCGACGACTACCGCGCCGTGGCGCCCGAGCTCGGCAGCCTCGACGACCTCGACGCGCTCGTCGTGGCGCTGCACGAGTCCGGTATCAAGCTCATCGTCGACATCGTGCCCAACCACACCTCGAACCGGCACGCGTGGTTCCGCGAGGCCGTCGCCTCCGCGCCCGGCTCCGGTGCCCGCGAGCGCTACGTCATCCGCCGCGGCCTGGGCGACGACGGCGAGCGGCCGCCCACGGACTGGCGCTCCTACTTCGGTGGCCCGGCCTGGGAGCCGCTGGGCGACGGCGACTGGTACCTGCACCTCTTCGCCCCCGAGCAGCCCGACCTCAACTGGGCCGACCAGGAGGTGCGCGACGACTTCCTGCGCACGCTGCGCTTCTGGTCCGACCGGGGCGTCGACGGCTTCCGGGTCGACGTCGCGTCGCTGCTCGTCAAGGACGGCTCGGTCATCACCGGCGTGGGCGGCGACCTGCCCACCCAGGAGGAGCTGAGCTCGGGCCGCTTCTCCGACGGCACCCACCCGTTCGAGGACCGCGACGACGTGCACGAGATCTACCGCACCTGGCGGGCGGTGTTCGACGGGTACGACCCGCCCCGGATGGCCGTCGCCGAGGCGTGGGTCCCGGCCCACCGCCGCGTCCGCTTCGCCTCGCCCGAGGGTCTCGGCCAGGCCTTCAACTTCGACCTGCTGCAGACCGCCTGGGACGCCGCGGCGTTCCGGAAGGTCATCGACGAGAACCTCGCCCTGGCCCGCGAGGCCGGCGCGTCGTCGACCTGGGTCCTCTCCAACCACGACATGGTGCGGCACGCCACGCGGTACGCCGTGCCGAACGGCACCGACCTCGTGGCGTGGCTGCGCGACGGCGCCACCGACCCGGCTCCCGACGTGGCCCAGGGCTTGCGCCGGGCCCGCGCGGCGACGCTGTTGGCGCTCGCGCTCCCGGGCTCGGCCTACCTCTACCAGGGCGAGGAGCTGGGCCTCCCGGAGGTCACCGACCTGCCGCCCGAGGTGCTCCAGGACCCCACCTACGCGCGGTCGGGCGGGGCCGAGAAGGGTCGCGACGGCTGCCGCGTGCCCCTGCCCTGGCGCGAGTCGGGGGAGTCCTTCGGCTTCGGGTCGGGCTCGGCCCACCTCCCGCAGCCCACGTGGTTCGGCCGGTACGCCGTGGAGCGCGAGCTCGCCGACCCCGACTCGACGCTGCAGCTCTACCTCGCGGCCCTGGCCGACCGGCGCTCGCTGCTGGGCGCCGAGGAGCTGACGTGGCGCGACGCCGAGCCGGACGTCGTCGCGTTCGAGCGGACCGGCGGCTGGGTCAGCGTGACGAACTTCGGCACGACGCCCACCGCGCTGCCGGAGGGCCGCGTCGTCATCGCCAGCGGGCCGCTGACCGACGGCGCACTGCCGCCCGAGACCACCGCGTGGCTGGTTACCGGCGAGCCCGGCCGGTGAGCATCGACCTCCGCGTCTTCGTCGAGCCGCAGCAGGGCGCGACCTACGAGGACCAGCTGGCCGTCGCCCTGCGCACCCAGGAGTGCGGCTTCTCCGCCTTCTTCCGGTCCGACCACCTCCTCGCGATGGGTGACGGCGACGGCCTCCCGGGGCCGACCGACTCGTGGCTGACCCTGGCCGGTCTGGCCCGCGAGACGTCGACGATCCGGCTGGGCACCCTCGTCACGTCGGCGACGTTCCGCCACCCCGGGCCGCTCGCGATCAGCGTGGCGCAGGTCGACCAGATGAGCGGCGGGCGGGTCGAGCTGGGGCTCGGCGCGGGCTGGTTCGAGGCCGAGCACCGGGCCTACGGGCTCGAGTTCCCCGACGTACGTGCGCGGTTCGACCGGTTCGAGGAGCAGCTGGCGGTCGTCACCGGCCTCTGGCGCACCCCGTTGGGGGAGACGTTCTCGTACGCCGGTGAGCACTACGAGGTCGTCGACTCGCCGGGGCTGCCCAAGCCGTTCTCCCCGGACGGGCCGCCCATCGTCATCGGGGGCCAGGGCAAGCGCCGCACGCCGCGGCTGGCCGCTCGGTACGCCGCCGAGTTCAACGTCGGCTTCTCGTCCGCCGACGTCACCCGCGCCGGCTTCGAGCGAGTGCAGGAGGCGTGCGTGGCGGTCGGGCGCGACCCCCAGGAGCTGGTGCGGTCGGCGGCCCTCACCGTCTGCTGCGGGCGTGACGATGCCGAGGTGCGGCGACGGGCCGACGCGAGCGGGCACGACCTCGCCGAGCTGCGCGACACCGGCATCGCGGGCACGCCGGCCGAGTGCGTGGAGGCCATCAGCCGGTATGCCGCCGCCGGTGCCGAGCGCATCTACCTCCAGGTGCTCGACCTCGCCGACCTCGACCACCTCGACCTCGTCGCCGCCGAGGTCATGCCCCACGTCTGACCCGTCTGCGCCGACGGTCACCTTTGGCGCCCGGGAGGCCCCGAACCCCCCGCCGACCCGACCCCCTGGTGCGTCAGGCGCCGGCTTCGAGGGCGTCGCGCATGACGATGAACTTGGCGTCGGCCTCGGCCAGCTCCGACTCGGGCGTCGACCCGGCGACGATGCCGCATCCGGCAAACAGCCGGATGCGGGCCGGGTCGTGCTCGTCGAGCCGGCCGCAGCGCAGCGCGATGCCCCACTCGCCGTCGCCGGACGCGTCCATCCAGCCGACCGGACCCGCGTAGCGGCCGCGGTCCATGCCTTCGATCTCGGCGATGAGCGCGACGGCGGCCTCGCGAGGGGTACCGCCGACCGCGGCCGACGGGTGCAGGGCGGCGGCCAGGGAGAGCGAGGTGGCCGCGTCGGAGCTGACGCCGGCGACGTCGGTGGCCAGGTGCATGACGTTGGTCAGGTGGAGCACGAAGGGGGTCTCGGGCACGTTCATCGAGGAGCAGTGCGCGGCGAGCGCGTCGGCGACCGAGCGCACGGCGTACTCGTGCTCCTCGAGGTCCTTGCTCGAGCGGGCGAGCGACGCGGCGAGCGCGAGGTCCTTGGTGTCGTCGCCGGTGCGCTGGATCGTGCCGGCGAGCACGCGGGAGGGGACCAGCCCGTGGTCGCGGCGCACCAGCAGCTCGGGGGTCGCGCCGACCAGTCCGTCGACGGCGAACGACCAGGTACGCGGGTAGCGCTCGGCGAGGTGGGTGAGGAGGAACCGCGGGTCGATCGGCGCCGAGGCGCGGGCGTCGAGGTCGCGGGCCAGGACCACCTTGTCGAGGTCGCCGTGGTTGATCCGGGCCACGGCGTCGACGACGGCGCTGCCCCACTCGTCGGGGCCGAGCGCCCCGTCGCTGAACGTCACGCCGGCCGGGGCGGCGGGGTCGGGAGCCGGGGCGAGCAGCGGGATCGCCGGGAAGCGGCCCCCGACACCCACGGTGGTGACCCACCAGACCTCGTCGCGGCAGCCGACGACCACCTCGGGCACGACGAGGACGCCCTCCTCGGCCGAGTGGTCGGAGAAGGGGAACGAGCCGAAGACGACCGGGCCGGTGCCGGGTACGCCGACCTCGTCGCGCACGACGGCGCGCGCGCTGACCTGCGCCCACCAGTCGTCGGCAACTGCGAAGCGGTCTGGGCCTGAGACGGTCAGCCGGGCCGCCTGGCCCCAGCCCACCAGGCCCTCGTGGTAGCGCACCCACGAGACGAGGTCCCTGGGTCGCCGCGATGGGGGAGCAGGGCGAGCAACGGTCCGGGATCCTCGATCACCCGGGTGCGCACCACGAGCGGCGCATCGACCGGAGCCGGGGCCTGGAGCGGTTCCGGCCGGGACGACATGACTCGATGCTAGGTCCGACCCGGCCCCACCACCGTGCCGGAGGGTGGTGAGAAAGCCGACAGCGGGCCCGGACGCCCGCTCGGACCGGCCCGGACCGTCCGCCACAATGGCCACCATGACCCGCGCCAGCCTCGAGAAGGACCCGTCCGAGGTCGCCCGGATGTTCGACGGCGTGGCCGCGCGCTACGACCTCACCAACGACGTGCTCTCGCTGGGCCAGGACCGCGTCTGGCGTACCGCCACGCTGCGGGCGGTGGGCGCCCGGCCCGGCGACACGGTGCTCGACATCGCCGCCGGCACGGGCACGAGCTCGGAGCCCCTTGCCGACGACGGCGCACGCGTCGTGCCCGCCGACTTCTCGCTGGGCATGCTCCAGGTGGGTCGCCGGCGCCGTCCCGACCTCGCGTTCACGGCCGCCGACGCGATGCGGCTGCCGTTCGCCGACGCGTCCTTCGACGCCGTGACCATGTCCTTCGGCCTGCGCAACGTGGCCGACCCGGCCACCGCACTCCACGAGTTCCGCCGCGTGACGCGGCCCGGCGGCCGGCTCGTCGTCTGCGAGTTCAGCCGCCCCGTCAACGGCGCCTTCCGCGGCGTCTACCTCAACTACCTCATGCGGGCGCTGCCCTCGATCGCGCGCCGGGTGTCGTCGAGCCCCGAGTCCTACGTCTACCTCGCCGAGTCGATCCAGGCGTGGCCCGACCAGGCCGAGCTCGCGCGCACCATCGCCGCCGGCGGCTGGGGCGACGTCGAGTGGCGCAACCTCACGGGCGGCATCGTCGCCCTGCACCGCGCCGTCGCCGCCTGAGGCCGACGGGCGAGCCCCCCACCGAGGTGGGGTGACCCGACCGGTGCCGGGAAGCAGGCATACACTCCCTGGCGAGTTCGTGAACATCTTCACAAGCACCCGGACGGACGGAACAATGGGCTCCATGGACACGGTCGGGGATCAGTCCTCGGCGCCCGCCGAGACGGTGACGGCGAGCGCCGACGTCATCGTCGTCGGCGCCGGTCCCGGGGGGTCGACCACGGCCGCCTACCTCGCGATGGCCGGGCTCGACGTCCTCCTGCTCGAGAAGACCACCTTCCCGCGCGAGAAGGTCTGCGGCGACGGACTCACCCCCCGCGCCGTCCGTGAGCTCATCACCCTCGGGGTGCCCACGCCCGAGGACGACGGCTGGATCAAGAACAAGGGCCTGCGGATCATCGGCGGCGGCCACCGGCTGCAGCTCGACTGGCCCGACACCTCCGAGTTCCCGCCCTACGGCCTGGTGCGCACCCGGATGGACTTCGACGACATCCTGGCCCGCCACGCGGTCAAGCACGGCGCCCACCTGCACGAGGCGACCAACGTCACCGGCCCGGTCCTCGACGGGTCGGGCCGCATCGTCGGCGTCCACGCCAAGGCGGTCGACGAGAAGGGGCGCTCCGGCGGGCCCGTCCTCACCTACCGCGCCCCGCTCGTCATCGCCGCCGACGGCAACTCGTCGCGGCTCTCCCTCAGCATGGGCCGGCAGAAGCGCGACGACCGCCCGATGGGGGTCGCGGTGCGCACCTACTACACCTCGCCCCGCCACGACGACGACTACCTCGAGTCGTGGCTGGAGCTGTGGTCCACCGACCCGGCGGGCAACCGGGTCCTGCTGCCCGGCTACGGCTGGATCTTCGGGGTCGGCGACGGCACGTCCAACGTCGGGCTCGGCATCCTCAACACCAGCAAGGCGTTCGGCAACGTCGACTACAAGGACGTCATGCGGCGCTGGGTCGCGACGATGCCCGACGAGTGGACCTACAACGACGCGACGATGGTGGGCCCGATCAGGGGCGCCGCGCTGCCCATGGGCTTCAACCGCCAGCCGCACTACCGCGACGGGCTGCTGCTCGTCGGCGACGCGGGGGGCATGGTCAACCCTTTCAACGGCGAGGGCATCGCCTACGCCATGGAGTCCGGCCGGCTGGCCGCGGAGGTCGTCGCTCAGGCCTTCGCCCGCACCGACGACGCCGGCCGCGAGCGCGTGCTCGCGTCCTACCCGAAGGTGATGAAGGACGCGCTCGGCGGTTACTTCACGCTGGGCCGCTGGTTCGCCCGGGCGATCGGCAACCCCGAAGTCATGCGGCTCGCCACGAAGTACGGGCTGCCGCGCACCACCTTGATGCGGTTCCTGCTCAAGGTCATGGCCAACCTCCCCGAGGAGCACGGCGGCCGCGGCGACGACCGGCTCATCCACGCCCTCTCCTCGATCGCCCCCGACGCATGAGCCGCCACGCCCATGTCCACGGGGCCGGGTGCCCGTGCCTGCGGCGGGGACCCGCCCCTAGGATGGCTGAGACCTGCGTGCTCCACCTGCGCTGCGACGGCCGGAAGAGGGATGCCGGATGACCAACTCGTACGTCCCGCTGTTGTTCCTCCTCGCCCTCGGCTTCGGCTTCGCGCTGCTCTCCGTCGGGACGAGCCTCGTCGTCGGACCCAAGCGCTACAACCGGGCGAAGATGGAGGCCTACGAGTGCGGGATCCAGCCGACCCCCCACCCCGAGGGCGGCGGCCGGGTGCCGATCAAGTACTACCTCATGGCGATGCTGTTCATCATCTTCGACGTCGAGAGCATCTTCCTCTACCCGTTCGCGGTGGCCTTCAACTCGCTCGGCCTCTTCGCGCTCGTGGAGATGGTCCTGTTCATCCTCACCGTGTTCGTCGCGTACGCCTACGTGTGGCGCCGCGGCGGGCTCGAGTGGGACTAGCGCGGCACCAGGAAAGACAGACGACATGGGTATCGAAGAGAAGCTCCCCGCCGGGTTCCTGCTGACCACCATCGAGGGCCTCGCGGGCTACATGCGCAAGAGCTCGATGTGGCCGGCGACGTTCGGGCTGGCCTGCTGCGCCATCGAGATGATGGCCGTGGGCACGCCCGACTACGACATCGCCCGGTTCGGGATGGAGCGCTTCTCCGCCACCCCGCGCCAGGCCGACCTGATGATCGTCGCGGGCCGGGTCAGCCAGAAGATGGCCCCCGTCGTGCGTCAGGTCTACGACCAGATGCCGAACCCCAAGTGGGTCATCTCGATGGGCGTCTGCGCGAGCTCGGGCGGCATGTTCAACAACTACGCGATCGTGCAGGGCGTCGACCACATCATCCCCGTCGACGTCTACCTCCCCGGCTGCCCGCCGCGCCCCGAGATGCTGCTCAACGCGATCATCACGCTCCACGAGCAGATCCAGAGCATGCCCCTGGGCGTCAACCGCGAGAAGGCGGCGCGGGCGGCCGAGATGGCGGCTCTCAACGCCACGCCGACGCACGCCATGAAGGGCCTGCTCGCGTGAGCGACCCCACCAGCACCACGGCCAAGGGGCCGGGCGACGACCAGCAGGAGGTCGCGCAGGAGTATGCCGCGAACCTCCCCGCGGCGCCGGGTACGACTCCCGAACCCGTCGTCATCGGGGAGCGACGGGGGATGTTCGGCGCGTCCAGCGGCCAGGACACCACCGGCTACGGCGGTCTGCGCTCCGAGATCCTCCTTCCGGGCGCCTCCTCACGTCCCTACGGCGGGTACTTCGACGAGGTGGCCGACTCCCTCGAGCGCGCGCTCGTCGGGGGCCAGGCGTCGTGGTCGGAGGCCGTCGAGTGGGTGACCGTCGACCGCGGGGAGATGACCATCTTCGTTCGCCGCGAGCACCTCCTCCCGGTGGCGCGGGCGCTGCGCGACGAGCCCGACCTGCGGTTCGAGATCTGCACCGGAGTCTCCGGCGTCCACTACCCCCACGAGGCGGGGCGTGAGCTGCACGCCGTCTACCACTTCCTCTCGATCACCAACGGCAGCAAGCGGATCCGGGTCGAGGTCACCGCCCCCGACGACGACCCGCACATCCCGTCGATCGTCTCGGTCTACCCCGCCAACGACTGGCACGAGCGCGAGACCTGGGACATGTTCGGCATCCAGTTCGACGGGCACCCCGCGCTCACCCGCATCCTCATGCCGGACGACTGGCCGGGCCACCCGCAGCGCAAGGACTACCCCCTGGGTGGCATCCCGGTCGAGTACAAGGGCGCGACCATCCCGCCCCCCGACCAGCGCAGGAGCTACAGCTGATGCTCCCCCACAGAGTTCTCCGCTTCGCTCCGATACTTTGCGAGGACCCCGCATGAGCGCGACGACCAGCCAGACCAGCCGCACGAACGACCCCTACGCCACGAGCGGCGCCGACGCAGACGCGGCCGGCGACGCCCGCGTCTTCAACGCGTCGGGCGGCGACTGGGACGACCTGGTCGAGGAGGCGTCGGCGCTCCACGAGGAGCGCATCGTCGTCAACATGGGGCCGCAGCACCCCTCGACCCACGGCGTGCTCCGGCTCATCCTCGAGCTCGACGGCGAGACGGTCACCGAGACCCGCGCCGGGATCGGCTACCTGCACACCGGCATCGAGAAGAACATGGAGTTCCGCAACTGGACGCAGGGCGTCACGTTCTGCACCCGGATGGACTACCTCACGCCGATGATGCAGGAGACCGTCTACTGCCTCTCCGTCGAGAAGCTGCTCGGCATCACCGACCAGATCCCGCAGCGCGCCTCGACCATCCGGGTGCTGATGATGGAGCTCACCCGGATCAGCTCCCACCTCGTCGCCCTCGCCACGGGTGGGCTGGAGCTCGGCGCCACGACCGTCATGACCGTGGGCTTCCGGGAGCGCGAGCGGATCATGTCGATCATCGAGATGATCACCGGCCTGCGGATGAACAACGCCTACATCCGGCCCGGTGGCGTCGCCCAGGACCTGCCCCGTGGCGTCTACGACCGGATCCGCGACGCCATGCCGATGCTGCGCCGCGGGCTCGGTGAGCTCGAGATGCTCCTCAACGAGAACCCCATCGTCAAGGGTCGCCTCCAGAACGTCGGGTTCCTCGACCTCACCGGCTGCATCGCGCTCGGCGTGACCGGCCCCATCCTCAGGGCGACCGGACTGCCGCACGACCTGCGCCGCAGCGACCCCTACTGCGGCTACGAGACCTACGACTTCGACGTCATCACTCGCACCTCGAACGACGCCTACGGCCGGTTGCGGATTCGGATCGACGAGATGTACCAGTCCCTGCGGATCATCGAACAGGCCACCGACCGGCTGCAGGCCGACGAGCCCGGCGCCCCGGTCATGGTCGAGGACAAGAAGATCGCCTGGCCGGCGCAGCTGGCCATCGGCGGCGACGGCATGGGCAACAGCCTCGACCACATCCGCACGATCATGGGCGAGTCCATGGAGGCCCTGATCCACCACTTCAAGCTCGTCACCGAGGGCTTCCGGGTGCCGCCCGGCCAGGCCTACGTGGCGATTGAGAGTGCCAAGGGCGAGCTCGGCTGCCACGTAGTGTCAGACGGCGGCACCCGGCCCTACCGGGCCCACTTCCGTGACCCCTCGTTCAACAACCTGCAGGCGGTCGCCGCGATGTGCGAGGGCGGCCAGATCGCCGACGTCATCGTGGCCGTCGCCTCCATCGACCCCGTCATGGGAGGAGTCGACCGCTGATGTCGAGCGACTACGCCACCGCCGGCCAGCACGCGTCGGGACACTTCACGGTGCCCGCGGCGAGCAAGGAGCCCTACCCCGACGACGTCCTCGCGCAGCTGCACGTCGACGCCGACGGGGTCATCGCCCGCTACCCCCAGGCCCGCTCCGCGCTGCTCCCGCTGCTGCACCTCGTGCAGAGCGTCGACGGCTACGTGTCGGGGCGCGGGATCGCCTTCTGCGCCGAGCGGCTCGACCTCGAGACCGCCGAGGTCTCGGGGGTCGCGACGTTCTACACGCAGTACAAGCGGCACCCCAACGGCGAGTTCACGGTGGGCGTCTGCACCAACACCCTGTGCGCCATCATGGGCGGCGACCAGATCTGGGACGCCGTCAGCGACCACCTCGGGGTCGGCCACGACGAGACCACCGCCGACGGCAAGATCACCCTCGAGCGGGTCGAGTGCAACGCCGCGTGCGACTACGCCCCAGTAGTGATGGCCAACTGGGAGTTCTTCGACAACCAGACCATCGACTCCACCAAGCGTCTCGTCGACGACCTGCGCGCGGGGGAGCGGGTGCGGCCGACCCGCGGTGCCGACTCGGTCGCGACCTTCAAGCAGGTGTCGCGGGTCCTCGCCGGCTTCGACGACGGCCGGGCCGACGAGGGCGTGGGCGCCGGCGACGCGTCGCTGGCCGGGCTGCGCCTGGCCCACCGACGGGGCTGGACCGCTCCCACCAAGGCGTCCGGCACCACCGAGGAGACGTCGGAGCAGCACGCCCCCGACGCGAGCCCCGCGGGCGAGCGTGGCGGGCTCGCGCCCGGACGCACGTCGTCGACCGACACCCCCAGCAACGACCCCGACACGCATCCCGGCGACGAACCCGCCGGCGAGCCGACCGGCACCACGCAGAAGGGCGACCCCGCGTGAGCACCGTGCTGACCCCCATCCTCACCGCGTTCTGGGACCACCCCCGGTCGTGGACCCTGGAGACCTACGAGGACAACGAGGGCTACCAGGGCTTCAGGAAGGCCCTCGGCATGGGCCAGGCCGACCTCGTGGCCATGGCCAAGGACTCCGGCCTGCGCGGCCGCGGCGGCGCCGGGTTCCCCACCGGGCTGAAGTGGAGCTTCCTCCCCCCGCCCGACGGCGGCCCGCGCTACCTCGTCGTCAACGCCGACGAGTCCGAGCCCGGCACCTGCAAGGACACGCCCCTGATGATGGCGGCGCCGCACTTCCTCATCGAGGGCGTCGCGATCACGTCGTTCGCCATCGGCTGCCACCACGCCTTCATCTACCTGCGCGGTGAGCTCGTCCACGTCTACCGCCGGCTGCTGCGCGCGGTGGAGGAGGCGTACGCCGCGGGTCACCTCGGCAAGGACATCCACGGCACGGGCTACGACCTCGACGTCACGGTGCACGCCGGCGCCGGCGCCTACATCTGCGGCGAGGAGACCGCGCTCCTCGACTCGCTCGAGGGCCGCCGCGGCCAGCCCCGCCTGAAGCCGCCGTTCCCCGCGGTGGCCGGTCTCTACGCCCGCCCCACCGTCGTCAACAACGTCGAGAGCATCGCCTCGATCCCGCCGATCCTCCTGCACGGCTCCGAGTGGTTCAAGGGGATGGGCACCGAGAAGTCGACCGGGTTCGGTATCTTCAGCCTGTCGGGCCACGTCAAGCGGCCGGGGCAGTACGAGGCGCCCCTCGGCATCACCCTGCGCGAGCTGCTCGACATGGCCGGCGGCATGCGTGACCCCCGCGCCAAGCTGAAGTTCTGGACCCCGGGCGGGTCCTCGACGCCGCTGTTCACCGACGCCCACCTCGACGTGCCGCTCGACTTCGAGTCGGTCGCCGCGGCGGGGTCGATGCTCGGCACCCGGGCGCTGCAGATCTTCGACGAGACGGTATGCGTCGTGCGGGCCGTCGAGCGGTGGACCGACTTCTACAAGCACGAGTCCTGCGGCAAGTGCACCCCCTGCCGCGAGGGCACGTGGTGGCTGGCCCAGATCCTCGAGCGGCTCGAGCACGGCGAGGGCAGCGAGGCCGACCTCGACAAGCTGCTCGACATCTGCGACAACATCCTCGGCCGGTCGTTCTGCGCCCTCGGCGACGGAGCCACCTCGCCGATCACCAGCAGCATCGAGTACTTCCGGGACGAGTACATCCGGCACCTCACCGAAGGCGGCTGCCCGTTCGACCGGGACGCGTCGTCGCTCTTCGCCCCCCGCTTCACGCAGGAGAAGGAGTCGACGCCGGTATGACCTCGACCGTCTCGAGCCCCTCGAGCCACTCCGCCCCGGTGGGGCCTCCCTTGACGAGCCCCAGCGCCGGCGGCAACGCCGTCAGCAGCGGCCGTGACGCCCGCCCGCCCAAGGGCCCCGACGACATCGGCCTCACCGTCGACGGGATCGACGTCTGGGTGCCGAAGGGCACCCTCGTCATCCGCGCGGCCGAGGAGGTCGGCGTCCAGATCCCCCGGTTCTGCGACCACCCGCTCCTCGAGCCGGTCGGCGCCTGCCGGCAGTGCCTCGTCGACATCGCGACCCCGGGCCCGGACGGGTCGATGCGTCCGATGCCCAAGCCGCAGGCCTCGTGCACCATCACCGTGTCCGAGGGGATGCAGGTCAAGACCCAGCTCACCTCGCCCGTCGCCGACAAGGCGCAGCACGGCGTCATGGAGCTGCTGCTCATCAACCACCCGCTCGACTGCCCGGTCTGCGACAAGGGCGGCGAGTGCCCGCTGCAGAACCAGGCGATGAGCAACGGCCGCCCCGCCTCGCGCTTCCAGGACGTCAAGCGCACCTACCCCAAGCCGATCAACATCTCCAGCCAGGTCCTCCTCGACCGTGAGCGCTGCGTGCTCTGCGCGCGGTGCACCCGGTTCTCCGACCAGATCGCCGGCGACCCGTTCATCGCGCTCGTCGAGCGCGGTGCGCTCCAGCAGGTCGGCATCTACGAGGACCAGCCGTTCGAGTCCTACTTCTCCGGCAACACCGTGCAGATCTGCCCCGTCGGCGCCCTGACCGGGGCGGCCTACCGGTTCCGCTCGCGGCCGTTCGACCTCGTGTCGACGCCGAGCGTGTGCGAGCACTGCGCGTCGGGCTGCTCCATCCGCACCGACCACCGCCGCGGCGCCGTCCTGCGGCGTATGGCGCTGAACGACCCGGCGGTCAACGAGGAGTGGAACTGCGACAAGGGCCGTTGGGCCTTCCAGTACGCCACCCTGCCCGACCGGCTCGAGGTCCCCCTCGTGCGCGGCGAGGACGGGCAGCTGCGCGCCGCCGGGTGGCCGGAGGCGCTCGCCGCGGCCGCCGCCGGGCTGCGGAGCGCTCGGGCCGGCGTGCTCGTCGGCGGCCGGGTCTCGGTCGAGGACGCGTACGCCTACGGCAAGTTCGCGCGGATCGCCCTGCACACCAACGACGTCGACTTCCGCGCCCGGCCCCACTCGGCCGAGGAGGTCGAGTTCCTCGCCGAGCACGTGGTCGCCACCGGCCCCGACGGGGGAGCGGTCACGTACGCCGACCTCGAGCAGGCCAAGGCAGTGCTCCTCGTGGGCCTCGAGCCCGAGGACGAGTCGCCCATGGTCTTCCTGCGGCTGCGCAAGGCCGTGCGGGCCCAGCGGACCGCGGTCTACTCCATCGCACCGTTCGCCACCCGCGGCCTCGAGAAGCTCTCCGGCCGGCTCATCCCCACGGCGCCCGGTCGCGAGACCGGCGTCCTGGCCGACCTCGAGGCGAGCAAGGCCGGGCACGCCGCGCTGGAGGCCCTGCGCGACGGCGCCGTCATCCTCGTCGGTGAGCGCCTCGCCACCGTGCCCGGCGCACTGGCGGCCGCGGTCGGTCTGGCCGCCGAGACCGGTGCCCGGCTCGCCTGGATCCCCCGGCGCGCCGGCGAGCGCGGTGCGCTGGAGGCCGGCGCCCTCGGGGCCCTGCTGCCCGGCGGCCGTCCCGCCGCCAGCCCGCAGGCCCGTACCGAGGTCGCGGAGGTCTGGGAGGTCGTCGGCCTGCCCGACGAGCCGGCCCGCGACACCGCCGGCATCATCGCGGCGGCGTGCTCGGGGGCCATCGACGCCCTCGTCATCGGCGGCGTCGACCCCGCCGACCTCAGCCACCCCGGCGTCGAGGAGGCCCTGGCCAAGACGTTCGTCGTCTCGCTGGAGGTCCGTGAGTCGGCCGTCACCGAGGTCGCCGATGTCGTGCTCCCCGTGGCGCCGCAGGCCGAGAAGGTCGGCGCCTACGTCGACTGGGAGGGGCGTGTGCGTCCCTTCAAGGCGGCCCTCGACACCAACTCCATGAGCGACCACCGCGTCCTCGACATGCTCGCGGCCGAGATGGGCTTCTTCCTCGAGACCCGCACGCAGGAGCAGGTGCACGACGAGTTCGCCCGGCTCGGAGCCTGGACCGGTGAGCGGGGGGTCGGCGACTGGGCCGACCGCACGCCGGCCGCCCCCGGCCCCGACGTCCACGGCCGGTTCGTCCTCGCGACGTGGCCGACCCTGCTCGACGCCGGCCGTCTCCAGGACGGCGAGCCCTTCCTGGCCGGCACCGCCCCCCGGGCCGTCGCCAAGCTGTCGGTCTCCGACGCCGAGCGGCTCGAGGTGACCGACGGCGACTCCGTCACGGTCGCGAGCGCCCACGGATCGGTCACCGTGCCGGTGGCGGTCGTGGAGCGGATGGCCGAGGGCGTCGTCTGGCTCCCGACCAACTCGGTCGGCTGCGCGGTGCGCACCGACCTGCGCGACGAGGCGGGCGCCCTCGTCGATGTCACCCGGGCCGCCGGTGCGGTCGCCTCGACGAAGGAAGGTGACCGGTGATGTCCTCCGTTCTGCCCGAGCTGCTCCCGCAGCTGTCCGGACTGGCGGCGTCCGCGCTGCCGACCGTCGACAACCCCAAGGCCGACTTCTCGACGACGCCATGGTGGCTCTCGCTCATCAAGGCGCTGCTGATCTTCGTCTACCTGCTCATCAGCACCCTGCTCGTCATCTGGTTCGAGCGACGGGTCATCGGCCGGATGCAGCAGCGACCGGGGCCCAACCGCGCCGGACCGTTCGGCCTGCTCCAGACCCTCGCCGACGGCATGAAGTCCATGCTCAAGGAGGACGTCACCCCGGCCGCCGCCGACAAGGTCATCTTCACGCTGGCCCCGCTCCTCGCCGCGACGATGGCCTTCGTCTCGTTCGCCATCATCCCCATGGGCGACCGGGCGTCGATGTTCGGCAACATGACGCCGCTGCAGCTGGCCGACTTCCCCGTCGCGGTGCTGCTCGTGCTCGCCGTCGCGTCGGTGGGCGTCTACGGCATCATCCTCGCCGGCTGGTCCTCCGGCTCGACCTACCCGCTGCTCGGTGGGCTGCGCTCCACCGCCCAGGTGATCTCCTACGAGATCGCCATGGGCCTGGCCCTCGTCGCCGTCTTCATCTACAGCGGCTCGATGTCGACCTCGCAGATCGTCGCCGGCCAGTCGACCGTCTGGTACATCATCCCGGCGTTCTTCTCGTTCGCCGTCTACGTCGTCACCATGGTCGGCGAGACCAACCGGCTGCCGTTCGACCTCGCCGAGGGCGAGGGCGAGCTGACCGGTGGGTTCCACACCGAGTACGGCTCGATGCGGTTCGCGATGTTCTTCCTCGGCGAGTACATCAACATGTTCACCGTCTCCGCGCTGGCCACGACGATGTTCCTCGGCGGCTGGCAGGCACCCCCGCTCGTGTCGCTCATCAACGACAACATGTTCAGCGGCGGCTGGTGGGGCCTGTTCTGGTTCACCGCCAAGCTCTGGACCTTCATGTTCTTCTTCGTGTGGCTGCGCGGCTCGCTGCCGCGGGTGCGCTACGACCAGTTCATGCGGTTCGGCTGGAAGGTGCTCATCCCCGTCACCCTCGGCTGGGTCGTCCTCGTCTCCTTCATCCGGGGGGCCCAGAACGGCTGGCTCGGAGGGTCGGTGGTCACCATCGCCGGGCGCAACTTCCCGGTCATCATCCTCGCGGCCGTCGGCGTGATCGCGATCGTGGCCCTCGTGGGGTCGTTCCTCTACGACGCCCGCAAGAGCGAGGAGGAGCAGATCGTGTTCGGCGCACCGCCCCCGAAGGTGGTCGACCCCTTCGCCGGTGGATACCCTGTTCCGCCGCTGCCCGGTCAGACGCTCAAGGAGCCACGTCGACGCCCGGTCGCGGTCGGCGCCTCCCGCGGGGGAGCGACCGACGACCTGACCGGCCCGAGCACGCATCCCGACACCTACACCGAGGAGGACGACCGTGGCTGACGGCACCACGGGTCGTGACCTCTCCGAGCCCCAGGGCGACCAGCCCCGCTCCGAGGGCGGCACCTCGCTGTCGGAGAACGACTCCCCGGCCAAGGTCGACGGAGCCGCCACGCCCGCCAAGCGGGTCCCGCCTCGCACGCCGACCCCGTCCCGCGACGCGCCCCGGACCGACCGCACCGAGGAGTCGGAGGACAGCTTCCTCAAGACCCTCTTCGCCCCGGTCGCCGGCTTCGGGGTCACCTTCGGGACGATGTTCCGCAAGGTGGCCACCGAGGAGTACCCCGAGGTGAAGCGGCCCACGGAGGCGCGCTTCCACGGGCGGCACCAGCTGAACCGCCACCCGGACGGCCTCGAGAAGTGTGTGGGCTGCGAGCTCTGCGCCTGGGCGTGCCCCGCCGACGCGATCCTCGTGGAGGGTGCCTCCAACGACGACACCGAAGGCGGCACCGGACGGTTCTCGCCCGGTGAGCGCTACGGCCGCGTCTACCAGATCAACTACCTGCGGTGCATCTTCTGCGGGCTCTGCATCGAGGCCTGCCCGACCCGCGCGCTGACGATGACCAACTTCTACGAGCTGGCCGACAACAACCGGGCCGACCTCATCTTCACCAAGGACCAGCTGCTCGGGCCGGTGCAGGAGGGCATGCTCCCCGCGCCGCACCCGATGGTCGAGGGCATGGAGGAGCGCGACTACTACCTCGGCAAGGTCACCACGTCGACCTCCGAGCAGGAGGAGTGGGTGCGCTCCCACCGCCGCCAGAACGCCGATCTCGACGGCACGGCCGGCGACGTCAGCGACCAGCCGGTCGGCCTGGGCAACACCGGTACGCGTGGGGCCTCGGCCCACGACCTCACCGGTGGCGCGTTCCAGACCGGTGCGGTCAACGCCCCCGTCGCCCCGCAGGGAGGTTCACGATGACCTCGACCGGCGAGGCGGTCATCTTCTGGGTCCTCGGGCCGCTCATGGTCGTCGCCGCACTCGGGCTGCTGTTCGCCCGCAAGGCCGTCCACGCCGCCCTGTGCACGGCCTTCGTCATGGTCAACCTCGGCGTGCTCTACATCGTGCAGCAGGCCGACTTCCTTGGCATCGTTCAGATCTTCGTCTACACCGGCGCCGTGATGATGTTCTTCCTCTTCGTGCTCATGCTCGTGGGGATCGACTCGTCCGACTCGGTCGTCGAGACCATCAAGGGGCAAAGGGCCGCGGCCCTCGTGCTCTGCCTGGGCCTGGCCCTCGTCGTGTTCTTCGCGCTGGGCTCACTGACGCTCCCCGAGCCCAAGTTCCTCGACGCCGTCAACAACGACACCGGCAACGTGAGCGGGGTCGCCGACCTCGTCTTCGGCAAGTACGTCTGGGTCTTCGAGCTCACCTCGGCGCTGCTCATCACGGCCGCCGTCGGCGCCATGGTGCTCGCGCACCGCGAGCGGCTCGGCGAGAAGCGCTCCCAGAAGGAGTGGTCGCAGCGCCGGGTGCGCGAGAACACCTACGTGGCCGGCCTGCCCGCGCCGGGCGTCTACGCCCGTCACAACGCCGTCGACACCCCGGCCCTGCTGCCGGACGGCACGGTCAGCGAGCTGTCGGTGTCACGGGTGCTCAAGTCCCGCGACCAGATCGGCTCGCCGGACGCCTACCACGCGGCCGAACAGGCCATCGAGAGCGAGATCGAGGAGGGGTCGGCGCGGTGAGCCTCATCCACTACATCTACCTCGCCACGATCCTCTTCGCGATCGGGGCCGGCGTCGTGCTGCTGCGCCGCAACGCCATCATCGTGTTCATGGGGGTCGAGCTCATGCTCAACGCCACCAACCTGGCGTTCGTGACGTTCGCCCGCATCCACGGCACCCTCGACGGGCAGGTCATCGCCCTGTTCGTCATGGTCGTCGCGGCCGCCGAGGTGGTCGTCGGACTGGCCATCATCATGGCGATCTTCCGGTCCCGCCGGTCGGCCTCCGTCGACAACGCCAACCTGCTGAAGCTGTGAACGGAGCACCGTGCTGACTCTCGCTACGGCCGACGTGGCCCCTGCGGCCACCGCGACCGGGGTGACCTCCGCCGCGTGGCTGCTCGTCGCGCTGCCGCTCTTCGGCGCCGCGCTGCTGCTCCTCGGGGGCAAGCGCACCGACAAGTTCGGGCCACTGCTGGCGACCGCCCTCTCGTGGGGCTCGTTCGTCGTCGGGCTGTTCATCGTCATCGCCATGATCGGGCGCTCCGACGCATCGCGCCCGATGCACCTGACGCTCTTCGACTGGCTGCCCGCGGGGCAGTTCCAGCTGAGCGCGGGGATGCAGATCGACCAGCTGTCGATGGCCTTCGTGCTGCTCATCACCTTCGTCGGGTCGCTCATCCACGTCTACTCCATCGGCTACATGGAGCACGACAAGGACAAGCGCCGGTTCTTCGCCTACCTCAACCTCTTCGTCGCAGCGATGCTCCTGCTCGTCACCGCCGACTCCTACCTGCTGCTCTACGTCGGCTGGGAGGGCGTGGGCCTCGCGTCCTACCTGCTGATCGGCTTCTGGAACTACAACCCGGCGTACGCCACCGCGGCCAACAAGGCGTTCGTCGCCAACCGCGTCGGTGACCTCGGGCTCTCGGTCGCGATCATGATCATGTTCTGGCAGTTCGGGAAGGTCGACTTCGCGTCGGTCAACGCCGGTGTCGGCCAGGCCAGCCAGGGTGCGATCACGGCCATGGGCCTGTTCCTCCTGCTCGGCGCCTGCGGCAAGTCGGCGCAGTTCCCGCTGCAGAGCTGGCTCGGCGACGCGATGGCCGGTCCCACGCCGGTGTCCGCGCTCATCCACGCCGCGACGATGGTCACCGCCGGGGTCTACCTCGTCGTGCGGAGCCATGCCGTCTACGAGGCGGCCCCCATCGCCCAGCTCGTGGTCGTCACCGTCGGCGCCATCACCCTGCTGTTCGGTGCCATCGTCGGCTGCGCGAAGGACGACCTCAAGAAGGCGCTCGCCGCCTCGACGATGAGCCAGATCGGCTACATGATGCTGGCCGCCGGGCTCGGACCGGTGGGGTACGCCTTCGCGATCGCCCACCTGCTCACCCACGGCTTCTTCAAGGCCGGCATGTTCCTCGGCGCCGGCTCGGTGATGCACGGCATGAACGACCAGGTCAACATGCGGCGGTTCGGCCATCTCTGGTTCATGATGCGGATCACCGCGGTGACGTTCGGCCTCGGATGGCTCGCCATCATCGGCTTCCCGCTGCTCTCCGGTTACTGGACGAAGGACAAGATCATCGAGGCGGCCTTCATCGGAGACGGGGCTCGTCCGTGGATCTTCGGGCTCGCCGCGCTCATCGGCGCCGGGATCACGGCGTTCTACATGTCCCGGCTCTACTTCATGACCTTCCTGGGCAAGAAGCGCTGGACCGACGACGTCCATCCGCACGAGTCGCCGCTGACGATGACCGTCCCCATGATGGTCCTCGCCGTCGGATCGGCCGCCCTCGGCGCTGTGCTGATCCCCACGGGGATGATCCAGGGCTGGCTCGACCCTGCTCTCGGTGTCGAAGCTGCTGCTGAAGAGCACCCGGTGCTGCCCGCCATCGTCATCACCGTGCTCACCTTGCTTCTCGTGGCCGCCGGTGTCGCTCTGGCCTACGTCCGCTACCTGCGCGACGAGGTGCCCGAGGTGGCCCCCGTCGGCAACCTCGCGACGCAGGCGGCACGGAACGACCTCTACCAGGACCAGGTCAACGAAGGGATCCTGATGCGTCCGGGCATCCACCTCACCCGTTCGCTCGTCTACGCCGACAGCGCGGGGATCGACGGGGGGGCCACCGGCATCGCCCGGCTCATCTCCGGGGCCTCGCTCCGGCTCCGCAAGGTGCAGAACGGGTATGCGCGCTCGTACGCCCTCACCATGCTCGCCGGCGTCGTCGTCATCCTCGGCGCCCTGTGGGTGATGCAGTGATGACCAGCGTCCCCTGGCTCACCCTGCTCGGGCTCGTCCCGCTGTTGGGCGCCGTCGCCGTGTGGCTGCTCCCCGCGGGCCTCGCCGCCCGCGCGAAGCACGTGGCCCTCGGCGTCTCGCTCCTCACCCTGGTTCTCGGCATCCTCGCGACCATCGCGTACGCCGGGGCGCCCGCCACCGGGCAGTTCCGGCTCACGGAGCAGCACCAGTGGATCCCGCAGTTCGGCGTCAGCTACGCGCTCGGCGTCGACGGCATCGCCCTCGCGCTGATCCTCATGTCGCTGGTGCTCACGCCCATCTGCCTGCTGGCCGCCTGGCGCGACCTCGGTGACAGCGAGACGCCCGACCCGCGGGAGAAGAGCTACTTCGCCCTCATGCTCGTCCTCGAGACGTTCATGGTGGGGGTGTTCGCCGCGACCGACGTGTTCCTCTTCTACGTCTTCTTCGAGGCGATGCTCATCCCGGTCTACTTCCTCATCGGCCAGTACGGCGGGCCCCGCCGCCAGTACGCCGCGGTGAAGTTCCTCGTCTTCTCCCTCGTCGGCGGCCTGATCATGCTGGCCGCGGTCATCGGCCTCTATACCCAGGGCCCGGGCGGCTCCGACGGGTTCCTCGTCACCAAGCTCACCGGCCTCGTGCTCGACCCGACGACGGGCCGGCTGCTCTTCCTCGGCTTCTTCTTCGCCTTCATGGTCAAGGCGCCGATGGTGCCGGTGCACACCTGGCTGCCGGACGCGGCCACCGAGGCCCGGCCCGCGACCGCCGTGCTGCTCGTCGGCGTGCTCGACAAGGTCGGCACCTACGGGATGATCCGGTTCTGCCTGCAGCTGTTCCCCGAGGCCTCGCAGTGGGCCACCCCGGTCGTCATCACGCTCGCGGTCATCTCGGTGCTCTACGGCGCGCTGCTCGCGATCGGCCAGACCGACATCATGCGGCTCATCGCCTACACCTCGATCAGCCACTTCGGCTTCATCGTGCTGGGGATCTTCGCCATGACGTCCACCGGGTTCGCCGGGTCGACGCTCTACATGGTCAACCACGGGTTCACCACGGCCGCCCTGTTCCTCGTGGCCGCGATGATGGTCAGCCGGCGCGGGAGCAAGCGGATCGCCGACTTCGGGGGCTGGCAGCGGGTCACCCCCCTGCTCGCCGGGTCGTTCCTCGTGGCGGGGCTGTCCGGGCTCGCCCTGCCGGGTCTCGGGGCGTTCGTCGCCGAGTTCCTCACCCTGGTCGGCACCTTCCAGCGCTACCCGGTGGCCGCGGTCATCGCCACCGTCGGCATCATCCTGGCGGCCCTCTACATCCTGCTCACCTACAAGCGGATGGCCACCGGACCGGCCCCTGAGTCGGCCTCGGGCACGCTCGACCTGGGTGGCCGGGAGAAGTGGGTCATCGGCCCGCTCATCGCCCTGTTCCTCGTGCTCGGGTTCTACCCCAAGCCCGCGCTCGACCTCATCAACCCCGCGGTCTCGACGACGCTGGGCCACATGGGCGTCAGCGACCCTCCACCGGTCGTCCCGGTGAGCGCCCCTGCGAGCCCACAAGGCGGCACCAAGTGAGCACGCTCAGCACCCTCGCCACCGCCGACTTCACGTCGGCCACGATCAACTACGCGGCCATCCTGCCCATGCTCGTCGTCTTCGGGTTCGCCCTGGTCGGCACGCTCGTGGAGGCCTTCGTCCCGCGGGGCTCCCGCTACCGCGTGCAGGTCGTGGTGACGCTCGTCGGTCTCGTCGTCGCGTTTCTCGCCGTCGTGCTCGTCGCGGTCAACAACCAGACCGCCACCGCCGGGCTGTTCGCCACCGGGGCCAGCGGCGCCGGTGGCAGCATCAAGGGCTCCGTGGTCATCGACGGGCCGGGGCTGTTCCTCCAGGGCGCCGTCCTCGTGCTCTCCCTCATGGGTGTGCTGACGATGGCCGAGCGGATGGGCGGCGTCGGGTCCGACGCGTTCACCCCGATGGGCTCCTCCACGCCGGGCTCGACGCAGGAGGCGCTCGCCGTGCGCGCGGGCGTCGCCACCTCCGAGGTCTTCCCCCTCACCCTCTTCGCCGTCGGCGGCATGATGCTCTTCCCGACGGCCGGTGACCTGCTGACGATGTTCGTCGCCCTCGAGGTCCTGTCGCTGCCGCTCTACATCCTCACGGGCCTGGCCCGCCGTCGCCGGCTGCTCTCGCAGGAGGCCTCGCTCAAGTATTTCCTCCTCGGCGCCTTCTCCTCGGCCTTCTTCCTCTTCGGCGTCGCCCTCCTCTTCGGCTACTCCGGGTCGGTCTACCTGTCCGACATCGCCGACGCCATCACCGCCGGCGGCTCGCAGCTCAACGGGCTGCTCGTCCCCGGTGTCCTTCTCGTCGCCATCGGCCTGCTGTTCAAGATCGGCGCGGCGCCGTTCCACGCGTGGGTGCCCGACGCCTACCAGGGGGCTCCGACCCCCGTCACGGGCTGGATGGCGGCCGCGACCAAGCTCGCGGCCTTCGGGGCGATCCTGCGGTTCGTCTACGTGGGCATCGCTCAGGACCGGTGGGACTGGGCCCCGGCGGTCACGGCGGTGGCGATCCTCACCATGGTCGTCGGCGCGGTGCTGTCGGTGACGCAGACCGACATCAAGCGGATGCTGGCGTACTCCTCGATCGCGCACGCGGGGTTCATCCTCGTCGGCGTGCTCGCCTTCGACCGCACCGGCGTCAGCGGGGTCATGTTCTACCTCGTCTGCTACGGCCTGATGACCATCGCCGCGTTCGGCATCGTCGGACTGGTGCGCGACACGACCAACCAGTCGGAGGCCACCCTGCTCACCCAGTGGGCGGGCCTCGGCCGGCGGCATCCCCTCACCGCGGCGCTGTTCGCCTTCCTCCTGCTCGCCTTCGCCGGCATCCCGCTGACCTCGGGCTTCACCGCGAAGTTCGCCGTCTTCGAGCCGGCCCTGCGCTCGGGTGGCGCCGGCACACTCATGGTCATCGTCGGCCTGCTGTGCAGCGCCATCACGGTGTTCGTCTACGTGCGGGTCATCGTGCTGATGTACTTCAACGACCCCCAGGACGACTCGGTCGGTGTGGTGACGCCCTCGGCCCTGACGCAGACGGCGATCGGCTTCGGCACGCTGCTCACCCTGGTGCTCGGCGTCGCGCCCTCCTCGCTGCTCCTGCTGGCCGGGAACGCCTCGCAGTTCATCCGCTGACCGGTGACCACGGACACGTGCCCGACCGGCCGATGGACCCTCCATTTGCTGGGATGATCGTGGGATGAGCAGTGCACCACCCGTCCTCGCGCTCCCGGGCGCCAGCCCGGACCTCACCACGCGCCTGCAGCGCGACCTGGGCCGCGTCGACGACCTCATCCTCGCCACGGTCGACCACAAGGACCCGCTCATCGCCGAGGCGTCCGGCCACCTGGTCGAGGCCGGCGGCAAGCGGTTCCGCCCGCTGCTGACCCTGCTCGCCTCCGAGCTCGGTGACGGGGCCGGCGAGGAGGTCGTCGCGGCCGCCGCCGGCGTCGAGCTGATCCACCTCGCGTCGCTCTACCACGACGACGTCATGGACGAGGCCGAGGTGCGCCGGGGGGTGCCGAGCGTCAACTCCAAGTACGACAACAGCACCGCCATCCTCGTCGGTGACCTGCTGTTCGGCCGCGCCTCCGAGCTCATCGCCGGTCTAGGCGCCGAGGCCGTCCTCATCCAGGCGCAGACCTTCGTCCGCCTCTGCTCCGGCCAGATCCGCGACGACCGGACCTGCCCGCCGGGGGAGGACCCCATTGCGTACTACCTGGGTGTCCTCGAGGACAAGACGGGTGCGCTCATCTCCACGGCGGCGCGCTACGGCGCGATGTTCGGTGGCTGCGGTCCCGACGTCGTCGCGCTGATGACCGCGTACGGCCAACGGCTGGGCATGGCGTTCCAGCTCGCCGACGACCTCATCGACATCGCCTCGGACGCCACGGAGACCGGCAAGACTCCGGGCACGGACCTCCGTGAGGGCGTCGACACCCTGGCCGTCCTCTACGCCAAGGCGGGCCGCGACCCCCAGGACGCCCGGCTGCGCGAGCTGCTGGCCGGAGACCTGCGCGACGACGCCCGGCACACCGAGACCCTCGCGCTGCTGCGCGCCAACCCGGCGCTCGAGCAGGCCCGGGAGACCACCCGTCAGGTGGGCCGCGATGCGGTCGAGCTGCTGTCGCCGCTGCCGGACTCCGACGCCAAGGCCGCCCTCACGGCCCTGGTCACCTCGGTCGTCGACCGTGTCGGCTGACCCGGCCCCCTCGACCTCACGCTCCGCGGCGGCCGGCCCCGGCGGGGCCCACCTGCTCAGCGTCAACCTCGGCGTCGTGCGGCCCAGCCGCGAGCGCCGGGAGATGGCCACGGCGATCGACAAGCACGCCCACGACGGGCCGGTCGAGGTGCGGGCCCCCGGCGACCGGGCGACCGGGCTGGGCAGCGGCCTGGTGGGCGACCAGATCGGCGACTCGCGGCACCATGGTGGTGACGAGCAGGCGGTGTACGCCTTCGCTCGCGAGGAGCTCGACTCCTGGGCCGAGCGGCTGGGGCGCCCGCTGCGCGACGGCATGTTCGGCGAGAACCTCACGACGACCGGCCTCGAGGTGAGTGAGGCGGCCATCGGCGAGCAGTGGCGGATCGGCGACACCTGCGTCCTGCAGGTCACCGGGCCGCGGATGCCCTGCGGCCGGTTCCGGGCGCACATGGGGGAGCGGGGCTGGCTCAAGACCTTCACCGCGACGGCCCGCTCCGGCGCATACCTGTCGGTCGTGGCCCCCGGCGCCATCGAGGCCGGCGACCCCGTCACCGTCGTGCACCGGCCCGACCACGACGTCACGGCGATGCTGGCCTTCCGCGCCCTGACCCTCGAGCCGCACCTCCTGCCCGAGCTGCTCGCCGCCGGCCCGGACCTGCCGGACGAGCTCGCCACGATGGCGCGGGCAGGACGCACCTACTCGATCGGCTGAGACCCCGCGCGCCTGCTCACGGAGCGGGTTCGCACACCCCGGACGCCTGCTCGCGAGCGTCGTCCGCACGAGCCCCGGCCCGGCGACGACGGGCGCTCAGCGCGGAGTCGACGGTGAGGAGGGCGAGGGCGACCCAGACGAGGGCGAAGCCCGCCCACCGCTGCGGCGACATGTGCTCGCCCAGCAGCAGCACGCCGCAGAGGAGCTGCATCACCGGGGTGACGAACTGCAGCAGGCCGATGGTGACCAGCGGTACCCGCCGGGCCGCCGCCGCGAAGAGGAGCAGCGGGATGGCCGTGACGACCCCCGACAGGACGAGGAGCGTGGGGTGCAGGGGCGCGTCCGTGGTGAACGTCTGGGCGCCCGTGACGCCGAGCCAGACGATGATCCCGAGGGCGACCGGCGCGAGCATCACCGTCTCGACGGTGAGCCCGTGCAGCGCGGGGAGGGTCTCGCCGAGGCGCTTCTTCGACAGCCCGTAGAGGGCGAAGGAGAAGGCCAGGGTGAGGGCGACCCACGGCACCCGGCCCCCCGCGACCGAGAGGTAGACCGCCGCCGCGAGCCCGATGGCCACGGCCACCCACTGCAGGGCCCGCAGCCGCTCGCCGAGGACGACCACCCCGAGGCCCACGGTGACGAGGGGGTTGAGGAAGTAGCCGAGGGCCGCCTCCGTGACGTTGCCGGCGGCCACCGCGGCCACGTAGACGGTCCAGTTGACGGCGATGAGCACGGCGGCCACGCCGATGCCGGCGAGGAAGCGGCGGCGACGTAGGAGCGGGACGACCCACCGCACGTCACGGGTGACGGCGAGGACGAGCAGGCACAGCAGCAGGGTCCAGACGATGCGGTGCGCCAGCATCTCGAAAGCCGTGGCCGGAGCCAGGGCGTGGAAGTACAGCGGGAAGAGGCCCCACGCGAGGTAGGCGAGGAAGCCGTAGACCGCGCCGCGGCCCTCGGTGGTGCGCGCCGGGCGAGGGGGTGCGTCGGGCGGCGCGCTCACGCCCCCACGGTCCAGCTGTCGCGGCCGGCCAGCAGCGCGGCGAGGTCGTCGTCCGTCGCGGGACCACCCGCCCCCTCGACCGTGCCGTCGACCTGGGCGCGCACGAGGTCGTCGTAGGTCGAGCGGTCGACGTCGCGGAAGATCCCCATGGGCACGTGGGCCATGGTCGGGTCGTCGAGGCGCGACAGGGCGAACGCGAACGACGGGTCGTCGGCGTGGGCGTCGTGCACGACGACCCGGGCCGGGTCGGCCTCGTGACGCGGGAGCACGGCCAGCCCCGTGTCGGTGCGCACGACCACCTGGTCGCCCGCGGACACCTCCTCACCGTGGGTGAGGTGCAGGATGCGCGCCTGCGCCTCGTCGCGGTCCTTGAGGACGTCGAAGACGCCGTCGTTGAAGATGGGGCAGTTCTGGTAGATCTCGACGAGCGACGTGCCCCGGTGGGCGGTGGCGGCCCGGAGCACTGCGGTGAGGTGCTTGCGGTCGGAGTCCATGGTGCGGGCGACGAAGGTCGCGTCGCCGCCGAGGGCCAGGCTCACCGGGTTGAACGGGTGGTCGACCGAACCCAGGGGAGTCGACTTGGTGACCAGGCCGACCTGCGAGGTGGGGGAGTACTGGCCCTTGGTCAGCCCGTAGATCTGGTTGTTGAACAACAGGATCGTCAGGTTGACGTTGCGCCGCATCGCGTGGATGAGGTGGTTGCCGCCGATCGACAGCGCGTCACCGTCACCGGTCACGACGAAGACCGCGAGGTCGGGCCGGGTCGTCGCGAGCCCCGTGGCGATGGCCGGTGCGCGGCCGTGGATCGAGTGCATCCCGTAGGTGTCGAGGTAGTACGGGAACCGCGACGAGCAGCCGATGCCCGAGATGAAGACGACGTTCTCGCGGCGCAGGCCCAGCTCCGGCAGGAACCCCTGCACGGCGGCGAGGATCGCATAGTCGCCGCAGCCGGGGCACCAGCGCACCTCCTGGTCGGAGGTGAAGTCCTTCTTGGTCAGGGCGGTGGCGTCGGCGGGGAGGGTGGGGACCCCCGCGAGCCCGGCGGGTGACGGTCCCGGCATACCCAGGTCGGTACTGGTACTCATTCGGTCATCGCCTTCTGGATGACGTCCTCGAGGTCGGCTGCGCTGAACGGCAGCCCGCGGACGGACGTGTGCGACTGGATGTCGACGAGGTAGGCGGCTCGCAGCAGGAGGGCGAGCTGGCCGAGGTTCATCTCGGGGACGATGACGTGCCGGTAGGCCCCGAGCACCTCACCGGTGTTGGACGGGAACGGGTTGAGGTGGCGCAGGTGCGCCTGGGCCACGGCGAAGCCCTGCTGGCGCAGCGACCGGGCGGCGGCGGCGATCGGCCCGTAGGTCGACCCCCAGCCGAGCACGAGCACGTCGGCGGTGCCGTCGGGGTCGTCGACCTCCAGCGGGGGCACGGTGGACGCGATCCCCGCGATCTTGGCGGCCCGCAGCCGGGTCATCAGGTCGTGGTTGTCGGGGTCGTAGGAGATGTTGCCGGTGATGTTGGCCTTCTCGATCCCCCCGATCCGGTGCTCGAGACCCGGCGTGCCCGGGACGGCCCACGGCCGGGCCAGCGTCTCGGGGTCGCGCAGGTAGGGGTGGAAGACCTCGGCGCCGGCCGCGTCGACGGCGTTGCGCTCCGTGGCGAGGTCGACGGAGAGGTCGGGCAGCCCGTCGACGGAGGGGACCGCCCACGGCTCCGACCCGTTGGCGAGGTAGCCGTCGGAGAGCAGGATCACCGGCGTCATGAACGTCGTGGCGATGCGCACCGCCTCGAGCGCCGCGTCGAAGCAGTCGGCCGGGGAGCGCGGCGCGACGATCGGCACCGGCGACTCGCCGTTGCGGCCGAACATGGCCTGCAGCAGGTCGGCCTGCTCGGTCTTGGTGGGCAGACCGGTCGAGGGGCCGCCGCGCTGGATGTCGCAGACGACGAGGGGCAGCTCGAGGGAGACGGCCAGGCCGATGGTCTCGGCCTTGAGCGCCAGGCCCGGCCCGGAGGTGGTCGTCACCCCGATGGCGCCGCCGAACGCGGCGCCGAGGGCCGCGCCCACGCCGGCGATCTCGTCCTCGGCCTGCATCGTGGTCACGCCGAACCGCTTGAGCCCGGCGAGGGTGTGCAGGATGTCGGAGGCCGGGGTGATGGGGTACGAGCCCAGCACGAGCGGGCGGCCGGCCCGGTAGGCCGCGGCGACGAGCCCGTAGGCGAGAGCGGCGTTGCCGGTGATGTTGCGGTAGAGGCCCGCCTTCATCGGCGCCGGGCCGACCTCGTAGCGGTGGGCGAAGTCCTCGGTGGTCTCGCCGTAGTGGAAGCCCGCACGCAGGGCGGTGAGGTTGGCCTCGAGGAGCAGAGGCTTGGCGCCGAACTTGGCCGTGAGGAACCGCTCGGTCATCGCGATCGGCCGCGTGTAGAGCCACGACAGCAGGCCGAGCGCGAACATGTTCTTCGCGCGCTCCTTGTCCTTGCGGCTCAGCCCGAGGGCAGCCAGCGCCTCGACGGTGATCGAGGTGAGGGCGACGGCGTGCACGTGGTAGCTCTCGAGGGTGCCGTCGTCGAGCGGGGAGGCGGTGTAGCCGACCTTGGCCAGGTTGCGCTTCGAGAACTCGTCGGTGTCGACGATGATCGTCGCGCCGCGCGGCACGTCGGGCAGGTTGGCCTTGAGGGCGGCGGGGTTCATGGCGACGAGGACGTCGGGCTCGTCACCGGGCGTCAGCACGTCGTGGTCGGCGAAGTGCAGCTGGAAGCTCGACACCCCGGGCAGCGTCCCCTGGGGCGCGCGGATCTCGGCCGGGAAGTTCGGCAGCGTCGACAGGTCGTTGCCGAGCAGGGCGGCGTCGCTGGTGAAGCGGTCGCCGGTCAGCTGCATGCCGTCGCCGGAGTCGCCGGCGAAGCGGATGACGACGCGGTCCAGCTTCTGGACGGTCGGGGTGGTCATGCTGGGATCACCAGACTTCATGAGCCTTCGTCAGGCCTGGGCGGAGCCCCCTCGTCGGGGCCATCTCCCAGCATCGTATGTCGACGTGTCGGCTCCCCGTGGGAGGTGTCCCGCACCCGGATCGCGACCATCCCTCCCAATGGGAGCGTGGGTGACGGTTCGCCGAAACACCAGGAGCGCTCAGCACGGAATTCCGTGACGGCCGCACCTGATGTTCGAGAACGTCACGAGCACTCCTAATGGGAGGAGAACTGGCCCGGGAGCTGGGAGTTGGGAGCTGGCGGGAGTGGGAGCGGTCAGGGGGGCGGTGGTGGACCGGGCTGGCACCGCGGGCACCACCACGTCCGGCGACGGGCCGGGTCGCCCGGTACCTCGGCCACCACCTGCACCGGGGTGCCGCAACGGCGACACGGCCGGCCGGCCCGCCCCGAGACCCAGTGCTCCTCACCCGGGCGGGTGCTGCCGGTCGTCACCTGCATCCGACCGGGCCCGTAGGCGGAGCGCCGCAGCATCGTGGCGGCCCGGTCGACGAGCGCCTCGACGTCGACCTGCCCGATCGGCGTCCACGGGCTCGTCCCGACGAGGAACCCGAGCTCGTTGACCCAGAGGTTGCCCAGCCCGCAGACGCGGCGCTGGTCGAGCAGGGCTGCGACCAGCGGCATACCGGGGTCGGCGACCAACCTGCGGACCGCCTCGTCGGCGTCCCAGTCGGCGCGCAGCGGGTCGGGGCCGAGGTGGCCCACGACCTCCCGCTCCGCGCTGGTGCGCACCAGCGCGAGGTCGTGCAGGCGCACCCCCCACGCGGTCTCCCCGGTGTCGAGCGTGAGCACGAGGCGGACCTGTGGCTGGAGGGCCGGCGGCAGGCGCTTCCCCGGGCGCGTGACCGACCACTCGCCGTCCATCCTCAGGTGGCTGTGCAGGGTGAGGTCACCGCTCAGCCGGGTCAGCAGGTGCTTGCCGTGGGTGGCGTGGCCGAGGACGAGCCGACCGCCGAGGTCGCGGGTCGCCAGCCGCGGGTGCCGCAGGTCGCTGCGCACGACCGTGCGGCCGGCGAGCCGCTGGTCGAGGCGCCGGGCCAGCCGGTAGACGGTGTCACCCTCGGGCACCGGCCCATCCTCACCCGAGCCACCGACAGGCCGAAAGCTCATCGATGCGCGGGCCGACGACCGATCCGCCGGATGCGCATGGCCTTCCCTGCGCATCGCGCAGATCGGTCGTCAAACGGAGCAGCGGGTCAGACGGGGCGGCCGGACTCGGTGAAGGGAGGACCGCCCCGCTCCGCCGCCTCCAGCGCGGCGACCACGCGGCGGGCGGTGTAGTCGGCGGCCCGCTCGTGCACCTGCGCCACGGTGAGGAAGTCGACGGCCCGGATCTCGCGGGCCTGCAGGACGGCCCGGGACGGGAGCGACGCCGGGTGTCGGCCCGCGTCGAACACGAGACACAGGGCGTCGTCCCAGCCGCTCCACGGCGGCATCCAGTCGGCGAGCACGAGCCCGCCGACGGCCAGGTCGAGCGCGAGCTCCTCCAGCACCTCGCGGCCGGCGGCGTCGCGCGGCGACTCGTGACCCTCGACCACCCCTCCCGGAAGGTCCCAGTCGTCCTTGTAGGTGGGGTGGCACATGAGCACGCGTCCGGCGTCGTCCCGGACCAGCGCCTGCGCGATGACGCGCTTGCGGGGCAGGAAGGAGTTGAGCAGGGCCCGGAAGCCGGCGTGTTCGCCGGGGTCGGGGTCGTCGACGAGCCGGCCCAGGAGGACGTGGTCGCGCTCGCCGCTGCGCGGTGCGGCGCGCACGTGCCCCTCGTTGCGCATCCCCGAACGGCGAGCGAGGCGGATGGCCCGCTCGTCGTCGCGTGGCACCCGGGCCTGCAGGCGGGTGAGGCCGAGGTCGTCGAACGCATACGCGACGAGCAGCCGCACCGCGCGGGTGGCGTAGCCGTGTCCGCGGTGACCGGGGTCGAGGGCCCACGAGAGCTCACCGGTCGACCGACCGAGGTCGCGAACCCCAACGGCCCCGATGGGCTCGCCCGCGGCCTCGACGACGAAGGCGAGGCTGCCGTCGTCGCCGGGGTCGGCTCGGGCCCGCAGCGTCACGACGCCGTCGGTCAGGGTGGGCGGCCCGTCAGTCGTCATGGCTCTCGGGCACGTCGGGGGTCTCGTGGCCCGCGCGCTCGTCGCGCTCGGCCCACTCGAGCAGGGTGTCGAGCCGGTATGCCGTGTCGTCGATGCCCGCGTGCAGGTCGCCCTTCTCGGCGTAGCGGGCGGGCACCGTGGCGAGGGTGAAGTCCAGCGGCACGACGTCGTCGATCTCGTCCCAGGCGATCGGGGTCGACACCGTGCCGTCGGGGACGCCGCGCACCGAGTAGGCGCTGGCGATGGTGTGGTCGCGGGCATTCTGGTTGTAGTCGACGAAGACCGTGGCGGGGTCGCGGTCCTTGCGCCACCACGTCGTCGTGACGTCGCCTCCGGCCCGGCGCTCCACCTCGCGCGCGAACGCGAGCGCGGCCCGGCGGACGTCGTGGAACCCCCACTCCGGCTCGATGCGCACGTAGACGTGCAGGCCCTTGCCGCCGGACGTCTTGGGGTAGCCGGTCGCCCCCAGCTCGTCGAGCACTTCGTGAGCCACGTGGGCGACGCGCCGCACCGTGGCGAAGTCGCACTCCGGCATGGGGTCGAGGTCGATGCGCCACTCGTCGGGTGACTCGGTGTCGGCCCGCCGCGAGTTCCAGGGGTGGAACTCGACGGTCGACATCTGCACCGCCCAGATGACGCTGGCCAGCTCGGTCACGCACAGCTCGTCGGCGGTGCGGTTCCAGCGCGGGAAGGTCACCCGCACCGTCTCGAGCCACGGCGGCGCTCCGTGGGGGACCCGCTTCTGGTGCACCTTGTCGCCCGCGAGGCCCTCGGGGAAGCGGTGCATCATGCACGGGCGGTCGCGCAGGGCCCGGACGATGCCGTCGCCGACGCTGAGGTAGTAGTTGACCAGGTCGAGCTTGGTCCAGCCGGTCTTCGGGAAGTAGACCCGGTCGGGGTTGCTGACCCGCACGGTCCGGTCGCCGACCTCGAGCTCGACCGCGGGCGTCGCGCTCTTCGCGCTGGAGGTCTTCCGGGCCCGGGGCGGCATACCGGCCAACCTAACCGCTGGGCGCCCCCTCCCTCTCCCCGGTCGTGCTCTGAACTGCGCCGAAATCCGTACCCGCACCGCACGAACCAGGAGGCCGCGGCATACCGTGACCGCATGTCAGCGACGACCGGCGCCGAGGCGCGCCTGCAGCACCTGCAGCTCCCCGGCGACTTCTACGCGTACGAGTCCCTGCTCCCGCAGGACGAGCAGGAGCTGGTCCTGCGGCTGCGCGCGTTCCTCGACGAGCAGGTACGGCCGGTGGCCGACGACTACTGGGCGCGGGCCGAGTTCCCCATGGAGCTCATTCCGGGGCTGGCGGAGCTCGACATCGTCGGCGCGGCCTACGAGGGGTTCGGCGGCCAGAAGCCGGCGGCGTCGCGGCTGTTCAGCGGGTTCGTGTCGCTCGAGATGTCGCGCGTCGACCCGTCGTTCGGCACGTTCTTCGGGGTGCACGCCGGGCTGGCGTTTGCGAGCATCTACCACTGCGGGTCGCCGGAGCAGCGGGAGCGCTGGCTGCCGGGCATGGCCGCCCTGACGAGCATCGGCGCGTTCGCCCTCACCGAGCCCGACCACGGCTCGGACATCGCCGGGGGGTTGGAGACCAGTGCCCGGAGGGTCGGCGACGGCTGGGTGCTCAACGGCAAGAAGCGCTGGATCGGCAACGCGACGTTCGCCGACCTCATCGTGGTGTGGGCGCGCGACGTCGACAGCGACGAGGTGCTCGGGTTCGTCGTTGAGCAGGGGACGCCGGGATTCACGGCCACGAAGATCGAGGGCAAGTTCGCGCTGCGCAGCGTGCAGAACGCCGACATCGTCCTCGAGGACGTGCACCTCGACGACGACCACCGCCTCGCCGGCGCGGGCAGCTTCAAGGACACCGCCAACGTCCTGCGGATCACCCGCGGCGGGGTGGCGTGGGGCGCCGTGGGCCTGCAGATGGGCGCGTACGAGACGGCGCTCGCCTACGTGCTGGGCCGTGAGCAGTTCGGTCAGCCGCTGAGCAGCTTCCAGCTCGTGCAGGACCACCTCGCCACGATGCTCGCCAACACGACGCTGTCCCTCGGCATGGTCGTGCGGCTCGCCCAGCTGCAGGACGCCGGTATCGAGGCCGACGAGCACGCGGCGATGGCCAAGGCGTCGGCATCGACCCTCATGCGCAAGACCGTCGGCCTGGCCCGGGAGGTCATGGGCGGCAACGGGATCGTGCTGGAGCACGGCATGGTGCGCTACTTCGCCGACGCCGAGGCGGTCTACTCCTACGAGGGCACGCGCGAGGTCAACCAGCTCATCGTCGGTCGCGCCATCACCGGCACCGGTGCGTTCGTCTGAGGGCTCCCGTCAGGGGACGACGACGAGCTTCCCGCGCGTATGCCCGGCCTGGCTCTCGCGGTGCGCCTCGGCCGCCTGCGTCAACGGGTAGACCTTGGCGACGGGCAGCGAGACCGACCCGTCGGCGACGAGCTGGGCGACCTCCGACCAGGCGCGCCGGCGGATCTCTGTGCCGGGGTCGGCGCCCGGTCCACCGCCGATGAGAGTGATCCCGTCGCCGCCGCGCATGAACGCGGCGATGCTGACGACCTTCGCCGGGTCGTCGAGCAGCGCCAAGGAGGTGTCGACGGCCTCGTCGGTGCCGACCGTGTCGATGACCTGGTCGACCCCCTCGGGCGCGGCGGAACGGACGCGGTCGAGCAGGCCCGGGCCGTAGACGACCGGCTCGGCGCCCAGCTCGCGCAGGTAGTCCTGGTTGGCCTCGCTGCCCGTCGCGACGACCTGCGCGCCCCGGCGAACGGCCAGCTGCACGACGAGGCCGCCGACCCCGCCGGCGCCACCGTGCACGAGGACGGTGTCGCCCGATCCGACGTGGGCCGCCTCGAGCGCATGCTCGGCGGTGCCCCCGACGAGGGTGACCGCTGCCGCCTGCTCGAACGAGAGCCCGGCGGGCTTGGCGATGAGTCCGTCAGCGGGGACGAGCACGTCGGTGGCGTAGGCCGGCCCGGGGACGCGTGGTGCGATGACCTCGTCGCCGGGCGACCACCGCTCGACACCGGGGCCGACGGCCGCGACGACCCCGGAGACCTCGCTCCCCATGGTGCCGAGAGCCGCGGGGTCCTGGCCCATGAGGCCGGAGTAGGACTTCCAGTCCACGGGGTTGACCCCGATCGCGCGAACCGCCACGCGCACCTCGCCCGCGCCGGGCTCGGGGGCGGGGATCTCGGAGAGGGAGAGCAGGTCAGGGCCACCGAAGCCGGTGGGGGCGACGACACGGGTCATACCCAGGGGAACCGCCTGGAGGGCGTCCGGATTCCCGTCAGGACGTCGAGTAGAACCGGCCGGCCGCCCACGGCAGGGCTTCCCGCAGCCCGTTGGTGAACGTCGTGAAGTCGTGGTCGCCCGGGCGGGTGTGGAACTCGACGGTGAAGCCCTTGGCCTTCAGCTTGGGCACGAGCGCGGAGATCTGCCCGAGGGAGCCGGCGTCGCTGGCGCCCACGTCCATCCAGATGGCCGGGCCGCGGGCCGGGTTCAGCGTGTTGAGGTACTTCGCCGGCGTGTTGGCGTCGACCGCGGGCTGGTAGTTCGGGCCGAACAGGTCGGGCAGACCGCCCGGCAGCGTGTCGACGACGGGCTCGGTGTCGCCCGAGAAGTCGAGCACGGTGGAGAAGAGGTCGGGGTGCTTGAGGCCGAGGTTGAGCGCGCAGAACCCACCCATGGACAGGCCCCCGATACCGCGCTGCTTGGGGTCGACGTTGGTGCGCAGCTGGTCGTCCACCGCCGCGATGACGTCCTTGGTGAGGTAGGTCTCCACGTTGCCCTGGGAGGCCGTGTCCAGACACAGGCTGTCGCCGAAGGCGCGGTCCCGCAGCACCGTCGGCATGACGAGGATGACGGGCTTGCCCGACTGGGCGACGGCGAGGCCGGTGCTCGCCGCACCGCCGGACGTCAGCCAGTCGGTGTTGAGACCGGGGTTGCCGGCGATGAGCAGGACGACGGGGAAGTGCGTGCGGGCGTCGGTGAAGTACTGCGGCGGGAGCCAGACCTTGGCGTCGAACGCGCCGAACTTCGACTGGGTGTCGGGCACCTGGATCGTCACGACCAAGCCGTTGGGCTGGGGCTGCACCGCCGGTCCGGCGATCTCCGCCCCGTCGCCGACGGGGTAGCTCGGGATCCCGAACAGGTCGGCCGCCGTGTCGTAGTACGCCTTCTGGGTGTTGATCCAGTCGGCGGCGGCGCCGAGGCCCACGACGACGAACATGAGCACGAGCAGGATGCTGAGCACCTTGCTGCGCCGCCAGGCCATGAACCCCATGACGAGGAAGAAGAGCGCCACAGCGCTGATGACGAGGACGGGACCGATCCCGACGAGCGGGATCTTGGCCAGGATGGCGTCCACGCGACCCCCTTGTGCTCCCCGGCCGGGACGGCTCCTCGGGAGGCGCCCCGCCGGTACCAGCACGACCCGAGCGACACGGTACCGGCCCGCCCTCCTCCAGCGGCCTCCACACGCACCAAAGCGCATCCATAACGAGACCTAGGTCGCCCGCGCCCGGTATGCGGCGTACGAGCCGGCCCACGACCCGGCGCGACCCGGCAGGCGAGCCGGCATACGAGCCGCATACGAGCCCAGCGTCGGCACCCTCGCTAGGGTGGCGGGCATGACCCAGGGAGATGGCTGATGGGCGGGTATGCCGTCGTCGGGGCCGTCGTCCTGGCCGGCATCCTCCTCGTCGCGGCCGCCGCCGTCGCCCGCCGCCTCCTCGCGCCACGCGCTCCGACGCGGGCCAAGCTGACGACGTACGAGTCGGGCGTCGACCCCATCGGCACCGGCTGGGCGCAGACCAACGTCCGCTACTTCGTCTACGCCTACCTCTACGTCATCTTCGCGGTCGACGCGGTCTACCTCTTCCCGTGGGCGACGGTGATCCGGGACGCCCAGCTGGGCAAGGCCAGCCTGGTCGAGATGGGCATCTTCATCACCGTCCTCGTCGTCGGGCTGGCCCACGCGGCCCGCCGCGGCCTGCTGCGCTGGGTGTGACGTGGCCGTCGACCTGCCCACCCCGCGTGTGGGGCCGCTCGGGGAGCACGCCCCTCAGCCGATCAAGGTCGTCCTCAACTGGGGCCGCCGCTACAGCCTGTGGGTCTTCAACTTCGGGCTCGCCTGCTGCGCCATCGAGTTCATCGCCGCGTCGATGGCCCGGCACGACTTCATCCGGCTCGGCGTCATCCCGTTCGCGCCCGGGCCGCGGCAGGCCGACCTCATGGTCGTGTCGGGCACCGTGACCGACAAGATGGCGCCCGCCGTCCGCCGGCTCTACGACCAGATGCCCGAGCCCAAGTACGTCATCTCGTTCGGCGCCTGCTCCAACTCCGGCGGCCCCTACTGGGACTCCTACTGCGTCACCAAGGGCGTCGACACGATCATCCCCGTCGACGTCTACGTGCCCGGCTGCCCGCCCCGCCCGGAGGCCCTGCTGCAGGGGATCGTCGCGCTCCAGGCCAAGATCGCCGCCGAGTCGCTCACCGGCCGCTCGATCCAGCGCCGGTATGCCGGGGGCCGGGTCGCGTCCGCCGCCGAGGTGCAGCGGCCCCTGCTCACCCCGGCGACTGCGGGCGCCGTCGGACCTGCCGGTGCCACCGGTGCCGTGGTCCCCGGGCGCGGCGACCCGATCGTGCGGCGCCCCGGCGACCCCCAGCCGGTTCCGGCGAGGGGCGGGCCACCCACGGTCGCCATCCCGGTCGGGGCAGGCCAGCCCACCGAACTGAGCCAGCCCACCGAACAGAGCCAGGCCCTGGAGCCGAGCCAGCCCACCGAGCCGAACCCCCCGGTGCGGCCCCGCCGCGGCCCGCCGACCCAGGTCATCCGCCCCCGCCGCGGCAACCTCGCCGACGACCTGTTCGACCTCACCGACGGGTCGGAGGACGAACCGTGAGCCCCCGGCTCCCCGTGGGCGAGGCGGTCGGCGTCGCCGAACCGTGCCTCGACGTCGGGCCGGCGGAGTGGCGTCGCGGGGCCGAGGACCTGCGCGACCAGGGCTTCACCTTCTTCGACTGGCTCACCGCCGTCGACCAGACCGACGCCGAGGACGCTCCCGGGTTCGACGTCGTCCTGCACCTGCTCGACGTGTCGACCCCGCGGGCCCTGCGCGGACACCTCCAGCGCACCCGCCTGGCCGAGGGCGTGGCCCTCCCGAGCCTCACGCCGGTGTTCGCGGGGGCCGCCTGGCACGAGCGCGAGACCCACGAGATGTTCGGGATCGCGGTCGACGGGTTCGACGACGGCACCGGCCTCGGCCTGCGACCGCTGCTGCTGCCCGACGGCTTCGAGGGCACCCCTCTGCGCAAGTCCTTCGTCCTCGCCGCCCGGGCCTCCAAGCCGTGGCCGGGAGCCAAGGAGCCGGGGGAGGGGCACGACACCGCGCGGGCCCCGGGCCGGCGGCGGGTCCAGGCCCCGGGCGTACCCCCGGCCGAGTGGGGTCCGCGATGAGCGTCCTCGAGGTCGTCATCCGGGCCGTGTCGGTGCTGGTCGCCTTCCTCGTCCTGCCGCTGCTCGTCGGTCAGACCGAGCACAAGGTCATGGCCCACATGCAGGGCCGGCTCGGGCCGATGTACGCCGGTGGCTTCCACGGGTGGGCCCAGCTCGTCGCCGACGGGGTGAAGTTCGTGCAGAAGGAGGACGTCGTCCCGGCCGCCGCCGACCGCACCGTGTTCAAGCTGGCGCCGGCCGTGGCGCTCATCCCCTACCTCGTGGCGATCTGCGTGGTGCCGCTGTCGCCCACCGTGGTCGGCGCCGACGTCGACGCCGGCGCGCTCTTCGTGGTCGCTCTCGCGGGGGTCGGCATCCTCGGCACCCTCATGGCCGGGTGGGCCAGCGCCAACAAGTACTCCCTCCTCGGCGCCATGCGCTCGGCCGCCCAGCTCCTCTCGTACGAGCTGCCGATCGTCCTCACGGTCGCCTCGGTCGCCCTGGCCGCCGGCACCCTGTCCCTCACCGGCATCGTCCGCGAGTGGAGCCCCTGGTGGCTGCTCTGGCAGCTGCCGGGTGCGGTCGTGTTCCTCACCGCCGCCCTCGCCGAGCTGCAGCGGCCCCCGTTCGACATGCCCGTCGCCGACTCCGAGATCGTCTTCGGGGCGTTCACGGAGTACACCGGACTGCGCTTCGCCTTCTTCCTGCTCAGCGAGTACGCCGGCATCGTCCTGATGTCGCTGCTCTTCGCGGTCCTGTTCCTCGGCGGGTGGCGCGGGCCGGGCCCCGACGCCGTCGGCTGGGTCTGGACCCTTCTCAAGGGGCTGGTCATCGCCGTGGTCGTCATCTGGTTCCGGGTCGCCTGGCCCCGGCTGCGCGAGGACCAGCTGCAGCGGCTCGCGTGGGTCTGGCTGGTGCCCGCCGGCATCGCCCAGGTCGCGATCACGGGCGTGGTCGTGGTGGTCACCCGATGAGCCCCGAGTCCCGGCGCTCCCCGGTCCCCGGCCTGCTCAAGGGCCTGATGACCACCGCCAAGACGCTGGCCCACCCGACGCATACGGCGGAGTACCCCGACACCAAGCCCGCCCTGCCGCCCCGCTCCCGCGGCGTCATCGCGCTCACCGAGGAGAACTGCACGTCCTGCATGCTCTGCGCGCGGGAGTGCCCCGACTGGTGCATCTACATCGACTCCCACAAGGAGACGTTGCCCGCCACGACGGAGGGCGGCCGCGAGCGGCAGCGCAACGTGCTCGACCGGTTCGCCATCGACTTCTCGCTCTGCATGTACTGCGGGATCTGCATCGAGGTATGCCCGTTCGACGCCCTGCACTGGAGCCCGGAGTTCGAGTACGCCGAGACCGACATCCGCGACCTGCTGCACGAGAAGGACCGGCTCGGGCAGTGGATGCAGACGGTGCCGCCGCCGCCCGCGCTCGACGAGCACGCCGCCGAGCCGGCCGAGGTCGCGGCGGCAAGCCGTCCTCCCCGCACCGCCCCGCGCGAACGCCCGGCGCCGCGAACCGTACGGCCCGGTCCGAGCGAACCCGGCGGGGACGCATGACGGCCCGCGACGTCGTCTTCGCGCTGATCGGCGTCATCGCGGCTGCCAGCGCGCTGCTCGCCGTGACGACCCGCCACGTCGTGCACGCGGCCCTGTGGCTGGTCGTCTGTCTCGGCACCGTCGCCGGCTGCTACGTCGTCCTCGGGGCCGAGCTCGTGGCCCTGGTGCAGGTGCTCGTCTACGTCGGCGCCGTCGTCGTGCTCGTCCTCTTCGCCCTCATGCTGACCCGGGCGCCCATCGGCCCGAACCGCGACCTCGCCACCCCGGTCTGGCAGCGCCTGGTCGCCGCGGTGCTCGGCGTCGCCGTCGCGGCTCTCCTCGCGGCCACCCTCGTGCCCCTCGTGGGCGACGCGCCGGTGACGTCCGTCAACGGGTCGACCCAGGCGGTGGCCACCGCGGTCTTCGGCACGTGGGTCTGGCCGTTCGAGCTCCTGTCGGTGCTGCTGCTCGCGGCGCTCATCGGCGCCTTCGCCCTGGCCAAGGTCGCGGGGGCGGGCCTGGCCCGGCGACGACGCGGCGGGGGTCTGGCGTGATCCACCTCTGGCTGCCGATGGTGCTCGCGGCCGTGCTCGCGGGAGCCGGCACCTACGGGGTGCTCGCCCGGCGCAACGCGGTGCTCGTGCTCATCGGCGTGGAGCTCATCCTCAACGCCGCCAACGTCATGCTCGTCGCCCTCGGCGCCAAGGACACCTCGCCGCTGCAGACCGGGCAGTCGCTCACCCTGTTCGTCATCACGATCGCGGCCGCCGAGATCTGCGTCGCGCTCGCCGTCGTGCTGGCCATGTTCCGCCTGCAGGGCCACATCGACCTCACCCGCATCCCGGAGCTGGCCGACGAGGACCGACCTCAGGAGGCCGCCCGGTGAGCGTCATCACCGAGGCGACGGTGCAGCTGACGGTCCTGCTGCCGGCGCTCGCGGCCCTCGCGGGGCTGCTCCTGCGCCGCTCGCGGGCGCTCTCCGGGCTGGTGGCCGTCGGCGCCGGAGCCCTCGTCCTCGTGCTCGCGGTGCTCCAGATCACCGAGACCGCCGCGCAGTCGACGGTGGTCCCGACCATCGGGCCGCTCCCGGTCGGCGAGCTCCAGGTGCCCCTCACGCTGCTCGCCGACCGCCCCGCCGCCCTCGTGGCGCTCGCCGTCGCGGTCGTCGGTCTGGCCGTGCAGGTCTTCTCCATCTGGTATCTGCACGACGACCCGCGGTATGCCGTGTTCGCCGCCACCGTCTCGCTCTTCCTCGCCGCGATGCTGCTGCTGGTGCAGTCGGGCGACCTCGTGCTCACCCTCGTCGGGTGGGAGGTCATGGGCTGGTGCTCCTACCTGCTCATCGGCCACGTCAGCGCCCGGGAGACGGCCCGGCGAGCCGCGTACAAGGCCTTCCTCGTCACCCGGTTCGCCGACATCGGGTTCGTGCTCGGGATCGTCATCCTCTCCGTCGGCGCGGGCAGCACGGAGCTGTCGACCGTGGTCTCCCACTGGGCCGGGGGCAGCGGGTCGCCGAGCGCGCAGCTAGTCACCGCCACCCCGGCGCTCACGGCGGCGCTGGTGCTCCTGCTGATCGGCATCGCCGGCAAGTCCGGCCTCGTGCCGTTCCACGACTGGCTGCCCGACGCGATGGAGGGTCCGACGCCGGCCTCGGCGCTGATCCACGCGGCCACGATGGTCGCCGCGGGCACCTACCTGCTGGCCCGCTTCCAGTCCCTCCTGGCCGTCGACGTGCCGTCCCGCATCCTGCTCGGCGTGCTCGCGTCGGTGACCATGGTCTGGGCGGCCCTGCTGGCGTTCGCGCAGACCGACGTCAAGCGGTTGCTGGCGTACTCGACCCTGAGCCAGGTCGCGATCATGGCGAGCGCGATGGCCTTCGTGCTGGGGCCCGACCAGGCGGCGGGCGCCGCGCTCGGCCACCTGCTGAGCCACGCGCTGTTCAAGGCCCTGCTCTTCCTGGCCGTGGGCTGGCTGTCGGTGCTGGCCGGCGGCACCGCCTTCGTGGCCCTGCGGGGTCGGGCCCGCGGCCGGGGGGCTCTGCTGTGGGCCCTCGGGATCGGCCTCGCCGCACTGGCCGGCGTCCCACCCCTCGTGGGCTTCTTCAGCAAGGAGGGCGTCCTCAGCGTCGCCGAGACGGCGATCAGCGGACCCGACGCCGGACTCGCCTGGCTGGTCCTGGCGTCGCTGCTGCTCACCGTCGCCCTGACCGCCGCCTACGCCACCCGGGCCTGGATCCTGCTGACCACCGAGCAGGCCGGGGGACTGGCCGAGGCGGAGGCGGAGGAGGGGCAGGAGGAGAGCGCCGAGGAGGCCGCTCCGGCCGGCGACGAGGCGCCCACCGGCGCCCACGAGGCCCGGCCGGTCACCATCGGCGCCGCGCTCACCGTGGCCGTGCTCGCCGTCCTCACCGTCGTGGGCGCCCTCCTGCTCGTGCCCCTGGGCGGCATCCACGTCGGCGCCGTCCTCGCCGTGATCTCGGTCCTGCTCGTCGTCGGCGTCTTCCTCGGCATCCGCGCGCTGGCCCGGCAGGGGCGTGACCCGGCGCTGGGCCTCGGACCGCGGGCCGCCGAGCTGAGCGGCCGTGGCTTCGGCGTCGACCGCGCCTACGTGGGGGTCGGGCGTTCGGTCCTCACGGTGGCCCGCCTCGTCGTCCGGCTCGACCGCGACGTCGTCGACGCCTACCCGCGCGGGGCCGCCTCCCTGGCTGGACTCGCCGGCCGGGCCGGGCACCGCACCCACCGCGCCGCCCCCTCGGCCGGGCTGGTGGCGGTCGTCGTCGGCGTCGTGGCCGTCGCCGTGGCGGGGGTGACCGCGTGGCGCTGATCCTCGCCCTCGTCGTGCCCGTCGTCGCCGCAGCCTGGCTGCTCACCGCCGCCCGCGGGGGCCCGGCGGGTGCGCCGCGCGCCGCCCAGACGGTGGCGACCGTCGCGAGCCTGGTCACGCTGGTGCTCGCCGTGCTGACGTGCCTGCTGCGGCCGGAGGTCGACGCGAGCTGGGTGCCGTCGCTCGGCCTGAGGTGGCACTTCGCCGTCGACGGCATCACCGTGCCGCTCGTGCTGCTCACCGCCCTGCTCGGGGTGGCCGTCGTCGTGCACGCCCGCGGGCGGGAGCCCCGTCCGGCCGGAGCCCCCGACGGGTCGGCCGTCGCGTCCGGTCCGGCCACGTACTACGCCTGCCTGCTGCTCGTGGAGGCCGGCGCCCTGGCCACCTTCCTGGCCCGTGACGCCGTCCTCTTCTTCGTCGCCTTCGAGGTCGTCCTCGTGCCGATGTGGGTGCTCATCAGCCGGTTCGGCGACGCCCACGCCGGTGAGCGCGCGCGGGCCGACGCCTCGACCCGGTTCGTCCTGTTCACGGTACTCGGCTCGACCCTCATGCTGCTGGGCATCCTCGTGCTCGTCGTCCGCAGCGGTACGTCCGACCTCGGGCGGCTCGCCGCGGCGCAGGGGGCCGGCCTCACGCCCGGCACCCAGGTGCTCGTCGCCGTCCTGCTCGTCGTCGGTCTCGGCATCAAGGTGCCGCTCTGGCCCGTGCACACCTGGCTCCCGCCCGCGCACACCATCGCACCCACGGCGGCCTCGGTGCTGCTGGCCGCCGTCCTGCTCAAGATGGGCACCTACGGGATGGTGCGGCTGGCCGTGCCGACCGTGCCCGACGGGTTCCGCACGGTGGCCCCGTTCCTCGCCGCGAGCGGGGCGGTCGGCATCATCTGGGGTGGTCTGGCCTGCCTGGTCGAGCGCGACCTCAAGCGGCTCGTGGCCTACAGCTCGGTGGCGCACATGGGGTTCGTCGCCCTGGCGCTCGCTTCTGGCACCCAGACCGGGCTCCAGGCGGCCCTCTTCGCCAACATCGCCCACGGCGTCGTCTCCGCGCTCCTCTTCTTCGTCGTCGGCGGGCTGAAGGAGCGGTGGGGCAGCGCCGACCTCACCGTCGCCCGCGACGCGCTGCGCGACGTGTCGCCCCGGATGGGGTTCGCCCTCGTCGTCGGGCTCGCGTCGGCGCTGGGCCTCCCCGGCCTGGTCGGCTTCTGGGGCGAGTTCCTCGCCGTGTACGCCGCCTGGAACCCCGCCGCGGGCCTGCCCACCGGCCTGTTCCGCGGCTGCGCGGTCGCCGGCGTCGTGGGCATGACCCTCGCCGCTGCGTACGCCCTGCGCGTCCTGCGGCTCGTATGGGCCGGGCACGCGGGATGGACCGGTCTGCCCGACCCCCGCGCCACCCGCGGTCAGGACGCCCGGGGGGCCGAGGCCCTCGTCCTGCTCGTCCTCGTCGTGCTCGTCATCGGGCTCGGCGTCCTGCCCAAGCCCCTCCTCGGGCTCACCGCCCCGGAGTCCACCACCCTCGTCACCCGCAGCGGCCCGGCGGTCCCTCCGCCCCCGGCCGCCGGAGGCACCGTCGTGGAGGCGCTGCGGTGATCACCCTCGACCTCGGCGCCCTCCTGCCCGCCCTCGCTCCGCTCCTGGGGGCGGTCGTCGTGCTCGTGCTCGACGTCATCGACCCCCGCGCCCAGCGGGTGCACTACGCCGTCGCCTTCATCAGCCTCGTCGTCGGCATGTTCGGTACCTTCGGCTCGCTCGGCACCCCCACCGGCGACGACCTGCGCACCCTGTGCCTGCCCGGCGGCGGCGCGTGCCTCTACGCCGCCACCGCGCTGACGACCACCCTCCAGCTGGCGGCCCTGCTCGCTGCGGTCGTCACGCTGCTGCTCGCCTGGCCGTCGGAGCGCGCCGACGAGACGGGCCGCACGGCGGTCACCGTCTCGCTGCTGCTCGCCGCCACCGCGGGCGCGGTCGGGGTCGCCGGAGCCCGCGACCTCGCGTCGTGGCTGGTCACCCTCGAGCTGGCCACCCTCCCCGTCGTCGCCCTCGCCGCCCTGCCCGGCACCCGGCGGGCCCTGGCCGGCGCCGTGCAGCTCCTGACGACGTCGCTCGTCTCCTTCGCCATGCTCGCGCTCGCGGCCGCGTGCTGGTACGCCGCGACGGGCTCACCGGTCCTCGCGGCCGGCCCCGCGCTGGCCGCGACCTCCACCCCGCAGCGGGCGCTGGTCGCGCTGTCGGTGGTGCTCGTGCTCGGCGGGATCGCCTTCAAGCTGTCCCTCGCCCCCTTCCACGCCTGGACCCCCACGGCGTATGCCGGGTCGCCCCTTCCGGTCACGGTGTTCCTCGCCGGGGTGTCCAAGGTGGCCGCGCTCGCGGCCCTGCTCGTCGTCGTCACGGCGGTGAGCACCCTCGGGCGCTCGGCCCTCGTCGTCGTGGCGGTGCTCGCCGTCGCCAGCATGACGCTGGGCAACCTCATGGCTCTGCGCCAGGACGACGTCGTGCGGCTGCTCGCGTGGTCGACGGTCGCCCAGGCCGGCTGGGTCGTGCTGCCGCTGCTCAGCGTCTCGGCCCTCGGCTCCCGGGCGGCCGCCGGCTACCTGCTCACCTACCTCGTGGCCACGCTCGTCGCCTTCACCGTGGTCGTCGTGGTCACAGCCACGGCCTCGGAGCGAGCCACCACCGTCACCGCCGTGACCACCGCCGTGACCACCGGCGGCGCCGGCCGGCGGCTCGACGCGTACCGGGGCCTGGTGCGCACCCACCCCTGGGCGGCCGGCGCCCTGCTGCTGGCTCTGACCTCGCTCGCCGGGCTGCCGCCGGGGGTGCTCGGGCTGGTCGGCAAGATCGTGGCCCTGCGGCCGGTGCTGTCCGAGGGGTGGTGGGTCGTCGCCGTCCTCGCGGCGGGCAATGCCGTTCTGGGCGTGGCCGTCTACCTGCGCTGGGTGCGGGTCCTCGTGCAGGACACGCCGGCCGGCGTCTCGGGCCACTCGGGTGTTGGGGCGGTAGAGGCTGCCGAGGGCGCGCCGGTCGCGACGGGCGTCCGCACCCGGATGCACCCGAGCCATGCCGTCGCGCTCGGCGTCGGCACCGCGCTGCTGGTGCTCGGGTCGGTGCAGCCGCAGCTGCTCCTCGGCCTGCTCGGCTGACCCCTCCGGTGCCTCCGCGGCCGGGAACGCCTGTGCACGAACTGACGTTTCCCTGACATGCCCATCACGACCTCCCGCCACTACAACGGGCTGAAGACCGCCGCGCTGTTCGGAGCGATCTGGGCGCTCCTGCTGGCGGTCGGGGCGCTCGTGGCCGGCGGCCGCTTCATCTGGCTGTTCGCCCTGATCGGCGTCGCCACGACCTTCTACGGCTACTGGAACAGCGACAAGCTGGCCATCCGCGCCATGCACGCCTACCCCGTCAGCGAGGCGCAGGCCCCGGGCATGTACCGCATCGTGCGCGAGCTCTCCACCAAGGCGGGCAAGCCCATGCCCCGGCTCTACATCTCGCCGACCGAGGCGCCCAACGCGTTCGCGACCGGTCGCAACCCGCAGAACGCCGCCGTCTGCTGCACCGAGGGCATCCTTCAGCTGCTCGACGAGCGGGAGCTGCGGGGGGTGCTCGGGCACGAGCTGCAGCACGTCTACAACCGCGACATCCTCACCGGCTCGGTGGCCGCCGCCCTGGCCGGCATCATCACCGCCGTGGCCCAGATGATGCTGTTCGCCAGCATGTTCGGCGGCGGCAACGGCTCCGACGACGAGCGCAGCAACCCGTTCGCGCTGCTCCTGCTGTCGCTGCTGGCCCCGTTCGCCGCCACGGTGATCCAGCTGGCCATCAGCCGCACGCGCGAGTACGACGCCGACGAGGACGGCGCCCGGCTCACCGGCGACCCGCTCGCCCTCGCGTCGGCGCTGCGGAAGCTGGAGGCGGGGGTGGCCCGTGCCCCGCTCGCCCCGCAGCAGAAGATCGTCAACGCGAGCCACATGATGATCGCGAACCCGTTCCGCGCCCAGGACGTCTCGCGGCTCTTCTCCACCCACCCGCCGATGGGGGAGCGGATCACCCGCCTGGAATCCATGGCGGGCGGCTACCTCGAGCGCTGACGCTAGGGGCTCGCGGGAGCGCGCTGGCGGCCGGTCGCGTCGAAGGGGCGGATCTCGCCGGACCCCCGGGGCACGAGCACGGGTGTGGTGATCAGCTGCTTCGGCGGGGAGCGGTCGCCCTCGATGCGGGCGAACAGCATCTCCGCCGCCCGGCGGCCGATCGTCCGGACGTCCTGGCGCACGACGGTGAGTGGCGGGTTCATCAGGTCGGCGAGGGGGAAGTCGTCGAAGCCCACGAGGGCGACCCGGTGTGAGAGACCGAGGGAGCGCAGCGCGCGGATCGCTCCGACGCTGAGGATGTTGCGGCAGGCGAAGACCGCGGTGGGCGGGTCGGCCCCGGTCATCAGGCTGGTGAGGGCGGCCTGCGCCTCGTCGGAGGTGCGCAGCCCCGAGACGACGAGCCGCGGGTCGGGCTTGATGCCCGCGGACCTCAGGGCGGCCTCGTACCCGCGCAGCCGGTCGGCCGCGGTCGGGATGGACGTGAGGTCGACGAGCGCGGCGACCCGGCGGTGCCCCGCCGACAGCAGGTGCTTGACCCCCTCCCGCGCGGCGCGCCGGTTGTCCACGAGCACGGCGTCGGCCATGACCCCCCGTGGGGGCCGGTCGACGAAGACGGCCGGCAGGCCGGCGCGCACCTCTGCCGCGAGGTAGCTCTGGTCCTGCGTCGACGGCATGATGATGAGCCCGTCGACGCGGCGGGCGACGAGGTCGGCCACGAGGGAGCGCTCCCGCTCGGTCTCCTCGTCGATGCTGGCGGCCAGCACCACGCAGTGCCGCTCACGCGCGGCGTCCTCGAGGCTGCGCAGCAGCGACACGGAGAAGCTGTTGCTCACGTCCTGTACGAGGGCGCCCACGACACCGGTACGCCCGTGGCTGCGGCGCAGGTTGCTCGCCGTGAGGTTGTGCGTGTAGTCGAGTCGCTCGACCGCCCGCTCGACCTTCTCGCGCAGGTCGTCGGACACCCCCGGCTCGCGGTTGACCACCCGGGAGACGGTCTTCAGGCTCACTCCCGCGAGGGCGGCTACGTCGCGCATCGTCGCCCGGCCGACGTTGGGGCCTGACGTGTCCGACGTTGACATCGTTGTCACGGTCACGGTGCCAATTAGGTCACATCGGTTGACGTGAGCGCAAGGGATCGCTATACATAGTCCTGACAACGTTGTCACACCAGGAGGTTTCACATGAAGTCAGCCACCGTCTCGCCTCGACGCGTCCGCGTCGTCGCGTTGGCATCGGCAGCCGGCGTCGCTCTGGCCCTCGGCGCCTGCAGCAGCAGCACCAGTGGAAGTGGCGGCGGGTCCGGCTCCACCGTCGGGAGCGGCGAGAAGATCGGCGTCGCGCTCATCACCAAGGACTCGACCAACCCGTTCTTCGTCGCCATGCAGAAGGGCGCGAAGGACCTCGCGGCCAAGCAGGGCAAGATCGACCTGACCGTCTCGTCCGGTAAGCAGGAGGGCGACGACCAGGGTCAGATCACCGCCATCGAGAACGCGATCGCCAAGGGCGACAAGGGGATCCTCATCACCCCCATGTCGACCGGCGTCAACTCGGCGATCAAGAAGGCCCGTGACGCGGGTCTGTTCGTCATCGCCCTCGACACCCCGCCCGACCCGGCCAGCACCGTGGACATCACGTTCGCGACCGACAACTTCAAGGCCGGCCAGCTCATCGGCACGTGGGCGGAGGTCCAGCAGGCGGGCAAGCCCGCCACCATCGCCCTCCTCGACCTGTTCAACGACAAGATCGTCTCGGTCGACTACAACCGTGACCAGGGCTTCCTCACCGGCATGGGCATCGACACCAAGGACAAGAAGAAGAACGGCGACGAGGACAAGACCGGCAAGTACAAGGACGGCACCTACACGATCGTCTGCAACGAGGCCGGCAACGGCGCCGAGGACGGCGGTCGCTCCGCGATGGAGCGGTGCCTGACCAAGAACCCCGACATCAACGTCGTCTACACGATCAACGAGCCCACCGCGGTCGGCGCCAGCGCCGCCCTCAAGGCCCAGGGCAAGACGGCGACGATCGTCTCCATCGACGGCGGCTGTGCCGGCGTCAACTCCGTCAAGACCGGTGTCATCGGCGCCACCGCTCAGCAGTACCCGCTCAAGATGGCCCAGCTCGGCATGGAGGCCATCTACCAGATCGCCACCGGTGGCGCGAAGCCCAGCACCTCGCCCGGCCTCGACTTCTACGACACCGGCGTCGCGCTGGTGACCGACAAGCCGGCCACCGGGGTCCAGAGCATCACGAGCGACGAAGCCTCGAAGATCTGCTGGGGCTGACGTGACCTCCACCACGACGACGGGCGGCGCTCGACCGAGCGCCGCCCAGGCGGAGCTGTCGCGCCGGGCCCAGAGCCCGGCGCAGCGCATCCAGCACGCCCTCCACCGGAACCCGTGGCTGAGCCCGCTCATCCTGCTCATCGTGACGATCATCGTCTTCACGTTCGTCAACCCCCGCTTCATCCAACCCAACTCGCTGTCGCTGCTCGTGCAGCAGACCGCGATCACGGCGGCGCTGGCCCTGGGTCAGACGCTGGTCATCCTCACCGCCGGCATCGACCTCTCGGTCGGCGCCATCACCATCCTGTCGGCGATGATCATGGCCTCGCTGGCCGCCAACAACGGGGTCAACGGCACGCTCGCGCTTATCATCGGGATCCTCTTCGGGCTCCTGGCCGGCTGGCTCAACGGGGTGCTCGTCACCCGGATCAACCTGCCGCCGTTCATCGTGACCCTGGGGACGCTGAGCATCTTCACGGCCATCGCGCTGCTCTACTCGGGCGGCTCGAGCATCCAGGACAACCGGCTGCCCGACATCATCAACTGGGCCGGGCAGAGCGTCAACCTGCTCGGGTTCCGGGTGACCACCGGCGTCCTCATCGTCCTGGTCATGTACCTCGTCGTCGGCTTCGCGCTCAGCCAGACCGCCTGGGGACGGCACGTGTACGCGGTCGGTGACGACCCGGAGTCGGCCCGCCTCAGCGGCATCGCCAGCAAGCGCGTGCTGCTGTCGGTCTACTCCGTGGCCGGCCTCATCTTCGGCATCGCGGCGTGGGTGCTCATCGGACGCTCCGGCGGGGCCACCCCCAACGCCATCTCCGACGGCAACCTCCAGAGCATCACCGCCGTCGTCATCGGCGGCACGAGCCTCTTCGGTGGCCGAGGCGGGGTGATCGGGACGCTCATCGGGGCCCTGATCGTGCAGGCGTTCACCGTCGGGCTGTCGCTGGGCGGTGTGGACCAGCAGTTCCGGGTCCTCGCGGTCGGCGTCCTCGTCATCGTGGCCGTCGCCATCGACCAGTGGATCCGGAAGGTGAAGTCGTGAGCAGCCCGTCCGACACCGTGCAGGACGTCCCGTCCCAGGGCCAGTCCCAGAGCCAGTCACAGAGTCATCCTCAGGCCCGGTCCTCGGGCCACGACTGGTCGGCCGGGCGCACGCCCGTGCTCCAGGGCAAGGGCCTGATCAAGACGTTCGGGCGGGTCATCGGCCTCGACGGCGTCGACCTCGACCTCTACCCCGGCGAGGTCCTCGCGGTCATCGGCGACAACGGCGCGGGCAAGTCGACGCTCATCAAGTGCCTGTCGGGCGCCTACACGATCGACGGTGGCACGCTCGAGCTCGAAGGCCGGGGGGTGTCGTTCAAGAAGCCCCAGGACGCCCGCGACGCCGGCATCGAGACGGTCTACCAGCAGCTGGCCGTCATCCCGGCGCTCGACATCGCGAGCAACCTCTACCTCGCTCGTGAGGAGCGCCGGAAGGGGGTGCTGGGGTCGGTCTTCCGGATGCTCGACAAGAACGGGATGAAGGAACGGGCCAACACCGCCGTCCAGGGCCTCGGCATCCAGACGATCCAGAACATGGGTCAGGCCGTCGAGACCCTCTCCGGTGGCCAGCGCCAGGCCGTCGCCGTCGCCCGGGCCGCCGCGTTCGGCAGCAAGGTCGTCATCCTCGACGAGCCGACCGCTGCCCTGGGTGTCAAGGAGGGCAACGCCGTCCTCGACATGATCAAGCAGCTGCGCGACAACGGGGTGCCGGTCATCCTCATCAGCCACAACATGCCCCACGTGTGGGAGGTGGCCGACCGCATCCACATCCAGCGGCTCGCCCGCCGGGCGGGGATCATCACCCCGCAGTCGCACACGATGCAGGAGGGTGTGGCGATCATGACCGGCGCGGTCACCCTCGATGCCGACGGCAACAGCCGAGGGGCGACGTGACGACGATCGTCGTGGGCTACCTCCCGACCGCCGAGGGGTCCGCGGCAGTGGACCACGCGATCGCGGAGGCCAAGCTCACGTCGTCACGGCTGGTCGTCGTCAACACCGGGCACTACGGCGACTTCTCGCACCCGAACTTCGCCTCGGCGCAGGACATGGACGCCCTGGACGCGCAGCTGATCTCGGCCGGTCTCGAGCACGAGATCCGTCGGTCGGTCGGCAGCTCGTCCGCGGCGGAGGCGATCCTCGAGGCGGCGTCGGACACGACGGCGGACCTCATCGTCATCGGCGTGCGACGGCGCTCACCGGTGGGCAAGCTGTTCGCGGGCAGCACCGCCCAGCACGTGCTGCTCGACGCCGACTGCCCGGTGCTGGCGGTCAAGCCGTCGGTCTAGACGCTCCACCCACGAGATCCCCGTCCGGCCCCCCGCATCCCGGGGGTCGGACGGGGATCTCGTGGGTTCTGGCCGGTGTCGGGCCGCGAGCGACACCCGGCGTGCGACGCTGGGACGCGTGGCCAGCCTGACCCGCGACGAGGCGCGCACCCGCGCCGCGGCGATCGAGGTGCGCGGCTACGCGCTGGAGCTCGACGTCACCGGCGGCGCCGAGGCGGAGGCCGCGACCTTCTCCAGCTCGAGCACCATCCGGTTCCGCAGCCGGGTCGCGGACGCGGAGACCTTCCTCGACGTGCAGGCGCTCGAGGTCCACTCCGTCGTCCTCGACGGCCGCCCGCTCGACCCGGCGGCGGTGACCGACGCCCGACTGCGCCTCGACCTGGGGGCGGCCCCCGGCGAGCACACGCTCGTCTGCTCCGCGACGATGGCCTACAGCCGTGACGGCCAGGGTCTGCACCGCGTCGTCGACCCGGCCGACGGCGAGGCCTACCTCTACGGGCACTCCTTCCTGGCCGCGGCGCCGCGCATCTTCGCCTGCTTCGACCAGCCCGACCTCAAGGCGCCCTACACGGTGCGCGTCAAGGCCCCCGGGCACTGGAGCGTCGTCGGCAACGGCGCGGCGACGCCGACGGGCGACGGGTGGTGGTCGCTGGCGACGACGCCGCCGATCGCGACCTACCTGGTGACCGTCTGCGCCGGCCCGTGGGTGAGCCTCCGGAGCGAGCACGACGGCATCCCGCTCGGGCTGCACGCCCGCGCCTCGCTCGCCGGACCGCTCGAGCGCTGGGGTGACGAGATCCTCCGGCTGCTGCGGCAGGGGCTCGACCACTTCCACCGGCTCTTCGGCATCCGCTACCCGTTCGGGGAGTACCACCAGGTCTTCGTGCCCGAGTTCAACGCCGGGGCGATGGAGAACCCGGGGTGCGTCACCCTGCGCGACGAGCGGCTGTTCAGAGGCATACCCAGCGACGAGGCGCTGCTCGTGTCGGCGCGCACCATCGAGCACGAGATGGCCCACATGTGGTTCGGCGACCTCGTGACGATGCGCTGGTGGGACGACCTCTGGCTCAACGAGGCGTTCGCCGAGTACCTGGGCACCGCCACGCTCATGGCGGCGACGGCGTACCAGGACGCGTGGACCTCGTTCGGCATCGTCCGCAAGACATGGGGGTATGCCGCGGAGCGGCGCCCGAGCACGCACCCGGTGGCCGGCACGCCGGCCCTCGACGCCGCGGCCGCCCTGCAGAACTTTGACGGGATCTCCTACGCAAAGGGGGCCTCGGTGGTGCGGCAGCTGAGCGCCTACCTCGGCAACGACGTGTTCGTGGCCGGGGTCTCCGCCTACCTGCGCGAGCACGCCTACGGCAACGGCACGTTCGCCGACCTGGTGGGGGCGCTCGAGCACGCCGGCGGCGTCGACCTGGCGCCCTGGTGCGCCGCCTGGCTGCGCACCGCCGACCGCGACCGGCTCCGGGTGGAGCTCTCCATCGCCGACGGCGTGGTGACGGGCGCGGTGCTGCTGAGGGAGGTGCCCGCGGCCCACCCCGCCGACCGCGTGCACGTCGTCGACGTCGTGGGCTGGACCGACGGCGCCGAGACGCTGCGGACCCTCGTGCGCACCACCGGCGCGGTGACGCCGCTGCCCGAGCTGACCGGCCGCCCCGTCCCCGCCGTGCTTGTGCCGAACGCCTCCGACCTCACCTGGGCGGGCGTCGTCCTCGACGACGCGTCCCTGGCTGCGCTGCCCGGCGGGCTGGCGCGCATACCGGAGGGTCCGGCGCGGGTCGTCGTCTGGTCGGCCCTCGTCGACGCGGTCTCGCAGAGCGACCTCGACCCACGCCGGGTGCTCGACCTCATCGAGACCGAGTGGGTGGCCGAGACGTCGGCGCCGCTGCTCGAGCGGCTGGCGGTCACGGCGATCCGGCGCTTCGTGCCGGAGTTCCTCGTGGAGCCCGAGCACGACGCCGCGTGGGGTCGGCTGGCGGGCGCCGCGGCCGCCCTCCTCGCCCGCTCCGCGCCGGGGTCGAGCGCGGCCGTCATCGCCACCCGCACCGTGGCGGAGTGCAGCGGCGACGTCGGGCTGCTGCGCCGCTGGCTGTCCGGGGCCGGCGTGCCGGCCGGCCTCGCCGACGACACCGACCTGCGCTGGCTCGTCCTGGGCAACCTCGCCCGGCGGGGTGCGCTGCGGGCCGGGGAGCTGGACGCGGCGGAGGCTGCCGACCCGACCTTCGGGGGTCGGCTGGCCGGCCTGCGCGCCCGGGCCTCGGAGCCGACCGCCGCCGCCAAGGCGTGGGCGTGGGCCGAGGTGGTCCGCCCGGCGTCCGGGCGCTCCAACCACGAGCTCGTCGCCCTGCTCGACGGACTGTGGACCACCGGGGACGTCGGACTGGTCCGCCCGTATGCGCACCGCTTCTTCACCGAGGTGCCGCGCCTGCGCGGGTGGCTGGCCGAGGACGCGCTCGCGCGGGTGGTGCGGTTCGGCTTCCCCCGCGTGGTGGAGCAGGCGACCCTCGACGCGGCCGAGATCGCCCTGGCCGGCGACCTCTCACCCGCCACCCGGCGCAACATCGTCGACGGGGCCTCGGCCCTGGGGGAGGCCCTGCTGTCGCGCGAGCGGTTCGGCTGAAGCCGCCGTCAGCGCCGGTTGGTGTACTGGAGCGCGGTCTCGAGCTCCTTGCCGTTGAGCAGCTGCTGCACGGCCTGGAGGTCGTCACGCGACTTGCTCGTGACCCGCAGCTCGTCGCCCTGGATCTGCGACTTCACCGACTTCGGCCCCTCGTCGCGGATGATCTTGCCGATCTTCTTGGCCGTCTCCTGGTCGATGCCCTCCTTGAGGGCGATCTCCAGGCGGTACTCCTTGCCCGACAGGCGCGGCGTCGGCTTCTTGTCGTCGTTGCCGTAGTCGAGGTGCTTGAGCGAGACCTTGCGCTTGACCAGCCAGGTCTGGAAGACGTCGAGCACCGCGAGCGCGCGCTCCTCGGAGTTGGCCTTGATGAGGACCTTCTCGGGGCCGGAGAACTCGAGGGAGGCGCCGACGTTCTTGAAGTCGTAGCGGGTCGCGACCTCCTTGGCGGCGGTGTTCAGGGCGTTGGCGACCTCCTGGTGGTCGATCTTGCTGACGATGTCGAACGACGAGTCGGCCATCGTTCCTCCTCTGATCTCGAGCGGGCACCGGTGTGCGACCGGTGGTGGTGAGCGACGATTCGGGCCGCCGCCGGTTGCTTGCTATCCTTCCATGCGCGCACCACGGCAGGTTGCCCGAGCGGCCAATGGGAGCGGACTGTAAATCCGTCGCGAAAGCTTCGAAGGTTCGAATCCTTCACCTGCCACCACCAGCGCGAACAGCCCCTGATCTGCGGAAGCGCGGATCAGGGGCTGTCCTCGTGTCGGGTCAGAGACCGAGCATCACCGGCGCGGCCGGAAGCCGACCGTCGATCAGGGCCGCCAACGGCGTCGCGAGGTCGCGGGGGGAGAACAGGTCGGCCCCGTCGTATCCAGCGAGGTCCTGGTGGCGCCACCACCGCATCCCGCTGATGTGCTCGGCGGCGAGCTCGTCGTCGGACAGCGAGCCGCGAGGATCGAACCGAGCACCGCGGACGAGGAAGTAGTCGTTGACCACCCCGTCGTAGCCCTCCGCGTGGCCGGGGGCGACGACCTCCTGGTGCCAGACGTGCGGCGGGTCGGTATCGATGCGGAGTCCGGTCTCTTCGCGCAGCTCGCGGCGCAGGGCGGCCAGCGGTGTCTCACCGGGTTCGATGCCGCCGCCGGGTGCGGCCCAGACGACGGTCGAGCCGGTCGGGACGGCCGGGTGCGGAAGGCTGAAGCGGCACAGAAGGACGTGGTCGACATCGGCCAGGATGATGGCCCGGACGGCATGTCTCAGCCTGGCTGGTGCGGGCGTCGCGGTCATGGACGGATGATGGAGGCGGCGGCGGCCGGCCGCAAACCCGGCCGCGGAAGGCGGCGTCGACGGCAGTCCGGTCGAACCGGGGCTGGTGCCCGCCCCCCGTCAGCCCGAGTACTCGTGGTCGGTGACGTGGTCGCCCCAGGTGGCGGTGGTGGAGGGGTCGCCGCCGGTGTCGTTGATGGCGAGGTGTTCCATGAAGGCGTCGGGGGTCGCGCCGTGCCAGTGCTCCTCGCCGGGCGGGCACCAGATGGTCTGCCCGGGGTGGACCTCGAGCTTCCGGCCGTCGCGGGTGGCGACCCAGGCGATGCCCTGCAGGACGTGGAGGGTCTGTCCGCGAGGGTGGCGGTGCCAGGCGGTGCGGGGGTCAGGCGGGCTCGAGGGCTGCCGTTCGTTGGGCGTCGCGGCCGCTCACGGCTGGCTCACCCGCAGGAGGGACTTGACGGCTCGGCGTTCGTCCATGGCGGCGTACGCCTCGGCGATGTCGTCGAGGTCGGTGGTGAGGGTGAAGACGAGGCCGGGGTCGATGTCGCCGGCGAGGACCCGCTCGAGGAGAGCGGGAATGTACTGGCGCGCCGGGGCCACCCCACCCTTGATGCCGATGTTCTTCCAGAACAGGCGCTGGTAGGTGAACTCCTTGTAGAGCGGCACGCCGACGGCGCCGATCATCCCGCCGGCCCGGGTGACGCCTGCGGCCGTCTCGATCGACTCGTCGGTGCCCACGCAACTCCAGGGCGGCGTCGACTCCGGCGCCGTCGGTGAGCTCCAGGACTCGGGCGACGGCGTCCTCGCCCCGCTCGGCGACGATGTCGGTGGCACCGAACGTGGTGGCGAGCTGCTGGCGCTCGGGATGGCGGCTCAGCGCGATGATCCGCGCGGCCCCGAGGAGCCGGGCGCCGAGGACCGCGGACAGCCCGACCGCACCGTCACCGACCACCGCGACGACGTCACCGTCGGCGACGCGGGCGCTGACCGCCGCGTGGTAGCCCGTGCACGCGACGTCGGACAGCGCGGTGAACGAGGCGAGCTGCTCGTCGGTGAAGTCCGACCCGGGGACCGTGACCAGCGTCGCGTCGGCGAACGGGGCGCGCACGTACTCGCCCTGGCCGCCATCGGCCTCGCCGTCGCCGAACCCGCCGCCGTGGGTGCAGTTGGACTGGAACCCGTGCCGGCAGGCCGGGCAGGTCCCGTCGTTGTAGGTGAACGGGGCGATGACGAGGTCGCCGACGGCCAGGTCGCGCACCTGATCGCCGACCTGCTCGACGACACCGATGTACTCGTGGCCGATGCTGCCGACCTTGTGCGGGTTGATGCCCCGGTAGTACCAGAGGTCGGAGCCGCAGACGCAGCCGCGGACGACGCGGACGACGGCGTCGGTGGGGTGCTGGATGGTGGGGTCGGGCCGGACGCCGATCTCGATCTGCCTGGCGCCCTTGAAGATCGCTGCCTTCATCGTCTGCTCTCCTCTGTGGTCCGGTGGCCGTCGTGACCCGACACTCGACCACGCGACATCGTCGACAGGGGCCAGTCAACGCCTACCGGCGACGGCGGGGGAGTCCCTGGTCTTCCAGGTGCCGCGATCCGCCGTCGGCACGCCGATGCGCAACGAAGGGAGGAAATCGGGTGAAATCGGGCTTTCGCTGCTACCTTCCTCCACAGCAGCCCTCCGTCACCGACGCTTCCGCACCCCCAGAACTGAGGCATACGTCATGGGTCTGTCACCGGGTCTCGTCCGTCACGTGGGCCGGGCCGGACGGCGCCGACGCGGGGTGACGGCAGCCGCCGCTCTCGTGCTCGTCCCCCTGGCCGTGGCCGGCTGCACCGACAGCGGCTCGGCGTCGACCGCCGGGGCGACCACCTCGTCCGCGCGCCCGCCCGCGTCCTCCGTGGCGGGCGCCACGACCGCGGCCACGCCGACCGTGGCCGGGGCGACGGGGGCCGCCATCCCGGCCCGGACGACCGCCCCGGCGCCCGCCACGTCGGCTCCTCCCACCGTGCCCCCGACGGTCCTCGCGTTCAACGCACCGACGTCCTTCACCTGTCTCGTGGGCCGGACGCAGGGCCAGGTGACCCTCGGCTGGAACGTGTCCGGAGCCACGGCCGTCGCGGTGCAGCTGGACGGGTCCAGCCCACCGGTGGGCATCCAGGACGCGCTGCCGTTCCAGGTGCCGGCCGGGAAGCCGGTCGGCGTGGGCTCCACCGTCGTCTTCGACTGCCGGGCGGCCGCCCAGCACACCATCACCGTCCGCTGGAGTGCCGGCAGCGACGCGAACGCCACCGAGCGCTCGGTGACCGTCGTCAAGGAGGGATCCTGATGAACGTGCCCGAACCACAACGCTTCTGGAGTCGGCGAGGGTTCCTCGTCGCCGGTGGCGGAGCCCTTACCGCGGGGCTGCTGGCGGCGTGCACCGACGCCTCCCCGCCGGCCTCCTCCGCCAGCACCGGGATGGCCGGCCACTCCATGGACGGCATGCCGGGCATGGACCCCGGGGGCGCGCTCGACGCCCAGGCGCTGAACACTCCCGGCTCGGTCGGCTTCGTCGAGCCCGCCGTCCGGTCGAGCACCGGGGGCCGGCTCGCCACGACGCTGCGGATGGCCAAGGCCCCGGTGACGATCGGGACGCAGACGGTGCAGGCCGTGACCTACGAGGCCTCGTACCCCGCACCCACGCTCGAGATCCGGCCCGGTGACACCCTCGCCGTCCGCCTCGTCAACGACGACGACGAGGAGACCAACCTGCATACCCACGGCCTGCACGTCTCCCCGAGCGGCAGCTCCGACAACGTGCTGCTCGACATCAAGCCGGGGCAGCGCTTCGACTACAGCTACGCCATCCCGAAGGACCACCCGGGCGGGACCCTCTGGTACCACCCGCACCTGCACATGCTCTCCGACAAGCAGGTGTTCGGCGGTGCCTTCGGGCTGCTCATCGTCCGGGGCGAGTTCGACCAGCTGCCAGGCATCGTTGGGCTGCCGGAGCGGGTCATGATGCTCAGCCAGATCGACATCGCCAACAACGAGATCGTCGACGGCGACGACAGCTCGCTGTCCGACCAGGTCACGTTGGTCAACGGGCAGTACCAGCCCGCGCTCGACATCGCCCCGGGTGAGATCCAGCGCTGGCGGGTGTGCAACTCGAGCTCGGTGTTCTACCGGCTGCGGCTCGCCGGCCAGCCCCTGACCCTCGTCAACGTCGACGGCGACTCACTGACGCAGGCCACGCAGCACGACGTCATCATCGTGCCTCCGGGCGGCCGGATCGACGTGCTCGTGAGGGGCGGCGACGCGGGGGAGTATGCGTTCGAGTCGATGAGCTGGGACGACCTCGGCCCGTACTACACCGCCAACATGGTGCCCACCAAGGGCCAGAGCCTCGTGCGGCTCGTCTCGAAGCCGACCGCCAAGGCCGTCACCGCGGCGGTGATGCCGACGACGCTGATGCCGATGGACGACCTGCGCAACGCGACCATCGACCGCCGCCGCGTGTTCCGCCTCGAGGAGCGCGAGCCGCGCGGTACCGGCCAGAACGACAAGTTCGAGTACTACATCAACGGGACGCAGTTCGACCACAACGTCGTCAACGAGACCATGAAGCTCGGGGCCACGGAGGAGTGGGAGTTCGTCAACCTCACCTACGAACCGCACCCGATCCACATCCACGTCAACGACTTCCAGGTCATCTCCGTCAACGGGGAGCCGTCAGGGGAGAACCACTACCGCGACACCGCGATGCTGCCGCCCTTCGGCCGCATCGTCATCCGGCACCGGTTCCTCGACTTCACCGGGAAGTTCGTGATGCACTGCCACATCCTCTTCCACGAGGACCACGGGATGATGCAGCTGTTGGAGGTCGTCGCCTAGCCATGAGTGTCGCCGAGCTGCTCAGCACGAGGCGGCCCGGGTCGGGGTGGTGGCCGTGGTCATCGACGGCTTCGCGCGCGACATCGACCCGATCCGGGCACTGCCGCTCTCGCTGTATGCGCGGGGGCTCACCCCGCGCGGGGCCCGGTTCGGGGCGCCCGGCGAGGTCGCCGTCGAGCTGGTGCTGGGCGGGACCACCGTCCGGCCGGGCGACTGGGCGGTCGCCGACGACGACGGGGTCACCGTGGTGCCGGCCGGCGACGTCGAGCGGGTGCTGGCCCGTGCCACGGAGATCACCCGCGCCGAGGCGGAGCTGGCGGCGTCGATGCGGGCGGGGGCGAGCCTGCGCGACCTCCTGCGCTGAGGCCCTCGGCTGCTGCCGCTCAGATCAGGCCGCGGCCGCGCAGGTTGTCGATGATGGCCGGGAGTGCGTCGACGTCGGTCTGGAACTTCAGGTGCATGAGCACCACCGAACCGGGGCGGGCCTGGCTCGTCACGATCGACGTGATCGTGTCCGTGGAGTTGCCCTTCCAGTCGTTCGTGTCGATGTTCCAGCCGCAGATCGAGTAGCCCGCACTGCGGACCACGGCGCGCGAGACCTCGTCGCTGGCGCCGTAGGGGAAGCGGAAGACGTTGGTGGGGTGGTAGCCCTGGTCGACCTGGCGCTTCAGCTCCGTGGCGCCGAGCGCGGCATACATCTGCGGGTGCGAGTATGTGTGGTTGCCGAGCATCTGACCGTCGGCTCTGAGCCGGGCGATGAAGGGGGCGTTGCCGTTGGCCCACTCGCCGGTGGGGAACCAGCGGGCCTTGATGCCGTAGCGGTCGAGGATGCCGAGGATGGCCGGCGCGGTGGGCCCGCCGTCATCGAAGGTGAGCAGCACCTTGCCCGGGTTGGGGTTGCCGCATCCGGTCACGGCCGGGCCGGACGCCGCCGCGGGGGCAGGAGCCGGGGCGGCCGGGGTGGTGGCCTTGGGCGCCGCCGGCTTGGTCGTGGTCGTCGTCCTGGCCGGGCTGGGCTGGCTGGGGGGCCGCGGCGCAGCGGTGGTCGCGGTGGTCGCCGGAGCCGGGACGGCCGACACGGTGACGGTGGGCGGGACGGCCGTGGCGGGGGCGGCCACCCGGAACATCGGCGCCGGGTCGGCCGCACCGGACACCCGCTCGTCGTCGAAGGTGGCGGGCGCGTGCACGGCGCTCGACGTGGGTGCGCCCGTCGTCGGGGGTGTCGTCACCGGCACGGGGCTGCGCACGAGGCCGCACGCGGAGACGACCGCGAGCCCGGCCAGGCAGAGGGCCGCCGCGGCGGCGCGGCGCGCCGGGTGCAGGCGTTGGTGGGACATGGTGCTCCGGACGGTGAGGCGGATGGTGCGGCTGACGGTGTGGTGCAGGGGAGTGGGTGATCCGACCACAGATACTGGAGGAAACGCAGCGAGGGCGCACGTCGACCGACCCCTCTGGAGGCAACGGTAGGGCCATCGCCCCTCTCAGAGTGTCAGCCGTTCGGATTTCGCGGCCGCGCGTCGCCGGGCGCCGTCGTCGCAGAGTGTCCGATTTGCGCGGTTGGTGGCGAAGGACCCACGATGGCGAGGTTCGCATCGCCGCGGCGCCCCGGCAGCACTCCGCACCAGGCAAGGACGAGCGACATGGCGACCCACCGGCTGGCCCTGCGACGACGGCCCGCGACCACCATCCTCCTCGTGGCGGGGGTCACGGCCGCGGCGGCGTTGGGCTGCGCCGTGTCGGTCGGCGCCACGCCCGCGGCCGGCGCGGCCGACTGGCTCGACGCCGCGACGGCGACCGCGCAGACGATGCCCACCTACCCGTCGACCTACGCCGACCGTGGCATCCGGGTCGGCCCCGGTGTCAACCCGCCCACGGGGTCGTGGATCGCCCCGGCCGTCTTCGTCGGCGACGGCACCGCCCGCCCCGTCTTCACGGGCCCGCTCGCCGTCAAACCGAGCGTGCAGGGTTTCGGCGTCATGACCCCGACGGTCACCGGCACCGCGAAGACCGTCATCGGCGGCTACACCGATGCCGCTGCGCTGGCCCTGGCGCCGCCCCGCACCGACGCCTACACCCTGACCCGCAAGGACTCTCTCACCGCCGACCTCACCTACACGGCGGCCGGCACCACCGTCGGCGTCCTCACCCTGGCTGAGGGCTGGGCCTACGCGCAGTACGTCGCCGCCACCGACCAGGACGTCCGGCTCACCCTGCCGTCCGGCGCCGGCGCGCCGACGGCCGTGGCCGGCGGGTACCGCATCAGCCCGTCGCTGCTCCTCGTCACCCCCGGCACCCTGACGGGGTCGAGCCTGCACCTCGGCCGGGGCCAGGCCGCGTGGGTGGCGGGCGTCGCGCCGGCGGCCACCTCGGGTGACCTGACCGTCCTCGCACAGGGCGCCACCACCCTGCGCGGCGGGACGACGGGGTATGCCGTGTCGGGCGGGCGGGCAAGCACCACCTACAGCCTCGACACCGGCTCGGTGCCGACGGTCTTCGCCGCCATGCCGGCCCAGTCCGACATCTCGGGGAGCCGGCTCGCTGCGGCCTACCCGAGCATCAACGGACCCATGCCGGCCGTGAGCGGCACGACGTTCACGACCTCGACCGCGGCGTACGACGTGCCCGTCGACCTCGACCTGTCCACCCTCTCGGCCGCCGACCGCGGCACGCTGACCGGCCTCGTGAGCACGGATGCGGTGCGGGTGGCGACCATCGACGCGACCGACTCCTACTACGCGGGCAAGCAGCTGACCCGGGCCGTGCAGGTCTACCGGCTGGCCCGCCAGCTCGGACTCGCCTCTGCGACAGCGTCACTCAAGGCGGCCGTCGTCGCCCGGCTCGACCAGTGGTTCGACCCGGCCGGGTGTGCCGCGCGCAGCACGAGCTGCTTCGGCTACGACCGGGTGCTCAAGGGGGTCGTCGGTGAGCAGCCCAGCTACGGCTCGGACACCGAGTTCAACGACCACTACTTCCACTACGGCTACCTGCTGTATGCCGCGGGGGCGATGGCCCTCGACGACCCCACCCTGACGAGCCGCTGGCGCACCATGGCCGACACGGTGGCGGCCGACATCGCGGCGTCCCGGGCGACGGCGACGACCGTCGCGCGGCGGCACTTCGACGACTACGCCGGACACGGGTGGGCCAGCGGCGTCGCACCGTTCGCCGACGGCAACAACCAGGAGTCGTCGAGCGAGGCCACCAACGCCTGGGTGGGCGTCACCCTCTGGGGGCGCGCCAGCGGCAACCCCGACCTCGCCACCCAGGGCCAGTGGATGTTCTCCCGCGAAGCCGCGTCGGCCGTCGCCTACTGGCTGAGGCCCGCGCCGGTCGCGGGGTTCACCTCGCCGATGGCGTCTCTCGTCTGGGGCGGCAAGAAGGACTACGCCACGTGGTTCTCGGGGGAGCCGTCGGCCATCGTCGGGATCCAGGTGCTGCCGGCCGCCCCCGCCCAGCTGGCCTACCTGCGCAGCGTCGGCACCGCCCAGCTCGGCGTCCTCGCCGACGCGTCGCTCGGCGGGGGCATCAGCGGCAAGCCCCTCGTCGACTGGTCGGTGGCGCTGACTTCCCTGGGCGACCGGGCCCGCGCGCAGGCCGCCTACGCCCAGCTGACCGACGGCGACATCGACAACGGCAACACCCGCTCCTACCTGTACGCCCTCCTCCACACGAGCGGGACCCTGCCCGCCCCGACGTCCACCACCGTGACCTCGAGCCCGACGTCCACGGTGTCCGCCACGGTGACGCCCAGCCCCACCTCGACGGCCCCCACCACCGTGACGACGAGCCCTACGTCGACCAGCACGTCGACCAGCACGTCGACCAGCCCGGCCTCACCCACCAGCACGACCATGACGACCACCACGGTGTCGGGGGCGGCCCTCGACGCCTTCTCCGTCGTGCCGGCCACGGCGGCGACGTCGCTCACCGCCCTGACCCTGTCGGGCGCGCATACGTCACCGGGGGCGAACGGCGCGGCGGCCGGGTTCCGGCTCGACTTCGGCACCAGCGCGGTCGCCGACGTCGTCCTCACCGTCTCCTCGGGGGCGGCCAGCGGCGTGTCCGGTCTCGTGCAGGTGCGGCTCGACAGTCCCACCAACCCGGTGGTCGCCGAGGCCGCGGTCGCCTCGACGGGGGGCTGGGACGTCACCCGCGCGGTGCCGGCGAACTCCGCCTCACCGACCGGTGTGCACCAGGTCTACGTCACGTTCACCTCGGGCCAGCCGGCCGCCTACGCCGAGCTGTGGAGCGTGCAGTTCCGTCGTCGCTGACCCCGGTCAGGAGGTCGAGGTCAGCGCCCCCCGCAGGCGGATGAGGTCGCGGGCGTGGGCCTCCAGCCGCACGTCCTCCTCGAGCGAAGGTCGCCAGGGCGGCGCCGGTGTCGAGGCACCGGCCGTGTCGAGGGCCACGAGCACCATGAGGCAGTGGGTGGTCAGCTCCAGGCGCCCGGTGGCCGGGTCGCCGGAGCGCACGTGCACGCTGATGTGCAGGCTGCTCCGTCCCGTGTGGATGAGCCGCGCCTCGACCTCGACGAGGTGGCCGATGAGCAGGGGCCGGTAGAACCGGAACCCTCCGGCGTAGACGGCGATGCTCGGCCCGCCGACCCAGGAGGTGGCGAGCACGTGAGCGGCCTCGTCGACCCAGCGCATGACGATGCCGCCGTGGACCTTGCCGCCCCAGTTGACGTCCGTGGGTGCGGCGAGGAAGCGCAGCACCATCCGGGGGGCCTCGGACGCGTCGCTGTAGGACTCGGCTGCCATCGCGGCGGCGATGGCGCTGCGCACCTGGGCGTGCCGCACCGCGTCGTCGCGGCCGGCCACCTCGTCGGGAGTGCTCGGCGACCAGGTGGGGACGGGCACCGGTCGGCCGTCGGCGTCGACGGCGACGAAGACCATGAGGCACGTCGTCGCGGTGGTGAGGACGCCGGTGGCCGGCGGGCCGGACGACACGGAGACGACGATGTGCATGCTGGTGCGGCCGGTGTCGACGACCTGCGCGCTCGCCTCGACGAGGTCGCCGACCTCGATCGGCCGGGTGAACCGGATGTGGCCCACGTAGGCGGTGACGCAGTAGCGCCCCGACCAGCCTGCAGCGCACGCGAACCCGGCTTTGTCGATCCACTCCAGGACCCGCCCGCCCGGCACCCGGCCACTGACGCCGGCGTCGGTCGGCGCGGCCAGGAACCGCAGCGTCACCGCGCGTCGAGACCGGTCCATGAGCCCGCGCCCGCTCCTCGTGTGCGATCCGTGGCGACCCGGGTCCGGGAGGCCGGTCCGAGCGTACCGAGCGCCGGCCCGGACCACCCTGGCCCAGGATGGGGTCGTGACCCCGCCCCGGACCACCGCGACGACCGCGACCCGGGTGGCCGGCACCGTCGTCGGACTGTTGCTGCTCGGGGCGTGCGGCTCGACGACTCCCGCCCCCGGCGTGACGAGCGGGTATGCCCCCTCGCCGGTCACGACGGCGACGGCCGAGACCCCGCGGTCCTCGACCACGACGACCCCGAGCCCTACCGCGACACCCGTACCCGCACCGCCGTTCGTCGGCTCGACGACCTGGGTGCGCGGCAGCGGCGGGCGCAGCCTGCACGTGGTGCCCACCGCCGCGGGCCGCGCTGCACAGGGTGCCGCCGATGCGGCCGAGGCGTGGACGGAGGTGCTCCGGCTCGCCCCCGACGCCGACCAGCCGGGCATGCGGGCCCAGTTCGACTGCCACTGGACGTATGCCCGCCTCGTCGCTCCGGACAAGCCGTCCTGGAACCTCGAGCCGTGGCGGCCGGTCGTCAGTGCCGACCAGATGGTGCAGGCCCGGTGCAACCCCGGGGGGCCGGAGTCGGCCGACGGCTGAGCACGGCCGACGTCAGGAGGCGCAGACGACGAGGTGGTCCTGGTAGCCGCCGGCCACCCGGTCGTAGGGCCCGTCGCACGTGATGAGCCGCAACGCCGGACCGGGCACCGGCCCGTAGGTCGCCTGGGTGTCGACGTGACCCAGGATGACCGCCGGCCCCTGCTGACCCGGAGCGGGCTGGTCGTCAGCCGTCCGGCGTCCTGTGGGTGCCCCGGGACCGGCGACGCCCCCCTGCGGTGCCGTCGGTCCCGGGTGTTCGGTGGAGGGGGCGGTCGTGACCGCGCCCTCGGTGGGGATGGAGCTGTTGGTCGGGGTGGACATGGTGCCAGTGGAGGCGGACGCGGGCGGCCCGGCCTGACATCCGCCGGTCGTGGCGAGGACCGCCAGGAGCACGACCACCCGGATCGCTCGCGACCCGAGCGTCACCGCCGACCGGTACGCCGTGACCCGGCGACGGCCGGCGTCCCGACGTGAAGCGCCGACGTGGGTTCGTCGTCCTCGGCTGGGGTCGGGGCCATCGCTCCGGCGGCGTCGAGGACGATGGCGGTGTAGACGCTGCCGGACATGGGGTCCACGGTCTGCGTGGCCGTCGGCCCTCCGCCGCCGCTGAGGTCGAGAGTCCAGCTCCCGACGGGCACGGACGCATACCCCGCGGCCTGCCCCAGGATCGCCTCGGTGATGCGGGTCGCGCCCACCCCGGGCGTCAGGTGTCCGACGACATCGAGCGCACGACGTGGGGGCATAGCCAGGCGTTCGGCGCCGGCCACCCCCTCGGATGGGCGGTTCCGGGGAGGAAGTTTCGGCGGGCCACGTGAGCACCCGGGCGTCGTCGTCGGCGCGCCAGACGGCCGGGCGGCGATCAGGGTTTCGGCGCGAGGCCTCGACCGGATGCCCCGCGCCCGCATCCCGCTAACGCTTGCTGCGCCAGGCCCGCTCGAAGGGCAGCCGCCACGCGTGCGGCGCGATGAGCTGGTGGATCGCGTTGGGCCCCCAGCTGCCCGCGGGGTAGGGCTTCACCGGCGGCGGGTCGTCGAGCAGCGGCTGCGAGCGCTCCCAGAGCGACTCGATGCCGTCGGCCGTGTTGAACAGGGTGTGGTCGCCGCGCATCGTGTCGAGGATCAGCCGCTCGTAGGCCTCCAGGACGTCGCCGTAGTGCTCGCCCTCCTGCGTGGCGAACTGCATCGACAGCTTGTCCATCTTCATGCCCGGCCCGGGACGCTTGCCGTAGAACGACAGCGAGACCTTGGAGTCCTCCGACAGGTCGAAGGTCAGGTGGTCCGGGCCCTGCTTCCCGACACCGGAGTCCGACGGGAACATCGACTTCGGCGCCTCCTTGAAGGCGATCGAGATGATGCGCTGCCCCTCGGCCATCCGCTTGCCCGTGCGCAGGTAGAAGGGGACGCCGGCCCAGCGCCAGTTGTCGATGCCGCACTTGAGCGCGATGAAGGTCTCGGTGTCGCTGTCGCGCGCGACCCCCTCCTCGGAGGTGTAGCCGGCATACTGACCGCGCACGACATCGGTCGGCATGATCGGCATGAGGGAGCGGAAGACCTTGTTCTTCTCCTCGCTGATCGCCCGCGGCTCCAGGGCGGTCGGCGGCTCCATGGCGACGAAGGCGAGCACCTGCAGCAGGTGCGTGACGACCATGTCCTTGAAGGCGCCGGTCTGCTCGTAGAACGAGGCGCGGCGGTCGAGTCCGAGGGTCTCCGGGATGTCGATCTGCACATGGTCGATGAAGTCGCGCTTCCAGATCGGCTCGAACAGCCCGTTGGCGAAGCGGAAGGCGAGGATGTTCTGGGCCGCCTCCTTGCCGAGGAAGTGGTCGATGCGGAAGATCTGGCTCTCGTGGAACGTCTCGTGGACCGTGTCGTTGAGGATGATCGCGCTCTCGAGGTCGGTCCCGAACGGCTTCTCCATGATGACGCGGGAGCGGTCGACGAGCTTCGCGTCGCGCAGCGTCCCGATGACGACCGGGGCCGCTACTGGCGGCACGCTGAGGTAGTGGATGCGGCGGACCCGCTCGCCCAGCTCGCGTTCGGAGGCCTCGACCTTGACCCGCAGCCCCTCGGCTCCCGCCGAGGTGGGCACGTAGTGCAGCCGGGCGGCGAAGGTGTCCCACTCCGCGGCGGTCAGCGGGTGCGTCGAGAACTCCTCGACGGCCTGCTTGGCGAAGGCGCGGAACGACTCGTCGTCCATGTCCTCCAGCGACGTCCCGACGACCTGGATGTCAGGGGTCAGCGCGGAGTTGACGAGGTGCGCCATCCCCGGGAGGAGCTTGCGGCGCGACAGGTCGCCAGCCGCCCCGAAGAGGACGATGACGTGCGGCTCCAGCCGCTCGGGGCCACCTCGTCGCGGACGCGACGACGGTGAGGGGTACGCGATCGTCTGCGGGGCGAGGGCGGTCACGTCCTGATCTTGGCACCCCCGCCGATGCTGGGCCACCCACGGCCCGTCATCCGGGCCGTGGGTGGCGTTGGAGCCATGGCTGCTCAGGCCAGCGCGGCGTCCAGCGTGATGTCGACGCCGGTGAGGGCCTTGCTGATGGGGCAGCCGGCCTTCGCGTCCTCGGCGGCCTTGACGAAGCCGGCCTCGTCGAGGCCGTCGACGGTGCCGCGCACCGTGAGCTTGATGCCTGTGAGCCGGAAGCCGCCCGCCGGGTCCGGGCCGAGCGAGACGTCCGCGGTGACGTCGAGCGTCTGCGGGGTGCCGCCGGCCTGGGCGACGAGGGCCGAGAGCTGCATCGCGTAGCAGGAGGAGTGCGCCGCGGCGACGAGCTCCTCGGGGCTGGTGGCGCCGCCGGCGTCGTCAGCGGCGCGCTTGGGGAACGACACGTCGTACGTGCCGATCTTCGAGCTGCTCAGCTCGACGGTGCCGGAGCCGTCCTGCAGGCCTCCGGTCCAGGCGGTCTTGGCGGTGCGTGTGGGCATCGGTGCTCCTTGCGGTTCGGTGGTGAAGTGGTCGCCCCCACCTTCTCCCACGACCGGGTCGCACGCCGACCCGACCCCGCCGGTCGCCGATGCGACGGCGAGCGGCGAGGGGTTAGCGTGGCGCGGGAGGCGACACGGCGGTCGACGACGCCGGCACCCAGAACTCGCGGGAAGGGACCAGGCGTGACGCAGCTGCTGCTGGGGATCGACATCGGCACGGCGAGCACCAAGGGCGTGCTCACGACGACCGAGGGCGAGGTCGTCGCGCAGGCCTCCCGCAAGCACGGCATGTCCCTGCCGCGCCCGTCGTGGGCCGAGGTCGACGCCCGGCGGGTCTGGTGGGGTGACCTCGTCGAGGTGGCCCGCGAGCTGATGGGCCAGGTCGACGCGGAGCCCGGCCGCAGCGTCGCGGCCCTGTGCGTGAGCGGGGTGGGGCCGTGCCTGCTCGTCTGCGACGACGACCTCGAGCCCGTGCGCCCCGCCATCCTCTACGGCATCGACGGGCGCGCCGAGCGCGAGATCGCCGAGCTGACCGACCGTCTGGGCGCCGACGCCATCCTCGAGCGCTGCGGCAAGGCGCTCAGCACCCAGGCGGTGGGCCCGAAGATGCTGTGGTTCCGGCGGCACGAGCCCGAGGCGTGGGACCGCGGGAAGCGTTGGTACAACAGCAACTCCTACGTCACGGCCAAGCTCACCGGCGAGTACGTGCTCGACCACCACACGGCCAGCCAGTGCGACCCGCTCTACGACGTGCGCCGCAACACCTGGGTCGACGAGTGGGTGCCCGAGGTGGCCGGCGACATCGAGATGCCGCGCCTCGTGCACCCGCACGAGGTCGTCGGCCGGGTGACGCGCGAGGCGGCGGAGGAGACCGGCATACCCGAGGGCACCCCGGTCTCGCCCGGCACCGTCGACGCCTGGGCCGAGGCGTTCTCCGCCGGCGCCCGCCAGCCCGGCGACCTCATGCTCATGTACGGCTCGACGCTGTTCTTCGTGCAGGTCCTGCGCCACTTCCGCACCCACCCCAAGCTGTGGACCACGGTCGGCGTCGAGCCGGGGCAGCACACGGTGGCGGCGGGCATGTCGACGTCGGGCTCGCTCACCACGTGGGTGCAGGACCTCTCCGGAGGAGCCAGCTTCGAGCAGCTGGTAGCCGAGGCCTCCGCGGTCCCCGCGGGTTCGGACGGTCTGCTGCTGCTGCCCTACTTCGCCGGCGAGCGTACGCCGATCTTCGACCCGCACGCCCGCGGCGTGGTCGCCGGGCTCACCCTCCGGCACGGCCGAGGCCACCTCTTCCGGGCGGTCTACGAGGGGATCGCCTACGGCGTCCGCCAGATCGTCGAGTTCCTCGAGCACGAGGACGACCCCATCCAGCGCATCGTCGCGGTGGGCGGCGGCACGCAGGGCGGGCTGTGGACCCAGATCGTCAGCGACGTCACCGGCCGCGAGCAGCACGTGCCGGCCCAGACCATCGGTGCCTCCTACGGCGACGCGTTGCTGGCCGCCATCGGCAACGGCATCGTCCCGCCCGAGACCGACTGGGCCACAGCGGGATCCGTCGTCCGGCCCCGCCCTGAGGTCCGCGAGACCTACGACCGCCTGTATGCCGGGTACGAGGCCCTCTACCCCGCCACCGCCTCGATCGTGCACGACCTCGCGGCCCTCCAGACGTCCTCAGCGAGCGGCGAGGGCTGAGCCCAGCAGGGCCCGGGCGGTGGGGGCGTCGGTGACGAGGGTGTTGACCCAGCCGGCCTTGACCGCCGCGAGGATGGCCGGCACCTTGTCGAGGCCGACGGCCACGCCGATCGAGCACGGCACGCGGGTCAGGTCGTCGAGGCCCATGGCCATGAGGCGGTCGCTGCCCGGGAAGGCCAGCGGGCGGCCCTCGCCGTCGAACGGGCGGGCGCAGATGTCACCCACGGCGGCAGCGAGCACGGCATCGTCGCGGGCCAGCACGCTGGGCCGCAGCTCGCGGGTGCGCGGCGGGGCGCCGATGCCGAGCAGGGCCACCTTGGCGTCGGTCCAGAGGGAGGTGACCCGCCGGGTCGACGACTCCTCGAGCAGCATCCGGTAGAGGCCCTCGCTGGGGGCCAGCGGCGCGTAGAGCAGCACCGGGCTCCCGTGCACCTTCACCGCGATGGCCCGGGCGATCTCGTTGGTCTGGTAGGGCTCTCCCGGCTCGTCGACGCCGCCGACGGTCGGGGCGACGAGCACACCCGGCAGGCTCGGTAGGGGCTGCTGGGCGACGGCGTACAGCGTGGCGCCCGACGACACGAGCAGGGCGTCCCCCGCCTTGAGGTCGGTCGCGGTCAGCGCCTCACTGACCGCCCCCGCCAGGACCGGGCCCACCTGCCGCCCGGTGTCGCTGGCGGTGACGTAGGCGGCGCGCAGGCCGAGGGCCCGGCGCAGGTCGCCGGCGAGCTCGCCCGAAGTCAGCGACGCCGGGTCGACGACCTCGATGCGCACGATGCCGGCGGCCCGCGCCTCGGCCAGCAGACGGCTCACGGTGGTGCGGCTCGTGTTGAGCTGCTGGGCGATGTCGGCCTGGTTCGCGTCCTCCAGGTAGTAGAGCTGCGCCGCACGGTAGAGGAGCTCGGGCGCGAAACGCGTTGCCACCTGGAGGGACTCACCCTCGTGCGCGTCTCGCAGCGTCATCGTCCCACCTTGTCGTCACCGGGCGTGCGTCAGCGATTATGCCTGGTCACGAACGGGACAAGTTTTCTGGACAGATGTGCAGATGCCTGTTAAGTTCGCGGCACCGGCACCACGACGGCGTGTCCGGGACACCGCTGGACCACAGGAGATCCCCGTGTCGGACACGACGGCCGCCCGCCCCCAGGCACCGCGGAGCCAGACCGGTGCGCGCTCCGAGACGATGCGGGCCGTGGTCTGCCACGGTCCGGAGGACTACCGGCTGGAGACCGTGCCGGTGCCGGTGCGCCGGCCGGGCGAGCTGCTCGTGCAGGTCGAGGCCGTCGGCATCTGCGCGAGCGACCTCAAGTGCTACCACGGCGCCACGAAGTTCTGGGGCGACGGCGAGCGGGCGGCCTGGGCCGAGACCGAGGTCGTCCCCGGCCACGAGTTCGTCGGCACCGTGGTCGAGCTCGACGACGAGGCGCGTACGCACTGGGGCGTGGAGGTGGGTGACCGGGTGGTCTCCGAGCAGATCGTCCCGTGCTGGACCTGCCGCTACTGCCGTCGCGGGCAGTACTGGATGTGCGCCGTCCACGACATCTACGGCTTCAAGCGGGCCACCCCCGGCGCGATGGCCGAGTACATGCGGTTCCCGACCGGGGCCCTCGTGCACCGGGTGTCGGCCGACCTCCCCGCTGCCCACGCGGCCTACGCCGAGCCGCTGTCCTGCGCACTGCACGCGGTGGAACGGGCGGGGATCACCTTCGACGACACCGTCGTCGTCGCCGGCTGCGGACCGATCGGCCTCGGCATGGTCGCCGGGGCGCGGGCGAAGAACCCCGCCCACGTCGTGGCCCTCGACCTCGCTCCCGACAAGCTGGCCCTCGCCGGGGAGTGCGGCGCCGACGTGCTGATCGACATCCGCGACGGCGACGCGGTCGCCCGGGTGCTCGAGCTCACCGACGGCTACGGCTGCGACGTCTACCTCGAGGGCACCGGTCACCCGTCGGCGGTGATCCAGGGCCTGACGATGCTCCGCAAGCTCGGCACCTACGTCGAGTACGGCGTCTTCGGCAGCGACGTGACGGTCGACTGGTCGATCATCAGCGACGACAAGGAGCTCGACGTCCTCGGCGCCCACCTGGGCCCGCACTGCTGGCCGGCCGCGATCCGGATGATCGAGTCCGGCGTCCTGCCCATGGACAAGATCTGCAGCCACCAGCTGCCCCTGGACCAGTTCGAGCGCGGCCTCGAGCTCGTCTCCAGCGGCACCGAGTCCGTCAAGGTCTCGCTCATCCCCTGACCCCTACCGCTCGCCCGGCACCCGCCGGTCGCTCCACCCTGCATGCCCCCACCCCGCTGTCATCGCGGACCACACAAGGAGACAACGCATGATCGGACGACGGACCCGCCTCGCCGGAATCGGCGCGACGGCACTGGTGGCGGCCTCCCTGGCCGCCTGCAACAGCGCGACGACCGGCACCTCCGGCGGCGGCGCCTCCGGCGGCACGGACGGCTTCAAGATCGCCTTCCTCATGCCCGACATCGCGTCCACGCGCTACGAGCTGCAGGACAAGCCGCTCTTCGAGGCCAAGATCAAGGCCCTCTGCCCGACCTGTTCGGTGGTCTACCTCAACGCGCAGGCCGACGCGGCCAAGCAGCAGCAGCAGGCCGACTCGGCCTTCGCGCAGGGGGTCAAGGCCATGGTGCTCGACCCCGTCGACTCCGCCGCGGCCGCCACCATGGTGCAGGCGGCCAACCAGGCGAAGGTGCCGCTCATCGCCTACGACCGGCCGATCCCCAAGGCCAAGGCCGACTACTACGTGTCGTTCGACAACGAGAAGATCGGCGCGTCCATCGCGCAGAGCCTCGTCGACGACATGAAGAAGAAGAACATCCAGGGCGGCCTGCTCCAGATCAACGGCTCGCCCACCGACGCCGCGGCCGGCCTCATCAAGAAGGGCGTGCACAGCGTCGTCGACGCCAGCGGCCTCAAGCTGCTCGCCGAGTACGACACCCCGGAGTGGGCCCCGGCGAAGGCGCAGGACTGGACCGCCGGCCAGATCACGCAGTTCTCCGGCCAGATCGGCGGCGTGGTCGCGGCCAACGACGGCACCGGCGGCGGCGCCATCTCCGCCTTCAAGGCGGCCGGTACCAACCCGCTCCCGCCCGTGACCGGCAACGACGCCGAGCTCGCGGCCATCCAGCGGATCATCAACGGCGACCAGTACAACACCATCTCCAAGCCGATCAAGATCGTCGCCGAGGGTGCGGCGGAGATCGCGTATGCGTTCGCGCAGGGCCAGAAGCCGGCCGGCAAGACGACGCTGTTCGACACCCCGTCGCAGCTGTTCACGCCCACCGTGGTGACGCAGGACAACATCAAGAAGGAGATGTTCGACAGCGGGCTGCTCAAGGCTTCGGACGTCTGCACCGGCGCCTACGCCGACGGCTGCTCGAAGCTCGGCATCAAGTAGCACCACCACGCCCCGACCCGGGAGCCGCCGACGGCGGGCGGCTCCCGGGCCAGGCCCCGACGCATACCCGATGTCCCACCCGACGACGTGAGGAACCCATCGTGTCCACCCAGACCCACACCAGGGGCGCGCTCCTGGACGAGCCCCCGGGAGAGATCCTCTCCCTGCGGGGGGTCACCAAGACGTTCGGCGCCGTCGCGGCGCTCACCGATGTCGACCTCGACGTCAGCGCGGGGGAGGTGCTGGCCGTCGTCGGTGACAACGGCGCCGGAAAGTCCACCCTCATCAAGATCCTCTCGGGCGTGCATCTGCCCACCTCGGGCTCCCTCAAGTTCGAGGGCAAGGAGGTGCAGATCAACAGCCCCGCCGAGGCGCGGGCCCTCGGGATCGCCACCGTCTTCCAGGACCTGGCGCTGTGCGAGAACCTCAACGTCATCCAGAACCTGTTCCTGGGCCAGGAGATCGGCGGGGCGCGCCTCAACGAGGTGGAGATGGAGGTCAAGTCGTGGCAGCTGCTGCGGCAGCTGTCGGCCAAGATCCCGACCGTCCGCATCCAGGTCGCCTCGCTCTCGGGCGGGCAGCGCCAGACCGTGGCCATCGCGCGCTCACTGCTCGGTGACCCGAAGGTCATCCTTCTCGACGAGCCGACCGCCGCCCTCGGCGTGGCCCAGACCGCTGAGGTGCTCAACCTCGTGGAGCGCCTGCGGGAGAACGGCCACGGCGTGATCATGATCAGCCACAACATGGCCGACGTGCAGGCGGTCGCCGACAAGGTGGCCGTGCTGCGGCTCGGCCGCAACAACGGGGTGTTCCGCGTCAAGGACGTCAACACCGAGGACATCATCGCGGCCATCACCGGGGCGACCGACAACGTCGTCACCCGGCGCAGCGCCGCCCGCGAGGCCCGGGCCACCGGGACCGACGGGGTCACCGAGGAAGAGGGCACCGCATCATGAGCGTCGACCACACCGACCCCACCGCGACGGCCACCCAGCCGGACGCGACCCGCCGGCCCAGTGACCTCCAGGACGAGCGGCTCCAGTCGCGGTCCGGCGTGCGCGGTGCCGTACAGGGCTTCGTCGACCGCACCCGCTCGGGCGACCTCGGGGTCCTGCCCGTCGTGGCCGGGCTCGTCGTCATCTGGCTCGTGTTCCAGCTGCTCAACCCGATCTTCCTGTCCAGCCGCAACCTCGAGAACCTCCTTATGGAGAGCGTCGTCGTCGGCGTCATCTCGCTCGGCATCGTCGGCGTGCTGCTCGTCGGTCAGATCGACCTGTCGGTGGGTTCGGTGAGCGGCCTGTCCGCCGGCCTGTTCGCCGTCTTCTTCGTCATCAACGGGATCCCGTGGCCGGTGGTCGTCATCGGCTGCCTCGTCGCCGGTGCGCTCATCGGGTGGTTCTACTCCCAGATGTTCAACCGGTTCGGGGTGCCGAGCTTCGTCATCACCCTGGCCGGCCTGCTCGCCTTCCTCGGCCTGCAGCTGCAGGTGCTCGGCGCCCAGGGCTCGATCAACGTCCCGTTCGACTCGGCCCCGGTCCGTTTCGCCCAGAGCCTGTTCGTGCCGCAGCCGCTCGCCTACGTGCTCGCGCTCATCGCGGGGGCCGGCTTCTTCGGTGGCCGCATCGCCCGGGCCCGGGCCCGCAAGGAGGCGGGGCTGTCCTTCCAGTCGACGACGTCGATCATCGTCGCCTCCGTGCTCCTGGCGCTGGGGGTGGCCGCGGTCAGCTGGGTGCTCTACCAGGGCACGGGCCGCGGGGTCGGCTGGATGGTCGTCCTCTTCGTGCTGCTCGTCCTCGTCTACAACTACGCGCTCACCCGCACCAAGTGGGGCCGTTCGGTCTTCGCGGTCGGCGGCAACACCGAGGCGGCGCGCCGGGCCGGCATCAACGTACGGGCCATCTACACCTCGGTGTTCGTGCTCTGCTCGACGCTCGCGGCCCTCGGGGGCGTCCTCGCCGCGTCCCGCCTCGCGGCCGCGAACCAGGCCACGGGCACCGGCGACGTCAACCTCAACGCCATCGCGGCGGCGGTCATCGGCGGCACCAGCCTCTTCGGCGGCCGGGGCTCGGCGTTCTCGGCCCTGCTCGGGGTCATCGTCATCCAGTCGATCTCCAGCGGGCTGACGCTGCTCGGACTCGGCTCGGCCTTCCGGTTCATCGTCACCGGTCTGGTCCTGCTGCTCGCCGTGGCGCTCGACTCGATCTCGCGCCGGTCGCGAGGCGCCCACGGGCGGGCCTGAGCGGTTCCGGCGGACCGCGCAGGCCGGGTGGGCCCGGTGCCGGCACTAGCCTCGCCCGGGTGACCACCAGCGACAGCCGGCCCGATGACGTCCTCGACCGAGGGCTCTCGGGCCGGCTGTTCGCCGGTGTGGCCGCCCGGGTCGTGCGGGACGGCGACGTCGTGCACGAGGCTGTGCTCGGAGAAGCGTTCCACGACGGGTCGGTGAGCGAACCGCTCTGGGAGAGTGCGCTGTTCGACATCGCCTCGTGCACCAAGGCGGTCGCCACCACGGCGTCGGTCATGGCTCTGGTCACCCGCGGGGAGCTCTCCCTCGACGACCCGCTCGAGCGCTACCTGCCCTCGCCCGACGCCGCGATCACGTTGCGCCACCTGCTCACCCACCGCGCCGGACTCGTCGAGTGGCAGCCGCTCTACCTCGGCTCCGCGACCCGCGAGGAGGCGGTCGTGCTGGCCGCCTCCCTGCCACTGCGCTACCCGGTGGGGGAGGGCCGCCACTACTCCGACCACGGACTAATCCTCACCGGGGCGGTCGTCGAGCAGGTGACCGGTATGCGGCTGGACGAGGCGGTGCGCGAGCTCGTCACCGGGCCGCTCGGGATGACGTCCACCCGCTACGGACCGGTACCGGCCGGGCAGGCGGTCGCCTACGGCCACGGCGACGACATCGAGCAGGCCATGCTGCGCGACGGCGAGCCCTACCCCGTGACGCTCGAGCGCACGCATACCGTCGCGTTCCGCACCGGCTGGGTGCGCGGTGAGGTGAGCGACGGCAACGCGTTCCACGCCATGCGCGGCGTCAGCGGGCACGCCGGGCTCTTCTCGACGCTCGACGACCTCACCCGGTTCGCCACCGCCCTGCTCGACGAGTCACCGGTGTGGTCGCGGCCCGTCCTCCACGCGTTCCTCCAGCCCGGGCCCGACGACCAGGCCGTGGGCTTCTGGTGGCTCCCCGCGGCCGGCGGACCGGCCTACGGCCACCCGGGCTTCACCGGCGCACGGTTCCTCGTCGACCCGGCCGCCCGCTCGGTGGCCGTGCTGCTGTCGAACCGCCTGCACGTCATGGCCCCCGGGCAGCGGGTGCCCCCCGACATCGGTCCGCTCTGGCTCGAGTACCTTGCGGCCACCGGCTTCACCGCCTGAGGCTTCGGGTGTCGGTACAGAGGCCCCCGCGAAGGTCGCTACGGTAACGGCGGCGCAGTGCTCAGCCGACGAACGGCACGTGAGGACGAGGAGATCGGCCATGGCCGACACACAGCAGCACACCGGCACCGACACGACCTTCCGGCTGATGTACCGCAGCCGGGACCGGGTCTCGCCCGAGGACCGGCGCGAGGAGTTCGCCAGCATCTTCAGCCAGGCGCGGTCGGACAACCAGAAGCGCAAGATCACCGGAGCGCTCCTGCTGTCGGGTGAGTGGTTCGTGCAGGTGCTGGAGGGGGCCGAGACCGCCGTCCGGTCCCTCTACGCCGACATCGAGCACGATCCCCGCCACACCGACGTCGAGCTGCTGTCGGCGGAGCGGGTGCCCGAGCGGCTCTTCGCCCGGTGGTCGATGGCCGAGGTCGAGCTCGACGACTCCTACCTGCCGCTCATCGCCCGGGCCAGCGAGCTCTCGTCGGCCGACCGTGGCCAGAGCGACCCGGAGCGGGAGGCCCTGCTCGCCGCCATGCGCCGCGCGCTGGACGACGCCGGCCATCCTGCCGACGTCTCGTAGGGTTCGGCGCCCCGACCGTGGATCGGGGCGGCCGCGTGGCTAGCCTCGGGGTCGTGGACCGGGTGCGCTGGGGGATCATCGGCGTCGGAGACGTCACCGAACGCAAGAGTGGGCCGGGGTTCCAGCAGGCCGAGGGTTCGGAGCTCGTCGCGGTGATGCGGCGGAACGGCCCGCTCGCGGCGGACTACGCGCGACGACACGGGGTTCCGCGCGCCTACAGCGACGCCGACGAGCTGATCCACGATCCCGAGGTGGACGCCGTCTACGTGGCCACCCCGCCCGACTCGCATCGGGACTACGTCCTGCGCGTCGCCGCGGCCGGCAAGCCGGTGTACGTCGAGAAGCCCATGGCGCGCTGCGCCCCGGAGTGCGAGGACATGATCGCGGCGTGCGAGCGGGCAGGGGTGGGCCTCTTCGTCGCGTACTACCGGCGCGCGATGCCGCGCTTCGCCACGGTCAAGGAGCTGTTGGAGGGTGGCCGCATCGGTGAGCCCCGGTCAGTCACCATCCGCAGCGAACGGCCCGCAGCCGCCGATGGGACGGGCGATCCGGGGTGGCGGGTGGATCCCGCGGTCTCGGGTGGGGGGTCCTTCGTCGACCTCGGCTCCCACACCCTGGACCTGCTCGACTGGCTCCTGGGCCCGGTGAGTGACGTGTCCGGAGTCGCCGGCAACCGCGGGGGCCGCTACCTCGCCGAGGACGTCGTGACCGCCGCCTTCGGTTTCGCCTCCGGGGTGCACGGGGTCGGGACGTGGAACGACGACTCGTACCGGTCGGTGGACGAGGTCGAGATCGTCGGGACATCGGGATCCCTGGCCTTCTCGTGCTTCGCGGGCGACCCCCTGCGGCTGACCACCGCCCGCGGTCTGGAGGAGATCGAGGCGCCGTACCCGCCGGTGGTGCAGCTACCCCTCATCCAGGCGGTGGTCAACGCCCTGACCGGGCGCGGCACGGCGTCGAGCGACGGGCACAGCGCGCTGCGGACGGCCCGCGTGATCGACACGGTGCTCGCGGAGTACCGGCGGAGCCACGGGATCACGTTCCCGGGGGCGACGGCTCGCTAGTCTCGCGAGGTGCCCGAGTTCAGCTGGCGACCGGCCAACGAGGCCACCCGCGAGGACGTCGACGCGGTGTTCGAGGCCGGCGGGGCCCGCAAGTGCCGCTGCCAGGTGCTCAAGGCCCCGGGCTGGATCTGGCGTGACACGACCCAGGAGGAGCGCGACGCGGCGCTCGTCGAGCAGACCGGCTGCGGCACGAGCGGCCCCACGTCGGGCCTCGTTGGGTACGTCGACGGCGAGCCCGCCGGCTGGGTCGCGGTCGAGCCGCGCGAGAGCTATCCGCGGATCTGGGCCCGGCAGAAGGCGTGGATGCGGCGGGACCCCGACCTCGACGGCGTCTGGTCGGTCACCTGTTTCGTGGTGCGCAAGGGCTTCCGGCGGGAGGGGCTGATGTACGAGCTCGCCGCCGCCACCGTGGAGTACGGGGGGCAGGTCGGCGCGAGCGTCCTCGAGGGGTACCCCACCGAGCCCCCGCCGGGGAAGACCGTGATCTGGGACGAGGCCTCGGTGGGCCTGCTCCAGGTCTTCCTCGCCGCCGGCTACGAGGTGGAGGCGTCGCCCACGCTGCGTCGGAGGGTGGTGCGCCACCGGCTCGGCGCGTCGTCCTGACCGGTGTGGGCCCTCGCCGCGCCCGTCAGTCGTCGTAGGCGAGGCTCACGGACAGGTCGCGGTGGGCGTCGGCCTGGGCCAGGAGCGCGTGGGCCTTGGCCTCGAAGAGCTCGACGGCGTCGGCGCCCGCGGCGAACCGGGCCGGCGGGTGGTCCAGGCCGGCGAGCTGCACGAGGGCCTGGGCGAGCTTGCCGGGGTCGCCACTCTGCTTGCCGTGCATGCCCTGCCACCCGGTGGTGGTGGCGATCGTGCGGTCGGCGTAGTCCGGGATCGAGGGCGGCGCGTACTGCGTGGACCGGGGGCTGAGCAGCTCGGTGCGAAAGAAGCCGGGCTCCACGAGCATGGTGTGGACGCCGAAGGGGGCCACCTCGGGAGCCAGCGCTTCCATGAACCCCTCGACGCCGAACTTGGACGCGGCGTACGCGGTGAGGAAGTCTCCGGTCGAGGCGATGCCCGCCGTGGACGAGATCGCCATCACGAGCCCGGATCGCTGGGCCCGCAGCTGTGGCAGGACGGCGCGGGTGACGTTGACGGGTCCGACCAAGGTGGTCTCGATCTGGGCGCGGAACGCCTCGGGGGACATCTCCTCGAAGAACCCGGCCTGGAAGCTGCCCGCGTTGTTGACCACGACATCCAGGCGGCCGAAGCGCTCCACCGCCGCGTCGACCGCGGCCGCGGCGGCGGCGGGATCGGTCACGTCGAGGGCGACGGCCGCCAGCCGTTCGTCGGAGCCCAGCGCCTCGCTGATGCTCTCGACGCGTCGGGCGGTGGCGACGACCCGGTGCCCGGCGGCCAGGGCGGCGCGGACGATGTCGACGCCGAGTCCGCGGCCGGCTCCGGTCACCAGCCACACCTGCTGCTCGGGTCCCTGGGTCTCGTCGTTCATCGGTGCTCGCCTTCCGTCTGCGGAGTGTTCCGTCGTCCACCAGACCACCGTGACGACGGACGCGGCAGTCCCCACCGTGGGGGCCATCCGCAGTGACCCCCACTGGCCGAGCCCCACACCTACAGTGGAGGACGTGAGCCGGGAGCCGACCCCACGGGAGGCGCCGCGGGCCGAGATCCGGGAGTTCCTGCGTACGCGCCGGGCGAGGATCAGCCCCGAGCAGGCGGGGCTGCCCCTCCACGGCGGCGACCGACGCCGGGTGCCCGGGCTGCGGCGTGAGGAGGTCGCGCTCCTGGTGGGGGTGTCCCCGCAGTACTACATCCGCCTCGAGCGAGGCGACGCGACGGGCCTCTCGGACGGCGTCGTCGACGGCATCACCCGGGCCCTGCGGCTCGACGACGCCGAACGGACTCACCTGCTGGACCTGCTCCGCGTCGCCGGATCGCCGGCCCGGGCCAGGACGCGGCGAACTCCGTCGACGACCCGGCTGCGCCCCACCATCCAGTGGCTGGTGGACGCGATGCCGACGGTGCCGGCCGTCGTGCTCAACGGACGGCTGGACGTGCTCGCCGTCAACGCCCTCGGACGAGCCCTGTTCGCCCCCTGGTACGACACCGAGGCGCCGGTCAACAACGCCCGCCTCGTCTTCCTCGACCCGGGCGCCAGGGCGCTCTTCCGGGAATGGGAGAACGTCGCCGACGACACCGTCGCCCTGCTGCGCGCCGAGGCCGGCCGCGACCCCCACGACGCGGACCTGACCCGGCTGGTCGGCGAGCTCAGTACGCGCAGCGCGGACTTCAGCGCGCGCTGGGCCGCGCACGACGTGCGCATCCACCGCACCGGTGTGAAGAGGCTGCACCACGTCGTCGTCGGCGACGTCGACCTGCCCTACGAGTCCCTCCCCCTGGAGACCGGCTCCACGACCAGCCTGGTCACCTATCTGCCCGAACCCGGCTCACCCGCCCACGACGCGCTCGCGCTGCTGGCGGGCTGGGCAGCGGAGCGCGCCTCGCGGGCCGAGGAGCCGGTCGCCGGACGACGCCGGCCGTGACCCCCCCCGTGCACGAGCCCTGCGTCAGGGCTGGATGTTCTCGAGGTCGGCCAGCAGCTTCTGGTGCGTCGGCTCCCAGCCGAGAGCCGCTCGGGTCACTGCGCTCGACGATGGCTGGTCCATCGCGAAGATGGGGCCCACCGCCCCGAAGGTCTCCGTGGGGACCGGTTCGACCGGTACGCCGAGCCGTCGCCCGATGACCTCGGCGATGGCCCGGACGGCGTCGCCCTCGTCGTCGACCGCGTGCCACGAGGTGCCCGCGGGTGCGGACTCCAGAGCCAGCCGGAACAGGACCGCAGCGTCGAGAGCGTGCACGGCGGGCCAGCGCTGGCTCCCGTCGCCGGGGTAGCCGGACACCCCGGAGACGCGGGCGATCTGGGTGAGGATGCCGGCAAAGCCGCCCTCGCCGTGGTTGTGCACCGTCCGGGGCAGGCGAACGGCGGAGGCCCGTATGCCGCGGGACGCCAGCCCCAGGATCGCCGTCACCGTGCGCCCGCGGCCGCCGACCGGTCCGTCGGTGGGCAGCGGGTCGGCCTCGGTCGAGAGCCGGCCGGACACCCATGGCGTGCCGGAGACGGTGACCAGCGGCTTGTCGCTCCCGATCAGCGCCTCGCCGATCGTCGTGAGTGCGGCCGTCTCCTCGTCCACCGCACGGGTCAGCGCCTCGGGGCTGCTGAAGTCGTTGGCGAACGCGAGGTGGATGACGCCGTCCGCCTGCTCCGCGGCCGTGCGGATCGCCGCCAGGTCGGCGAGGCTCCCGCGCACGGGCATACCTCCCGCTGCCTCGACGGCTCGAGCGGAGGCGTCGGAGCGGGCGAGCGCCCGGACCGTGTGCCCGTGGGCGAGCAGCTCGGCGACGACCGCGGTGCCGATCAGGCCGGTGCCACCGGTGATGAAGACCTGCATACCACTCTCCTGAAGTGATGGGACTGTTATCCCGTGACGTTACCAGGTGATGGGACTTGAGTCCCATCGCCTAGGATGAAGCCCATGGCACGGTGGGAGCCAGGCGCGCGCGAGCGGATCGTCCTCGCTGCGGTCGACCTGTTCACCGAGCAGGGTTACGACGAGACGACGGTCGCGCAGATCGTCGAGCGCGCCGGCATCACCAAGAGCACGTTCTTCCGGCACTTCCCCGGCAAGCGCGAGGTGCTCGCGGCGGGGCAGGAGTCGCTGAGCCGGCTGCTGGCCGAGGGCATCGCCGAGGCGCCCGCCGGCGCCAGCCCGCTGGAGGCGGTCGCCGCCGGCCTCGAGCGTGCGTCCGCTCAGATGGGTCCGATGAACCGCGAGCTCGGCCCGCGGATCAGCGCCGCCATCGCCGCCAGCGCCGAGCTCCAGGAGCGGGCCGTGCTCAAGAACGTCGGCCTCGCCGCCGCGATGAACGAGGCGCTGGCGGCCCGCGGCGTCCCGGACCGGGTCGCCCACCTCGCCGCCGAGCTCGGCGTCCTGGCGTTCAAGCGCGGCTTCGCCGCGTGGACCGACACCGACCCGGACGGCACGGACGACCTTGCCCCGTACACCATCCGGGAGCTGGACGGCCTTCGCGAGGCGAGCACCGCGCTGGGCTAGCGGACGACCACGGTCAGGGACGGACGCGCCGGTAGGTTGGCGGTATGCGGGTCGTGGTGATCGGGGGTACCGGCCATATCGGCACCTATCTGGTGCCCGCTCTGGTGCGGGCGGGTCATCGCGTCGCCGTCGTCAGTCGCGGAGCCCGGCAGCCGTACCGGGCGGACCCCGCGTGGCGGGACGTGGAGATGGTGACCTGTGACCGCCCGGCCGCCGAGCAGTCCGGGGTGTTCGGCAGCGTCGTGGCCGGGTTGGGGCCGGATGCAGTGGTCGACCTGACCTGCTTCACCCCCGAGCAGGCGCGACAGCTCGTCGAGGCGCTGGACGGCCAGCACGTGGTGCACACCGGCAGCGTGTGGTCGTACGGGCCCAGTGCGCTCGTCCCGACCACCGAGGACGCCCCCCGACACCCCTATGGGTCCTACGGCGTCGACAAGCTGGCCATCGAGCGGTACCTGCTCGGTGAGCAGGACCGGGTGCGGGCCACCGTCGTGCATCCCGGGCACATCAGCGGTCCGGGGTGGTTGCCCATCGGTCCCGCCGGCAACCTCGACCCGACGGTGATCGACGGGCTGCGCGCCGACGGTTCCTGCCTGTTGCCCGACCGGGGCGGCGAGACCATCCACCACGTGCACGCCGACGACGTGGCCGCCCTGCACCAAGCCTGCCTGGAGCAGCCCGACGCGGCCGCCGGTCAGAGCTTCAACAGCGTCTGCACGCAGGCCTTCACCCTGCGCGGCTACGCCGACCTCGTGGCCCGCCACTTCGGCCATGAGCCGAAGCTCGAGCTCGTGCCGTGGGAGGAGTTCACCGCCCGCGTCGACCCCGAGTACGCCGGCCAGACCCTCGACCACATCGGCCGCGCACCCCTGTTCTCGATGGAGAAGGCCCGCACGCTGCTGGGCTTCGTCCCCCGACACTCCGTAACGGACACCGTCCTGGAGTCCCTGGACGCGTGGGTGGCAGCCGAGCCGCATACCTAGTGCGCCGATTCCCGTGGCACTGCCGGAGGGATCGGGTCAGGCGCGGCTGACGACGCGGTAGCGCAGGTGGGTCGCGGAGCGGCCCTGGACCGCCCGCACCGCCTCGAGCTCGAGCGGCTCGAGGTCGTCGAGGCCGTCGAACAGGCGGCGACCCCCGCCGAGCAGGACCGGCACGACGTGCACCTCGATCTCGTCGAGCTCGCCGGCCCGGATGAGCGCTCGGGCGGCGCCGGCGCCGTGGACCATCACGTCCTTGCCTCCGGCGCCCGCCCGGGCCGCGGCGGCGCACTCGGCGACGCCGGTGTAGAACCGAGCCGAGCCCGGGGGCACGTCGCCCTCGTCGACCTGGTGGGTCAGCACGAGGATGGGGACCCCGTCGTGGTGGTCGCCGTTCCAGCGACCGGCGAGCTCGAAGGTCCGCCGGCCGGTGATGATCGCGCCCGTGGCCAGGCTCTCCGCATACACCTGTCCGTTGGGGCCCGGGCCGTCGCGGTCGTCGAGCCAGTCGAAGAGCCGGAAGCCATGCCGTCCCATCTCCTGCCCGGGCCGGTCGTCCGAGCCGGCCACGAACCCGTCGAGGGACATGGTCATGTCGAGGCGGATCACGGTCATCTCGGATCTCCTTGCTGAGGTAGGCGCGTCACGGGCTGAGGTACGCGTATCAGGGGCCGTGACGCGGCGCGACGTCGGCGCGGGTCATACCGGTGGGGTGGCCGGGAGGCCACTGGACGAGCTCGAGGTGGTGGCGGTCGGGGTCGAACACCGAGGTGGTGTGCGGCCCGTCGGGTCCGCCCGGGGTCCGGACCGGGCCCACGTCGAGTCCGGCGGAGATGAGGTGCGCTCGGGTGGCCTCCAGGTCGTCGACCTGCACCGCCAGATGGTCGAGGCCTCCGGGAGCCGAGGGGTCCCGCGCGTCCGACTGGACCAGCTCCAGCGACACGTCGTTCTCCGCGGGGAGCGCCAGCATCACCATCCGGGTGCCGTGCCCGTCGTCCACCGACCGGCGACCTCGAAACCGACCGATGTGTAGAACGCCAGCGACGAGTCGAGGTCGCGCACGCGCAACGCGGGGAACAACACCTTCATACCCGGACCGACCCTCGCACGCCGCGGAACTCATCGGCCCCGCGGCGGGTGACCCCTGGCCGGTGGCGGTGAGGTCGGTGTGTGCGGGGACAGGTGAGGCCGGTCAGCCGGCGGCGGGCACCGCGTCGAGGACCCACGTGACGCCGAACCGGTCGTCGAGCATCCCGTAGAGGGGTGAGCCCCAGAGCGCCGGCCCCAGCGGGGTTCGCACGGTGCCGCCCTCGGCCAGGACGTCGAAGCAGCGGGTGATCTCGTCGGGGTCGTCGCCGCGCACGGAGACGAACACGGCATCATGGCCGCGGCTGAACGGGCGCGCCGGCGGCACGTCGAAGGCCATCAGGCGCAGACCGTTGGGAGCCTCGAACCCGCCCCACATGAGCTGGTCGGGGAGGGCGCCGTCCATCTCGACGTGGGCGTCGCCGTAGGTGAAGGCGACCACCTCCCCGCCGAAGATCGACGCGTACAGCTCCAGCGCCTCGCGGGCCTGGCCTCGGAAGTTCAGGTGGGTGGTCGTCGTGACGCTCATCGTCGTTCTCCTTGTCGGGGCCGGACCGGCCGCTCGGTCGAGGTTCGAGCGTTGCACCAGTGCAGGTCAGCTTCTGGCCTACATTGAGGCGAAGGTGGTGGTCATGAGCGGGACGTCCGGGCGGTTGTTGTCCCTGCTGTCCCTGTTGCAGGCGCGGCGGGACTGGCCCGGGCACCTGCTGGCCGACCGGCTGGACGTCAGCGAGCGCACCATCCGCCGCGACGTGGACCGGCTGCGGGAGCTCGGGTATCCGGTGCTGGCCACGATGGGACCCGACGGCGGCTACCGGCTGGACGCCGGGGCGGACCTCCCGCCGTTGTTGTTCGACGACGACCAGGCGGTCGCCCTGGCGGTCGCGCTGCAGCTGGCGGCCTCGACCGGCGCGGGCATCGCCGATGCGGCCTGGCGCGCGCTCGGCACCGTGCGGCAGGTCATGCCCGCACGCCTGCGGCGGCGGGTCGACACCCTTCAGGTCACCGCCACCCCCAGGCCCGGAGCGCCGCAGGCCGATCTCGCGGTGCTGCTCGCCGTGACCGACGCGGCTCGCGCTCGCGTCCAGCTGCGGTTCGACTACCGCCCGGCCGCCCCTCGCCCGGACGACGAGGCGGGTCCGCCCCGGCGGGTGGAGCCTCAGGAGGTCATGCACCACGGCGGTCGGTGGTACCTGCTGGCCTGGGACCTCGACTGCGCCGACTGGCGGACGTTCCGGGTCGACCGGATGGCCCCGCGCTCGCCCACCGGCCCCCGGTCCACCCCCCGCGACGTGCCGGGCGGGGATGCGGCGGCCTTCGTCGCGGCCCGGTTCCGGGGTCAGACGGACCCCGACGCCGGCGACCGCTGGCCGTGCCAGGGGACGGTCGTCCTGCACCGTCCGGCCGCCGAGATCGCCCCCTACCTCGCGGAGGGGACCGTCGATGACCTCGACGCGGACCGCTGCCGCGTGCGGATGGGGGCCTGGTCGTGGCCGGGGCTGGCCGCGTCCATCGCCCGCGCCGACGCCGACATCGACGCCGTCGAGCCGCCCGAGCTCGCGCGCGCCTTCGCCGACCTCGCCCGGCGCGCCGCGGCGGCCGCCGGCTCGGTCACCTCGACCGACTGGCCCACCTGACGGCCGCCTGAGGTCAGCCGAGGTGTCCGCGCACGGACGCGTGGCCCTTGAGCAGGTTGCGGGCGATGGTGCGGCGCTGGATCTCGTCGGTGCCCTCGTAGATGCGCAGCAGCCGCAGCTCGCGGTACCACCGCTCCACCGGCAGCTCGCGGGTGTAGCCCATCCCGCCGTGCATCTGGAGCACCCGGTCGACGATCTCGTTGGCCTTGACCCCGCCGTACAGCTTCGCCATCGACTGCGCCTGCCGGGAGTCGAGCCCGGTGTCGACCTGCCACGCCGCCGTCAGCACGAGCCAACGCAGGGCCTCGATCTCGGTGGCGGAGTCGGCGACCATCCACTGGATGGCCTGACGCTCGGCGATGGGCTCGCCGAAGGTGACCCGGTTCCTGGCCCAGTCCATCCCCATCTCGACGAGCCGCTCGCACGCGCCCAGCGCCCGCGCCGGCAGGAGGTAGCGTCCCCGTCCGATCCACCGCATGGCCAGCGCGAACCCCTGGCCCTCCTCGCCGAGGATGTGGTCGTGCGGGACGCGAACGTCCTTGAACACCAACGCTGCCGGGCCCCACTCACCCATCGTGTCGATCTGGCTGGACGTCCAGCCCCGGTCGCGGTCGACGAGGAAGCAGGTCACCCCGCCGTCGGCACCCTTCTCCTTGTCGGTCACCGCGAACACCATGGCGAAGTCGGCCTCGTTGCCGCCGGTGATGAAGGTCTTCTCGCCGTTGATGACCCACTCGTCGCCCTCGCGCCGCGCCGACGTGCGGATCGCGCGGGCGTCGGACCCCGCCCCGGGCTCCGTGATCGCGAAGCAGGACTTGCGCTCCCCGGAGATGGTGGGGAGCAGGTACGCCTGCTGCTGGGCCTCGTCGGCGTCGTAGAGGATGTTGTCGGCCGCGCCGCCGAACGCGAACGGCAGGAAGCTGCGGCCCAGCTCGATCTCCGTGAGCGCGGTCATCACCGCCGACAGGCCCATCCCGCCGTACGCCTCGGGCGTCTGGATGCCGAAGAAGCCGGCCTGCTGCGCGATGCCCTGCAGGCGCCGCAGCTCCTCGGGGGGCAGGCCCCGCTCGCCTCGGCGCTCGCGCGCCAGCACGTCCGGCTCGAGGGGCATGAGCTCCCGGGTCACGAACGTGCGCACCCAGGCGCGGATCTCGCGCTCCTCGTCGTTGAGCGACAGGTCGACCATCGGTGGCTCCTTCGTTGGCGTCCGCGCGGGTCCCGCGTCACGCCATGATGAGCCATGAACGTGGGGGACCTGCGATGACCGACCGTGCGGCCCCCCGGTGGCTCCGCCCACCCCCGGCTCTCGCCGTGCCGTGGATGCGCGCCCGCCGCCGCGTGGCCCGCATACCCCGCACCGCGGCCGTCATGGCGGTCCTCGGGATCCTCGCGTCCGACACGCCGTCGCTGCTGCCTCGACCGTGGTACTTCCAGGGCTTCATCTCGGGCATCACCGCCGTCGTCTTCTACGCCTTCGGCGCCGTGCTCGAGGACGTCGCGAGGTGGGCCGGGTTCTCGGTGCGGGTGAACGACCGGGCCCGGCGCGTGCTGAAGGTCGTCGGCACCGTCCTGCTCGTCATCGCGGCCCTGCTCTACCCGGCGTTCAACCTCCTCTGGCACGTCACGGTGACGTCCTACTTCGGGGAGCCGACCCCGGGCCTGCTGTACCCCGTCTTCAGCCTGCTCGTGGCCCTGGTCGTCATCGGCATCTTCGTCGGCATCTACCGGGCGCTCTCCCTGCTCATCACCTGGGTCACCTCACGCGCCGAGCGGCAGACCCCGCGCAAGGTGCTCGCGAGGGTCGTGGCCACCGCCGGCACACTGCTGCTGCTGGCGGCGGTGATGGACCAGGTCGTCGTCCGGGGCCTGCTCCTCGTGGCCAAGCAGCAGGCCGACGCGGTCAACGCCGAGCAGCCGGCGGGGCTGCGGGCCCCGACGGAGCCGACGCGGTCTGGCGGGCCCGGGTCCCTCATCCCCTGGGGGAGCATCGGCGCGGACGGGTCGTCGTTCATCGCCTCCGGACCGACCGCCGCCGAGATCGCCACGGCCACCGGGAGCCGGGCCATCGAGCCGATCCGGATCTTCGCGCCGATCGCGGACGGTCGCACCCAGCAGCAGACCCTCGACCTCGTGCTGGGGGAGATGGACCGCACCCGGGCGTGGGAGCGGCGGGCCGTGCTCGTCCTGAACTCCACGAGCACCGGCTTCGTCAACGAGTGGGCCGCGGAGTCGTTCGAGTACCTCCTGAACGGCGACACGGCCATCGTCACGATGCAGTACTCGACGCTGCCCTCGGCCCTGGCTCTCATCACCGCCCGGGACCAGCCACCCCAGGTGGCCCGCCTGCTCTTCGACGCGGTCGCCGCGCGGCGCGACGCGCTCCCGGCCGCCACCAAGCCCCGTCTCTACGTCGGCGGCGAGTCTCTCGGCGCCTACGGGGGCGACGGCGCGTTCACCTCGGCCACGGACATGCTGGCCAAGGTCGACGGCGCCCTATGGACCGGGACCCCGTCGTTCACGCCCATCCAGGCCGAGCTGACCCAGGACCGCACCTACGGCTCGACCGTCGCCAACCCCGTCATCGACGACGGCCGCCACATCCGGTTCGCCGCGAACGCGACCCAGCTGACGAAGGACCAGTTCGGGCACGCGCTGGGGCCCTGGGACGCCCCGCGGGTCGTCTACCTCCAGCACGACACCGACCCCGTGGTGTGGTGGTCGACCGACCTGCTCTTCCGGACCCCGGCCTGGCTGGACGAGCCCGGCCCACCCGGGACGCCGATGAGCATCATGTCGTGGACGCCGGTCGTGACGTTCTGGCAGCTGACCGCCGACATGGCCATGTCCAACTCGTTCGCGGGCGGCTTCGGCCACCGCTACCAGGAGGCCGAGACCGTGCCGGCGTGGGCCGGCATCCTCGGGATGTCGCCCACGGCCGACTACTCCCGCATCCAGGCCGCCATCAAGACGGCCCACGGCGGCTGACGTTTCGCGCGGCTGTTCTCCCCGGCTGTTCTCCCCGGCTGTTCTCCCGGTTCGTGCTCCAGACCGCACCGAGTTCCGTACCCTCGCCACACGAACCACAAATCGGTGGCGCGCCGTAACGCCGTGGAAACACGAGGTGGTCAGGATGCGTGTCGTGGACACACGACGGATGCGGATCGGGTGCGAGTTCACGTACCGCTCGCAGATCCCCACCTCCACCGTGTTCCAGGTGGAGCCGCTGGCCGACCAGCCGGGCGTGACGGTGTCGGACGCGCACTGGGTCTTCGAGCCCGACGCCGCCGTCCGCCGCTACACCGACCTCTACGGCAACCCGTGCCTGCGCACCGTGCTGCCCGCGGGGGTCTCCACGCTGCGCTACGACGCAGTCGCCGTCGTGCCGGACGCCGTGGAGGACGCCGACGAGTCCGCTCCCGAGGTGCCGGCCGAGTCGCTGCCGGACGACGTGCTCATCTACACGCTGCCCAGCCGGTTCGCGCTGCCCGACATGCTCGGCGACGAGGCGTGGAAGCAGTTCGCCGACCTCCCGCGCGGCTACACCCGGGTCCAGGCCATCTGCGACTACGTCCACGAGCACCTGACGTTCCAGTACGGCAGCAGCATCGCGACGTCCACCGCGCTCGACGTCTTCACGAGCGGCTACGGCGTCTGCCGCGACTTCACCCACCTGGCCATCTCGTTCTGCCGGGCCATGAACATCCCGGCGCGCTACGTCTTCGGCTACCTGCCCGACATGGACGTGCCGCCGGACCCGGCCCCGATGGACTTCGCGGCGTGGATGGAGGTGTGGCTCGGCGACCGGTGGTGGACGTTCGACCCGCGCAACAACACCCGCCGCAAGGGCCGGGTGCTCATCGGTCGGGGGCGGGACGCGTCGGACGTGGCCATGGCGACGACCTACGGCGGGCCCCTGCTCGAGTCGATGACCGTCGTAGCGGAGGAGGCATCATGACCTTGACCAGCGCGGACCTGGAGCGGGCCGACCGGGTGACCTACCGGCTCAGCCAGACCTTCGACTACGTCTACGACGCCCCCATCGGCGCCCTGTCGCACCGGCTGCGGGTCGTGCCCCCGCCGCGGCACGGGCCGTCGGCCCTCGTCACGTCGCGGCTCACCGTCGACGGGGCGCAGGTGCGGCGTCGCCGCTGGCGCGACCGCGCTGGCAACACCGTGGTGCAGGTCGACGCCGACCGCGTCGACGAGCATGTCCGGTTCGAGCTGTCGGCGACGGTGACCCGCGACCGGAGCGCCGGCCCGCTCCTGCTCGACGGTGCGGCCGTCCGCAGCGCCCGCTACCTACGGCCCACCCGGCTGACCGGGCCGTCGGAGAGCCTGGTCGCGCTCGCCGGCTCGTCGTCGCCGGCCGTGCCCGGGCAGGCCGCCGGCACCTGGTCGCGCGCGGCCGGGCTCGACCTCGCCGAACAGCTCTGCGCCACTACCAACGCGGCCCTCACCTACGAGTACGGCATCACCGGGGTGCGCACCACCGCCGACGAGGCGTTGTCGCTGGGGCGCGGGGTCTGTCAGGACTCGGCCCACATCATGCTCGCGCTGTGCCGCATCCGCGGGCTGGCGGCGCGCTACGTCTCCGGCCACCTCGTCGGGCAGGGCGGCACCCACGCGTGGGTCGAGGTCGTCGTGCCCGCCAGCGGCCACGACGGCGACCGGTATGCCGAGGCCGTCGCCTTCGACCCGTGCAACGGCCGCCGCGCTGGGGCGGGCTACCTCACCATCTCGACCGGCCGCGACTACGCCGACGTCCCCCCGACCTCCGGCTACTACGAGGGCACGGCGTCGGGTCACCTGACGACGACCCGCCACCTCGAGGTCGTCGACGCCGCCTGACCGCGCCTGACCGGATGCCCATCCGGACGCCGCACCGCATACAGAACTCCGCACGTGCTGAGAAGCATGCGGACATACCGGACCCGGGCCCGCAACAGGTCAGCACGTGCTGAGAAGCATGCGGACATACCGGACCCGGGCCCGCAACAGGTCAGCACGTGCTGAGAAGCATGCGGACGTACCGGACCCGGGCCCGCAACAGGTCAGCACGTGCTGAGAAGCATGCGGACATACCGGACCCGGGCCCGCAACAGGTCAGCACGTGCTGAGACGTCGGGGCGGGCGAGAAGGGCGCGGGCGAGCAGGCGACGGGGGGAGGGGACGGATTCCAGCATCGTGCGTAGCCTTCTGGGACCACGTACCGCCGAAGGAGAGCCGCCGATGACCCTCGACCTCACGCCTACGCTCGCCATCCCCACCGACGACGCCACCGTGCGCGCCAACGACATGGCGCACGTCCTGCACTCGTGGGCGGCCCAGGGCCACATCGACGCCATGCCCATCGCGGGCGGCGAGGGCGCGTGGTTCTGGAACGCCGAGGGCCGCCGCTACCTCGACTTCTCCAGCCAGCTCGTCAACGTCAACATCGGCTACCAGCACCCCAAGCTCATCGCGGCGATCCAGGAGCAGGCGGGCCGGATGGTGTCGGTCTCCCCGGCGTTCGCCAACGACGCCCGCTCCGAGGCCGCGCGCCTCATCGCCGAGCTCGCTCCGGGCGACCTCGACATGGTCTTCTTCACCAGCGGTGGCGCCGAGGCCAACGAGATGGCCATCCGGATGGCCCGCGCCCACACCGGCCGCCACAAAATCCTCGCCGCCTACCGCAGCTACCACGGGTCGACCGCCGGCGCCTCGGCCCTCACCGGCGAGCCGCGGCGCTGGGCCACGGAGCCCGGTATGCCGGGGGTCGCCCGGTTCTGGGGTCCCTACCCCTACCGCTCGGCCTTCCACTCCGACAGCCCCGAGCAGGAGTGCGCCCGCGCCCTGCAGCACCTGCGCGACACCATCGTCGCCGAGGGGTCCCACACCATCGCGGCCGTCATCCTCGAGACCGTGGTCGGCACCAACGGGATCCTCGTGCCGCCCGACGGCTACCTCGCCGGCGTCCGCGCCCTGTGCGACGAGTTCGGCATCCTCTACATCGCCGACGAGGTCATGGCCGGGTTCGGGCGCTGCGGCGAGTGGTTTGCGGTCAACCGGTGGGGCGTGACCCCCGACCTCATCTGCTTCGCCAAGGGCGTCAACTCCGGCTACGTGCCGCTGGGCGGGGTCGTCATGTCGCCGGCGGTCGCGGCGACGTTCCAGGACAAGCCGTTCCCGGGCGGCCTCACCTACTCGGGCCATCCGCTGGCCTGCGCCTCCGCGGTCGCGTCGATCGGGATCTTCCGCGAGGAGCGCATCCTCGAGCACGTGCGCGAGCTGGAGACCGACGTCATCGGCCCGGAGCTGCGGGCGCTCGCCGACCGGCACCCGAGCGTCGGAGAGGTGCGCGGGCTGGGAGCGTTCTGGGCCATCGAGCTGGTGCGCGACCGGCAGACCCACGAGCCGCTCGTCCCGTTCAACGCGTCCGGGGCCGCGGCCGCGCCCATGGCCGAGTTCGGCAAGGCCTGCAAGACCCGGGGGCTCTGGCCGTTCATCCACATGCACCGCACCCACGTCGCCCCGCCGCTCGTCATCACCGCCGACGAGGTCCGCCAGGGCGTGGCCGTGCTCGACGAGGCCCTCGAGGTCACGGACCGGTACGCCGCCTCATCCTGAGGTTGTCTCCCTACCCCGGTGGGTAAGGTTCGCCCCGTGACCGAGACCCGACGTATCGCCGTCGTCATCAACCCGACCAAGTTCGACGACCTCCCCTCGGTCAAGGAGAGCATCGGCAAGGTGTGCGCCGAGCACGGCTGGGCTGAGCCGCTGTTCATCGAGACGTCCAAGGAGGACCCGGGCGTCGGGCAGGCCAAGGAGGCCCTCGACGCCGGCGTCGACATCGTGTGCCCGCTCGGCGGGGACGGCACGGTGCGGGCGGTCGCCACGTCGCTCGTCGGCACCGACACCCCCCTCGGCCTGCTCCCGGGCGGCACCGGCAACCTGCTGGCCCGCAACCTCGAGCTACCCGTGGACAAGATCGAGGACGCGCTCAAGGTCGTCCTGACCGGGACGGACCGCCGTATCGACGTCGGCCTCGTGCACCTCTTCCCCGACTCCAACTCGGCCGAGCCCCTCAAGGGTGACGCCCCCGCGACGGCGGACGACCCGCGTCGTGAGGACGAGGAGATCTTCCTCGTCATGACCGGCATCGGCGTCGACGCGCAGGTCATGGCCGACACCAACGAGAAGGTCAAGGGCCTCCTGGGCTGGCCGGCCTACGTGCTCGCCGGTGCGGGCAAGATGTTCAACCGCGGCTTCATGGTGCAGGTCGCCACGGGCGGGGACGACCCCCAGGCGCAGCACGCGAGCAGCGTCATCGTCGGCAACTGTGGCACCCTGCAGGGCAACGTCCAGCTGATGCCCGACGCCAAGCTCGACGACGGCATCCTCGACGGCGTGATCCTCGCTCCCAAGGGGGCCTTCGGGTGGGGCGCCGTGGCCATCGACCTCGCCAGCCGGCACAAGCGGGGCCACAAGCAGCTGGTGCGGATGACCTCGGGGTCGATCCGGATCACCACGGCGGAAGCCAAGGAGACCCAGGTCGACGGCGACCCGATGGGGGAGCAGTTCGGCCTCACCACCCGGGTCCTGCGTCAGGCGCTCGTTGTCCGGGTGGCGTAGTGCCCTGACCACGCGGGAGCCCCCCGTCACGGACCCGCCGCGCTGGCGCCGGTTCCTGCCGGCCCTCGGGTATGCCGCGGGCGTGGCGGTCCCGGTGACGGCGCTCGCCCTGCTCGTGCGCGCACGGGTGGACGGCGTGCTCCCGTTCGACCAGGCCGTCATCGACGCCGCGACCGCCGTCACCCGGGCCGACCCAGGCCTGCGCGGGGCGCTCCTCGCCTGGCAGGAGGCCTTCCAGCCGCGTTGGGTCTACCTGGCGGGCACCGGTGTCGCGGTGTGGGTCTGGCGTCGGCACGGCCTGACGGGCCGCGCGGTCTGGGGCTTCGTCACGATGATGGCGGCCTGGAACCTCGCCCTCGACCTCAAGTACGTCGTGCAGCGCGCTCGTCCGGTCGTGCTGGACGCCGTGTCCCACGCACCCGGCTACAGCTTCCCCTCCGGCCACGCCGCCAACGTCGCGGCGGCCGGCACCGTCGTCACCGTGATGCTCTGGCCGGTCCTGCCCAGCCGGGTGACCCGGACCGCCGCGGTGGCAGCGGCGGCGACCGTCGTGGCCGTCACCGCCCTCGACCGGGTCATGCTCGGTGTGCACTTCCCCACGGACGTCGTCGCGGGCGTCCTGCTGGGCTCGGGTCTCGCGCTGGCGTCCTTCGCCGGCTACCGCGGCTGGCACCCTGTCCACCCGGTGGCCCACCCGGGCCACCCGACCCACCCCGGCCCACTGCGGCATACCCCGAAGGAAGCGTGACGTCCATGGCCGTTCTCACCCGCTACACCGACGACCGTTCCAAGCCCACCGTCAAGGAGGCCCTGCGCGACCTCGGGCTGCGGGTGCTGCTGCCCGCCGTCGTGCTCTGGCTCGTCATCGTCGGCATCGGCAAGCTCATCGAAGGCCCACTCGGCGGTCTGCAGTCGGAGAGCTCGATCAACAAGGCGATGCAGGACGGCCGCACCGAGACCATGAACTCGGTGACCGCCGTCTGGTCGCACATCGGCAACACCGAGATCGTCATCGGCGTCTGCGTCGTCATGGTGGGGGTCATCTGGTTCCTCACCAAGCAGTGGTGGGTCGCCGTGGTGCCCGCGATCGCCATCGCTGCGCAGGCCACCGTCTTCGTCATCGCCACCGCGGTGACCGGGCGCGACCGGCCCGAGGTGGAGCACCTCGACCCCGCGCCGCCGACGTCGTCCTACCCCAGCGGGCACGTCGGCGCGTCGACCGCGCTCTACTTCACCCTCGCCGCCATGTGCCAGCGCATCTCGAACCCCGTGCTGCGGTGGGTGCTCACGGTGGTCTGCCTCGTCATCCCGTTCCTCGTCGCGTACGCCCGGCTCTACCGGGGCATGCACCACCTGTCGGACGTCGCCGTGGGCTTCCTCAACGGCCTGACGTGCGCGATCCTCGCCTGGCTCTACCTGCGCCGCAGCGACGACCGGTCGGTCACCCGGACCGTGCGCGAGAAGGTGGCCTGACCCTCAGACCCGCGCGTAGCGGGCCCGGGCGAAGGAGTAGACGGCGTAGCAGACGAAGCCCAGGGCGACGACGGTCAGGAGGACCTGTCCGTAGGGCGCCTTGAGCAACGTCTTCAGCGCGCCGTCGAGACCGGTGGCCTCGTCGGGGGCGTTGTGCAGGGCGGCGACGGCGAACAGGCCACCCACCAGCACGAGCGCAACGCCCTTGGCGATGTAGCCGGCGCGACCGGCGCACACCGCCCAGGTGCCCGGGTGCTCCTCGAGGTCCTGGAGGAACTTCCGCTTCCAGCCCTTGTAGACGTGGTAGCCGCCGACCCCGACGATGGCCAGGCCGACGAGGCCCACGAGCCACCGGCCGGCGGTCTGGTTCATCAGCTTCGCGGTGACGTCGACGGTCTGCTGCGCGCTGTCCGATCCGGTCTGCGTCTTGGCCCAGGTGAGGCAGGACAGGCCGAGGAAGAGGTAGACGATCGCCTTGGCCCCGGCCTTGAGCCGGTCGGACAGCTCGCCGCGCCCGGCGATGACCTCGGTGACCTGCCAGACGGCCAGCCCGAAGAAGCCGACGACGGCCAGCCAGAGGATGGCGCGACCGACACCGGTGCCGGCCAGCTGCTGCAGGGCACCGGACTGGTCGGCCGTGCCGCCCCCGCCCGCCCACGCCAGCTGGAACCCGATCCAGCCGATCAACAGGTGGATGACGCCGTTGACGGCGTAGCCGAGGCGGGCGGCGTTCTCCAGCAGGGGATGGTCGTTCGCGGCCCGCGCGGCGGACGTCACGTCGTGGGTGTCCATCGCCGCATCCTTGCGGAGCGCATCGGTCCACGCGAGCGAAACGCCCCGCCGGATCCGGGTCCACCCAGAGGGGTGGGGCAGGATGGGGCCGTGTCCACCGACTCCCCGAGGCGTGCCGCGGAGCCGGAGGTCCCCACGGCTCCCCGACCGTCGCCCACCGACGAGCCGGCGGAGACGACGATGGTCCCGGTTGCGGCGCCCGCGGGCGACGGCACCGATCGAGGCGGTCCTGACGGGCCCCCCGCGCCCCCCACGACCGTCGAGGTCGTCGAGCCGCCGATCCCCGACCGGGTCCGTCGCCCGGTCGACGCGGCCCGGCTCGGGGTCGCGCTCGTCGTGCTCGTGGGTGGGCTCACCGTCTCCATCCTCGCCGTCGGCACGCGGGGGGCGGTCGAGCAGGACCTCACCGACGCGGCCAGTGGCCTACCCCGCCTGCTCCTCACCCTGCTGACCCTGCTGGCGGGGCTGGGCATCGTCGTCCTGCCCATCGCGGTGGGCGCCGACCTCATCGTCCGACGGCGTCCTCTTCAGCTCGTGCAGTCGTTCGGCGCCGCGCTGCTGGGTGCGGTGCTCGTGCTCGTGCTGTCCCGGTTGATCCTCGCCGGCCCCCTCGACGGGCTGCAGGGTCCGCTCACCCGGCCGCTCAGCGACGGCCCGTCCAACCCGCTCGACATCACGCTGGTGACGCTCCTGGCCCTGCTCACCGTCGCCGACATCGTGGGCCGCAAGTGGATCTCGCCGCTGGCCTTCGTCGTCGTCGCCGCGACCTGCGTCGTGGGCTTCCTGTCCGGGTCGTTGACCATCGGCGCCGTGGTGTCGTCGGTGCTGCTCGGCTGGATCATCGGTCTGGCCGTCCGGTACGCGTTCGGCGCGACCTCGACCCGGCCGCCGGGCAGCGAGGTCGCCGCCGCGCTGGTCGCCACCGGCATACCCCTGACCCGGCTCGAGCTGCTCGACGTCAACGACTCCGGAGACCGCCGCTACGCGGGCCAGACCTCCACCCTGCCCGTCGACGTGCACGTGATCGACCGCGACACCTTCGGGCTGTCCTCCGGTCGGCGTCTGCTGCGGGTGGTGCGGCTGCGCAACGGCTTCACCCGCCCACCGGCGCTGACGCTGCGCTCCGAGCTCGAGCACCGCACCCTGATGGGGCTCCAGCTGGCGCAGGCGCGGATCCCCGCGCCGCGTCCGGTCTCCGTATGCGAGGTGGGGCCGTTCGCTGCTGCCGTCGCCTACGTCGAGCCCATCGGCTCCACCCTGGCCGAGATCGGCGACCACCTCGACGACGCCCAGCTGACCGAGATCTGGCGGATGTCGGGCACCCTGAGCCGCCGCCGGGTCGCCCACCGGTCGCTGGGTCCCGACGTCGTCATGATCGACGCCGACGGCCGCGCGGGCCTGCGCTGGGTCGGCGCCGGCGACCTGGCCGCCGACGACGTGGCGCTGCGCATCGACCTCGCCCAGCTTCTGACGACTGTGGCCCTCAGCGTCGGCCCCGAGCGCGCGGTGCGGTCGGCGGTCGCCGAGCTCGGTGAGGACGCCGTCGTGCGGGCGGCGCCGCTGCTCCAGACCGTGGCGCTCACCCGGCCCACCCGCGTGGCGCTCAAGGCCAAGGAGAACGACGGGCTGCTGGGACGGCTGCGCGACGAGGTGGCGGCGCTGCGCCCGTCGACCGAGCGGGTCGCCCCGGTGGAACTGCGCCGGATCACGCTGCGCAGCGTCATCATGGTCGTCGGGCTGCTCGTGGCCGCCTACGTCATCCTCCCGCAGTTCGCGAAGGTCGACTTCGGCAACGTCCTGGCGACCGCCCAGTGGGGGTGGGCCGCCGCGTGCGTGGGCTTCGCGGTGCTCACCTTCGCCGGCGCCTCGATCGCCCTCAACGGTGCCGTGCGCATCCACCTGAACTTCGTGCGCACCTACATGACGCAGCTCGCGGTCGCCTTCAGCGGGCTCGTCGCCCCGGCGGCGGTCGGCAACATCGCCCTCAACACGCGCTACCTCCAGACCTCCGGGCTGCCTCCGGCCGTCGCCGGAGCTGGGGTCGGCGTGGCCCAGGTGGCCCAGTTCTGCTCCTACGTCATCCTCCTGCTCATCTCCGGCGTCCTGGCCGGCACCGGCCCCCGGGCGTCGTTCACCCCGCCGCCGCTCGTCGTGGCGGGCATCCTCCTGCTCGTGGTCGTGGTCCTCGGGCTGCTGGCCGTCCCGAAGGTGCGCGCCGTCCTCTCGAGCCGGGTCCTCCCGCCGCTCAAGGCCGCGGTGCCTCAGGTGCTCGCCGTCTTCCAGACCCCCACCAAGCTGGCCCAGCTGATCGGGGGCGCGCTGCTCCTCGACGCCAGCTTCGTGGCCGCCCTGGTGTGCGCCACCCGGGCCTTCGGGGTCGAGACGTCGATCCCCGCCACGGCCGTCGTCTACTTCGCCGGGGCGATCATCGGCTCGGCCGTGCCGACGCCCGGCGGCCTGGGCGGCATCGAGGCGGCGATGTCGGCCGGTCTCATCGCCATCGGCGTCGACAGCGGCACGGCGGTGTCGTCGGTGCTGCTCTACCGGCTCGCCACCTACTGGCTGCCGATCCCGTTCGGCTGGTTCTCCCTCCAGCGGCTGCAGAAGGTCGGCGCGCTCTAGCGGTGCGCCCGCCGGCGGTATGCGGACCGGCCTACGGCGCGAGGGTGGTCGTCGGCGAGGGGGTCGGGGGCGGCGTCGCGGAGGGCGTGGTGCGCTGAGGCGGGGCCTGGCCCGGGGCGAGGATCTCGACGTAGCTGCCGGCCACGAGCGGGTCGGGCGTCAGGTTGCCGCCCGTCGGGCCCTGCACCGAGACGGCGGTGCCGTCCTTGACGAAGACCACGCGGTCGACGCCCACCACGCTCGACGCGGTGAGGACGATCTGCCCGATGGCGACGGGAAGCTTCGCCGGGCTGGGGTCCTGGTTGGGGTTCTGCAGCTCGATGTTGGCCACGCCGTTGACGACGCTGCGCAGCACGATCGTCGACCCCGGTCCGAGGTCGGTGACCAGCCCTCGGGAGCGCTCGCGATCGGTGGGCCCGACCGCGAGCCGCGTGAGCAGGCTCTGCAGCAGCGGCACGAGCGGGCCCTGCGGCACCTGCACGTCGACCGCGACGAGCTTCTGCTGGGTGTCGACGAGGTAGATCGAGCCCGGGGCCAGCATGGCCCCCGGAGAGGCCGAGGGCGTGGGGCTCGGGCTGGGGCCGTCGAGCAGGCCGTAGGGCACCTCCGCCGGGGGCACGAGCACGGGGGTGCTGCTGCGCGGAAGACCGCAGGCGGCGGTGAGGGCGAGCACCGCCGACAGCGTCGCCGTGAGGGCCAGCCGGCGGGCCGTCACCACGTCGCCACCCGCTGCGGGTCGTGCCGGTCCGGGTCGTCGCGTCCTGGGTCTCCCCCGGGCGACTCACGGTCGAGGCTCGACAGCCTCGTCGCGAGGGGTAGCTCGAGGCTGAACCGGGCGCCACCGTCAGGAGCGTCCTCGACCCAGACCCGGCCGCCCAGGCTGAGCGCGGTCTCGGCGACGATGCTCAGGCCGAGGCCGCTGCCGGGGAGCGAGCCCCGTGACCCGCCCCGCACGAACCGCTCGAAGATCCGGTCGCGCTCCGATGCCGGCACCCCGTCGCCGTGGTCGTCGACGTCGATGCGGACCTGCCCGTGCAGGCGGCGGACGGTGACGGCGCGCAGCCCACCTCCGTGCCGCTCGGCGTTGTCGTAGAGGTTGACCAGGGCCCGGCCGAGCTGCTGCTTGTCGACGCGCACCGTGAGGTCGGCGGCCGGGCCCCGACTCTCGCCCGGCACCTGGAGCAGCCCGGGGTCGCGGTGGCTCTGCTCCAGGGACTGGCGCGCCAGCTCGGCCGCGTCGACCTCGGTGAGCACCTGGCCCCGCACGCCGGCGTCGAGGCGCCCGAGCTCCAGCAGGTCCTCCAGGGTCTGCTGGAACCGGTCCAGCTCGACCGAGACGAGGTCGACGGCGCGCTGGGTGCGGGGTGGCAGCTCGTCGCGGCGCCCCTGGATCACCTGCATGCTCGCGACCAGCGTCGTCAGCGGCGACCGCAGCTCGTGGCCGAGGTCGGCCGCGAACCGGGCGTCGCGCTGGATCCGCTCGTCGAGCGCCTCGACCATGCTGTTGAACGACCCGACGATGGTCGCGAGGTCGGGGTCGTCGGTCGGCGGCAGCCGGGTCTGGAGGCCACCGGCGCCGATCTGCGCGGCCGCCGTGGCGACGACGTCGAGGGGGGCCATGAGCCGGCGCAGCGCGAGCCGGCCGAACATGGCCCCGGCGAGGGTGGCCAGCACCGCGAACGAGGTGAGCACGATGGCGAGGGTGCCCAGCGTCGAGCGCAGCTCGGCCGTCTGCACGATCTCGTAGAACTCCGCGTCGGCGGCCCGTAGGGGCACGCCCACGACGAGCGCAGGGGTGTCCTCGGTGGTGCCCCAGCCGAAGGTCACCGACCCCGAGGTCACCCCGTCGCGCACCGCCTCCGGGATCGCCTGGGGCCCCCGCGCGAGGGCGCTGGAGTACCACCGGTCGTCCTTGTGCACGACGAGCTCGGAGTCGGCCGGGGCGTTGACGGTGCCCAGCACGTCGGGCACGCGGGCGTCGCGGGCGAGCAGCCCGTCGAGCACGAAGGAGGCGTCGGCGTACGACTGGCGCAGCGCGGTCGCCTGCCGCTGGTCCATGAGGTAGTGCCGGGCGGTGAGGTAGGTGCCGACGGCGAGCAGGGCCGAGACGATGAGCGCGCCGAGGGCGAACCCCGCCGTGACCGTGTCGCGCAGGCCCCACCGCGACCAGGGCCCGCTGACCGGGCGCGGGTAGCGCCCCCTCAGCAGTGCCTTCAGCCGCCCCCTCAGCCGTGGCCTCATGGCGGGGTCGTCACTGCAGGTCCAGCCGGTAGCCCTGGCCGCGCACCGTCACCACCAGCTGCGGCGCGTTGGGGTTGACCTCGACCTTCGTGCGGAGGCGGCGCACGTGCACGTCGACGATACGCTCGTCGCCGAAGTAGCCGCGGTCCCACACCCGCTCCAGGAGGGCCCGGCGGCTGAGCACCCGGCCCGGAGGCGAGGCGAGCTCGCACAGGAGCCGGAACTCGGTCAGCGTCAGGTGCACCTCCTCCGCGCCCCGGCGGACCACACCCGCGTTGACGTCGAGCACGAGCGGGCCACGGGTGGAGTCGAGCACGAGCGCGGACTGGTCGGCGGGCGTACCGCCACCGACGACGACACCGGCGCGCCGTCGCAATGCCCGCAGCCGGGCGCCGATCTCCTTGACCTGGAAGGGCTTCGTGACGTAGTCGTCGGCGCCGGCCTCGAGCGCAGCGACGATGTCGTGGGTGTCGGTCTTGGCGCTGAGCACGATGATCGGGGCCTGGCTGGTCGGCCGCACCTCGCGGATGAAGCTGAAGCCGTCCATACCGCCGAGCATGAGGTCGACGAGCATGAGGTCGGGCGGGGTGCGGGCCACCAGCTCGAGTGCCGCCTCCGCGCTGGCCGCGGAGATCACCTCGTAGCCCTCGTCCTCCATGGCCAGGCCCAGGGCGGCGCGGATGCCGTCGTCGTCCTCCAGGACCAGGAGTGTGAGTGACACGAGTGACATCCTGCCAGCGTCTCCTGGGGGCGTCCGCCGGGTTGCCGGTGCCCGTGCCGGGACGTCGGCAGCTCGTCACGAGACTGCAAACAAACGCCTACCAGTTCAACACCGTCCACGGGGCAGGGTGGGTGCACCACGGCGGGCGCACCGTCGCCCCCGTGGGCCAACCTCCCGCCGACCGCGGGAAACCACCCCCAGCGACCAGCCCAGCACAGGAGGCGACCCATGACCGGTCCCAGCCTCCTCGGCCGAGCCGACCGGACCGTCCGCGTCGCTCTGGGCTCCGCGCCCCCCGCCGCCCTGCCCGAGGACCTGCGCCGACGGCTGCCGGGCCTGCTGGGGGGCGGCACCGACACGCTCGTCATCGACGTCTCCGGTGTCGACCGCCTGTCCTCCGCCTGCGTGGCGACCCTGCTCGGGGTCAAGCGCAGCTGCCATGCCCGCCGCATCCGGGTCGTCCTCTCGGCGCCCTCGGACCGCACCCGTGAGGTGCTCACCCGCACCGGGCTGGCGTCCGTCTTCGAGATCGAGAGGTGACCGCCATGACCACGATCGTCCCCAGCAGGATCGCCCACGAGCAGGGTCCCCGGCACATCGTCGGCGCCGGGTTCGACATCGCCGTGCACGAGGGCCGGCGCCTGGCCGCGCGGGTGGTGCCGGGCACCGAACGCGTGTGCGTCGTCGTGACGGACTCGGTCCTCACCGCCTCCGGCGCCCCGGTGGCCTCCGACCTCCCGATGACGCTCGGGGGGTCGTCGTGCCTGGTCTGGGGCCGGGCCGACGGCTCGATCCAGGTGCGCACGTCGTGGGCGCCGCCGGCGCTGCTCGTCAGCCCGCAGCGCACCCTCATGGTGCCGGAGACGCCGGGGACGCCGGGGATGAGCGTCATGGCTCCCGGCGACCGGCTGCTCGTGCTCTCGGTGTCGGCCTACGAGGCCGCACCGGAGCGGATGGTCCGGCTCCTGCACGACAAGCCGGGACGGCTGCTGGCGGCCGACGCCGACGACCTGCTGGGCACTCTGCTGCGCGACGTGCCCGAGGCCGGGGGAGTGGTCGTCACCCGACTCGGGTGAGCAGCCCGGCGCGCCGCGGTTGCGCGGCGCGCTCAGCCCGTATGCGTGGAGCCCTCGACACAACGACGTGACGCGGGCTCCGCGCATACGTCCGGGCGAGCGGTCAGGAGCTGTGGTGAAGGGGGCCCGTCAGGACTGCGGGGCCGCGCGCTCGTCGTCGGTGGCCGCGCGGACGACGATGCGGGTCCACGCCCCGACGTAGACCCGGTCGTCGGCGTCGAGCTCGGTGCGCGGACCGACGGGGATCGGCTGGTCCGGCAGGGGGCCGGACGCGGGTCCGACGAACGTGCCGTTGGACGAGCCGAGGTCCTCCACGAACCAGCGCTGCCCGTCAGTGGTCAGCTGCGCGTGCCGACGGCTCACCCCGGTGTCGGAGGTGCAGTCGATGTCGGGGTGGATGTTGCGGCTGGGGGAGACCCGGCCGACCAGGAGGCTGCGCGTGGTGAGGCCGACGACGACCGGTAGGCCCGGTGACGGCATCGGCTCCTCGGCCTCCTGCACGGCGTACCAGTCGGGGTCGACCCAGACCTCGGCCACCCACTCGAGGGTGATCGCCGGCGCGATCGACCCCGGGGCCGGCTCCTCGGGGGCGGCCGAGCTGCCTTCTGCCGGGCGGGGCGTGGCGCCCCGGGGCAGGGCGCCCGTGGTGAAGTCGTAGCCGCACGCCTCGCAGAACAGCGCGTCGGGGGTGTTGGGCGTGGAGCAGTTCGGGCAGACCTGCTGGTCGGGTGCGGTGTCGGGCCCCGAGGACGACTCCGCGGCGGCCGGCGCGGCCTCGGCCGGCGCCTCCGGCTGGTGGTCGAGGTCGATCTTGGCCCCGCACGTGTCGCAGAAGTCGTCGGCCTCCGACCGGTGGCCGTTGGGGCAGGTCGCGCTCATGCCGTCACCTTGCCATGCCGGGGTCGCCCCCCGCTGGCCAGCACGGTCAGGGGTCGGCCGTGCGCCCTCACTTGCGGACGCGGGTGGTCTTGGTCGACGCGGTGTCGAGGGCCATCTCGTCGAGCTTCTCGACGCCCTTCTTCAGCCGCACCGTGCCCGTCTCGGCGTTGTCGATCTCGACGACCTTGCGCAGCCGCGAGGTCATCTCCTGGTCGCCGGCCTCGTTGGCGATCTGCACCGCCCGGCCGAGCTTCGACGTCGCGTCGGCGTCGTTGCCGGCCGCCTTGGCCGCCAGGCCGTCCTGGATCATCTGGGCCAGCTCGGCCTTGCCCGTGTAGCGCGCGACCTGGTCGTCGATCCGGGTCGTCAGCGCCTCGTCGGCGCTCCACGTCGCCTTGACCAGGGCCTGGGTCTGCACCTCGGGGCCGAGCGCCACCTGCACGCGGGCGGCGAGCTGCTCCTGGCCCACGGACTTGGCCGACAGGCGGACGGCCACGTGGTAGTCGCGGCTCTCGTCGGCCCACGCGCCGGTGGGGTAGCCGGCGGTGAGCGGGTTGACCTGGGTGCGCCGCGAGGTGAGGTCCTCCAGGGTGGGCGCCACCTGCTTGACGAAGAGGGTCTGCGCGCCCTGGGGCGCCCACACCCGCACGTCGACGTTGGCGACGCCGCGGGCCATGGACTTGCGGACCAGGCTCTGGAACTCGGCCGCCATCGCCTGCGGTGCGGGGATGAGGTCGACGGTGCCGAGCAGCGCCGAGGCGATGCGGCGCACCTCGTCGACCTGCCAGCGGTCGCCCAGCCCGCGGCAGTCGCACTGGAACGAGCCGGTCGCGTCGTGGATCGCCCGGGTCAGCTGGTCGGGCGTCTCGTGCTCGTTGGCCCCGTCGGTGAGCAGGATCGCGTGCCGCTGCGTCGCCTGCGGCACGGTGGCGAACACCTCGCGCGCCTTGGTCAGCCACGTGCCCATGGCCGTGCCGCCGTCGGCCCGGAACATCTGCATCGACGCGATGGCGGCCTGCCGGGTCGACGGGTCCATCCGCACCATCTGCGTCGGCCCGCCGGGGTAGGGGAAGACGAGGTTGCCCACGTGGTTGCCGGCGATGACGGCGAACCAGGTGCCGTCGGTGATCTCGTTGAGCGCGGCGGTCGCGGCGTAGCGCCCCTGCTGGATGCCCTGCTCGCCCATCGAGCCCGACGTGTCGACGATGATGATCTCGGCGGCGTCGGCCGTGCCCGTCTGCCCGGCCTGGCCGGCGCCCCGACAGGTCACCCGCACGATGGCGTGCACGTCGGTGCCGCCGTCGGGCAGGAACTCGTTCTGGAAGACCTCGGCGGTGAACTGGGCCATCAGGGCACGTCCTTCGTGTCGGGAGAGGCATCGGTATGCGGGGGCGCCGGTGTCGTGGGCTCCGGTGTCGTGGGCTCCGGTGTCGTGGGCTCCGGTGGGGTGGGCGCTGGTGTCGGGGGCTTCGGGGTGGTGGGCGCCGGGGCCTCGGTCACCGCGCCGACGCGGACGAGGGCGACCGTGATGTTGTCGGCTCCCCCCGCGGCGTTGGCGCGGTCGGTGAGGGCCTGCGCCAGCGTGGGCGGGTGGTGGCCCGCCGACCCGAGCGCGGCGACGGCGGCGTGCACGAGGGCACGTAGGTCCTCGGCCTCCGACCAGTAGTTCCAGAGGCCGTCGCTGCACACCATGAACCAGCCGTCCTCGGCGAGGTCGAGGTCGCTCGTGTGGGGCGTGAGGTCCTCGGGCGCGTCGACGCCCAGCCACCGGGTGATCGCGTGGGCCCCGGCGCTGGTCTCGGCCTCCTCGCGCGGCACGCCCGCGCTGATCTGGGCGGCGGCGAACGAGTCGTCCTCGCCGAGCTGACGCGCGGCGCTGTCGAGCGCGTCGGGCAGCCAGTAGGCGCGGCTGTCACCGACGTTGCCGGCGACGGCGGTGCCGTCGACGACCACGGCAGCGACGAAGGTGCACGACGGCGGGCTGTCGACGGCGGCCTCGCCGGCGGCGGCGGTCGTCTCGACGACGGCGCGCTGGGCCGCCTGGACGGCCTCGTCGAGCCGGCGCTGGGCCCCGGCGACCAGCGCCGACCGCGTGCCCACGCCGCGGGGCATCGGCTCGGCGAGCACGTCGCGGGCCGCGCGCGACGCCGCCAGGCTGGCGACGTGGCTGTCGGTGGAGTTGGAGACGCCGTCGCACACGACGAGGGCCGCGAACGACAGCGGCCCGGCGTCGGCGTGCAGGGCCATGGCGTCCTCGTTGCGCCGGTGCCGGCGGCCGATGTCGCACACCCCGGCCACCCACGGCGCCGGCGCCTCCGCGAAGTGGTCGCGCGGGTCGGGCTGCTTGGCCCCGCACTGGTCGCAGTAGCCGTCCTCGTAGCGGCCCTGGCCGCACTCGCGGCAGACCGGAGCCTCGTCCGCCTGAGCGCCCGCACCAGCGTTCGCGCCGGGTACCGACTGGACGGAGGTCGGCCGGCCCTCCGGCACCACCGGGCCGGTCCAGCCGACGTCGAGGGGCGACTCGTCCCCGGGGGCGGTCACCCCGGGGTCGACCGGGCCGGCGACCGGCTCGGTGAACGCGAAGGCGCAGGCCTCGCAGAACGCCGCACCGGCGATCCGCTCCGCCCCGCAGCGGGGACAGGTCGCACCGGCGACGGGCGCGGGGCTCGGCGCGGGGTTGGCGGCGGTCATCGCAGCGTCCAGGGCCGCACGTCGTTGGCGCGGTCGACGAGCTCGACGCGCTCGCGGCGGTCGGTGGTCAGCCGGGCCAGCCGGCGCAGGGCGCCCTCGAGGGCCTCGCGCATCCCGCGCCCCGTAGCCGGGAACGTCCCCACGTTCAGGGCCGGCTGGTCGCCGCGCCGCCCCACCTCGTCGAGCGCCTTGCCGTAGATCCGCACGTCGAGCCCGGCGCGCTCGCGAGGGTCCATGAGCACCTGGTCGACGCTCGACCACGCCTGCGACAGGGCCAGCACCCCGGATCCGGAGCCGGTGAGGATCTCGGCGCGGATCTGGCGGGCCAGGGAGTACGCCCTCGACGTGGCCGGCACGAGGTCGAGGGCTTGCACGGCTCCCGTCACGTCCTCGCGCTTGGCGCGCACCCGGGCCATCCCGAACGCCGCGGAGGGCGTGAAGTTGGCGTCGGTGCGGGCGCACGCGGCATACAGGCTCTCGGCGATGTCGAGCTCGCTGCTGGCCTCGCACGCACAGGCGAGGGCGAGCTTGGGGGCCAGCTCGCCGGGGACCTGGCCGTAGACGGCGTTGAACGCGCCCTGCGCGAGGCGGGGGTCGCCCTGCTGGAGAGCGGCCAGGCCCTGCATCCACACCGCCCGCCACTCCCACGGGTCGACGCGCAGCATCGCGTTGGCGGCCGACTCGACCAGCTCGGGCTGCCCGGCGGCGAGGGCGGCGCGGCAGGTGGCGAGATGGACCTCGGGGCTGAGGCCGGGAGCCTGCTGGAGGGCGGTCAGGCGCTCCTGCGGCGTGCCCCGCGACAGCCCGTGCAGCCAGCTGGCCTGCGGGTCGGAGGGGTCGACACGCAGCGCGGGCAGCGTGCGCCAGTCGAGCACGTCGGTCTCGATGGCGGGCTCCTCGAAGAGCAGCGAGGTCGCCGACCCCACGGCGCGGGACTGCCGCTGGTCGGTCGCGACGACCTCCCGCAGCACGCCGAGCATCTGCACCCGCAGCTCGTCGGCCGAGGCGAACCGGTCGTCCGGCGACGCCGCGCAGGCCTTGAGGAGCAGCCGGTAGAGCGAGTCGTACCGCTGGAACAGGGGCGTCGTCTCGACCGGGGGCAGGGAGTCGACGTAGGTCGACTGGTAGCCGCGGAACTCGGTCATGAGCACGACGAGCGTGCGCCCGATCGTGTAGATGTCGGAGGCGACCGTCGTGCCCTGCTCGGCGACCTCCGGCGCCTGGTAGCCCAAGGTGCCGAAGATCGCCGAGTCGTCGTCGTCGATCCGGCGCACGCCACCGAGGTCGATGAGCTTGACCATGTCGCCGACCTGGATGAGGTTGTCGGGCTTGAAGTCGCAGTACACGAGGCCGAGGTCGTGCAGGTACTGGAAGGCGGGCAGGATCTCGACGATGTACGCGAGCGCCTGGTCGGCGGGGATGGGGTCGTAGCGGCCCGACCGGCGCATCCGCTGCTTGAGCAGCGACTTCAGCGACGTGCCGCCGACGTACTCCATGACGATGTAGCCGGCGTCGTCGTGGGTGACGAAGTTGTAGATCTCGACGATGTGCGGGTGCGAGACCTGGGCGAGGAACCGCTGCTCGGCGATCGCCGCCGCAAGCGCGTCCGGGTCGCCGGAGTTGAGCAGGCCCTTGAGCACGACCCAGCGGTCGGAGACGTTGCGGTCGCGGGCGAGGTAGACCCAGCCGAGCCCGCCGTGGGCGAGGCAGCCGGCGACCTCGTACTGCCCGGCCACGAGGTCGCCCGGCTGGAGCTTGGGGTCGAAGGAGAACGCCTGGCGGCACTTGGGGCAGAACCCGGTGGTGCGGCCCGGGCGGCCGTCGTGGCCGCGCCCGACCGGGCTGCCGCAGTTGGAGCAGAAGCGCTTGTCCTCGGGGACGACCGGGTCCTTCATCACCGCCGTGCCGGCGTCGATGGCCGGGCATCGGGGGGATGGTCGTCAGCCCGGCGCCGAGCCGCGCGCTGCGCAGCCGCTGCGAGCCGGTGCCGACCCGCCGCGTGGCCTTGCTGCCGTGCCCGGCGCGGGCCGAGCCGAGGGCGGTCGAGGCGAGCCGGTTGCTCGCGCGCGACACGGTGGAGCGAGCTGGCCACGCCGGCGGGGACCGCGGCCGAGGTCGCGGCTCGCGCGACTCGCCCGAGGCCCCGCACACGTCGCAGTAGCCGTCGAGGAGGTGGCCGCGGCAGCCGGGCTGCTGGCAGGGGGTGCCGTTCGGCACCGAGAGGTGATCTGCTGCTGGCGGGCGGCGGCAGGCCGCACCCGTCGTCGTCGTCGCCCTCCACCGAGGGCCCGGCGGAGCCGGAGGGGCCACCGCGGCCGGGTCCCCGGGCATGCCGCAGACGTCGCAGTAGCCGTCGAGGATCTGCCCCTGCAGCCCGGCTGCGTGCAGGCGGGCGCGTGGTCGTGGGGCTCATCGCGTGCGCTCCGCGGGTCGGCGTCGGGGCCGACCGGAGGTAGGCCTGGTAGGCGGCGATGAGCGCGCGGGCCCGGCGCATGTCGGTGGGGGTCGCGGCGAAGGTCGCGTCGAGCCGGGCGGCCAGGTCGTCGAGGTCGGGCCCGAGGGCGCCGGTCGGCGCGGGCCTGCGCCGAAGGCGCCGGCCAGCCCGAGGACCTCGTCGCGCTCGGCCAGCGCCTCGGCGTAGGCGGTCTGGGCGGCGGTCAGCGCTCGCGACACGGCGTCGAGCCGCTCGAGGTAGCGGTCGACGCGCACGGATGCCGGTGGGGACCTCGCCGAGCGCGGTGACGTCGGGGATGGCCAGGGTCGCGGCGCGGGGGTCACGGCGGCGACGCACTGGTCCTCCAGCAGGCGGATGGCCGCCCCGCGGGCGGCGAGCTCGGTGCGCAGCTCGGGCCCGCGGGCGGCGTCGCGCGCGGCGTCGAGCCGCTGGCCGGCGCCGACGATGAGGTCGCGCTCGGCGCTGGAGGCGTCGTACTCCAGCGGCGCGAGCAGGCCGCCGACGTCGGCGCCGCGCTTGGCGCGCTCGGTGACGTCGGCGAGCCGCTGGTCGAGGCGGATGCAGCAGGTGCGGGCGGCGTCGCGCTGGGCGCCGACGGGGGTACGAGTCCCGACCTGGTCGCGGATGCGCTCGACCGTCTCGCGGACGTCCTTGAGCCGGGTGCCGACCTCGGCGCCGGAGGGCTCGAGCGAGAGCCGGGCGCGCAGCGAGGAGGTCATCGCGTCGGAGAGGCGGCAGGCCTCCGGCAGCGAGAGCGCGAGCGCGCCCGGACCGACGGCGCGATCGCGCCCGCGGCCGAGCCCGGCGCGACGTCGAGGCGGCCCCAGACCAGGGCGGAGATCCGCTCGGCCTCCTGGCGCCGACCCGGCCGTTGTCGAAGGTCGACCTCGAGCAGGTCGTAGCGGTCGGAGATCGCCTTCCACAGCGCCATCGAGACGAGCATGTCGCGGCTGAACGCGTCGCGGTCGCTGGAGGCGAGCGCCGCGGAGTCGAGGGCGTCGAGCTCGTGCTGCGCCTGTCGCGCCACACGCCGAGGTCGCGCAGGTAGCCGAACGCCTCCTGCGGGGTGAGGGTCGAGCCGAGCCGGCCGGGCGCCTCGGGCGCCGCGCCGGTGGCCGGGGGGGTGGGGGAGGACAGCTCGAGGGACATCGCGCTCACGCCGCCCGGCCGTAGACGGGCGTCGGGGGCTGCGGCGCCTCGCCGAGGTCCTTAGCGAACCAGTTGTCGTAGGAGGCCTTCCAGCGGCCGTCGGCCTCGTAGGCGTCGAGGACCGTGTTGACGTAGCGGACGAGGTCGACCCGGTCCTTCCTGATGCCGACGCCGTAGGGCTCGGAGGTGAGCGCCGCGATCTTCGGCACCGACGCGTACGGGTCCTGGGCGGCGAGCCCGCGAGGACGGTGTCGTCGCCGGCGATGGCGTCGACCTTGCCCTCTGGAAGAGCACGAGGCACCCGGTATGCGTCGCCGCGCCGACCGCCTGACGCCGGCGGTCTCTGGACGACGTCCATGGTCGACGTGCGCGTCGGGCGCGCAGACCTTCTTGCCGGCCAGCGCCGGCGAGGCTGGTGACGTCGGGGCCCTTGCGCACGAGGATCTTCAGGCCCGACTGGTAGTACTCCGCGGAGAAGGCGATCTGCTTCCAGCGGTCGCAGTTCATCGTCATGTTGCGCACGACGATGTCGACCGGCTTCGGTCCGGGCGGGTCAGCGCGGGGATCCGGTCGCCGGACTGGATGACGACGAGCTCGACCTTGTCCTCGTCGCCGAAGATCGCCTTGGCGATGGCGTGGACCACGTCGATGTCGAAGCCCTCGATCTGGCCGGTGAGCGGGTTGCGCGAGCCGAGCAGCAGGGAGTCGGCGGAGACGCCCGACCCGGAGGTAGCCCGCTCGCCTTGATGCCCGCGACGGCCGCGTCGGCCGCGGCCCCGGTGACCGGGAGCGGGTCGTAGGACTGAGGGCGTTCGTGCACGCCGGCGCGCGTCGTCGCGGCCCCCGAGCCGGACGGCGTGCTGCTCGCACTCGGCGTGGGGACCTTCGTCGCGTCGTAGGCCGCGGCACCCGCAGGCGGACAGCAGGAGTGCGCCACGCGAGCTGCGACGGCGGGGCGAGGCCGGCCCGGCGGCTCATCGGTACTCCTCCAGCCGTTGTGCGATGCCGCGCAGGGCGAGCAGCGCGGCGCCGAGGCAGAGCGAGGAGCAGCGCCCAGCCGAGCACGGTGACCAAGGCGATCGGTGCGGTGAGCGCGGCCGAGGTCTGGGCGCCGCGCGTCTTCAAGGCGGCTGGCGGAGGCGGTCGTCGAAGGCGCGTGAACGCCGCGTTGGCGGAGCCGGCGGCGGTCGTCGTCGCAGCTGCGACCGCCTGGTCCCACTGGCCGGCATCGTCCAGTGCCCGGATCGCCTTGTGCCTGGGTCGAGACCGTAGGTCTGCCACTTGCGCGCCGAGGTCTGCTGCCGCATCGGGCACGGCGGCGAGGGCGCTCACCGCGGTCGGCGCCTGCGTCGTCCACGTCGTCTCGAACGCGCCCCGGAGCCGCGGGAGATGAGGGTCAGGCTCTCGTTGGACTTGGCGTCGTACGCCGCCGTGCGCGCCGACGCGACGGCGACGGTGTAGCGGTAGTCCGAGTCGCGCACCGTCGTGACCTGGCTGCCGACCCCACCCAGGGTGACCGCGCCGAGACCCATGGCGAGCAGGAGCGAGCAGGGCGCCGAGGCCGATCGACATGTTGAGGTAGCGGTGGGTGCGGCGGGCGAGCCACACCATGATGCCGACGAGCACGAGGAGGGCGAGCCGCGCCGGCGAGGAACAGCGCCGGCCGGGTGCTGCTCGCCGCGAACTCGGTCGTGGCCCGCTTGCTGTTGGCTGTCGACAGGGCGTCGACCACGGGCAGCACGTCGGTGCGCAGGCCGGCGCTCGCCTGGTTGAGGTACTGCGCGCCGACGGGCTGGCCCTGGCGGTTGTAGACCCGCGCCTGCTCGACGGTCGACGCTACGTCTGCACCTTGGTGTTGAGGGTGCCGAGGGCGTCGCTGTCGGCCGGCTGCGCCCGTGCGGCGTCGGTGATGCCGCTCGCCACCCGCGCCAGCGCCGCGTCGTAGTCGGCGCGCTGGGCGCTGTCCTCGGCCCGCCCACGAGGAACGCGTTCGTCGCGTCGGCGTCGGCGCGCACGAGGTCGGCGTAGATGCCCTGGACCCGCACGACCTGCTGCGTGTTGAGGTTGGCCCGGTCGAGCGCTCCGCGGCCGACCAGAGCGACGTGGCGCCGATGATCCCGAACACGGCGGCGGCGAGGGCGGCGACGAACCCGAGCAGCCGCATCCGGCCGGGTGTGCCCTCCAGGGCGGTGCGGGCCAGGAGGGCCGCGCGCCGGCGGGAGGCGGACCCCGCCGCGACCGGCGCGGCCTGCGCTCCGGCGACGGAGGGCCCCCCCGCGGGAGCCCCGCCCGGCGTCGTCACCGACCCCGGTGCGCCCGACGCCGTCGGCGTGGCGGTGGCCCTGCTCATGACGCGCCTCCCGTGGGGTCGGACCCCGCTGACGACGACGGGTCACCATCCGACGAACGTGCCCCACCCTCGGGTTCCCCCGCCAGGGAGCGGAAGTCCTCGCCGAGCAGCTCGCGCAGCTGCGGCACCGTGGGGTCCTCGACGTCCTGGAGCCGCCAGGCGTGCCGACCGATCGCCTCCTCGAGCAGGTTGCGCGCGAAGCGGCCGTTGCCGAAGGCGCATCCTGCGCGCCGTCCCGGCCAGGATGCTCGCGGAACGTGCAGCTCGGCCTCGCGGGTGACGTCGTAGTCGGCGGCCGCGCGAGCTTGCGCAGGATGGCGACGAGCTCGTCGTCGGTGTAGTCGTCGAACTCGATCGTCGTGCGGAACCGGCTGGCCAGCCCGGGGTTCTGGCGCGAGGAACGCGACCATCGGCTCGGGGTAGCCGGCGACGATGACGACGAGGTCGGTCGCGGTGGTCCTCCATCTCCTTGACCAGGGTGTTGATGGCCTCCGAGCCGTACTGGTCGCCGCCGAGCGAGTAGGCCTCGTCGATGAAGAGCACCCCCCCGTCGGCGTTCGCGCACACCTCGGCCGTCTTCATGGCGGTCTGCCCGAGGTAGCCCGCGACGAGCTCGAGCGGTCGACCTCGACGAGGTGGCCCTTCGTGAGCAGCCCGAGGGCCTGGTAGATGCCCCGACACCATCCGGGCCACCGTCGTCTTGCCCGTGCCGGGGTTGCCGATGAAGACGAGGTGGCGGGTGACGTCGGGGTTGCGCATGCCGGCGTCCGGCGCGCTTCTTCTCGACCTTGAGCATGGCGACCTGCTGGTGCACCTCGCGCTTGACGCCGGCTCAGGCCGATGATCGCGTCGAGGTCGGCGAGCAGCTCCTCGACGGACTTCTCGGGCTCGGGCACCTCCGCGGGCTCGGCCGCGGGTGCGGCCGGTGTGCGTCGGCGGTCGCCGGCCGGGGCGGCGTCGCCGGTGCGGTGGCGCCCGGCTGCCCCGACGTCGGTCGGCCCGGTCGGCACGGCGTGGGGAACGGCGGCGGCCCGGCCCCCGGGCGGGCGGGGTCCAGGGCGTCCGCGCCGAACGGGCCGGACGCCGAGGGACTGCAGCAGCCGCAGCGACTCCTGGATGCGGGGGTCGGCGACCGGGCTGAGGTCGGGGTCGTACGCCAGGGGAGCCGGCACCGGGGTGGCACCGGCCCGCTGCGAGGCGGCGGCCCGGCGACGACGTTGTCGGCGACCCGGGCGTTGCCCGAGCCCAGGGCCGCGGTGGCCTGACAGCACCGAGACGAGCGCATCGGCGTACCGGCCGGCCGGCGCCCCGGTGAGCGTGCAGGTGGCTGACGACGTCGGTGGGCGCGGCCCGCCAGCGGCGCGCCGGGAGGCGGCGTCGATGAAGGCGACGTTGGCCGCCGCCCGGTCGCCGGTGGTGTCGGAGCCGGTCGCCTGGGCCCAGGTGAGGGCGACGGCCCCCGTGGCCGGCTCGAGCACGGTCGCGGACAGGGCCACGCCTTCGCGGCGGGCGACGTGGGGCTCCACCCCGAGGTCGCGGGCGACGGCGGCGAGGGCGTCGAGGGCCTGCGTCAGCGGGGTCATCCGGCGCGCCGTCCGTCGGGCGGGGTCAGGGGCTGACCGCGCCGGCGCCCGGCCCGGCCCCGTCGGCTGCCGCGGTCGTCGGGCTGGCCGTCGGCATGGGCGGCAGGGGTGTCGACCCGAGCCGCAGGTCGCCCCCGCCGGCCGCCCCGCCGAACTTCTCCTCGAGGAACCGACCGTGCACGACGAGCGCCTGGGCGTCCGCACGGCATACCGCGTCGAAGACCTTGTCCATCGTCGCGCCGAGCAGGTCGAGCTGGTCGATGAGCACCATCAGCGAGGTCTTGCCGCGGTCGACGGGACGGGTGTCGGCCCACTGGCGCGGGCAGCCGGAGGTAGCCGCCGATGGCGTCGGGGAGGTAGTTCGTGGCCGTCGCCATGACGTCGTACGCCTGCGCACTGCCCGGCCCGAGGGTGTCGAGGCGAGGCACCGTGTCGCGCACGATGCGGGCGACCCGCCCGAGCCGGGACTGGACCATCCCCGGCACCTTGCCGTCCCGGGCCAGCTGCTCCACCCGGTCGACGGCGTCGAGCGAGGTCCTGGCTCGTCGGCACGTGCTGGGTGGGCTCGGGCTCGGGCGCGGGCGGCTCCGTCCCGAAGCCGAACCACGCACCGATGCCCATCGCGTCACTGTCTCCGGGCGTCGGGCGTCAGCGGCCGAGGTCGAGCGACCCGGACATGACCTTCGGGTTCTGACGGTTGACGCGCTCGAGGTAGGCCTGCGACTTGGCCACCTCGGTCTCGAGAGTGCCGATGGTCTGCGGCCATCGTGTCGAGCGCCTGGACCTTGTACGTGTCGATCGCGTCCATGGTCTGGTAGATGTTCGCGAACGCCGCCTGCAGCTGGGGCAGCCCGATCGTCGCCGAGGCCGCCTGCTCCTGGATCTTCGACCGAGTTGTCGCGCAGCATCTCCGACGTGGCCTGGATGAGGTTGCTCGTCGTCGTGTTGAGCGCCGTGATCTGGTCGAGGACCAGCTTCTGGTTGCCGAGGGCCTGCGCGACGATGACGGCGGTGCGCAGGGCCGAGATCGTCGTCGTCGTGGCCCGGTCGACACCCTTGATGAGCTCGATGTTGTTCTTGATGATGATGTCGATGGCCAGGTAGTTCTGGATCGACACCGCCAGCTGGGTCAGCAGGTCCTGGTGCTTCTGGCGCACGTAGAACAGGACGTCCTGCTTGAGGGCGGTCGCCTTCTCGGGGTCGGTGGCCTCCAGCGTGGCGATCTGCGCGGTGAGGCGGGCGTCGAGCCGCTCGGCGATGTAGACGTACTGGTTGAGCCGGCCCATGGAGTCCCAGAGGTTCTGCTTCTCCATGTTGAGGGCGACGTTGTCTTGCTGCAGCTCGTCCTGGCCGTCGCGCAGCGCGTGCAGGATGCCGTCGAGGTGGCTCTGGGCCGACTGGTACTTGCGGAAGTAGTCGGTGACCTTGTCGCCGAAGGGGATCATCCCGAGCACCTTCTTGGCGCCCTTGGCCTGCGCCGGGGTCGAGGTCCTCGACGGTGCGGCGCAGGTCGAGCAGCGTCTTGCCGACCTTGCCGGCCCTCGCTGAGAGCCCGCCCTCCTTGAGCGCCTTGACGGGAGTGCGCAGCAGCCGGTTGCTCGACTCCGCCGCGCGGCGGATGTCGTCGTCGCCCATGGTGCGCACGTCCGTGGCCTTGGCGTCGAAGGTCGGCGACTTGGCCTGCGCGGTGAGCAGGGCCTGGAGGTAGCCGTCGACCTTGGCGTCGAGGCCCGGGATCGCGGCAGCCGGCACCTGGGGCGCCATCTTCGGAGCCGCGGTCTCGCTGACGGCCTGCACCGGCGCCGGGGCCTCGAGGGTGAGCACGGACGCCGTGCTGGGCGGCGGGGCGAGCGGCTGCACCGCTGCGGCCCCGGCTGCGGGCGCCGCGGCGACCCCCGACGACTGCTGGTCCGACATGCTGGTCTCCCCTCGATGGGTGCTGGAGCGGGGTATGCCGGTACGCAGGCTCACGCATACCCCCGTCATGCAGACGAGTTGCCAATCTACGCGGTTCCCGCAGGGCCCCGTGGTCAGGTTCTGCCCTGAGGCCACCCCTGACCCGGTGACCGGCCCGGCCCCTTCGGGCCGCCCTCGGTTTGCGCCGGCTCGCCGCCGGAGACAGGATCGAACGATGGCCACCGAACATCACCAGACCGATACGCGCATCACCGTCTCCCGCAGCATCGACGCCTCGGCGTCCGAGATCTTCGACGTGCTGACCCTGCCCGCCCGGCACAAGGAGCTCGACGGATCGGGGTTCATCGTGTCCGACGACCGCACCGACCGGATCACCGCCACCGGGCAGGTGTTCACGATGAACATGCAGGGCCCGCACATGGGCGGCGAGTACCAGACCGACAACCACGTCATCGGCTACTCCAAGAACTCCCTCGTGGCCTGGAAGACCGCCCCGGCCGGCACCGAGCCGCCCGGATGGGAGTGGGTCTGGGAGCTCGCCCCGCAGGGCTCCGACGCGACCGACGTCACGCTGACCTACGACTGGGGACAGGTCACCGACAAGGAGCTGCTGCAGAAGGTGCACTTCCCGCTCGTCAGCGAGGCGCAGCTCGAGGACTCCCTCGGCCGGCTGGCCAGCGCGGTCTCCGGCTCGTAGGCCCTCCCCACCACAGCCACTCGACGACGCTGAGGCCGGTCAGGACGACGGCCACGACCGCCGCCGACACGATCGCCGGGACCGCCGCGCCCAGGGGCAGCAGCACCAGCAGGAGCGCGGCGGCCCCGACCCGGCCGGCGTGGAGCCGGTGCAGGCCCGTCCACCGCATGTACGAGATCGACGCCAGGAAGCCGACCGTCCCGCCGTAGAGCAGCGAGGCGTGCGTGAGCGTCAGCGGCTCGCCGGGCCGGAGCACCATGTTGGCGAACCCGACCGCCACGGTGACGATCGCGGCGACGAGGCCGAGATGCCCGTAGACGACGTGGTAGAGGTAGGACCGGTCCTGGTCCTGACGCAGCAGCCTGCGGACGGCCGCGTTGACCGCGTCGAAGTAGCACCACCACAGCCCGACCACCACGGCGAACGACACGAGCACCCCGGCGAGCTGCGCCGCCGACGCCGCGTCGGTCTGCTCGGCGATGGGCAGGCCGATGTCGATGATCGACTCCCCGAGGGCGAGCAGCACGAGCAGCCCGAACCGCTCGCTGAGGTGGGCGCCCTCGTACCGCAGCGGGATGGTCACCCGCCGGGTGGCGAGGGGGGCGGCCAGGTCGACGAGCGCGGCCACCGCCCACACCACCTCGCGCGCCGTGTCCTGGAGCAGGGCGCCCGCGACGAACAGGGGACCGCTCACCACCATGGCCATCGCGAACGGCCGGCGCAGCTCCGGGCCGGCGCTCGGCAGGTAGCGGAAGGTCATGAGCAGCCGGGCGGCCACGAAGGCGATGACGAAGAGCCGTCCGGCGCCCCCGTACGCGTGTGGCACCGAGATGGCCATCACGAGGCCGCACAGCCCGACGCCGAAGATGCCTAGCCGCTCCGTCGGGCGGTCCTGACCGAGGCGGTTGGTCTGGAGCGTGATGGCGACCCAGGTGATGTAGATCGGCACGAGCACCACGAGCGCCCGGCCGACACCCCACCACTGGTGGTGCTGGCCGAGCAGGGTCGAGACCTGGATGATGCCGAGCACGAAGACCAGGTCGAAGAACAGCTCGGCCCAGGTCACGTGCTTGCCCAGGTGCGCCGGTTCGCTCACCCTGACCAGGGTAGGAGCGTCGTCCCCTCCCGACCGGCGAACGGGCGTACGCATGGGTAGTCTCCCCGGTACGAGGAGGACGGCATGGACGCACCACCTGTCCCCGGGAACGTCTCCGGGAACGTCTCCGGGAACATCTCCGGGAACGCCGCGAAGGTCGCCGTCGAGGTGGCTCCGCTCCTGCCGGACGGCGCGGTCATCACCGACCGCCAGCGCCTGCGCACCTACGAGTGCGACGGACTGGCCCAGTACAAGGTCGTGCCGGCCCTCGTCGTGCTGGCCGAGACCGCCGAGCAGGTCGCGGCGGTGGTTCGCTCCTGCGCCCGCCACGGCGTGCCGTTCGTGGCCCGCGGCTCCGGCACCGGGCTGTCGGGCGGGGCCCTGCCCCACGCCGAGGGCGTGCTCGTCGTCATGTCGCGGATGCGCGAGATCGTCGAGATCGACCGGGCCAACCAGCGGGCAGTCGTCGACCCCGGCGTCATCAACCTCCAGCTGAGCCGGGCGACGCAGCCCGACGGGTACTACTACGCCCCCGACCCCTCCAGCCAGCAGGTCTGCACGATCGGCGGCAACCTCGCCGAGAACTCCGGCGGCGCCCACTGCCTCAAGTACGGCTTCACGACGGGCCACGTCACCGGCGTCGAGCTGGTCACCCCTCAGGGCGACCTCGTCGAGATCGGCGGCAAGGCGGTCGACTTCCCGGGCTACGACCTCCTCGGCGCGATCGTCGGCTCCGAGGGGACGCTCGGGGTCGCGACGCAGGTGACGGTACGCCTGACCCGCACCCCCGAGGCGGTCCAGACCCTCCTGGCCGCGTTCCCCGACACCGACACCGCGGGGCAGGCGGTCTCCGCCGTCATCGGAGCCGGGGTCATCCCCGCGGCCATCGAGATGATGGACGCCCTCGCCATTGAGGCGGCCGAGGCGGCGGTCCAGTGCGGCTACCCCGCGGGGGCCGGCGCCGTGCTCATCGTCGAGCTCGACGGTCCCGCCTCCGAGGTGGAGCACCAGTTCGGTCAGATCAGCGAGTTCTGCACAGCCGCAGGGGCGTTCGAGATCCGCATCGCCGCCGACGACGTCGAGCGCGCCCTCTTCTGGAAGGGTCGCAAGTCGGCGTTCGCGGCCGTCGGCCGGATCAGCCCCGACTACATCGTGCAGGACGGCGTCATCCCGCGTACGGCGCTGCCGGAGGTCCTCCGCCGCATCTCGGCGCTGTCGCAGGAGTCGGGCGTACGCGTCGCGAACGTCTTCCACGCCGGCGACGGCAACCTCCACCCGCTCGTGCTCTTCGACGACGCCGTCGAGGGACAGGCGGAGGCGGCGGAGGAGGTCTCGGGCGCGATCATCGACCTCTGCATCGAGTTCGGTGGCTCGATCACCGGGGAGCACGGCGTGGGCTCCGACAAGGCCAAGTACATGCCGAAGATGTTCGGCGCCGACGACCTCGACACCATGCAGCTCGTCCGCTGCGCCTTCGACCCGGACGCCCTGTCCAACCCCGGCAAGATCTTCCCGACCCCGCGGATGTGCGGCGAGGTGCCAGGCCGCAACCGGGGCGCGCACCCGCTCGTCGAGGCCGGGAAGGCGGACCTCTTCTGATGACGGTCACCGACTCCGACGTGCGCTCCCGCCTCGAGGAGGCGGTCGGCGGCGACGTGCGCGAGGGCGCGGACACCGACCACGTCGGCGGCGTCCCGGCGCGCTGGGTCGTCGCGCCCGCCGACGAGTCCGCGGTCGCCGGCGTCCTGAGCGTCGCGCACGCGCACCGGCTCGCCGTCGTGCCCACCGGGTCGGGCACCAAGCTCGCGTGGGGCGGCGCTCCGGAGCGGGTCGACGTGCTGCTCGATCTCAGCCGGCTCGACGCCCTCGTCGAGCACGCCGCCGGCGACCTCATCGCCGTCGTCGGCGCCGGCCGGCGGCTCGACGTGCTTCAGGGCGACCTCGCCTCGGCCGGCCAGTGGCTGGCCGTCGACCCCCCGCGCGGCGGCACGGTGGGCGGCCTGGTCGCCACGGCCACGAGCGGACCGACCCGCCTGCTCCACGGCCCGGTGCGCGACCTCGTCATCGGCTCGACGATCGTGCGTGCCGACGGCGTCGTGGCCCGGTCCGGCGGCAAGGTGGTCAAGAACGTCGCCGGCTACGACCTCGGCAAGCTGCTCAGCGGCTCCTACGGCACCCTCGGGGTGGTCACCCAGGTCGCGGTCCGGTTGCACCCGCTGCCGGAGGCCACCCGCTGGGTCACCGTGCCGGTCACCTCCTCCGCCCACGCGGCCGACCTCGTGCAGCGGGTCATCCACTCCCACCTCGTCCCCACAGCCGTCGAGCTCGACCGGCCCGCGGCGGGGGAGGGGGCGCTCTCGGTGCGGCTCGACGGCATACCTCCGGGGGTCGAGGCCCGCTCGCAGGGCGCCAGCGCGCTGCTCGGCGAGGGCGCGCAGGAGTCCGACGCCGCACCCGGCTGGTGGGGGAGCGAGCCGACGGGCGACGTCCTGCTCAAGGTCACGCACGAGGTGGCGTCGCTCGGTGCCGTGCTCGACGCCGCCGCTGGTCTCGACGTCCGCGGCAGTGCGGCCGTCGGCACCTTGTACGCGTCGTGCCCCGCCGCCGACGCCGGGCCGGCGCTGGACCGGCTCCGGGCCGCCGCACCCGCCTTCGGTGGCGCCGTCGTGGTGCTCGACGCCCCGGCCGAGGTCAAGTCCGCTCTGGACGTCTGGGGGCCGGTGCGAGGTCTCGACCTCATGCGCCGGGTGAAGGACCGGTTCGACCCAACCCGGGTGCTCGCACCCGGCCGCTTCGTGGGAGGCATCTGACCGATGAGCAGTCATGAGTAGCGAGCCCGTCGCCGCCCCCGCCGGGGCCAGTGGCACCACGGCCGCCGAGCCGGCGACCCCACCGGGACCCGGCGCATTCGACGCCCACCGGCCCCCGTCGGCCGCGCTCGTCGCCGACTGCGTGCACTGCGGCTTCTGCCTGCCCGCGTGCCCGACCTACGTCCTGTGGGGCGAGGAGATGGACAGCCCCCGCGGCCGGATCTACCTCATGAACGAGGGCCTGCGCGGCGAGCCGATGAGCGACTCGATGGTCGGCCACTTCGATGCCTGCCTCGGGTGCATGGCCTGCGTCACCGCCTGCCCGTCGGGGGTGCAGTACGACCGGCTCATCGAGGACACCCGGGCCCAGGTCGAGCGCCGGCACGAACGGCCGCCGGCCCAGAAGGCGTTGCGGGAGGCCATCTTCGCGCTCTTCCCCTACCCGAAGCGGCTGCGCCTGGCCCGGGGCCCGCTCCGCCTCTACCAGCGCACCGGTATGCCCGGGCTGCTGCGCCGCTCCAAGGCGCTCGACCGTCTCTCGCCCACCCTGGCGGCGATGGAGGGGCTGGCGCCGGCGCTCGACAAGGCCGAGCGGGTGCCTGAACGCACCTCGGCCCGCGGCACCCGCCGAGGCGTGGTCGCCATGCTGCTGGGCTGCGTGCAGCGCGAGTTCTTCCCCGGGGTCAACGCGGCGACGGCGCGGGTGCTCAGTGCCGAGGGCTTCGACGTCATCGCCACGGCGTCCCAGGGCTGCTGCGGCGCGCTCTCCTCGCACAACGGCCGGGAGGACGAGGCCAAGCGGTTCGGCCGCGCGCTCATCGAGGAGCTCGAGGCGGCCGGCGTCGACGCGGTCGTCGTCAACAGCGCCGGCTGCGGCTCGGCGATGAAGGACTGGCAGCATCTGTTCTCCGACGACACCGACGGCTGGGCGGAACGCGCGACCGCGATGTCGGCGAAGGTCCGCGACGTCGCCGAGTTCCTCGCGGACGTCGGCCCCGTGGCCGAGCGTCACCCGCTCGAGGTCACGGTCGCCTACCACGACGCCTGCCACCTCGGCCACGCCCAGCGGATCCGGAGCCAGCCGCGTCAGCTGCTGCGCGGCATACCGGGGCTCGAGCTGCGCGAGATCGCCGAGGGCGACCTGTGCTGCGGGTCGGCGGGGATCTACAACATCCTCAACCCCGAGCCCGCCCGCGAGCTGGGGGACCGCAAGGCCGCCAACGTGGCGGCGACCGGGGCCGAGCTGCTCGTGACGGCCAACCCGGGCTGCCTCATGCAGGTCGCGTCGTCGCTGGAGCGGGCCGGCCGGCCGATGGCGCTCGCGCACACCGTCGAGGTGCTGGACGCCTCGATCCGGGGGGTCTCACCCGCGAGCCTCGGCGTCGCCGCGGCCCGCTCCACGCCCACCGAGAGGTAAGCCCATGTTCAGACCCGTGCTCGACGCGGTCGGAGGATCCCTCCTCCTCACCGCGCTCGTGGCGATGCTGCCCCTGGTCGCCCTGTTCGTGCTCCTCGGGGGGCTGCGGATGACCGCGTGGAAGGCGGCGCTCATCTCGCTCGTGGTGTCGATCCTCGTCGCGGTGGTCGCCTACGCCATGCCGGTCGGGCAGGCCGTGCTCGCCGCGAGCGAGGGGGCGGCGTTCGGGTTCTTCCCCATCCTCTGGATCGTCATCAACGCCATCTGGGTCTACAACATGACCGTGGTGACCGGCCACTTCGACGTGCTGCGACGCTCGTTCGCCCGGGTCAGCGACGACCAGCGCATCCAGGCGGTCATCATCGCCTTCTGCTTCGGGGCCCTGCTCGAGGCGCTCGCCGGGTTCGGCACGCCGGTGGCCATCACCAGCGTCATGCTCATCGCGCTGGGGTTCCGGCCGCTCAAGGCTGCGGTCGTCGCGCTCGTCGCCAACACCGCCCCGGTCGCCTTCGGGGCCCTCGCGGTGCCGATCACGACGCTGGCCACGGTGAGCGGGCTGCCCGAGCACTCCTTGGCCTCGATGGTCGGCCGCCAGACCCCCCTGCTCGGGGTCTTCGTCCCGATGGCCCTGGTCTTCATCATCGACCGCGGCAAGGGCGTGCGCGAAACCCTCCCGGCGACGCTGACGTGCGGCGTGGCCTTCGCCCTGGCGCAGTACGTCACCTCGAACTTCGTCTCGACCCAGCTCACCGACATCGTCGCGGCGCTCGTCGGCGCACTCTCCGTCGTCATGCTGCTGCGCGTGTGGCAGCCGGCCGGCCGCTACGTCGAGCAGGAGCACGGCGAGGTCGACGAAGCGGGTGTGCGAGCGACGCAGCCCCACGCGCACGCGACAGCCGGCGGTGGCTCGGACCACCCGATCGGCGCGGGGGTCGGCACGCGGGAGGAGCTCGCGGACCGTGACGCGTCCGCGCACGACACCCGGTCAGACGTGCTGCGCGCCTACGCGCCGTACCTCATCATCGTGGCGCTGTTCGTCCTCGCCCAGCTGCCCGGGATCAAGAACTTCTTCACCGCGCCCTGGGGCAACCCCTCGTTCACGTGGCCCGGGCTCGACCTCCAGAGCGCCGACGGGAAGCCGTCGACCATCCCCACCTTCAAGCTGGGCTGGCTGTCGGCAGCGGGCACGCTCATGGTCATCGCCGGCCTGATCACCATCCCCGTCATCGGGATCCGTCCCGGCCGCGCCCTGCGCACCTACGGCGAGACCTACCGGCAGCTGGCGGCGGCGATCGTCACCGTGATGGCCGTGCTCGGGCTGGCCTACGTCATGAACGCCTCGGGTGAGACGGCCACCCTGGGCAAGTGGCTCGCGGCGTCAGGCGCCCTGTTCGCCATCCTCAGCCCCATCCTCGGATGGCTCGGGGTGGCGGTGACCGGTTCGGACACCTCGTCCAACAGCCTGTTCGGCGCGCTGCAGGTGCAGGCCGCCAACGCCACCGGCCTCTCGCCGCTCCTGATGGCGTCGGCCAACTCCTCCGGCGGCGTGCTCGGCAAGATGATCTCGCCGCAGAACCTCGCCATCGCCGCGGCCGCGGTGGGGATGTCCGGCAAGGAGGGCGACATCTTCCGCAAGGTGCTGGGCTGGTCGCTGGGCTTCCTCGCGTTCATGTGCGTCCTGGTCTTCCTCCAGTCCACCGCCGTGCTCTCGTGGATGGTCCCCTAGGGTCACGGCCATGAAGGTCGCGCTGGCGCTCACCTGCATCAACGACGCCCTGTTCCCCGAGACGGGCCAGGCGGTCGTCCGGCTGCTGCGCCGGCTCGGCGTCGACGTGGAGTTCCCGGCGGCACAGGCGTGCTGCGGCCAGCCCATGGTCAACACCGGCTACCTCGACGAGGCGGTGCCCGTGGTCCGGGGGTTCACGGAGGCGTTTGCCGGCTACGACGCGGTCGTCGTCCCCTCGGGGTCGTGCGCCGGGGCGATCCGTCACCAGCACGACCTCGTGGCCCGGCGGTCCGGCGACCCCGCCCTGCGGCGAGCCGTGGCCGAGATCTCGCCCCGGGCGTACGAGCTGACCGAGTTCATCGTCGACGTCCTCGGGGTCGAGGACGTGGGGGCCTCGTTCCCGCACCGGGTGACCTACCACCCGACCTGTCACTCGCTGCGGATGCTCGGGGTGGGTGACCGGCCGCTGCGACTTCTCAAGCACGTCAAGGGGATCCGGCTCACCCCGCTGCCGGCCGCCGAAGAGTGTTGCGGGTTCGGGGGCACCTTCGCGGTGAAGAACGCCGAGACGTCGGTGGCCATGGGCTTCGACAAGGTTCGGCACGCCCGTGAGACCGGCGCCGAGGTGCTCGTGGCGAGCGACAGCTCGTGCCTCATGCACATCGGCGGCATCCTGTCGCGGGAGCAGGCGGGCATGAAGGTCATGCACCTCGCCGAAGTGCTGGCATCGACCGAGGGAGCCTGATGGGAGCCACCTTCGTCGGTATGCCGCCCTTCCCCGAGGCTGCTCACCTCGCCCTAGCCGACCCACAGCTGCGGGCCAACCTCGCCCACGCGACGGCGACGATCCGCGACAAGCGCGGCCGCGTCGTCGGCGAGCTCGACGACTGGGAAGCGTTGCGGGTCAAGGCCGCCGACATCAAGGACGACGTGCTGGCTCACCTCGACGAGCATCTGGAGACGCTTGAGGCGTCCTTGACCGCCCGCGGCGCGACCGTGCACTGGGCCCGAGACGCGGCCGAGGCGTGCGCCATCGTCGCCCGGATCGCGAAGGACCACGGCGTCGACGAGGTCGTCAAGGTCAAGTCGATGGCCACGCAGGAGATCGAGCTCAACGAAGCCCTTGCCGCAGAAGGGATCTCGGCCTGGGAGACCGACCTCGCCGAGCTCATAGTGCAGCTCGGCGACGACCTGCCGTCGCACATCCTCGTGCCGGCGATCCACCGCAACCGGGCCGAGATCCGCGAGATCTTCCGCACCCGGATGGCGGGCGCCGGTCGCCCCGCCCCGGAGGGCCTCACCGACGAGCCGGCCGAGCTGGCCGCCGCCGCCCGGCAGCACCTGCGCGAGAAGTTCCTGCGCGCCAAGGTCGCCGTCTCCGGGGCGAACTTCGCTGTCGCCGAGACCGGCACGCTCGTCGTCGTCGAGTCCGAGGGCAACGGCCGGATGTGCCTCACGCTGCCCGAGGTGCTCGTCAGCGTCGTCGGCATCGAGAAGCTCGTGCCGCGGTTCGAGGACCTCGACGTGTTCCTCCAGGTGCTGCCGCGCTCCAGCACGGGGGAGCGGATGAACCCCTACACGTCGATGTGGACGGGGGTCACGCCCGGCGACGGGCCGCAGGAGGTGCACGTCGTCCTGCTCGACAACGGGCGCACCAACGTGCTCGCCGACGAGGTGGGCCGGCAGGCGCTGCGGTGCATCCGGTGCTCGGCCTGCCTCAACGCCTGCCCGGTCTACGAGCGCACCGGCGGCCACGCGTACGGCTCGGTCTACCCCGGCCCGATCGGCGCCATCCTCACCCCGCTGATGAAGGGGGTCGGCCACGACGCGCAGGTCGACTCACTGCCGTACGCGTCGTCGCTCTGCGGCCGGTGCTACGAGGTGTGTCCCGTCCGCATCGACATCCCCACCGTGCTCGTGCACCTGCGGGCCAAGGTCGTCGACGCCCACCGCGACGGCCTGCCCAAGGGCCAGGACCTCGCGTTCAAGGGGGCGGCCCTCCTTCTCGGCAGCGGCGTCCGCCTGGGGTACGCCGTCAAGGCCGGCTCGGTCGCCAACCGGGTGGTCACCGCCCTCAGCCGGCGCACCCTGCCGGGCGGACGGGTGGCGATCGGACGCATACCGGGGCCTGGTGCCTCGGCCTGGACGGGGGCCCGCGACCTGCCGGCGCCCCCGCGTGAGTCGTTCCGGTCGTGGTGGGTCAAGACCGACGGCGGCCGCAACGAGCCGCCGTCCGGGGAGCGGCCGTGAGCGCCCGTGACGACGTGCTGGCCCGGGTGCGCTCGGCGCTGCGCCAGGCCCCGGCCGACGACGGCGCACCGTCCGGTGCCGACCTGGGGTTCCAGGCGGGCGACCCCGCCGAACCCTCACACGCCGAGCCGCCTGAGCCGTCGGACGTCGTGGAGCTGTTCGTCGAGCGGGTGGCCGACTACCGCGCGGTCGTCGTCCGCTGTGCGCCCTCCGGCCTCGCCGCCGCGGTACGGACCGGCCTCGGCGACGCAGCCCGCGTCGTCGTGCCGGCCGGTCTGCCCGAGGAGGTCCGGGCGGGCCTCGACGGGCGCGAGCTGGTCGACGACGACCCGCCGCTCAACGCATACGAGCTCGACGCCGTCGACGCGGTCGTCACCACGGCGGCCCTCGGGATCGCCCTGACGGGAACCATCGTGCTCGACCACTCGGCCGGCCAGGGCCGCCGCGCCCTCAGCCTGGTCCCCGACCTGCACGTCTGCGTCGTGCGCGCCGACCAGGTCGTCCCCGACGTCCCCGACGCCGTCCGCGCCCTCGACCCCCTGCGCCCCCTGACCTGGGTGAGCGGTCCGAGCGCCACGAGCGACATCGAGCTCGACCGCGTCGAAGGCGTCCACGGCCCCCGCTCCCTCCACGTCATCGTCGTCGACCCCACCTGACCCTGACCTCCCCCCCGGCCCCCGGCCTTCCCCGCCAAAGGTCACCTTTGGCACTGGGCGCGACGTCCAAAGGTGACCTTTGGCGGAGAAGCCGGCCCGGTAGGTTCTTGCCTATGACCGAGTCCACGACGGAGCCCGGGGCCACGTCACCGGCAACGCGACTGTCCGAGGCCGACCTCGAGTTCCTCGTCGCGCAGACCACGTCGCTCGTCGAGTTCGCCCAGCGCAGCCCCCATCCAGACGGCGGGTTCGCGTGGCTCGACGACGACGGGCACCCGTTGCTCGACCGCCCCGTCGAGCTCTGGATCAGCTGCCGGATGATCCACGTCCTCGCCCTCGCCGAGATCCTCGGCGACGCGTCGTGCCGGCCCTTGGTCGCCGCCGGGCTCGAGGCCCTGCGCACCCGCCTGCACGACGAGGTCTACGACGGCTGGTACGCCGCGGTCACCACCGGCTCCGACGGCGCCTCCCAGCCGTCGGACGACACGAAGGCGGCGTATGCGCACGGCTTCGTCGTCCTCGCCACCGCCTCCGCCGCCGCGGCCGGCCACGATGACGCCCGCCCCCTGCTCGACGCCGCGCTCGCCGTCTTCGACCGGTACCTCTGGCGCGACGCCGACGGTCTGGCCGTCGACGTCTGCGACCGCACCTTCGAGCACGTCGACCCCTACCGGGGTGTCAACGCCAACATGCACACCGTCGAGGCCCTGCTGGCCGCCCACGACGTCACCGGCGACGAGATCCACCTGCAGCGGGCGATGTCGATCATCAGCCATGTCGTCCACGACTTCGCCCGCGGCGAGGGCTACCGCCTGCCCGAGCACTACGACGAGCAGTGGCACCCCCTCCTGGACTACAACCGCGACCAGCCGCGCGACCGCTTCCGGCCCTACGGCGTCACCATCGGCCACCTCATGGAGTGGGCCCGGCTCGCCCTCCACGCCCGCACCGCCCTACGCCGCACCGGCACCGACGCCAGTGACGTCGAGGACTGGCTGCTCGAGGACGCCCGGGCCCTCTTCGCGCGCGGGGTCGAGGACGGCTGGCAGGAGCGCACCGACGAGCACGCCGAGGGGTTCGTCTACACGACCGACTTCGAGGGCCGGCCCGTCGTCGAGGACCGGCTGCACTGGGTCGTCGACCGAGGCCATCGCCACCGCCTGGACCCTGGCCCTCGTCATGGACGAGGCCGGGAGCCCGCAGGACGCCCAGGCCTACCGTCAGTGGTACGACCGCTGGGTCGAGCACGCCCGCGCCTACTTCGTCGACGAGACCCGCGGTTCCTGGCACCACGAGCTCGACCCGCAGGGCCGTCCGTCGAGCCAGGTGTGGGAGGGCAAGCCGGACGTGTACCACGCCTACCAGGCCATGCTCCTGCCCCGGCTCGGCGAGGTCAGCAGCTTCGTCGACGGGGCCCTGCACCTGCGGCCCGAGGAGGGGCCGACCGATTTCTCGACGCGTCCCGCCACCGTGTAGTCTCGCCGACGCAACAACGCCCCAATAGCTCAGTCGGTAGAGCGTTTCCATGGTAAGGAAAAGGTCTAGGGTTCGATTCCCTATTGGGGCTCTGGTCCGCGCCGGTGGCATCCACCGCCGGTCGCGACCACCAGGGCGGGGTAGCTCAGCTGGTTAGAGCGCACGACTCATAATCGTGAGGTCGCGGGATCGAGCCCCGCTCCCGCTACCGGATTTCGGGGTATGCCGGTCACCCAGGTAGACTCAGCGGTCGCCTGTGTGCGCCGAGAGGCCCGCAGGACCCGTCAGCGCATCGACAGCAGTATCGAGAGCAGGTAGTCAGCCGTGGCCAGCAAGAGTGTGGACGTCCGCCCCAAGATCACCATGGCGTGCGTGGAGTGCAAGAACCGCAACTACATCACCAAGAAGAACCGTCGCAACGACCCCGACCGGTTGGACCTCAAGAAGTTCTGCCCCAACTGCGGCAAGCAGACGGACCACCGCGAGACCCGCTGACGCCTCTGGCGTCAGCGTCTCCCACCGACTCGACGGCCGTTCCCCTCTCGCCAGGGGAGCGGTCGTCGTTCGTGTGCCAGCATCTGACGGCGTGAGCGACAGGGGGCCCGGATGACGCGGAGCGTGGACGACCCACCGGAGTCGGAGGCCTTCGACCCGGGGCTCGCCGAGAACCCCGCGGAGCCCGCTCAGGGTCTGGGCGGCCTGGGCGGACTCCTGCGCCGGCACGCCGTCGACACCCGGCCGCTGCGCATCCCCGCGTTCCGCCGGCTGACGATCGGCCAGGGCGCGTCGTTCATCGGCTCGATGCTGACCCAGGTGGCGGTGCCGGTCCAGGTCTGGGACCTCACCCGGTCGACGCTCTACGTGGGCTTCGTCGGCCTGGCCGGCCTCGTACCCATCGTCGTCTTCGGGCTCTACGGCGGCGCCATCGCCGACGCGGTCGACCGGCGCCTGCTCTACCTCTGGTCGTCGCTCGGCGCCTGGGCCGTCACCGTCGCCCTGCTCGCGCAGACCCTCCTCGGGGTCGGCAACGTCGGGCTCATCCTCGGCCTGGTCGTCGTGCAGTCGGCGACGTTCGCGGTGGCCTCCTCCGCCCGTGGCGCGATCATCCCGCGCATCGTCGACACCGAGCTCGTCCCCGCCGCCAACACCCTGAGCTTCACCGTCGGCAACGTCGGGCAGGTGGTCGGACCGCTGCTGGCGGGGCTGCTCGTCGTACTCCCCAACGGCTTCGCCCTCGCCTACGGCGCCGACGCCCTGCTGTTCACGGCCGCCCTGTACTCGGTGCTGCGCCTGCCGCCCGTGCCGCCCCAGGGGGACGGTCGGGTCGAGCGGGCGTCGATGCGCGCGGTCGCCGACGGGCTGCGGTTCATCGCCCGCCAGCCGGTGCTGCTCATGAGCTTCGCGGTCGACATCGTCGCCATGGTTTTGGCCATGCCCCGCTCCCTGTTCCCGGCCGTCGCCGACCTGCGCTTCGGCGGCCAGGTGGGACCTCTGTACGCCGCCATCGCCATCGGTGCGGTCGTCGCCGGGCTCTCCAGCGGGTGGATCGGCCGGATCCGGCGGCAGGGGCGGGCCCTGACCATCGCCATCGTCGGCTGGGGCGCGTCGGTGGCCCTGTCGGGTCTGGTGGGCCAGCTGTGGCTCGTTGTGGCCCTGCTCGCCCTGGCCGGCGCGTTCGACCTCGTCAGCGCGGTCTACCGCCAGACCATCCTGCAGACCTACGCGCCCGACGAGATGCGCGGCCGGATGCAGGGGGTCTTCATCGCCGTCGTCGCGGGTGGCCCCCGCCTGGGCGACGTGCGGGCCGGGGCGACCGCGGCGGTGACCACGCCGACGTTCTCCTGGGTCGCCGGAGGCGTGGCCTGCCTCGCGGTCGTGGCGGTCGCGGGCGTGGTCGTACGCCCGTTCTGGCGCTACGACGCCGGGGCTCCGGTCGAGGGGCCTGACGCCGCTCCGGACTAGGGTTGGGCGTATGCCGGTCAACGCAGACTTCGTCGGGCGCACCTACCCCCCGTCGCCGCCGTATCCCGTGGGAGCGGCCAAGATCCGCGAGTTCGCCGAGGCGGTCGGCTCGAGCGACCTGGTGCATACCGACGCCGGCGTCGCCCGGGCCCGCGGCTACCGCGACGTCATCGCGCCGCCGACGTTCGCCGTGCTCATCGCCATGCAGTGCGACGCCCAGCTCGTCACCGACCCCGAGGCCGGCATCGACTACAGCCGCGTCGTGCACGGCGAGCAGAAGTTCGTCCACCACCGCCCCATCACCGCCGGCGACGACGTCGTCGGCGTCCTGCACGTCGACGCGGTCAAGGCCGCGGGAGGCCACACCATGGTGACGACCCGCACCGAGCTCAGCGCCGGAGGCGACGACGTCTGCACCGCCGTCTCCACCCTCGTCATCCGCGGGGGCGAGTGATGGCGGCCGCGACCGTGCGGTCGACCGGCGACGTCGAGGTCGGTCAGACGCTGCCCACGAAGACGGTCCACATCGAGCGGGCCACCCTCGTGCAGTACGCCGGCGCCTCCCTCGACCGCAACCCCATCCACTGGGACGAGCGGTTCGCCCGGAAGGTGGGGCTGCCCGACGTCATCGCGCACGGGATGTTCACCATGGGCTCCGCCGTCACCGCCGTGACCGAGTGGGTCGGTGACGCCGGGCGCGTGGTCGAGTACTCCGTGCGGTTCACCAAGCCGGTCGTCGTCCCCTACGAGGGCGGCGCCGACGTCGTCGTCGCGGGGGTCGTCAAGGCCGTCGACGCCGAGGCGCACACCGCCACGGTCGAGCTCACCGCCCGCTGCGGCGACGACAAGGTCCTCGGCCGCGCCCTGGCCGTCGTCCGCCTCGACTGAGCGCCGCCACCTCTCCATGCGCGTCGAGCACGACGTCGAGCTGGCCACGCTGACGACGATGCGCGTCGGCGGTCCTGCGGCGCGGCTCGTGCACGTGACGACGACCGACGAGCTGGTCGACGCCGTCCGCGAGGTCGACGACGCCGACGAGCCGCTCCTGGTGCTCGGCGGCGGGTCCAACCTGCTCGTCGCCGACGAGGGTTTCCCGGGCACGGTCGTCCGCGTCGAGTCCGACGGCGTCCACGTGGAGTCCGACGACTCGTGCGGCGGCGCCAACGTGCGCGTCGACGCCGGTGCCGACTGGGACGAGCTCGTGGCCCGGGCGGTCGTGGAGGGGTGGGCCGGCATCGAGGCCCTGTCGGGCATACCCGGGTCGACCGGTGCCACCCCGATCCAGAACGTCGGCGCCTACGGCCAGGAGGTCTCCGACACCGTCGCGCAGGTCCGCGTCTGGGACCGCCAGACCGCGTCGGTGCGCACCGTCGCGGGGCCGGATTGCGGGTTCGCCTACCGCGACTCGCGGTTCAAGGGCGGCGACGGCAAGGGTGGGCGCTACGTCGTGCTCGACGTGCTGTTCCAGCTGCGGGTCGCCGACCTCTCCGGACCCGTGCGGTACGCCGACCTCGCCCGGGCCCTCGACGTGCCGCTGGGCGGTCGGGCACCGCTCACGGAGGTCCGCGAGGCGGTACTGGCCCAGCGCGGCGCGCGCGGGATGGTGCTCGACGCCGACGACCACGACACCTGGAGCTGCGGGTCGTTCTTCACCAACCCCGTCCTCCGCGGCGCCGAGACCGACGCCCTCGTCACCCGGGTCCACGACCGGCTCGGCGCCGACGTCGACCTCCCGGTGTGGCCCGAGCCCGACGGCCGCCGGAAGACCAGCGCGGCGTGGCTCATCGACCGAGCCGGGTTCGCCAAGGGCCACGGGCTCCCGGCGCCGGCGGCCCTCTCGACGAAGCACACGCTGGCGGTCACCAACCGGGGTGGCGCCACGACCGCCGACGTCCTCGCGCTCGCGCGGGAGGTGCGCGACGGGGTGGAGGCGGCGTTCGGGGTGCGCCTCGTCAACGAGCCGGTCATCGTCGGCGACCGGCTCTGATCCTCGGAACCAGCCAAGGCGGCCAGGGCCGCCGGAAAGCCGCGGCTCAGCCGACGAGCTGGACCGTGAAGGTCTTGGTGGGGAACGCGGTCCCGCCGCCGCTGACCTGCGTCGCGGGGCGCACGTAGTCGAGCACGAGGGACGGGGCGTTGCGCGGGTCGACCTTGAAGACGACCCAGCCGGAGACCGGGTCGCCGCTAGCGACCTGGTCGGGGAGCAGGCCCCAGCCAGCAGCGGTCAGGGCGTCGTTGACGACCGGGTCGGCGCGGTTCGGGAACTGGCTGCCCGTGCTGATGTCGAAGTCCTGCTTGCGGATCGGGATCGTGTAGGACTTCGACGGCGTCCAGGTCATCTCCACGGCCACCAGCTCGTAGGCCTGGGCCGAGGCCTTGTAGCCCGCGGGCCAGGGCAGCTGTCGGGCGATCCGCTTGACGGTGATGGACTCCTTGAGGTCACCGTCGTCGATGGTCTTGTTGACGTCGGTGAACGCCGTCGGCAGCGCCGTGGGGGTGGCCTCGGCGCTGGTCGTCGCGCTCGCGCCGCCGCTCGTGGCGGTGCTCGGGGCGGTGCTCGCCGTGCCCGTCGAGGTGGTCGAGCCCGCCGTGTCCGACCCGGTCGGAGCGGTGCTCAGGGTGCCCGTCGCCGCACCGGTCGTGCCCGCCGCGCCGTCGGTCGAGGTGCATCCGGCCAGCAGGATGAGGGCTGCGGGGGCCACCGCCAGGGCAGTCTTCATGGCGTTCAGGGTGCCTTGGTCCCTGGGCTGCGACCAAATCCTCAGGGCGTGACCTCGGCCATGCCGGACCCCCGCGCCGCTCCCGGCTCCTCCAGCCAGCGGTCGACAGCGGCCAGGGCCGCGTGCCGCACCGCCTGCGGGGCACGACTGCCCTCGAGGCTCTGGCGGGCCAAGGTGGCCAGCTCGCCGTCGTCGAACCCGAGGTCGTGGCGGGCGCTGGCGTACTGGTCGGCGAGGCGGGTCCCGAACAGCAGCGGGTCGTCGGCGCCCAGGGCGACCGGCACCCCGGCGTCGACGAGCTGCCGCAGCGGCACCTGCGTCGCGTCGGCGTAGACCCCGAGGGCGACGTTGCTGCCCGGACACACCTCGAGCGTCACGCCCGACTCCACGACGCGGCGCAGGGCTGCGGGGTCCTGGGTCGCCCGTACGCCGTGGCCCAGCCGGTCGGGGCGCAGCACGGAGAGGGTGTCGACGACGGAGGCGGGTCCGAGCAGCTCGCCGCCGTGCGGCACGAGGGCCAGTCCCGCCCGTCGGGCGATGTCGAAGGCGGGTGCGAAGTCGGGCAGCACGCCTCGCCGCTCGTCGTTGGACAGGCCGAAGCCGACGACCGACCCCGGCTGGTCACCGGCGTACCGGACGGCCAGCCGGGCCAGGGTGCGAGCGTCGAGGGGATGCCGGATGCGGCTGGCGGCGACGACCACCGCGACCCCCACCCCGGTGGCCCGGGACGCGGCGGACGCCTCGTCGAGGACGATCTCCAGGGCGGGGGTGATGCCCCCCACGAACGGCGCGTAGGAGGACGGCTCGACCTGGATCTCGAGCCACCGCGACCCCTCGGCCGCGTCGTCCTCGGCGGCCTCACGAACGATCCGGCGCATGTCGGCCTCGCCGCGCACGCACGAGCGGGCCAGGTCGTAGAGCCGCTGGAACCGGAACCAGCCGCGCTCGTCAGTGGCGTGCAGCTGCGGCGGCCAGCGGTCGGTGAACGCCTCGGGCAGGGGGATGCCGTGCCCGGCGGCGAGGTCGGCGAGGGTGGCGATGCGCATCGAGCCGGTGAAGTGCAGGTGCAGGTGGGCCTTGGGCAGGGCCGCCACGTCGCGGGGGTGGTCGTCCGCGCGGGCCATGTGACCACTCTGGCACCCGCCTGTCGGCGGGCGTCGCTAGCCTCCGAGCGATGAAGCACGGTTTCGTCGTCCCGTTCACGAGCGACCGCGAGTTCGTCGAGCTCGCCGAGCTGGGGGAGGCCCGCGGCTGGGATGCGGTCTTCTCCTGGGAGGGGGTCTACCGCCACAGCGCCTGGGCCCTGCTCGCCGCTGCGGCCGTGCGCACCGAGCGCATCCGGCTGGGCACCCTGCTCACCCCGGTTGCCCGCTACCGGCCGTGGGACCTCGCCCAGAGCGTGGCCACGGTCGACCGGCTCTCGCAGGGCCGCGTCGTCCTTGGCGCCGGCCTCGGCGCGGTCAACGCCAGCTGGCTCTCCTTCGAGAGCGACGAGGGGCGCGCGGTGCGGGCCCGTCGCCTCGACGAGGGGCTGGCGGTGTACGCCGGCCTCCTCGGGGCCGACGACCCGGCGACGTATGCGCATACCGGGGAGTTCTGGACCGTGCGGCCGGTCACCGAGCTGGCGCCGGCTCCGCCCGTGCTACGGCCGCACCCGCCGGTGTGGGTCGTGGGCGCCCTCGTTCCCGGGCGGGAGCGCCAGCGGTCCCTGGAGCGGGCCGCCCGGTGGCAGGGGATCTTCCCCGCGCTCGCGGGCGGCGCCGAAGGCAGCTCCGGGCTGACCCTCGACGCGCTCGCGGAGATCGTCGAGCGGGTGCGGGCGCTGCGGGCCGGTCAGGGGCTGCCCTGGGAGGGCTACGACGTCGTCGTCGAAGGGGATACCCACGGCGGGTTCGGGTCGGTGCACGGCTCACCGCGGCCGTGGGCCGACGCGGGGGCCACGTGGTGGGTCGAGAGCTGGTGGGACCTCCCCGACAGCGCGGACGGGGTCACCGAGCTGCGCCGGCGGGTGGAGCAGGGGCCGCGCCGCGCCGGCTGACCGACCGGGTTCAGTCGGTCGTCCAGCCGGTCGGGCAGCCGGGCGCGTCAGCGAGCGTCGTCGGCCGAGGCCAGGGAGTCCAGCTCGTTGGTCTCGTCCTCGTCGCGGATCGCGTCGGCGGCGGCCTCGCTGAGCCGGTCGGGGTCACGCAGGTCGACCTCGTCGGCCGACCCCAGGGGCTCGTCGCCCGGCTCGTCGGAGGCGATGTGCACGGCCGCCTCCTCGGCGGAGGCCCCGGCCCCGTCGATGCCGACGTCCTGCGCCACTTCGTCCTGGTCGACGTCCTCGCCGGTGCCCTGGTCGGGCGCGACCAGGCGGCCCGCGCGGTCGCCGGAGTCGCTGACGAAGTCGTCCTCGACCGGGATGGCGTCGGGGTCGTCGCCGCCGAGCATCTCCGGCTCGTCCAGGCCCGACTCGTTGTCGGGGGCGCCGTAGGCGGTGTCGGGGTCGGGGAGCTCCTGCTTGATGCGCTGCTCGATCGTCTCGTCCTGCGACTGCTCCCACGCCGTGGTGCCCCAGGCGAGCGAGCCGCGAGCGCGGTCTGCGGGGGAGAAGCCGGCGTCGAGCACGTCGTCGACGTCGGGGTCCTCGAGGGTGTCTCCCGCCTGCAGCTGGTCCTCGTCGTCCACCGAGAAGCTGCCGGTGTCGGTGTTGATCTCCTCGCCGCTGTAGCTCTCGTCGCTCATGCCGTCACTCTGCCAGAGGGCGGTCCGCCCGCCCGCGCCGCCCGCCCCCGCGACCCAAGGGCCAGGTTGATGCAGCATCGAGTGGGTTGACTCTCTCTACAGAGTGAGTCGACCCACTCGATGCTGCATCAACCTCCAGCCAGGGAGCGCCCACCCCTGGGTCATGGCGGACGTCAGACGCCGAGGCTGAGCTTCTCGGCGGCGGCCAGCGCCACGCACGTCGCAACCCCCGCCATGGCCGTCTCCACCTCGGCGAGCACCGGGAAGGAGGGGGCCAGCCGGATGTTGCGGTCGCGCGGGTCGCGGCCGTAGGGGAACGACGCCCCGGCCGGGGTGAGGGCGATGCCGGCCTCCTTAGCCAGCTGCACGACCCGCGACGCCGTGCCGTCGAGCACGTCGAGGCTGACGAAGTAGCCGCCCGTGGGCTGGGTCCACTCCGCCACGCCGAGCCCATCCAGCGCCGACGTGAGGGCCGTGTCGACGGCGGCGAACTTCGGCGCGAGGATCTCGCGGTGCCGGCGCATGTGGTCGCGAACGCCCTGCGGGGAGCCGAAGAACTCGACGTGCCGCAGGTGGTTGACCTTGTCCGGCCCGATCGAGGCGAGCGCCAGGTGCCGCAGGAACCAGGTCTTGTTCGCGACCGAGGCGGCGAGCACCGCCACCCCCGCACCGGCATACGTGATCTTCGACGTCGACGCGAACATGATCGGCCGGTCCGGGTGACCGGACGCCGCGGCGAGGGTGAGCACGTCGGCGCTCTTGGCCTCGTCCTCGGTGAGGTGGTGGAAGGCGTACGCGTTGTCCCAGAAGATGCGGAAGTCCGGGGCGGCGGTGGGCATCGAGACGAGCTGCGCGGCCACCTCCTGCGAGACGACGGCGCCGGTGGGGTTGGCGTAGGTGGGGACCACCCACATGCCCTTGACGCTGGGGTCGTCGCGCACGAGCGCCGCCACCGCGTCGGCGTCGGGTCCGTCGACGGTCATCGGTACCGTGAGCATCTCGATGCCGAAGTCCTGAAGCATCGTGAAGTGCCGGTCGTAGCCCGGGGCGGGGCAGACGAACTTCAGGGTCTCCTCCTGCGCCCACGGCCGCGGCGAGTCCGGGCCGCCGTGCAGGAGCAGGTGCACGAGCGTCTCCCACATCATGGTGAGGCTCGAGTTGCCGCCGGCCACGACCTGCTCCGGCTCCACCCACAGCAGCTCGGCGAAGAGCTCGCGCAGCTCCGGGAGCCCGTCGAGGCCGCCGTAGTTGCGGACGTCGGCGCCCGAACGGTCCTTGGTCGTCGTGGGCAGGTGCAGGAGCGCGTCCGAGAGGTCGAGCTGGGCCGCCGACGGCTTCCCGCGGGTGAGGTCCAGGCGCAGCGCCCGGGCCTTGAGGGCGGCGTACTCGTGCTGCCGCTCGGCGTGGAAGGCGGCCAGGGCCTCACCCGAGAGGTCGGCGAGCGGCGTGTGGTGGACGGACGGCACGGCGGGCGACAGGCTCACGGCGGCCATCCTCCCACCGGCCCCCGGGGCGCGGGTCGGGCCGTCTCGCGGGTTCGCGCCGGGGGAGCACGGTCCCGTATGCTGTCTCCTCGGTGGTCGTCAGCCGCCATGCTCCGGCATGCCTGCCGTCCGGCCGCCCGCGGCGCTCTCGGACCCTCCCGGCCCGAGGTCCGCGTAGGGCAGTGGCTCAATTGGTAGAGCACCGGTCTCCAAAACCGGCGGTTGGGGGTTCGAGTCCCTCCTGCCCTGCGGAACGCACCCAGCACCACTCAGCAGCACCCAGCGGCACCCAGAACCACGAGCACCACCGAAGCGAGTAGGAAGGAGAGCGGGATGGTCACCGAAGCCAGCGCAGGCTCCCGCGACTCCGGACGGGCCACCCGGCCGCGCGCGCCGCGGGGCAACCCCATCGCCCGGCTGCTCGCGTCGCTGCGCCTGTTCGTCAGCCAGATCATCGACGAGCTGCGCAAGGTCGTGCGGCCCACCGGCAAGGAGCTGGCCAACTACACGTTCGTCGTCATCGTCTTCGTCCTCGTCATCATGGGGATCGTGGCGGCCTTCGACTTCGTGTTCCACCGGCTCGTCCTCCTCGCTCTGGCGGGCTGACGGCACCACCGCGACCGCCACACGGCATGACCATCGAGCGGGCCCACCCAGCCTCCTAGGCACCCCGGGTCGCTCGTTCACCTGAAGGAAGCAGGCATCAGCGTGTCCGACGACACCACGACGCAGACGCACGACACCACCGACGCGACCGACGGCCTCGCCGAGGAGCCGCTGCAGTCCTACGCCGGCCTGCCCGGCTCGGCGGAGACGGTCCACACGATCGATCCCGACGCTCCTGGTCACATCGACGACGCCACCGGTGAGGTCACCGGCGACCTCACCGACGCGCCCGTCGACCCGGTCGCCGAGTACAAGCGCCAGCTGCGCATGAAGGACGGCGACTGGTACGTCGTGCACTCCTACGCCGGCTACGAGAAGCGCGTGAAGACCAACCTCGAGACCCGGATCTCCTCACTCAACATGGAGAACTACATCTTCGAGATCGAGGTGCCCATGGAAGAGGTCACCGAGATCAAGAACGGGCAGAAGAAGCTCGTCTCCCGCGTCCGGATGCCCGGCTACGTCCTCGTGCGGATGGACCTCACCGACGAGTCGTGGGGCGCCGTCCGGCACACGCCGGGCGTCACCGGCTTCGTCGGCAACGCGCACCAGCCGGTGCCGCTCAGCCTCGACGAGGTCTTCACCATGCTCGCGCCCGACCTCGAGACCCCCTCGACCCCTGGCGGCGGCGGTGGCACCACGGGCAAGACCAAGGAGGTGCAGGTCGTCGACTTTCAGGTGGGCGAGTCGGTCACCGTCATGGAGGGCCCGTTCGAGACCCTCCCCGCGACGATCTCCGAGATCAACCCCGACACCCAGAAGCTCAAGGTGCTCGTCTCCATCTTCGGCCGGGAGACCCCGGTCGAGCTGTCCTTCGGCCAGGTCGCCAAGATCTGACCGGCTCCACCCCCACCCGGACCACCGGGCGGGGCCAGGCAACCGGGTCATCGCCCCTCGGCGTCGGCCCACCACAGAAAGCGACGACAGCATGCCTCCCAAGAAGAAGCAGATCTCCGGCTTCATCAAGCTCCAGATCAATGCCGGCGCGGCCACCCCCGCGCCCCCCGTCGGCCCGGCCCTCGGCCAGCACGGCGTCAACATCATGGAGTTCGTCAAGGCGTACAACGCCGCGACGGAGTCCCAGCGCGGCAACGTCATCCCGGTCGAGATCACGGTCTACGCGGACCGCTCGTTCACCTTCGTCACCAAGACCCCGCCGGCCGCCGAGCTGATCAAGAAGGCGGCAGGGGTACCCAAGGGCTCCGGCGAGCCCCACAAGACCAAGGTCGCGACCCTCTCGGCCGACCAGGTCCGGGCCATCGCCGAGCAGAAGATGGAGGACCTCAACGCCAACGACGTCGAGGCCGCCGCCAAGATCATCGCCGGCACCGCCCGGTCGATGGGCATCACCACCCCCGGCTACTGACCGCCGGAACGCGACCGGCATACGCCCGTATGCCGGTCGGTGGCAGGACCAGCGCAGGTCCGCAGACCACGACTCCACCAGCACCACCGCACCACCCAAGGAGCAGCACATGAAGCGCAGCAAGGCCTACACCGCCGCCGCCGACAAGCTCGAGGCCGGCCACGTCTACAGCCCGCTCGAGGCCGTCCGCCTCGCCCGGGACACCAGCCACACGAAGTACGACGCCACCGTCGAGGTCGCCATGCGCCTCGGCGTGGACCCCCGCAAGTCCGACCAGATGGTGCGCGGCACCGTCAACCTGCCCCACGGCACCGGCAAGACGGCCCGCGTGCTCGTCTTCGCGAACGGCGACCGGGCCGAGCAGGCTCGTGAGGCCGGAGCCGACTTCGTCGGCTCCGACGACATGATCGAGAAGGTCTCCGGCGGGTGGCTCGACTTCGACGCCGTCGTCGCCACGCCCGACCTCATGGGCAAGGTCGGCCGGCTCGGCAAGGTCCTCGGCCCGCGTGGGCTCATGCCCAACCCCAAGACCGGCACGGTGACCATGGACGTCGCCAAGGCGGTCACGGACATCAAGGGCGGCAAGATCGAGTTCCGCGTCGACAAGCACGCCAACCTCCACTTCATCATCGGCAAGGTCTCGTTCGACGAGAAGGCGCTCGTGGAGAACTACGCGGCGGCACTCGAGGAGGTCCTGCGGCTCAAGCCGAGCTCCTCCAAGGGCCACTACATCGAGAAGGCCACCATGGCCACGACGATGGGCCCCGGCATCCCGCTGGACTACCGGCGCACCCGCAACCTCCTCGTCGAGGACGGCGCGGACGCCACCGCCTGAGCACCACCGCTGACCGCAGCGCCCGGAACCCCTCGTGGTTCCGGGCGCTGCGTCGTCCCCGGCCCGACCGAAATGGCATGAACCAACGGCCCGACCGAATGGCCTGACCGAATGCGTACGCGCGCTGTGCCCCTCCTGTGGGCGCACGACGCTACGTTTCACCGCATGAACCGCCTCCCTCACCGTCCACCGACGCGGCTGGCCCCGCGCATCCTCGCCGGGGCCGTCGCCGTCTCCGCTCTCGCCCTGGCCGGGGCCGCGCCCGCGCAGGCCGACCGGGGCTGGCACGGCCGGTCGACCGACCTGCCCAAGGTGCCGCTCATGGTCGGGGGCGGCGGGGCCGTCTCCTCGGTCGACCGCGACGCGAGCCAGGTGGGCATCGACGTCCTGAGCCGGGGCGGCAACGCCGCCGACGCGGCCGTGGCGACCGCCGCGGCCCTGGGGGTCACCGAGCCCTACAGCGCCGGCATCGGGGGCGGCGGCTTCCTCGTCTACTACGACGCGAAGACGAAGAAGGTGTCGACGATCGACGGGCGCGAGACCGCGCCGAAGACGTTCGACGAGAGCACCTTCCGCACCGCCGACGGCAAGCCCATGGACTTCCCGACCGTCGTGACGTCCGGCCTCTCCGTCGGCACGCCCGGAACGCCGGCCCTGTGGGCCAAGGCCGCGAGCGAGCTCGGCACGTGGCGGCTCTCCCAGCTGCTCTCACCCGCAGCCCGGCTCGCCATCGAGGGATTCACCGTCGACCAGACCTTCCGTGACCAGACCGCCGCCAACGCGTCGCGTTTCGCGCAGTTCCCCGCCTCCGCCGCCCTCTTCCTCCCCGGTGGAACGCCACCGGCTGTCGGGTCCACCTTCCGCAACGTCGACCTGGCGAGGACCTACCTCCAGCTGGGGGCGCGGGGGACCGGCTGGCTCTACGGCGGCAAGCTCGGCGAGGCGGTCGTCAACGAGGCTCGGACGCCCACGACGGCCCCAGGAGTGAGCATCATGGGCGGGCAGCTGACGCTCGCCGACCTCGCGGCCTACCAGGCTCTCGACAAGGCGCCCGTCACGTCCCGCTACCGCGGCTACGACGTCTACGGCATGCCGGTCCCCAGCTCCGGGGGCATCGCCGTCGCCGAGATCCTCAACCTCGTCGAGGCGTACGAGGCCCGCACCGGCACCACCCTGAAGAGCCTCGACGACGCGAGCTACCTGCACTGGTTCTCGGAGGCCTCGGCCACCGCGTTCGCCGACCGCAACCGCTACGTCGGCGACGTGCCCGGCGTCCCGGTCGGTGAGCTGACCAGCCAGGCGTTCGCCGACGAGCGGGCGTGCCTCTTCGACCCGACCAAGGCCCAGACGCGGCCGATCCCCTTCGGGACCCCCGACGGCAGCTACACCTCGTGCGCGAAGACCGGGGCCCGGCAGGCCGAGCCCTACGAGGGGCAGTCGACGACGCACCTCGTCACCGCCGACAAGTGGGGCAACGTCGCGTCCTACACCCTCACGATCGAGCAGACCGGCGGGTCCGGCATCACCGTCCCGGGCTACGGGTTCCTGCTCAACAACGAGCTCACCGACTTCGACTTCGTGCCGCTCACCCCCGGGGTGCCCGACCCCAACCTGCCCGGCCCGGGCAAGCGCCCGCGCTCGTCGATGAGCCCGACGATCATCCTCAAGGACGGAATGCCCTACCTCACGGTCGGCTCACCCGGCGGGGCGACCATCATCACGTCGGTCAGCCAGACCGTGCTCGGCTACCTCGACCGCGGCCTGCCGCTCGTCGACGCGATCGCGGCCCCGAGGCTGTCGTCCCGCAACGGTGCGGAGGGCGCCGAGCCGGCGATCCTCACCGGCCCGGTCGGCACGACCCTGCGCGGCCTCGGGCACAACCTCGTCTCCGCCGGCACGCCCAACGAGATCGGCGCGGTCACCGCGATCCATCCCCTCGGCGGCGGTCAGTTCCAGGCGGCCGCCGAGACGGTCCGCCGAGGCGGGGGGTCGGCGATGGTCGTCCAGCCCGCGGGCTGACCCTGCTCCGTCGACCGCCGCCGCGCCCGTCCGGGTCGTTTTGACCCGGACGGGCGCGCCCGCGTACTCTGGCTCCTGACCACAGACCGCCGGTCGTCCGACGTGTGTCCCAGGTGACTGGGGCGGATGTCGGACCGAAGGTCCGCACTCCGTGCGGCGACCCGCGCAGGCCACGACGTGAACGCATACCTCGCGTATGCCCCTCCGCCCCGTGCGCTCTGCGCCGGGGCGCTTCTCATGAGCGGACCCTCTCGCCTGCGGTTGCCACGCAACGCATAGGAGGGCCCCATGGCCACCGCTTCGAAGTCAGCGGCCATCGCCGAGCTCACGGACCAGTTCCGCGGCTCCGGTGCGGCAGTGCTGACGGAGTACCGCGGCCTGACCGTGAAGCAGCTGAGCCAGCTCCGCAGCGCGCTGCGCGGGCAGGCCACCTTCGCCATCGTCAAGAACACCCTCACCGAGCTGGCCGCCAAGGAGGCCGGTGTCACGGCGTTCGACGGTCAGCTCGTCGGCCCGTCGGCCATCGCCTTCGTCTCGCGGCGACCCGGTCGAGGCGGCCAAGAGCCTGCGCGACTTCGCCAAGGCCAACCCTCTCCTGGTCATCAAGGCCGGCGTCCTCGACGGCAAGGCCCTGACGCCCGAGGAGATCACCAAGCTCGCGGACCTCGAGTCCCGCGAGGTGCTGCTCGCCAAGCTGGCCGGCGCGATGAACGCGTCGCTCAGCAAGGCGGTCTACCTCTTCGCCGCGCCCCTGTCCCAGAGCGCTCGCCTCATCGAGGCGCTCCGGGCCAAGGTCGAGGCCGAAGGCGGTGCAGCGTCGGCAGCCGACGAGGCCAACGAGCCGAGCGATGCCGTCGACACCCCCCAGGACGTCGCCACGAGTGGCGACGAGGCCCCCGCCGACGGCGGGGACAGCTGAGCCGGTCACCCGACCGGACCGGCTCGAGACATCACCACCACGCCACTCACGGCAGGAACAGGAAGGAACGCCACCATGGCGAAGCTCAGCAGCGACGAGCTCCTTGACGCTTTCAAGGAGATGACCCTCATCGAGCTCTCGGAGTTCGTGAAGCAGTTCGAGGAGACCTTCGGGGTCACCGCGGCCGCTCCCGTGGCCGTTGCGGCCGCCGGCGGCGGCGCGCAGGACGCCCCCGTGGTCGAGGAGCAGGACGAGTTCGACGTCATCCTCGAGGCGGCCGGCGAGAAGAAGATCCAGGTCATCAAGGAGGTCCGCACCCTCACGAGCCTCGGCCTCAAGGAGGCCAAGGACCTCGTCGACGGCGCCCCCAAGGCGGTCCTCGAGAAGGTCGACAAGGCCGCCGCGGAGAAGGCCAAGGAGCAGCTCGAGGCGGCCGGCGCCAAGGTCACCCTCAAGTGACCCCCTCCGGTCGGGCGCTCGTCGTCTGACCGGACACCGCACGGCCCACGACGGGCCCGTCCACCACGGTGGGGGGGCCCGTCGCCGTCCCGTCGACGTCCCGTCCACACGCCCGCCGCTACGCTGCGGCGGGTGTACGACCCCGGGCCGCCGCACGACCAGGGCCGGCTCGACGTCGGTGACGGCCAGCAGGTCCACTGGGAGGTCCGCGGGCGGCCCGACGGCAAGCCCGCGGTGTGCCTGCACGGGGGCCCGGGCTCCGGCAGCAGCGCGTGGCTGGCCGGGTTCCTCGACCCGGAGCGCTACCGCGTGGTCCTGCTCGACCAGCGCGGAGCCGGTCGCAGCACCCCGTCCGCCCGCGACCCGGCGACCGACCTCTCGGTCAACACGACCCCCCACCTCGTGGCCGACCTCGACCGGCTCCGGGCTCACCTCGGCATCGACCGGTGGCTCGTCCTCGGCGTCTCCTGGGGCGTCACGCTGGGCCTCAGCTACGCCGTGGCCCACCCGGAGCGGGTCAGCGAGGCCGTCCTGTTCGCCGTGACGACGACCAGCGCCGACGAGGTCGAGTGGCTCACCCGCGGGGTGGCGCGCTACTTCCCGGAGGCCCACGCGCGGTTCCTCGCCGCCCTGCCGCCGGCGGAGCGCGACGGTCCCCTGGCGGCGGCGTACGCCCGGCTGCTGGCCTCACCGGACCCCCAGGTCCGCTCCGACGCGGCGGCCGCATGGTGCGCGTGGGAGGACGCCATCGTCGCCCTCGACGACCACACGCCCCCCAGCCCCCGGTACGCCGACCCGGACTTCCGGTTCGCGTTCGCCCGCACCGTGACGCACTACTTCAGCCACGCGGGTTTCCAGCCCCCGGGCGCCCTGCTCGGCGGGCTGCCCCGGCTCGCCGGCGTCCCCGCCGTCCTCGTCCACGGGCGGCTCGACCTCGCCGGCTCCGTCGCCGTGGCCCAGGACGTCGCGCGGTGCTGGCCCGGCGCCGAGCTGACCGTCGTCACGGGGGTCGGCCACGCCGGCTCCGCGGCGATGAACGACGTCGTCGTCGCCGCCGCCGACCGCTTCGCCCGGCGCTCCGACGGCCTCCGTCCGCCGGGTCCGGCACCCGTCTGACCTGCACGAACGCGGTGAAAGAGGCCGAGGTGCTTGACGGCGGTGCCGGGAGGGTCCATAGTCGTGCCGTTCTCGACAGGTCCGTCCGGGCCGGAGCGCCGCCGTCCTCTCGGCTGGCCGCCCACCGACGGGTTTGACTCGGGTGGACTTCCATGCCCGGTGTGGAGTATGCTGTCGCTTTGCGCTGCCGCTGCCCGCAAACTTCCCTCAACTCGAGCGCTTCGTGATGCCCGGGACCGCCCTCGTGGTGAGCCCCACCCCGCGTCACGGTGACGACGATGCTGATGGCTGTCCACGGCGCAGGCACCGCTGATACTCACAAGTTCAGTAAGGCCCGTGGAAGGACCCTCCTTGGCTGCCTCGCGCACCGCGTCCCAGAATGTGTCCACCGCACGGACGGCCTCAGGCCGTCTGTCCTTCGCGCAGATTCGCGAACCACTGGAGGTCCCCGACCTCCTGGCTCTCCAGACGGAGAGCTTCGACTGGCTGCTCGGCAACGAGCGCTGGCAGGCCCGGGTCGCCCAGGCCAAGGGGGAGGGACGCACCGACGTCCCCGACCGCTCCGGACTCGAGGAGATCTTTGAGGAGATCTCCCCGATCGAGGACTTCTCCGGCTCGATGTCGCTCTCGTTCCGCGACCACCGCTTCGAGGAGACCCGCAAGACCATCGAGTCGTGCAAGGAGCGGGACCAGACCTACGACGCCCCGCTGTTCGTCACGGCGGAGTTCATGAACACCAACACCGGCGAGATCAAGAGCCAGACGGTGTTCATGGGTGACTTCCCGCTCATGACCGAGCGCGGCACCTTCATCATCAACGGCACCGAGCGCGTCGTCGTCTCCCAGCTGGTCCGCAGCCCGGGCGTCTACTTCGAGCGCACCGCCGACAAGACGTCCGACAAGGACATCTACACCACCAAGGTCATCCCGAGCCGCGGGGCCTGGCTGGAGTTCGAGATCGACAAGCGCGACATGGTCGGCGTCCGCGTCGACCGCAAGCGCAAGCAGTCGGTCACGGTGCTGCTCAAGGCCCTCGGCTGGACCAACGACCAGATCCTCGAGGAGTTCGGCGACTACGAGTCGATGCGGCTCACGCTGGAGAAGGACCACACGGCCGGCCAGGACGACGCTCTGCTCGACATCTACCGCAAGCTGCGCCCGGGCGAGCCGCCCACCCGCGAGGCCGCGCAGACGCTGCTCGACAACCTCTACTTCAACAGCAAGCGCTACGACCTCGCCAAGGTCGGTCGCTACAAGCTGAACAAGAAGCTGGGGACCTCGGCGCCGCTCGCGAGCTCCACGCTGTCGATCGAGGACATCGTCGCGACGATCAAGTACCTCGTCGTCCTGCACGCCGGCGAGACGTCGATGAAGGGCCAGCGTGACGGCCGCGAGGTCGACCTGCGCGTCGAGGTCGACGACATCGACCACTTCGGCAACCGCCGTCTGCGCAGCGTGGGCGAGCTCATCCAGAACCAGGTCCGCACGGGCCTGTCCCGGATGGAGCGCGTCGTCCGCGAGCGGATGACCACGCAGGACGTCGAGGCGATCACGCCACAGACCCTGATCAACATCCGCCCGGTCGTGGCGAGCATCCGCGAGTTCTTCGGGACCTCGCAGCTCAGCCAGTTCATGGACCAGAACAACCCGCTGTCGGGACTGACGCACAAGCGTCGTCTGTCCGCGCTCGGCCCGGGTGGTCTGTCCCGTGACCGTGCCGGCATGGAGGTCCGTGACGTCCACTCGTCGCACTACGGCCGCATGTGCCCGATCGAGACCCCGGAAGGCCCGAACATCGGCCTCATCGGCTCGCTCGCGTCCTACGGGCGGATCAACGCGTTCGGCTTCGTCGAGACCCCCTACCGCAAGGTGACCAAGGGCAAGGTCAGCGACGACGTCGACTACCTCACCGCCGACGAGGAGGACGAGCACGTCATCGCGCAGGCGAACGAGCCGCTCACCGCCGACAACCACTTCGGCAACGAGCGGGTCCTGGTCCGCACCAAGGGCGGCGAGGTCGAGTACATCCCCGGCGCCGACGTCGACTACATGGACGTCTCCGCCCGGCAGATGGTCTCGGCCGCCACCGCGCTGATCCCGTTCCTCGAGCACGACGACGCCAACCGCGCGCTCATGGGCTCGAACATGCAGCGTCAGGCCGTCCCGCTCGTCAAGTCGGAGTCGCCCCTCGTGGGCACCGGCATGGAGTTCCGGGCCGCTATCGACTCCGGTGACGTCGTCATCGCCGCCAAGGCCGGTGTCGTCACCGAGGTGAGCGCCGACCTCGTCACCGTGGCCAACGACGACGGCACGACGCAGACCTACCGGATCGCCAAGTTCGACCGGTCCAACCAGGGCAACTGCTACAACCAGATCGTCCGCGTGGACGAGGGGGCCCGGCTCGAGGTCGGCAGTGTCATCGCCGACGGCCCGGCCACCGAGGGCGGGGAGATGGCCCTCGGCCGCAACCTGCTCGTGGCGTTCATGCCCTGGGAGGGTCACAACTACGAGGACGCGATCATCCTCAGCCAGCGTCTGGTGCAGGACGACGTCCTCTCCTCGATCCACATCGAGGAGCACGAGGTCGACGCCCGCGACACCAAGCTCGGCCCGGAGGAGATCACCCGCGACATCCCCAACGTCTCGGAGGAGGTCCTCGCCGACCTCGACGAGCGCGGGATCATCCGCATCGGTGCCGAGGTCCGCGACGGCGACCTGCTCGTCGGGAAGGTCACGCCCAAGGGCGAGACGGAGCTGACCCCGGAGGAGCGGCTACTGCGCGCGATCTTCGGTGAGAAGGCCCGCGAGGTCCGCGACACGTCCCTGAAGGTGCCCCACGGCGAGACCGGCACGGTCATCGGCGTCAAGGTGTTCGACAAGGACGAGGGCGACGACCTGCCGCCCGGGGTCAACCAGCTCGTGCGCGTCTACGTCGCGAACAAGCGGAAGATCACCGACGGCGACAAGCTCGCCGGCCGCCACGGCAACAAGGGCGTCATCTCCAAGATCCTGCCCATCGAGGACATGCCGTTCCTCGAGGACGGGACGCCCGTCGACGTCGTGCTCAACCCGCTCGGCGTCCCCGGCCGGATGAACGTCGGCCAGATCCTCGAGCTGCACCTCGGCTGGGCCGCCTCCCGCGGCTGGGAGATCGCCGGGTCGCCCGACTGGGCCAAGCCCATCCCGAAGGACAACTGGTCGGCTCCCGCGGGCTCCCGCGTGGCCAGCCCGGTGTTCGACGGCGCGGGCGAGGACGTCATCACGGGTCTGCTCGACTCGACCCACAAGACGCGCGACGACGTCCGGCTCATCGACGGGTCCGGCAAGGCGCTGCTGTTCGACGGTCGCTCCGGCGAGCCGTTCCCGGAGGCGGTGTCGGTGGGCTACATGTACATCCTCAAGCTCCACCACCTCGTCGACGACAAGATCCACGCCCGCTCCACCGGTCCGTACTCGATGATCACCCAGCAGCCGCTCGGCGGTAAGGCCCAGTTCGGTGGCCAGCGCTTCGGTGAGATGGAGGTGTGGGCCCTCGAGGCCTACGGCGCGGCCTACACGCTGCAGGAGCTGCTGACGATCAAGTCCGACGACGTCCCCGGCCGCGTGAAGGTCTACGAGGCCATCGTCAAGGGCGAGAACATCCCCGACTCCGGCATCCCCGAGTCCTTCAAGGTCCTCCTCAAGGAGATGCAGTCCCTGTGTCTCAACGTGGAGGTCCTCAGCTCCGACGGCCAGGCCATCGAGATGAAGGAAGCCGACGAGGACGTGTTCCGCGCGGCCGAGGAGCTCGGCATCGACCTGTCACGGCGCGAGCCCAGCTCCGTCGAAGAGGTCTGACCAACAGCACCACCACGGCGGGTATGCGCGGAGTCCACTCCCCTGCAAGCGGGGGACCCCCCGCGCATACCTCGCCCACCAGCGTTTAGAGACTCCCCAAGAGTTAACGAGAGAAGGAACCACGTGCTCGACGTCAACTTCTTTGACGAGCTGCGTATCGGCCTGGCCACTGCTGACGACATCCGTCAGTGGAGCCATGGCGAGGTGAAGAAGCCGGAGACCATCAACTACCGCACCCTCAAGCCGGAGAAGGAGGGGCTGTTCTGCGAGCGCATCTTCGGCCCCACCCGCGACTGGGAGTGCAACTGCGGGAAGTACAAGCGGGTCCGGTTCAAGGGCATCATCTGCGAGCGCTGCGGCGTCGAGGTGACCCGGGCCAAGGTCCGTCGTGAGCGGATGGGCCACATCGAGCTCGCCGCCCCCGTCACGCACATCTGGTACTTCAAGGGCGTGCCCAGCCGGCTC
>CAVVZM010000007.1:0-114104 GCA_963752705.1 uncultured Actinomycetota bacterium
CTTCGCAAGACGTGGTGCACACCGGCCCACTTGGACGCGCCCATCGGTCCGACCGATCACGCCGTCTTAGCCGCGTCGGGTTCGTCATACGAGCCGTGAGAAGGGGTCCGGCTTTGCCGAGCTGCGGGCCTGCCTGGTAGGTCTGAGGTCAGTGGGGCATGGTCGGCGCGGGCATGGCTCCGATTTGGATGAGGACGCCGAGCTCGTCCCGCACGCCCCAGTGCTCGGCGAGGCGGTCGCCCTCGGTCCGGAAGATGTGGATGGTGGTCATGCTGTAGGGGCGGCCGGCGAACTGCGCCCCGTGGGCCGCCGCGACGGCGCGGCCGTGCGCGATCGAGCGCGCGACGATGCGATCGGGCGTGCAGAACAGGTCGACGATCTCGTACTCGAAGTCCAGGACCCGGGTGACGAAGGTAAGAATCTGGGTGTAACCCTCCGGCCCCGGAGGCAGCGGGAACGGGGAGCCGTGGTCGACGAAGTCGTCAGTGACGAGGTCGGGGATGCGGGTGAGGTCCTTGGTGTTGATCGCGTCGAACACCGCCCGGGCGGCGGGCAGCGCGAGGTTGGTGGCGGTGGTGGTGGTGACGGGCAAGGCGGTGGTCATGGGGCGCTCCTCACAGGCTAGGATTGGGCTGAATCCAATTCCATTGGACTTTCATTCCAGCAGATTGGTCGTGGGGTGTCAAGGACCTATCAGAGCGAGATGCGGGCCGAGCAGGCCCGCGATACGCGGCGGCGCATTCTCGCCGCCGCGGAAGGCGAGCTGCTCGCGAGCGGGTACCACGCGACCACGATGACCTCGCTGGCGCGGGCCTCGGGGGTGAGCCCGCAGACGATCTACGACGCGGTGGGCAAGAAGGCGGCGGTGCTCAAGGCGGTCTACGACGTCCTGCTGGTCGGCGACGACGCGCCGATCCCGATGAGCGAGCGGCCGGAGTGGAAACGCACGGTGACGCAGCGCACCGTGCCAGCCACCCTGCGCGCCTACGCCGGCATGAGCCGGCTGATCGTCAGCCGGGTTGGCCCGCTCGTCGGTATGGTGCTCGCTGAGGGCGCGGGCGCCGACGCCGACCTCGCGACTTTCTTGGCGGCCATTGACCGTGAGCGCCGGCTCGGCAACACCGCGGTAGTGCGGCACATCGCCGACCGGTTCGGGCTACCCAACGGGCTGAGCGAGGACCGCGCGATCGACCATCTCTGGACGTTGACCGCCCTCGAGGTAGCCGACCGGCTGGTACGCCGATGCGGCTGGAACTGGGACGACTACGAACGGTGGCTCGGGACGCAGATGACGGCCGGGCTGTGCTAGACCGTTAGGGAGCCACCGCCCGGGGCGTCTGAGCGTTGCGGGCCGGGGCCTCACATCCACTGACGAGACACCACTAGTTCGACGGTAGGACGGCAGCGGCCGAGCGAAGGCTTGCTGGCACCTTCGCGCATTGCACGTCAACGGCCTGCTCAGGTTTACTTCGTTTGGCCGGTTCGGGGAGGGCCTGGACCCATTGATCTAGCGCGGTCTTCAGATCGCTCCACTTGCCCCCGTTGAGGTCAGCGGCGTTCCCCGCCGACCCGGTTGCGGCGAAGGCCTCAGCGCCCCCCTCGTCGGGGTTGCCCCCCGCTCGCAACCGGGCTGCGATGTCGCCGTAGATCTTGCAGCTCGTCGCGGCGTAGTAGTCGCTCTGGTCCTCTGTCGCCGGCTGAGTGGCCCCTGCGGCCGGCGACTGGGTGGCCGTTGTTTCGGGCGTGGACGCGGGGGTCGCCGCTGGCGCTGGGGAAGGGGTGGCTACCGGCGCAGAGGACGAGCCTTGCCCGCTGCCACCATTACAGGCAGACAGCCCGGCGAGAACTAGGACGACCAGCGCCTTGCGCATCCCGATCTCCCTTTCACGGTGCTCACAAACCGTACTGCGGAGAGGACTCGCGGGGTCCCTTCGCTGAAAGACTGATGGCCGTGGACTCCTGGCGGGCGCGTTGCGTTCGGCGCTTGCCTAGCCCTTCGGTGGGTCGTCGACAGAGGCCGATGACACCCGGGCCTTTCCGGCTCCGGTCAGGAACGGCTCTCCTTGAGGTTGCCCGGCTCTCCTGGCCGGTTCGTCGACGTTCACGTCGCTCGACATGTGCCAGATCGCCCAGGCGCTCGAGGTAGAGGTCGGGGCGCTCAGGTGGCCCCGCCGCGGCCGGTTGGAACAGCTCGGTGGCCCAGAAGTTCCCGCCCCGGTCGAACGTGCACGAGGAGACCTTGTTGGACCGGTCGCCCACACAGTCGGCGCCGTCCGGTAGCTCGCGTCCGGGTCGACCCGCCACACCGAGGACCGGTTGGGCCCCGCCTGCGCGAACAGGTTGCAGACACTAAGCCTGCCCCACGCTGGGCGAGAACTCGCCAGTCCACGGCCACCAGTTCCAGGCTCGAACGTTGGTGTCATGAGCACCGACAGTGGCGGCAGCGCCGACAATGATCGCATCGGCGGCTGGGGCCGCGTCGATGACCGTTTGCGCGTACCGGGTAGCCGGTTGTTGCACGCGATCGACCGGGCGGCCTCGCGCCCGAGGGTGGCGGTCGTCGTGGTCACCGCTGACGCGGTGTGGGTGGTCGCGAGTTTGGTGCTGCACACCCGACCCGGCTGGAGACGATCTTCCAGACGCTGGTCGTGGCCCTGACCTTGGCCATGGTCTTCGTCATCCAGCACACCCAAAGCCGGGAACAGATCGCCACCCAACGCAAGCTCGATAAGATTCTGCGAGCCCTCCCCGCGGGCGGACAACGCGCTGATCGCGTTGGAAGACGCCACCGACCATCAGCTCGCCCACGCCCACGATCACCACCGCGGCCTGAGGGCCGAAGCCCTCGACCCGGGCGCCCGCTGAGAACCGAAGAGTCGCTACGTCAGTCGACGCGCCTCCAGGTACGGCACAAGGCGCTATGGCGACAGCCAGAACGGCGCGAAGAGGGCAACAAATGCCGTTGACCGGCCGGTGGTGAACCACTGGGTGGCGGAAGACAGAGGCGACTTGTCACGGCGCTGTGGCTGGCCGGTCCTCCGAGGCTCGTGGTTCGGAGTGCGGACGGGGCCCGGTCGCCGCGGCGAGAACGGCCGCGTTCGGTAGCGAGAATCTCCCTTCGTCCGTCATCAGCTCCGTGTAGGTCAAGCCGATCCCAACGACCTGACCGGTGTACTCGCCTCCCAAGGCGCCGGAACGCAGCAGGATCCACGACCCGACCTCGAACGGTCGCGAGGTGAGCAGGACCAAGCCCGCGAAGAGGTTCGCCAGAGCCTGCTGGGCTGCGATGCCCAGGACGACGCCCGTGATCGCCCCGGAGAGCAACAGCTTTTCGATCGGCACTGGAGCAGCGTCAACGTGGTTGTCGCCACCACGACAAAGCCGAGCACGGTGATGCCCACCCGCAGGTTCGACGCGGTGCCAGCGCTGGCGCGCAAACCGGCCGCCCGAGAGACCTCGTTCGCCGTGCTCCGAACAGCGACGGCTCCGACGACGGCGAAGAGCGCAGCGCCTGCGAACCAGATCGCTCGCAGTCGCCCATCGGATCCGGTCGGCACCCCCAGGCTCGACAACACAGAGAACAGCAGCAGCGCCACAACGCCGGCAACGCCAGCACGCCGCAGGTCCGGCCGGGCAGCGGTGTCGGACGACAAGGGACGCAACTTCATCACGAAAATGACTCCAAAGGTTGCCGGATCTATTGCGCGGCACGCGTCGGCCAAGAGGCAGGCCAGGCCGCGGGCCGCCGAGGAGGCTCTTTACGGTAGACAGCGACGCTGAGTCCAGACTGGTACCCCACCGCTGAGCTGAGTCCACCGGCGCGCCGTCGACTATATTGAACGGACCTTTCTCGGTTCATGGTGAGCCGAACACCCGCAGCCGAGGGGCCACACCCCCCACGCGTGAAGTGAGCGAGTATCTGGTCTGATGGCGGCGATGCTCGTCCTGCTGGTCCCTGACACTTGGCGTGAGTGCAGCACCGCCGAAATGTGGCCCGCCACCTGGCGCCAGCCGAACGTGTCGCCGCGGAAGGACGGGCGGTCTCGGTACATGTGACTGGCCCGCGGCATCTTTAGTCCAACGTCGAAGTGACGAAGGTCCTGGCTCCGCAGGGCGTTCAGAGTCTTCAGATCAAAGACGTTGAGACATCGTGCTCGGGGCCGTCGATCTCCTCGGGGAAGCCGAGAGCGCTTGAAGTCGCGTGCACCGACCAGCGACTAGACCTGGCTCAACGAGGGTGCGGTCCCTGAGCGGGGCCTAGAAGTCGGATCCCCCGCCGCCGCCGAAGTCACCGCCGGATCCGTCCTGCCCGCTGTCTCCCCAGTCAGCGCCGCCTTGGCCCTGGTCGGACTCCACGAAGCCGCCCTGACCCTGCCCCTGACCCTGACCTTGGTACTGCCCGCCGTCGTAGTCGCCGCCGCCCTGGCCCCCGCCTTGGTGTTCGCCGGCCTCCTTGCCCAGCTCGTACCCGATCAGCCCGCCGCCGAGGCCGCCGATGGCACCGCCGGCGAGCATCCCGCCCACACCGCTGCCGCCACGGCCGTAGCCCGGGCCACCGCCGTACCCCGGGCCCCGCCGTAGCCCGGGCCACCGCCGTACCCCGGGCCCGGCCCGTAGCCTGGGCCTGGGCCGTAGCCGGGTCCAGGCCCACCGCCATAGCCTGGGCCGTAGCCGGGGGCGGCGTCTTGGGGGCCGACGAAGGCGCGGCGCCGCCGAGACCGCATGACCAGCAGTCCAGCGACGGCGCCCACCACGAGGAGCAGCACCAGCAGCCCAGCCCACGGGAACGAACTCTGAGGTTCGACCGGCGTAGCGCTGCCGCCCTGGTTTGGTGCCCCGTTGGCTCCGGGACCGGCGGCGTTGGTCAGACTGGTCAGCGCGGCGGTGACTCCTGCCGCCCACTGACCTTGGCCGAAAGAGGAGTCCGCGGCCGTCTTCGCGGCGGTCGTCGCCGCCGTGGTCAACCGGGCATTCCGGGCCGCGACGTGGGTGAACTTGTCCACCGTGTCAACCGCGATCACCACCGTGTCGTTGCTCGTGACCAGAGCGTCAGCCGCGGACACGAAGCCGGGCTTGTTCCCGGCGTACCCACCCTTGGCCGTCCACACGGACACCGAGAACGGTGCCCGCGTCGCCGCGTCCCGGATGCTCTGCTGATCCGCCGCCGTCAGCACGGCAGCGTCGTCGCGCACATTCAGCCCCCCGGCGACCGCGGCAGACACGGAAGTCAGGCCAGCCACCAGCACCAACACCACAACGAACGGCAAACGGATCAATCGACGCACCGACACAACACTTCTCCTCATCGCGGGCGCCCCCCGAGGGGCACCCCTTTGCCATGCTACGGACACCACGCCGACCCGCCAGTCGGGGTCTGTTGGGTCACTGCCGCACCGCCCCGCGTGACGGGGGCTGCGGGCCCCACGGGCACTTCATAGCCATACCGGGGCGGCCTCAAGGCAGCGACACCCGTGCAGAAAGATGCCAACCGCAATACCCAGTGATTACTACTACCAGCTTTATCGGTTGGTGTTTCCTGCACGCCTCCCTACGTCTGGTCCGTCTCGGGACGGTGGAAGCGTGCCTTGATGATCCGTCCGGTACGGCGCGCGGGCTCCTTTCTGGCGTACCGGGCGGGGTCAGTGCCGGGACGCGGACCCGTCGCCATCCACGTGGCAAAGCCTGCAGGGTCGCGGCGCTCGAGCTCGTCCGGGTACGCAGCACGGGTGGCTGTAGCCGTGGTTCGCCCCGCAGAACGACGAAATGCGCACGGATCAGCGCCTAGGTGGCGATCATCGCGGTGCCCACCGCGGTCACCGGCTATTTCGGCCAGAACGTCCCCTACCCCGGCTTCAGCGATACCGGCGGCCTGATCGCCTCGACGCCCTGATCGTGGTGGGTGGCAGCGTCCTCTACGCTGCTGTTCCGACGCTGGCGGTGGCTTTGAGCCCAGCCGACTGGTCCCGCCCCTGACCCTCTGGCGGCCGCGTGGCTAGCATCCGGTGTGTGGATCCGACCGGGTGGTTCCTGACGCCGTCGGAGCGCGGCAACCCGGCGACGGTCCTCGACTCCAGGCATGGTGACGGTCTCGCGTGGACGGCGGGGAACCTCGTGCGCCCGCTCGTGCACGGAGCGGTGTACTTCGCCGAGCTGGCGCAGCGCGTCACGGCGATGGGCCCCGGTGACCGGTTGATGTTCGTCGACTGGCGCGGCGACCCGGACGAGCGGTTGACCCCCGAGCCGGGCAGTGAGGTGGGCACCGTCTTCGCGGATGCCGCGCGACGTGGAGTCGACGTGCGGGGCCTGGTGTGGCGCTCGCATTGGGATCGGCTGGCGTTCTCGGCGACCGAGAACCGTCACCTGGGTGACGAGATCAACGCCGCCGGCGGGCAGGTCGTGCTCGACATGCGGGTGCGTCTCGGCGGGAGCCATCACCAGAAGTTCGTCGTGCTCCGCCACCTTGGGGCGCCGCACCGGGACGTGGCCTACCTCGGCGGGATCGACCTCGGACACAGCCGCCGGGACGACTCAGCCCACGCCGGAGACCCCCAGCGTCAGGCCATGGCCCGCGTCTACGGGCCTCGACCCCCGTGGCATGACGTCCAGCTCGCCATCCAGGGACCGGCCGTCGGCGACGTCGAGACGGTCTTCCGGGAACGGTGGCAGGACCCCGCAGCGTTGAGCCGCTCCCCTCTTCGACAGATCAGCACCCGCCGCGACACCCGGTCACCACCACCCCGTTGCCGCCCCAGCTGCCCGACCCTCCGGCTGCCGGGGAGCACCCGGTCCAGGTGCTGCGGACCTACCCGCGGCGCCTCGGCGGCTACCCCTTCGCTCCCCGCGGGGAGCGAAGTGTGGCCCGCGCCTACATGAAGGTCCTGGCGCCGGGCCGAGCATCTGGTCTACCTCGAGGACCAGTACCTGTGGTCCAGCGAGGTCGCAGTGGTCTTCGCGAACGCCCTTCGCCGTCAGCCGCGGCTGCACCTCATCGCGGTACTGCCCCTGTACCCGGACCAGGACGGCCGAGTCTCGATGCCGCCCAACCTCGTCAGCCGACAGCGCCTGATCGACGACCTGAACGCCGCCGGCCCAGGCCGCGTCGGCATCTACGGGATCGAGAACCACGCGCGGCACCCCTGTCTACGTCCACGCCAAGGTCTGCATCGTGGACGACACCTGGGCCAGCGTCGGGTCCGACAACTTCAACCGCCGGTCGTGGACCCACGACTCCGAGGTGTCCGCCGCCGTCGCGCACCCGGGATACGCCCGCGCCCTGCGCGACACCCTGGTCAGCGAACACCTCGGCACCGGGGCGGAGGGATCCCTCGAAAGGGATCAGCTGCCTGAGGCGTTCCGCCGGGCGGCGGCCGAGCTCGAAGCCTGGCACCACAACGGGCAGCGCGGTCGACGTCCGCAGGGCCAGGTCCGCCCACTCCCCCGAGCCGACCAGAGCTGGAGAACTCGCTGGTGGAGCGTTCCGGCCTACCGGTTGGTCTACGACCCAGACGGCCGCCCGCTCACACAGCGCATACACCGGACGTTCTGAGAGCGACCAGGGCCACCCCGGGCCCACCCAAAGGCTTGCGTCGAACCGTCCCCAGGAGGGGCGACTCCTCAGGGTTCGCGCAGTACCAGCGGATTCGGAGGTTCCGCGCGCACCGACTGCGACTCGATCCCGCTCCGTTGCGTGGATATGACCGACTCGATCATCGGCGCTTGACGTGCATCGACGCGCCGGTTGGCTCCCCGCCGACCAGGGTGACTTGGAGGCCTGGCTCGCCGGGCACCGCGAACGGGTCGAGGCCAAGGGCGAGGTCGTGCTGCATCCGGTGATGAAGGAGCTGCAGGACCTGGTCGACTCGGACCCAGTGATCCGCCTGTACTTCAACGAGATGGTGGCGCAGGTACCGAAGAACAAGCCGTACCGCAAGCGGCACCTCGAGAGCGTGGAGCAGCTGCTGCGCCTGATGAACGAGGTCCTGACGATGGCGCCCGAGTTCGGGGCCGACTCGATGGTGGCCACGCCGTTGGGAGCAATCCTCGACCGGACGACGGGCACGGCAGCGGGGTTCGCAGCCTTCCGTGACCCCCGGGTCAACGCGAAGCTGGCCAAGACTCTCACCGTCTGGTGCGAGTTCGATAGCAGCCGCGACTCCTTGCACGTCATCAACGACTCGCCCTCTGCCTGGACCAGCGCAGCGGCCAGGCGCACGGTCGGCATCGAGCAGCTTCAGCAAGACCCCAGGAGCAACACTGGGGATTCGCGTCATGGAACGACTTCTTCACCCGGCGGTTCCACGACGGCGAGCGTCCGGTCGCCGCTCCGGACGATGATGACGTCATCGTGAGCGCCTGCGAGTCAACGCCCTATGCGATCAGCACCGATGTGAAACGGCGAGACGAGGACATGCTGGCGAACGACGAGGCCGTGGCGGGCTTCGAGGGCCGCACGGTCTACCAGGCCTTCCTCAGCGCCACGACCTACCACCGCTGTCAGCCCCGTCCGCCGGCACCATCGTGCGCGCCTTCGTCCATCCCGGGACCTACTACTCCAACGCGGGCTCGGACAGTCGTGCAGATGGGGGTCCCGAACCGAAGCCACTTACCCCTACGGAGGGACCCGGGTTCGATTAACCTCCTGGAACCGGCGGCGGCATCCCGCACCGGGAGGACGCAGGGACCGCTCGAGCCGAGGTGAACCCTTTAACCCAGAAGGGGCGTCCCTCGAACCCGGGCCAGCCGCCCGCGTAGGTCTACCGGCGAGGTCCGGCACATTCACCCCCATGCCGGTGAGCGCGCACCCGATGGCGATGCCTCGAGGACGTTATAAGGTGCCGATGGGCGCACGGGCGCGACTACGTCGATGACGGCGCCTTCACGACAGCCTGCGTCATGAGCCGCCGGATCCTGCTCGGTGGCATCTCAGCTCTCGGCCCGCCTCACCCCCCTGGGGTGTAGTGACGGCGCCTTAGGGGTGGTTGAGTTGGGCTCAACCACTTGTCGGGGTCCATCCGGCTCAACTGGAGCAATGGTCATGATCGTCATGGGCATCAACGTGCTGCTTATCGGTTTGCTGGCCAAGATCACGATCGGTGTGGACCGTCGAGATCATCGTCGTGATCATCGGATCGATCCTGCTCGTGCGGGGGACGGGCCGTCGGCCGGTCGGCGGCCGCCAGCACGATCACCACCGAGCGGTGTTCGCGCCGTGACCGGTTCCCTGGCCCCCGACCGGCGCGTCCGCGGCCGCAGGATCACCCCCGCAATCCCAGCGACGCCGACGACATCGACGCCTTCGACGAGATCTGCCGCGGCCGTCGGTCGGCTTGACGTCCCGGTCACGGGGCTGACTAACCTGCCGCTCAGGCGGGTGCCGATCGCCGGTGGCCCTGCGGTGCAGGTCGCCGTCTCGGCACGGAGCGTGCGCCGCAGCGCCGCCGTGGTGCTCCTCCTGCTGGTCGGGCTGATGATCGCGCTCTGGGCGTTCCACGCGTTGAGCTCGTTCCTAGTCATCCTGCTGCTGGCCTGGCTGGTGTCGATCGCGATGGAACCCCCGGTGGCGTTCCTGGTCGCGCACGGGATCAGGCGCGGTCTCGCCACCGGGGTGACGATGCTCGCCGGGCTCCTCTTCGCGGCCGGGCTCGGCGACGTCTTCGGCGCCCTGTTGTTCTCTCAGATCGCCCAGCTCGCCTCGTCCTTCCCCAGCACGGTCACCGCCGCCGTCACCTGGGTCAACACCACTTTCCACGCCAACCTGGACGCCAGCTCGATCCAAACCTCCCTCGGGATCACCCCGGCCAAGCTCGGCGACCTCGTCAGCCAGTACGGCGGCGGCCTGCTCGGGATCGCCGGCTCTCTGGCCGCCTTCATCTTCGACGCCCTCACCGTCGTGGTGTTCGCCTATTACCTGTCCGCTGACTCCCCGCGGCTGCAGCAGCACATCGGGTCCTGGCTGCCCCCGCGCTACCAGTCAGTCTTGATCACGGTGTGGACCATCTCCGTCGACAAGACCGGCGGGTACGTGGTGTCCAGGCTGATTCTGGCCGGCCTGTCCACGGCGGTCCATATGGCGTTCTTCTACTTCGTTGCGGTGCCGTTCTGGCTCCCCCTGGGCCTACTCGCCGGCATCGTCAGCCAGGTCATCCCCACCCTCGGCACATACCTCGGGGTCCTGCTCCCCGCCCTGTTCACCCTGCCGACGAATCCCGCCAACGTCATCTGGATCGTCATCTTTACCACCATCTACCAGCTGATCGAGACCTACATCCTCAGCCCCAGAGTCAGCCGGCACACCATGGACATCCACCCCGCCATCGCGCTGGGAGCGGTCATCGCCGGCGCCGCACTCTTCGGACCCATCGGCACGCTCATCGGCATCCCCCTCGCCGCCGTCGCGCTGACCGTCATCAACACCTTCAGCAACCGACACGCGTTACTCCCGGAACTCGCCACCCTCCAACCACCAGACCCAGAACCCACGCACGACTCCGCTGCTGAACCCGCCCACCGAGACACCGCCAACAACCCGGCCAACCCGTCATGACAGCCCAGCACCCCCCATTGAGCAGCGGCGCGCCACGGCTAGGCCCAAGTCCTTTTAACCCACGCGCCTTACAGCAGGTCGGAGCAACACCCTGACGGTCTCCACAAAACCCGGGGATCATTGCCCAGGCCGGCATGGTTGACGTCCATCGCCGCCAGCCGATCCGCGCCACCTGGCCCCTTAGCGTGTTCACAGCGGCCGGATGACGAAGGCAAAGCAAACCCCACTGGCCACCCTCGCATCAACCATGTCGGTGTCGGGACCCAGTGGCACCCAGTGGCGCTGTCGGTAAACGTGCCCCAACCGGCCGGGATCGGCCTACTGTGGTGTGGACCGACACGGCCTGCGTGGACGTCCCTAGTCAGGGGGCGAGGGTGTCGCGGGGCCGTCCGAGCACGTGGACGAGGGGATGCACCATGAGCGACAACACACCGATACCGGCCCCTGACGGACAGGGATCCCTGGGTCATCAGCCCGGGGCCAGCCAACCGGGCGGGCCCCCGTCGGCGCCGCACCCCGGGCCCGCACCGATGCCAACGTCACTCAACCCGGTATATCCGCCTCCCCCGGGCCCACTTGTCTCGCTGCCGTACTCGCCGCTCGTCGGCCGGCAGCTGACATCGGACGAGACGATGTGGAGCATGCTGGCCCATCTCGGCGGCATCATCCTCGGCTTCATCGCACCACTGGTCGTCATGCTAGTGAAGGGCAACGAGTCGCCCTTCACTCGGTACCAGTCGGTCGAGGCCCTGAACTTCCAGATCACCTTGGCTATCGGGTATGTCGCTGCCAGCGTCCTGTCGCTGCTCGTCATCGGGGTCTTCTTGTACCCGGTCCTTTTCATCGTCAACATCATCTTCTGCGTGATAGCAGGGATCGCCGCGAACAAGGGCGAATCCTACAAGTACCCGTTCGCGTTGCGTCTCGTCAAGTAGCTGATAGGCCTCGCACCACCCACGATTCCGGAAGGCAGAAGCCAGGTTCTTAACGGGTCGGGTGAGGCCGGAGAAGCCTTGCTAAGGATCCCTCAACTTGCTGGGCTTCGCAGGTGAGCTGACGGACGCGGAATGCGTCGCTGTAACGCACGCCGCCCGCGCTCCGTCAAGCCTGATCGCACGCGTCGACGTGGGCCCAGCAACCGCCGCCGTCACTAAGACAGCACGGTTGCCCCGTCAGCGAACCTCATCTGGTCGAATGCTGTCAACAAGGGGCCTGTGAAAAGGTGACCCACACCGCCGGGAGCGGGGCTACCGCGGTTCCGCGTGGGCGGGGGCTGCCCCGCAGGTGGTGCGTGCTTGGGGGGCCTGTTGCTGGGGGGTGCCGGGGGTGTGGTGGTTCAGTAGTAGTGCTTGCGGCCGCCGACGGCCCGGCCGGCCATGCCGAGGGCGAGGAGGGCCAGGCCGATCACCAGGACGATGATGCCGATGGTCCACAGGATCGGGATGCTGGCGATGAAGCCGATGATGAGCAGGATGATGCCGAGGATGATCATGGTGGTGCTCCTTTTTGGGTAGCGGTGCGCGGCCCGGGGGGGAGCCGTTACGCGGCGTTGGCGTGGACGGTGGTTCGCTCGAGGATGGCGTCGACGACCTCGTTAGGCACGTCTCGCTGCTGCGCTGCTTGGGCTTCTTCGTGTTGGCGGACCTCGACTCGGGCGGCCTGCCAGGCCGACCAGTGACCTGAGACCAGCGCCCACAGGGATAACGCGGAGACGTAGACGACGGAGTCGAGCCACCCCTGCCACATCGAGATCGGGATCATCACGAGCCAGAAGATCGCCAGCCAGCCATTGACCCGACGCATAAACACCGGGTCACCCTGTACCGAAGCCCAGATCGTCTTCACAACAACCACGGTCGCTCCCATCGTCGAATTCTTGCCGCCAGGCGCAGGATGTCTGGTCCCTGCCCGGTGGGGAGGCGGGGCTCGAGCCCTCGGTGGCCGGCGGCTGCCGGCTCTGATTGCCTCCGCCTCCAATCAACCACCCTAGGGGTGGTTCGGGTACACCCCTAGGGAGGCTATCTTGGCGTGGTGGCTGCTTCTCCTCGTCCCCCGGTGACCGTGGCGTTGGTCGATGACTACGACGTGGTCCTCGCCGGGCTGGCCCACCTCCTCGGCCCGTACCAGGGGCGGGTCCGGGTCGTCGAGTTGGACGCGAACGAGCCCGTCAGCACTGACGTGGACATCGCCTTGTACGACTCCTTCGCCCAGCCCGAGTCCGACCATGACGAGGTTGGCTGTCCTGGTGGCCAACCCGCGGGCCCGGCGGGTCGTGATCTATACGTGGAACTTCCACCCCGACCTTGTCCAGGCCGCGCACGATCTCGGCGTGGACGGCTACCTGTCCAAGACGTTGCCCGCCGGCGCCCTGGTCGCCGCCCTCGAAGCGGTCCACGCCGGTCAGCGGGTCGTCAGCGACCCCCCGACCCGGGCCCGACCCCCGTCCGGGCTGGACTGGCCCGGGCGCAGCGAAGGGTTAACTGACCGCGAGGGCGAGATCCTGGCCCTGGTCACCCAAGGAAAAAGCAACGCCGAGGTCGCCGAGCTCACCTACCTCAGCCCGAACACGGTCAAGTCCTACATCCGCACCACCTACCGCAAGATCGGCGTCGCCAGCCGCACCCAAGCCGTCCTGTGGGGTGTACGCCACGGGTTCACCCCCGACCACGACCGCCTCAACCCATGGCGCACCCCCGCCTAACCTGCCGGTCCAGGGCACTACACACTCTCGGCAGGTGCTACCCGCCCCGCCGGCCGACCCCGACCCGAATCGGCCGCAACAGTCATCCTCGCCGCCCGTCCGACCGCCGAACTGCCGACAAGCGCCCAACGTTGCCCTAGACCATCCGCCGGGTCCGGGGATACCGGCCCTGGTGGCCGAACGGTGGAGTACGTAGCGGTTGCAGTACAGGCGTTCTCGGCCGGCTGGTGAGGCCCGGCCCCGTTCCGCCACCGACAGGACCGGCAGCAGGACCGGCAGCAGGACCGGCAGCAGGACCGGCAGCAGGACCGGCAGCAGGCCGGCAGCAGGCCGGCAGCAGGCCGGCAGCTTCAAACGAGATTCGGGTCATGCCGGGATCCCAGACCTTGCGGTGCTGGGCGGTCGAGGCTTGCTCGAGCCTGGACCCGGCCCGGACCCGGACCCGGATCCGTCATGCCCTCAGCCAACCGGGCGGGCGGGCGACCAGACACCGACCCCCCATTGACACGACCAGGCTCCGAAGGTCGTCGGTCTATGTCACCGGTTGGTCGTTGGGTGGCGGCAGGGTGGTGCCGTCGCGCAGCAGGATCGGTCCGACCGGGGCTGAGGCGGCCACGGGTGGCGGTGGGGCTGGGCGGGGCGCAGGTGCGGGGGTGGGCGGCGCGGGCTGGGTGATGGCGGCCGCGAACGGCGGCGGGGGCGGGACGGATCCGGCTGGTGTCACGAGGTCGGCCAGGGTTACCGCGCCGTCCAGTCGGGGGACGCCGAGGGCGGGTAGGCCGAGGAGGTCGAGGACGGTTTTGCCGATGCTGACATGGGAGTTCCAGCGGCTGTCGATACCGGGTTTCACCCGGCCACCGAACATCAGTAGCGGCACCCGGGGACCGTAGGCCGAGCTGCACCCCGTCGGGGGTGTGCTCGACGTTCGGGGTGACGACGTGGTCATCCCAGCCGCCCCAGTCATCCCAGGTCAGCAGGAACACGGTGTCGTCCCAGTGACCGGCGTTGACGATCGCGTCGACGGCCTGCCAGATCTTGTTCTGGCCCTTGGACACGTCCGCTACCGGGTGTTCGTCGTAGGGACTGTCATGCCACACCATGCTCAGCTGCGGCAGGTTCCGCGCGTCGGTGACGATCTGATCGCTGCGAACAATGTTCGGGGAGCCGCGCAGCTGCTGGTAGAACCCGACCGGGTAGGACGAGGACCCGGTGTAGGCCTTCCACGTCAGCTGGTGATCGCCGGCGTGACCCAGGATGGACGGCATGTCCCACACCGGCGGCGCCTGCGCGCGGGGCGGGTTACGCAGGGTGGGGCTTTGCCCGCCCACGATCAGCAGATGATTCGGGGTCGAGTTCGTGCCGAACCCGGAACAGTGGTTCTCCAAGAACGCCCCCGTGGCCGCCAGGTACGCGTAGTACGGCAGCACCGCGGCGGTGTCGAACTGGGTGTGCGTGGCCGGGGTCGTCGTGCCCGCCTGCTGGGCGTGCCACCACTTGGCGTACGCCGCACGGTGGTGCGGCTGATCCCTGGCCGGCGGATTCGGTTGCACCGGCCAGTCCGACGCCACGTTCGCGCCCCACGCTCGCATCGACCGGAAATAGTTGTCGGTCGTGTGGTTCTCCTGAACGAACACCACCACATGCTTCACCGTCGCCGCCACCACCCCAGACTGACCCCAGCAAGATCCAGCGGTCAATCCTCACCCCGGACCCCGTGAGGCCGTGAGACCCGCGACTTACCCCCGGGTCGCGTCCTGCAGCCAGGTGGTGGGCCGAATAGACGTGGGGGCCTGCCCCAATCTGAGCTGAGTGGTCGGCGCATGGGTACCTGCAAAAGATAAGGCTGCTGGTGTGGCGAGAGTTCGACCAGGCGTGGGGCGTGGGTGACCGTGCAGTACTTCATGCCCTGCCGGTAGAGGGAGTCAGCATGCGGCCGATGTACTGCACAAGTCCGCCGACGGTTTCTGCGTCGTCGACAGACGCGCATCTCGACAACAACTGGGAAAACGGTGCGAAGTCCCTGGCCGGACCCCCAGAACATTCCGTCTGGATGCGCGGCTTACCCGCGAACGCCGCTGGACCTTCCCGAACGCCGCGAAGCACGCTAATGGAGCGTGTACCTCATCGCCGCCTCCGTCAACACGGACGCTGGCGAACCGGGCTGAACCCTCGTGAACGGCCAGTTCTCCGACCCCAGGACCGAAAGGAGACGGCGCATGAGACTAAGTCTGGGAAACGCCGACCCGAGCACTCGGGCTCGGACCGGCGTTTCCGCAGGTCAACCGCGGTGGCGGTGGGATTTGAACCCACGGTGGAGTTTCCCCCACACACGCTTTCGAGGCGTGCTCCTTTGGCCGCTCGGACACGCCACCGCCGGGTAGGTTACCGGAGCCGTCGCGCCGCGAAGAAATCGAGCAGCAGGCGCGCGCACTCCGGCTCGCGCACCCCGCCGACCACGGCCACGCGGTGGTTGGCGCGCGGGTCACGGGCGACGTCCCACACCGAGCCGCAGGCGCCCGCCTTGGGGTCGTAGGCCCCGAACACCACGGTCGGCAGCCGGGCCATGACCATCGCGCCCGCGCACATGACGCACGGCTCGAGGGTGACGACGAGCGTGCAGCCGATGAGCCGCCACGAGCCGGTATGCCGCGCCGCCTCGCGCAGGGCCACCACCTCCGCGTGCCCGGTGGGGTCCTGCCAGGCCTCGCGCACGTTGTGGCCCTCCCCGACCACCACCCCGTCGGCGTCGAGGACGACGGCACCCACGGGCACGTCCCCGGCCCGCTCCGCGAGGGCGGCGAGCTCGAGCGGACGCGTCATCCACACGGCATACCGGTCGTCGGGCACGCGCTAAGTTTCCCGCATGCGCGTACACGTGGCGGACCACCAGCTGATCTCCCACAAGCTGACCTACCTGCGGGACAAGAACACCGACTCGCCCACGTTCCGCCGGCTCGTCGACGAGCTGGTGACCCTGCTGGCGTACGAGGCGACCCGCGAGGTGCGGGTGGAGCCGTTCGCCATCGAGACGCCCGTGGCGCCCACGACGGGCATCCGGCTGGCCAGCCCGAAGCCCCTCGTCGTCCCCATCCTGCGGGCCGGTCTCGGGATGCTCGACGGCATGGTCCGGCTGCTGCCGACGGCCGAGGTGGGGTTCCTCGGGATGATGCGCAACGAGGAGACCCTCGAGGCGACGACGTATGCGAACCGGCTGCCCGACGACCTGCACGGCCGCCAGTGCTACGTGCTCGACCCGATGCTCGCCACCGGCGGCACCCTGGCGATGGCCATCCGCTACCTCGTCGACCGGGGCGCCGACGACATCACGGCGATCACCCTGCTCGCGGCGCCCGAGGGGATCCTGCACCTCGAGGAGCAGCTCTCGGGGCTGGACGTCCCCTTCACCCTCGTCACCGGCGCGGTCGACGAGCGGCTCAACGAGCTGGGCTACATCGTGCCCGGGCTCGGCGACGCCGGCGACCGGCTCTACGGGCTCGTCTGAGCCGTCCGCCCGTCCGCCCGTCCGCCCTGTCCACCTGCGTCGGCGGCGTGGCACTCGCGTCACACCCGTCTCATCCGACACACTCGGGCGTGGACTCTGTCTGCCCCGGACACCGTCCTCCCGCCCGCCCTCCCACCCTGCACGAGGAGACCCCGCGATGAGCCGAGTCCGACGGATCCTCGGTTGGGTGCTGCTGGCCTACCTCGTCTACGCCATCGTCAAGTCCCCGGCGCAGGCCGCCGACGTCGTGCGCACCTCGTTCGACATCCTCGCCCAGGGCGTGCGCTCGATCTTCGCGTTCTTCGACTCGCTGCTCGGCCGCGGGTAGCGGCCCCTTCGCGTATGCCGCGGCGCCTGGACCCGAAGCTCGACCGCTTCCTGCTGCCGGGAGAGCGGGTCGTCGTCGACGTCCGCCAGCACTGGGGGGTCATCGCCTGGCCCGTCACCGTCGTCGTGGCCGGTCTCGTCGTCGCGCTCTGGGTCGACGCCCACGTGCGCCTCGACGGCGGCCCGATCGCCCGTGCCCTGTGGCTGCTGTGGTTCGGCTCGGTCGCCTGGATGCTCTTCCAAGTGCTGCAGTGGCGCCACGACCGCTTCATCGCCACCGACAAGCGCCTGCTGCTCGACTACGGCATCTTCACGACGAAGGTCGCCATGATGCCGCTGGCCAAGGTCACCGACATGTCCTTCCAGCGCTCGGTGCCCGGGCGGGTCTTCGGTTGGGGCCGGTTCATCCTCGAGAGCGCGGGCCAGGACCAGGCGCTGCGCCAGATCGACTGGGTGCCCGACCCCGACCACACCTACCGGCTCATCTGCGCCGAGATCTTCGGCGTGCTCGACGACGGCCTCGGCGAGGAGGACGACAACCGTCCGGCGGGACGGGGCGACCGCGACGACCCGGACGACCCCCACGACTCCGGCGGCCCCAACGGCCCCGGCGGGCCGTACGGCCCCGTCGCTCCCGGGCCGGTGCCCAGCCCGTTGGGCGGGTTCGGGCCGATCACGACGGGCCGGGGCGGCCGCGGGCCCGACGACGGCCGGTGGTGGTCCGCGACCGAGGCCCCGTCCGGCCACTCCCGGGCCATCCCGGTCCACCGGCGGACGGAGCAGCCCGGCCCCTCCAGCTCCTCCAGCCCGTCGGGCTCGTCAGACGTCCCGTCGGGGGAGGTCCTCTACAGCAGCGACGCCGACCGCCGCCGTCGGCGGGCGGCCGACACCGGACCCATCCCCGTGCCGCCGCACCCTGCCGACTGAGAGCACCCCCGCCCACATCCGCAGGACCAGGGCGGCGACCAGGCCGAGACCCACCCAGGTGGCGGCCGCCCCCCGGACCGGACCGAGGAACAACCCGGACGCCACCGCGCCGAGCCAGATGGCGACCCCGAGGACCACCGAGACCAGGGCCACCGTGACGCTGCGACCGGCGGCGTCCCGCAGTCGCGCCGGAGCGCTGCGACCGGCGACGAGGAAGGGCGCCCCGAGGACGAGCACGAGGGGGACGACCAGCGGGGTGAGCAGTCCCGCGAGGGCCGCCAGCAGGGTGAGCAGCACGACGCCGAGCAGCGTCCTCCCGCTGCGCCGGCTACCGGTGACCAGCGCGACGAGCAGCCACACGGCGAGGACGACGGCGACGCTCGACGCGACCACCGAGGCGACGAAGCCGAGGGTGAGCTCGGGGGTCGGGTCGGACAGGACGAGGAGGGTCTGCACCAGCGCGTGCCCGACGACCACCGCCGGCGCCCCGAGCAGCCGCGCGGCCCTCATGTCGGACGCCCCGCCCGGTCGATGACGTCCTGCACCGGTCCCGAGTAGAGCCGCCGGTCGGCGACGGTGACGGTCAGCAGGGCGGGGTTGCCCGGCGGGCAGACGAAGCGGATGGTCTCCCCGGGCACCGTCCGTCCGGTGCAGGTGACGCCGGAGGCGTCCTGGGTGCAGGTCGGCGAGACGAGCACCGCCACCGCCTGCTCGGCGAGGACGTCGTTGCCGGCGAAGCGGATGGTCGCCTGTCGGTCGCCGCCCACCGGGGCGATGGCCGCCGCCTGCGAGCATCCGGCCAGCAGGGCGACGGCCCCGGCCACCGCGACCGCCACCCCGACCGTGGGCCGGGTCACGCCGTGACCCGCTGCTGGTGGGCGACGAGCCGCGCCCGGGCGGCCGCCTGCTGGGTCTGCAGCGCGGCGTCGTCGATCGCCGACAGGTCGAAGGGGGCCGGCAGCAGTAGCTCGGTGTTCCGGTCGACCGTGGAGCCCCGGCGCATGAACGGGTTGGCGACCCAGTCGTTGGCGGCCAGCTCGCGGGCGGTGCCGGCGAGGTCGGCGAACGTGGTGCCGGTGCTCGCGGCCAGCGGGGACGCGTGGTCGACGGCGGTGGTGAAGAGCGACATCGTGCCGTCGCGGTTGTCGACGATCTCGACCACCTGCTGCTGCTGCGGGAAGTCGATGCACGAGGCCGTCGTGATCTCCCAGAACCCGGCGTCCCCCCGGGTGTGGGGAAGGATCTGGTTGAGGTGGGTGTGGCCGTTGAGCCAGGCCACGGCGACGGGGTGGTCGAGCAGCAGGTCGACCAGCTCCTCGGCCCCGTGCAGCACCTGGTCGGAACCCGGTCGCTGGGCCCGGTTCTCCAGGGTGAGGCTGTTGTGGTGGCTCAGCACGAGACGAGCCGCCGTTCCGCCTGCGCCCGCGCGAGCTCGCCCGCCAGCCACCGGAACTGGTCGTCAGGGACGGCGCCGTCGGGGCCGGCGACCTGGTTGCACGTGTCGAGTCCCAGCGCGCGCACCTGCGGCGTGAGGTCCGCCGACCACCACGTCTGGCCGGTGTCGAGGTTGGCCTGGGTGAAGCCGTGCCCGACCGGCCCCGGCGTCGGCGTCGTGAGGAAGTGCTGGGCCATGAAGTCGCGCTGCTCGAAGATCCGCCGCCGCGCGTCGGCGGTCACGGTGCGGAACCCGGCCGCCACCCCGAGCTCGAGGTCCAGCGCGCCGAGGAGGCGCTGCAGCGGGCTGGCGTCCGACGCATACCCGCCGAGCACGTTGCCGCTCACCGCCTCCCACGTCAGCGCCTTGCGGCTCCCGGTCGCCAGCGACCGGAACTGCGACGAGATCCCGAAGGTGCCGAGCAGCACCGTGTCGTGGTTGCCGTAGACCGCGTACCAGGGCGCCGGCAGCCCCGGCGAGCGCACCGGCCCCTGGATCGCCCGCTCCAGCAGCCCCGTCATCCGGGGGAAGCCGTAGTCGCCGAACTGCCCCCCACCGGGGTCGTCGGGGCGGTAGGCCCACTGCGCGTCCGACCAGCTCTGGATGCCCTCGAACCGGGACGGGTCGCCACTGTTGGGGGTCACCGGGTTGCCGTCGAGCACGTCGATGTACCAGCGCAGCTCGAGGCTCGAGTGCATGTCGGCACTGTCGCCCGTGACGAGGTTGGCGGTCATCGGCGCCCCCGTCAGGGGGCTCGTCGCGAGGTCGGTGAGGGCCTGCGTCATCGCCGCGAGGACGTGCACGGTCATCGGGTCCTGCGGGTGGAAGGCCGACGCCCACGCCGAGTGGTCGGTGACGATGATCGGCTCGATCCGCCCCGGCGACTGCGCGTCGATGACGTGCATGTCGGAGAGGTGTCCGAGGTACGCCAGCGACCGCCGGGTGGCGGCCCGCCCGCTGCCGGGGGGGCGGCGGAGCACGTCGAGCCGGGGGACGTACGCCTCGCCCGGCCCCGCGACGAGGGTCCGGTACGAGCCTTGCGTCACCGACCCCTGGAGGATCGTCTGGGCCAGGGTCGAGCGGGCGTCGACGGCGGGCGCGAGCGGGGCGGCGAGCACGGCGCCCAACGCGGGCGCCTCGAGGTGCCAGGTGCTCGCCAGCGCCGAGACGGTGGCCAGGAACTGGCGACGGGAGAGACCTGGCACAGCGGCTCCTGGCGTCACGGGAAGCGGCGAGCCCAGCCTAGGGTGATGCGCTCGGGCCACGCAGGAGGTTGGGCGATTCCGGCGATTCCGGCGACACCGACACCGACACCGTCCCCGAAGGGCGCCTAGAGCGCCTTGATGATGTCCTCGACCCGTTCCTTGGCGTCGCCGAAGAGCATGTGGCTGTTCTCCCGGAAGAACAGCGGGTTCTGCACGCCGGCGTAGCCCGCGGCCATCGAGCGCTTGAAGACGATGACGTCCTTGGCGTTCCACACCTCGAGCACCGGCATCCCGGCGATGGGCGACGTCGGATCCTCCGCGGCCGCCGGGTTGACGGTGTCGTTGGCGCCGATGACGAGCACGACGTCGGTCGTGGGGAAGTCGTCGTTGACCTCGTCCATCTCCAGGACGATGTCGTAGGGCACCTTCGCCTCGGCGAGCAGGACGTTCATGTGCCCGGGCAGCCGTCCGGCGACCGGGTGGATGCCGAACCGCACGTCGACGCCGCGCTCGCGCAGCTTGGTGGTCAGGTCGGCGACGGGGTACTGCGCCTGGGCGACCGCCATGCCGTAGCCGGGCGTGATGACCACCGTCGACGCGTCCTTGAGCAGCTCGGCGACGTCGGCGGCCGTGGTCTCACGGTAGTCGCCGTAGTCGGTGTCGTCCGCCGCCGCCACCGCGCCCGATCCGAACCCTCCGGCGATGACCGAGACGAACGAGCGGTTCATGGCCCGGCACATGATGTAGGAGAGATAGGCACCCGACGAGCCGACGAGGGCGCCGGTGACGATGAGCAGGTCGTTGCCGAGCATGAAGCCCGCGGCCGCTGCGGCCCAGCCGGAGTAGCTGTTGAGCATCGAGACGACGACCGGCATGTCGCCGCCGCCGATCGAGGCGACGAGGTGCCAGCCGAAGACCAGCGCGACGAGCGTCATCAGCGCGAGCGGCAGCCACAGGTCGGAGGCGACGAACCAGACGAGCAGCGCAGCCGAGGCGACGAGCGCCGCGAGGTTCATCACGTGGCGGCCCGGGAGCATGAGGGGCTTCGACGGGATCCGGGCCGAGAGCTTGAGGAAGGCGACGACCGACCCCGTCAGCGTCACCGCCCCGATGAAGACGCCGAGGAAGACCTCCACCCGGTGGACCGCGTCGCCCTCGGCGGCGCCCGCACCCTGGCCGACCCCCAGCCACGTGTTGTAGCCGACGAGCACGGCGGCCAGACCGACGAAGCTGTGCAGCATCGCGATGAGCTGCGGCATCCCCGTCATCTCGACCTTGAGCGCCCGCCAGACCCCGATGCCACCGCCGACGGCCATCGGAGCGACGATGAGCGCCGCGGTCGTGGGTACGCCCAGAGCCGGGCTCTGGAGCACGGCCCAGACGGTGGCGACGAGGGCGAGCGCCATCCCGATGATGCCGAACACGTTGCCGTTGCGGGCGGTCTCGTGGCGCGAGAGGCCGGCGAGGCTGAGGACGAAGAGCAGGGCCGCGACGATGTACGCCGCGGACACGAGGCCCGTGATGTGGTCGGTCATCACGCCCTCCGGAACATCTTGAGCATCCGCCGGGTCACGGTGAACCCGCCGAACACATTGATGCTGGCCACGAGGATGCCGACCACCGCGAGCACGACGACGGCAGCGGAGCCGGAGCCGACCTGGAGCAGCGCGCCGATGACGATGATGCCGCTGATCGCGTTGGTCACCGACATGAGCGGGGTGTGCAGCGCGTGGTGGACGTTGGTGATGACGTAGAACCCGACGACGCAGGCCAGGGCGAAGACGGTGAAGTGCCCCAGGAACGACGCCGGTGAGTAGGCGGCCACGAGTCCGAACAGCAGCGCGGCGACGACCATCCCCGCATACCGTCGGCGCGGGTCGGGCGGCGGCTTCGGGGCCACCACCGGTCTCGCGGCGGCGGTGACGGCGGGCGCGGCCGAGACCTGGACGGGCGGTGGGGGCCAGGTCAGCTCGCCGTCGCGGACGACGGTCATCCCCCGCACCACCTGGTCGGAGAAGTCCAGCACGGGGACGCCGTCCTTGGCCGGTGTGAGCAGCTTGAGGAGGTTGACGAGGTTGGTCGCGAACAGCTGCGACGACTGGGTGGGCAGGCGCCCCGGCAGGTCGGTGTAGCCGATGATCTTCACCCCGCTGGGTGAGACGACCAGCTCGTCGGCGACCGACAGCTCGCAGTTCCCGCCGTTGGCGGCGGCCATGTCGACGATGACACTGCCGGGCCTCATCGTGGCGACCATCTCGGCGGTGATGAGCCGCGGAGCCGGACGGCCGGGGATGAGCGCGGTCGTGATGATGATGTCGACGTCGCGGGCCTGCGCGGCGTACAGCTCGGCGGCGCGGCGCTCGAAGTCCTCGCTGGTGGCCTTGGCGTAGCCGTCGGAGCTGGCTTGCTGCTCCTCCTCGGAGCGCTCCACCCGCAGGAACTCGGCGCCCATCGACTCGACCTGCTCGCCGACCTCGGGCCGGGCGTCGAACGCCCGGACGATCGCACCCAGGCTCCCCGCGGTGCCGATCGCCGCGAGCCCCGCAACGCCCGCGCCGACGACGAGCACCTTCGCCGGCGGCACCTTGCCCGCGGCGGTGACCTGCCCGGTGAACAGGCTGCCGAACTCGTGGGCGGCCTCGATCACCGCGCGGTAGCCGGCGATGTTGGCCATCGAGCTGAGCACGTCGAGCGACTGGGCGCGCGAGATGCGGGGCACGGCGTCCATGGCCAGCACCGTGATGCGGCGGGCCGCCAGCCGGGCCACGAGGTCGGGGTCGAGAGCCGGGCTGATGAGACCGGCGAGGATCGCCCCGTCGTGCAGGAGCGCCAGCTCGGGGTCGGACGGCGCGTTGATCTTGAGGACGACGTCGGCGCTCCAGACCTCGTCGCGGCCCACCACGGCGGCACCGGCCTGCACGTACGCCGCGTCGGCGAAGCTGGCCCGCGCCCCGGCCCCGGACTGCACGGCCACGGCATACCCGAGGGCGAGCAGCTGCTCGACCGTCTTCGGGGTCGCCGCTACCCGGGTCTCCCCGGGGCGGGACTCCGCCGGCACACCGATGCGCATCGTGTCTCCCGCTCTCGAGGGTGGGCCCGTGACCGGGCCCGCGCCGCGAGGCTATCCGAGAGGGCCCCCAGACAGGCTGGAGGCCCGCGAGACAGGGGACACATCGCGGGCCTTCAGCTGCACCAGGGGCTGACGCCAGTTGACGTCTAAACCACTTTCAGACTAACAAGCGGCGCACCCCTGGCGGGGGCTTACGGCTCAAACATCTACCGGCCGGCCCAGGTCCAGCTCGGCGTCCGGCGGCCAGCCGCCCCACACGCGCACGGTGCGGTCGGCGCCGACCACGCGGGCGGGGTAGCCACAGTCCGCCGACGCCCTTGGGTCTGGGCCGGCGAGCACGGCGGCCGACCACGCGTACGCCGTGACGCAGTCGGGCGCGACGACCGTGACGGAGCGCCGGTCGCCGTGGTCGGCGGTCGAGGTCGCCACGGCCAGCCCCGTCGGCACGGCGACGAGGGCGGCGGGGTCGTCCGGCCCGTCCTGCACGAGGACCTCCCACGCTCCCGAGCCCGCCGACCCCGGCGGACCGGCGGTGGCGATGTCACCGCCGACGCTGACGAGCACGCCGACCCCGAGCACGTCGGCGACCACCTCGGCGCAGTGGTCGGCGGCCCAGGCCTGGGCGATGGCGCCCAGGTCGAGCCGCAGCCCCCGGGGCACCAGCACCGTCCGCGCCCCCTCGTCGAGCTCGATGCCGTGCCAGGGCCCGTCGGTCGCGCCCGAGAGGTCGGCGCCGATGTCGCCGATGACGCGATGGCGCCGATGGCCCGATGGCCCCGAGCGGGTGGCCGCGCACCGGGTCGAGCCGGCCGTCGGTGACCCGGACGGCCCGCCGGGCCGCGGCGAGGACGGCCGTCAGCGTCGGGCTGACGGGGGTACGCCGACCCGCGGTCAGGGCCCCGACCTCGTCGTCACGGCCGTCACGGCTCACCGCCCGCTCCACCCGGGCCAGCTCGCCGTCGACGAGCCGGCGCGCGGAGGGCAGGGCGTGCGGGTCGTCGGTGACGATGCGCACGGTGCTCGACCAGAGGGCCCACTCGTACGCCGGTCCGTGCAGCGAGGTGCGGGGGTCGAGGCGCCCGTCGGGCTGGGCGCCCATCACGAGCCACCGGCGGTGCGGCTGGTGTCCATAGCGGCCTCCTGGGCCTCGTTCTCCGTGGGCCAGCGTCGGGGCTGGATGAGAACGAGGCTGCCGACCGGCCCTAGGGCGGCGCTGTGCCGCCTCTGTGGGCGCCGCCTGAGTGGGGCTCAGCCCTTGACGACACCGTCGGCGCGGAACCGGTCGATCTCGCCCGCGGCGTACCCCATGGCCGCGAGGATCTCCCCCGTGTGCTCGCCGTGCCCGGGGCTGGCCTGCCGCAGCTGCGGCGGCGTACCGGACAGCTTGACCGGCGACCCGAGGGAGCGCACCGTGCCCTCGACGGGGTGCGGCAGGTCGACGACCATCTCGCGCGCCAGGAGCTGCGGGTGGGCCAGGGCGTCGGGTACGGAGAGGATCGGGCCGACGGGTATGCCGGCCGCCTCCAGGGCCTGGGTCCAGTCGGCCGTCGTCCGGGCGGCGAGAGCCGTCTCGATGAGCGGGAGCAGGGTGTCGCGGTTGCGGACCCGGTCGGGGTTGGTGGCGAAGCGCGGGTCGGCGGCCAGGTCGTCCAGCCCGAGCACTCCTGCAAACCGGCGCCACAGCGAGTCGTTGCCGACCGCGACCATGATGTCGCCGTCGCTCGTCGGGAACCCTTGGTAGGGAACGATGTTCGGGTGTGCAGAACCGTAGCGGCGAGGCGTCTCGCCGGAGGCGAACCAGTTCTGGGCGACGTAGGTGAGCAGGGACGCGAGCCCGTCGACGAGGGCCACGTCGACGTGCTGACCCCGGCCGGTCTGCTCCCGCGACTGCAGCGCCGCGAGCACCCCGATGGTGACCCACAGACCGGCGCTGAGATCGGCGCCGGCCACCCCGAACCGCACCGGCTCGCCGTCCGGCTCCCCCGTCACGCTCATGGCCCCGCTCATCGCCTGGGCGATCGCGTCGTACCCCGCGTTCCGGCTGAGCGGGCCGGTGTGCCCGTGACCGCTCACCGACCCGTAGACCAGGCGCGGGTTCCCGCCGCTCAACGCGGCATACCCGAGCCCGAGCCGTTCGGCGGTGCCGGGCCGGAAGTTCTCCAGCACGACGTCGGCGGAGGCCGCCAGCCGCTGCACGAGGGCGAGCCCGTCCTCGGTCTTGAGGTCGACGGCCAGCGAGCGCTTGTTGCGGTTGACCGAGTGGTAGTAGGCCGCGTCGGCGCCGTGGAACGGCGGTCCCCAGTGCCGGGTGTCGTCCCCGGCGCCGACGTCCTCGATCTTGATGACGTCGGCCCCGAGGTCGGCGAGGATCATCGAGGCGAACGGGCCGGAGAGGATGCGCGTGAGGTCGAGCACGCGCACTCCCGACAGGGCCCCCTCCCGGACGACCCAGGGGTCGCCGGACGCGTCCGGGCTGGGGTCGGTCACGGGGCGGCTCGACCCGCCTCGGCCGTCGCCGCGTCGTGCTCGGCCTGCTCCTTGCGCAGCTGGGTGCGCGGCATGAGCAACAGCGCACCCATGGCCAGCACGCAGCAGCCGACGATGTACCAGCTGATCCACGTGCTCGACTTGGTGTTCTCGAGGATGGCGGCGGCGATGAGGGGGGCGGGACCTCCGGCGATGACGGAGGCCAGCTGGTAGCCGATGCCGGCGCCGCTGTAGCGCAGGTTCGTGCCGAAGCTCTCGGCGATGAGGGCCGCCTGAGGGCCGTACTGCATGTCGTGGAAGATCAGGGACAGGACGATGCCGAGCAGCACCAGGCCGGACTCCTTGGTGTTGAGCAGCCCGAAGTAGGGGAACGCGAACAGGGCTGTGCAGACGATGCCGATGCCGTACATCAGGCGGCGCCCGATCCGGTCGGAGAGATAGCCGAAGAACGGCACGCTGACGAAGCCGACGGCGGCGGCGACGAGCGTGTCGTTGAGCAGCTCACCGCGGTCGAACTTGAGGATCGTCGTGCCGTAGGTGAGGACGAAGGTGATGAAGATGTAGAACGGCGCCTGCTCCGACAGCCGGACGAACGCGGAGGTGAGGATCTCCATCGGGTGCTCCTTGAGCACCTGGATGAAGGGTTGCTTGACGACCGTGTTCGTTTCCTTGACCTTTTCGAACGCCGGGCTCTCCATGACCTGCAGTCGCACGTAGAGGCCGACGAGCACGAGGACGAAGCTGACGAGGAAAGGCACGCGCCAGCCCCAGCTGTCGAACGCGTCACCCGGGGCGACGGCGGTCATGAGCTTGACCATGGCCGTGGACAGCAGCAGTCCGATCGGCACGCCGAGCTGGGGCCAGCTGGCCATGAGGCCCTTGCGGTTTCGATCGCCCCATTCCATCGACATGAGCACCGAGCCGCCCCACTCTCCACCGACGCCGATGCCCTGGGCGATGCGGAGCAGGGTCAGCAGGATCGGGGCCGCGACGCCGATGGTGCCGTATCCGGGAAGCACACCGATGAGGAAGGTGGCGACCCCCATGATCATCAGCGTGATGACCAGACTGGTCTTGCGGCCGACCCGGTCGCCGTAGTGGCCGAAGATCGCCGCGCCGACGGGCCGCGCCGCGAACCCGACGAAGAGGGTCGAGAACGACAGCAGCACCCCGGCGAAGGGAGAGCTGCCCGGGAAGAACAGCTTCGGGAACACGAGCGCGGCGGTGGTGCCGTAGAGGAAGAAGTCGTACCACTCGATCGTCGTGCCGACGGTGCTCGCGAGCACGGCGCGACGACGCTGGACCTGCGTGGTGGCACTCGAGGGTTGAGCCGTCATGGGGAACCTGCTTCCAGGGATGGTCGGCGGGCGGACCACGCCCCCGCCCGGTCCCGCCTGCCGGCAGCGTTGCCAGCGGGTGCAGTGTTCTCCGGATCCTGCCGAGTAGCAACCCGGCGCGCCCCCGGGGACGGCCGACCGCCTCAGGTCGCGCGGCGTCAGGCCCCGAGGAGCGCCGTCACCACGTCGTTCGGCACGGCGTGCTCGCCGAAGGGACGCTTGCCGACCAGCGCCTCGGCCTCCGCGGCCGAGAGTCCACCCTCGGCCGTCAGCACCTCGACGGCGTGCGCCTCGGGGAGGACGTCGAGCCAGTGCACGACCATGGCGCGCAGCGCGGCCGGCTCGACCTCGCCGTTGACCCGGAACCGGGCCAGCCCGCCGTCGGGGTAGACGTCCAGCCGCACATGGGTCACAGGTGCGTCCGAGGCCGGGATGCGGAAGAAATGCCGCGTGTCGGGCTGGAGCCGGGTCTTGGGCACGAGCTCGGTCCACGTCCCCGGGGCGTCGACGTCACCGGTGGCCTCGTCGACCCCGCTGACCCGGGCCCAGCCGGCAGCGTTGCCGACGAAGTAGGACGTGTCGACCTCGATCCGGCGCGGCACCCCGGGAGCGGCGAGGCGCACCGTCACGTGGTCGTTGCCGCCGTCGCGGCGCCGGGCGTTCTCCCAGCCCTCCCCCATGATCCGGGCCCGGCCCGGCAGGAGGATCTGGGTCGGCGACGAGTAGAACATGTTGGAGCAGTCGACGACCGAGCCGCCGTTCTCCAGCCCGGCGAGGTCGACCGTGCCGGTGAGCAGGCGGGGGTCGGGCACGGGCTCGCCGTGCACCCGGAACCGCGCCACGCCGCCGTCGGGGTAGATCGACAGGCGCACGTGGGTGAAGCGGTGGGCGTCGTCCACCTCGAAGTAGTTGTCGGCGTCGCCCCGCAGGGACGACCGCTCCACCAGCGTGACCCAGTCGGCCGCCTCGAGCTGCTCCACCGAGGGGTGGGTCTCGAAGCTCGCCGCCTCGACGGAGGCGTGGGGCGGGTAGTTGCCCTTGAACCACGACGTGTCGACGACGACGCCCTTCACCACGCCGGGCACGCCGAGCCGCACGATGGCGTAGTCGTGGCCGTCCTCACGGCGTCGGCGGGTCTCCCAGCCGTCGTAGACCTTGCCCTTGTGGCCGAAGTCCTCGGTGGAGAAGACCGCCCGGCCCGGGGTGATGAGGTTCTCCCGCTGCGCGAAGAGCTCGTCGTTGGCGTGGACCACGCTCCCGGCCAGGGCGCGCGACGCGAGGTCGGGCAGCCGGGCGAAGGGGGGAGCCTCGTTGCTCCGGGCGGTGACGCGGTACGTGGTCATGCTGGCTTCCTACTCTCCTCGGACGAGCTGTCGGCCCCGCGGTGGGGCGTCGACGTCGATCGGTATGCCGCGCAGCAGCGTGCTGCGCACCGCTCCGGTGAGGGTGCGGCCGGCATACGGGGTGATGGGGTTCTTGTGGTGGAGCGCGGCCGGGTCGACGACGACCTCGGCGTCGGGGGCGAAGACCGCGAGGTCGGCGTCGGCGCCGACGGCGATGCGTCCCTTGCGGGTCAGGCCGGTCTGCTCGGCGGGGCCGCGCGACATCCAGCCGGAGACGTCGGCGAGGCTGAACCCGCGCTCGCGCGCCTCGGTCCACACGGCGGCCAGCCCCAGCTGCAGCGACGAGATGCCGCCCCACGCGAGGCCGAAGTCGCCGGTGTCGAGCCGCTTGAGATCGGCTGTCGACGGCGAGTGGTCGGAGACGACGAGGTCGATCGTGCCGTCGCGCAGCCCCTCCCACAGCGCGTCGCGGTTGGAGGCCTCGCGGATCGGCGGGCAGCACTTGTACTGCGTCGCCCCCTCCGGGACCTCCTCCGCCGTGAACGTCAGGTAGTGCGGGCAGGTCTCGGCCGTGAGGCGGACGCCCTCGGCCTTGGCCGCGCGGATGATCGGCAGGACGTCGGCGCTCGAGACGTGGAGGACGTGCACGCGGCACCCGGTGCGCCGGGCCTGCTCGACGAGGTGCGCGACGGCGAGGTTCTCGGCCTCCCGCGGCCGGGAGGCGAGGAAGTCGGCGTAGGCCGGTCCGCCGGCGTTCGCGGCCCGCTCGATCGCGTCGGGGTCCTCGGCGTGCACGATCAGCAGGCCGTCGAAGCCCGCGATCTCCCGCATCGCCGCCTCGACCTCCTCCGGGCCGAGCGCCGGGAACTCGTCCACGCCCGAGTGCAGCAGGAAGCACTTGAAGCCGAAGACGCCGGCGTCGTGGAGCGGCCGCAGGTCGGCGACGTTGCCGGGGACGGCGCCGCCCCAGAAGCCCACGTCGACCCACGTCTGGCCGTCGGCGGTCGCACGCTTGACGTCGAGCGCGGCCACGTCGACGGTCGGCGGGATGCTGTTGAGCGGCATGTCGACGATCGTCGTGACGCCGCCCGCGGCGGCGGCCCGGGTGGCGCTGGTGAAGCCCTCCCACTCGGTGCGGCCCGGGTCGTTGACGTGCACGTGCGTGTCGACGACGCCGGGCAGCAGCACCTCGTCGGCGCGAAGCACCCGCACCTCGGTCGCCTGCAGACCGGCGCCGGGCGCCTCGACGGCGACGATGCGCCCGTCCCGGACCCCGACCTCGGCGCCGCGCGCGCCGTCGGGCAGGATCGCTCGCTCGGCGCGGATCACGAGGTCCAGCAACGGTTCCGTCATGAGGTCGCTCCCGTCGTCGTCATCAGGTGGTCGCGGGCCAGCTGAGCCCCCAGGCGCCGCAGGAGCGGCCCCGCCTCGTCGAAGCACCGTTGCGGGTCGCTCTCGATGTCGGCGAGCGCGTAGCAGGCGTCGATGCCGGCCGCGCGCAGCCGCTCCGCGTCCAGTGTGGTGCGTCCGCACACGGCGACGACCGGGATGCCGCGTCGGGACGCCGCGGCCGCCACCCCGGCGGGCGCCTTGCCGTTCAGGGTCTGCTCGTCGAGCGAGCCCTCCCCGGTGACGACGAGGTCGTCCGGTCCGAGGGCGTCGAGGGCGGCGCCGAAGCCGACGAGGTCGAGGAGGAGGTCGATGCCGGGCCGCAGCCGCGCACCGAGCAGGGCGAGGGCGGCATACCCGACCCCGCCGGCGGCACCGGCGCCGGGCCGGTCGCGCACGTCCTCGCCCGTCGCGGCGGTGACGACGTCGGCCCAGTGGCCGAGGGCGGCGTCGAGCTCGGCGACCTGGTCGGGGTCGGCACCCTTCTGCGGGCCGTAGACCGCGGCGGCCCCGCGCGGGCCGAGCAGCGGGTTGTCGACGTCGCTCGCCACCGTGACCGTGACCCCTGAGAGCCGGCGGCGCAGGGCCTCGAGGTCGACGCGCCCGAGCCGGATGAGGGCCGCTCCACCGGGCGGCAGGTCGGTGCCGTCCGCAGCGAGCAGTCGGGCCCCCAGGGCGGCGACCATCCCCGCGCCGCCGTCGGTGCTCGCGCTGCCGCCGATGCCCAGCACCACCTCGGTGCACCCCGCGTCGACCGCAGCCGCGACGGCCTCACCGAGGCCCGCGCTGGTCGCCGTCAGCGGTTGCCGGCGGCCACCCGGGAGCCGCACCAGACCAGAGACGTCGGCCATCTCGACGACGGCCGTCGGGCCCCGCCGGGCGTACGCCGAGTCGACCGGCTGCCCGGTCGGGCCCGACGCCGTCACGGGCACCCGCTCGAACCCCGCCGAGACCGCGGCATCCAGGGTGCCGTCGCCGCCGTCGGCCACCGGCACGGTGACGACGACGGCCCCCGGCACCACGTCGCGCAGACCCGCCGTGAGCGCCGCTGCGACCTGGGCCGCCGTGAGCGAGCCCTTGAACTTGTCGGAGGCGACGAGCACGGTGCGATGGCGCAGCTCGGTCATCGGGCCAGCCTGTCAGTCGAGCATCGAGATGGCGGTCGGTGCATCGAGCCCCCGGGCCGCCAGCTCCTCGAACTCGGTGACGTTGTCGATCTCGGTGCCCATCGACACGTTGGTGACCCGCTCGAGGATCACCTCGACGACGACCGGCACCCGGAACTCGACGAGCAGCTTCTTGGCCTGCTCGAGTGCGGGGAGGATCTCCTCGGGGTCGAAGACGCGGATCGCCTTGCACCCCAGCCCTTCGGCGACCTTGACGTGGTCGACGCCGTAGCCGTTGACCTCCGGGGCGTTGATGTTGTCGAACGACAGCTGCACGCAGTAGTCCATCTCGAACCCGCGCTGGGACTGCCGGATCAGGCCGAGGTAGGCGTTGTTCACGACGACGTGGATGTAGGGGATCTTGAACTGCGCGCCGACCGCGAGCTCCTCGACGAGGAACTGGAAGTCGTAGTCGCCGGAGAGCGCGACGACGGTCTCGTCGGGCTTGGCCGTGGCCACGCCGAGCGCCGCGGGCAGGGTCCAGCCGAGCGGGCCGGCCTGCCCGGCGTTGATCCAGTGGCGGGACTCGTAGACGTGCAGCAGCTGCGCCGCCTGGATCTGCGAGAGCCCGATGGTCGACACGTAGGTCGTGTCGGGCCCGAAGGCGGTGTTCATCTCCTGGTAGACCCGCTGCGGCTTGATCGGCGTCACGTCGAAGCTCGTCTTGCGCTGCATCGTTCCGCGGCGCTGCTGGCAGCCCTTGGCCCACACGCCGTAGTCGGGCAGCCGGGCGTCCTGCCTCATCTCGCGGGCGACCTCGACGAAGACCTTCAGCGCCTCGCCGGCGTCAGACACGATGCCGAGGTCGGGCGAGAAGACCCGGCCGATCTGGGTCGGCTCGATGTCGACGTGCACGAACGTGCGGCCCTTGGTGTAGACGTCGATGCTGCCGGTATGCCGGTTGGCCCACCGGTTGCCGATGCCCAGGACGAAGTCGGACTCGAGCATCGTGGCGTTGCCGAACCGGTGGGACGTCTGCAGGCCCACCATGCCGGCGTTGAGCTCGTGGTCGTCGGGGATGGTGCCCCAGCCCATGAGGGTCGGCACGACCGGGACACCGGTGACCTCGGCCAGCTCGACGAGCAGGTCGGCCGCGTCGGCGTTGACGATGCCCCCACCGGCGACGATGAGCGGGCGCTCGGCGGCGGCGAGCATGGCCAGCGCCTTCTCGGCCTGGCGCCGCGTCGCGGCGGGCTTGACGACGGGCAGCGGCTCGTAGGCGTCGATGTCGAACTCGATCTGCGCCAGCTGCACGTCGATGGGCAGGTCGATGAGGACGGGCCCCGGTCGGCCGGACCGCATGAGCTGGAACGCCTTCTGGAACGTGCCCGGCACCTGGCCCGGCTCCATCACCGTGACCGCCCACTTCGCCACGGGCGCCGCGATCGAGGCGATGTCGACGGCCTGGAAGTCCTCCTTGTGCAGCTTGGCCACCGGCGCCTGCCCGGTGAGGCAGAGGATCGGGACCGAGTCGGCCGAGGCGGAGTAGAGCCCGGTGATCATGTCGGTGCCGGCCGGGCCGGAGGTGCCGACGCAGACGCCGATGTTGCCGGGCTTCGCACGGGTGTAGCCCTCGGCCATGTGGGAGGCGGCCTCGACGTGCCGGGCCAGGACGTGCTTGAGGCCGCCGTGCGCGCGGACCGCGCTGTAGAAGGGGTTGATCGCCGCGCCGGGAAGGCCGAACAGCTGCGTCGCCCCCTCCTTCTCGAGGATGAGGACGGCGGCGTCGGCGGTGCGCATCCGGGTCATCGCTGGGTCTCCTTCCCCGAGAGCCGCTGCACCCCACGAAGGAGGGCGGAGTGGTCGAGACCGCCGTCGCCGTTGGCCCGGGCGGCCGCCATGAGCTGGGCGACGAGCGCCGCCACCGGGGTGACGACACCGGCCTCACGGGCGGCCGAGGTGACGATGCCCATGTCCTTGTGGTGCAGGTCGATCCGGAAGCCCGGCTGGAACGAGCCGGTCAGCATGTTCTGCTTCTTCTGCTGCAGGACGGTCGACCCGGCGAGCCCGCCACCGAGCACCTCGAGCGCCGCCTCGAGGTCGACGCCGTAGGCCTCGAGGAACACCACCGCCTCGGCGAGGGCCTGGATGTTGCTGGCGACGACGAGCTGGTTGGCGGCCTTCACCGTCTGGCCCGACCCACTGCCGCCGACGTGCACGACGGTCTTGCCCACGACACCGAGCAGCGGCTCGGCCTCGGCGTAGTCCTCGTCGGTGCCGCCCACCATGATCGACAGCGCGGCGTTCCTGGCCCCGGCCTCTCCGCCGGAGACGGGCGCGTCGAGCAGGCGGAACCCCCGCTCCTGCGCCTGCTGCGCGAGCTCGACGGCGACGTCGGGCCGGATGCTCGAGAAGTCGATGACCAGCGTGCCGGCCTTCGCGCTGTCGAACACCCCGCCCTCACCGGCGAGCACGGCGCGCACGTCGGGCGAGTCGGGCACCATCACGCAGACCACGTCGGCGTCGGCGACCGCGTCGGCGAGGGAGTCGGCACCCCGGCCACCGGCGGCCTCGAGGTCGTCGTAGCGCGGGGTGCGGTTGAACCCGGTCACGGTGTGCCCGGCCCGGGCGAGGTGGCCGGCCATGGGGTTGCCCATGATGCCGAGGCCGATGAAGGCGATGGCGGTCATCGTCGGATCTCCTTGTGCGTCAATGGTTTCAGTGGCTCGCGCGACGGTCGACGGGCAGCCAGGCGAGGCTCTCCTCGGTCGTCGTCGTGGGCTTGTACTCGAGGCCGACGTACCCGCCGTAGCCGGCCCGCTCGAGCTCGCCGAGCCAGCGGTCGATCGGCAGGGTGCCCGAGCCCGGCTCCCCACGCCCCGGGGCGTCGGCCACCTGCACGTGCGCCACCCGGTGGGCGTAGCGGGCCACGGCGGCGTCCACGTCGTCGCCGTTGTTGGCCAGGTGGAACAGGTCGCAGAGGAACCCCACGTTGCCGGCCCCGGCGGCCTGCACGCGGTCGACGACGGCGATGGCGTCGGCGGCGGTGCGCAGCGGGTAGGGCTTCGGACCGCTGACGGGCTCGACGAGCACCGTCGCGCCGATGCGGTCCGCAGCCCCGGCCGCCAGGACGAGGTTCTCCGCACCGAGCTCGTCCTGCTCCCGGGGCGTCGCGCCGTCCACCCGGTTGCCGTAGAGGGCGTTGAACGCGGTGGTGCCCAGGCGCTCCCCGATGCCGACAGTCACGTCGACGTTGTCGCGGAACTCCTTGCTGCGAGCGGGGATCGAGAGCACCCCGCAGTCGGCCCCGGCGAGGTCACCGGCGAAGAAGTTCAGCCCGGCCAGCTGGACCCCCGCGTCCTCGACGGCCGTGACGAGGGCGTCGACGTCGGCGTCCGCCGGCACCGGCTGGTCGGCCCAGGGCCACCAGAGCTCGATGGCGTCGAACCCCGCCGCCTTGGCGGCGGCCGGCCGCTCGAGCAACGGCCGCTCGGTGAAGAGCAGCGAGCAGTTGGCGAGGAAGCGAAGCGGGTGAGACATCGTCGGCTCTTTCGTATTGCGGAAACTTGTTTCTGTACTCCGGAATCAGTATGCCTCGCCAGGTGCTCGCCCGTCAATCAGCAGAAGCCGGCCACCCCGGCCCAGGCCGCCTCGGCCGTAGGGGTCCCCTTGCGCTGCACGGTCGCCTCGATGAGGCCGTACGGACGGTCGGCGGCGTAGAACACCTCGCCGGGGTTCTCCAGCCCGCAGAAGGACAGGTCGGAGAGGAAGTGGTGCTTGTTGGGGCAGGAGAACTTCACCTCGTCGATCTGAGGGTGCCGGTCGATCACCGCCGCGGCCATCTCGTACAGGTCCTGCTGGAGCGCCTTGGAGTAGCCCTGCGAGAACTCGGAGAGGATGGTCGCCTTGACGCTGGCGTAGACGGCGTTGAAGTCGATCTCCGCGGGGTCGAGCGTGTTGTAGCGCCACTTCGTAGAGATGTTCGTGGCGAGGATCCGGTCGTCGGTCTCCTTGAGCGTCGTGTACGCGTCGCGGGGGAAGTCGGCGAACCCGGACTGCGTGGTCTTCATGACGGTCAGCCCGTAGAAGCCCGACATCATCGTGTCGGTGTCGCCGTCGCGGACGAGCACGGCCGTCCTGGTCTCCGGGGTACCCCGGTAGAAGGCGTGGTCGTGGTCGTCGATCCGGGTCCACCCGTACTGGTCGGCCGCCCAGCGGCCACCCGTCACCCACTCGAAGCCGTCGGTGAAGTGGTGGGCGAGCCGGAGCAGGAACTGCTCCGGCGACAAGATCCCGTCCTTGGCGAACGCGAAGATCGTGTTCTTCTGGGTGTCGGTCGCGACGACGTGGGAGTTGTCCCCCCGGGTGTGCGCCGCCTCGAAGTCCCCCCGCAGCTGCGAGGTGACGTTGAGGTCGACGACCTCGTGGCGGGCGGTGTCGCGCACGACGCGCACCACTCGGTTCTCGGCCTTGCCGTACTGGTTGCTGGTGAGGATGACCTCGGCCATGGGAGCGCCTTTCGTCTGAGGGTGAGGGGTGGCTGCGACGGCTCGGTGCTGGAGCAGCCGCTCAGCTGCCGCGGTACGTCGTGTACGCGTACGGGCTCAGCAGGAGGGGGATGTGGTAGTGCTCCTGGTCGGCCGCCACGGTGAACCGCACCACCACCTCGGGGTGGAACGACGCGACCCGGTGGGCGGCGAAGTAGTCGCCGGAGCCGAAGACCACCTGGTAGACCCCGGGTTCGAGCCGGTCGGGGCCGAAGTCGCCCACCCGCCCGTCGGTGTCGGTCAGCGCGTCGGCCAGCGCGACGCCCGCGGCGTCGGTGAGCCGCACGGCGACCCCGGCCGCCGGCGTGCCCGCCGCGGCGTCGAGGACGTGCGCGGAGACGAAGCTCACCGCTGCTCCTCGGTCGCTCGGGCGGACTGGGCGGACTGGGCGGACTGCGGCTCCAGGGTCCGGGCCTGTCCCGCCTCGTGCACGCCGCGACCCGCGGGGCTGCTCGGGTCGAGGCGCGCCTCGTCCGCGTCGGAGATCGTCGCCGGCGCGGGGGACTCGGCGAAGATGGGCGCCTCGCCGTCCTCCCGGGCGCCGACGACGTTGAAGACGACGTTGAGGAGCACGGCGGTGAGTGCGGCGGCGGTGATGCCGGAGTCGAAGATCACCGTGAACCACGACGGGAACTTGTCGTAGAACGTCGGCACGGCGATGGGGATGATGCCCATGGCCAGCGAGAAGGCGACGATGACGATGTTGGCGTTGCCCGAGAAGTCGACGCGGCTGAGGGTGCGGATGCCGCTGGCCGCCACCGTGCCGAAGAGGGCCAGGCCGGCGCCGCCGAGGACCGGCAGCGGCACGAGGGCGACGAGCGCACCGAGCACCGGGAACAGCCCCAGGAAGACGAGGATGCCGCCGCTCACGGCCACGACGAACCGGCTCTTGATGCCCGTGATGGCCACCAGGCCGACGTTCTGGGCGAAGGCGCTCACCGAGAACCCGTTGAAGACGCTGGCGACGGTGGTGGAGAGCATGTCGGCCCGCAGCCCGTTGGTCACCTGCTGCCGGTCGGCCGGCTTGTCGGTGACCTGCCCGATGGCCAGGATGTCGGCCGTCGTCTCGGTCATGATGACGAGCATGACGACGACCATGGAGATGGTCGCGCCCACGGCGAAGGTCGGCAGCCCGAAGTGGAACGGCGTCGTCAGCTGGAAGATCTGGGCGTTGGAGATGGCCCCGAAGTTGGTCAGCCCGAACGGGATCGCCACGATCGTGCCGATCACCAGGCCGAGCAGGATGGCGATGCGGTTGAAGAACCCCGGGAGGAACCGGTAGATCGCGACGATGATGAGCATGGTGATCGCGGCCATGCCGATGTTCTTCGGGTCGCCGAAGGTCGGCGTGACGCCGGGGGTACCGCCGCCGGCCCAGCGGATTCCCACCGGTAGCAACGAGATCCCGATGACGGTGATGACCGTGCCGGTGACGACCTCGGGGAAGAACCGGAGCAGCCGCGTGAAGACGGGGGCGATGAGGAACCCGATCACCCCGGAGAGCAGCAGGGCGCCGAGGATGGCCTGGAGGCCGACCGTGCCGCCGCCGGCCTGGGCCCCGATCGCCAGCATGGTCGAGACCGCGGCGAACGACGTGCCCTGCACGATGGGCTGCCGGGCGCCGATCTGCCAGACCCCGAGGGTCTGCAGGAGGGTGGCCAGGCCCGACATGAAGAGGCCGGCGGAGACGAGGTAGGTCAGGTCGGTCGGGCTCAGCTTGAGGGCGGTGCCGACGATGAGGGGCACGGCGACGACGCCGGCATACATGCTCAGCACGTGTTGGAGCCCGTAGACGAACATGGAGCCGAACGGCAGGACCTGGTCGACAGGGTGCTTCTCGGTCACGGGTGCGGTGTCGTGGGACATGAGGCCTCCGGTGGTCTGTGGAGCGAGACGGAAGGGGTCAGCGCGCGCGACGGCGGGCGAGCTGGGCGAGACGGAGGCGCTCGACACCGATGTCGTCGGCGAGCTCGGCTTCGTCGACCGCCCCGCACTCGAGCCCCCGCAGGACGAACCCCGCGAGCGCGACGGCGGTGGCGGGTTCATCGAGGAACTGCGAGTCCTGGTGCCCAAGGTAGGCCTTCAGACGCGCCGCCGCGAGGGTGAACCCGTCCCGGTAGAACGCGTAGGTGGACGCATACCGGGTGGGGAGCTGGGCGGGGTGCAGGTCCCAGCCCTGGTAGTAGCCCCGCTCGAGCGAGCGCCGGACGAGCCGGGCGTGCAGCCGCCAGCCGTTGCGGACGGCGTCGGGCGAGCCGACGGGCAGGACGTTCGTCGACCCGTCGGAGAGCTCCACGCCGGTGCCGGCGGCGGCGACCTGCATGACCGCCTTGGCGTGGTCGGCGGCCGGGTGCTCCATCGACTGGTAGGCCGCGGCGATGCCGGTGGACGCGGAGTAGTCGTAGGTGCCGTAGTGCATCCCGGTGCACCGGCCCTGCGCGGCGTGGATCATCGGGGCGACGAGCGCCCGGCCGTCGGCGCCGAGGACGGCCTGCGGGGTCTCGACCTGGATCTCGAACCCGAGGCGGCCGACGGCGAGCCCGTACGCCTGCTCGAGCCACTCGCACGCCGTCACCATCGCGTCGACCTGGTCGACCGACGTCACCTTCGGGAGGGTCAGGCGGAAGCCGTCCGTGAGGCCGTCGGCCGTGGCGAGCTCGTCGAGGAAGAGGTCGAGGGTGCGCAGCCCACGCCGCCGGGTCGGCGCCTCGAACGACTTGAAGCGGATCCCGTGGAACGGCGCGGCCGTTCCCTCCTGGACCGACCGGGCGAGCGCCCGGGCGGCGGCGACGACCGCTGCGTCCTCCTCGGCGTCGGGGTGGGCGCCGTAGCCGTCCTCGAGGTCGATGCGCAGGTCCTCGATCGGCTCCGTCTCCAGCTTGCGGCGGACGAGCGGGTAGACCGCGGCGGTGAGCTCGGGCGGCATACCGGCGGCGGCGGCGAGCTCGGCCGGCGTGGCGCCGTAGGCGTCGAGCGTCGCCAGGGCCTCGCGGCCCCAGTCGGCGACCGTCGTCGCGGTGTAGCGGTCGGCCGGCACGTAGACGGTGTGCACCGGCTGCCGGGTGCCGCGCTCCCCCGGGTAGTCGTGGGCGAGCGCGGCGTCGGCGGCGGCGAGGCGCTCGTCGAGCCGGTCGGACAGGCCGGCGATCCCGTGGACGTCGGCGGTGCTCGGGGCGGGTGGGGTCATGCGGTCGCCGCGTCGTAGGCGGGCAGGGTGAGGAACTCGACGTAGTCGTCGGCGAGCGCGACCTGCTCGAGCACGCGGAAGGCCGTGTCGAAGTTGCTCTCGTCGTAACGGTCGCCGAGCTCGCCGCGGATCTTGCTGTGCTCGGCCTCGATGACTTCGCGCACGAGGGCGTCGGTGATCGTCGTGCCGTCGTCGAGCTGCGAGCCGTTGTGCACCCACTGCCAGATCTGGGAGCGCGAGATCTCCGCGGTGGCGGCGTCCTCCATGAGGTTGTGGATGCCGACGGCGCCGTTGCCGCCGAGCCACGACTCGAGGTAGCGCGCGGCGACCTCGACGTTGCCCTCGAGCCCGGCGCGGGTGATCTGGCCGTCGGCCGACGCGATGTCGAGCAGGTCGGCCGCCGTGACGTGCACGTCGTCGCGCAGCACGTCGAGCTGGTTGGGCCGGTCGTGCAGGACGCCGTCGAAGACCTTCTCGCAGATCGGCACGAGGTCGGGGTGGGCCACCCACGAGCCGTCGAAGCCCTGGCCCGCCTCGCGCTCCTTGTCCTCGGTCACCTTCGCGAAGGCGCGCGTGTTGGCCTCCTGGTCGCGCCGGCTCGGGATGAAGGCCGACATGCCGCCGATGGCGAACGCCCCACGGCGGTGGCACGTCTTGACGAGCAGCTCGGCGTAGGCGCGCATGAACGGCGTCGGCATGCCGATGGTCGCGCGGTCGGGCAGGACGAACTGCGGTCCGGAGTCGCGGAAGTACTTGATGATGCTGAACAGGTAGTCCCAGCGGCCGGCGTTGAGCCCGGAGGCGTGGTCGCGCAGCTCGTAGAGGATCTCGTCCATCTCGAACGCGGCCGGGATGGTCTCGATGAGCACCGTGGCGCGCACCGTGCCGTAGGGGATGCCGAGACGCAGCTCGGAGAAGGTGAAGACGTCGTTCCAGAGCCGGGCCTCGAGGTGGCTCTCGGTCTTCGGCAGGTAGAAGTACGGGCCGCTGCCGCGGTCGATCAGCTCCTGCGCGTTGTGGAAGAAGTAGAGCCCGAAGTCCACGAGGGCGCCGACGACCGGCTTCCCGTCGACGAGGAGCGACCGCTCGTCGAAGTGCCACCCGCGGGGACGCACGACGATGGTGGCGAGACGCTGGTCGGTCTTCAGCGCATACGACTTGCCCTCCGGCGAGGTGAAGGCGATGTCGCGCCGGATCGCGTCGCGGAGGTTGACCTGGCCGCCGACGACGTTGCGCCAGTGGGGAGTGCTGGCGTCCTCCATGTCGGCGAGCCACACCCGGGCGCCGGAGTTGAGGGCGTTGATCGTCATCTTGCGGTCGGTGGGCCCGGTCATCTCGACGCGGCGGTCGAGCAGGTCGGCCGGCGCCGGCGCCACGCGCCACTCGCCGTCGCGGACGGCCTGGGTCTCCGCGAGGAAGTCGAGCCGGCCCGTCCTGCTCACCGCATCACGACGGGCATGCCGGGCGGCCAGCAGCTCGTCGCGCCGGCCACCGAACTCGCGGTGCAGCGCGGCGACGAAGTCGAGGGCCTCGGGGGTGAGGATCGCGTCCTGGCCCTCGACCTCCGGGCCGGTGACCTGGACGGCGTTATCGGTGCTGGAGGAGGTCGGGTCAGGCACGGGGGGATCCTTCGGTGGCGGGGACGAGGGAGGGGTCGTCGAGGAGGTCGTCGACGGTGTCGTCGACCGGAGTGGCGTTGCCCTGGCGGGTGGCGGCCTGACGGACCGCCGCGGCGACCGCGGGGGCGACGGCCGGGTCGAAGACCGACGGCACGATGAAGCTGCTGTTGAGCTGGCTCGGATGCACGCAGTCCGCGATGGCCTGGGCGGCGGCGAGCATGACCTCGCGGGTGATCTCGCGGGCCCCGGCGTCGAGCATCCCCCGGAAGAAGCCGGGGAAGGCCAGGACGTTGTTGATCTGGTTGGGGAAGTCGGAGCGGCCGGTGCCGACGACAGCCGCGTGCTTGCCCGCCTCCAGCGGGTCGACCTCGGGGTCGGGGTTGGCGAGCGCGAGGACGATGGCCTGGTCGGCCATGGTGGCGATGTCGTCGCCGGTGAGCAGCCGGGGCGCCGAGACGCCGATGAAGACGTCGGCGCCGGCGAGCACCGTGGCGAGGGAGCCCTGTCGGCCCTCGGCGTTGGTGTGCTCGGCGATCCACTGCCGGGCCGGCTCGTCGTAGGTGCGGCCGGTGTGCAGGGCCTCGTGGCGGTCGCAGGCGACGATGTCGCCGACGCCCTGGGCCTTGAGCAGGGTGATGATCGCGTGCCCGGCCGCACCGACGCCGCTGATGACGACGCGGACGTCCTCGATGCGCTTGTCGACGACGCGCAGGGCGTTGGTGAGGGCGGCGAGCACGACGATGGCGGTGCCGTGCTGGTCGTCGTGGAAGACGGGGATGTCCAGCTCGTCGCGCAGCCGGCGCTCGATCTCGAAGCAGCGCGGGGCGGCGATGTCCTCGAGGTTGATGCCGCCGTAGGTCGTGGCGATGGCCTTGACGATGAAGATGATCTCCTCGGTGTCCTGCGTGTCCAGGCATACCGGCCAGGCGCTGACGCCCGCGAACTGCTTGAAGAGGGCGGCCTTCCCCTCCATGACCGGCAGGGCCGCGGCGGGCCCGATGTTGCCCAGCCCGAGCACCGCGGAGCCGTCGGTGACGACCGCGACGGTGTTGCGCTTGATGGTGAGGCGGCGCACGTCCTCGGGGTTCTTCGCGATGGCGAGACAGACCCGGGCCACGCCGGGGGTGTAGGCGCGGGAGAGGTCGTCGCGGTTCTTCAGCGGCACGCGGGGGTTGACCTCGAGCTTGCCGCCCAGGTGCATGAGGAACGTGCGGTCGCTGACCTTCCGCACGCGGACGCCCGGCACCTCGGCCAGCGCGGCGACGATCTCCTCCGCGTGGTCGGCGTCGGCGGCGTCGAAGGTGACGTCCACGACGATGCGGTCGGCGTGCGACTCGACGACGTCCAGGGCGGTGAGCGCCCCGTTCGCGGAGCTGACCGCGGCGACCAGACCGCCCGTCGCGCCGGAGCCCGAGGGCGTGTCGACCCGCACCGTGTTGGCGTAGCCCGGGCTGGGACGCCGTGGCGGGCGGGCCGCCGGCCCCGTCGTTGGGGTGGCTGTCGTCATGGAACCCTCTCCTTGCGAGAAGTTTTCGTATCGCGGATAGTATTGTCTGTCTTGCGGAAGTGCAACCAGTGCCTGGCGGTGGCGCGGATATATCCGCACCACCACCTACCCTGTCGCTCGAAGGACATGGGGGGAAGCATCCCGAGGAGGAGCGATGAACGCGACCGCGGTGGCACCGGACGGGCCGGACGGCCCCCAGGAGCCCGCGGCCGACCGGGGAGCCCGATCGGGCACAGTGCAGTCGATCGAGCGGGCCTTCGGGCTGCTCGAGGCGATGGCCGACCACGGCGGCACCATGGGGCTCTCGCAGCTCGCCCAGAGCTCCGGCCTCCCCCTGCCGACCATCCACCGGCTGCTGCGCACCCTCGTCGACCTCGGCTACCTGCGCCAGGACGCGAGCCGGCAGTACGTGCTCGCCCCCCGCCTCATCCGCCTCGGTGAGAGCTCCGGGGCGATGCTCAGCGTCTGGGCCCGCCCCCACCTCGAGCGCCTCGTCGACGAGCTCGGCGAGTCCGCCAACCTCGCCATGCTCGACGGCGACCAGATCGTCTACGTCGCGCAGGCGCAGTCCCGCCGCGCCATGCGGATGTTCACCGAGGTCGGGCGCCGGGTCCTCCCCCACTGCACCGCCGTGGGCAAGGCCCTGCTCGCGCAGATGCCGCAGGACCAGGTCGCCGACCTGTTGCGCCGCACCGGGATGCCGACGCATACCGAGCACACGATCACCGACCCGACGGCCTTCGCCGCGGCGATGACGTGGGTCGCCGAGCACGGGTATGCCGTCGACGACGAGGAGCAGGAGCCCGGCGTGCGGTGCGTCGCGGTGGCGGTGCCGAACGCCCCGTCACGGCTGGGGCTGTCGGTGTCGGGGCCGGCGACCCGGATGACCCCCGAGATGCTCGAGCGGGCGGTGCCCATCCTCCAGGCCGCCGCGGTCGACCTCTCCCGCGACCTGGGCTGAGCCGCCGGCGAGAAAGGGGCCCTCGTCCGGGGGCCGGGTGTCACGATGGTGCGGTGTCGCCCGACGCGTCGAGGTATGCGGACCTGGCCGAGCGCGCGTGGGCGTGGGTGCTGACCCAGGTGCGGCACGGCGACGCCGGTGTGTGGCTGACCGAGCATCCGGGCCAGGCCGAGCCGGGTGAGTTCCCCTACGGCATGCACTCCGGCTCCGGCGGCCTGGCCCACGCGATGGCGGAGATCCGGCTGTCCCGGCCGTTGACCTCGGCGGAGGTCACCCTGGGTGAGCAGATCGGCGAGACGCTGCTCGCCCGCATCCCGGACGACACGGAGGCCGACTACTTCGACGGGCTGACCGCCACCCTCGGGGTGCTCATCTCCCTGCCGGCGCCGGGAGCCGAGCAGGCGGTCGCGCGCCTCCATGCGCTGGCCACCCCGGACGGCTGGCCGGCCGCCTGGATCGAGCCGCCCCGGCTGTCGCCGGACGGACGCTGCAACGACGCGACGATGGGCACGGCCGCCGTGCTCCTGGGCGCGCTCTGGGCGCATCGTCACGGCGTCGCAGGCGCAGCGGCCCTGGCCGCCCACGCGGTCGACGTCCTCCTGGCCGAGCAGGAACCGCGGGAGAACGGCCCGTACTGGCCCTACGTCCCGCTGCGGTTCCTGCTCACGGGCGACGACGTGCAGATGCCCAACTGGTCGCACGGCCAGGCGGGGATCGCGGCGGCGCTGGCCGCGGCCGGGATGGAGCTCGACCGGCCCGACCTCGTCGCTCTGGCCGCCGAGGGGGCCGCCCACCTGCTGACCCTGGCCGACACGAGCGACGGCGGCCTGCGCCTGCCCCACCGCATCCCGGGGGTGCCCGACCTCGACACCTTCACCTACTCCTGGTGCCACGGACCGAGCGGCACCTCCCTGCTGTTCGCCGCTCTCGACCGCGCCGGCGTCGCCGAGGTCGGCGGCGCCGCGCCGGCCGAGCTCGAGCGGGCGTGCCTGCACTCACTGCGCGTCTCGGGGATCCCGGAACGCCTCTACCCCGGCTTCTGGGACAACGACGGCCGCTGTTGCGGCACCGCCGGCGCCGGTGACGTCGCGCTCAGCGCGTGGCAACGACACGGACGCACCGACGACCTCGACTTCGCCGTGACCCTCGGCGACGCCCTCGTCGACCGCGCCATCACCGAGGGCGACGCCGCCTACTGGCGCTTCCTCGAGCACCGCGACCCCGAACCGCTCCTGCCACCCGGCCCGGGGTGGATGCAGGGCGCGGCCGGCATCGCGGCCTACCTCTACCGGCTCGCGCGCGTCCTGGAGCAGGGCCGCGGCGCCGAGGCCGTCGCGCGCATGGACACCTGGTGGGCCACCCCCGCCTGATGCGGGTGCTGCACCCAATTCCCCCCGATCGGCACGTTCTGAGCGCGTCAGTACATCATCCGGGGGTCGTCGTAGTGCTTGAACTCCAGCAGGTTGTGGGACGGGTCGGCGAGGACGAACGACTCGTGCGCCTCGACGCGGCCCTCGAACCGCCGGAACGGCTCCTCGAAGAACGGTAGGTCTCGCGCCCGGGCCAGCCGGAGGAGCCGGTCGAAGTCGTCGCGGTCGTGGAAGGTCACGCCGAAGTGGCGGGGATAGAGCTGCGGTTCCCGCTCCCACCTGTCGGACAGGTGGCAGACGACCTGGTCGCCGAAGAAGTCCAGCGTGATGCGGTCGTCGTAGCGCCGGGCCAGCTTGCACCCCAGACCGGTGACGTAGAAGGCGTACGCGTCGTCGAGGTCGGCGGCGGGGATGGCCAGGTGGAAGGCGTCCTGCGTGGTGCGCATCACTGGGCCGCGGTCGGCATCGTGTCGGACCGCAGGCCCAGACGGAGCGTCTCGAGCGAGATGACGTCGTCCGCCGCGATGTTGCCGAGGTTGACGTTCGCCCCCAGCCGCTTGACGAAGAAGCACTGCAGCTCCTTGGTGGGCGCCTCGAACAGCAGCCGGTCGACGTCGAAGCCCGCGTCGAGGACGTCGTCGACGACGTCGTCGCGCGGCGTGCCGTCGGGGTGACAGAGCCCGCCGCGTCCGCTCTCGCGGGCCTCGGTGATGACCAGGGCGGCGCCGGCGTCGAGGTCCTCCCCGATGGCGTCCACCCACTCACCCGACGTCATCGTCGCGGCGCGCCCCTGGTCCTTGAACCCGACCTCGCTGACGACGGTGAACTCGTCGGAGAGTTCGGCCACCCAGCGGGCCTTCTCCGCGTTGGGCATGGGGATCGTGCCGTTGGACACCTCGACGTGGGTGGCCCCCATGGTGCGACACAGCGCGCGCCAGTCGTCGACCATGTCGGCCATGGCGAACCGCTCGAACAGCGTCCCGCCGAGGTAGAAGTCGATGCCGACCTCGTGGAGGATGTCGATCTTCCGCTTGATGTCGGGCGTCACCAGCGCCGTGCACCAGCCGAACTTCACCAGGTCGACGTACGGGCCCACGCTCTCGACGGCGTCGGCGAACTGACCCGTGAACAGGCCGGGGTCGATCACCATCGTCAGGCCGGTGCGGCGCGGTGCACTCTCGCGCGCCGGCAGCTCGAGTCGCGTGTCCATCATGGGTTCCTCTTCTCGCTGGCGCTCACCGGGAGCTCCCAGGTCTAGCCGCCGAGACTCCTGCCCGCCTGTGCGCTCGCTACGCGTCCGATGTGCGGGGTTGCCCGCTAGGTTCGGCCGGGTGCGGGTCATGACGTGGAACGTGCTCACCGACTCCGTTCCCGCCGCGCCGCCCTGGGCGGTCCGGTGCGCGCGCGTCGCCGAACGCGTGACCGCCCTCGCGCCCGCGGTGCTGGGCACCCAGGAGGCGTCCCCGGCGATGCTCGACGCCCTCGTCACCCGGCTGCCCGACGCCTACCGGTGGGTCGGTGAGGGACGGCGTGGCCGGCTCACCGACGAGACGTGCGGGGTGGTCTACGACGCGAGCGCCCTGACCGTGCTCGACGTCCGGCACCGGTGGCTGTCGACGACACCCGAGGTGCCCGGGTCGCAGGCCGACGACGCCCACCTACCTCGTCTGCTCACGGCGGTGCGGTTCCACGACGCGGGCTCGGGCGGGGCCGTCACCGTCGTCAACACCCACTTCGACCACGTCGGCCCGGGGGCCCGCCTGCTCGGCGCCGAGCTGGTCGCCCAGCACGCACGTGGCGGCTCGACCGTCGTCATGGGCGACTTCAACGACGCGGCGCAGGCGTGTCCGGCCTACGACGTCCTCGTCGGCGCGGGCCTGGTCGACGCCCTCTCACCGCGGGACCGACCCGGACGTCGGCGGCGGACGTTCGTCGGCCTCGACCAGCAGCTGGACGGCGAGGGAGAGCAGATCGACTGGCTGTTCGTCACGCCCGACGTCCGGGTCGACGGCTCCTGGGTCGACGACGCGCCACCGCAGGCACCCATGGCGTCCGACCACCGACCGGTCGTCGCCGAGATCCATCTGCCGTAGGCCGACGAAGACGGGCCCGGGTGTGGGATGGTCCCGGCATGGCCGTGCAGGGCACCCACCGTCCCGAGCGGCTGCTCGTGGGCGCCGTCCTCACCACGGCGTCGTTCTTCTGCGTCGCGCTGGTCAGCGCGCTGGGCAAGGTGGCCGGCGAGTCGACCTCGACCGGTTTCGTCGTGCTCATGCAGAACCTCGTGCCGCTGGTCATCATGCTGCCCCTGGCCGTGCGCGGCGGGCCCGAGCTGCTACGCACCCGCAAGGTGGGTCTGCACATCGTCCGGGCGGCCACCGGAACGGCCTGCTGGTACGCCCTGTTCGTCGCGGTGAAGCTCATCCCCCTGACCACGGCCAACCTCCTGACCTTCAGCGCGCCACTGTGGATGCCGGTGCTGGCCTGGGTGGTCTGGCGGCAACGCACTTCCCGCTACGTCTGGATCGGCGCCGCGCTCGGCTTCGCCGGCATCCTGCTCGTGCTGCAGCCGACGGGCCACGACGTCAACGCCGGGGAGCTGCTCGCCCTGGGCGGCGCGCTCATGCTCGCCATCGCCCTCATCGCGGTGCGTGTGCTCGGGGCCACCGAGCCCCCGGTACGCGTGCTGATCTACTACTTCAGCATCTCCAGCCTGCTCGTGCTGCCCCTGGCCGTGATCGACTGGCGTCCGCCGACGTCCCTCCAGGCGTGGCTGCTGCTCCTGGGCGTGGGCGTCGCGCAGTTCCTGTCGCAGATCTTCATCGTCTTCGGCTACCGGTATGCGTCGGCCGTGCGCCTCAGCCCGATCGTCTACTCCGTCATCGTCTTCTCGGCGGTCATCGACTGGGTGGCGATGGGCCACCCGCCGACCCCGCTGATCATCGCCGGGATGTCCCTCGTCATCGGTGGCGGCCTGCTGGCGATCCTCATGCGCCCGCGGACGGTGCGGGTCCCTCCCTCGGCGGCGGTCGACCCGCAGCCGCAGGACGAGTCCGACGGGCACGCCGAGGCGCACGGCGCTCCACCGCGCTAGCAGAGGCAGCCGGAGACTGCCGGAGCCAGTGCAGAGCTGTCGGCGGTGGTCAGGAGGCAGGCGCGGGAATAGCCTGGTGCGACGCGCCGGCCGGCGCCGGGCCCGAGCCCCGAGGAGCCTCTGCCATGACCGAGCTGTGGACCCTGGTCGCCGCCGAACGGGGCGCCCTCGCCGACGACCTCACCGACCTGTCGCCCGACGGGTGGGCCACCCGGTCGCTGTGTCCGGACTGGACGGTGCGCGACGTCGTCGCCCACCTCACCGCCGCCGCGTCGACGAGCCCGGGTGCCTTCGTCGGCCAGTTCGCCAAGGCCCGCTTCGACTTCGACACGTATGCGAACGCCGGCCTCAACCGCCGCCTCGGAGCCGACAGCTCAGCCACCCTCGCGGGCTTCCGCGCCGTGCAGCACTCGACGACCTCGCCGCCCGGGCCCAAGCCGACGTGGCTGGGCGAGGTGGTCGTGCACGCCGAGGACGTCCGGCGCCCCCTCGGGATGTCCCACACCTACCCTCCCGAGGCCTTGGCCGCGGCCGCCGACTTCTACAAGGGCTCCAACGCGCTCATCGGCGCGAAGAACCGGATCGCCGGGCTCACGCTCAGGGCGACCGACCAGGACTGGTCCACCGGGAGCGGTCCGGCGGTCGAGGGCCCGCTGCTGTCCCTCGTCATGGCGATGACGGGGCGCTCCGCCCACGTCGACGACCTCACCGGCGACGGCGTCGAGACCCTGCGCAGCCGCTGCCGCTGAGCGGCTTTTCGACTCGACGGCGGGTCACACCGGGCGGCGGTCGAGCTGGATGAAGCCGTGGGGGAACGAGCCTCGTCGCAGGAGACGGAGGGTCAGCCCGCGCGCAGCCGCGAACGCGACGCCCTCGTCGACGAAGGTCGGTGACGTGCACTCGTAGTCGACGCCCTTCCACCGGACCGTGCAGCGGCCGGCGGCCTCGATGTTGCGGACCCAGTCCGTCCCCCGGCCCCACGGCAGCCCGATGACGAAGGTCGTCTCCGTGGGGATCACCGCGAGCGGGGTGGCATACGGTGCGCCGCTCCTGCGGCCGCGATGGTGCAGCAGCGCCCACAGGGGCACGAACCGGCGACCGGCCAGACGGACGGCGACCTTGTTGAACTGCTTCGCGGCGGCGGGCACGGTGGCCATGCTTCGAGCCTGCTCCGTTCCCCGTGTCGCCACAAGGGAGGGACACGGATGCCGCGGGGTGACCGGCTGGTCTCCCCGCGGCATCCGGCCCGACGTCAGCTGGACTTCGGGAAGCTGGCGTCGATGGCGTTCAGGGTCGTGTCGAGGTCCTGCTGACCTGAGAGCCACTTGATCGGCTCGGTCCAGAAGGTGCCGGCACCGACCTTGGCCGGCATGAGGTCCGACCCGTCGAACCGCAGGACGGTGGCCTTGTAGAGCACGTCGCGGGCGATCTTGCGGATCGTCTCGTTGGGGTAGAGCGAGACGTCGAAGGACTTGTGCGGCGAGAGGTTGCCGACCGACGCGGCGTTGATGCCGTGGTCCTTGCTGGCGATGAAGTTGCGCAGCTTGAGGGTGTTGGCGTCGTTGTTGAAGGCTCCCGCCAGGTCGCCGCCACCGAGGACGGCGAGGTCACCCGTCGTCTTCGGCGGGAACGCGGTCACACCGACCGTCTGGTCGAGCGAGGCGAGCACCGAGTCGGGGAACCCGCCCTTCGCGGCGATGAAGGTGGCCTGCTTGAACAGGTAGCACCCGGGCGGCTGCTTGAACATGGCGTTGCCGCCGGTCTGGAAGTTCGTGGCGACGATGGCCTTGGTACCGCCGAGGACCATCCCGTCGGCGAAGGCGATCTTCTGGAAGTACTCGAACGCCGGCCGGATCTCGGGGCTGTTGAACTTCAGCTGACCGGTGACCCACTTGTCGTAGTTGTCGGGGCCGGCCAGCCGCAGGACGAGGTCCTCGATCCAGTCGGTGATCGGCCATCCGGTCGCGTTGCCCGACTCCGCCGCGATGCACCACGGCACCTTGCCCTGGGACTTGAGCTTCTCGTCCAGGGCCAGCAGGTCGTCGAGCGTCGCCGGAAGCTGGTCGCCCGTAGCCTTGAAGTTGGCCTGGTCGTACCAGATGAGGCTCTTGACGTTGGCCGACGCCGGCAGGCCGTAGACCTTCTTGTCGGCACAGGTGCCCGCGCTGACGTAGCCGTTGACGAGGTCGGCGCTGAGGGTCGAGACGTCGGCGTCGCTGTAGGCCAGCACCTTGTTCTGCTTGGCCAGGTCGCACATGAGGCCCGGCTGCGGGAAGAGGCCGACGTCCGGCGGGTTGCCACCAGCCACGCGCGAGCGGATCTCGGTGTCCCACGACCCGGCGTGCGTGAACTTCACGGTGAAGCCGTTGGCCTGGGCGAAGGTGTTGAGGTCCTTCTGGAACATCGCCTCCTGCGGCGACCCGAAGCCGTACATCACCTCGACCGAGGACTTGCCGGGGCCGGACGCCGTCGCGCCACCGCCGGCCGGACCCCCGTTCGACGAGAGGCATCCGGACGCCAGGCCGGAGACGGCCACGGCGACGAGAGCGGTGAGGGTGGCCCTGCGACTGATCACGAGAACTCCTTCGTTGGAGCGGTTCGAGGTGGGGTGACGGAAACTGGAAGCGCTTCCATTGACGACAACGGTAGAGGCCCTCCCCGTCCCTGTCAACGCCCCTGTCAACGCCCCCGTCGGTCGGCCGTGGCCGGCCCGGGCCTCAGGCGCCGGTCCGGACCCAGATCGACGCGTCGGGGGCCACGCAGTCCCCGTCGCTGCCGTCGCTGCCGTCGCTGCCGTCGCTGCGCAGCAGGACCTCGCCCTCAGGCCGCGACACCGGCTGCGTCCCCACGTTGGTGAGGCAGCTCCAGCCGTTGCTGCGCCGTAGATGGAGCACACCGCGCGCGTCCGGGAGCTCGACCCACGTCACCTCGTCGTCGGTGACCAGCGTCCGGCGCAGGCGCAGCGCGCTCCGGTAGAGCTCGAGGTGGCTGTCCGGCCGCCCGAGCTGGGCGTCGACCGCATACGCGCCGAACCAGCTCGGCTGCGGCAGCCACGCTCCCCCGTCGCCGAACCCGAAGGACGGGGCGTCCTGGCGCCAGGGCAGGGGCACCCGGCAGCCGTCGCGGCCCTTGAGCGTGCGGCCCGTGCGCTCGAAGACCGGGTCGGCCAGCTCGTCGGCGCGCAGGTCGGCGACCTCGAGCAGCCCGAGCTCCTCCCCCTGGTAGAGGTAGGCGGAACCCGGGAGCGCGAGCATGAGCAGCGTCGCTGCCCGCGCCCGACGGCGGGCCAGGACGGGGTCGACCACCGGGTCGGTGCCGCCGCGCAGGAGCCAGGCGTCCGGGTCGGTGCCCGGCGGCAGGGCGTAGCGCGTGGCGTGACGAGGCACGTCGTGGCTCGACAGGACCCAGGTGAGGCCGCCGCCCTCGTCGGCGTGGCGGGCGTGGTCGGCCAGCGACTGCCGGATCACGTCGGCGAGCTGGACCCCGTCCCACGGCGCCTTGAGCAGCGAGAAGTCGAAGACCTGACCGAGCTCGGTGGGCCGCGCATACAGGTAGGTGCGCTCGTTGGTCGGGTGCCACGTCTCGGCCACCGCCATGCGCGGGGGGTCGTACGCGTCGAAGACCGCCCGCCAGGACCGGTAGATCTCGTGCACCTCCTCGCGGTCGTAGAGCGGGTCGGTGCCGTCCAGCGGAAGCCGCTGGTCGAGGGTCGGCTGGCTGCGCAGGGGGTCCCTCAGGTCCTTGGCGAGGGCGTGGGCGACGTCGACCCGGAACCCGTCGACGCCCCGGTCGGCCCAGAACCGCAGGGTGTCGAGGAAGTACTCCCGCACCTCCTCGTTGTCCCAGTTGAGGTCGGGCTGCTCGCGCGCGAAGAGGTGGCAGTACCACTCGCCGTCGGGCAGCCGCTCCCACGCGGAGCCACCGAAGTGGGAGCGCCAGTCCGTCGGCGGGTCCGCACCCTCGGGACCCCGGCCCGGACGGATGACGTAGCGGTCGCGCTGCGGCGAGCCCGGCGCCGACGCCACGGCGGCGGTGAACCAGGGGTGGGCGTCGGAGGTGTGGTTGGGCACGAGGTCGACGACGACCTTGAGGCCGCCGGCGTGGGCCGCCTCGACGAGGCGGTCGAGGTCGGCCAGGGTGCCGAGCCGAGGGTCCACGTCGCGGTGGTCGGTGATGTCGTACCCGCCGTCGGCCAGGGGCGAGGGATAGAAGGGCGACAGCCAGACGGCGTCGACGCCGAGGTCGACGAGGTAGCCGATCCGGTCGATGACGCCACCGAGGTCGCCGATGCCGTCGCCGTCGCTGTCCGCGAAGCTGCGCGGGTAGATCTGGTAGACGACGGCGTCCCGCCACCACTCGCGCTGCTGGTCGGCGGCCACGACGTCACCCCTTTACTGGAAGGCCTTCCATATCCGGGCCGAGTCAACCGGCCCGGCGGGGTCCTGTCAACCGGCGCTGCGTAGAGTTCCCGACCATGGCGGCGGAACCGGAACGGGTCACCCTCGCCGACATCGCCCGCCTGGCCGGCGTGGGGGCCGGGACCGCCTCCAGGGCCCTGAGCGACGCGCCCAACGTGTCGCCGGCGACGCGGGCGCGCGTGCGCGAGGTCGCGGAGCGGCTGCAGTACGTGGTGTCGCCGGAGGCCTCCCGGCTGGCCAAGGGGACCACCGGCCGGGTCGCCCTCGTGGTGCCCCACCTCTCCCGATGGTTCTTCGGGTCCGTCGTGTCGGGGGTCGACGCGGTGCTCAAGGAGGCCGACCTCGACGTCCTGCTCTACCAGGTCAACGACCAGCGTGAGCGGCGTGAGTTCTTCGACCGCCTCCCCGCTCGGCGCAAGGTCGACGGCGTCGTCGTCGTCGGCTTCCAGGTCGACGAGCTCGAGCGCCGGCGCCTGGAGCTCATGCATGTGCAGATCGTCGCGGCGGGCGGGCAGTCCGCGGCGTACCCCTTCGTCCACATCGACGACCTCGCCGCCAGCCGGCAGGCGGTGACCCACCTCGCCCACCTGGGGCATCGCCGGATCGGCATGCTGGAGGCCATCGACCCCGAGCAGCCCGGCCTGCCCTCGATGCGGTCGCGGGGGTACGACGCCGTCGTCGACGAGCTCGGCCTCGACGACGACCCGCAGCTGGTGGTCAGCGACCGGTGGGGCATCGACGAGGGTGCCGCGTCGATGGGCCGGCTCCTGCGCTTGGACCGCCCGCCCACCGCCGTGTTCGCCCACTCTGACGAGGTCGCCGCCGGCGCGGTCCGCACGCTGCGGCGGGAGGGTCTCGCACCGGGAAGGGACGTGTCCGTCATCGGGATCGACGGGCATCCCGTCTCCGACCTGCTCGACCTGAGCACGGTGCGTCAGCGCCCGGAGGACCAGGGTCGCGAGGCGGCGCGGCTGCTGCTGGACCTGCTGCGGGGGCACGACCCGGGGCCGGTGCACCTCACGCTGCCGACCGAGCTGGTCGCACGAAGCAGTACCCAGCCGCCGGCGGTCAATACCCCGCGAACGCCTCCCGGTGCGCAGGCTCGGCCCTAGGCTCGCACCACTTCCTACGGACACGAGGTTTCGATGCCCAGTACCGCCAGTGGTCTCCATGTTCCTGCGGGCGACGGGGAAGCGTGGTGGTTCATGGCCTCGCGGATGACCGTCCTGGTCGACTCCGAGCTCAGCGGCGGTCGCCTGACGCTGGCGCTGCGCGAGTCCGCGGCGGGGTTCGGACCGCCGCGGCACATCCACGACACCGAGGACGAGGCGTTCTTCCTCCTCGAGGGGGCCATGCACATCGTCTGTGGGGACCAGACCTGGGACGCGGTCCCGGGCAGCTTCACCTGGCTGCCGCGAGGCATCGAGCACACGTTCATCGTCACGAAGCCGGCCCGGATGCTCCAGCTCACCACCCCGGGGGGCTTCGAGGCCCTCGTCGGTGAGCTGGGGGAGAAGGCGGACGGACCGGGGCTACCCCCACCCGAGGTCCCCGACATCCCGCACCTCACCGAGGTCTCCGCCCGGCACTGGAACACCATCGTCGGACCTCCTCTCGACCCGGCCGCCTTCGGCCTGACCCGCTAGCCGGCCGCGGGTCCCCCGAGTGAGCACCGCACCATCCCTGAGCACCGCCTTCCGGCTGAACGGTGAGCCGCTCGAGGTCACCCTCGACCCTCGGGCGACGCTCGCCGACGCGGTGCGGGCCAGTGGGGCGACGGGTACGCGCCTGGGCTGCGAGGAGGGCGTCTGCGGTTCGTGCACCGTCCTCGTGGACGACCGTCCCGTGCGCGCCTGCCTCATGCTGGCGGCGCAGGCGCGAGGGCGGGCCGTCCGCACCGTCGAGGGGCTGGCGGTCGGCGGCGTCCTCCACCCGGTGCAGCAGGCCTTCCGCGACCACCGGGCCCTGCAGTGCGGGTTCTGCACCTCGGGTTTCGTCATGCTCGCCGTCGGCCTGCTCGAGGAGGAGCCGACGGCCTCCCCGGAGCGGGTCACCGAGGTCCTCTCGAGCAACCTCTGCCGGTGCACCGGATACGCGCCCATCGTGCAGGCCGTGACCGCAGCGCAGCAGGCTGCCGCCCGGGCGACCGGGTGAGGCCGGCCCCCTTCGCGTACGAGCGTGCGGAGTCCGTCGACGCGATGGTCGAAGCGCTGGCGACCGACGCGGAGAGCACGAAGCTGCTGGCCGGTGGCCAGAGCCTCCTCCCCCTGCTGAGTGCCCGCGCGGTGCGGCCGCGGCGGATCCTCGACATCGACGGCATCACCGACCTGGAGTACCTCACCGTCGACGACACGGTGCGCATCGGCGCCCTCTGCAGGCACGCCACCGTGGAGCGGTCGGACGCCCTCGCCGGCCCGTGGGGCGCGCTGCGGGAGGCGGCCCGGCGCGTGGCCCTCCATCCGATCCGGCAGCGGGGCACCCTGGGCGGCAGCCTGGCCCACGCCCATCCGGGGGCGGAGCTGCTCCTGGCGACGGTCACCTACGACGCCGTCGTCACGGTGCGCTCCCGCCGCGGGCTGCGGCAGCTGCCCGCCGGTGAGCTCGTGGTCGGCCCGCACCGGACGGCGCTCGCCCCGGACGAGGCCATCGTCGAGGTGGTGTTCCCGCAGCTGGCCCTGGGGACGGTGAGCGCCTTCACGGAGGTGGCTCGCCACGCCGTCGGATGGCCGCTGGCGTCCGTCTGCGCGGTGCTGCGGCTCGACGGCGGCGTGGTCGTGGACCTGGCCCTTGGCGTGGGAGCCGTCGGAGCCGCGCCGCGCAGGGTGCCCGACGCCGAGCGGCTGCTCGTCGGCGAAACCCTGAACGACAAGGCGATCGCGGCGGTCGCGGCGGTGGCGGCGGCGGCGGCGAAGCGGTCCGAGGACGACCGGGGCGAGCCCACCTCGGACCTCGACGCCGACTCCCGTCGGGACCTCGTGGCCGCCCTCGTCCGCCGCACCCTCGAGCGCCTTCGCCGCGAGCAGGCCGCGGCATGACTCTCAACCGACCACTCCTCGTCGGAGCGGAGGTCGCCCGCACCGATGACCGGCCGTTCGTCGACGGGTCCGCCCGCTTCGTGGCCGACATCGACCGTCCCGGTCAGGCCTGGGGTCGCGTCGTCCGCAGCCCGGCGGCATCCGCGACCATCCGGGGGATCGACACGACGGCCGCCCTCCGGCTACCGGGAGTCCTCGCCGTCCTCACCGCCGACGACGTGCCGGACGTGCGCCTCCCCATCCGGCTGCCGTTCGCCGAGACGCCGCAGTGCGCCGGTGCGCTTCAGCCACCGCTCGCCCGGGACCGCGTGCGTTACGTCGGTGAGCCGGTCGCGTTCGTCGTGGCGGAGGACCCGTTCACGGCCGAGGACGCTGCCGAGCTGGTGCGGCTCGACCTCGTGCTGCACACCCCGGCGGTCGACGTCGTCACGGCGGCCGCGGCCGCGCCTCTGCACGAGACGATCCCGGACAACATCGTCGTCACGGTGCCGATGCACTACGGGGACGCCGACCGGCTGTTCGCCGAGGCCGACGTCGTCGTGCGCGACACCGTGCGGGTGCACCGGCATACGGGTATGCCGCTCGAGACGCGAGGCCTCGTCGCCGAGTGGGACGCCGCGAACCGCGCGCTCACCGTCTGGGGGGCCGCCAAGGTGAAGCACTTCAACCGGAGCGCCCTCGCCGCCATGCTGACCCTGGAACCCCACCAGGTCACCCTCGTCGAGGTGGAGGTCGGAGGGGCCTTCGGGGTCCGCGGGGAGCTCTACCCGGAGGACCTGCTGGTCCCCTTCGCGGCGATGCGGCTCGGGCGCCCCGTCATGTGGCTGGAAGACCGGCGCGAGCATCTCGTGGCCACGAACCACGCTCGCGACCAGGTGCACGAGATGGAGATCGCGGCCCGGGCGGACGGCCGCCTGCTGGCCTTCCGCGACACCATGTGGTGCGACCAGGGGGCCTACGTCCGCACCCAGGGCCTGCTCCCGACGCTGCTGCCGGCGCTCCAGGCAGCCGGGCCGTATGCGTGGGAGGGCTTCGCGATCCGGTCGAGCGCCGTGCTCACCAACCGCACCCCGGTGGGGACGTACCGCGGCCCCGGAGTGACCGAGGTGACGATCGTGCGCGAACGGCTCCTCGACCGCGTCGCCGATGCGGTGGGGATGGACCCGGTCGAGCTGCGTCGCCGCAACCTGGTGCCGGCCGACCGGATGCCGTGGGTGCTCGACCTGTCCCCCGCCGACCCGATCGTCTACGAGAGCGGCGACTTCCCGGCGTCGCTGGACGCGCTGCTCACGGCGGCGGGCCTCGAGTCCCTGCGTGCGGAGCGCACCCGGCGTCGCTCAGAGGGCCAGACGGTCGGCATCGGCGTGTCCACCTTCTGCGAGATCGGCGCCATCGGCCCCTTCGAACAGGCATGGATCGACGTACAGGAGAACGGTTTCGCTGTGCACGTCGGCGTCGGCTCGGTGGGACAGGGGGTCGCCACGGTGTTGGGTCAGATCGCCGCCGACGCACTGGGCGTGCCGTTCGACCGGGTGACGATCCACCACCACGACACCTCGACGACCCCCGAGGGCTTCGGCACCTTCGCCAGCCGCACCACCGTGATGGCGGGCAACGCCGTCGCGCTGGCGGGTCACGACCTGCGTCGGCGCGCGGCCGAGGCGCTCGGCGTCGGCGACGAGGCGCTCGATCTCGACCCGTCGCGCGAGGAGCTCGCCCGGCTGGGGATCCGGGGCGAAGGCACCTTCGAGAAGGAGCACCCGAGCTTCTCGTTCGGTGCCCAGCTGTCGTTCGTGTCGGTCGACGTCGAGACGGGTCGCGTGACCGTGGAGCGACACGTGGTCGCGGCCGACGCCGGACGGGCCGTCAACCCCGCCCTGCTGCGTGGGCAGCTGCGCGGCGGTGCTGTGCAGGGGATCGGCGCGGCGCTCTTCGAGGAGCTGCGCTACGACGAGCACGGACAGCCGATGACGCTCTCGCTCGAGGACTACCTCCTGCCCACGGCCGGTGATGTGCCCGACGTCGAGACGGTCATCCTCGAACATCCGACTCCCAACAACCCGTTGGGACTGAAGGGAAGTGGCGAGGCGGGCATGAGTGGGGCGCCAGCCGCGGTCGTCAACGCCGTCGCGGACGCCCTGGGGACCGGGGACCTGCCGATCCATCTGCCGCTCACTCCGGGCCGGGTGCTGTCCCTCGTTCGGGCGGCCCGCGCACAACGTCTCCGCACGTGATGACCTTCGTCGGCGTCATGTCAGCGCGGGAGCCATCCTGACCCCGGGCGACCTACATCTGCTCGGGTGACTGCACTCCCAGCAGGTCGAGGCCGCGCACCAGCACCGCCAGCGTCAGCGCGCACAGCGCCAGCCGGGACTCACGCAGCTCGCTCGTCTCGGCCTTGAGCACCGGGTGGTGCTCGTAGAACGAGGAGAAGGTCTGGGCAAGGTCGAAGAGGTAGCCGGCCAGCCGGTGCGGTTCGAGCTCGTCGCCGACCTGGGCCACGACCGAGCCGAACTGCAGCAGGGCCAGCGCCAGCTCGCGCTCGCCCGCGTCGCCGACCACGACGGTCCGGGCCGACCCGTCGGCGGGAACGACGGACGGCTCGAGCCCCGCGTTCCGGAAGATCGAGCGCACGCGCGCCGCCGCATACTGCAGGTAGGGACCGGTGTTGCCGGTCAGCGAGACCATCCGGTCGAGGTCGAAGACGTACTCGCTGTCGTGCGCGACCGAGAGGTCGGCGTACTTGACCGCCCCGATCCCGATCTGCGGGGCGATCTCCCGGCGCAGCTCGTCCGGCAGGTCGGGCCGGGCCTCGTCGATGACCGCCCGTGCCTTGGCCACGGCCTCGTCGAGCAGCGCGAGGAGCCGCAGCGAGTCGCCGGAGCGGGTGCGCAGGATCTTGCGGTCGGGCCCGAGCACGTTGCCGATCTGCACGTGGATCGGCCGTACGCCGTCGGAGAGCCACCCGGCGAGACGCGCGGTCTCCCAGACCATCCGGAAGTGCAGCGCCTGGGTCGTCCCGACGACGTAGAGGATCCGGCTGCCGCCCAGCCCCTGCGCGCGGTAGCGGATGGTGGCGAGGTCGGTGACGCCGTAGCCGTAGCCGCCGTCGGACTTGCGGATGATGAGCGGCACCGGCTTGCCCTCGCGGCCGGTGTAGCCGTCGAGGAAGACGCAGAGCGCCCCGTCACTGACGACGGCGATGCCCTTGGCCTCGAGCTCGTCGCAGATCGCGGCCAGCTCGTCGTTGTAGCGCGACTCCCCCGCCAGGTCGGCGTCCGTGAGGGTGACGCCGAGGGCGGCGTAGATCCGGTTGAAGTACTGCTTCGACCCCTCGATCAGCTCGCCCCACAGCCGCAGCGTGTCGGGGTCGCCCGCCTGGAGCGCCACGACGCGCGACCGGGCCCGGGTGGCGAAGGCCGGGTCGGCGTCGAAGTCGGTGCGCGCGGCCTGGTAGAACGCGTTGGGGTCGCTGACGAGCAGCGCGGCCTCCGGCGAGCCCTCCCCCACGTCGAGGAGATGCTCGATGAGCATGCCGAACGGCGTGCCCCAGTCGCCGATGTGGTTCTGCCGCACGACGTGGTGCCCCAGCGCCTCGAGGGTGCGGGCCAGGGTGTCGCCGACCACGGTCGTACGCAGGTGGCCGACGTGCATCTCCTTGGCCACGTTGGGCGAGGAGTAGTCGATGGGGATCGTCTCGGCGTCCTGGAGGGGTATGCCGAGGCGCGGGTCCGCGGCCATCTCGCCGACGCGGGACGCCAGCCACGGGTCGGCGAAGGTGATGTTGACGAACCCGGGCCCGCTGATCTCGACCCGGTCGGCGATCGGGCCGGTCGGGCCGGAGAGGTCGAGGTGCTCCACGATCCGGCTCGCGACCTCGCGCGGCGGCATACCGAGCCGCTTCGCGAGCGCGAGCGCGGCGTTGGCCTGCACGTCGGCGAACTGCGACGGTCGCAGCACGGGGTCGGCGTCCTTGAGCTCGGGGTGCTCGTCACCGAACGCCGCGGCGATGGCCGCGGTGACCCGGGGGGCGAGGACGTCGGCAGGGCTCGCCGAGGAAGCAGGCATGCGTCTCAGGCTAGGGGGTGGGCGGGGGCGGCTCGTGCTCGCCCAGGCGCGCGCGCAGCTCGGCGCGGGAGCCGATGTCGAGCTTCGTGTAGAGGTGACGCAGGTGGTACTCGACCGTCTTGGGGCTGAGGAAGAGGGCGGCCGCCGTCTCCCGGGTGGTCCGCCCGGCAGCGAGCAGCATCCCGATCTGCAGCTCGCGGGGCGTCAGGTCGACGACCGGCCCGGGCCCGCGGCGGTGGGCCCGCAGACCGGTCGCGGCCAGCTCGCCGGCGGCCGCGTCGGCCCACGCCCGCGCGCCCAGCCGTTCGAAAGCGTCGAGGGACCGCTGCAGCTCCAGCCGGGCCGGGGCGATCCGGCGCGTGCGGCGTAGGCGCTCGCCGTGGAGCAACCGGGTCCGGGCCTCCTCGAAGGCATCCGGTGTCGCGGACAACCACGACAGCGCCTCCGCGAAGAGACGCTCGGACCCCTCGACGTCGGTCTCGGGCAGCAGCAGAGCGCGTACGCGAGCCGCCCGCGCCAGCGACCACGGCTGCCCCTTGCGGTCGGCGAGGAGCAGGTAGGCGTCCGCCCCCTCCCGCGCCTCGTCGGCCCGGCCGCTGCGCACCAGGGCCTCGACCAGCTCGGGCACGGGTGAGAGGTCGGCGTCCCGCACGTCGTGCTCGGCGAGGAAGTCGGCCAGGCCCCGCAGCCGGTCGACGGCCGCGTCGGTCTCCCCGAGCGACAGCTCGAGCTCGGCGAGCGCGAGGGCGACCCATACGGTCGTGACCCGGACCTCCTCCCCGGACACGGCCAGGGACTCGGCTCCGTCGCGGCGCGCCTCCTCCGCCCGGCCCTGACGGGCATGCAGCCACGTCATGCCCGCGAGGTTCGCGGCCAGCTCGGTGACCTGCCCGAACTCGCGGGCGAGGGTCACCGCCTCGCCGTAACCCACCTCGGCGCGAGCCCAGCGGTCGGTCGACCAGTCGTGCCGGGCGAGGTGGAACAGCAGGTGCGGGAGGGTGCCGAGCCGGGACGCGCCCCGGGACTCCTCGACGGCCCGGCGGATGAGGTCGGAGCCGGCGCCCTCCTCGCGCAGGAAGAGCGGCCCGATGACGCCCCAGGCCGACTGCAGGCCTTCGCCGTCGGTCTCCGCGAGACGGGCGAGCGCCGCGACCCCCGCCCGGATGCGGTCCGCGCCCGGCTCCCCCGCGTAGATCCGGGCCATCCCGAGGGCGATCGACGCGACGGCCGAGGGCCGGTCGGTGGCGACCGCCGTTCCGGTGCCGTCGTGGCGGCCGGTCGCCTCGGGCGTACGCCGGGCGAGCAGGTCCTCCAGCAGCGCCGAGGCCTCCGTGAACGCCGACTGGTCGAGCAGGTAGAAGCAGACGTCCACGGCCTCGGCGGTGATCAGCAGCGCGTCGTCGGTAGAGGTGTCCCGAGCATCCCGGGCGGCGGCGAGCAGCGCGTCGCGGGCCTGCCCGAGGAACCCCCGGCGTCCGGCGACGAGCCCCAGGAGCGTGCGGGCCCGGGTGCGGTCCTGCGCCGAGTCGGCGTGTTGGAGCGCCTCACCGAGGATGGGGGCGGCCCGGGCGTCCTCCCCCGCGAACCACGCCGCCTCGCCCGCGGCCAGCAGCCGCTCGTTGCGGCGGGTGGGGTCCGGCGTCAGCCGGGCGGCCTGTTCGAAGGCCGACGCCGCGACCGCGTACGCCCCGCGGTGGGTCGCCCGCCGGCCCACACCGTCGAGGCCGTCGGCCGCTGCCGCGTCGGGACCGAGGGCGGCGGCACTGAGGTGCCAGGCGCGGCGGTCGTCGTCGGCCCCGGGCAGTGCCTCGGCGACGAGGGCGTGCAGCCGGCGCCGGTCGGCCGGGGAGACCGTGGCGTAGACGGACGACTGCACCAGGGCGTGGGAGAAGTCGACCCGGTCGGGCGACAGCGTGACGAGCCCGATCGCGGCCGCCCGGTCGAGGGCCGCGAGGTCGAGGCTCGCGGCCCGGCAGACCTCGGCCACCACCCTGAGGTCACCGCCGGCCACCGCGGCGAGCGCGAGCACGGTGAGGTCGGCGGTGGCCAGCGGCGCCAGCCGGCGCCCGAAGGCCTCCGCCACGACGGTCGGGACCGGCACCGGGGCATCGCCCGGCCGGAGGGCGAGCCCCTCCGGCTCGCGGGCCAGGGCGGCGATGGCCAGGGGGTTGCCCCCGCTGAGGGTGACGATCCGGTGGGTCTGCTCGCGGGTCAGCTCCGTCCGCGCCGCGGAGCGCGCGACCACCGAGCTCGACGGCGCATCGAGCCCGACGACGCCGAGGCGTGGCAGCCCCGCCGCGGTCCACGCGGGCGCCTCGTGGGAGCGGGCCGCGGCCAGGACGAAGACCGGGTCGGCCAGCAGCCGGCGGGCCATGAAGAGCACCGCCTCGGTCGACGGCCGGTCGAGCAGGTGAGCGTCGTCGACGACGATGGCCACCGGCAGCCGGTCGGCGGCCGCGATGACGAGGCTGAGCACGCCCGCGGCGACGGCGAAACGGTCGACCTCACCGCCCTCGCTCAGGGCCAGGGCGACCGACAGGGCGCGCGCCTGGGGGCCGGGCAGCCGGCCCAGCTCGGCGGAGACCGGACGCAGCAGCTGGGCCAGACCGGCGAACGGCAGGTCGGCCTCGTCCTCCGAACCGGTGACCCTCAGGACGAGGAAGCCAGCCGTCTGCTCCACCGCATAGCCGAGCAACGCCGTCTTGCCGATGCCGGGCTCCCCGTCGACGACGAGCACCCCGCTCTGCCCCAACCGGGCCCCGGCCACGAGGGCGTCGAGCCGGCGCCGCTCCTCATGTCGCCCCACGAGCATCCTCGATGCTAGGACCTCAGGACCCCCTGGGGCCGGGGTCCGGCGTCGGACCAGGGGGGTACCCGGATGCCGGCGTCCGTGGTCGGCGCCGATCCTCGAGCGACGGGCGTACGCGTCGTACGTCACCACCGAGGAAGGAACCACCATGACCACGACCGAGAGCCCCACCACTGCCCCAGCCCCGACGGCGCCCACCCCGCCGTCCATCGACGAGGCCGCCCTCATGGGCTTCGTCTTCCGCGCCGTCGACGAGGTCGGCGCCGCGCTGAACTGCGCCCTGGTCGTCATGGGCGACAAGCTCGGCTACTACCGGGCGCTCGCCGACCACGGGCCGACCACGGCCGGCGAGCTCGCCCAGCGGACGAGCACGGGCGAGAAGTACGCGACCGAGTGGCTCAACGGCCAGGCCGCCGGGGGGTTCGTCACCTACGACCCCGAGACCCGGACCTACCGGCTGCCCGCCGAGCACGCCATCGCCCTCACCGACGAGGACAGCCCCGCGTTCCTGCCTGGCCTCTACCAGACCGCGTTCGGTGCCATCGCCGACGCCGACCGCATCATCGCGCTGGCGCCCGACGGCGACGGTCTCGCCTGGGGCGACCACAGCGTCGACGTCCACGAGGGCTGCGAGCGCTTCTTCCGCCCCGGGTATGTCGCGAACCTCGTCGCCTCGTGGCTGCCGGCGCTCGACGGGGTCACCGCCAAGCTGGAGCGGGGCGCCAAGGTCCACGACCTGGCCTGCGGCTACGGAGCCTCGACCGTCATCATGGCGCGGGCCTACCCGCAGTCGACCTTCGTCGGCTCCGACGGACACGCCGCGTCGGTCACGACCGCCCAGGAGCGGGCCGCCGAGGCCGGGGTGGGCGACCGCATCGAGTTCGTCACCGAGCCGGCCACCGAGCTCACCGGCTCGGGCTACGACCTCGTGACGACCTTCGACGCCCTGCACGACATGGGCGACCCGGTCGGGGTGGCTCGGCGGGTGTACGACGCGCTGGCGCCCGACGGGACCTGGATGGTCGTGGAGCCGGCCGCGGGAGACCGACCGGAGGACAACTTCAACCCGGTGGGGCGCGCCTACTATGGGTTCTCCACGCTGCTCTGCACCCCGTCGTCGCTCGCCCAGGACGTGGGTCTGGCGATCGGGACGCAGGCCGGGCCGGCGCGGATCCGAGACATCGTCACCGCGGCCGGGTTCGGCGGCTTCCGGGTGGTCGCCCGGACCCCCTTCAACAACGTCATCGAGATCCGCCGCTGAGCGGGCCGGCGACGGGAGGACCGTTGATGGACCGACGTGGAGACGCCCCGGACCCGGCCAGCCGGGCGCGGCTCCCCGACGCGACCGGGGTGGCGCACCGCGACGGCGTCGACCTGGCCTGGGCGTCGTACGGGGTCGGGGAGCCGACCGTCCTGCTCATGCCGACGTGGACGATCGTCCCCTCCCGGGTGTGGAAGGCGCAGGTCGCGCACCTGGCGCGGCATACCCGGGTGGTGACGTTCGACGGCCGCGGGAGCGGCGCGTCGGGGCGGCCGGTCGGCGCGGCGGCCTACACCGACGAGCAGTACGCCGCCGACACCGTCGCCGTCATGGACGACGCCGGAGTGGACGCGGCCGTCCTCGTCTCGCTCTCCTGCGGTGGGTCGTGGTCGGTGCACGTGGCGGCCGGGCATCCGGACCGGGTGCTCGGGATGCTCGCGATCGCCCCGGCGTGCGGCTTCGACATCCCCTCGTTCCGCGACCACTACCCGTGGGACGTCCGGCTCGACCACACCCGGGGGTGGGCCAAGTACAACCGGTACAACTGGCTCGAGGGCGACTACGACGAGTTCCTCCGGTTCTTCTTCACGGAGATGTTCTCGGAGCCGCACTCGACGAAGCAGATCGAGGACGCCGTCGCGTGGGGCCACGAGATCGCTCCGCAGACCCTCGCCGACACGACCGCGGGACGCCTCGGCTGCGACGGGGTGGTGTGTGCGTCGATCGAGGACCTCTGTGCCCGGGTGACCTGCCCGGTGGTCGTCCTGCACGGCACCGACGACCGGATCCGCCCCATGGCCTACGGCGAGCGGCTCGCCGAGCTGACGCGCGGCACCCTGGTACGCATCGAGGGAGCGGGGCACGGCGCACCCAGCCGGGACCCGGTGCTCGTCAACCGCGAGATCATGGAGCTCGTCCGCCGGTTCCGCCCGGCCGGCTCCCCTGTGCAGGAGCGGGTGCTCCGGACGGGACGCTCCCGGCCGCGGCGGGTCCTCTACATCTCGTCGCCGATCGGTCTGGGCCACGCCGCGCGTGACGTCGCCATCGCGCGGGAGCTGCGCCGGCGCCGTCCGGACGTCGAGATCGACTGGCTGGCGCAGGATCCCGTGGTCCGGGTGCTGGAGCGGGCCGGCGAGCGGGTCCATCCGGCGTCGCGCCACCTGGCCAGCGAGTCGGCCCACATCGAGCACGAGTCGGGCGAGCACGACCTGCACGCGTTCCAGGCGCTGCGCCGGATGGACGAGATCCTCGTGAGCAACTTCATGGTCTTCGACGACCTCGTCGAGCGCGAGCGGTACGACCTGGTCGTCGGCGACGAGGCCTGGGACGTCGACTACTTCCTGCACGAGAACCCCCGCCTGAAGCGGTCCGCGTACGCCTGGTTCACCGACTTCGTCGGCTGGCTGCCGATGCCCGACGGTGGCGAGGAGGAGGCCGCGCTCACGGCCGACTACAACGCCGAGATGCTGGACCATCGCGCGCGGCACCGGGGACTGCGCGACCGCTCGATCTTCGTCGGCAACCCCGACGACATCGTCCCGGCCGCGTTCGGTCCCGACCTGCCGGACATCCGCGCGTGGACCGAGGCGAACTTCGACTTCTCCGGCTACGTCACCGGGTTCGACCCCGCGGCGTACGCCGACCGCGATGCCGTCCGCGCCCGCCTCGGTTACCGCCCGGACGAGCGGGTATGCCTGGTGACGGTGGGCGGCTCGGGCGTGGGCGGCGCGCTGCTGCGGCGCGTGCTGGACGCCGTGCCGCTGGCCCGCCGGCTGGTCCCGGAGCTGCGGTTCACCGTCGTCACCGGACCCCGGATCGACCCCGCGTCGCTGCCCGAGGTGCCGGGCGTCGAGCTGTTCGGCTACCGGACCGACCTGCCCCAGCAGCTCGCCGCGTGCGACGTCGCCGTGGTGCAGGGCGGTCTGACGACGTGCATGGAGCTGACCGCCCTCGGGCGCCCGTTCCTCTACGTGCCGCTGCGGCACCACTTCGAGCAGAACCTCCACGTGCGCCGTCGGCTCGAGCGCTACGGGGCCGGCACCTGCCTCGACTACGACCACGCGGCCGATCCCGACGCTCTGGCCGCGGCGCTGGTCGGGGAGCTCGGCCGCGAGGTGGCCTACCGGCCGGTCGAGACCGACGGCGCGGAGCGCGCCGCCAGGCTGCTCGCCGGTCTGCTCTGACCCGCCGATCCCCCTGGGGTGTGGCCATTCGGACGATCCGCGCATCCGCTGCGACCGGGGAGACTGGCATACATGAGTGATCCCTGGGTGCTGCCTGAGGCGTCCCCGGAGGGCGCCCCTGCGGTCCCGGGCACGTCCGAGCGGTTCCCGATGGGCTCGGCGGCCGGCTGGCGGCCCGATCCCACCGTGCCGGGTCAGCTGCGGCTGTGGGACGGCAAGCACTGGACCGACCACGTCCGCTCGATCGAGGCCGAGGCTCCCGGCCGCGACGGCTCGTCGCGCCCGCTGGGCTCGGTGCGCACGAACACCGCGGTGCGGGCCTGGGCCCTCATGGCCCAGCTCACCCTCGGCCTCTGGGTGGCCGTCTCCTGCGTGGCCATGCTCTGGCAGATCGCCACCCTCAACACTCTCGAGATCTGGAGCCTGCAGCCGGGCGACCTGCACGAGACCGAGGCGCGCGACCTGCTGCGCCAGATGATCCTCATCGTCGTCGCCCAGGTGTTCGTCCACGTCGTCAGCGTCGGGTTCCTCCTCGTGTGGATCGGTGTGGCCCGGGCCGACCGGCACATCAACCAGGCCCTCCTGCGCGGCTCCACGGGCGGCGCGGTCATCGGCTGGCTTATCCCCTTCCTGCGGGTGCGCATCTCCCGGCAGACGCTCACCGACCTGTGGCACGCGTCCAACCCGGCCCGCGCCGCTGACGGCCCGCGCACCGGGTCCCGAGCGACCCCGCCGCTCGTGCTGGCCTACTGGCTGCTGCGGTTCTTCGCCCCGCTCGTCGTGCTTGTCGTGCTCCTGCGGGCCCGCGACACGATCGGCACGGTCGACCGGCTCCGCGACACGATCTTCGCGCTCATCCTGGGCACCGGCTTCCTCGTGGCCGCCACCGTGTGCCTCATCATCGTCATCACGCGAGTGACCGACCAGCTTCGGGGGCGGGCGACCGTTCCCGATACCAGGGCCGCACCCCCCATCTCCGCGTCCTTCACGCGGGCCTGAGGGGTCGGTCCCCCGGGGGGCCGACGGCACGGCATACCACCGCAGGGGGAGGGTATGCCGTGCCGGACGGCGGGGCCTACGCCTGCGTCGCGAGCCCGAGGTCGGCGACGGTCTTCTCCCGCATCTCGACCTTGCGCACCTTGCCGGTGACGGTCATGGGGAACTCGTCGACGACCTGCACGTAGCGCGGGATCTTGTAGTGCGCCAGACGTCCGGTACAGAACGCCCGCAGCGACTCCGCCGTCAGCGGCTCGGCGCCCTCCCGCATCCGCACCCATGCGCACAGCTCCTCGCCGTAGCGCTCGTCGGGGACGCCGATGACCTGGGCGTCGACGACGTCGGGGTGGGTGTAGAGGAACTCCTCGATCTCGCGCGGGTAGATGTTCTCGCCGCCGCGGATGACCATGTCCTTGATCCGGCCGGTGATCTGCAGGTAGCCGTCGTCGTCCATGACGGCGATGTCACCCGTGTGCATCCAGCCGTCGACGAGCACCTCCGCGGTCTTGTCGGGCTGCTCCCAGTAGCCGAGCATCACCGAGTAGCCCTTGGTGCACAGCTCCCCCGGCTCGCCCCGCCGCACGGTCTCGTCGGTCGCGGGGTCGACGACCTTGACCTGGAGGTGGGGTCCGACCGCCCCGACGGTGCCGACCATCCGCTCGAAGGTGTCGTCGGTGCGGGTCTGCGTCGAGACCGGCGACGTCTCCGTCATCCCGTAGCAGATCGTCATCTCGCTGATCCCGGCCGCCAGGAGCTTCTTCATCAGCTCGGCCGGGCAGGGCGACCCCGCCATGATCCCGGTGCGCACGCTCGACAGGTCGTAGTCGCCGATCGTCGGCAGCGCCCACTCGGCGATGAACATCGTGGGCACGCCGTAGAGCGAGGTGACGCGCTCGTCCTGCGTCGCCTGCAGCGTGGCGGCAGGGTCGAAACCCGGCGCGGGGATGACCATCGTCGCGCCGTGCGTCGTGCACGCGAGGTTGCCCATGACCATGCCGAAGCAGTGGTAGAAGGGCACCGGGATGCAGACCCGGTCGGCCTCGGTGTAGCGGCAGAGCTCGCCCACGAAGAAGCCGTTGTTGAGGATGTTGCGGTGGCTGAGGGTGGCGCCCTTGGGGAATCCCGTGGTGCCGGAGGTGTACTGGATGTTGATCGGGTCGGTGGGCGAGAGCCCGGCCTGGATCTCGGCCAGCCGCTCCGGCGTCACCTGGTCGGCGCCGGCCACGAGGTCGTCCCAGCTGTCACGGCCGATGAGGACGACCTGCTCGAGGGTGGCGACGTCGCCGCGCACCTGCTCGATCATGGCGGCGTAGTCGCTGGTCCGGAACGACGGCGCGGCGACGAGCATCCGGATGCCCGCCTGCTCGAGCACGTACTTCAGCTCGTGGGTGCGGTACGCCGGGTTGACGGTGACGAGGATCGCCCCGATCTTGGCCGTGGCGTACTGCACCAGCGTCCACTCGGCGCCGTTGGGCGCCCAGATGCCCACCCGGTCGCCGGCGACCACGCCCGCGGCCACGAGCCCGCGGGCCACCCGGTCGACGTCGCGCACCAGCTCGGCCCAGGTCCAGCGACGACCGGCGGCGACGTCCACGAGGGCCTCGCGGTCCGGCCAGCGCGCCGCGGTGGCGTCGAGGTTGTCGCCGATGGTCTGCTCGATGAGCGGCACGTCGGTCACGCCGGAGGACTCCGCGAGCGGGGGCTGGTGGTCGGACGGCATCGGTGCCTCCACGGGGTCTTCAGGGTTCAGGGGTTGTCGCCGAGTATGCCGGGCGCCGACGGGTCACCGTCAGGGGCGATGACGACGAGATCCGCGCGCTCCCGCGTGGCGAGGACGAGGTCGGCGTTGGCCTGGTCGGGCCCGAGGGCCCAGGTGCGGGCCGCGTCGGTGTCCTTGCCGAACCGGGTATGCCGGCCGACGAGCCGACGCAGCCGCTCGTGGTCGGTGATGTCGACGAACCAGACCTCGTCGAAGAGCGCCCGCACCTGCGGCCACGGGTCGTGGTCGACGAGCAGGTAGTTCCCCTCGCTGACGACGACCTGCGCCGACGCCGGCAGGGCGATCGCCGCGGCGACGGGCTGCTCCAGCTCGCGCTCGAAGCCCGGGACGTAGACGGTGGCCCGCTCGTCCGAGCGCAGCCGCCGCAGGGTGGCCAGGTAGCCGTGGGCGTCGAAGGTCTCCGGCGCCCCTTTGCGCTGCCGCAGCCCGAGCGCGTCCAGCTGCACGTCGGCGAGGTGGTAGCCGTCCATGGGCAGGTGGGCGACACCGGCGGTAGCGGCGGGGCGGCCCTGTGCCAAAGCCACGACGAGGTCCTCGGCGAGGGTCGTCTTGCCGGCGCCGGGTGCGCCGGCGATCCCGACGAGCACCCGCCGGTGCGGGTCGGCGGCGGCGCGGGCACGGACTCGCTCGACCAGGCGCTCGAGGTCGGCCGGGGGCAGGAGGCGGGAGGGCGGCATACCCCGGATTGTGCCGGGAATGGATGACCGGGTACGATGGTTGAAAGTTCAACAAGCCCGAACCCGCTCCGAGAGGAACCTCCCATGGCCCTGTTCAACCGTACGTCCTCCTCCACCCTCAGCGACGACAGCCGCGCGGTCGACGACATCGCCGGCGACTACGTGCTCGACCCGTCGCACACCCGCGTCGGCTTCTCCGCCCGCCACGCGATGGTCACCAAGGTGCGCGGCCAGTTCGACGAGTTCGAGGGCGCCGCCCACGTCGACACGCAGAACCCCGCCGCGTCGAGCATCACCGTGACCATCCAGGCCGCGAGCGTCACCACCGGCAACGCGCAGCGCGACGGTCACCTCAAGACCCCCGACTTCTTCGACATCGAGAACTACCCGACGATCACCTTCGTCTCCACCGACGTCGAGCGCGACGGCACCGACTGGAACGTCACCGGCGACCTCACCATCAACGCCGTGACCAAGCCCGTCACCATCGTCTTCGAGGAGACCGGCACCGCCCGCGACCCGTTCGGCAACCTGCGCGCCGGCTTCGAGGGCTCCGTGAGCATCAACCGCACCGACTGGGGCCTGGCGTTCAACGCCGCCCTCGAGACCGGTGGCGTCCTCGTCAGCGAGAAGGTCACCCTGGAGTTCGACGTCTCCGCCATCCAGACGCCGGCCGCCTGACCTCAGCTCCCGCACCACAGCACCACAGCACAGGGCCGCTCCCCGTCGGGGGAGCGGCCCTGTGGCGTATGCCGTTCCGTGCTGAGGGCGGTCAGCCCTCCTTGTTCTCCAGGGCGGCGAGCACGCCCGCGATGGCGAAGTACTTGTTGGTGCCGAGGTCGCGCACCGTCTTGATGCCGAGCCCCTTGAGCATCTCGTCGTGCTTCTCGGTGAGGCCCGCCAGCGCGGACGGCGGCGCGTCGAGGATGTCCTTGACGCTCGAGTTCTCGTAGGCCTTGTCGAGCCCCTTGGACAGGTTGACCTGGACAGCCATGCCGATCTCCTTCACGACGGTGTGAATCCCCCGACCGGTGGACCCGTGTCTATCGTGTCCGGACCCGACGGCGGGCACAAGGACCCGGCGCAACGGTCAGGGCGTGCGCACGAGACAGCCCGGCGAAGCCGGACCGTTCTCGGGGAAAGCAGCCGCGAGCGCTCGGGCGATGCGGTGGCTGCGCTGCTGGTAGCCCGAGGTCGTGTAGTGGATCTGGTCGCCGATGAACCACGCGTCCTGCACCTCGCTCGCCCAGTCGTAGACGCGCATGGTGGGGTAGCGCTGGCAGGCCTGCTGCAGGGCCGCATTCCACGCCGGCATGCCCCAGCCGGCATACGGGCCGGTCGGGACGAGCGTCCTGACGGTGAGCCACAGGACCGGTGCACTGCCGACGTGCTTCATCAGCAGGTCGATCCGCCGGTCGTAGGGCCAGACGCCGCCCACCACCTGGTTGGCCACCTCGTTGATCCCCATGGCGAACACCCAGCACCCCCGGTAGCCGGCGGCCACCTTCGCCTCGACGGCGTCCTCGGCGTTGGGCTGGTTCTGGAAGCGCTCGACGATGGAGCGGGCGCCGAGGATGTCGGTGAGGACGTTCTGCACCCCGACGAGCGTGTATTGCGCGTCGATCCGGTAGGCGGCGGTCGGCAGGTAGTCCTTGTTCACCAGGCCGACCGAGGTGGAGTCGCCGATGTGGGCGACGCTGGTGCACGACGTCATCGGCGCGCTCACGGCCGTCGGCGGCCCCGCGGTCGTGGCGCTCGCGGTGGCTGTGGCCGTGGGTGTCGGACCGGAGGTGGTGGGCGGCGGGTCGGTGACCGGCGGCGGCAACGGTGGGTCGTTCAGGTCGCCGCGGGTGGTGCCAGCGTGGCTCGCCGCGGCCGACGTCGAGACGGGTGACGCGGGGGCGAGCACGGTGAGGCCGGTGAGCGCGGCCGTGGCGACGAGGGCCAGGGCGAGCACGTTGAGCAGCAGCGCCGGGGCGGGCCCCCGGGCGGCGGTACGGGCTTGCGGACCCGACCAGATCCGGTGCTCCCTCCCCCGGCGCAGGGCTCCGAGCAGACCCCGGCGGCGGATGGGGTCCTCGACCAGCGACCAGCTCGCCGCGGCCAGGGTGAGGGTGATGGCCAGCAGGAGCACCGGACGCCAGGCGCTGTGCTGGAGCACCGGCTGCGGAAGCACGACGATGACCGGCAGGTGCCAGAGGTAGATGCCGTAGGAGCGCTCGCCCAGCCACCGCAGCGGGAGCACGCCCACCACCCGACCGACGATGCTGGCCGGGTGGGTCGCGGCGGCGATGAGGGCGGCCGTGGCCAGGGAGAGCAGGAGGAGGCCGCCGCGGTAGAGCGAGAGGGAGTACTGGTCGGTGCGCGTCAGCAGCAGCGCGATGACCGTGAGGGCCGCCAGCCCGACCCCCTCCAGCACGACCCGGCCCCGCACGGGGACCTGCCGGGGCAGCCGCGCGGGGCGCCACATCAGCCCGAGTGCCGCGCCGACGAGCAGGCCGCCCGCCCGGGTGTCGGTGCCCTCGTAGGCCCGGGTGTGGTCGAACCCCGTTGCGGCGAGCAGCCACAGCAGGACGAACGAGACGCCGGCCAGCCCCAGCGTCGCGAGCGCGACCCGGTCCCAGCGGCGCCGCAGCACCGTGACGAGCAGCCACAGCAGCAGCGGCCAGACGACGTAGAACTGCTCCTCGACCGACAGCGACCAGAGGTGGTCGAGCGGGCCCGGCCCGTCGAACCGCGCGAAGTACGACACCCCGAGATGGATGGTCGTCCAGTTGCTCACGTAGAGCAGCGCGGCCAGCGACTCCGCGGTCCGCACTTCGAGCTGCGGGGTCTCACTGAGCGCCGTGACCGCCATGACGACGACGAGCAGCAGGACCACGGCGGGCAGCAGCCGCCGGGCCCGCCGTAGCCAGAAACGGCGTAGGTCGAGACCCCCGGTGCGTTCCCAGGTGGAGCGCAGGAGACCGGTGATGAGGTAGCCGCTGAGGGTGAAGAAGATCCCCACGCCCAGCAGCCCGCCCGGCAGCTGCGCCACACCGAGGTGGTAGGCGACGACCGCGCCCACGGCGAGTGCCCGCACGCCGTCGAGGGCCGGCAGGTAGGCCCCGTCGGCGTCGGTCGGGCGGGGCACGGGCCGATGCTACGGCGCGTCACCCGCCTGGGCCGGTAACCGTTGCCCTGTCGGGCTGTTGGGGTCGCGTGGTCGCGGCACGGGCCTGGACGGGCGGCCATTGACCAGCCGGGTCGATACGTACTGCGATAGTTGACAATGCTGCGCTGGACTTGGCGATTTCCTGGGAGAGTGCCGGATAGATGGTCACGTTTGGGTAACGAGGCGTCTCGCATGCTGGTCATTCGCGGGGTCCGGCCCGTTGACTGTGGCGGTTGCCCTCCCGGTCCTCCGGATGGCGGGCGACAGCGCGGAAGGGCCCTCAACGGCCCAGCGAGGACCAGCACGGCGCACGTCACCCTCTCCCCACAGTCAAGGACGGACCTTCGTGAGGCATACATTCCGATCCACGCGGAAGGGCGCCATCAGCGCTCTCGCCGTGGCGGGTCTGGCGGTCACCGCGTTCTGTGCGGCGTCACCGGCACAGGCGGCACCCCCCGTCGACCAGGCCAAGGGCAAGACCAACCAGAGCGACAACCTCGAGTCACCCTTCTCCGTCAAGCAGAACGCCATGCGCCAGAAGGCGCTCGAGAAGCGGGTCAAGGGCGACAAGGACGCGCAGAGCAAGGTGGCCAAGCTCGGCCCCGGCCAGTACGTCAACCTCGAGCGTGAGGGCGAGGACAAGATCTTCGTCGTGCTCGCCGAGTTCGGCAACGCGCGCTACCCCAACCCGACGTTCGCGGACAGCTACGACACCCCCGCGCCGGACCCGCAGCGCTTCGACGGCCCGCTGCACAACCAGATCCCACAGCCGAACCGCAGCGTCGACAACACCACGCTCTGGCAGGCGGACTACAACCGCGCGCACTACGAGAACATGTACTTCACGCGGATGGCGAACTACTACGAGACCCAGTCCTCGGGCCGGTACTCCGTCAACGGTGACGTCACCGAGTGGGTCAAGGTGCCGTTCAACGAGGCCCTCTACGGCCGTAACTACTGCGGCGCCTCGTCCGTGGTCTGCCCCTCCTCGCGGGCCCTCGTCCGCGACGCGCTCGCCGTCTGGGTGGACAACCAGCTGAAGTCCGGCAAGACGATGGCCGAGGTCACGGCCTACCTCAAGACGTTCGACACCCAGGACCGCTACGACTACAACGGCAACGGCAACTTCAACGAGCCCGACGGCTACATCGACCACTTCCAGATCGTCCACGCGGGCGGCGACGAGGCGGCCGGCGACACCACCTACGGCACCGACGCCATCTGGAGCCACAAGAGCTTCGCCAACCTCCAGTCGGTGGGCGTGCTCGGTGCGGGTGTCGACATCGGCAGCAACGCCGGCCTGCTCAGCAGCTCGCTGGTGCCGAACAACCCCACGGGCGTGCTGGTCGGTGACTACACGATGCAGCCGGAGAACGGCGGCCTCGGGGTCTTCGCGCACGAGTTCGGCCACGACCTGGGCCTGCCCGACCTCTACGACACGTCCGGCAACACCGGCGGCGCCGAGAACAGCACCGGGTTCTGGACGCTGATGTCGTCCGGCGCCAACATCGGCGACGGCGGCCCGAACGGGATCGGCGACGCACCGACCGACCTCGGCGCCTGGGAGCTGCTGCAGCTCGGCTGGCTGGACGCGCAGGGGAAGAGCGGCCCGTTCTACGACACGGCCAAGGCGGGCGAGAAGTCGACCCACACCCTCGCCGCCAACGTGCCGGCCACGAAGAAGGCCCAGGCGCTCGTGGTCAACCTGCCCGACAAGAACGTGCCGCTCGACCTCGGCGCCGCCTACGAGGGCTCCAAGGTCTACTACAGCGGAGCGGCCGACGACCTCGTCACGACGATGACCCGCACGGCGACCCTGCCGGCGTCGGGGCTCGGTCTCACCGCCAAGGCCCGCTACAACATCGAGCAGGACTGGGACTACGCCTACCTGCGGGTCTCGGCCGACAACGGCGCGACCTGGACCAACGTCAAGACCAACCTGTCGTCGACCACGGACCCGAACGGGCAAAACGAGGGCTTCGGCATCACCGGCGTCAAGGCGGCCTGGACCGACCTCACCGCCGACCTGACGCCGTGGGCCGGCAAGACCGTCCAGGTGCAGTTCCGGATGTGGCAGGACGTGGCCCAGACCGGCCAGCCGGGCACCACCACGCCGCCGCCCGGCTTCCAGCTCGACGCCATCGTCATCCCGGGTCAGCCGCTCGACGGCGCCGAGACGGCCACGGGCTGGGTCTACGCGTCCAACACCGAGGGCGAGGGCTTCCGCGCCACCGGGACGCAGGTCAGCCGGCTGTTCTTCAACGCCTACATCGCGGAGAACCGGCAGTACGACGGCTACGACACCAGCCTGAAGACGGCCTACAACTTCGGCTTCCTCAACACCAAGCCGAAGCTCGTGGAGAGCTACCCGTACCAGAACGGCCTGCTCGTCAGCTACTGGGACACCTCGTACGCGGACAACAACGTCGGTGACCACCCCGGCCACGGCCTGATCCTGCCCGTCGACGCCCACCCGGAGCTCAGCCACTGGGCGGACAACACCCTGATGCGACCGCGCATCCTGTCCTACGACTCGACCTTCGGGCTCGAGGCCACGGACCCGATCACGCTGCACCTCAACGGTGTTCCGTCGACGATCGCCTCCAAGCCGGCGGCGCCGGTCTTCGACGACACGAAGACCTACTGGTACAACGCCGACGTCCACGGCGCGACCGGGAGCCACCCGGGCCGCTACCAGCCCGGCTGGTACAGCGTCGACGTGCCGAAGACGGGAACGACCATCCGGGTCGTCAACTCGTCCAAGCAGGGCAACGCGATGACCGTCCAGGTGTCGCCGAAGTAGCGTCACCGCAACGCAGAAGCTGTCGCGATCCCCGCAACACCCTGGATCTCAGGGGGGTGCGGGGATCGTGGCATCTGCAGAGTGACCGTGTGAACAACCGTTCCGCGGTTTGACGCTGGATAGCCACGCGCATTACGCCGATCGGTGCGCAGGCCGCAGATTCCCGTCAGGCGCGGCTCAATGCCATCCAGGTGTCGACGACCGTGTCGGGGTTGAGCGACATCGTGTCGATGCCCTGTTCCATCAGCCACAGCGCGAGGTCGGGGTGGTCGGACGGACCCTGCCCGCAGATCCCGACGTACTTGCCCTCCTTCTTGCACGCGCGGATGGCGGCCTCGAGCATGAAGCGCACGGCGGGGTCGCGCTCGTCGAAGCCGGCGGCGACGAGGCCGGAGTCGCGGTCGAGACCGAGGGTCAGCTGCGTCATGTCGTTGGAGCCGATCGAGAACCCGTCGAAGTGCTCGAGGAACTGGTCGGCGATGACCGCGTTGGAGGGCAGCTCGCACATCATGATGACCTGCAGGTCGCGCTCGCCCCGGACCAGGCCGTGCTCGGCCAGCAGCGCGACGACGCCCTTGGCCTCGGCGATGGTGCGCACGAACGGGATCATGATCTTGACGTTGGTCAGACCCATCTCGTCGCGCACGTACTTCAGCGCCTCGGCCTCCATGCCGAAACAGTCCGCGAAGTCGGGTGACAGGTAGCGCGAGGCGCCCCGGTAGCCGAGCATCGGGTTCTCCTCGTGCGGCTCGTAGCGCGGGCCGCCGAGCAGGTTGGCGTACTCGTTGGACTTGAAGTCGCTCATCCGCACGATGACCGGCTTGGGCGCGAACGCCGCCGCGATCATCGAGACGCCCTCGGCGACCCGCTGCACGAAGAACTCCCGCGGACCGGGGTAGGCCGCGACGGCGGCGGTCACCTCGCGCGCCAGCTCGGGGTCGTCGGCCTCGAGGGCACCTGCGGCGAGGTCGAGCAGCGCCTTGGGGTGGATGCCGATCTGGCGGTTGATGACGAACTCGAGCCGGGCCAGTCCCACGCCCTCGTTGGGCAGCCGCGAGAAGCCGAAGGCCTGGTCGGGCGTACCGACGTTCATCATGATGCCGACGGGGATCTCCGGCATGGCGCCGAGGTCGGTCTCGTCGACCGCGAAGTCGAGGATGCCGTCGTAGACGAAGCCGGTGTCGCCCTCGGCGCACGAAACGGTGACCTCCCGCCCGTCGGCGAGCTCCTTCGTGGCGGAGCCGGTGCCGACGACGGCGGGGATGCCCAGCTCGCGGGCGATGATCGCGGCGTGGCAGGTGCGGCCGCCGCGGTTGGTGACGATGGCGCTGGCCCGCTTCATGATCGGCTCCCAGTCGGGGTCGGTCATGTCGGCGACGAGCACCTCGCCGGCGACGAACTCACGCATCTGGTCGGCCGAGCGCAGGATCCGCACCGCGCCGGCGCCGACCTTCTGGCCGATGGCGCGGCCCTCGACGACCACCTCGCCCTTGTCCTTGACCCGGTAGCGCTCCATGGTCGTGGCCGAGCGGCGGGACTGCACGGTCTCCGGACGGGCCTGCAGGATGTAGAGCTCGCCGTCGAGACCGTCCTTGCCCCACTCGATGTCCATCGGGCGGCCGTAGTGCTCCTCGATGGTCAGGGCGTGCCGGGCCAGCTCCTCCACCTCGGCGTCGGTGAGCGAGAACCGCACCCGCTCCGGAGCGTCGACGTCGACGAACTCCGTCGTGCGCCCTACCGCCGGGTCGTCGGTGAACACCATCTTCGTGGCCTTGCCACCGACCCCACGCTTGAGCACGGCGGGCCGGCCGGCCTTGAGTGCCGGCTTGTAGACGTACCACTCGTCGGGGTTGACCGCGCCCTGCACGACGCCCTCGCCGAGGCCGTAGGCCGAGGTGACGAAGACCGCCTGGTCGAAGCCGCTCTCGGTGTCCATGGTGAACATGACGCCCGCGGCGCCCACGTCGGAGCGCACCATCTTCTGTACGCCCGCCGACAGGGCCACCGACTCGTGGTCGAACCCGTGGTGCACCCGGTAGGCGATGGCCCGGTCGTTGTAGAGCGAGGCGAAGACCTCGTGCACGGCCCGCAGCACCGCGTCGATGCCCTTGATGTTGAGGAACGTCTCCTGCTGCCCGGCGAACGACGCGTCCGGCAGGTCCTCCGCCGTCGCCGACGAGCGCACAGCGAAAGAGGCCTCCTCGCCGCTGCCCTCGGTGAGCCGGTCGTACGCGGAGCGGACCTCCTGCTCCAGCGCCGGCTGCAGGGGCTGCTCGATGATGGCGGTGCGCACCTGGTCGCCGACGCGCGCGAGCGCCTGCACGTCCTCGGTGTCGAGCCCCGACATCAGGGCGGTGATGCGTGCGGCCAGGCCCTGCTGGCCGATGAAGTCGCGGTAGGCCTGTGCGGTCGTCGCGAAGCCGTCCGGTACGCGTACGCCCGCCGAGGCGAGGTTGCTGATCATCTCGCCGAGCGACGCGTTCTTGCCCCCGACGTCCTCGAGGTCGGCCATTCCCAGCTGCGAGAACCACCTCACCTCGCTCTGGTGCTCGTCGGACCTCTGGTCGTCGCTCATCAGCTGGCTCCTCTGCCGTGTCCGCTCGGGGCTGCGGCGCGGGCCCGCGCCGAGAAGGTCTGGACCACGAGGGTAGACATCTCCTCCACCGAGCGGGTGGTGGAGTTGATCACGGGGATCCGGTTCGCGGCGTACATGGCCTCGGCCCGCCGCAGCTCGAAGGTGCACTGCTCGAGCGAGGCGTACTTCGAGTTCGGCCGGCGCTGCTGGCGGACCTCGGCGAGCCGCCCGGGGGTGGCGAGCATGCCGATGCACCGGTCGCGCAGGTGCTTGATCGGCCGGGGCAGCTCGGTGCCCTGGAGGTCCTCCTCGACGAGGGGGTAGTTGGCGACGAAGAGGCCGTGCTGCAGGGCGAGGTACATCGTCGTCGGCGTCTTGCCGCAGCGCGACGGCGCGATGAGGATGACGTCGGCCTTGTCCATGGCCCGCAGGCTCTGCCCGTCGTCGTGCTCGATGGAGTACTCGATGGCCGCCATCCGGGCGTTGTAGCGCTGCACGTCGCCGACCCCGTGCAGCTGGGCGGCGATCCGCGCGGCGGGTACGCCGAAGATCTCCTCGACCCGGGTCACGTGCAGCTCGAAGAAGTCGATCGTCGGGCACCGCGTCGTCAGCAGCACTTCGCGGATCTCGTCGGTGGCGGCCGTGGTGAAGGCGATCGGCGTGACGGGGCCGTCGGCCGCCTCGTCGAGGATGGCGACGACCCGCCGCGCCTCCTCGGGCGTGCTGATGAACGGGATGAGCCGGCGCTCGAACCGCAGCTGCGGGAACTGGATGAGCAGGGCGTTGCCCATCGTCTCGGCGCTGATGCCGGTGCTGTCGGAGAGGAAGAAGACCGGGACGACGGGCGGGTCGGTCACGGCCGGCCCTCGACCCGCCGGAGGGGGACGTCCATCCGCGCCTGGAGGTCGGCGACGCTGCTGCCGAAGGTCTCCGCCACCACCACCGACCCGTCGCCGTCCGCCCCCACGAGGAACAGGCCCACGTCGGTGTAGACGCGGGCGACGCAGCCGACGCCGGTGAGCGGGTAGGTGCACGCCGGGACCAGCTTGGCGGAGCCGTCCTTGGCGAAGAGCGTCATCATGACGAACACCGACTTCGCCCCGATGGCGAGGTCCATCGCGCCGCCGACGGCGGGGATCGCGTCGGGTGCGCCCGTATGCCAGTTGGCCAGGTCGCCGGTCGCGGAGACCTGGAACGCCCCGAGCACACAGACGTCCAGGTGGCCGCCGCGCATCATGGCGAAGCTGTCGGCGTGGTGGAAGTACGACGCGCCCGGCAGCTCGGTCACGGGGATCTTGCCGGCGTTGGTGAGGTCGGTGTCGATCTCGTCGCCCTCGGCCGCGGGGCCCATGCCGAGCATGCCGTTCTCGGTGTGGAGGATGACCCCCGCGGCCGGGTCGAGGTAGTCGGCGACCGTCGTGGGCTGGCCGATGCCGAGGTTGACGTAGGAGCCGGCCGGGATGTCGCGGGCGACCATGGCCGCCAGCTCCTGGCGGGTGAGCGGGCCTCGGTCGAGGTGCTCCACGGTCTGCGCCGGCGGGTCGTTCACGGCCCGGTGCTCGTCGACCAGCGGGGTGCTCATGACGCCTCCTGGCGCTCGGGTGCCTCGGCTCGGACGGTACCGGACAGGTCGAGGACCCGGTTGACGAAGATGCTGGGGGTCACCACGTTCTCGGGGTCGAGAGCGCCGACCGGGACGACCTCGCCCACCTCGACGATGGTCAGCGCGGCCGCTGCGGCCATGACGGGGCCGAAGTTGCGGGCGGTCTTGCGGTAGACGAGGTTGCCCATGGCGTCGGAGACGTGCGCCTTGATGAGGGCGACGTCACCCCGGATGGGGTACTCCAGCACGTAGTTGCGGCCGTCGATGGTGCGCGTCTCCTTGCCCTCGGCCAGCGGCGTGCCGACGCCGGTGGGGCAGAAGAAGGCGCCGATCCCGGCTCCCGCCGCCCGCATCCGCTCCGCGAGGTTGCCCTGGGGCACGACCTCGAGGTCGACCTTCCCGGCCCGGTAGAGGTCGTCGAACACCCAGGAGTCGGACTGGCGGGGGAACGAGCAGACCACCTTGGCCACCCGGCCGGCCGCGAGGAGCGCAGCCAGCCCGGTGTCGCCGTTGCCGGCGTTGTTGCTGACGACGGTGAGGTCGGTCGCACCCTGCCGGATGAGCGCATCGATGAGGTGCACCGGCATACCGGCCATCCCGAAGCCGCCGACGAGCACCGTGGCCCCGTCGGGGATGCCGGCCACCGCCGCGTCGGCGTCGGTCGTCAGGACGAAGCCCATGTCAGGCCCCCGTGCTCTCGAGGTGCTGGGCGTTCTCGAGCACGACCGCGAGCCCCTGGCCCACCCCGATGCAGATGGCCGCCACGCCCCACCGATGGCCGCCCTCGCGCATGACCTTCGCGAGGGTGCCGAGGATGCGACCGCCGGAGGCGCCGAGCGGGTGGCCGATGGCGATGGCGCCGCCGCGGGTGTTGACGATCTCGGGGTCGATGCCCCAGGCGTCGACGCAGGCGATCGACTGCACCGCGAACGCCTCGTTGAGCTCGACCGCGCCGACGTCGGACCAGCCGATCCCCGCGCGGCGCAACGCCTTCTCGGCTGCCTCCACCGGCGCGTACCCGAACCGCTGGGGCTCCAGCGCGGCCGCCGCCCGGCCGGCGACCCGGGCCAGCGGGGCCGTGCCGATGCGCTCCCCCGCCGCCCGCGACCCGAGCACCAGCGCGGAGGCGCCGTCGTTGAGGGGCGAGGCGTTGCCGGCGGTGATCGTGCCGTCCTTCCGGAACGCCGGGGTGAGGGTGGCCAGCCTCTCCACCGTCGTTCCGGGGCGGATCGACTCGTCGCGGGCCAGCTCGGCCCCCGGCACGGCCACCGTCAGGTCGTCGTAGAAGCCCTCCGTCCAGGCGGCGTCGGCGAGCCGGTGCGAGCGGGCGGCGAAGGCGTCCTGCCGCTCCCGGGAGATCGAGAACTTCTCCTGCAGCTGCTCGTTGGCCTCTCCGAGGGAGACCGTCCACTCCGCGGGCATGGCGGGGTTGACGAAGCGCCAGCCGAGCGTCGTCGAGACGGCGGTGACGTCACCGGCCGGGAAGGGTCGGGCGGGCTTGGGCAGCACCCAGGGCGCCCGGGTCATCGACTCGACGCCGCCCACGAGCACGACGTCGGCGTCACCGGTCTCGATGGTGCGCGAGCCGGCCATCGCGGCGTCGAGGCTCGACCCGCAGAGCCGGTTGACCGTCGTCGCGGGGACCCCCACCGGCAGCCCGGCGAGCAGGACGGCCATCCGGCCGACGTTGCGGTTGTCCTCGCCGGCGCCGTTCGCGTTGCCCCAGACCACGTCGCCGATCTCCTGCGGGTCCAGCTGCGGGGTCGTGGCGAGGACGCCCGTGATGGCCGTCGCGGCCAGGTCGTCGGGGCGCACCCCGCTCAGGGCGCCGTTGAACCGGCCGAACGGCGTCCGGACGGCGGCGTAGACGTACGCCGAGGTGGCGGAGGGGTCGGTCATGACGGGTGCTCCTGGTCGGTGTGGGTGTCGGTCTGGGGGTCGGGCTCGGGTGGGGGTTCGGCGAGGACCTGCTGGGCGATCCGGAACGCGGTGTTGGCGTCGGGGACCCCGCAGTAGATGGCGCTCTGGAGCAGCACCTCGCCGATCTCGGCGTCGGTGAGGCCGTTGCGCCGGGCCGCGCGCAGGTGCAGGGCGAGCTCGTCGTGGTGGCCGCGGGCGATGAGGGCGGTGAGGGTGATCATCGACCGGCTCCGGCGGTCGAGGCCCGGCCGCGTCCAGATGGTGCCCCACGCATACCGGGTGATGAGCTCCTGGAACTCGCGGGTGAGGTCGGTGACCGCGGCGGTGGCCCGGTCGACGTGGGCGTCGCCGAGCACCTCCCGGCGCACCCGCATACCCGCAGCGAGCAGCGTGTCGCCGGACGCGTCGGCGGTGGGTGCCGGCACCGGCGCGGCCGGGGTGACGTCGAGGTGCTGAGCCAAGAGCTTGGCGACCACCGACGGCTCCTCCGCGGGGGCGAGGTGGCCGACGCCGTCGAGCACGACGAGCCGGCCGTTGCGCACCCCTGTGGCGATCTCCTCCAGCTGCACCGGCGGCGTGGCGACGTCGTCGGAGCCGGCCACGGCCAGCACCGGCTGGGTGATCTCGGCGAGCCGGTCGCGCACGTCGAACCGCGCGATCGCCTCGCAGGTCTGGGCGTAGCCCTCGTCGTCGACCGCCTGCAGCCCGTGCAGCAGCGCGGACCCCTGCTCGGGGTGGTGGTCGAGGAAGCCGCGCCCGAACCAGCGCTGGGCCGACAGCTCCACGACCGCCGCAGTGCCGGAGGCGCGCACGGTGCGGGCGCGTTCGACGTATCCGGGGAACGCCGCGAACCCGGCACTGGTGCACAGCAGCACGGCGGCCCGCACCCGCTCGGGGGTGTCGAGCAGCAGCTGCAGCCCGACGGCGCCCCCGACCGAGTCGCCGGCGTAGGCGAACGGCCCTGCGGTCTCGCCGCGTTCGGCCTGCACGGCGTCGACGACGACGAGCACGCCGGCCGCGAGGTCGGCCATGTCGAAGTCACCCGGCGCCGCCTCGTGGGTCGACCCGTGGCCGGGCAGGTCCCAGGCCACGACGTGGAACCGGTCGGCGAGGTGGCCCGCGCACGCCGACCACAGGGTCGAGGCGCTGGTGCCGAGCGAAGGGCCGAGGACGAGGAGCGGCTTGAGGCCCTGGTCGCCGTGGGCGGCGCTGAGCTGGGTGCCGGTGAGGCGGGGTGCGGTCATGACCGGTCCTCCAGGTAGGCGGCGGCCCGGGAGAGCGCCGCGTCGACGAACGCGTCGGAGACGCCGAGGTAGGTCGAGGGGTCGGTGTCGCTCTCGGCGCCCGCCACACTGCGGCGCTCGGCCAGCAGGCCGTCCGCGTGGGCGGCCACGGTCGCACGCATCCGCTCGGGGTCGACCTGCAGCCCGGCGAGCAGCTCGGTCGTCTGTGCGGCGGCCACGACCGCGTAGCGCGAGAGGGTGCGCAGAGTCGCCCACTCGACGTGCCACGCGCCGTCGGGTCGCTCGTCGACGGCGAGCGCGCTCGCCGTGTGCAGAGTCGCGGCGAGGCCCGGCGCCGCGATGGCCGCCCGTCGCACGAGGACGGCGAGAACGGGGTTCTGCTTCTGGGGCATCGTCGACGACCCGCCCCGGCCGGCCACCGCAGCCTCGCGGAGCTCGCCGATCTCGGGTCGCGCGAGCGTCGTGACGTCCGCCGCCACACGCCCCCAGGCGTCGGTGCATCCGACGAGGGCGTCGCCGATGCGCGTCACCGCGCCCCGCGAGGTATGCCAGGGCGGCCGCGCCGCGAGGCCGACGCCGGTCGCGAGCGCGGCCACCAGGGACCCGGCGGCCGCCGGCGGGTCAGTGACACCCGCCAACCCGGCCATCTCGACGACGGCGGCGAGGGTGCCGGCCGCGCCACCCGCCTGCACAGCCAGGGCCGGCCGGGCGGCCCGCACCCCGTCAGCGGCGTCGAGCAACCCGGTCAGCCAACCGGCGGCCTTGAGCCCGAACGTGATCGGCACGGCGTGCTGGGTCAGGGTGCGGCCGGCCATGACCGTGTGCCGGTGCGTCTCGGCCAGCGCGGCCAGCGTGGCCACCTGGTCGGCGAGCTCCCGCTCCACCCGGTCGACGACGTCGCGGGCACAGACCATCAACGCGGTGTCGACGACGTCCTGGCTCGTCAGGCCCCGGTGCAGCCAGCGGGCGGCCTCGCTCGTTCGCTGGGCGCACCCGCTCGCGCAGCAGGCGCAGGAGCGGGATCACCGGGTTGCCGCCGCCCTCGGCGTCGGCCGCGACCGCCTCGCCGTCAGCGGCGGTGACCAGCCCGGTCAGGTCGGCCTCGGCCGCCGCCGGGGCGATCCCCGCGCCCGCCAGAGCCGCGAGCCACGCCTGCTCCACGGCCACCATGGCGTCGAGCAGCGCCGTCGAGGTCATCAGCGACCCCGCCCGCTCGTCGCCGGGCCAGAACAGGTCGGTCACTGGCCCGGGTACCTCAGGAACACCGTCTCGGCGTCGCCCTGGAGGTGGATGTCGAACCGGTAGCCGTGCTCCTCCGCCACCGCGACGAGGGTGCCGCGCCGCTCCGGCGGGAGCGACCGGAGCAGCCGGTCGGACGCCAGGGCCTCGGTGTCGTCCGGCAGGTAGGCCCGGGTGAACAGCCGGTTGAGCAGCCCGCGCGCGAGCACCGTCACGGCGAAGAACGGTGCCGCCCCCGCCTCGGTGGGCCCGGGGCGCAGCGTCGTGAACGCATACTCGCCGTCGTCGCGGGTGGACGCGCGTCCCCACCCGGTGAACGTCCAGCCGTCCCTGCGGAACGACCCCGGCACCTGCGGCACCGACCCGTCGGGGTTCGCCTGCCAGAGCTCCAGCAGGGCGTCGGGCACCGGCTGACCGCGGCCGTCGAGCACCAGCCCGCGCAGCCGCACCGCGTCGGCCCGCCCGGGCGCGACGAGCTCGTTGTCACGCTCGAACGGCAGGGCGTAGGCGAAGAACGGCCCGACGGTCTGTCCCGGGGTGGGCGCGAGGCGGCTCATGCGTCCTCCTCCATCAGGGTGCGCTGGCTGCCGGTGAGGACGATGTCCCAGCGGTACCCCGTCGCCCACTCGTGCTCGGTCACGTCGTGGTCGTAGGTCGCGACGAGCCGGTCGCGCGCGTCCTGGTCGACGATCGCCTGGTAGATCGGGTCGAGGGCGAACAGCGGGTCACCGGGGAAGTACATCTGGGTGACCATCCGCTGGGTGAAGTCGGTGCCGAAGAGCGAGAAGTGGATGTGCGCCGGGCGCCAGGCGTTGTGGTGGTTCTTCCACGGGTAGGGGCCGGGCTTGATCGTCTGGAACCGGTAGGTGCCGTCGGCGTCCGTGAGGCAGCGGCCCATCCCTGTGAAGTGCGGGTCGAGCGGCGCGGGGTGCTGGTCGCGCTGGTGGACGTAGCGCCCCCCGGCGTTGGCCTGCCAGATCTCGACGAGCTGCCGCGCCACCGGCCGGCCGTCGCCGTCGAGCACCCGGCCGGTGACGACGATGCGCTCACCGAGCGGCTCCCCGCCGCGCTGGATCGTGAGGTCGGACTCCAGCGGGTGCACGTCGCGCTCGCCGAAGCAGGGGGCCCAGAGCTCGATGGTCTCCGGGTCGGCGGGCTGCAGGTCCTTGGTGGGGTGGCGCAGCACGCTGCTGCGGTAGGGCGCGTAGTCCAGCCGCGGCTGCGTCTCGACCACCCCGGCGTCGCGGTACGCGGCGGCGATGTCGGCCATCTCGGCGCTCACCCGGGCCTGCGTGGAGGTGGCCGAGTCGCTGTCGACCGGGTCGACCTGGGCAACGGTGCTCATGGCCTCACCGTAGGCCCGCCCCTGTGCGACGATCGAGACCGGGCTTCCGTCCAGTGGAAGCCCGTGGGAGGGGGCGTCATGGCCGGCCGCACGTCGACCCCCGGGGCGAGCGTCGCCTCCCGGATCCTCTCGCTGCTCGCCGCCTTCGACGACCGGCACCGCGCCCTGACGCTCACCGAGCTCGCCGACCGGTCCGGCCTGCCGCTCTCCACCACCCACCGGCTCGTCGCCGAGCTCGCCGCCTGGGGTGGGGTGGTCCGCCGTGACGACGGCCGGTATGCGGTGGGTCGGCGGATGTGGGACCTCGGGCTGCTCGCCCCGGTGCAGACCGGACTGCGCCAGGTCGCCTCGCCCTTCCTGCACGACGTGTACGCCGCGACCCTCGCCACCGTGCACCTCGCCGTCCGCGACGGGCACGAGGTGCTCTACCTCGAGCGCCTCGCCGGCCGGTCGTCGGTGCCCATCGTCAGCACCGTCGGCACCCGGCTCCCGTTGCACTGCACCGGGGTCGGCAAGGTGCTGCTCGCCTTCGCCCCGGAACGCGTCCAGCGCGCGGTGCTGGCCGCCCCGCTGCAGCGCGTGACGCGGCATACCGTCACCAGCCCCACGCGCCTGGCCGACCAGCTCGCCCGGACGCGCTCCGACGGCTACGCCAGCACCGTCGAGGAGATGAGCCTCGGGGCCTGCTCCGTCGCCGTGCCCGTGAGCCGCGAGGACCGGGTCGTCGCAGCCGTGGGCATCGTCGTGCCGTCGCTGCGGCGCGACCGACCGCGGCTGGTGGCCGCCCTGCAGGTGGCGGCGCGCGGGATCGAGCGCAGCCTCGGCTGACCCCTAGCGCGGGTGCGCGGGCAGCGGTCCCCGTCGGGGACGCCCGGTGGAGCGGCGGACGACGAGCTGGGTCGGCGCGACGATCTCGGCGGGCGGGTCCAGGTCGGCGGGGTCGGCGCCGGGCGGCTCGTCGACGAGGGAGAGCAGCAGGTCGACGGCCGACCGTCCGGCCTGCTCGGTGCGGTCGCTGAGGGTGGTCAGCGGGGGGTCGCAGAAGTCGGCGCCGAAGATGTCGTCGAACCCGACGACGCTCATGTCGTCGGGCACGCGGATCCCCTGCGCCGAGAAGCGTTTGAGGACGCCGATGGCGACCAGGTCGTTGTGGGCGATGACGGCCGTGGCGGAGTCGCCCAGCGCGGCCTCCCCGGCGGCGAAGCCACCCTCGATCGACGGGTGGAACGGGCCCAGCCGGCGCGCGACGAGGCCGCGGGACCGGGCGGCGGCCGAGACCCCGGCCCAGCGGCGAGCGCCCAGCCACGACTCCGGCGGGCCGGCCAGGAACAGCACCTCGCGGTGGCCGAGGGTCGCGAGGTGCTCGACGATCTGGCGAGTGCCCGACTCCTGGTCGGGGCTGACGCTGGTGATCCCGGGGGTGCGCCGGTTGACGAGGACGACGGGGCGCAGCATGTGGCTCTGGTGGATGCGCTGGTCGCTCATCCGGCTGGAGCCGATGACGAAGCCGTCGACCGACCGCGACAGCCGCTCGACGATCCGCCACTCGGAGCGGGCCGACTCCTCGGAGTTGCCGATGACGAGGATGTGCCCGGTGGCCGCGGCCTGCCGCTCCGCCCCGCGGATCACCCCCGCGAAGTAGGGGTTGGTGATGTCGGGCAGCACCAGGGCGAGGGTCGAGGTGCGCCCGCTGCCCAGCGCCCGCGCGACCGGGCTCGGGCGGTAGCCGAGGCGGTTCGCGACCGCGAGCACGTGCTCGCGGGTCACGACGTTGACCCGCTCGGGGTTGGTCACTGCCCGCGAGACCGTCGACGGCGCGACCCCGGCGGCGCGGGCGACGTCGGTGATCGTCACCGCGCGCGGTCGGCGGCGCAGCGGCGGAGCGGGCGGCGGCGGCATACTGGCAAATTATGGCAAACGTTTGCCAGACGTCAACGGCCGTTCTACGGTTCCCCCCACGTCCACCGCCACCGACGACGACCGTCGGGCGATCTTCCGAAGGGTTGGCAACGATGCCAGACAGCACTTCCCCGGCCGCCGCTGCGGCCGCCGACGGTCTCCCCGTCCGACAGCCGAAGAAAGCCGCGATCGCCGCCTGGGTCGGGAGCGCGCTGGAGTACTACGACTTCGTCATCTACGGCACGGCTGCCGGTCTCGTCTTCCCGAAGATCTTCTTCCCCAGCGGCAACGACACGGCCGCCACCGTCGGGTCGCTTGCGACGTTCGGGGTCGGCTACGTGGCCCGCCCCATCGGGTCGTTCGTCATGGGCCACCTGGGCGACCGGTTCGGCCGCAAGCCGGTGCTCATCGGCACGCTGCTGCTCATGGGCCTGTCGACGTTCCTCGTCGGCTGCCTGCCGACCTACGACCACGTCGGCATCCTCGCCCCGATCCTGCTCGTCGTCCTGCGCCTGCTCCAGGGCCTGTCGGCCTCCGGTGAGCAGGCCGGTGCGAACTCGATGTCCTTCGAGCACGCCCCCGACAACCGCCGGGGCTTCTTCACCAGCTGGACGCTCAGTGGCACGCAGGGCGGCCAGGTGCTCGCCCCGGCGATCTTCCTGCCCCTCGCCGCCCTGCTCACCCAGGAGCAGCTGCTCAGCTGGGGCTGGCGGATCCCGTTCCTGCTCAGCGCGTTCGTCGTCCTGGCCGGCTACATCATCCGGCGCCGGCTGGAGGAGACCCCCGTCTTCTCCGAGGAGGCGGCGCACGGCGAGGTCCCCCAGACCCCGCTGAAGTACCTCTTCAAGTACCACTGGACCGGCGTGCTGCGGGTGATGTTCGCCGCGTTCATCGCCATGATCAACACCCTCTACACGGTGTTCGCCCTGACCTTCGCGACCAACGCGACCTACGGCAACGGGTTCTCGTCGACCTTCATGCTCTGGATCGCCATCGTCGCCAACCTCATCGCCATCGCGGCCATCCCGTTCTGGGCCACCCTGTCCGACCGGGTCGGCCGCAAGCCGATCTTCGTCACCGGGGCCATCGGCTCGGCCTTCCTCGCGGTCGCCTACATGGGCGCCATCGCCTCCAAGAACGGCGTGCTGGTCTGGACCGTCGGCCTGCTCCTCGCGGGTGTCGTCTACTCGATGACCAACGCGGTGTGGCCGGCGACCTACGCCGAGTACTTCCCGACCAACGTGCGCCTCTCGGGGATGGCCATCGGCACCCAGTTCGGGTTCGGCCTGGCCGGGTTCACCCCCGCCATCGCCGCCGCGCTGGCCGGCTCCGGCAGCGGCGGCTGGCCCAACGTGGCCATCTTCGCCGCGGCCGCCTGCGCCATCTCCGCGATCGCGGTGGCCACCGGTCCGAAGAAGACCCACCTCATCCCGACGACCGAGCTGGGCCGGTCCGAGGGCAGCGCGCCGCGTAACGTCGAGACCGGCGGCCGGCTGCAGACGAGCTGATCCGGGCGGCACACGAAGCAAGGGTTCGGCGAGGAAGGGATCGATCCGGTGAGCAAGGCGTCCTACGTCGTCGGACTGCTCGGCGACCACATCGGCGGCTCGCTCGCGAAACCCCTCCAGGAAGGCGAGGGAGAGGCCCAGGGCCTCTCCCTCGCCTACCGGCTCGTCGACGCGGCGGTGCTGGGCCTGGGGACGTCCGACACCCGCGAGGTGCTGCAGTGGGTGGTGCGGCTCGGCTTCGACGGCCTGGCCGTGACCCACCCGTTCAAGAACGCGGTGATGCCCCTGGTCGACGAGACCACCCGCGAGGCCCTCGCCCTGGGGGCGTGCAACCTCATCGTCGTCCGCGACGGTCGGCTCGTCGCCCACAACACCGACTGGGTCGGCTTCGCCGGCGGGCTGGAGGCCACGCTGCCGGGGGCCACCGCCGACCGCGTGGTGCTGCTCGGCGCCGGGGGCGCCGGTGTCGCGGTGGGCTACGGCGCACTACGGAGCGGCGTCCCCCACCTCGCCGTCGTCGACCAGGACCTCGGCCGCGCCTCCGCCGTCGCCGAGCGGCTCGGGTCGCTCTGCGGCCCCGAGCGGGTCAGCGTCAGCACCGACCTCGCCGCGTCGCTGGCCGAGGCGGGCGGCCTCATCCAGGCCACCCCGATCGGGATGGACGGATACCCCGGTATGCCGCTGCCGGAGGCCCTGCTGCGCCCGGACCTCTGGGTCGCCGACATCATCTACTTCCCCCTGGAGACCGAGCTGGTCCACCGGGCCCGGGCGCTCGGCTGCCGGGTGATGACCGGTGGGGCGATGGCGCTCTACCAGCACGCCGCCGCCTTCGAGCTGCTCACCGGCCGGCCCGCCGACATCGAGCGGATGGACCGGCACTTCGAGGAGCTGACCGGGCGACGGGTCGCGGCCCCGGTCGCCTGAGCCCGGCCAGAACCAGCGGGCTGTGGGGTCTCAGCCGCCTCAGCTGGCTCAGCGGGCGATGTAGCCGCCGTCGATGTACAGCTCGAGACCGGTGACGAACGCGGCGTCGTCGCTGGCGAGGTAGGCCACCCCGGCGGCGACCTCCTCCGGCCGGCCGAGCCGGCCCATCGGCGTCAGGTCGGTCATGACGTCCCAGTAGGGCGTGCCGCGGGTGGGCTCGAGGATGGGCGTCTCGATGAACCCGGGGTGGATGGAGTTCACCCTGATCCCCTCCGTGGCCCAGTGCAGCGCCGCGTTCTTGGTCAGCGTCCGGACGGCGCCCTTGGCCGCGTGGTAGGCCGGGGAGGTCCCGAACCCACCGCTCGTGCCGAAGATCGAGCTGATGTTGACGATCGCCGCGTGGGCGGACGCCTTGAGATGCGGCGCGGCCGTCTTCATGCCGAGGAAGACGCCGGTCTGGTCGATGGCGATGGTGCGGTCCCAGTCCTCCAGGGTGGTGTCCTCGATGGTCTTGAGGTCACCCATGCCGGCGTTGTTGACGACGACGTCCAGCCCGCCGAAGACCTCCACCGCCCGGGCCGTCGCGGCCTCCCACTCGCTCTCGCTGGTGACGTCGTGGCGGAAGAACTCGGCCCTCCCACCGGCGTCGGTGATGTCCTTCACCGTGGCCTGGCCCGCATCGATGGTGATGTCGGTGATCAGCACCGCGGCGCCCTCGCTCGCCAAGCGGCGTGCGGTGGCGCGGCCGATGCCGCTGGCTGCTCCGGTGACGAGGGCCACTCGGCCGTCGAACCTGTTCATGGTGCACTCCTTCGTCTCGCGTCCGTCTCGACGCTAGAGGCGCCGTCCGCCCGACGGCACCGACCAACGTCCCGGATCCGGCTCACGGATCGGAGACGCAAAGATCCTAATGTCCGGACATTTGCTTGACACGGTCCGGCGGACGTTGACACGATCAGCTCACGCGGTCCGGCCCCCGGTCCAGAGGTCAGGAGCAGTATGCGCATCGGACTGGCCGGAGTCGGTCGCATCGGCGCGTTCCACGCGCAGACCCTCCGCGACCTCGCCGGGGTCGACGAGGTCGTCGTGAGCGACCTCGACACTGCGGCGGCGCGAGCGGTCGCCGACCGCCTCGGCGTCGGGTATGCCGCCTCGCCGGCCGAGCTCCTCGGGTCGGGTGTCGACGGGTTCGTCGTCGCCGTGGCCACCCCCGGCCACGCGCCGCTCATCCGCCTGGGCGTCGCGGCCGGCATACCCACGTTCTGCGAGAAGCCGCTCGCGGGCACGCTCGACGAGGCCATCGCCCTCGCCGCCGAGGTCGGTGCGGCCGACGTGCCCGTGCACATCGGATTCCAGCGCCGGTTCGACCCGGCCTACCGGCGGGTGGCTCAGGCCGTGGCCGACGGCGAGCTCGGGTTCGTCCACTCCGTGCGCGCGCAGACCCACGACCAGGCCCCACCCGACCCCGCCTACATCCCCACGAGCGGCGGCCTGTTCCGCGACTGCTCCATCCACGACTGCGACATCGTCCGCTTCGTCACCGGGCGCGAGGTCGCCTCGGTCTACGCCACCGGGGCCAACAAGGGCGCGCCCTTCTTCGCCGAGGCCGGCGACGTCGACACGGCGGCGGCGCTGCTCACCCTCGACGACGGCACCCTCGTCACCCTCACCGCGACCCGCTACAACGGCGCTGGCCACGACGTGCGCATGGAGGTCAGCGGGAGCGCGGGCACCCTCGGTGTCGGCTACGACGACTCGCTGGCCGTCACGTCCGCCGAGGAGGGCGCCACGTATCCCGCGGGGCCGCGGCACTCGTCCTTCATGGAGCGCTTCCTCCCGGCCTACCGGGCCGAGCTCACGGCGTTCGTCGACGTGGTGCGCGGCGTCATCCCCTCGCCGTGCACGGTGGACGACGCGGTGCAGGCGTCGCGCATCGCCGAGGCGTGTGAGCGGTCCCGCCACGAGGGCCGGGTCGTGTCGATGGAGGAGATCCCCGGTGTCTGACCAGGTGCCCCAGCAGAAGCCCGAGCCGTACGACGTCATCACCATCGGCCGTACCGGCGTCGACATCTACCCGCTCGACCACGGCGTCGGCCTGGAGGACGTGCGCACGTTCGAGAAGTTCCTCGGCGGGAGCGCCACCAACGTGGCCGTCGCGTCGGCCCGCCACGGGCACCGGGCGGCCCTCATCTCCCGGGTGGGCCGCGACCCGTTCGGGAGATACGTCAACATGCAGCTGCGGGCGCTCGGCGTCGACGACGCGTTCGTCGAGCCGGTCGACGGCCCGCCCACGCCGGTGACGTTCTGCGAGATCTTCCCGCCCGACAGCTTCCCCCTCTACTTCTACCGCTACCCCACGGCCCCCGACCTGCTGATCGACCCCGAAACCCTTCCCCTGCAGGCAATCCGGGATGCTCACATCTACTGGTCCACCGTCACCGGCCTCTCGCAGGAGCCGAGCCGGGCCGCGCACTTCCGGGCGTGGGAGGCCCGCGAGCGGCGTCGGCACACCGTGCTCGACCTCGACTGGCGGCCGATGTTCTGGCCCGACGCCGACGAGGCGCGCACGGTCGTCTCCGCCGCGCTCGACCACGTCACCATCGCGGTCGGCAACCGGGAGGAGTGCGAGGTCGCCGTCGGCGAGACCGATCCGGCGCGGGCGGCCGCGGCCCTGCTCGACCGGGGGCTCGAGCTGGCCATCGTCAAGCAGGGGCCGAAGGGCGTGCTGGCCGCCACCCGCGACGAGCAGGTCGAGGTGCCCACCTTCCCCGTGCAGGTCGTCAACGGCCTCGGCGCGGGCGACGCCTTCGGTGGCGCGCTCGTGCACGGGCTGCTCGAGGAGTGGCCGCTGCGCCGGATCCTCGAGTTCGCCAACGTCGCCGGGGCCATCGTGGCCTCGCGGCTGGAGTGCTCCACCGCCATGCCGACATCGGCCGAGGTCGAGACCGCGCTCGACCGTGGCTCCCTCGACGCCCTGACGGAGGCACGATGACCACCGAGGCGACCCGCGTCGAGGTGGCCGACCTCACCGAGATCCGCGTCCGCGAGCCGGAGCGGATCGCCGACGGGTGGGCCAACCGCCAACGCCGGCCGGTCGCGGGCCGCGACGGCCGCCTCCTCGTCGTGGCCGCCGACCACCCCGCGCGCGGGGCCCTGGGCGTGCGGTCCGACGGCATGGCCATGGCCCACCGCGCCGACCTGCTCGAACGGCTGGCGACCGCGGTCTCGCGCCCCGGCGTCGACGGCGTGCTCGGTACCCCCGACATCCTCGACGACCTGCTCCTGCTCGGCGCCCTGGAGGACAAGCTGGCGATCGGGTCGATGAACCGCGGGGGGCTGCAGGGCGCGTCGTTCGAGCTCGACGACCGGTTCACCGCCTACCGCGCCGCCGACATCGACCGGCACGGGCTCGACGGCGGCAAGATGCTCACCCGGATCTGCCTCGACGACCCCGGCACGGTCGCGACCCTCACCGCCACCGCCGACGCGGTCACGGCGCTCAGCGAGCGTCGCCTCATGGCCATGGTCGAGCCCTTCCTCTCGGTGCGTCGCGACGGCCGGGTGGTCAACCTCCTCGACGCCGAGTCGACGATCCGGTCGGTCGCCATCGCGTCCGGGCTGGGTGCGTCCAGCGCCTACACCTGGCTCAAGCTGCCCGTCGTCGACGATCTCGCTCGGGTCATGGAGGCCACGACGCTGCCGACCCTGCTGCTCGGCGGCGACCCGCAGGGCGACCCCGCCGACACCTATGCCGCCTGGGGCCGGGCCGTCGAGCTCCCCTCCGTGCGGGGCCTGGTCGTCGGTCGCGCCCTCCTCTACCCGCCCGACGGCGACGTCGCGGCGGCCGTCGACATCGCCGCCGACCTCGTGCACGGGTCGTCCCGATGACCTCACGATGGGTGCTCCCCTTCGGCTCCGCGGGGTCTGCGGAGTGGGACGTCGTCGTCGACGACCGGGTCGACGGCTGGTCGCACACCGGGCTGTTCGCCGGGCGGCTGGGCGCCGGTGACCGGCGCACCCTGGAGACGGGCGGGCGTGAGGTCGTCGTCGTCCCGCTCTCCGGGTCGGTGCGGCTGACCTGCACCGACGACGCGGGCACGACGCATACCGCCGAGCTCGCCGGACGCCCCTCGGTGTTCGCCGGGCCGACCGACGTGGCCTACGTGCCGCGCGGGTCCTCCCTGGTACTGGAGGCGGACGCCGACTGTCGCGTGGCCCTGGCCGTCGCGGCGCTTCCCGAGGCGGCGCCGTCCGAGCGCCCGCCGTTCCGGCACCTCCCGGCCGCCGACGTCCCCACCGAGCTGCGCGGGGCCGGTCAGTCGTCGCGCGAGGTGCGCAACTTCGGCACGCCGGCCGTGCTCGACGCCGAGCGCCTCATCGCCTGTGAGGTCGTCACCCCGGCGGGCAACTGGAGCTCCTACCCGCCCCACAAGCACGACGAGCACCGGGCCGGGGTCGAGTCCGAGCTCGAGGAGATCTACTACGTCGAGGTGCAGCCGGAGGTCGGCGCGCCTGCCTCCGCTGAGGCCGACCCGATGGGCTACCTGCGGGTGTACGCCGCGGGCGAGCGCGAGATCGACGTGCTGGCCGAGGTGCGCACCGGCGACGTGGTGCTGGTGCCCTTCGGCTGGCACGGGCCCGCGATGGCCGTGCCCGGATACGACCTCTACTACCTCAACGTCATGGCCGGCCCCGCCCCCGAGCGGGCCTGGCTCATCTGCGACGACCCGGCCCACGGCTGGGTGCGCGAGACCTGGGCGACCCAGGCCGTCGACCCCCGACTTCCCTTGGGAGGGACCCCGTGACCGACACCACCGTCCGGCTGACCGTCGCCCAGGCGGTGGTGCGGTTCCTCGCCGCCCAGTGGACGGAGCGTGACGGCGAGCGGCAGAAGCTCTTCGCCGGGTGCTTCGGCATCTTCGGCCACGGCAACGTCGCCGGCATCGGCCAGGCCCTGCTGGAGAACGAGCTGCACGCCGAGGGCGACGACCGGCTGCCGTACGTGCTCGCCCGCAACGAGCAGGCCATGGTGCACACCGCGGTCGGCTACGCCCGCCAGAAGGACCGCCTGCAGACGTGGGTCTGCACCGCGTCGGTCGGGCCCGGCTCGACCAACATGCTCACCGGCGCCGCCCTCGCGACGATCAACCGGATCCCCGTGCTGCTGCTGCCGTCCGGCACGTTCGCCACCCGCGTCTCGGGCCCGGTGCTCCAGGAGCTCGAGCAGCCGTACGCCGGTGACGTCACGGTCAACGACGCCTTCCGCCCGCTGTCGCGCTTCTTCGACCGGGTCACCCGGCCCGAGCAGCTGCCGTCGGCGCTGCTCGGCGCCATGCGCGTGCTCACCGACCCGGTGGAGACCGGGGCGGTGACCATCGCGCTGCCCCAGGACGTGCAGGCCGAGGCGTTCGACTGGCCCGATGCGCTGTTCGCGACCCGGGTCTGGCGGATCGCCCGCCCCGTACCCGAGGCGGTCGACGTCGCCGACGCGGCCACGCTCGTCCGCTCGGCCCGCCGGCCGCTGGTCGTGGCCGGCGGCGGGGTGCACTACTCCGGCGCCGAGGACGCCCTGAAGGCGCTCTGCGACGCGACCGGCATCCCCGTCGGCGAGACCCAGGCCGGCAAGGGGTCGCTGGTGCACGGCCACCCCCAGCTCATGGGCTCGGTCGGCTCCACGGGCACGACGGCCGCCAACGCCCTGGCCACCGAGGCCGACGTCGTCATCGGTGTCGGCACGCGGTGGAGCGACTTCACCACGGCGTCGCGGACCGCGTTCCAGGACGCGGGCGTCCGCTTCGTCAACGTCAACGTCGCCCGCTTCGACGCCGGCAAGCAGTCCGGCCTCGCGGTCGTCGCCGACGCACGCGAAGCCCTGACCGCGCTCACCGCCGCCCTCGACGGGTATGCCGTCGACGCGGCATACCGGGAGCGCCAGGCGACGCTCTGGACGGCCTGGGACGAGCAGGTCGAGGCGGCCTACCACCCGCCCGCCGAGGTCACCGACGCGCTGGCCGACGGCCTGCTCACCCAGAGCCAGGTGCTGGGCGCCGTCAACGAGCTCAGCGACCCGCGCGACGTGGTGCTCTGCGCGGCCGGCTCGATGCCGGGCGACCTGCACAAGCTGTGGCGGGTACGCGACCGGAAGGGCTACCACGTCGAGTACGGCTACTCCTGCATGGGCTACGAGGTACCTGCGTCGATCGGGATCCGCCTCGCCGACCCCGACCGTGACGTCTTCGCGATGGTCGGCGACGGCGGCTACCTGATGATGCCGACCGAGCTCGTCACCGCGGTGCAGGAGCGGGTCAAGGTCGTCGTCGTCCTCGTGCAGAACCGGGGGTTCCACTCGATCGGATCGCTCTCGGAGTCGCTGGGCTCCCAGCGGTTCGGCACCCGCTACCGCTACCGCGACGACCAGAGCCACCGCCTCGACGGCGACCTCATCCCCGTCGACCTCGCCGCCAACGCCCGCAGCCTGGGCGCCCACGTCATCGAGGTGCACTCGCTCTCGGAGCTGGAGGACGCGGTCCGGGCGGCGAAGGCGTGGCCGGCCGACGGTGGCCCCGTCGTCATCCACGTCGAGACCGACCCGTTCGTCTTCGCGCCCGACACCGGCGCCTGGTGGGACGTGCCCGTCAGCGCGGTCTCCGAGCTGGAGAGCACGCGGTCGGCGTACGCGGCGTACACGGAGCACAAGCAGGCCCAGCGACCGCTGGTCACACCGGTCACCTCGGTGACCTCAGACACCTCAGCGAACGAAGGAGCGGGCTCATGAGCGACCTCAGGGTGGGCCTGCTCGGGGTCGGGATGATGGGCGCCGACCACGCGCAGCGGCTCGCGCAGCGCATCTCCGGAGCCAGGCTCGTCGCCGTGTCGGACCCTGCGGGCGACCGCGCCGCACAGCTGGCCGACGGCCTCGACGGCGTGCGCTCCACCCCTGATGCCCTCGAGCTCGTCTCAGCCGACGACGTCGACGCCGTGCTCATCGCCTCGCCCGGCTTCGCCCACGAGGAGCAGGTACTCGCCTGCCTCGCCCAGGGCAAGCCGGTGCTCTGCGAGAAGCCGCTGACCATGGACGCCGCGTCGTCCTACCGGCTCGTCGAGGCGGAGGCGCGGGGCGGACGGCCGCTGGTGCAGGTGGGGTTCATGCGCCGGTTCGACCCCGAGTACGCCGCGCTCAAGACGCTGCTCGACTCCGGTGACCACGGCCGGACGCTGCTGCTGCACCACGTGCACCGCAACAAGAGCGTGGCCGGCGACTTCCGCTCGGAGATGATCGTGCGTGACTCCCTCGTGCACGAGGTCGACGTCTCCCGCTGGCTGTTCGACGCCGAGATCGAGGAGGTGACGATCCTCGCGCCGGCACCCACGTCGGCGGTCGAGGACGGTGTCCTCGACCCCCAGGTCGCGGTGTTCCGCATGGCCGGCGGCGCGCTGGCGACCGCCGAGGTGTTCGTCAACAGCCGGCTCGGCTACGAGGTGCGCTGCGAGGCCGTGAGCGAGAGCGGTACGGCCACCATCGGTCTCGGTGAGGGTCTCGTCGTGCGGCGCGACAACCACTGCGGCACGGCGATCCCCGACGACTTCCGCACGCGCTTCGCCCGGGCCTACGATCTCGAGGTGCAGGCTTGGGTCGACGCGACCCGGCAGGGGCGGGTCGTGGGCCCCACCGCCTGGGACGGGTATGCCGCCTCGGCCGTCTGCGAGGCGGGACTCGCGTCGCTCGCCTCGGGCCGGCCCACCCGGGTGGACCTCGCCGAGCGCCCCCGTTCCTGAACGCACCACAGCCTCGAACCGAAGGACGACCATGAGCACCCCCACCCGCATCACCCACCTCGTCGGCGGCGCCGACTGGACCGGCACCGCCGAGCGCACCAGCGACGTCTACAACCCGGCGACCGGGCAGGTGACCGGCCGGGTCGACCTGGCGTCGGCCGACACGGTGGGCGAGGTCGTCGCGTCGGCCAAGGCGGCGTGGGCGGAGTGGGGGGACGCGTCCCTGTCCAAGCGGTCCAAGGTCCTGTTCGCGTTCCGGCAGCTGCTCGACGCCGAGAAGGAGAACATCGCGGCCCTCGTGACCGCGGAGCACGGCAAGGTGCTCGACGACGCCCTCGGCGAGGTCATGCGTGGCCTCGAGGTCGTCGAGTTCGCCTGCGGGATCCCGCAGCTGCTCAAGGGCGGCTACTCCGAGAACGCCTCGACCAACGTCGACGTCTACTCCCTGCGGCAGTCGCTCGGCGTCGTCGCCGTCATCTCGCCCTTCAACTTCCCGGCCATGGTGCCGATGTGGTTCATCCCGGTCGCCATCGCCTGCGGCAACGCGGTCGTCCTCAAGCCCAGCGAGAAGGACCCCTCCGCCGCCCTCGCCGTGGCCCGGCTGTGGAAGCAGGCGGGCCTGCCCGACGGCGTGATGAACGTCGTCAACGGCGACAAGGAGGCGGTCGACGCGCTGCTCACGCACCCCGACGTCAAGTCGGTCTCCTTCGTGGGGTCGACGCCGATCGCCCGCTACGTCTACGAGACCGGCACCGCCCACGGCAAGCGGGTCCAGGCCCTCGGCGGGGCAAAGAACCACATGCTCGTCCTGCCCGACGCCGACCTCGACCTGGCCGCCGACGCCGCGATCAACGCCGGCTTCGGCTCGGCCGGTGAGCGGTGCATGGCCATCTCGGCGCTGGTGGCCGTGGAGCCGGTCGCCGACGAGCTGGTCAGCAAGATCGTCGACCGGATGGGCAAGCTGCGCACCGGTGACGGCACCCGCGGCTGCGACATGGGCCCCCTCGTCACCGGTGCCCACCGCGACAAGGTGGCCGGGTTCGTCGACGCCGGCGTGGAGTCCGGGGCGACCCTCGTCGTCGACGGGCGGCAGGCCGACTTCGACGGTGCCGACGAGGGGTTCTACCTCGCGCCGACCCTGTTCGACCACGTCGGCACCGACATGTCGATCTACCAGGAGGAGATCTTCGGCCCTGTGCTGTCGGTGCTGCGCGTGCAGACCTACGAGGAGGGGCTGGCCATGATCAACGCCAACCCCTACGGCAACGGGACGGCGATCTTCACCAACGACGGCGGGGCGGCCCGGCGGTTCCAGCACGAGGTGGAGGTCGGCATGGTCGGCGTCAACGTGCCGATCCCGGTGCCGGTCAGCTACTACTCGTTCGGCGGCTGGAAGAACAGCCTGTTCGGCGACAGCCACGCCCACGGCACCGAGGGCGTGCACTTCTTCACCCGCGGCAAGGTCGTCACCTCCCGTTGGCTCGACCCCAGCCACGGCGGCCTCAACCTCGGCTTCCCCCAGAACACCTGAGCGGAAGGCGCTGCAGCGGCGTCAGGTCCGGGCCGCGGCGACGACCCGGGCCAGGGTGCGGCCCCAGGCGGTCGCCCGCTCCATCTCACCCTCCAGCAGCGGGCCCTCGACGTCGTCGACGTAGAAGCTCTCGGCCCGGGCGGCGGCGGGATAGCCGTGGCGGTGGGCCACCTTCGCCGCCCCCTTCGCCGCCGACCCGGGCAGGTGCCGCATCGAGGCGACCCGGGTGTCGAAGGTCGCCAACCGCTCGGTGTGGTGTCCGGTCGGCAGCGCGTCGACCCACTCCCGGAGGCCGCGGTCCTCCTCGCCCTCCGTCGCCCCCTTGGCGAGAGCGTCGGCTCGGGTCCTCGGGCGGCTCATCGAGAAGGCGTGCGTGGGGCCACCCGCGACGATGAGGTGGACGTCGGGGCCGGGGACGGCCGGCGCCCGGCCCACCGGCGTTGTGACGACCTCCATGGACTCGGCCAGTCCGGCGGCGATGGCCCTGGCCACCTTCTCGGTGTTGCCGAACATCGACTCGTACACGACCAGAGCGGTCATCGAGTCACCCCTCTCGTCAGCCGCGAACGTCGCGGGCGTGGTTGCGTCACCCCCACTCCACCGCGTCGTGCGCCCCCCGGTCCGAGGCGAAGGTCCCTGCCGCCCTCCCGCGACGACCCGCGCCCCGACCGACCGTCAGCGCTCGTCGATGACCATGTCGAGCGCGTAGTCCTCGGCCCGGTAGCTGTGGTCGCCGAACTCCACGGCGGTACCACTGACGTCGAACGCCATCCGGGTCATCGTCAGCACCGGCTGGCTCCCCCGCAGCCCGAGGTGGCGCCGTTCGGCGGGCGTCGGCGTACGGGCCCCGACGCTCTGCCGGGCGACGACGGGCTTGCCCCCCCGGATGCGGAGCGCGTCGTAGAGGCCGGTGGTCTCGAGCTCCTCGCGGGTCAGGTCGGCGTAGGCCGGTGGCAGCCAGTTCTGCAGCAGGGCCAGCGGCTTCTCGTCGACGAGGCGCAGCCGGGTGATGCCGAGCAGGTGGGTGTCCGGTGGGAGGTCGAGCGACGCGGCCGCCCGGGCGTCCTGCACGGTCTCCAGCGACAGCACCGTCGTGCGCGGGGAGCGGCCGGCGCGCTGCAGCTCGTCGTAGAGGCTGGACAGCTCGAACTTGCGGTGGACCTTGGCGTTGGCGACCGTAGTGCCCACGCCCCGCCGCCGCACGAGCAGGCCCTGGTCGACCATCTCCTGGATGGCCCGGCGCACCGTCGGCCGCGACAGCTGGAGGCGCTGGCACATGGCGAGCTCGTTCTCGAACGGGTCACCGGGGGCGAGCCGTCCGTCCGTGACCGCCGCGCTCAGCTGCTCGGCCAGCTGGTGGTAGAGCGGCACGGGCGAGCTGCGGTCGATCCGCAGGTCGACCAGCAGGGCAGCCATGAGCCGACCCTAGCCCGCAGGAGCGGTCACAGGTCACAATGTCCGGACAATTCTCAGACTACGACGCCTCGGCGCGAGCGGCGCCGGTCACCCGGCGCCCCGGCATACCCCAGGGGGTCATCTCGCGCCGCGCCGTCACGCGCGCGACGAGGACCCGGGCCAGGGCCACGGCGACCGCAGCACACGCCAGGCCGAGCACGAGGCCGGCGACGACGTCGGGCACGTGGTGCACGTGGGCGGCCACCCGGGCGGCGCCGACCAGGGCCGACACCACCACCAGCGCCACGCCCCAGGCCCGCCGGGCGGCCAGGACGACCCCAGAGACGGCCGCCGCGAAGCTCGTGTGGTCGGACGGGAAGCCGTTGTCGTCAGGGTGCGCGAAGAGCGGAGCCTGACCGTCGACGACGAACGGCCGCGGGTCGTTCCAGAGCAGGCTGGCCCCCTTCACCGCGAGCGCGACCAGCACCACGGCGAGCAGGCCGCTGACGACGAGCTCGAAGCGGCCCGATGGCGTGGCACGCCACCAGGCGACCAGCGCCCCGGCCAGGACGAGGAAGACGGCCCACTGGGCGATGACGACGACGAGTGCATCCACCCGCCCACCCTGCCGCACCCGGCTGCGGTGTGCCTGGACGCGACGGCCGCCGCGGCGGCGGGCATCATGGGAGGCATGATCCCCACGCAGCCCTTCGGGCGGACCGGCCACGACAGCACCCGCGTCATCTTCGGCGCGGCCGCGCTGAGCCGGGTGACCCAGGACGAGGCCGACGCCACCCTCGAGCTCGTCGCGTCCCGCGGCATCAACCACCTCGACGTCGCCCGCAGCTACGGCGAGGCGGAGGTGCGGATGAAGCCGTTCCTCAGCGAGCACCGCGACGCATACTTCCTGGCCACCAAGACCGAGGACCGCACGGCCGCGGGTGCCTACGCCCAGATCAACGAGTCGCTGGAGCGGATGGGCACCGACCACGTCGACCTGCTGCAGCTGCACAACCTCGTCGACGAGGAGCAGTGGCAGACCGCCTACGCGAAGGGCGGCGCGCTGGAGGGGGCCCGGCGGGCCCTCGACGAGGGCCTGACCAAGGCGGTGGGCGTGACGGGCCACGGGGTCACCGTCGCGCGCCAGCACCTGAGGTCGTTGCAGGAGTACGACTTCGCCTCGGTGCTGCTGCCCTACAACTTCCCGATGTCGCACAACGAGCGCTACCTCGCCGACGTCGAGGAGCTCGTCGCGGTATGCCAGGAACGCGGGGTCGCGGTGCAGACGATCAAGTCGATCACCAAGGCGGCGTGGCCCGACGCCGACCAGGAGTCCGGCTCGAACGGCGACCGCGAGCAGCACTTCGCCGCCACCTGGTACGAGCCGCTGCGGTCGCCGGAGGCCATCGACACCGCGGTCTCGTGGGTGCTCGGCCGGGAGGGCGTCTTCCTCAACACCGTCGGCGACATCCACCTGTTGCCGCTCGTCCTCGACGCGGCCGTCCGGTTCACCGGACGCCCCAGCGACGAGGAGATGACGCGGCTCGAGGCCGCCTTCGACATGGCGCCGCTCTTCGTCTGACCTGACCGGGCCGACCCCTACCGTGGGGTGATGCCCGAGGAGTCGCGCGACGGCGTCCCACTCACCCACCTCGACGAGCCGCTCTTCGACGGGGCGGGTGCGACCAAGCGCGACCTGGTCGACTACGTCGAGCAGCTGGCCGACCGGATGGTCACCCACCTGCGCGACCGGCCGCTGTCGGTCATCCGGGTCCGCGCGGGGCAGCCGGCCTTCATGCAGAAGAACCTCCCCGCATACGCCCCCGACTGGGTCGAGTCGGTCACCGTCCGGGCCGAGCGCACCAAGCGGGACGTCCGGTACGCCCTGGCCAACGACCGCCGGACGATGGTGTGGTTCGCCAACCAGCGGGCCGTGGAGTACCACCCGGGTCTGATGACCACCACCGACCCGCAGCACCAGACCCATCTCGTGCTCGACCTCGACCCGCCGTCGGACCTCGACCCGGCCGAGGGGTTCCGGATGGCCGTCGCGGCGACCCACCTGGTGAAGCAGGCGCTCGACGACCTCGGGCTGGCGGGGGCGGCCAAGACCAGCGGGGCGAAGGGGATGCACGTCTTCGTGCCGCTGGCGTCGGCCGACACCCCCGACGTCGCCGCCGCCACCCGCGCCATCGCCGGCCGGGCCGCGCGGCTCGACCCCGCCCTGGCCACCACCGCGTTCGTCATCCAGGACCGGGAGGGACGGGTCTTCGTCGACTCGACCCGGGCCGGGGGCGGCACGGTCATCGCGGCCTACAGCCCGAGGATCCGACCCGGGGTTCCCGTGTCGTACCCCGTCCGGTGGGAGGACCTCGACGCGGTGCGCCCCCAGGACTTCACGATCCGCACGGTCCCTGGCCTGCTGTCCTCATCCGGGTCCGCCGAAGGGCGCGACGCCTGGGCCGACCTCATGCCCGAGCCGCAGGCGCTCCCTCCCGACCTCGTCGCCGAGGGCCACGAGATCCCCATCGCCCGGGTCGCCGCCATGCACGAGGGCAAGCGCCGGGTCCGCGAGCGCCGAGGCTCCTGACGCCGTCACGACACGGTGGGGTCGACCGCGGCCTCACAGAGGATCGTGGCGAGCCAGGCCGCCGCCGAGCTGCGCTGGGGGTCGAAGCGGGAGACGGTGCTCCAGGCGCTGAGGTAGGTCCGCCGGAGCAGCCGCTCGGCCTCGTCCGGAGCGCGGGTGAGCACCAGGGCGAGCGCGAACAGGCGACCGACCGTGGCGTCGTAGACCCGTCCGAACGCCTCGACGTCACCACCGGCGCACTGCGCCAGCTCGGTGACCAGGCGCGCGTCCGCCGCCTGCCGCGCGTCATGGGCCGCTCGTGTGCGCGCCCCGACCTCGTGAGGTGGCGACGGTGTGCTGCTGCTCATGTGCCTGCCCGGACGTGGTGATGCACGCGGTGCCGGGTCCAGGAGCACAGGTCAGGACGTCCCGACCCGATCTCAGGATGGCGTATTTGTCGCTTTTGTCAACTCGGGTCGCGAGACCAGAGGTCCGGGCACGAGTAAGGCCCCTGACCGCGTTGCCGCAGTTCAGGGGCCCTCGTCGTCTGTCTCAACACAGCGTGCGCCCGAAGAGATTCGAACTCCCAACCTTCTGATCCGTAGGAAACATGGCCAGCGTCCTTCTCGTGCCGCCCAGAGGCGTCTGGACCCCTGACCTGCAGGATTGTCCGATCGGTTGGTGCCAGTTCGTCCGCCCAGTCACGACTGATGCCGACCAGCCCGCTGCGGTTCCTACATTCCTCCTACACCCAGTTGCTCCCGGTGCAAAGGTGCGGACCGGGACGGCGATGGGCCGAAAGGTGGGTCCTTCCCCCCGCAGCGATGGCTGACCTCACGACCCAGCAGCTGGCCGCTGATGCCTCCACCCAAGTGCAGCACCTCGTGCACCACCTCACCGTCGTCGAGCGGCAGTTGCAGCGACACGAGAAGCACGCAGTTCGCCGGGGCCTCTAGCGCCGCATCCCAGTCCCCTGCGTCGCCGACCCGGCGTTCGCCTAGTGAACGACGTCGGCATGTCGCGCCCACTGTCGATGGGCCGTCGGCCATACTGGCTCGAACACCCGTCCTGCATATCTGCTTGAGTGCAGTGATTGCTTAGCCGCCGCCGATGAGGTCCTTGAGGGGATGCGGGTCGGTCTCGACGGCCTGTTGGAGCAGCCGGTAGAAGAGCAGGCCCCTGGCTTTGAAGGTACGGCGGTGCAACCGGAAGGTGAACTCGTCCAGGTAGTAGGGCAGGTGCTGGCTGCTGACTCGGTGATGAAGTGTGACGGCGGTCCAGCGTTTGAGCAACGAGGACACCAGGTGCGGTCCGGCTATCACGGCGTCGGGGCAGCCCCTACTCGGTAACCCGCGAATCTTGTGAGTGAGGCCCCGGCCGCAACCACCCCCACCCGGGCGGTCACTCCATACGGTCTGAGGCTTGAGCCCGCAGCGGGTCCTCGGTTTGAGCGGTCCTCGAGAGAACGGAAACGGCGGGTAGAGCTCCGAGCCGGTGTTGACCGCGAACACCTCACCCCACAGGTCGGGAGGGACGGGTCCCCCCGGGTCAGCCGCTAACCGATCCTGCGTTTCTCTGCTTAGGTTCCTCCACCACTCCTAGGGAGTCGTGATCTTCACCATCACCTGCGACCATAGGCCGGTCGTATCCTGGAGGTCATGGTCCTGCTACCTCGCCGCGCCCTCGCGGACTGGACCCCCGACGCCGGACCCGTCGTTGACTGGCTCGCGTCCTGGGCCGAAGCCGGCTGGCGACCCGAGTACCCGTGGGGCGGCTGTTGAGTCCGGGCCAGCGTCGTCGTTTGGCGAGGACCCCCCTCGCTTGGTGCCTTGACGTCGCGGGGGGCGACGTCGCCGCGTCGGTGACGAGGGTCGGCGTCATGCGCTGATGCGGCGCACCGCGTCGGTGATGGGGTCGAACGTCACGGACACCGTCCCCGCGAACGGGTTGTAGAGGGCGATCACCACCGTCAGGCCCATGGCGATGACCACGGCCCACCCGACGATGAGATATGGCCGCTCGATGCCCACGGCCAGCATCCCCACCGTGGCGGCGGACATGCATCCGGTGAGGACGAGCAGCTGGAGCACCACGTCCGGCAGCCCCCGGCGGGCCACGGCGTTCAGCTCGGCCTGGATCTCGGCGAGCTGCAACACGTTGGCCTGTAACGTCCGGATCGAGGCGGCATCCGGATTGTTCTGCGAGGCCCGCTCCATCGCGTGGACGTCGCTCTGGAGCTGCTCGAGCGCCGGGAAGGACGGCATCTCGGCCACCTCCCCATTGGCGAGGACGAGGCTGTCGCGGTCGGCGATCGCCTTCAGGTAGGCCGTGAGATCGACGCGGAGCGTGGCCGCGTCGGCAGGGCCCAGCACGCTTCCGCCCAGCAGCGCGGTCTGCTGCGCCTGCGCCGCCAGCTTCTCGATTGAGGTCTGTGCCGATGACATCGTGGTCCAGGTGATGGACACCGCGAAACCCACCAGGAAGGCCAGGGTGGCGCCGACGGGTCCGTTGAGCGAGTTGGCGAGACCGGCCAGCTCCGGCCGTCGCTCCTCACCGGCGAAGCGGGCCAGCGCCCAGCGCGCACCGAACATCACCCCCAGGAAAATGATGACGAACACCGCCAGGACGAGCCAGGTGGGCCATCCGGCAACAGACGTCAGCACACCGGAAAGGTAGCGCGCGCGGCGGTGCTTGAGGAGGCGGTACGTCAGTCGCTGAAGGTCGTCCAAAGCCCTTTGACGTCAAGAGACACCACCGCGCGTAGCAGTCATGCGTCAGCGTCGTTTAGGTTGTGCGTACTGCCCCCCGGCTCCACCTTCCCCTTGATCTGGGGTCCCGAGGGGTGCTAAAAGTCGGAGCCGCCGCCGCCAAAGTCGCCGCCAGATCCGTCCTGCCCGCCGCCGTCACCCCAGTCGGCGCCGCCTTGGCCCTGGTCGGATTCGGCGAACCCACCTTGACCTTGCCCCTGGTCTTGCCCGTCGTAGTCGCCGCCCTGGCCGCCGCCTCGGTTTTCGCCGGCTTCCTTACCCAACTCATAACCGATCAGTCCACCCCCGATGCCGCCAAGGGCACCACCAGCGAGCATCCCACCCACACCGCCGCCGCCGCGGCCGTAACCCGAACCACCGCCATAACCTGGCCCACCGCCGTAGCCCGAACCACCGCCGTAGCCTGCTGGCCCAGGGCCGTAGCCCGGCCCGGGCGGGTAGCCCGCAGCGGCGTCCTGCGGGCCGACCACAGCGCGGCGCCGACGAGAACGCATGACCAGCAACCCGGCGACGGCGGCCACGAGCAGCAGCACGAGCAGCCCGACCCACGGGAAAGAACTCTGAGGTGCGACCGGCACAGGACCGCCCTGGTTAGGCGCCCCGTTGGCTTCGGAAATGGCGGCAGCACTGGTCAGACTGGTCAGCGCGGCGGTGATCCCGGCCGCCCACTGACCCTGGCCGAAGGAGGAGTCCGCGGCCGTCTTCGCCGCTGTGGTCGCCGCCGGGGTCAACCGCGCATTCCGGGCCGCAACGTGGGTGAACTTGTCCACCGTGTCCACAGCAATGACCACCGTGTCGTTGCTGGTGACCAGGGCGTCGGCGGCGGACACGAAGCCGGGCTTGTTGCCAGCGTACCCACCCTTCGCGGTCCACACATACACCGAAAACGGCGCCCGCGTCGCCGCGTCCCGGATCGTCTGCTGATCCGCCGCCGTCAGCACCGCAGCGTCGTCGCGCACATTTGACCCCCCGGCGGCGGCGGTAGACAGGTAGGTCAGGCCGGCCACGAGCACCAACACCAAAATGACGGGTAGACGGATCAATCGACGCACGGACACAACGCTTCTCCTCATCACCGGCGCCCCCCGGCGAGCGGCACCACCCCAATCTATGGACACCACACTGGGAACCCGCTGAGTTGCCGTCTAACCGCAATGCCGGGTACCACGCGCCCCCATGAGCCGCCAGACACGCGCGAAGGGGGAGTTCTTGTGCCGACGCAAGCCTCCGGGCGGTTGTCTTGGCCGCCGCTCCGGACGGACGGTGAGACGTGACCCGACAGGCGAAGGGATGAGCGCGCCCAAGGGTCCCGAAGTCTCTAGCGAGTTGTGGGGTTAGCGCGGGTGGCGCGGTGGATGCTCACTGGCAGCAGCACTAGGACCACTACTGGGACCAGCCACGCCGTTGGGGCGGACGTGGAGTGGCTGAGCCAGTAGGTCAGCGCCAGCGCGAGAACTACTCCGAGGGCCACCCGCCAGTCATCCCCGATGATGAAGTCGTACCAGAACTGAGCGAACGCCTTGAGCCGGGCCACGATCATGACGTCGCTCCCGCCGGTGTCGAAGTGGCCGGGTCGATCGGGGTCCGGGAGCGCCGCCGGAAGACCGCCACGAGCGCGAGTGCGTAGATCGCGACGGCCGGGATGATGGCCAGCAGGCTGGCGTCCGCGCCGGGCCACTGCGCGCCGGCTCCTTCCGCGCCCCAGAACACGCCGAAGGACGTCAGCATGACCCCGACGATGAACTTCATACTGTTCTCCGGCACCCGCGCCAGCGGGGCCCGGACCGCCAGGCCAGCGGCTGCGACGGCGATCACGGCGGTAACCCCAGCCAGTGCCGCGAGGGGGATGTTCTGCTGGTTGCTGCCGAAGGTCAGGACGATGAACACCACCTCGAGGCCTTCCAGGACCACGCCCTTGAAGGAGAGGGTGAACGCGTACCAGTCGGGTACGAAGGCCCTCGCTTCCGGGACGGCGTCCTGGGCGGCGGCCAGCTGCGTCGCGAAGATGAGGTCCTCGTCGTGCAGGGCCTTGTTGCCGCTGGCCCGCAGGATGGCCTTGCGCAGCCACTGCAGCCCGAAGATCAGCAACACTGCGCCGACAAACAGGCGTAGGCCGGCCAATGGGAGGCTGGCCACGGCCGGGCCGAGGATGGACACGGTCACCGTAAGCACCGCCAGACCCGCGACTAGGCCGGTGAACGCCGACCGCCAATCACGGCCCGTCCCGGCCGCCAGAACAATCGTCAGCGCCTCGACCGCCTCGACGATGCAGGCAAGGAAAACCGCGACGAACAAGGCCGACCCGCTCACATGCTCCTCCTGACGAGCCGCCGCCCAGCGTGCCCCAACGCTTCCCGGCCATAACTGGGATTCCAGAGGCAAGGATAAGGTCCACCTGGCCGTCAGGCCGTCCGGCAAGGCGTCAGTGACGGGTTGCTCCCAGCCGCATCGGATGCTGGGCAGGGCCGGCTGGCGGCGGCTCTCGTTCGAGGCTTCTCCGAGGGAGACCTGACCGTCGAGGAGCAGCACGAGGGCGCCGCTGTAGCCCCCGCCGGGGTCGTCGCCCCGGCACCCTCATCGGCATCCCCCTCGCCGCCGTCGCGCTGACCGCCATCAACACCTTCAGCAACCGACACGCGTTACCTCCCGGAACTCGCCACCCTCCAACCACCAGACCCAGAACCCACGCACGACTCCGCTGCTGAACCCGCCCACCGAGACACCGCCAACGACCGGGACACAACCTGTCACGACGGCCAGCACCACCAACCCAGCAGCGGCGCCCCACGGGTAGGCGACGAGTTCGCCCAAACGGACCCGATAGGCGACACCTGGAGAGGGTCACTCATTCGCTGGACCTAGCGCCTCTAACGCGGGCAGTGCGGGATCGCCGGACTCGAACGCGACCCGCACGTCGTCTCCGATGCTGGGGGTCTGTTCGACGCCGCCCGACGGCAGGCAGGCCACGGCCCAAAGGACCTGGTCACCGTTGACACCAGGAACCTGAACGCGCAGACGTCGCTGCCCCAGCGGGTCGGCGCTCTCCGTAACCACCATCTCAACCCGCTCTGGCCGACTCCCCGGTACGCGTGAGCAATGGGGTTTCCGCGGTGAAGGTGCCACAACTGCCCCGCTGGGCTCTCGCCTAGATCGGGCCTTTGCGCCCAAAGCCGCGTTTGCCGGCCCGTCTGGGCAGTTCACAAGTAGGTGGCGCGTGTGGCACATCCTTCGAATCCCGCAAGCGCCAGAGGCCGTCCAGGATCAGCGCAGGTACCTACCCGTGAACGCCCAGGACTGCCCGCTAGTCATTGGGTCGATGACGATCCGCCCGCTGCCGCACCGGCCCAAGATCCCTTGGTGGGCCCAGGTCTCTGCCGTGAGCGGCCCGGCCATGCTTTTCGGGTCCTGGCTATCGGCCGGTGAGGTGGATATGGGCGACGACCCCGGCGGGTGGGGACTGTCCGACGTGGCCCCGTCGCCGGGCTGGTGGCTGATGCCGGCCGCGGTGACGGTGACCGGGGTGGCCTACATCGTCACGGCGGCAGGGCTGCGTCCGGGAGCGCCCACGGGCCGTCAGCTCCTCGCCGCGGGGGGTGCGCTCACGGTGCTCAGCGGCTGGTTGCCGGTGTTGGGTCGCCCCGGGTTCTGGCACACGACGGTCACCAACCTCGCCTTGGTGACGCTGTGTGTCTGGCCGGCTCTGATCAGTCCGGATCGTCCGTACCTGCCGCTGGTGCTGCGGCGCCGGTTCGATGGGAACCTCGCGATCGGGCTGGGCGCGCTGCTGCTCCTGTGCGTCATGACCGGCATGGACGTCGTCGGGGGGGCCACGTATGGCCCGCAGGAACGCCTATTGATGACCGTCCAGGCGCTTGCCCCGCTGCTGGTCATTGTGGGCGTCCAGCTTCGCCCGGCGGCCCTCCATGGTGAAGTCGCGCCTCATCCCTGATGCCTGGCCCTATCGCCACTCATCCTGAGGCCCATCCCGACCCAATCTTGGTGGACCGGGGTTTAGCCGGCGGGACCGCCTGGCCTGACCTGGTCGTGGAGCGCCGGTGGAACGTCCCCAGCGCATGTTCACCAGCTTCCTGCTCGGCCAGCTCCTGCTCGAGACCTCGACCATGGGAGCACCCACCTCCCCCGCCGTGGAACCGCTCAACGAAGGCGACGCCGACGCCCCCACCACAGACGCCGAACTCGACCTCACCCACTACCCCACCGTCACCCGACTCCAGGACCTCCTCTCCGACCACGACACCACCGCCGAATTCGAACAAGCCCTCGAAGCCCTCCTCGACCAACTCGACCTCCAACTCTCCCAATAACCCGTCAGCCCAACGGCTGCCCTGGGTGTCAGGTCCGGACCCCGACCACGACCCGCTCAGCGCGCCGCCACGAGCCCGGTCCCGTATCGTCGATGAGGGGATCCGTCTTGGGCGCATGACCCCTGAAGGTTTGAGGCCCTTGCCCTTGTGGTGAGTGGCCAGGGACTCGGGCCTTCACTGACCGCCGTGGCGTCGCCCTGTCCCCCGAGGGGGCGACGCCACGGTCACCGAGGGCAGCACCCCCAACCGACGCTCCGGGGGTGCTGCCCTCATCACATGGCCGAAGATGTGGTCCACCGACGAGTTCACACGGCACCACCGGCCTGGGCCGCTCCGTGCCGACCTTCGTTGGGTTGCTTCACCCGGCTGGAACCTAGCCTGGGGTGTCTGGCGTTATCGGCGCCGGAAACGCCGGTCGACGCCCCACCCGCCACCGCCGAGCCCGGCGAAGGTGAGCCCGACCGCAGCGAGGAGCAGCTCGAGCTCGCCCGTGAAGCCGGGCTGCCCGGAGGTGAAGACGTCACCGGAGCGCCACTGGACGTAGACGAGGCTGGCGATGGCCAGGGCCGCGATGGCGACCCCCGCCACGCGCACCAGGGCTCCGATGATGAGCAGGAAGGCGCTCGCGAAGGCCACCGCGCCGACCACGATGACCAGGACGTCGGGATTCGGTAGGCCCCACTGGGCGAACTGGTCGCCGCTCACGTCCTGGTCCTGCAGCATCTGCAGCCCGCGGATGGCGAGAATCGCCGCCGTCACCAGACGCAGGATGAGTAGCCCGACCGCGCCGTCGAACCGGTCGACGACGTGGCGCACGCGCTGCGGGCCGGTGTCGCCCGGGTCCTCCCCCTCGGCTGCTGAGACCCCGCCGGTGGTCGGGGCCGGACGGGACACCGAAGAGACCGTCGCCGGTGCCGACGACCCGAACGGCCGGATCTGGCTGGTCCGTCCAGGCTCGGTCGACTCAGACGTGGCCCGCTCGGGCGTGACCTCAGCTCGGCGCTTCGACGGGGTGCTACTCACGACGCCTACCTCCGTGGACCGGGCGAACGGGTTGTCCCACTGTGCCCGAGTTGAGCCAGTCCCCGTTGGAGGGTGTCGCTAACGCGGCCGGCTTCGGCGTAACGCGGCCCTGCCCCCAGGCTCGGACGGACCGCGGCGCCCCCCCCAAACCCGAACCACCAGCTCGACACCCGGTTCCCTCCCGCGGTCCCCGCACGCGCCTGCTGCGGCCCAAGCCCGACCCCGTCAGGCTCGCGGCCCTCGCCGACCCCGCCAATCAGACCACGCGGCCCCGTCCCCGTCTGATGCCGGGCGGAAGCCCGAGGCTGGTCAAATCGACAGGCAGCCCGACGGTTCGGAACTCGCAGGGGCGGGGGGTTGCGAGCCGGGGCTCTTCGGCGCCGGGACGACGGGGGACGTCGTCTACGGGCGGGACCACGCGCCCCGATCGAGAATCGGGGTCGGTGTTCCCGCCTGCACATCGGGTAGCCCCGGCAGCGCGAGGCGTGGTGGCGTGCCCCCGGGCCCGTGTGCGGCCGCCACGGGACGAGGTCCTGGGACGTCGGCGACCGGCCGCACCGTCGATGCCATCGGCCACTGAGAAGGCGCCCGGCTACGGGGCGTTTGACCGCCGTCCCCAGATCGGGGAGCAGCACCCGCGTTGGGGGTGCCAAGCCTCGTGATGGGGTCCCAACCCGTCATCGCCGGATAACCCCGGAACTGTGGCAGCGGCGGTGTTGTTGCCAACCGTGACGTCGAAGTAGTCGGCGGCATACTTCTGAGCGTTGGCGCCAAACTTGTACAGCCCTGGGGTAGATGAGCCCGAGGCCGCTGCCGTTGATCTGGTCGGCGATGGCCGCGAGCCCGGCCCACTGCGGGCAGGAGAGCGACGTGCCGCCGATGCCGTACCAGCCGGTGCTGCAGGGGGCCGAGCCGCAGATCAGCCCGCTCTGGCCGTATTTCACCCAGGTCGTCTGGGCGATGACCCTACGAGTGGGCTGCGGCAAGGCGACCGGAAACGACGGCAACGAGTACTGGGTCTGCAACTACGACCCGGCCGGGAATATGGACGGCGAATCACCCTTCGAGTGAGCCGATGGGGTTGAGCCTGGCCTGGGCGGCTCGGGGACAAGCCGTTACCCGGTGCGGCGGTACTCGCCGCCCCTGCGGCCGCGGGCAGCAACGCCCAGCGTCGAGGGGGTGCACGGAGCGGAGGACCCGCCCGCACAGGTCATGGCCGGGCCGCCAACGGCGGCTTTGTCCGACATCACGCGTCGATCTGGTGGCAGGTCAACCAAACCGGCCCCGGCCTGGACCGAGCCCAGCTGGTACTGTTCGCGGGGCGTTCTGATCGGGCAGGGTGAGGCGCCGACCGGATCGTGGTCTGGTCGGCGCCTCGGTGCTCGGCTCCGGGGGCATGTGCTGGCGTGCGTGTCAGGGCGACGCGCGGTCAGACTGATATGCGCGGGTTGGGTACCGCAAGACGATGTGTTCGGCTGGGCGGGACACCCTGTCTAGCAGTGAGCGTCGCGAGGACGCGTCATCCCGTTGCTGCTCATAGTTCTTCGCGGGTCGCTCCACGCGCCGCCATCAGCCGGCCCGGGGGGTCGAAGTAGGTCCGTGGCGTCAGTCGTGCATGGTGGCCAGGGACCAGCACCAGCCGGCCAGCTCGCGGGCGACGGCGACATTGCGACCACCGGGCGCTTGCTCGCGGTCGGTGAACGTCCGCCACCGCTGGTGCAGCCGCCGGTTGCCCGCGTCGCCGCGGGCCGCGCGGCGGCCGGTGAGCAGTTCCCAGCGTCCCGCATGGCCGCTCCCGGTCGTAGCGGCGCGGTGGTGCCAGGCGGCTTCGACCAGCAGCCGTCGGGCGTGGCTGTTGCCGGTCTTGGTGATCGGCCCTGCGCCGGGAGGCTCCGAGGAGTGCTCGGTCGGGACCAGGCCGACGTAGGCGCCGATCGTGGCCCGGTGAACCGGGACCAGTCGCCGATCTCGACCGTCAGGGCGAACCCGGTCAGGGTGCGAGATCCCCGCAGGCAGCCCAGCCGCCGCGTCACGCGGTGAATTCGACGCGTGCCGCCATCGCCGCGATCGCCGTATCGAGCCGGTCTCGGCGGGCCGCGGCGCAGAACGGCGTTTCATAGTCGGAATCGAACCCGACCGCGCCGCCGGGAACCGGAAGGTCTGCCTGACGAAGCCACGCATCGTGCCGACCGGTCCACGCCTGCCCGCCGCAGTACACGATCCCTGGCGCAGCAGGAGCTTCGACAACCGGTGCCGGGCCCGCATCAGGTCCGCGCGGGCATCCTCCCGAGCACGCACCAGATCCCGCGCGGCCTCCTGGTCCCCTCGCTCGGCACCGTCACCGACGTCACCTCATCCAGGCGCAGCAACCGGGCCAGGTGCAACGCATCACGCTGATCGGTCTTGACCCGGTCACCGCTGGGCCGCTGGAGCTTGCTCGGCGCCGCGACCTCGCACCGGAACCAGCAGCCGTCAGCGCCCGGTACAGCCCGAACCCCGTCGGGCCCGCCTCATAGGTGGCCGCGACCGGCCCGGGAAGACCGGACCCAGCGCAAGACATCCCGGGCAGGCGTCAACCTTGCCTTGAACACCTCGCCGGTCACCCCATCGATCGCCGCCGCGACGACCGATCGTGCGTGCACATCCAGTCCAACACTCGTACGCTCGGAAAACACCGGGGCCTCCCACACAGTCGGAAAGGCCGGGCAGGCGGCCCCTGCTCGGTAACCCACGAATCTTGTGCCATGCATACCGTCACACCTATCCCCGGTAGCCGCGCATGACCGAAAACGACGGAGTCCTCGCAACCCCGTCGGTGATGACTCGCGGCCCGTCTCGGCCGCTCCTGGCGGTCGGCTGTCAACGATGGGCTCCCCATGAAGCTGGCCATGTTCGCGGAGATCGAGCCGACCGAGGAAGAACGGGCTGCAGCGATGCCCGGCGATGACCTGGTGACAGCACCTGATGCCGTGATGGATCGGGGCTTCGCCCTGCCGGCACCCGCGGACCAGGTCTGGCCCTGGATCGTGCAGCTGGGTAAGGCCCCCGCCGGGTGGTATTTGCCACGGCGTCTGGAGTCGGTGATCCCTCCCGCCCGGCGGGCTTCCCGCGCCCTCCTGCCGCGCTGGCAGCACCTGACCCCCGGCGACGTCATCCCCGACTACGGCGGCCCGCACGAGACGTTTCAGGTGGTCAGCGTCGACGCCCCGACCGTGCTGGTCTACCGCTCTCAACGAGGCGGCGCCCAGGTCAGCTGGGCCATCACTCTGACTCAGCCCAGTCCCACCACCGGCCGGATCCACCTGCGCCTTCGGATCGGACCGGTGAAAAGGACGTGGCTGGTCAACAGCGGCGGAGAGCTCATCGACCTGCTGACGGTCGCCGGGCTGGCGGCCGGCCTCCGGGAACGACTCCCGGACAATGACCCCAGTCGGACTGCGTCCTGCCAGCCGCGAGCGGGGCTACCGCGGCTACGCGTGGGCGGGGGCTGCCCGTGACCGCGCCAGGCGGTGCGTGCTTGGGGGGCCTTGTCGAGGGAGTATCCCGGCGGTGTGGGGCTTCAGTAGTAGTGCTTGCGGCCGCCGACGGCCCGGCCGGCCATGCCGAGGGCGAGGAGGGC
>CAVVZM010000008.1:0-64218 GCA_963752705.1 uncultured Actinomycetota bacterium
GGATCGGGTGAGACAGGTCGGGTGATGTTCTTCCCTTGCACGGGGCGGTGATTGGTGAGGCACGATGACGATGACGACAGCGGATCTGGCCCTCGATGATGGGGGCATGGGACCTCGAGGTGACCGGCCGAAGCGGCGGGTGTTCACGGCCGAGTACAAGGCAGCGATTCTGGCGGAGTACGAGGCCGCGGATCGGGGGCAGCGGGGAGGGATCCTGCGTCGCGAGGGGTTGTACTCCTCGCACCTGATCGAGTGGCGCCGCGCCCGCGAGGCCGGCGGTGCGGCAGGCTTGGCGCCGGCGTCGCGGCGAGATCCTCGCGATGCTCAGATCGCGGCGTTGACCGCGCGGGCGGCGAGGGCCGAGGCGGAGCTGGCCCGCAGTCAGGCGGCGTTGGAGATCGTGGGAAAAGTGCATGCGCTCTTGGAGACGCTCTCCGAGAGCGCGGACACGCCGCCGCGGTCGACGCCGTGATCAACCCGGCCGTCACCGGCCTCGCCGAGCAGGTCGGGACCGTTCGCGCGTGTGCCCTGCTGGGCCGCTCCCGGGCGGGGCACTACCGGGCCCGGTCACGGTTGAGGCGGCCGGTGATGCTGGGGCCTACCCGGCCCCGGCCGACGGCCGCGAACGCGTTGACCGCCGCGGAGCAGGAGCAGGTGCTGGCCGTCCTGACGTCCGAGCGTTTCGTTGACAGGTCTGTCGCGCAGGTGTGGGCGACGCTCTTGGACGAGGGGACGTACATGTGCTCCCAGTCCACGATGCACCGGATCCTGCGCGCGAACCATGCTGCTGGAGAACGCCGTTCCCAAGCCACGCACCCGCCCCGGACGGTCCCGGAGCTGCACGCGACCCATCCGGGGCAGGTCTGGTCGTGGGACATCACGAAGCTCAAGGGCCCGCAGCGCGGGGTGTACTACGACCTGTACGTCATCCTCGACATCTTCTCCCGTTACGTCGTGGGCTGGACCGTCGCCGCCCGTGAGGACTCGGCCATCGCCAAGGAGCTGATGCGGCAGGCGATGGGCGTGCACGGCGTCCCCGACGTCCTCCACGCCGACCGCGGCACCTCCATGACGTCCAAGCCGGTCGCGCAGCTACTGGTCGACCTCGGCGTCACCCGGTCCCACTCGAGACCGCGGGTGTCGAATGACAACCCGTTCAGCGAGTCCCAGTTCAAGACGTTGAAGTACTGCCCCGCGTTTCCCGAGACCTTCGGGTCGCTGGCAGACGCCCGCGCCTTCGGGGACGCGTTCTTCACCTACTACAACCACGAGCACCGCCACTCCGGGATCGGGCTGCACACCCCCGCGTCGGTCCACGACGGCACGGCCGCCCAGGTCCGCGCCCTGCGCCAGCAGACCCTCGACGCCGCCTACGCCGCCCATCCCCACCGGTTCGGCCACCGCCGACCCCGACCCCCCAAACACCCCACCGAGGCCTGGATCAACCAGCCCTCCCGAGAAGCGCTCATACAAAGCGCATAACCCCCCGCTGTCTCACCCGACTTGACAGGCTCCGCAGCCCCGGACACAAGTGCATCCACGGGCGGCGCCCCCTGCGACTCAGACCTGCCTGCGTACACAGGCTCACACCAGGGACACTCAGCGCGGGCGGCCCTGCGTGTGGCATTCGGGGTTTCCAACGCTCACGCGCCGTGCACCCGCCATCGGTCCGGCCGTCACCCGCATCGCGTAGACCATGTTCATTAGCAGCTCGCCTCGACCTACCGAAAGGTCAGCGATGGCCGACATCCTGATGGACATACTCGTCAGCGCTCGCGACCGCCCTAGCCGCCCTAGTCCTCCAAGCCATCAAACGAGCCGACCGCCTAATCCGGCCCTGACCACCCGCGGCCACCAAGGTCGACGACGTCTATTGCTAGCGTCCGAGCACCTCGTCAGTCGGCCGAGTGAGCCGCTCAGCCACAGCGATGCAGTCGAACCCGCCCACCTTGAGGTCTCGGTGGTCGCGGAGGCGCGGACGACCGCGAGCGTCGTGGTGCCGGCGTTGATGATGTGGGAGGCGCCGTTGGGAACTAGACCGGCCATGAGCGAGGCGATCCGGCCCTTGGCGGCTGCCTGGACCCGGGCTCGGACCTCAAGGCCTGAGTCCGGGCGGGGTGCGGCCAGGCTGACGGCGCCCCCGTGCGTTCTCAACAGGACGCCTTCCGCGTTCAGGCTGTCAAGGTCCCGTCGGACGGTGTCGGCTGACACGCCGAACCGTTGAGCGAGCCGGGCGACGGTCACTTGTCCGACCTCGACGACGTACGCCCCAAGTTCGGCCTTGCGACCGGCGGGTAGCTGCCGCGCGGTCGGGTCGACCTCAGCCCCGCCTCCGAGGCTCTCTTCGGGCCCAACACTCGCACGGATATGCCTGTCTTAGCACAGTCCTGCCTCATCATGCACGAACCAGCAGCTGGGGACGCGGACCTCGGCTCTGGCACCCGCCTGACGGAGGCCGAGTTGCTTTTTTCCGCCTGATGTCGCTGTTTTTGCCTTGACAGCTGCCGGGCTACCGGCGAATGCGCCCAGCCGTCAACCGGGCCTAGGCCGCGGCGAAGTCCAGACGACCCCGCCGCGGCGCCCCCAGACGACCTCCAGGTGCAGGAACAGGTCCGCCAGTTCGACACGTTCACGGGCGCGGGGCCCGACCGCTGTTAGGCGGATTCGGCGCCAAGGTGGTCGCGTGACAACGCCGAGCGATGTGCGTTCTCCTGTGTCATTGGCGGCGTGAACCCCTCCGCAAGAAGCCAGATCGGGAAGGCGACGAACTCGAACAGGAAGCCGAGGAACAGCCGGTGCTCCTGGTCGATGCAAGAAGCCGTAGTGGGTCCGCTCCGGTCCGCACTCGAAACCCTGAACAGCCTGGGCCCGAATGTGGCCGTAAACATGACCGGCGCCACCTCGCGCCCTTCAGCGGGGCGCGCCGGGGTCACCCCGGTAGTGACCCCGGCGGTCGGCCGGTCAGTGTTTGAAGGCGTCCTTGACCTTCTCGCCGGCGTTCTTCACGTCAGCCTTGGACTGGTCCGCCTTGCCCTCAGCTTCCAGCCGGTCGTTGTCGGTACCCTTCCCGGCGGCCTCCTTGGACTTGCCCTTCACGTTCTCGCCGGCGTTCTTCGCCTTGTCCACGATTCCCACGGTGTCCTCCTTCGCTCGCCCCGCACAGCAGTGTGCGGGGTCTTCCTCACCGGGGGCAAGCCGCCCCCAGGGGGTCCCGGATCGGCGACCCCCGCCTCGTCCCTGGGTGACCGGTTCGCCGCCCACCCAGGACGAGGCCCCGCCGGCGGCGCTCAGTAGTAGTGCTTACGTCCACCCACGGCCCGGCCGGCCATCCCCAGGACCAGCAGGATCAGGCCGATGACCGCGACAACGATGCCGATCGTCCACAAGATCGGAATGTTGGCCACGAACCCGACAATTAACAAGATGATGCCCAGAATGATCACGTGCGTCCTTTCCCTGAACGCCGCGACCCTGGAAACGGCCTCGGCGAGAAGAACCTGCGAACAAGTAGGGACCCTACCTGAACCTTGGGCATGGTAGCCCTAACAAGGGTCCAGCGATCGTCAGTCACGTAGCAGCTCGACTCCTCGGTGGGTCAGCTCCCGCAGCCGGGGCAGGTGCCCCTCGCTCAGCTCGGTGACTAGCCGCTGACCCAGGACGGTCAGATGCAGCCGCGTCAGCCGGGCATCCCGCCCGTCCGGGCGCCGCTCCAGCAGCCCGGCGCCGACCATCCGGCCGATAAGCTCCACCGCACTCGGGCTGGCCACCCCCAACGCTGCCGCCACATCTTTCACCGTCGGCGCCCCTCATCGTCCCCTCGCCCACGTAACGCCAACAGCACATGATGCTGCGCATGGGTCGCTCCCACCGAACGGGCCTCCCGTTCCCCGGTGCGCTCGAAGACGGCGATCGCGCTACGCACCCCCAACAGCCCAGCGAAATGCCGATCCGTCAACCGCGACACCAGAGACCTCCCGCACTGCCCACCACCAAACCCCGCCAAGATACATCGGCACCCTACCCAAAAGGTGACCTCCCACCGCACGCTGGCCTCGGCGTCTAAGAGATGCCAACCGCCCCCGGGGCTAACTACCCAGCCCACGAAGGCACAGAAGCGCGCGGTGGAACGTCCGAAGGGGACTATCGGGAAGGGCGCCCCCCACAAAGACGCCCGGGGCCCGGGCGTCCCTCGACGAAGATGGACTCGCCGGCAACGGTGAGGCGCCAAGACCACCGGGCCGGTGCCCGCTAGCGCGACGGTCGCCCCTTGACCCCTACAAGGTCGACGGAGCAGGCCGGGGGGGTGGGTGGTGTCGAGGGTTAGGGCCTCGGCGGTCTGGGAAAGGGTTTCCGGGTGAGTGCCCGTGCGGCCAAGACGGCCGCCAGGGCTTCCGCTGCGGCGCTGACTGCCTTCTCGGGGAACCAGAGGGGCTCGTACATGGCGGTAAGCGGTCCTATCGCGGGCATATCGCGGGCAGGTCCACGTAGACGGGAGAGCAGGACCGGCACAGCGCAGCCCCGGCGACGAGGACCGCGACCGCATAGGCGCGTCGGGTATCTCCGGCCAGCACGTACAGCGCCGCGCCGACCGCGGTTACCGCGCTATGGGGGGAAGCGTCGGGTCGCGCGAGCAGGTGACCGCAAGGGTGGGCGGGTTCCGTCTGGGGGGCAGGGGTGGTTGCTCCTCGGCGGTGTTGGTGACGGCGGTGTTGGTGACGGCGGTGTTGGTGACGGCGGTGTTGGTGACGGCGGTGTTGGTGACGGCGGTGTTGGTGACGGCGGTGTTGGTGACGGCGGTGTTGGTGACGGCGGTGTTGGTGACGGCGGTGTTGGTGACGGCGGTGTTGGTGACGGCGGTGTTGGTGACGGCGGTGTTGGTGACGGCGGTGTTGGTGACGGCGGCGGTGGTGAGGAGCCGGTCCAAGTAGTGGTCGGCGAAGATCGTGGAGGGAACCTGGGAGTGGTGGGGGGCCCCGAGCTTGCGACGGACGGAGCGGACGTGGTGGTGCGCGGTGTGCGTGGAGATGGTCAGCTGGCCGCGCGATCTCGGCGTCGGTGAGGCCGCGACACAGCAGCGTGGTTGCCTCCACATCGCGGGTGGTCAGGCCGGCGCCGGACGAGGAGGGTCCCGAAGAGGTCAGCGGGGCTCGCTGACGTGAGCACGACGGCGGTGCGACTCCCGCTGAGCGCGGTGGCGTGCGCGGTGATCCACCGGCCGTGGCTGACGCCAACCACCAGAGCCGTCCCGGAACCGAGTTCGGGAATGGCGCGGCCGGCCACCTGTTTGATGACAGTTTGGACTACCGGTGCCGGCGGATGCCGGGCCCTCAGCAACCGCAAGCCATTCCGCCCGATCGAAAAGGACCCGCTATGGCCACGAAGAGCGCTGACATCTGAGGATGTTCTCGAGGCTCACCTCGGCCGGGTAGGCGCCGTTTCCACCCCCTGGCCAGCAAAGGTCGCCCTGGCCAAGGCCGACGACTTGCTGCGCGGGCCTTGACCTGCGCGAAACGTCCGCGGGTGGACGACCACCCCTCGTGGAAGCAGGACACGAGGTGGTGAATCTTGTGCCCAGTGCCCCTAACCATCACCGGCGACCCCCACGTCGCGCATTCCATAGCGATGGGAGACCGGCGCTCGCCACCACCCTCGACCCCACCCCGGACGGGACTATGGGACGAAGCTTGACCCCGACCACGTCGCGCAGCTCGACGACGCGAGCTACGGCGGCTCGTCGCGCAGGCCGTCGAGCAAAGCGGGGCCACGGGTATGCCGCAGATGGGGCTGGTCATGAAGGGCCGTCCAGCGGCCGTGGCCGGCCGGGTGGGCCGAAGGAGGCGGGTGGGCACTGCCGTCAATAAGGCCCTGGCGCGCTAGCCGCCGTTCCCAGCAGTCGCGGGCGTTGCCGGCGCTGCCGGTTGGGGCTCCGGTTGCGCTAGTTGGCAGGAGCGGGGCCGGCAGACACAAAGAGGGTGATCTCGCCGCCGCGGTTGACCTGCCCCTGGGGGTTGGTATACGCGACGAGCCCTGGGCGGTAGTTGGAGTAGACCCGACGGCCCACGGTGACGTTGAAGCCCTTGCGCCTGGAGGTAGCCCGTCGCGGCGTCGACCGTCTGGCCGGCGACGTTGCTGAGGTCGACCTGGTCGCCGTTGAGGACCTGGTCGGTGGGGGCGGGGAAGTCGACGTTGGGCTGGCCGGCGAGGGCCCGGTCCATGATCGCCTTCCACGTCGGCGCCGCCACACTGGCGCCGAAGACAACCTTGTAAGGCCCCCCGGGCAGGTCGATGTTGTCGAGGTCGGTCGAGTTGTCGAGCGGCGTCCCCACCCAAACCGCCGTCGCCAGCTGCGGGGTGTAGCCGACGAACCAGGTATGCCGGTTGCCGTCCGACGTCCCTGTCTTGCCGGCCGCCGGACGCCCACCCGCGAGGGCACTGTGGGCACCGGTGCCGTTGCCGGTCAGCACGCTAGACATGATGCTGACCACGCCGTGCGCCACCTCCGGGCGCACGACCTGGGTGCAGTTGGAGGTGCCCGGCGCCGCGAAGGGCAACGGCTTCTTGTCGGCGCCGAGGATGCCCTGGATCGGCATCGGCGTGCAGTGGATGCCGTCGTGAGCCAGCGAGCCGTAGGCGCTGGCGACGGTCATCGGCGAGACCTCCTGGGCGCCGAGGATGATCGCCGGCGGGTAGGGCTCGATGGGCTCGCCGTTGGCCCGGTGCAGGCCCATCTTGTTCTCGGTGTCGCGCACGTTGCAGGCGCCGACCTGCGAGACGAGGGCGACGAAGGCGGTGTTGATCGAGCGGGCCGTTGCCTGGGTCAGCGTCATCGGCCCGGCCACGACGGGCTCGTCGTTGCGGACCGTCCACGGCTTGGCGCCGAGCCCACAGGCGCCGGGGAACTCCGCCTTGGTGTAACTGGCCGGGTTGCCCGGGCCGGCCGCCTTGGCGTTGACCGTGCTGTTGATCGGCATGCCCTGGTCGAGCGCGGTAACCAGCGCGAACGCCTTCTCCGTCGACCCGAACTGGAAGCCGCCGGAGCCGCCGTACTTGGTGTCGACGGCCCAGTTGACGACCGTCTGGCCGAACGTCTTGGAGTTGAGCACGTAGTCGGTGTTCTGAGCGATGGCCTTGACCGCACCGGTGTTGGGATCGAGCGTGACCGCGGCGGCGCCGATGCTCACGGGTGTGCCGCTGGTATTAGACGCGTTGCCCTTGGGCACGCGGGCCAGGATCTCCTCGCGAGCCGCCTTGGTGATGTCGGGGTCGATCGTCGTCTGGATGGTCAGGCCGCCGCCGAAGATCTTGGCGCGGCGCTCGTCGACCGTCTTGCCCAGGGCCTGGTCGAGCGACGGGTCGCTCTCCAGCCACTTGATGACGTAGTCGCAGAAGTACGCGTAGTCGTTGCCGGAGGCCTGGCAGGCGGTGGGCGCGGACGTGACGTTCTTCTGGTCGAAGCCGACCGCCTTGGCGTCGGTCGACTCCTTGGCCGTGATCAGGCCGAGCTCCTGCATCCGGTCGAGCACGACGTTGCGGCGGGCGATGGCGCGCTCGGGGTAGTGCACCGGGTCGGTCGTGCCGGGGTTCTGCGCCAGGCCGGCGATCATGGCCGCCTCGGGGAGGCTGAGGTCCTTGGCGCTCTTGTTGAAGTAGTGCTTCGAGGCCGCCTCGACGCCGTAGGCCTGGTCGCCGTAGTAGGTGATGTTGAGGTAGCCCTGCAGGATCTGGTCCTTCGTCTGCTCCTTCTCGAGCTGGATGGAGTACTTCAGCTCCTGCAGCTTGCGGGTGACGCCGGCCAGGCCCTTCTGCGTGGTCGCCGCCTGCGCGGCCTCGGTGTCCTTGGCCTTGAGGGCCGTGCCGAGGAGCGTGAGCTTGACGTACTGCTGCGTCAGCGTGGACCCGCCCGAGGTGTTGACCGAGCCGGAGGCGTTGGAGACGAGCGCGCGGACGACGCCCCGGACGTCGACGCCGCCGTGCTCGTAGAAGCGGCTGTCCTCGATGGCCACCTGGGCCTTCTGCATGACCGGAGCGACCTGGTCGAGCGGCACGATGATGCGGTTCTCGTCGTGCGGGCGTCGCGATGACGTTGCCCTTGGCGTCGAGGATCTTCGACTGCTGCGACAGGGTCGCGGCCGTGAACTCGCTCGGCAGCGCGTCGAACATGTCGACGCCCGTGCGCGTCACGGCCCCGGCGGCGCCCACGCTCGGCATGACCAGGCCGGCACCGAGCAAGCCCATGACCACAGCGACACCCAAGAACGCACCCAGCAGAGGGATGATGCTCGCGATGTTAGTCGTGCGGCCCGCCTTCACACACCCAGGCTAACCCGGCACACCTCCCTCCCCCGGACGACCACGACCGCCAAGCCACCCCACAACACGGGCCAGTCCCAAACAGGCCGTACCTCCGCTTCACACTCGTGCCCATCTCCACTGTCGACGGCTAGATCGTCGTCTCCCGAACGGCTGCTCGACCAGTCCTGAACCGACTTCGTCCGGGCCGACCTCGAAGACCTAACCGCGGACTACCCGCCCTTCGGCACACCCAGGCCCTGACAGGGCGCCGGCACCGCCGGGCAGCTTCACAGCGACCTCACCTCGGCCTTGAAAAACGTCCCCACCCGGACCCAACCCACCCGACTGCGCCCATGTTCTACTTGCAGCTCCAGGGGCCCTCAACCCACGCCAGATCGCGGTCCTTGACCTGCACGCGGGCTACACGTGGATCTGGGTCAGACAGCGGTCGCGGACCAGTCGACGATCCGGCACGGGATTGGTGAATCCTCGGCGAGGTGGTAGCCGGTGCAGACCCGGTGGTAGCCGTCCGCGACCACCAACTGGCGGCCGTTGCCGATGTCGCCTCGGACAAGCAGGACCGGGGACAGCGCCGTCCCCTCCTTGACTCGCTGCAAGTCCTTGACCACTTCCGGGTCGTCGGTGGGCAACAATGGCAACCCAGCGGCGCGCAAGATGTCTTTCGCAGCCTGATGAACCGTCGGCGCCTGAGACAGCAGGCTAGTCATCACCTCGATCTGCGCGTCGCGAGCCACAAGGTTGAGGTACGACGCTGCGGAGGGGTAGTCGTGTTGGGCGGGGGCATCCGACCAGGCCAGCTGGTGGGACTTCTTTGACTTGCCGGAACTGGACTTGGCCATGGTGGTTCCTCACATCGATGGTCATGTGATGCGAGTCTGCCCCGTTATCGCCGACCTGTCGGCGCCGCAAGAATTGGCTCACCCGACGTGGCAGTTCGGCGCCGCCTTCGGGCGCGCCGTGGTGCGCGCATTTCTGGGGGAGCGGGGGTTTCGGTCCGCGGACGGTCGCTGGATGCGGAGGAGGTCCGTGGTGGCCCACCCCCCGGGTCACACCCTGGTGCCTGTGAGCAGGTAATTGAGCATGTGGCGGAGGGACCCCGCGGGATTGGTACCCGGCGGTCCCGCTGCGACAAGCCCCGGGCACACGCCTTGTTCTGGTCCTGCCAATTGCACCGTCAGCCGGGTGATCACGGCCGCGGAAAGCCCTGCGCTCGAGAGGTTCGCCGACCCCAACCCCGTCCACAGGTTTCGAGCATCTCCCTGGTGCCCTGGCCGGATGACGCAAGTCAGGTGACGTCCCTCCGCCTGGTGTAACTGCCGGGTCTGTGTTCTGCTTCGCGGTGTTCGGTCTAATTATGAAGCGATGAGTTTGGTGGTGGCGACCTCCTATCGAGAAGAAGGCCAGGGCGCACAGAAACGAGGCCACCGCGAGGATGGTCTTGGTGGGCAGCACGACGGTGGCGTCGGTGTACTGGATGCCGGTGATGAGGTCGGTCTTGGTGGTCAGCGAGTAGCGGTCCAGCAGGTAGCTGGCCCCGCGGACGACGACGATCGCGGCCAGCAGCACGGACAGGTGCAGGCGGGCCGCGGAGGTCGTGCGGCGGCTGCGCCCCTGGAACTGCAGGACACCGAAGATGTAGTGCGTGAACGCGGCGATGATGACACCGATGATGAGGGCCATGCTGAGGAAGGCGACGCCGAACTCGAGCCACGGCAGGGTGAAGACGAAGAACCCGACGTCCATGCCGAACTGCGGATCGGTCCTTGCCGAACGGGACGGCGTTGCGCCACAGCAGGTAGGTCTTCCACTGCCCCGCGGCGCCGAGGCCGGAGAGCAGCCCGATGACGACGGGGATGCCGACCATGGCCAGGCGGCGCAGCGGCTCGACGGCAGCCCGGTAGCGCTCCAACGCGTCCCGGTTGGTCGTCGTGGGCGCGTAGATCGGACGGGTCCGGTAGGCGATGACGAGGCTGGAGCCGACGACACCGGCCGTCAACAGGCCTCCGAGCACGCCGAGCAGCACCTTGGCCCCGAGCTCCGTGAGGAAGACCGAGCGGAACGACGACGGAGTCGAACCAGAGCACCTCGGTCCAGAACTGCGCGAGCAACGACACGGCGACGGCCGCCACGACCAGCACGAGCAGCGTCGTGATGAGCTGGCTGCGCCGGCGCTCCCGGGTCGCGGGACGCTCACCACCGCCCTGGCCCCCGGCGCCCTGCTCGGCACCCTCCCCGAACCAGTCCCGTCCACTCACCTGTGAGCCCGATCTGTCAACCGCACGCTTCGGCGCGTACCCCGGCCACGTCATCGACGGACGCTGTGACACGTTCCTAGGCCCCGACCTGAACCGCGCCTGGGCTACCGATGACAACGGCCCACAAAGGCGGCCTTGTCCCGCCCGGCCCAACCCACACCCGCTCGCTCCTACCGCATTCTCGGTGTCGCTGATCTGCGGCTTCACCCATAACGCGGACCCCCTGTGAACCGGTGGGGGGCGGGTGGGGGTTGGGGTGCTGGTGCGGCTTGGGGTGGTATTCCTAGGGGGTGACGGACTTGGCGGATGGGGAGCGGGTGGGGGATGTGTCCACGCGGCCTGGCGGGCGTCGGTGAAGCGCCCCAGGTTCTTTGCCGCTCCTATACGGGTTGCGGCTCTCGGTTGAGGGTCGCGTAGTGGGCTTGCTCGTACTCCACCGGGGTCATCATCCCAAGAGTGCTGTGCAGGCGTCGGTTTTTGTAGCAGTCGACCCAGCCGGCGGTGGCGTATTCCACGTCGCCGATGGAGCGGTAGGGGCCGGGATGGAAGATCGTGGTGCGGATGCACTCGGTCTTGAACAGGCCGATCGCACACTCCATGAGGGCGTTGTCGTTAGGCATCGGCCACGGACCCGATCGAGGGTCGGACGCCGGCGTCGGCGAGTTGGTCGGTGAAGGTGATGGAGGTGTATTGCGACCCCGCGTCGGCGTGTCCGATCAGCTCGCCCCGCACAACGGGGTGCCCCTCGCGGCCGCGTTGCCACAACGCCATCTGTAGCGGCACATCGACCAGCCCCACGGCCTTGGTCGGCGCCACGTTCCACGCGATGATCCTCTGGGCGTACACGTCGAGGATGAACGCGACGTACACGAACCCGGCCCACGTGCGGATGTAGGTGAAGTCCATGACCCAGGTCCGGTTCGGTGCAGCGGCGGTGAAGTCGCGGTCGAGCAGGTCGCCGGCCCGGTTGCCGTCCTTGGCCGGGATCGTGGTGCGGATCCCTTCGCGCGCCGGACCCCCTGCAAGCCCAACGATCTCATCGCCCGGTCCACGGCTCCAGGAGACACGTGCGAGCTGGCGCGTTGCACCAGCGCGGTCATCTTCCGCCGGCCGTACAGACCCTCGGGTGTCATCCGGCGCACGCCCTCTTCATCGACGCGCCAGGCCAGGTCGCGGACCTCGTCGATCACAACCGCGTCGCTGACCGTGCGGGCTGCCACCGGCCGGCCAGCACGCGTCCAGTCGCGGTAGGTCCGTGCGGCGACCTGGCAGCCCTGCTCACGCAGGACTCGGCAGATCGACTCGACCGCATGGCCCTGGCCGCGCAGCTGGTCGATGAACGCGACGATCAGCGATTGCGGGGGTCGAGTTCCCCGCGAATATAATCGAGGCCCCCGACGCAGGATCTCGTTGTCCTCCTTAAGCCGACGGACCTTCGCCTTCAAGTCGTTGATTTCGACCAGATCCGCACTCGTGGCACCCAGCCGCTGCCCACCATCGACCTGGGCCTGCACCACCCACCGCCGCACCGTCTCCTTACCCAACCCCTCACGACGGCAGACGACCTCGGCCGCCGCGGTCAGCGAGGAGTACTCCGGCAGATGCTCCAGCACCTGCCGCACACACCGCTCCTTGACCTTCGGGTCGATCTTCTACGGCATGGTTCGCATCATTCCAACTCAGAAGGACGCGGCGGGAAACCTGGGGCGCTTCATCCAAGGCGGGGCATAATCGCCGCCGTTGCGTTGGAAGGCTTCGAGTCCGGCCGACGCCTGCAGCCAACCTGCTGTGTTGGCATCCCGGGAGGGAGACGATGGAATGTCGGTAGCCGCTGATGGGCTCACTCACGCTTCCCGGACGGCTCGGGGGGCGAGCTCGCACGCGATAGGCGGGCAAGCATTGTGAACGTCTCCACCGGGGCCGACGAGGGCCCTTCGGGCCCGGCGCTTGGTTACCCTGGCCAAGGATTCGACGGACCGAGGCATCGACGTCCACCATCTCGTCGCTGCTGCGCGTCAGGCAGGTCAGCAGCAGTTCCCCGGCCTCCTCCCCACCGTCGTCGGCCACCACTGCCCGCTCGGGTTGCTCCATCCAACCGGACGGAGCCGACGCCCCACCATGCCGGGCACACGGCTGTCTGGGGCGTCGTGCCACACGATCAACCCGGGGTCGACAGGTCGCCGATCCACACCCCGAGACCCCAGACAGGTTCGAGGGACAGCTCAGCGGCTCGGTGACGATCACGGGGCCGTAGACGTCGATGCCGATCCCAGCACCCACGTGAATGTCCCCGTTCGTCACGGCGCCTGCAGGTGTCCCCCCCCCCGAGAGGTCAAGCCGCCCATCCACCAGCGTTACGGCACCAAGCCCGGCAAGGCTCAGCCCCACCGGACGACTCCAAGCCCACCGACCACTTGCGAGTCCGGCTCAGGTTGCATCGGGGTCCCACGGGGTCGGCCTCCTGGGGTCATGACTGGCCGTTGAGCCGGCCACCGGCCCGGTTTGCGGTTTCCCCGGCGGATCAGGCGGAGCCGCGTCGTCCATCAGCGCCTCCCGCACGATCCGTCGCGGGTCGTATTGGCGAGGATCGAACTGTTTCCAGTCCACATCCTCGAAGTCGGGGCCCATTTGCTCCCTCACCTGCTCCTGGGCGTTCTGAGCCATCACCTTGGCCTGGCGAACGAACCGAGCGAGTTTGGCGGCGTATCCCGGCAGTCGCTCCGGGCCGAGCACAACGACCGCGACAATGAGGAGGACGATCACTTCCCACCCATTGATGTCGAACATGGCTTCAGGCCTCCCTCCAGCCGCGCGCAGTCATCGGCTGCATGCAATAAGTGTCACATCGCCCGGCCATGGGCCACGCAAGCACCGTGCTGCGGTGTCTTCCCGTTGAACGGTCACATCAAGGTTCGCGAAGACGGCCGGCTGGGCATGGCCGCCACCGGCGTTAACGCCGACGGGTAGCAGCAAATGCCGGGAGATCCTCGGGATCCACACCGCGACAACGGCGTCCGGCGTCGGCTTGGCGTCCTTCCGAGGCCTGGTCGTCCGAGGCCTGACCGGCGTGGCCCTAGTGACCTCCGACGCGCACACCGGCCTGGTCGAGGCCATCGGCGCCACCCTGCCGGGCGCCTGGTGGCAGGGGTGACGCAGCCGGTACGTCCGCGAACCTGATGTCGGCGACCCCGCAGTCGTCCTGGCCATGGGTCAAAGCACCGCCGCACTCCGGGTGCGACCAACCGGACGCCGACGTCGTGCACGCCCAGTTCCACCGGATCCACCAGGCCGAGCTGGACAAGCCACCGACCGTCGCCGACCACCTGGACAGCGCCCGCGCCGACATCCTCGCACTCACCACCTTTCCAAGGTGCCCTCGCACCGACCTATTGTTCGACGTGCCCGGGATACATCTCCTGATCACCCGACCGCCAGCCGGCCCGGTTCGTGCTGCCCATCGAGTCCGACGCTGACGTCGGCGGCTGCCCTCTGTGGGGAGTCGCAGCCGGTCAAGGCCCGGGCGGCGACCGTATCGAGCTGGCGGATATGGCCGAAGGTGAACGATCGCAGGAACGTGCCCTACGTTGAGCGCGCCCGGACCCGTCGAAGACCTTGCACATGCCGCCGTTGGCGCAGCAGGTCCAGGTCATCGATACTGTCCGGGCGGGCCAATATCCCCGCGGCCACCCCGGGCGCCTTTCACGGCTGCGTTCCCCGCTGCCACGCCATATGCGACTCGCGCGGGTCGGGCAGGCCCGCCTGGTCGGCCAGCGGCATCACCGCAGCAGCCCAGTCGAACTAATCAGGTTCGGGTCATCGAAAAGGCCGGAGACCTCTTGTGATGCTTGCAATGGTCGGATGCCCGTTCGGACCTGGACCGGATACGTCATGTCCCCTGCTGGGCCGGTGGCGCCCAGCGAGTCGTTGTCCTGTCGGCGGCCCAGTCGTTCCCTAATGGTTGAGCGGTCAGTTCTGGGTCGCGAACGTGGGGAGGCGCCGTACGAGGACGCATCAACACTGCGCCAGAGCTTCCGATGGAAACGTCGGACCGCGCTAGCCTGCAGCCGCGGGCCGCCGGTCTCGGTCTCGGTCTCGGTCTCGGACTCGGATCGGACTCGGTCGAGTCTGGTGTTCGGCGGGTGCAAGTAAGGCCTGCCGGCGGGGCGGCATGGAAGCGTCGAGACATGGACGGGTCTGCTGGGACAGGCGTGTTCACCTCGGCACCACTTGGGTGTCGGTTGCGGGTTGAGGTGGTTCCGGTTCGGTGGTGTGGTCCAGCATCGGGCGGCGTGCCTGGTCGGAGATGCGCAGCAGCACCGCCGTAAGTGTCCAGTTGGCGAGCAGGGCCGACCCGCCGAGGGACATGAAGGGGGTGGTCAGCCCGGTCAGCGGCAACACCCGGGTGACGCCGCCGATGATGATGAAGACCTGCAACGCCACGGAGAAGGACAGCCCCACGGCTAAGAGTTTGCCAAAACCGTCTCGCACCCCGAGCGCCGTCCGGATCCCGCGCTCAACGAAGACGCTGTACAGGGCGATGAGAGCGAAGACCCCGACCAGGCCTAGTTCCTCTCCAAAGCTCGCGAAAATGAAGTCACTGTCGGCGAAGGGGACGAGCCACGGACGGCCCTGACCGAGCCCGGTGCCAAAGAGCCCACCAGCCGCCATCCCCATGAGCCCCTTAGCGAGCTGGTCCGACTGGGTCAGCGCGGCGGGCGCAAACGGGTCAATCCAAATCTCGACCCGCTCCCGGATGTGGCCGACGGCGGAATATGCGGCTGCGCCGGCGAAACTGATCATAAGCATGCCGATCGCGATCCACGAACGTCGTTCGGTCGCGACATACAGCATCACCAAGAACAGGCCGAAGAGAAGCAGAGAGAACCCGTAGTCGTTCTGCAGGACGAGGACGATGAGGCTCATCATCCAGGCGATCATGATCGGGCCCAGGTCTCGCACCCGCGGGAACGTGAAGCCGAGAACCCGCTTCCCGGCCAAAGACAGCACATCTCGGGTATGAACCAGGTAGCCAGCGAAGAACACCGCGAGGGCCAGTTTGGCGATCTCACCCGGTTGGAAGGACATTGGTCCGATCCGGATCCACACTCGCGAGCCGAGCACGGAGGCCCCGAGCCCCGGCACGAAGGGGAGCATGAGCAGGCCGACCCCCGCCGTCATTGCCGTGAACGTCCGCCGGCGCAGTAGCCGGTGGTCCCGGACGATCAGGACCACGGCGGCAGCCGTGGCCACCGACAGTCCCGTCCAAAGCAGTTGGCGGGCCGCGTCGCTGTCAAGGCCATAGCGGCCCTTTGACAGGTCGATCCGATGGATCATCACCAACCCCAACCCGTTAAGCAACGTGGCGATCGGCAGCAGAATGGGGTCTGCGTACGCCGCCCGCCAACGCAGGACCAGGTGGAAGAGGACAGCAAGGCCGAGAAGGCCGCCGCCCACGGTCGCGAGCTGTGCGGGAACGGTCGCCCGGACCCCCAGGTCGACGTTGACCCACGCGAGCAGGGTAATGCCGACCGCCAGGAGCAACAGGAGCAGCTCGGCGTTCCGGCGGGCGCTTGGGGTGACGGTCTGGACGATCGTGGTCACGCAGTCACCGCGATGAGTGAACGGCGTGGTCGGGGGCGGGCGCCCGCCAGACTGTGGCGCGGCGCAGATCTAGGTCGCGAATCACTTCGCACGCGTCGCAGCCTACGCACGCCGGCCCACACCCCGCGGCGTACGCCGACTCGACGAGCCGCCGCCCGCTACCCAGGCCCACTCATCGCGAGATCCTACGATGAGTGCTTGGCCGTACCCCCAACACGCTCGTCGATGGCCGCTCACCTACTCAGCGCCGCATCACCCCGCCCCCCGCACCACCCCAGGGGACGCAAACCATCGACGCGATGGCACCTCCGCGCCCGTGGCAACGGTCACCGGGCCGAACTCCGCTGGTGCCCGATGGGCGGCTTATCCGAACCCCGTTGTCGACACCCGGGTGGGCGACCCGGGCATACGTCGTGCTGGCCAGTCCGGCGGTCAAGCCGCCCGGGGACTCCAACTGGCGCGGGTCGACCCGGGGGGCGCGCCGGCGAGGACGTATGCCGGGGACTGCTTACCGAAGGAGTTGCGCGGCTCGAAGTCGCCGAACCTGCCGGTGAAAGGGATCTCCTGCCCCGCACAGGACCGGGCGCCGTTGGCGTCCTTGCGATTGTGGAAATCGGCGCCTCGGCTGCTCTGGCCCACAGCGGGCAGGATGGCCTTTTTGCGCCCAGCGTCCCCTCGCGGGCGCGGCTCTCGGTCCAGGAGCATCGGGGCGCGCCCGCCGTGTTCACTTATTTCGAGCTGCTATTTGACGCAGGGCACTCCCCCGCCGTTGAGGGCCGACATGGCGTTAGGAGGGGGGGCTGCGCCATCCGGGGCGATGGGCACCGGGACGGCGGGTGAGGCGTCCGCGGCGCTGTTAGCCGTCGCAGGGGTGGCGGTGGCGCTGGTAAGGGCCTTTGGTGGGGTGAAGGTCTTGCCGAGTAACAGGCGCAGCGACCCGGCTGGCACGGAGGTGGACCGACGGGTGGGAAGGCCCCCGAGAAGGGCGGAGAGCCGGCTGGCGCTGTGTTCCGCACCCGGCGGATAGAGCACCGTTGTCGTTGACGTGGCCTGAGTACTGCTCGGACCGACGCTCGAGTGGTAGCCCAGCCGGCTTAGCCCTTGTTGGAGTGTGCTGGCCTGGGCCGGCTGGCCCGGCGCACTGTCAACCTCAACGGTGGTCTCGGACAGGTCGACGGTCGCGGTGGGGCTGCTCGGGGCAGTGGCGGCGGGTGGCGGTGTCCCGAGAAGGTGCGCGACTGTGGCTTGGATCAGCGGGAGATTAACGAAGTTGACATCCTCACCGAGGGAGTCCTTACCGAAGTGGTCAATCGGCAACGTGTAAAAGGTGACGTTCCCCCCGGCGAGCTGGGAGGCTTCGTCGGCAAGACTGAGCAGGTTAAGGCCGCTGTCGAGCGCTGTGTTCTGCTTGGTCACGTCCAGGATCCCCGAAAGTTTCATCGGATTAGCCAGGGTGCCGGCCTGCTTGAGCTGGGTGGCCAGTGACGCGATGAAGGCTTGTTGGCGTCGTTCACGATCTAAGTCAGTGAAATTCAGCTGCGGATGCTGCTCGTCGCGCCGCTGCCGAACAAAAGCCACTGCCTGAACCGAATCAATCCGCTGCGTCCCCTTCTTGAAGTCTGCACCGGAGTATCGGTCGACCGTGTCCTCGGCGAGGCAGACCGTGATCGGCTGGACCACTTGGGCCAGTTGGTAGAAGGCAGCCATGGTGACCTCGACGAAGTGGTCGACCGGCACACCGCCGAGAAACTGCTGCACGGCCGCGATCTGCGCTTTGCGACCGGCGTCCCGTTCTTGTTGCTCACGCTGGGTCGGGTCAGCAGTCTTACTTCCAACGAGCCGTTTCGCTTCTTGGTCGAAAGCCAGCCCGTAAGCCTGCTTAATCTTCCCTTTGCACTGGCCGTCAGGGCATCCCGGTAGGTCGGCGTAGTCATCGCGGGGAATAGAGATCTCGGTAGCTTTCGACCCATCGCCGGGCAGGTGGACGAGCATCAGGACGTTCGAGTTCAACCCACCGTTGTTCTGGTCACCCGCATGCAGAGCGTCGTACATCTCCCGGGGCAGGGGCTTCCCGTTCTCGTCCACCCTGCTGTCCAGACCCATCACCAAAATATTGGTTGCACCATCGGCCGAGCCGGCACCTCCCAAAATGTCCGACCGCTTAATCCCCGTGGTGAGGCTGATGTACTGGAATGCCCCATATCCCAATAGAAGAAGGGCCACCGCAGCCAGGCAGACGGTCGCTCGGCGCCTGCGCATGTGCCCCCGGCTGTGCCGGTGTTTGCGGCTGCGCCGAGGGCGCCGCGGGAGGGACGTCCTATTCTCACCGTTCGGCGCAGCCGATGCGGAGTTCCTAAGGAATGGTGACAACTTGAGACACTGCTCCTGGTGGTAAGCGCAAGAACCGCCGAACGGCTTGGCAGCCAAGCCTAAGATCGGGGACCGCCGGAAACGGGGAGGGACACGGGACACGCCGCAGCCAGAGCCCGACGGCCCGCACGGAGCACGGAGCACGGAGCACGGAGCACGGAGCACGGACTCATCCGAACCACCCGATGAGTCCGGAGACTCCGAACCTTGGGAAGGTTGAAGTCATGCCAGGAGATACACGCAGGCGTCGCCCGCCGGAGTTGAACGCGCGGGTGGTGCGGATGGTGGTTCAGGTCCGCCCGGACCATGTGTCGGACTGGGCGTGGAAACCTCGAGCTGCGGCGGGCGGACTCGAGAGCCTGATCGGGGACATTTCTGGAATCCACTGAGGGACAACGGGGCCGCGCCTCGGCCAACAATCAACCGGTGGTCGCAGAGCGCGTATGTCGATGGCCGCGATAACTGACCAGCAATAGATAAGTGATCAGTCTTCAGAAGTCCGCTCCCGGATCCAGCCGGTGTTCAGCCAGGAATAGAGGCCGATGCAGCGGCGTCAGGCTCGGACGTGCGGCGCTCGAGCGACCGAGGGTACCGCTGAACCTGACGGGTACCTGCGAGGAGTGTGTGGGTTCGACCGGGAGGGTGGTGTCTTGCGAGCGGGGGGTTTCGGACCGTCCTACCGTGCGTAGGGTCGCAGGTCCCGCGGCGCCGTTGTGGGTGGTCAGGAGTTGACATGTCTTGCTTGCCCAAGGATGGAGACGGCGACGAGCGGCGTGATTCCGTCTGCAGTTGTGGAGAGGCACTAACCGTGCCTTTCCGGCAGGCCAGGGCCGACCGTCGTCGGGACCGCGCCTTCTCGAGCGGCCTCAGCAAGCTGCCGGGGGGTTCGAGGTGACCCGGTTGGGCGGTACGCCGCCGAGCATGGCCAGGGTCCCGGCGTCAAGGGCGGTGCCCGTCACGGCCCACGAGAGCCCACTCGGAGGCGACCGATGGGCTCGAGCGTTCCGGGGGTGGGCGGCGGCCGAGTCGCCGGTGTTGGCGTATTACGTCCTTCTGGGGGCTGCGCTTGCCTTGTTCGTCATCGGGCTAATGATGGTCCTTTCGGCCTCGATGATCACGTCCATGAAGGACGACGGCTCGGCGTACACCGTCTTCCTGAAGCAGCTGCTCTACGGGGGGGTTGGCCTGGTCGGGGCGGCACTGGCCTCCCGGGTCACCGTGGCCTGGTGGAAGCGGTTGGCGATTCCTGCGCTGGCCGTCGCGGTCACCCTGCAGGTGTTGGTCTTCACGCCCCTGGGCGCGACCATCAACGGCAGCCGGAACTGGATCCATGTCGGGTCCACCAGCCTCCAGCCGTCGGAGTTCGCGAAGATCGGGCTAGTGCTCACGGGCGCGCTCATCCTCACCGCGAAGCGAAAGCTCATGACCTCCATCCGGCATATCCTGGTTCCTTATCTCCTCCCGGTGGTCACAGTCACGATCGCCCTGGTCATCAAGGGCGGCGACCTCGGCACCACCCTGGTGCTGCTGGGTATTGTCGCTGCCGTCCTGTTTGTCGCCGGCGTGCCGGGGAGGTTCTTCGCCGGCGGTCTGGCGATCGCGGTGGCATTCGCCACACTGATGGCAGTGACGAGCGCCAACCGGCTCGCGCGGATCAGCGGCTGGGTCAGCGGGTCATGCACCAACCCCGACGGTCCCTGCGGCCAAGCGGTCCACGGGTCTTACGCGCTGGCCGACGGTGGCTGGTGGGGCGTCGGACTGGGTGCTAGCCGAGAGAAGTGGTCCTGGCTGCCGGAGGCTCAGAACGACTTCATCTTCGCCATCATCGGTGAGGAGCTCGGACTTCCCGGCACGCTGATCATCCTCGCACTCTTCCTGATCCTGGGGTGGGGGTGCTACCGCATTGTGCTGCGGACCCACGACCAGTTCGTGCGGGTCGCGACCGGCGGGGTGATGGCCTGGCTACTCATTCAGGCCATCATCAACATCGGCGGCGTCATCGGCCTGCTCCCCATCATCGGGGTGCCACTGCCCCTCGTGTCGGCGGGTGGGTCCGCCTTGGTCACGACCATGATGGCGATCGGCATGCTGCTGTCCTTCGCTCGGCAAGAGCCCGGCGCTAGGGACCTTCTCACCGTGCGCGCCTCGGTGGTGGGACGCTCGATCTCGGTCGTCTCCACGCGGCTACGGCATCGACGCGCCCCGTAGCCGCGGCGCCGACCGGTGCCCCGCATCAGGGCGCCGTCGCGGGTAGGACGAAAGGAGACCCGCGATTAGGTGTGTGTCCACGAGATCTGCCCTAGCGGCCAGTGCTGATTGACGACGGCCTGAAGATCGCTACGGGATAGTTGACCGCCGTCCGCGACCCTTCACTTTGAACCGTGGGCACCCCGCGGGCCTTCCAAGGCACGCCGGAGCAGGAGCCGAGCGGATCGGCGGCCGCCGGGTGCCGGGTGCCGGGTCGCTCTGCACAGGGCGACACCCGCGGGACGTCGCGAGGCGCCACGCCGGGGCGGGCCGTGTCCAGAAGCCGTCCCACGAAAATGTTGCAGACACAGGGCTGCGACCGGGGGCGCCTTACCACCACATCCCCTTCACCGGCCGCGACCTTCCGTCAGGGCTGACAGCCAGGTGTCTCTGCACCGCCGCAAGGCGTAGTCGTTCGGGGCGAACCTGACCCCGGCGGCCGGGCAGATACTGAGCAGGTGCGGTTCATCGACGTGCTATCCGTGGAGGGCCGACTACATGCCGCCTCCGCGTTGGCATTGCTTGCTGCCGGCGGAATGCTCTTGATGGCTGCTCACCCTCCTGCCTTCGGGCGGCGGTTGAGCTGGTTGTACCCCTTCGCGCTGATGTTTGCCTCGCTGTCCAACGTTCTGATGCTGCTGGCCGATATCAGGCTGCTCGACCCGCTGGCCGAGGCAGCGTCGTGTCTGGCGGTTGTGCTGCTGGCGGTGGCCGGGCGCAGTCGTCACGCAGCGGTGGTAGCTCGAGCGGAGGCGGTTGGCCGCCGGTCCCGGCTGCGACACCGACGACGCTGACGACGCTGACGGCCGTGATCCGCGGGCTCGGCTAACGATGCCCGCTCGGCCATCTCGTGCTGCAGAGGTAGCCAAGGGACCGAGATCAGTTGTTTACGGCTCACGCGTGGCGGGGGTGGTATGGCTTTGGCGCCGGCCACCGCGGCGGAAGCCGTTATTTGGGGCGGGTGCCCGGCATGTTGGCTGGACGGTGCGCGTAAGTCAGGCTGACCTTGGGGTTGGCCGCCTCGGAGGTTCGGTGTGAGGCCAGCCGGTAAAGGTGGTCTTGGCCGTGCGCGGGCAGCCAGACACGCCGCGGTACGGGGAGCTGGTCGGGGTGAAGCTGCCAGGATGCTCCGTCACACGGGCCGCCCAGGGCGGTGGCCGTGAACGTCAGGCGCAGGCGTTGATGTGGGCCGCTGGGTGATCTGGTGAGCTACAGCGGCCAGAACGAGCAGGGTCAGCACGCTGATCGCAAGCAGGACGGGACCGACGTGCTGCCACCCGGCGGGGTGCACGACGACAAGAACGATCTGGGCAACACTTACGATCCACAGAGCTGCCACCAGCCGGCCACGACGGCGCCGGCTCCAACGCGCGATCCACTGCGGCAACGCCGGCGCCGGCTTAGCCTAGCCCGACGACGCTGAGCAGGGTCTGGCCGAGCAGGAGCAGGCTCATGGCGGCAACCGCGCCCACGGCGATGGTGGCCACGACCCGGCGCACGGGTCCGTTGGCGGCGGTGCCAAGGAGGTCCTTGCGGTTGGCCAGGATCAGGATGTAGATCAAGACGATGGGGGCGACGATGCCCTGCAGGACCTGGGTGCCGATCAACAGTTGGATCAGGTTTACGGGTGTCATGGCGATGGCCGCTCCCAGGAAGACCTGGAAGCTGAAGAGGCCAAGGAACAGCGGGGCCTCGCGGAAACGTCGGGATACTGAGCGTTCGACGCCGACGGCTTCGCTGATCGCGTACGCGCTGGACAGGGGCACGACGGCGCCGGCGAGGGCTGAGGCCCCGAGCAGCCCTAACGCGAAGAGCACCTCGGCGCCGGCGCCGGCGACCGGGCGCAGCGCTTCGGCGGCTTGTTTGGCCGACTCCAACGGTCCTTGCCCGCCGATTGCCGAGCCGGTTGCGATGATGATCGTGATGGAGATGACGCAGGCGAAGAGGGCCCCGGTCACCGCGTCGAGCCGGACGTTGCGGTAGTCCGCGGGACTCGCGCCTCGGTCCACGACGCCGGCGGCGGCGTACAGCTGCATGTAGGGGCTGACGGTGGTTCCGATCAGGGCGACCCCGAGCAGCAGGTAGTCCTTGTCGAGCTGGAAGTGCGGCAGCAGCAGGTTAGCGCCGACCTCCCCCCAGCGCGGGTGTCCCATCACCATGGCGACCGGGTAGGCGAAGAACGCCAACGACATGACGAGGAAGATCCGTTCGGCGTACCGGTAGGACCCGAAGATCACCAGCGACCAGATCACCACGGCCGCGACCGGGATCACAAGGTAGCGGGAGACGCCGACCAGCTCGAACGCTGCCCCGATGCCGGCGAACTCCGCGACCACCAGCCCGGTATTCGCCAGCAGCACACAGAACAGGGCCACCCCGGTCAGCCGAAGGCTGAACTGCTCCCGAATCAACGCCGCTAGACCCTTACCCGTGTAGGTGCCCAGCCGGACCGACATCTCCTGCACCAGGACCAGGGCGACGGTCACCAGCACCATGAAGAACAACGTGCCGTACACGAATTGGCTACCGGCCGAGGCGTAGGTAGCGATCCCGGCGGCGTCGTTGCCGGCGTTCGCGGCGATCAGTCCAGGGCCGGCGATAGCGGCGTAGGCCAACAGTCGGCGACCCGGGAGCCGGGCCAGCAGCCGGTCCCCAGCCGTAGGCAGCCGTGCCGGGACCTGCTCCGGCTCAAGCGGGCCGCCAACGAGCGGAGGTGCCAGCCGGGCGGGGGTCTCCTCGCCCGGCGGACCGCCGCCTGTCGGGGGAACGCGGGGGACCTTAGACGTGCTCATGACAGCAGCCGGGGGAAGTGCAGCCGGGCCTTCCCGGCTCTTAGCGCGTCGAGGACGTCGTCAGCCATAATCCGACCCAGCGGGCGGCCCTGGTCATCCACGACCACCAGCGACGACCGGCGGGAGTCGATCAGCCGCTCAGCAACATCGTCGACATCGACGCCCACGTTGACGGTCAACGGTCGTGCCTGACCTAACCGCGCCACCAGGTCCCCCACCGTAGCCGCGTCATCGGCGACGAAAAGGTCAAACAGCGCGAGGTCGGCGAGAAGGTAACCGTCCGCGTCGAGGACCGCCACCGCGTCCACCTGGTCGCCGTGCTCCGCGATCGCCGCCAGCCTCGTCCGTAACTGTCCGACGCTGTCGCCGCCGGCGGCGCGCACCAGGGTGGACGTCATGAACCCACCCGCTCGGTCCTCGCGGTAGTCCAATAGCTGAGCCAGCTGCTCAGCCGTCGCCGCGGGCATCAGCGCCAACAATTCCTCGCGCTCACTGCTGCTCAGGTCGCGGAGCGCGTCGACCGCCTCATCCGGCTCCATCGCCGCCACCAGCCCGGCGGCCTGCACCGGCTCGGACTCACGCAACAGCGACTGCAGCTCGTCGGAGTCCATCTCCTCCAACGCGTCCGCGGCAGTGCCCATGTCCAGCGAAGCCAGGAGCTCCTGGCGTGCGGGCCGGCCCAGATCCTCCAGCAGGTCCGCCAGCTCGCCCGGACGCAACCGGTGCAGCGCCTGCTGACTGGCCCGCAGCTGCACGGTCGCCGGCCCGTCAGTGGAGTGTTCACTAAACGGGGCCACCGCATCCCAGTCGATGACCCTGTCCGGGGTGGGCCGGCGGCGGAACCGCCTAGGCCCGAGCCGGCGCAACAGCGACTGCACGCTCACGTCCACCCCGACCAGCAACGCCCGGTCGCCGACCCAGGCCAAGAACAAGTCAGACGCCCTGATCACCTGGACCCCGTCGACGTCGACCAGCTGATGGTCGAGTACGTCCCGAGCCAGTAGCACCTCCCCTGGCCGGCGAACGAAGTCCCGCAGGTCCAGCCGCGCGCTGCGCAGTACCACCCCGCCGTGGCGGACACCGGCGATCGCCGAGGCGTTCAAAAACGCCCGGCGCCGACCAACCCGCACCACCAACCCCGTCACCGGTGGGTACCGCTCATCGCTGTACAACCGGGCCACCACATCGACCAGACGCCCCACCTCCGCGCCGGTCTGAGCCCGCACCGGGGTGCCGATCAACCCCGCCACCGACACGATCGCCTCGCGCACCTCCCGACCGAGCGTGATCCGCTCATTACGGGAGGCGCTCCGGCGCCGAAGCGCGTCGGCGGTGGACACGGACACACCCGGCACCGAGGGCCGGAACGGTTGACTAGGCATGCACGGCTCCGCGAAACGAGGGCCAGCCCAGCTAGAGGGAGATACAGCTACCGGGCTGGCACGCTGGTCAATGACGACACGGCGGCAGGCGCGGGATCGCCGAAGAGGGCCCGCGCCCTTCGTCTACTCTCAGGTTCCAGCGACACCGCACCTCCCAACCAACCCTGATCCAGATCGCGGCGGCGACCCGATAGCGGCAACCTTGTCAGCACCATATCCGCAATCGCATGGCGACGCCTCAGAGCCCAGGGTGCACCGCACCAGAGGCCGCGGTGGCGGTAGCCTCAACCTGGCCGTTGACACGAACCTTGGTGCGTTCTATGTGGCCGGACCACGACGCCACCGACGGGACTGGATGCGAGTGCCGCGGGAATAGGCCCTGAGGGGGTCCTCTCTTCTGACCCTGGTGGCAGCGAGGCTGGCACGGGCTCGCCACGGCAGCCCTCGTCGAGAACCTCTCAACACCAGACAATGACAGCCAGTTACACCGATCGTCGGACAGACCCCTTCCTCGCCGCCTAGATGGCCTCGGGCGCCTAACACGGACCGCGCACATAAGGCCCTCGGAGGCGGTCTCGACGCTGAGCGCTCCCCGGAAGACCCTGATGAGGAGGCTTGACGAATGGAGCGGTCTCAGGGGGAGAAGAAGTCTGAGGCTGGCGCGCCCGCCCGGGAAAGAACTGGGATTGGAAGATCTGGGACGTCCGATCCTATCCCGACCATGTCAGAGACGCTTCTGACCAATAAGTCTGTCCCGCACCCGACGGTACTTCTCCGACCCACGACCCCAGGATCGACGCCAAGCCGGACGTTAGAAGCCCATGCGTACCGGCGCCCCGGGCTCACGCGCCTCGCCTGGCCCTGACCGCGGCCGGCAATGTGTGAAGAAGCCTGCGCATCTGACCAGGTGTTGTAGGAAGAGCCTGTAGGAAACTTCCCAGCACCGGCCGGACGACACAGCACGGAAGCCGTTTCGAAGTTAAGACGTTTGCGCAGGTCAGACCCGGTGTTGTAGGTGCGCCCGAAGGGATTCGAACCCCCAACCTTCTGATCCGTAGTCAGATGCTCTATCCGTTGAGCTACGGGCGCGCACCGCCGGACAAAGGAACCGCGTAGCGGTCCGATCCCGGCGACGACGCGCCAGACTACCTTGCGCCCGCCGTCGCCAGGAAATCGGCGGACCGCCCCACCAGGAGGACCCATGAGCGGCACGTCAGCAGGGCGAGCGTCCTCCCACGCCCACCCGCTCGACCCGCAGGTCGCCCGGACGAGCCGGGGCCCCGTCGAGTACGCGGTGCTGGGCCGCGGCACACCGGTCATCGTGCTCCACGGCAGCCCGGGCGGCATCGACGCGGCCGAGGTGATGTCCCGGTTCCTGCCCCGCGACGAGGTGGCCGCCGTCGTGCTCTCCCGCCCCGGCTACCTGGGCACCCCCCTCCGCGGGTGCGAGACGCCCGACGACCAGGCCGACCTCGTGGTCGCCCTCATGGACGAGCTCGGCCTCGAGCGCGCCGGCCTGCTCGCGTGGTCCGGCGCCGGCCCGCTGGGCTACCGGATGGCCGTCCGCCATCCCGGCCGGGTGACCTCGCTCGTCGCGTTCGCCGCCCTCAGCGGGTCCTACCGGATCCCGCCGGTCAGCCTGCCCGAACAGCTCCTGCTGACGACGGCGGCCGGGGAGTGGCTCCTGCGGGTGCTGGCCACCCACCAGCCCCGGCACTTCATCTCCGGTGCGCTGGCGGCCGAGGGGACCCTCACCCGACGACAGCTGGCCCAGCGGGTCGACGAGGTGTTCGCCGACCCGCAGAAGCGGGCCTTCGTGCTCGACCTGGGGCCGACCGTGGGGCGGGGCGGAGCCCGCCGTGAGGGGTTCCACAACGACCTCGACCAGTTCGCCGCCATCGGGTCCCTGGACCTCGAGTCGGTCACCGTCCCGACGCTCGTCGTCCACGGTGACGCCGACGCCGACGTCGACATCGCCCACGGCCGGCGGGCCGCCGAGCGGGTGCCCGGGGCGGAGCTCCTGGTGCTCGAGACCGGCACTCACCTCGCCCTGTGGACGCATCCGGACGCCGTCGCGGCGCAGGCGCGGGCTCTCGCCCTGCTGCTCCACGACTGACCCGCGCCCGGGCCGCCCCCTGGCCTCGCCGAGGCGCATACCGGTTCTTGCAGTGGGTTTCTGACGCGTCGGACACCGGCTTGCAGCAACCCGACCGGGGCGCCACCGGATGTGACCGGACTCACCGACCGGGGGGCCCAAGGGGCCCGGGGAGCGGCCCGGCCGCCGCTAGCGTGACCCCACGGGCGTACCAGCATGTGGACAGCGAAGGCGGACCGGATGACGGCAGAGACGACGCACAGCACCGACCGGCTCGTCGGTGGCACCACCCACGACCGGCTCCAGGCCTGGGTCGACGAGGTCGCCGCCCTCACCACCCCGGACGACGTCGTCTGGGTGACCGGCTCCGACCAGGAGTGGACGCGCCTCACCGACGGCCTCGTCGCCACCGGCACGTTCACGCGGCTGGACCCGGCGAAGAAGCCCAACAGCTTCTACGCGCGCTCGACGCCGAACGACGTGGCCCGGGTCGAGGACCGCACCTTCATCTGCTCGCGGGAGGAGAAGGACGCTGGCCCGACGAACCACTGGATGGACCCGCAGGAGATGAAGGACCTGATGCGCGGCCTCTACGCCGGCTGCATGACCGGCCGCACGATGTACGTCATCCCGTTCGTCATGGGCCATCTCTCCTCGCCGCACCCGATGTTCGGGGTCGAGATCACCGACAGCGCCTACGTCGTCGTCTCCATGCGCGTCATGTCGCGCTGCGGCGTCAGCGTGCTGCGGCGGATGGAGGAGCTGCGGGCCGACTTCGTGCCCGCGCTGCACTCCGTCGGGGCGCCACTGCAACCGGGGCAGCCGGACGTGCCCTGGCCGTGCAACGACGAGAAGTACATCGTGCAGTTCCCCGAGGAGCGGACGATCTGGTCCTACGGGTCGGGCTACGGCGGCAACGCCCTGCTGGGCAAGAAGTGCTACGCCCTGCGGATCGCCAGTGCGATGGCCCGCGACGAGGGCTGGCTCGCCGAGCACATGCTCATCCTCAAGCTGACGTCGCCGCAGCAGCAGACCTACTTCGTCGCCGCCGCCTTCCCGAGTGCGTGCGGCAAGACCAACCTCGCCATGCTCGCACCGACGATCCCGGGGTGGCGCGTCGAGACCCTCGGTGACGACATCGCGTGGATGCGCTTCGGCGAGGACGGCCGGCTGTATGCCGTGAACCCCGAGTTCGGCTTCTTCGGCGTCGCCCCCGGCACCAACGAGCAGACCAACCCCAACGCGATGCGCACCATCGAGCAGGGCGGCTCGGTCTTCACCAACGTGGCCCTCACCGACGACGGCGACGTCTGGTGGGAGGGCCTGGAGAACGAGCCGGCCCACGCCACGTCGTGGACGGGCGAGGACTGGACCCCGGAGCGCGGCGCAGCCGGAGAGCTGAGCTCCCACGCCAACAGCCGCTACTGCACGCCGATCCGCCAGTGCCCCATCCTCGCCCCCGAGTACGACGACCCGAACGGCGTGCCGATCTCGGCCATCTTCTTCGGCGGGCGCCGGCGCACGACGGTGCCGCTCGTGACCGAGTCGCGCGACTGGGGGCACGGCGTCTTCATGGGCGCGACCCTCTCGTCGGAGACCACCGCGGCCGCCACGGGTGAGGTCGGCGTCGTGCGCCGCGACCCGATGGCCATGCTGCCGTTCATCGGCTACGACGCCGGCGACTACGTGCAGCACTGGGTCGACGTCGGCAAGGGCGCGGACGCCGCCCTGCTGCCGAAGATCTTCTACGTCAACTGGTTCCGCCGGTCCGACGACGGCGGGTTCCTGTGGCCGGGGTTCGGCGAGAACGCCCGCGTGCTCAAGTGGGCCGTCGAGCGCCTCGAGGGCACGGCCGCCGCGGTGGAGACCCCGATCGGCCACGTGCCGACGCCGGAGTCGCTCGACACCGACGGCCTGGCCCTGACGCCGCAGGAGCTGGAGGCGGCGCTCGCCGTCGACCCGGAGGAGTGGCGGGCCGAGGTGCCGCAGATCGAGGAGTGGTTCGACCGGCTCGGTGACACCCTCCCGACCCAGCTGCGGGTCGAGCTCGACGGGCTCAAGGTGCGGCTCGGTCTGGACTGACCCCGACGCGACGTCCGGCCCCGGACGCGACGCGGCCCCCGACCGGAAGGTCGGGGGCCGCGTGCGTGGGTCAGACGATCAGATCGTGGTGACCTTCTCGGCCTGCGGGCCCTTGGGGCCCTGCGTGATCTCGAACTGGACGCGCTGGGCGTCGTCGAGGGAACGGTAGCCGTTGGTCTCGATGGCGGAGTAGTGGACGAACACGTCCGGGCCGCCACCATCCTGCTCGATGAAGCCGAAGCCCTTCTCGGCGTTGAACCACTTCACGGTGCCTTGTGCCATGGGTGTCACTCTTTCTAGTTGGAGCTCGTCGGCCCGCGACTGCCGCGGACCTCGTGACTGCGATGACCCCAACGGGCGTCGGGAGAAAAGCCCACACCCAAAAAGAAAGGCCCGCTGATGGCGGGCCGGTCTTCGTCGAACGAGGAACTGTCACTGCAACCGCGATAAGCCTAGCAGGGGTATGCCTCAGAGTCAGGTTCTGCCTCGGGCGAGCTGCCTAAGGGCTCGTCAGCGGTGGCTGCGCCCCTGGCCGGGCACGCCGGTCCCTGGCTGCTGCTGGGTGCCGGCGCCGGGCTGGACGCCCTGCGCGCCCTGCTGACCCTGCTGTCGGCCCTGGAAGCCCGGTGCGCCACCGGGCCCACCGAACCCACCCGGCCCACCGCGTTGCTCGGTGGGGCCCGCGATGCCGCTGGGCGTGGCCGCGGCGGCTGCGAGGGCGCCCGCGCTGGTGAGGGCGAGGGCGAGGGCGGCGACAGCCGCCGTGCGTCGGCCGCTCCAGCGCGCAGGGGCGACGGCCGCCGGGACGGGGGGCGGCGCATACGGCGCGTCCTGGTAGACGGCGTCCTGCGGCGGGGCCGGCCAGCTCACGGTCGTCGGCGCTGGGGCTGGCTGATCTGGGTCTGCGGGGTCTGCGGGGTCGCGGCGTTGCACGGTCACCGCGTCACTGTCGGCCCGCTCCCTGTGCTGGGCCTGTGGCTCACGTATCGACCCGCTGGCGGGTCCACACCGTGCGCCGATGACGCTGGGCCGAGCACCACAGAGCGTCCACAGGGAAGCCATAGCATCGGCATACGGCACGCCAAGACTCCCCGAGGAAGGTCTCTCCTGTGAACACGACCTCCACCCGCGCTCAGAAGCTGCAGCGTCCCGATGGCACCGCCCCACGGGTCCTCGTCGTCGACGACGAGCACAACCTCACCGAGCTGCTCAGCATGGCGCTGCGCTACGAGGGCTGGGAGGTGCGCTCGGCCGGCAGTGGCATGGCCGCCGTCCGGGCCGCCCGCGAGTTCGAGCCCGACGCCGTGGCGCTCGACATGATGCTCCCCGACATGGACGGGCTCGAGGTGCTGCGCCGGATGCGGGAGCACAACCAGCGCATCCCCGTGCTGTTCCTGACGGCGCGCGACGCCGTGGAGGACCGCATCGCCGGGCTGACGGCGGGCGGTGACGACTATGTCACCAAGCCGTTCAGCCTCGAGGAGGTCGTCGCCCGCCTCCGCGCCCTCATGCGCCGCACGGCGGTCATCGCGGCCGACGACGAGGACTCCCTCATCAGCGTCGGCGACCTCACACTCGACGAGGACAGCCACGAGGTGACCCGAGGCGGCACGCAGATCCAGCTCACGGCCACCGAGTTCGAGCTGCTCCGCTACCTCATGCGCAACCCCAAGCGGGTCCTGTCCAAGGCGCAGATCCTCGACCGGGTGTGGAACTACGACTTCGGCGGTCAGGCCAACGTCGTCGAGCTCTACATCTCCTACCTGCGCAAGAAGATCGACGCGGGCCGGGAGCCGATGATCCACACGATGCGAGGCGTGGGGTATGTCCTCAAGCCCGCGAGCTGACGAGCGCACCGCGACCGACCGCCCACCCGCGGACGACCCCACCCGGTCGGGCCCGGGCCTCCCGGCGGCCGAGCCCGCAGCGGCCGTGCTGCCATCGGCGCCGGTAGGCGTCCCGGCCGGACGGTCCTCGGTGCTGTCGGCCGTCCGTTCCCCGGCCTCCTGGACGCTACGCAGCAAGCTCGTCGCGTCGATGCTCGCCCTCTTCACCGTGGTCACGCTCGCCAGCGGCGCAGCCACGGTGTTCGCGCTCCGGGGCTACCTCTACGACCAGATCGACAGCCAGCTGCGTAGCTCGGTCCAGCGTTACGGCGGCGGCAACCAGGGCCCCACCCCGGACTCCAACGGACGCGGTCGCGGTCCCGGCAACGAAGGCCTCTTCGCCGTCTTCGGCTCCGTGACCCAAGGGATCGCCTCCGACGCGAACAACGCGCGCGTCGCCCTCACCGACGCACAGCTGGCCCAGATCTCGGCGGCCGGGGTCGGCAGCACGCCGGTGAACATCGATCTGGGCGGCACGCTCGGCCAGTACCGGGTCATGTCCGCCCAGGGGCTCTTCCAGACGGCCGACGGGGTCACTCAGCTCACCGTCGTCAGCGGGCTCCCGACGGGGCCGGAGGACCGCACTGTCGGCCGGATGATCGTCATCGGCCTCTCCGGCGTGCTCGGTGGCCTCGTGCTGGTGGGGCTGGCCGGCACCTGGCTGGTCCGCCGCAACCTGCGTCCCCTCCACCGCGTGGCGGCCACCGCGACCCGCGTCGCCCACCTCCCGCTGTCGGCCGGCCAGGTCGACATCGCCGAGCGCGTACCCGCCCAGGACACCGACACCCGTACCGAGGTGGGTCAGGTCGGCGCGGCGCTCAACGAGATGCTCGACCACATCGACGGAGCCCTCAACGCCCGCCAGAAGAGCGAGGAGCGGGTGCGCCAGTTCGTCGCCGACGCCAGCCACGAGCTGCGGACCCCGCTCGCCTCGATCCGCGGCTACGCCGAGCTGACCCGCCGCGAGCGGGAGCCGGTGCCCCCGACGGTCGTGCACGCGATCGGTCGCGTGGAGTCGGAGGCGATGCGGATGTCGTCGCTCGTCGACGACCTGCTCCTGCTGGCCCGGCTCGACGCGGGCCGGCCGCTCGACTGCGAGCCGGTGGACCTCACCGAGATGGTCGTCAACGCGGTCAGCGACGCGCACGCGGCCTCGCCCGACCACGTCTGGCAGCTCGACCTCCCGGACGAGCCGCTCGAGGTGCAGGGTGACCCGGCCCGCCTGCACCAGATCGTGGCCAACCTGCTGGCGAACGCCCGGACGCATACCGCCCCCGGCACCGTCGTGCGCACCAGCCTCGCCCCCGACGCCGACCGGGTGCGGATCACCGTGCGCGACAACGGTCCCGGCGTACCGCAGGAGCTACAGCCCAACGTCTTCCAGCGGTTCGCCCGCGGCGACACCTCACGCAACCGCGCAGCCGGCAGCACGGGTCTGGGCCTGTCCATCGTCGCCGCGGTCGCCCAGGCCCACGGCGGCACCGTCGAGCTCGACAGCCGGCCCGGAGACACGACCTTCAGCGTCCTCCTCCCCGCCTGACCCCGGCCCCGCCGTAGGTCCGCTCGCGCAAACCCCGATTCCACCTATTGGGAGCGCCGGTCACGGTTTCGGGGCAACGCCGCCGACAAGAGGAGCGCCCGTCACGCATTTCCGTGACGGGCGCTCCTGCTGTGGCGAAACGTCACCGCCGCTCCTAATGGGCAGATCCAGGCGCCCGGGCGCAGGGCGGCAGGGCTCATCGCGAGGTGCTGGCGACGGCACAGGAACCGCATAGGCGGCGTCGGCATCGTCGTCCCCATGAACACGACCACCCTCTCCCGTTCGGCTGCAGACGTGTCGCCCCCGCCCTCCGCTCCCACCACGTCGAACGCCACCGGCCGCCCCGCCGGCTGGGCGCAGCGGGTGTGGCGGGGGTCGTCGGACGACCCCACCTGGGCCCGTCCCGCCCTCATCGGCCTCCTCGTCGCCACGGCGGCGTTCTACCTCTACAACCTCACCGCCAGCGGCTGGGCGAACTCGTTCTACTCCGCCGCCGTCCAGGCCGGCTCGGCCAACCTCGAGGCCTTCTTCTTCGGCTCCTCCGACGCGGGCAACTCGATCACCGTCGACAAGCCCCCGGCCTCCCTCTGGGTGATGGCGCTGTCGGTCAAGCTGCTCGGCCTCAACTCGTTCGCGATCCTGCTCCCCCAGGTGCTCATGGGCGTCGCCAGCGTCGGGATCCTCTACGCCACGGTGCGCAAGAGCTTCGGCGCCGCGGCCGGCCTCATCGCCGGCGCGGTCCTCGCGCTGACGCCCGTCGCCGTACTCATGTTCCGCTTCAACAACCCCGACGCCCTCCTGACGCTCCTCATGGTGCTCGGCGCCTGGGCGACCCTGAAGTCCATCGAGAAGGCGTCGCCGAAGTGGTTCATCGCCGTCGGGGTCTTCATCGGCCTGGCCTTCCTCACCAAGACCCTGCAGGCGTTCCTCGTCGTGCCCGGCTTCGCCCTGGCCTACCTCGTCGCCGCCCACACCACCCTGCGCAAGCGCATCGTCCACGCCCTCCTCGGCGGCCTCGCGATCGTCGTCTCCGCCGGCTGGTGGGTCGCCGTCGTCGAGCTGCTGCCGGCCAACCTGCGTCCCTACGTGGGCGGCTCGCAGACCAACTCGTTCCTCGAGCTGACCTTCGGCTACAACGGCCTCGGCCGCATCACGGGCAACGAGACCGGCTCGGTCGGCGGCGGCGGCGGCGGCACCGGCGGCAACTGGGGCGCCACCGGCCTCGGCCGGATGTTCAACTCCGAGATCGGCGGCCAGATCTCCTGGCTCATCCCCGCTGCGCTGATCCTCCTCGCGGTCGGTCTCTACCTCCGCGGTCGCACCCCGCGCACCGACGCCCGCCGCGCGGCCTACCTCGCCTGGGGCGCCTGGCTCGTCGTCACCCTGCTGACCTTCTCGCTCATGGCCGGCATCTTCCACGCGTACTACACGATCGCCCTAGCCCCCGCCATCGCCGCGCTCGTCGGCATGGGCGCGGCCGAGGCGTGGGAGCACCGTGACCGGGCGGTCGGCTCGATCGCCCTGGCCGTGGCCACCGCCGCCACCGCCGTGTGGGGCTTCGTCCTGCTCTCACGCACCACCGAGTGGAACTCGTGGCTGCGCATCGTGGTCCTGGCGGTCGGCCTCGCGGCGGCCTTCGGGTTCCTCGTGGTCAGCCGGATGCACCGGCGCGCGGTGCCGTTCGTCGTCGGTGCGGCCCTGTTCGCCGCGCTCCTCGGCCCCGCGGCCTACTCGGTTCAGACGGTCTCGACGGGCCACTCGGGCTCGATCGTCGACGCCGGACCGACGGTGGCCGGAGGCACGGGCGGCCCCGGTGGCGCTCGCGGCGGGATGCCGGGCGGCCGGGAACGCGGCGACCGGCACCGCTCCGGGCGGGACCACGGGCACGGCCCCCGGCGGTCTGCCGGGTGGCGCCACCGGAACCCGCGGCGGAGCCGGCGGGATGGGCGGACTGCTCGACGCCGCCGCGCCCAGCACGGCCGTGGTCTCGGCCCTGTCGTCGAACGCCGACCGGTACACCTGGGTCGCCGCCGCCATCGGCTCGCAGAACGCCGCCGGCCTCCAGCTGGGGACCCAGCTGCCGGTCATGGCCATCGGCGGGTTCAACGGCAGCGACCCGTCGCCGACGCTGGCCCAGTTCCAGGCGTACGTGCAGGAGGGGAAGATCCACTACTTCCTCGCCGGCGGCGGCATGGGCGGGAACCAGAGCGGCGGGAGCAACGCCTCGGCGCAGATCTCGGCCTGGGTGCAGCAGAGCTTCAAGGCCGTGACCATCGGCGGGTCGACGTTCTACGACCTCACCCAGCCGGTGACGACGGGTACGTCGGGCGCCACCTCCACCGTGGCGACGGTGTGACATGGCGGTGGCCACCCTCACCGTCCCGTCCGCGGACGGCGCCGTGCTCCACCACCCGCTGCGCAGCCAGCTGGCCCGGTTCGCGGTCATCGGCACCGGGAGCACCGTGCTCAACCTCGCGCTCCTCGCGGTGCTGCACGCCCCGCTCGGTGCCCAGCTCGCCAACCTCGTCGGTCTGACCGTCTCCACGGTCGCCAACACGGCGGCGAACCGGGCCTGGACGTTCGGGGTCCGCGGCGGCGAGGGGATGGCTCGCCATCACCTGCAGTCCCTGGTCGTCTTCGCCCTCACCTGGGCGCTGTCGAGCGGGGCGCTCGCCCTGCTGACCACCGGGTGGCCCCACGCGTCCACGGCCGCCACCGTGGCCGTGGTGGCGGCCGCCAACGCGGTGTCGACGGTGGTCCGGTTCGCCGCGATGCGGACCTGGATCTTCCGGGCCCGTACCTGAGCGGCCCGGCGCCGGCCGTCCGCACCGATCCCACCAGCACGACACCCCCGGACCAGCCAGGTCCGGGGGTGTCGTGGCGCGGAGCGGAGGCGGCGGGATTTGAACCCGCGAGGGGTGTTATCCCCAACCCGCTTAGCAGGCGGGCGCACTAGGCCACTATGCGACGCCTCCAGCTCGCCGGCCGACCGTGGCGGCCCCCGCAGGGAGCCGTTCCGGCGACAAGCCAGCACAGGTTACCCGTGGCCGTCTCCGCAACCCAAACCGCCCCGACCCACGGCCGCCCCGAGCCCTCCGGGAACCTTTCCGCGCGCCCGGCCGTCGAGAGCACGAAGGCCTAGGAACGGCAGGTATGCTCCCGCGCCGAGGGACGATTTCCGTGCGGGAAGGTGGGCATGGCCACGGACGAGCCGGGCGGGGACCCTGTCGGTGCCCGAACGCGCCGGCTCCAGGCCGTCCGCCGCCAGCGTCGCCGATCGCTGCTCTACACCGCTCTGGCCATCGTGCCCGGCGCCGGACTGCTCGGTACGCGGTACCGCCGCCTCGGCTTCATCATGCTCGGCGTCCTCGCCGCGATGGTCCTGGCCGGCACCTTCTTCGTCGTGGCGAAGGGGGCCGTCTCGACGGCCCTGAACGTGGCGGTGCGCCCCGACGCGCTCCTCACGGTGGCCGGTCTCGCCACGGTCGCCGCCCTGGTCTGGGTGTTCTCCATCATCCTCACCCACCGCGACACCGCGCCCGTGGAAGCCGACCCCCAGACGCGAGTGGGGCTCCGGCTCTTCACGGCCTTCGTCTGCCTGCTGGTCGTCCTCCCGATGGTCCAGATCGTGCGCTACTCGCTGATCCAGCGCGACGTCGTCAGCACCGTGTTCACCGGGCCCGCCATGGGCGCCCTCACGCCGTCGGTCGAGCAGACCGCGACACCGGACGCCCAGGCGTCCGACCCCTGGGACGGAGTCAAGCGGGTCAACCTGCTGCTCATCGGCTCCGACGCCGGCGACGACCGCATCGGCGTGCGCACCGACTCCATGGTCGAGGTGAGCATCGACCCGCAGACCGGGGCGGCGGTGCTCATCAGCATCCCCCGCAGCCTCGAGCACGCGCCCATCCCCGCCAGCAACCCGCTGCACGCGCTCTACCCCAACGGGTACTACTGCCCGAACGCCAAGCCCGGCGACGAGTGCCTCATCAACGCGATCTGGGCCCTGGCCGAGGAGAACAAGGGCCTGTTCAAGAACAACCCCAACCCCGGCCTGTCGTCCATCCGCGACGTCGTCGGCGAGGTCACGGGTCTCCATGTCGACTACTCCACCGTCATCGACCTGGCCGGCTTCTCGCAGCTCGTCGAGGCGATGGGGGGTGTCACGATCAATGTCACCGAGCGCCTACCCATGGACGGGCACCTCGTCGGAGGCGTGGTGCGCGACAACCTCGGCTGGCTCGAGCCCGGCGTCCAGAAGCTCGACGGCCTCCAGGCGCTCTGGTACGCCCGGTCCCGGATCACCACCGACGACTTCTCCCGTCAGCGACGTCAGCGCTGCCTGGTCGGTGCGCTCATCGACCAGGTCAACCCGGTGACGATGCTGAGCAAGTACCCCGACCTGGCCCGCGTGGCCAAGAACAACGTGTCGACCGACCTCCAGGTCTCGCAGCTCCCGGCCTGGGTCGAGCTGGTCCAGCGGATCCAGAAGGGCTCCATCACGTCGCTGACGTTCAGCCTCGACAACCTCAAGCCGGCCAACCCGGACTACGCCAAGATCCGGCGCCTGGTGCAGGAGTCCATCTCGGCGCCGGCGACCCCGAGACCCACCACGTCGGCCTCGACCGCCCCCACGCCCACCGGCACCAGCACGAGCACGACCAAGGCGCCCACGCCCAGCAGCTCGACGACGTCGTCCACCGTCAACGCGGCGGTCGACGTGCGCACCGCCTGCTGACCGCCCGCAGACCGACACGGCCGCCATCCCGGCAGGACGCGGAACAGGCCCCCGGACCGGAGTCCGAGGGCCTGTCACGACGCCGACCTCGCGGGTCGGCGCGAAGGTCAGATGGGACGGACTGCGTCCGCCTGCGGACCCTTGGGTCCCTGGGTGACCTCGAACTCGACCCGCTGCGCCTCATCGAGGGAGCGGTAGCCGTTGGACTGGATCGCGGAGTAGTGCACGAAGACGTCGGGACCGCCGCCGTCCTGCGCAATGAATCCGAAACCCTTCTCGGCGTTGAACCACTTAACGGTGCCCTGAGCCATGGGGTGACTACTTCTTTCTGTCTGACCAAGGACGTGGACACTGCGTACACGTCCGGCTGCCGTCGACCCCTAGCGGGACACGCCCTCGACCCGGGGCGACGCCGGATAAAGCAAGACCCGCCACAACGTTCTGCAGCGGGCCGGCGTCGTCGACGAACGAGGAACTGCAACTGCAACCGGGAGAAACCTAGCACGCAGATTCCGCTCGTGGAGGGGTCGCAACCATCCGTTTTCGGTAGGCCCGAAAGGTGGTCGCGCGCCGCTCTCAGGTCGCTCGCGGCACCCCGCGCTCCGCCCGTCGCGGGGCCCGGTCGCCGCGGACCGTCGCCACCATGTCGACCAGGCGGCGGGTGGCGCGCACGTCGTGGGTGCGGAACACGGTGGCGCCGAGCCATGCGGCGACGGCGGTGGCGCCCAGGCTCCCCTCCAGACGTTCGGGAGCCTCGAGCCCGAGGCTCTCGCCGACGAAGTCCTTGCGTGAGATCGCCTGCAGCACAGGGAAGCCCAGAGCCACGACGTCGGCGGTATGCCGCAGCACCTCGAGCGAGTGGGCGGTCGTCTTGCCGAAGTCGAGGGTGGGGTCGACGAGCACGCTCGACGCGGGTACGCCTGCGGCCAGGGCCTTCTCGGCGCCGGCCGCCAGCGTGCGCAGGACGTCGCGGACGACGTCCAGCGGGTCGGGGCCGTAGGTGACGTCCACCGGGTCGGTGCGCGGCGGCAGTCCTCCGGTATGCGAGACGACCACCCCGGCCCCGCATTGCGCGGCGACGTGGACGAGGTCGGGGTCGTGCCCGGCCCAGGTGTCGTTGACGAGGTCGAGGCCCACCGGCGCCGCGGAGACGGCGACCGCGGACCGCCACGTGTCGAGGCTCAGCACGACGTCGGGGTAGCGCGACCGGGCCGCCTCCAGGAACGGCAGCACCCGGTGCAGCTCCTCGTCCGCCGACACCGCGGGGCCCTGCTGCCCCGCCCGCACCCCGCCCACGTCGACGATGTCGGCACCCTCGTCCATCGCCGCGGCGAGCGCGTCGAGGGCGGAGCCGAGGTCGGCATGACGGTTGCCGGCGAAGAACGAGTCCGGCGTGCGGTTGACGATGGCCATGACCGCCGGGCGGGACGCATCGAAGCGCCGGCCCCGCAGGATCAGCGGGGCCGGCGACGACATCACGAGGGGGGTGACGAAGGGGGTCACCCCGCCATGCTGTCACCCGGCTTCTGGTAGCCCACGGGGGCGTCCTGCGGCGGCAGGTCGTTGTCGAACGGGTTCGGGACCGCCTCCAGGAGGGTGCGCGTGTAGGGGTCCTGGGGGTTGCGGATCACCTGGAGCGACGGTCCCTGCTCGACCACCTTGCCGTGGTTGAGGACGATGACCTCGTCGGAGAGCATCCGGGCACTGAGCAGGTCGTGGGTGATGTAGAGGATGCCCATGTCGCTGTTCTGCACGAGGTTGTTGAGCAGCTCGAGGATCTCGGCCCGGATCGAGACGTCGAGACTGGAGATGGGCTCGTCGGCCACGATGAGATCGGGCTCCACGGCGAGGGCCCGGGCGATGACGACGCGCTGCCGCTGACCGCCGGAGAGCTCGTAGGCGTAGCGGTTGATGTACCGCTCCGCCGGGGTGAGGGCGACGGTCTCCAGCAGCTCCTTGACCCGTTCGGTGAGCGCGGCGCCCTTGAGCTTGCGGTAGTTGGCCAGCGGGCGGGAGATGGCGTAGCCGAGGGTCAGCGCGGGGTTGAGCGAGGAGTACGGGTCCTGGAAGACCATCTGCACGTGCGACCGGTAGTCGCGCAGGGCCCGGCCCTTGAATGTCGATACCTCTCGGTCGCCCTCGGAGGTGTGGAAGATGATCTTCCCGCTCGTCGGGCTGTCCACTCCGGTGATCATCCGGGCCAGGGTCGACTTCCCGCTGCCGCTCTGGCCGACGAGCGCGGAGACCTCGCCCTTGCGCAGCGTGAAGCTCGCGCCGGTGACCGCCTCGGTCTTGGTCACCGTGAAGCCCCGACGACGCTCGAAGACCTTCGACACGTCCTCGACCGTGAGCAGCACCTCGCCGCGCAGCGCGTCCTTCGAGTCCTCGGCGGTCTTGACGAACTGGGGCCCGGCGAACGTCCGGATGCGCTCGCCGACCTCCTCTGACCCCTCGCCACCCTTCCGCTGCAGGACCGCGACGTGGCAGGCCACCTGTCCACCGTCGAGCTCCGTCAGGGGTGGGTCGAGCGTGGTGCAGCGCGCGATCTTCTCGGGGCACCGCGGGGCGAACGAGCATCCGTCGGGCCGGTTGGTGAGGTCCGGCGGCCGACCCGGCACGTAGGTGATGCGCACCGTCTCCGCGCGCGGGTCACCGTACGAGCCCAGGAGGCCCTTCGAGTAGGGGTGCATGGGGTCGCGCAGCAACGACGTGGCGCCCTGCGCCTCGACGACGCGGCCGGCGTACATGACGAGGATGCGGTCGGAGAGGTCGAGCACGGTGCCGATGTCGTGGCTGATGAAGAGGACCGCGAAGCCGTTCTCCCGCTGGAGACGCCGCACGTTCTCGAGGATCTCGTGCTGCACGACGACGTCGAGTCCGGTGGTGGGCTCGTCGAGGAGGATGAACTTCGGGTCGTCGGCCAGGGCCAGCGCGAGGTTGACCCGCTGCTTCATGCCCCCCGAGAGCTCGTGGGGGAACGAGGAGATGAACTTCGGGTCGATGCGCACGGTGTCGAAGAGCTCCTCGACGCGGCGCGAGACCTTGTCGCCCCGCAGCGAGGTGTGGGCCTCGATGGCGTCGCGGAACTGGGCCTCGATCCGGGCCACGGGGTTCAGCGAGTTCATCGAGCTCTGGAACACCGTGGCGATGTCGCGCCACCGCATCGCCCGCAGCTGGTCCTCGTGCAGGTGGGTGATGTCGGTGCCCTCGAAGAGGATCTGGCCGTCGCTGATCCGCCCGGGCTTCTGGAGCAGGCGGAGCAGCGCCGTCGCCAGCGTCGTCTTCCCGCTCCCGGACTCGCCGATGAGCCCGACGAACTCACCCTCGTCGAGGGTGAACGACACGTCGTCGACCGCCGTGAGTGCCTTGTTGCGTTTGGGCTCGTAGCGCACGGACAGGTTCTTGACCTCGAGCATCGACATGTCAGTCCTCCCGGAGGTGGGGGTTGCTCAGCAGGTCGACACCGAAGTTGATGAAGGTCAGACCCGTCATGAGGATGGCGAGGACGAGACCCGGCGCGAACACCCAGATGAACAGCCCCTGGGCGATGGCCCCCTGCGCGTTGGACTGGTAGAGCATCGTGCCCCACGAGACGTTCTGGGTGTCACCGAGACCGAGGGCGGAGAGGCCCGCCTCCGCGCCGATGGCCCCGGTGGCGGCCCCGACGAAGGATGCCGCCACGAGGGAGGTCATGTTGGGCATGATCTCGCGGAAGACGATGCGGAAGGTCCCCTCGCCGGCGAACTTGGCCGCCGTCACGAAGTCGCGGTTGCGCAGCGTGATGATCTGCGCCCGCTTGGCGCGAGCGGCGCCCGCCCAGGACGTGATCGCGATGACGAAGACGATGAGCCCGACGCCCCGCACGTCGGCGTAGGCCACCAGCGTGATGATGAGCGGCAGGGCCGGGATGACGAGGGCGACGTTGGTGAAGAACGACAGGATGTCGTCGAGGAGCGTGCCCTCCGCATAGCCGGAGATCATCCCCACCAGGAGCGCGATCGCTGTCGCCAGCAGGCCTCCGAACAGTCCGACGAGCAGCGACACCCGGGTGCCGTAGATGAGCTGGGAGGCGATGTCCTGGCCGGAGGTCGTCGTGCCGAGCCAGTTCGTCCCGCTCGGCCCGGCCAGCGGGGCGAAGCTCGAGTCCGTCGGGTCGTGGGGGGCGATGAGGGGGGCGAAGATCGCGAGCAGCACGAAGAAGCCCACGATGAAGATGCCCACGCGGGCCTTCTTCGTGCCCCAGATGATCTGGTACCAGCGCTCCGGCTGGTCGGTCGCGCCGATGACCTCCTCGGTGGCCCGCTCCTGACCCGGGTCGCCCTCCGCCATCACGTCGATCGGTGACGAGGTCATCCCTCTGCCCTCCTGGCACGTGGGTCGAGCACGCCGTACAACAGGTCGGCGATGAGGTTCGCGATGAGGACGCCCGTCGTCGTGAGCAGCAGCAGGGCCTGGAGCAGCGGGTAGTCCTTGTTGTTGACGGCCTCGCCCATGAGCCGCCCGAGACCGGGATAGTCGAAGACGGTCTCGACGAGGATGGCGCCGCCGAGGACGCCACCCAGGGCGAGCGCGAAGCCGGTGACGCTGGGCAACAGGGCGTTGCGCGCGGCATACCGCAGCGCGACCGCCCGGTCGGACAGGCCCTTGGCCTTGGCCAGCCGGATGTAGTCCTCGCCGAGGTTCATGATCATCGTGTTGCGCATGCCCAGCACCCAGCCGATCGGCGTGACGATGAGCAGCGCCAACGCCGGCAGCACCGAGTGCTGGAACGCGTCCCGGATGAAGGGGCCGTTGAGCCCCACCGTCGAGGTCGAGTAGCCCCCGGAGGTGGGGAAGACTCCCGCCGTGTAGCCGAGGACGTAGAGCAGGAGCAGGGCGATCCAGAACGGCTGCATCGTGCCGACGAACGTCGAGCCGAGGGTCACGGTGCTGTCGAACTTCGTGTTGCGGCGCCACGCGGCATACGCCCCGAGCACCACGCCGATGACGAAGGACAGGACCTGGGTCACCGTCACGAGGACGACGGTCCACCAGAGCCCCTGCCCGATGACCTCGGTCACCTTGTAGGGGTAGTACGTGTAGGACAGCCCGAAGTTGCCGTGGAACAGCTCGTTGAGGTACCCGAGGTACTGCGAGAACAGCGACCCGTCAGGCGTGCCGAGCATGGCGCGCATCGCCTGCACCTGGGCGGGGTCGAGCGCGGCGTCCTTGCCGGCGAGCCGCTGCACCATCTTGGTCGCCGGGTCGCCCGGCTGCAGTCGGGGGATGAGGAAGTTCAGGGTGATGACGGCCCACAGCGTGGCCAGGAAGAACCCGAACTTGCGGGCGAAGTACTTCACCGGCCCCGCACCGCCGGTCCGTGGCTCGCGCCCCGCTCCACCGAGGTCGGTGTCACTTCGACGCGGGCGTCAGGTGGGTGATGATGAGCAGCCGGTCGTCTGACGGGTTGCCGTAGGGGTCCTGCTCGCTGGGCCAGCCGACCGCCTTGTCGGTGCGGTAGATGATCCGCGACGGGGCGTAGATCAGCGGCGTCACGGGGTACTTCGTCATCATCGTGTTGACGAGGTCGCCGGTCAGGGTCTTCTGCTCGCTCTTGTCGACCGACTGACCCAGCTTGGTGATCGTCGCCTGCGTCGTCGGGTCGTTCCAGCGCTCGACGTTGGGCAGGATGTCGGTCTGCGTGGGGATCTGCTGGCTCGAGAGCTTGGCCCCGAGCCCGCGGGCGACGTCGCAGCCGCCGTAGAGGAACTCGAAGAGCATCTGGAAGTCGCCGGTCTTCTTCTGGCCGTCGACCGAGTCGGGGGCGGAGGCGACGACCTTGGTGTCGACGCCGGCAGCGTTCAGCCCGGTCGCGACGACGTCGGCGATCGCCTGGTAGTCGATGAACCCGGCCTGCACCGAGAAGGTCACCGCCAGGGGCGAGCCGTCGGGGTTGGTGCGCTTGCCGTCGGCGCCGGCCTTGTAGCCCGCGGCGTCGAGCAGCTGCTTGGCCTTGGCCACGTCGTAGGGCAGGACGGTGTTCTGGCTGGCGAGCGAGGACGGCAGCAGGTCCTGCTGGTAGGGCAGCTTCAGGCCCGTCTGGCTGGCGGCCTTCATGATCCCGTAGGTCGCCTTGGTGGACATCGAGTCCTTGTCCATGACGTAGGACAGCGCCTCGCGGAACTTGGCGTCGGAGAACGGGGCCTTGGTGACGTTGGTCGTCAGCACGGTGGAGCCGTTGGGCGCGTACCAGAAGTGGTTGTTCTTCGGGTCGGACTCGACGAAGGTCTTCTGGGGGTTGGGGATCTCGCCCCAGTACGCGTCGAGCTCACCGGAGCGCAGCTTCAGCGCGGCCTGCGACGCGTCGTAGGTGCCCTCGAGGATGAGCTTCTGGACCTTGATCTTGTCGGCCTGCCAGTAGTCGTCGCGTCGCGCGAGCGTCAGGCGGCGGCCGTTGTAGGAGTCGACCTTGAACGGGCCGGTGCCGGCGGGGGTCTTGTCGACGTACTGGCTGGGATCGCCCACGCTGCCGTAGAGGTGCTCCGGAAGGATCTTCGTGCTGATGATCCCCTCGTACTTTCCGGCGGCGTTCCCGCTGAAGGTCATCACGACCTGGTTGCCGTTCGCCTCGACCGAGGTGGCCGGGGCGCCGAAGGTGTCGTTCCACACGCCGGCCTTGTCAGCCGCCTTGTAGGTCTTGCCGAGGTTGAACGTGAACGCGACGTCCTTGGCGGTGAAGGCCTGCCCGTCGCTCCACTTCACGCCGTCGCGGATGTCGAACGTCAGCTTCGTGGCGCCCTCCCACGTGGCCTTGGTCGCCAGCCACGGGGTCTCCGTGCACGTCAGGTTGTTGCGGACGATGAGCGGCTCGTAGATCCAGTTCGTCGTGAGCGGCTTCGGCGACAGGGGGTTGTAGTTCACCAGCCCGCCCACCGACGAGTCGGCCTCGGACGGGAAGGAGAGCTGGGCGATCATGCCCGAGCTGGCGGCCGTGCCGCCCGACCCGCTGACGCCACCTCCCGCGGTCCCTCCGCATGCCGCCAGAGCGAGCAGGGACGCGGCTGCACCCCCGACGACGATGGTCTTCCTCAACGACATGACCGCTCCTTTGCGGCTCGGATGACACCAGGCACCTCATCGCGACGCAGGCGCGACTTCCCGTTGAGGACAGACAAGCGCCCCCACGGGGTTTACGCAAGACGTGACACCCGACCGTGACTTCCGGGTCGTCTCGCCCATCGAGACGAGGCGGTCGGCGGGGGCGCGCCACTTCCCGCCCCACACCGACTGTGGTTTGGTGAGCCCGTGGAGACGTCACTGCCGACGGCTCGACGACCCGCGCCGTCGTCGACCCTCACGAACGGCGCTGGAACGCGGGCGGATCTGACGTCTGGCGGTGCGCTCAGGGGTCTGTCCGTCGACGGGCTCAGCGTCCTTCAGTACCCGGCGTCCGAGGTGGAGGACGGCCTGGCCGGTCTGGTCGTGCGTCTCCGCGATGCGGACTCGTCCTCATCCGTCTCACTCTTCGGACAACACGCCTCCGGGGTGGTCGTCGACGCCTCCGGCGTGACGGTCTCCCGCGCCTGGAAGGACCTCGACATCACCGCGGGGTTCCGGCTGGCGCAGGACTGCGCGGCGTGGTTCTGGTCGGCGCGCGTCACCAACACCGGTGCCGTCGACGTCGAGGTCGACGTCGTCCACACCCAGGACGTGGCCCTCGCGCCCTACGGCGCGGTGCGCACCAACGAGCTCTACGTGAGCCAGTACCTCGACCTCACGCGCGTCGACGTCCCCGACCACGGCGTGGCCGTGGCGGTGCGCCAGAACATGCCCGGGGAGCGGGCCCCGTGGGCGCTGGTGGGCTGTCTCGGGGTCGCCGACCGGTGGTCCACCGACGCCCTGCAGCTGCGCCGCGACGGTGACCCGGCAGCCGGACCGGCGGGCCGTCTTCCGGACGACCTGCCGGCCGCGCGCTGGCAGCACGAGCACACCCTCGTCGGGCTGCAGACCCCCGTGACCACCCTGCGACCCGGGGAGAGCCTCGAGACGGGGTTCTACGGGCTCGTCCTCGGCGACCATCCGGAGGCGACGTCGCCGGCGGACGCTCGCCACGCTCATACCGCGTTGTCGGACCCCGCCGCCCAGCCGGCGACCGGCAGCGACGACAGGGCCGCGGACCTCGAGGGCCCGCCCCACGCCTCGCTCTTCGCCCGCGCCCCCGATCTGGCCGTGCACGACCTGTCGGCGACGGAGCGGGACGCCCTTCCGGACGGGCCCGACGGGTGGGTCGTCACCGAGCACCCCGAGCAGGTGGACGGCACCTGGCTCTCCGGGTTCGCCGGCCACACCACCCACGTCGTCTCGGCCGCCAAGGAGCGGGCCGTGCTGCGCCCCCACGGGCACGTCATGCGCACCGGCTCGGCGCTGACGCCCGACGAGCGGTCGGTGACGACGACGACGTGGATGCGCGGCGGGTTCCACTCGCAGGTGACGCAGGGCCACGTGGCCCTCGGCTCGGTGCTGTCGTTGCGGCGCTCGTACCTCGACCTCTTCCGCGCCTACGGAACGCGCGTTTTCGTCGCGCCGGCCGACCGCCCCGACGACTGGCGCCTGCTGGGTATGCCCTCGGCCTGGTCGGTGGCCCCCGACCGGTGCCGCTGGTGGTACCGCAGCGACGACGTGACGATCGAGGTCACGTCGTCCGCCCCCGCCGACGACCACGCCGTCGGCCTCGAGGTGCGCGTCGTCGACGGGCCGCCCTGCCGCCTGCTGGTGGCCCTCCACGTGGCGCTGGGCGACGACGACGGTGCGGCGCCCCAGCCCCCCGGCCTCCGGCCCACCGACGACGGTGTCGAGCTCACCCCGCCCGCCGGCAGCGCCCGCGAGCAGATGTATCCGGGCGCCAAAGTCGCGCTGTCGTGGAGCGGTCACACCAAAACGCAGGTGCGGCGGGACGAGCCGCTCTTCACCGACGGCCGGCCGCGGGACCTGCCGTGGGTCACCCTGACGACCGATCCCGTGACCCGCTGGTCGCTGACCTTGCGCCCGCGGCTCGTGTCGGACGAGGACGGCGCCGATGCACCGGCCCTCCCCGTCGGAGCCCGGGAGACCGCCCCGTTCTGGGCCGAGGTCGGCGAGCGGCTGCGGCTGCGGCTGCCGGCCGGGGCGCCGGCGGCCGGCGGCCCCGTGGGCCTCGAGGTCGCCCGGCTCGACGCGGTGCTGCCGTGGTTCGCTCACGACGCCCTCGTCCACTACCTGTCACCGCGCGGTCTGGAGCAGTACACCGGCGGTGGGTGGGGTACCCGCGACGTCAGCCAGGGGCCGGTGGGGCTGCTCGTGGCGCTCGGCGAGCACGAGGCGCTGCGCGACGTCGTGGTCCGCCTCTTGCGCGCCCAGCACGCCCGCGGTGACTGGCCGCAGGCCTTCGACTTCTACGCCCGACACCGGGCGTGGCGGGTCTCGGACGCCCACGGCGACGTCGTCTACTGGCCGCTGCTGGCCATCGGCGACTACCTCGTCGTCACTGGCGACGACACCCTGCTCGCCCAGGCGGAGCCGATGGTGGCCGACGGCCACGCCACGGAGCCGCGCTCACTGCTCGACCACCTGGAACGGGCGCTCGACCTCGTCGAAGCGTCGCGGATCCCGGGGACGACGCTTCCGGCCTACGGACACGGCGACTGGAACGACAGCCTCCAGCCCGCCGACCCGGCCCTGGCCGCCGCCCTCTGCTCGACGTGGACGGTGACGCTGCAGGCCCATGCCCTGCGCACCCTGGCCGCCGGCCTCGAGGGCCTGCCGTCGGGCGGCGCGCGCGGCGCCGCCGTGGCCGACCGGGCCCGGCGCATCGCCGACGAGGGCGTCGCGGCGATGCGGGAGTCCCTGCTGGTCGACGACGTCCTCTCGGGCTACGGGCGGGTCGAGAACGGCGCCGTCGTGGAGCACCTCATCCACCCCCGCGACCGCCGCACCGGCCTCACCTACTCGGTGCTGCCGATGATCCACGCCGTGTCGGCCGACCTGCTGACGCCCGAGGAGGCGCACCACCACCTCGCCCTCATCCACACGCACCTCACCGGGCCGGACGGCGTGCGGCTGTTCGACCGGCCCGCGGCGTACCACGGCGGACCGATGGAGATCTTCCAGCGGGCCGAGGCCAGCACCTTCTTCGGCCGCGAGATCGGCATCATGTACACCCACGCGCACCTGCGCTACGCCGAGGCACTGGCCCGGGTGGGCGACGGGCCCGGCCTCCTGGCGGCACTGGCCCGGGTCAACCCCGTCGGTATGCCCGAGCGGGTCGGCCCGGCCCGGCCCCGGCAGTCGACGACGTACTTCTCCTCCTCCGACGCCGCGTTCCACGACCGGGAGACGGCCGGGCGCGACTACGCGCAGGTGGCCGCCGGCACTGTCGCGCTCGAAGGGGGCTGGCGCGTCTACTCGTCCGGCCCGGGCCTCTACCTCCGACTGGTGCGCGAGTGCCTGCTCGGCATCCGTGAGCGCGCCGACGTCGTCGAGATCGACCCCGTGCTGTCACCGGCGCTCGATGGTCTCGTTGCGCAGGTCCGGCTCTTCGGGCGCACTGTCGAGGTGGCCTACAGCGTGCGCGGCGCCGGCTACGGCGCCACCCGCATCACCGTGGACGGGAAGAAGCTGCCCGACCGGCGGCTGGAGAACCGCTACCGCATGGGCGGACTCAGCGTGCAGGCTGACGAGCTGCGCAACCTCCTCGGACCCGAGGCGGCCCGGATCGACGTGGAGGTCTCCTGATGGGCGCAGCCAAGGCCACCGAGCGCACCTGGCTCGACGCCAGGCTCGACATCGAGAAGCGGGTCGACCTGCTACTCGGGGAGATGACGCTGGTGGAGAAGGCCGGCCAGCTGCACATGAGCGCCAACGTGCAGCCGGTGCGCGACCGCGAGCAGCTGCTGCGCGGCGGGGTCGGGGCCAGCCTCTACGCGAGCGGGGCCACGGGAGGCAACGTCCGTGACGAGGGCCTCATGGTCACCGCCATCAACGAGTGCCAGCGGGTGGCCGTCGACGAGTCCCGGCTCGGCATCCCGGTGCTCTTCGGCCGCGACGTCATCCACGGCCACCGCACCGTCTTCCCCATCCCGCTGGGGCTCTCGGCGGCGTGGGACGAGGACCTCGCCCGCCGCTGCTGCCACCTCGCCGCCCAGGAGGCCTCCTACGACGGCGTGGCCTGGACGTTCGCGCCGATGATGGACGTCTCCGAGGAGCCGCGCTGGGGTCGGGTGGCCGAGTCGCTCGGCGAGTCCCCGGTGCTGGCGGGCCGCCTCGCCGCCGCCATGGTCGAGGGGTTCCAGGGCGATGCGAACCACCAGGGCCGGGCCGGCTCGATCGCCGCCTGCGCCAAGCACTTCTGCGGCTACGGCATGGTGCAGGGGGGCCGGGACTACGACACCGTGACCGTCGGCGAGAACACGCTGCGCAACCTGCACCTGCGCCCGTTCCACGCCGCCGTCGAGCAGGGTGTTGCCTCGGTCATGGCCGCCTTCAACGACATCGACGGCGTGCCGATGCACGCGCACCGCCGGCTGCTGCGGGAGGTGCTCAAGGACGAGTGGGGTTTCGACGGCGTCGTCGTCGCCGACTGGAACGGCGTCGGCCAGCTCGTCGTGCAGGGCGTCGCCGAGGACCTGCGCGACGCGGCCCGGCAGGCGATGCTCGCCGGGCTGGACCTCGACATGGTCTCAGGGTCCTACGGTCGCTACCTGCCCGACCTCGTGGACTCGGGCGAGGTGCCGCTGGAGATGGTCGACGACGCCGTCCGCCGCGTCCTGCGCATGAAGATGCGCACCGGGATCTTCGAGCGGCCCTACACACCGGAGGGCCATTCCGTGGACGCCCCCGGCCGCTCGGCCCGGGCCCTGGCCCGCGAGGCGGCCACCGCCTCGATGGTCCTCATCAAGAACGACGGGATCCTGCCGCTGCACGAGAACGTCGGCCGCATCCATCTCACCGGACCCTTTGTGGAGGAGGGTGACGCGCTGCTCGGCACCTGGGTGCTCGACGGCAAGGGCGAGGACGTCGCCTCCCCCGCCGCCGCGTTCCGGGACCGCATCCCGGCGGCGGACCTCATCGTGTCGGACGGCCGCTTCAGCGACCTGGGCGTCTCGATGGTGCGCGACAGCGACGTCACCGTCGCCCTCGTGGGCGAGCACCGGTCGCGTTCGGGCGAGGACCGGTGCATCAGCACGCTCAAGCTGCCCGCGGGGCAGATGGAGGTGCTCGAGGAGATGGCGGCGATCGGGAAGCCGCTCGTCGTCGTCGTGTTCACGGGGCGGCCGCTGGAGCTCGGGCGGGTGCTCGAACTGGCCAGCGCGGTGGTCGTCGCCTGGCACCCGGGGGTCGAGGCGGGCCCGGCGGTCGCCGACCTGCTGCTGGGGAGGACCTCGCCGAGCGGGCGCCTCCCGATGACGTTCCCGCGCAGCGTCGGTCACATCCCGTCGAGCTCGCTCGAACGGCCCACGGGCCGGCGGGTCAACCGTGACGACGACCGCAAGCTGGGGCGCTACCTCAACGCGCTCGTCTTCCCCGAGCTCACCTTCGGCTACGGGCTCACCTACACGACCTTCGAGTACGGCGAGCTGAGCCTCAGCCGCCACGCCATGCCGGTGGGGTCGGGATCGCTCAAGGCCACCATCGAGGTCACCAACACCGGCAGCCGTCCTGGCCGCGAGGTGGTGCAGCTCTACCTGCGCGACCACGTCGCGGCCGTGACCCGGCCCATCGTCGAGCTCGCCGACTGGCAGACGGTCGACATCGAGCCGGGCGGGACGGCGACGGTCACCTTCAAGGTCACCGCCGAGATGTTCGGCTACTACGACCGCGAGATGCAGTGGCGGGTCGACCCCGGGGAGGTCGACGTCATCGTCGGGCCCAACGCCGCCTACGGCACCCGCGCCCGCGTCACCCTCACCGACTAGGACCGGCCGTGGTCGAGATCCGCTCGCGCCGCATCGTCATCGACGGTGAGCCCGTCCTCGTCCTGGCGGGCGAGGTGCACTACTTCCGGGTCCCCCGTGACGAGTGGGCCGACCGGGTCGCCCAGGCGAAGGAGGTCGGGTGCACCGCCATCGCGTCCTACATCCCATGGCTCTGGCACGAGACGGCCGACGGCGAGATCGACGTCACGGGTCGCACCCGACCGGAGCGTGACGTCGCGGCGTTCGTCGACCTGTGCCGCGACCAGGGCCTGTGGTTCGTCGCCCGACCGGGCCCGTTCGTCATGGCCGAGCTGAAGAACGAGGGCATCCCCTACCGGGTCTACGCCGAGCACCCCGAGATCGTCCCCACCGGCTGGGACGGCCGGCCGGCTCCGACGCATACGGTCGACTACCTCGCCCCGGCCTTCCTCGAGGAGGTCGGACGCTGGTATGCCGCGGTGCTCCCCCTGCTCGCCGAACGCCTGGAACCGTCGGGCGGCAACGTCATCGCGCTGCAGCTCGACAACGAGATCGGGATGCTGGCGTGGGTCAGCAACTCCCCTGACCTCTCCGACCGCCTGCTCGCGGACTTCCGCAGCTGGGTCGAGGAGCGCTACGAGGGAGCGGTGTCCGAGCGCTACCCGGTCGGCGATCGGGCCTGGCGGTCGGCCGTCGAGTCCCCGGAAGAACAGTGGGCCGCCGCCCTCCGGGTCGACCTCGGGCGCTTCATGCGCGGCCGCTTCGCCGGCTACACCCGGGCGCTGACCGCGATGGCGCGGGCCCACGGGATCGACGGCATCCCCCTGCTCGTCAACGTGCACGGCACCGAGGGCGGCAACGGCGTCCCGCTGGCCATCGGCATCAGCCAGCTCGTCGAGACCTACGCCGGGGTGCCCGGCGTCGTCGCCGGGTCGGACCACTACCTCGGCGACATGAGCCCCGACACGACCACCGACATGCACTTCGTCAACGCCTGCCTCATGGCGGTCAACGACGCCGACCAGCCGCTGACGTCACTGGAGTTCGAGGCCGGCACCGGTGACTACGGCGGCGGTCTGGAGCGGCTCTACGACGCCTCGACGACCGAGCTGAAGACCCGGCTGTGCGTGGCCCAGGGCAACCGGCTCGTCAACTACTACCTCCTGGCCGGTGGGGTGAACCCGCCGCTCGACGAGCCCGTCGGCGACGGCAACGAGCGGATCAGCTTCACCGGCGAGCGCCACGGGACGGCCGCACCGATCGGGCCCCTGGGGGAGCGGGGGCTGACCTTCGACCCCACGGCCCGGACCTGTCGCGCGGTGGCCGCGAACGCCCGCTGGCTGGCCGACATGGACGAGGAGCACGACGACCTCGCCGTGGGTCTCGTCCTGGACGCCTTCATGACGGAGTACCACCACCCGGGGTCGGCGGCGATGACCGCCATCGTCGACGACCTGGCCGCGCACCGTGGTCCGGGCCAGCGCAAGGCCCTGTGGCGGTCGCTGCTCTTCGCGCACTACAGGTTCGGTGCCGTCGACCTCCAGGACCCACAGACCCGGCTGCCCTCGGTGGTTGCGCTGGCGGCAGGGATGCACCTCGACCGGCCGGTGCAGGAGCGCCTCGCCGCCCACGTCGCCGCGGGTGGGGGCCTGCTGCTGCTCGGTCCTGCTCCGCAGCGCGACCTCGAGGGGCGTCCCTGCTCGGTGCTGCTCGAGGCCATGGGGGTGGGGGTCGGTCGGACCGTGCGCGACGGCAGCCACTCGTTCCCCTCGGTGCGCGGTCGCGACTGGGCGGACCTCATCCCCGAGACGCGGGTGGGATGGCTCCAGGAGCTCGAACCCGGAGACGCCACACCGGTGCTCGTCGACGTCGACGGCCGGGTATGCGGGGTGGAGGCTCGGGTCGGTAGCGGTCGGGTCGTCCTGCTCTCGGCCGAGCTGCCGTCGATGCCCCCGTTCTTCGCGGCTGCCGCCTCTCGGCTGGGAGCGGACCCCGGGCTGCGGGTCGACTGCGACGTGCCGGGGGTGGTCGTGACGACGACGGCGTCACCGGCGGGCGACCGGATGCTGCACGTCATCAACCCCACGGGCTACGCGGCGACGGTCACCGTGCGGGAGCGGGGAGAGGCGTTCGGCGGAGGCTCGCTCCGGGTCCCGGCGCACTCGGGGCACTTCCTGCCCTGGGGGCTGACGACGCCGTGGGGGGCCATCGAGGCGTCGGCGGCCGAGGTGACGTCGGTCGACGCCGACGGGGTCCGGTTCGGCCCCAGCCTGCTCGACCGCAAGGAGGGTCAGCACCGCGTGACGTGACGCAGGAGCGGAGGGCGTGGGATTCGAACCCACGATGGGAGTTACCCATAGCGGTTTTCAAGACCGCCGCACTAGGCCACTATGCGAGCCCTCCTGGTGTGCCGGCGACGCGGCAACCTCGCGGTGGCCGGCCGGCGGGAGAAGTCTCGCACGGGGCCTCGCCGGGTCAGGACCCTTCGACGTGCTGCTTCAGCGCCCCGAGGAGCTGGGTCCAGGAGTCGGCGTTGCGGTCGGCCTCGGCCTGGTCGGCGTTGTTGTCCTGGGTGATCGAGACCTCGGTGCCGCCCTCGGCATCGCGCAGCGTGTAGACGAGGGTGTGGTAGCTCTCCGGCACGTCCGGCGTGCCCGTCAGCGGGCTCCAGTGCGTGACCTCGAACCGGTTCGGCTCGTCGACGGCGACCACCTCGCCCTTGTCCTCGTAGGGCTTGCCGTCCCACTCACCGGTCCACGTGATGGGGCTCCCGGGCTTCCAGTCGCTGCGCTGGTCCGTGCCGAAGAACCAGACCATGACCTCGTCGGGGTCGGTGAGGGCCGTCCACACCGCCTCCTTCGTGGCCTCGATGCTGGTGGTCGCGGTGGCGACGAGTCCGGTCATGGCGCAGCTCCTCGGCCTTCTCCAGGGACGGTGGGGACCAGTGTGGCGCGCGGTGGCCACGACGTCGACTGCGGAGTGACCGCGAGATGTGCTGTCGACGCCCGGTAAAGGCGGCTAGCGTTCGAGTGTGCTAGCCGACATCGCCTCCTGGCCCACCTGGTCGGTGCTGGCGACGTTCGGCGCGCTGTTCCTCGTGGTGATGTTCGGATCGCGCAAGCTGCTCTCGCGGTTCTCGAGCGAGGAGCGGCAGGAGGAGGTGTCCGAGCTGGCCGGCTCCCTCAACGGCCCGGTGGGGGCCACCCTGGCCTTCCTCGTGGGCTTCGCCGTGTCGATCACGTGGACCACGATGTCCTCCGCGCAGTCGTCGGTCGAGAAGCTCGGCGCCCAGGCGCAGCAGACGGCGCTCCTCGTCGGCAGCACGCTGGACCGCCCCGACGACCAGCGGATCAGCGACGACCTTGTCGCCTACCTCAACGCCATCGCCCAGCGCGACAGCGTCGTCCTCGCGCGGGAGGAGGTGCCCGAGATGCCGTCCTTCAAGGAGCTCGAGAAGCTGCAGAGCGACGTGCACGACCTCGTCGCGGCCCCTCCGGCGGGCACCGACGCCACGTCGCTGCGGACCCTGCAGAGCCAGGTGCTGCAGCTCGCGCAGTACCAGGCCGAGCTCAACGCGGTCGCGCGCCGCGGCCTGCCTCCGGTGGTGCTCCAGCTGCTCATCATGACGGGATGCCTGTCCGCCGCCACGGTGGGCATGCTCGCCGTGAAGATCCGAAGGCCCTACCTCATCGTCGGCTGGGCGGTCGTCATCGCTATGGGCGTGACCGTGGTCATGGCGCTCTACAACCCGTTCGACGGCTCCGTCGCGGTGACCTTCGACCCCTTAACCGACGCGGCCGCGCGCGTCGCCGTGCACTGAGCCGACGAGGCGACCGAGGCGCTCAGGGCGCTGAGGCGTCCAGGGCGCTGACGACGGGGAGAGACCGGCGGGCCCGCACCTCTCGGTGCGTCGGTTGGTGGCCCGCCGGCCTCGTATCCCCTGTTGACGCGTCGCCCCCTGCGACGCAGGGTGTCCGCTCCGGAGCCCCCGCTCCGGGCTGACACCGGTACAGAGCGGGTCACCGGGCGGCTGATACCTCCCACCGAGGTCTTTTTCGGGCCCGTTCGCGGGCGAGTCCCCGATGGACCCGCCATCCTGGGCGCGGCGGTATCACCACGGCCCCTCGCGCCTCCATGCGAGCGAACCGCCACCGGGCCCGGCCCCCGCCGCCCCCGCTCACCCGCACCGACCGAGGACCAGCCACATGACCGAGAGCCGCACGCCGTCACCGACGCCGATGACGCCGACGACACCGCCGCCCCCGGCGTCCCGGCGGGCCGTTCGCGGCCGCATACCGCTGCCTCCCGCGGTGCTCGGACGCCGCGGCGGGCGGGTCCTCGACCCCTCGAAGGCCGGCACCTTCCGCGACCGGCCGCTGCTGCCCACCGCCTACGTCGCCGACCAGCTGCTCGTGCAGGGCGGGTCGACCAGCGCGATGGAGGCGCTCGTGGACGCCGCCCGCGCCACCAAGCACGCCATCGGCACCCGGTCGGAGGAGCCGGACGCCTACGTCGAGCGGCTCGGCGACGCCGCCCTCGGCGCCCTCGCGTCGTCGATGTGGGTGCGCCGTATGCGCCTGGCCCCCGACCGCGACAAGGGCACCCCCGCCGACGCCTGGGAGGTGCTGCGCCGCTATCGCGAGAACGTGGGCGACACCCCGCAGGACTACACGGTGGGCCTGAACCACCTCGTTCACCTCACCGCCCCGAGCGGCGGCATCACCGGCAACCCCCTCTTCGACGGCCCTGCCCTCGAGGGCAGCCCGCTCTTCGACGGACCGGCGTACTTCGAGGGCAACCCGCTGTTCGACGGCCCGAGCGAGAGCAGCGGAGCCCTGCGCGGCCGGGCCCCCCTGGCGTTCCTCGGCCACCCGCCGGCCCCGACACCGGGCGAGGCCCGGACCCGCCGCCCGGTCGTCGCCGTCCTCGACACCGGCCTCGGCGAGCACCCCTGGCTCACCGAGCCCTGGGTCACGCTGGGGGCGAGCGTCAACGGCCAGCACATCGGCCTCGGACCGGACAACCCCGACCCCGAGCTCACCGGTGTGGTCAACGACCCCCTGGGCGGCGGTCTCGACAAGGACTCCGGGCACGGCACCTTCATCGCCGGGATCATCCGGCAGGTCTGCCCCGACGCGAAGGTGCTCGCCGTCCGGGTCATGCCGAGCGACGGCGTCGTCGACGAGCACCAGCTGACCATCGCCCTCAACCAGCTGCTCGTGCGGCAGGCCCAGGCCCAGCTGCTGGGGCGCCCCGACGAGACCATCGACGTCATGTCCCTGTCGCTGGGGTACTACCACGAGTCGCCCGAGGACGTGCTCTACACCTCGGCCCTCGCGCGCACGCTCGAGCAGCTCGGTCGGCTCGGCGTCTGCGTGGTCGCCTCGGCCGGCAACGACTCGACGACCAACCCGATGTTCCCGGCCGGCCTGGCGCCGGCCGGCGGCCAGGGGGCCAAGCGCGGAGCGGTACCGCTCGTCAGCGTCGGAGCGCTGAACCCCAACGGCACCGTCGCCCTCTTCTCCAACGACGGCGACTGGGTCAGCTGCCGCCGGCCCGGGGCCGCGGTCATCAGCACCTTCCCCACGACCTTCGACGGGGGCCTCGAGCCGCGCCGGCGCACCCGCCTCGGCGAGGACATCGACCCCGACGACTTCAAGAGCGGGTTCGGGCTGTGGAGCGGCACGTCGTTCTCCGCCCCCTATCTCGCCGGGCAGCTTGCCGACAGGATGTTCTCGGGGGGCACCCTGGACGCAATCGACGCCAAGAGCGCCGTCACCCGAGGGTGGCGGGCGGTCAAGGCCGAAGTGGGATGGAGTCGACCATGACCTCGTCGGACCTGCCGGTGGAGACACTGGCGAGCCGCGCCGGAGCCGCGTTCGCGGCCTACCAGGGCGGTGACCGGCTGCGGCTCTCCGAGCTCGTCGACCTCGTGACCCCGCTGCTCTGGCATACCGTCCGGGCCCAGCGGGTCGGGCACGACCAGGCGGAGGACGTCGTGCAGACGACGTGGCTCCGGCTGGTGCACCACGCCGACAACATCCAGGACCCCCGCGCCGTGCTGGCGTGGCTCATCATCACCGCGAAGCGGGAGAGCTGGCGGGTCGTCAAGGACGCCCGCCGGGTGCAGTCCATGCCCGAGACCGACGACGACACCGACCTGGCCGACACGACGATGGACGGGCCCGAGAGCGCGGCCCTGGCCTCGGTCGAGGGACGGGTCCTCTGGCGCCACATCGAGTCGCTGTCGGACCGCTGCAAGAGCCTGCTGCGCGTGGTGGCCTTCTCCGACCGTCCGGACTACGCCACGGTCGCCCAGGCCCTCGGTATGCCCGTCGGCAGCATCGGCCCCACCCGCGGGCGCTGCCTCGCCAAGCTCCGCCTCCTGCTCGACGCCGACCCACACTGGGGGATCTCATGACCGACGACCAGTCCCGACAGCTCGCCGAGCTGGAGCGGCTCGCAGCCGAGCCCATCGACGACGGCGACCTGCGCGCCCTCGCCACCCTGCGCCGGGTCTACGAGGTCGGTGACCCCGTGCCGCCGAGCCTGCTCGACCGGGTGAAGTTCGCGATCACCCTCGACGACCTCGAGGCCGAGGTCGCCCGGCTGCAGCGCGAGTCCGTGCCCGAGCTCGCCGGCGCGCGCACCGACGACGTCCTGCGGGCCCAGACCGTGACGTTCACGAGCGAGACCCTGACGACGATGGTGACGATCACCCCCCTGCTGGGCGGCGGGGTCCGGATGGACGGCTGGGCCACCCCCGGGTCGCTGCTCGACGTCGAGCTGCGCATCGGCGACGTCACGCTGCACACCACCGCCGACGAGGACGGGCGCTTCGTGTTCGAGCAGGTCGCTCACGGCCTCGCCCAGCTGGTCTTGCGGCAGAATGGCGGAGGATCGGGCGATCACCCGGTGATCACGCCCGCCATCGAGATCTGACGGAGGTTCTCTCACGGCAGCCGCACGCTCGCTCGAGCAGATCGAGAAGCTACGCGGTGCCGCGCGGGACGCGAACAGCCGGGGACGTCCGGCGCGCGGTGCGGCCATCGTCGCGCGGGCCCTCCACCAGCTCGACCTGCTGGATGCGGCTCCGGCCCGTCGCGGTGCACCCGGGGTGCGCGGGCTCGCCGGCGACGGCGGCGACGAGGACCGGCGGCTGCACCTGCGGGCACGGCTGCTCATCACGCTCGCCTTCTCCGAGTTCGAGGTCCACGGCCTCGACCGGGGTCAGGTGGCCCTCGACGCCGCGATGGTGGCCGCCGAGGCCAGTGGCGGCCTCGACGCGGTCGCCCTGGTGCACGACCTGCGGGGCCTGCTCCTGGTGCGCAGCGGGCGCACGGCGGCGTCCCTGCCCGAGTTCGACGCCGCCATCGAGCTCGTCGAGCACCTCGCCGCGACGGAACGCCCCTCGGTCTTCCTCAACCGGGGCAGCGTCCACCTCTACTCCCGCAACCTCGCGGCCGCCCGGCAGGACCTCCAGCACTGCGCCGAGCTGGCCGCCGCGCTCGGCCTCACGCGCCTGGAGTCCAAGGCCATGCACAACCTCGGGTATGCCGAGTACCTCGCCGGCAACCTGCCGCTCGCCCTGACCACCCTCGCCGAGGCCCACGCCCTCGACATCGACGTGTCGCGGGCGGGTCTGCTCGACCGCGCCCGGGTGCTCATGGAGGCCGGCCTGCTCGACGAGGCGGAGGAGTCGCTCGCGGAGGTCAGCGTGATCCTGCGGCGGTCGCGCGCCAACCAGGACCGGGCGGAGGCCCAGCTGGTGCGGGCGGAGGTCGCCCTGCTCCAGGGCAACTGGGAGCTGGCCAAGGCGCACTCGGGCCGTGCCCGCCGCGACTTCCGGCGGCGTCAGAGCATCGGCTGGCAGGCCCGGGCCGACCTCACCCGCTGGCAGGCCTACCTCGACGCCAAGGGCGGTCCGGCGCGGGTGGCCCGGGAGATCCAGGCGGCCGCGGTGGGCGACCCCGACGGCCTGCCCCGCTACGACTACCAGGGCGACCGCGAGGTCTCGCTCATCGCGGCCGAGGCGCAGCTCGCCCTGGGCCACGTCGACGAGGCGGTCAGCCTGCTCCACGGTGTCGGGCGGCGGTCCACCACGGACCCGTTGAGCGAGCGCCTCCACCAGCACCTGGTCCGGGCGGGGGTGGCGCGGGCGGCCGGCGACCTGCCGTCGGCCCGGCGGGAGCTGCGGACGGGGCTGTCGACGCTGGCCGCCCGGCAGGCCCGCCACCACAGCCTCGACCTGCGTACGGCGATGGCTGTGCACGGCAACCGGCTGGCCGAGCTCGACCTGCGGATCGCCCTGGCGTCGCAGTCGCCGCGCACGGTCTTCGACTCCCTCGAACGGTGGCGGGCGATGTCGCACCGCCGCACCGCGGTGACGCCGCCGCGCGACCCCGAGCTGGCCGACCTCGTGTCCCGCCTCCGGATCGCCGCCGAGGACATCCGCGGCGCCCCGCCGGGAGTCTCGGTGGAGCACCTCCGCCGACGGCAGCGCGCCCTCGAGCGGGAGGTCCGCGAGCGCGAGTGGACCCTGCAGGGTGAGGGCCGGGCCGAGCGCTCCGTCACCCTCACCGAGCTGCGGCCGTCCCTGCAGGAGCGCATGACCGACGTCGTCTCCTACTTCGTCCTCGACCACCGGCTCGGTGCGGTCAGCCTGCGCGACGGACGCGCCGCGGTGGTCACCCTCGGCGCCTGGGCCGATGTGGCGTCGCTCATGGCGCGGGTGCGCGCGGATGTCGACGCACTTGCCGGCCGGATGCTCCCGGACGCCCTGCGGCGGGCCATCTCGGCCTCCCTCGCGCACGACCTCGACAAGCTGGACCGGCTGCTGCTGCCCGACACGGTCGGCAGCAGCGCGAACCTCCTCGTCGTGCCGTCGCGCACCCTGGGCACGGCGCCCTGGTCGCTCCTGCCCCGCCGGGTGGGGCGCCCGACCACCGTCGCCCTCTCCGGCACCGGCTGGCGCCGCGGCCTGTCCGCGCCGGTCACCTCACCCCGCGTGGCGGCCATGGCCGGCCCCGGGCTGCAGCTGTCGGGGCCGGAGGTCGAGGGGGTTGCCGCCAGCTGGGCCAGTGGGACCGCCACCGACAGCACGAACGGCAGCGCCGCAGGTCTCGCGCAGGCCCTGGTCGGCAACGACCTCGTCCACATCGCCGCGCACGGCCAGCACAACCACGACAACCCGCTGTTCTCGAGCATCCGCATGGCCGACGGGCCGCTCTACGCCTACGACATCCCGCCGGACGAGCGCGTCGCCGGGCACGTCGTGCTGTCCGCCTGCGACCTGGGGCTCACCACGCCGCGAGCGGGCGGGGAGGTGCTCGGGCTGACGGCCGCGCTGCTCGGCATCGGCGCCCGCAGCGTCGTCAGCTCGGTGTCACGGGTGGACGACACGACCGCCTACGAGACGATGCTGCGCTACCACCGGCTGCTCGCCGACGGGTTCGACTCACCCACCGCGCTGGCCGAGGCCCTCGACGGGGACGTCGACCACCCGGCACCATTCGTCTGCTTCGGCTCGCCCTGGGCGGCCGCCGATCCGACCGACGGCAGCCGCTGACCCCACGTGGGGCGGCTCAGATCCAGATGGCGGGGTGCTCGTCGAGCAGCTCTTCGGGCGTAAGTCCGGGGATGGGCTCGCGGATCTGGGCGGGTATGCCGACGGCGACCGCGCCGTTGGGCACGTCCTTGGTGACGACGGAGTTGGCGCCGATCTGGCTGTCGTCGCCGAGAGTGATGTCGCCGAGGACCCGAGCGCCCGTGCCGATGGTGACCCGGTTGCCGACGGTGGGGTGCCGCTTCACCCGCGCCAGCGAGCGGCCGCCGAGCGTGACGTCGTGGTAGATCATCACGTCGTCGCCGACCACGGCGGTCTCGCCGATGACGACGCCCATGCCGTGGTCGATGAAGAAGCGCCGCCCGATGGTGGCGCCGGGATGGATCTCGACACCGGTCAGCGTGCGGGTGGCGTTCGACAGCAGCTTCGCGGGGAGCCGGTAGCCCGGGCGCTGCCACAGCGAGTGCGCGAGCCGGTGGGACCACACGGCGTGCAGGCCGGGAGAGGCGAGCACCGTCTCCAGCCGGGACTGCGCCGCGGGGTCGCGGGCCATGGCCGCGTCGACGTCCTCGAGCAGCGTCCCGAGCACGCCGGAGCGCACCGCAGCGACCCGGCGCCCCAGTCCCCTGGTGAGGCGCCGAGCCCGGCGCGGCTCAGGCTTGACGTGCATACGTCAGTCGACCAGGCCCTCGAAGAGGATCGTCGAGAGGTAGCGCTCGCCGAAGCTCGGGATGATGACGACGATCGTCTTGCCGGCGTTGGCGGGCCGCTGGGCGACCTCGACGGCGGCGGCGAGCGCGGCGCCGGAGGAGATCCCGACCAGCAGGCCCTCCTCGGTGGCGGCGCGACGGGCCCAGACGACGGACGTCTCCGCGTCGACGTCGATGACCTCGTCGTAGACCTCGCGGTCGAGGATCTCGGGCACGAAGTTGGCCCCGATGCCCTGGATCTTGTGCGGACCGGGCTTGCCGCCGTTGAGGATCGGCGACTCCTTGGGCTCGACGGCGATGATCTGCACGCTGGGCTTGCGGGACTTCAGCACCTGGCCGACCCCGGTGATGGTGCCTCCGGTGCCGATGCCGGCGACGACGATGTCGACCTCGCCGTCGGTGTCCTTCCAGATCTCCTCCGCCGTGGTCTTGCGGTGGATCTCGGGGTTGGCCTCGTTGGCGAACTGACGGGCGAGGATCGACCCGGGCCGCTCCGCGGCGATCTCCTCGGACTTGTCGACCGCGCCCTTCATACCCAGCGCGGGATCGGTGAGGACGAGCTCGGCGCCGAACGCGCGCAGCAGGGCGCGGCGCTCCTTGGACATCGACTCGGGCATCGTGAGGACGACTTTGTAGCCGCGGGCCGCACCGACCATGGCCAGCGCGATGCCGGTGTTGCCGGACGTCGCCTCGACGATCGTGCCGCCGGGCTTCAGCTGCCCGGACGCCTCCGCGGCGTCGACGATGGCGACGCCGATGCGGTCCTTGACCGAGCTCGCGGGGTTGTAGAACTCCAGCTTCGCCGCCACCGTGGCCTGCGCGCCGTCGGTGATCCGGTTGATGCGCACGAGGGGCGTGTTGCCGATCAGTGCGGTGACGTCGTCGTAGATGGGCACCGGGGAGTCTGCCTTTGCGGTCGGGGACGGGCTCGGGGATCGAGAACTCACATCTCGTTATACATATTCCAAGATCAGGTTATCTCTTGGCAAGTTCGTCTCAGGCCGGTCCGGCGGATGGGGACTAGGGTTGCCGGTCATGGGAAAGCTCTCGTTCGTCGTCGGAGCCGGTGTCGGATACGTGCTGGGGGCCCGGGCCGGGCGCAAGCGCTACGAGCAGATCAAGGGCCAGGCGACCCGGCTGTGGCGGTCCGAGCCGGTGCAGGACCGCGTCGGCACCGCGACCGACGCCGTCAAGCAGCAGGCCGCCCCCTACGTCACGGAGAAGCTCGGCGATGCGGTCAAGGCCGTCGGCCAGCAGATGCGCCAGACCAACCTCCCGGGCCGCACCGAGCACCTGCCCGAGACGATCCACCGCGGCACCGACGGCCGGCTGCACGCCGACATGACGGGCAACGGCCCCGGCGGCGACAGGCTGCCCTGACGAGCCGCCCTGACGACGGCGGGGGCGGTGCGAGCCGCGTCACCGTCCGGTGAGCGCTCGCTTACTCGCCAGTATGCTCCCGAGGCATGAGCGTCCTGCAGATCGTCGCGCTGGTCGTGTGCCTCGCGGTGACGCTGAGCGCCATCGCCCTCTTCACCCAGACGGTGAACCGCTTCGTCGCCACCTTCCGGCTCGGCCAGGCCACGAACCGCACCGACCGCCCGGGCGCGCGCACGGTGACGCTGGTGCGCGAGTTCCTCGGGCATACCCGCATGTCCCGTCTGCCCGTGGTGGCCGTCGCCCACTGGTTCACGATGATCTCGTTCGGGGTCCTCTTCCTCACGCTCGTCACGGCGTTCGGCCAGCTGGTCGACCCCGGGTTCCAGCTGCCCCTCATCGGGCACTGGCCGCCCTACGAGTGGGTGACCGACCTCTTCGCCGTCGGCGGCTTCGTCGGCATCGTCGTGCTCATGGTCATCCGGCAGCTGCGCAAGCCGCGCGCCTCCGACGGCCATGACGGCCGGCGCTCGCGGTTCTACGGGTCGACGTTCTGGCAGGCCTACTACGTCGAGCTGACCATCCTCGGCGTCACGGTATGCATCGGGCTGCTGCGCGGGCTCGAGTTCGCCCTCGCCCGCGCCGAGGGCACCGGCCTGGACTCGTGGGTGCACTTCCCCCTCACCGCGTGGATCGGGCTGCTGTTCGCCGGGCTCGACGTCGCCGCGCTCGCGCACGACGATCGTCGTCGTCGCCGCGGTGAAGATCCTCATCTCCTTCGCCTGGATGATCACCATCGCGCTGGTGCCGACGATGGGCGTCGCGTGGCACCGGTTCCTCGCCTTCTTCAACATCTGGTTCAAGCGGCACCCCGAGGGGCGCACCTCGCTCGGCGCGCTCCAGCCCATCTCGGTCAAGGGCGAGCCGGTCGACTTCGAGCAGATCGAGGAGCTCGACGAGGACGCCGCCCTCGGGGTCGGCAAGGTGGAGGACTTCACCTGGAAGGGCCTGCTCGACTTCACGACGTGCACCGAGTGCGGCCGGTGCCAGAGCCAGTGCCCGGCGTGGAACACCGAGAAGCCGCTCTCCCCCAAGATGCTCGTCATGACGCTGCGCGACCACGCGCACGCCAAGGCGCCCTGGCTGCTGGCCACCGAGGAGCAGCGCGCCGCCGAGGGTGAGCTGTCGGAGTCGGCCCGCACGGCTGCCGCCGTGCCCGCCCTCGTCGGGGCGACCGGGTATGCCGCGGACGCGCCCCTGGGGGCGTACAACCCGCACGGCCCGGACGCCGTCATCGACGAGGACGTGCTGTGGTCGTGCACCACCTGCGGGGCGTGCGTCGAGCAGTGCCCGGTCGACATCGAGCACGTCGACGAGATCGTCGACATGCGGCGCTACCAGGTGCTCATCGAGTCGGCGTTCCCGAGCGAGCTCAACGGGCTGTTCAAGAACCTCGAGAAGAACGCCAACCCGTGGGGCATGGCGCCGCGGCTGCGGCTGGACTGGGCCAAGGACCTGCCCGTTCGAGGTGCCGGTCGTCGGGCAGCCGATGTCGAGTCCCTGGGCGAGGTCGACTACCTCTTCTGGGTGGGCTGCGCCGGCGCGCTCGAGGACCGCGCCAAGAGGACGACCCGCGCGGTGGCCGAGCTGCTCGACACCGCCGGGGTCTCGTTCGCGGTGCTCGGTGACGGGGAGTCGTGCACCGGCGACCCGGCCCGGCGGGCGGGCAACGAGTTCCTCTTCCAGATGCTCGCGCAGCAGAACGTCGAGACGCTCAACGAGGCCGGGGCGACGAAGATCGTCGTCACCTGCGCCCACTGCTTCAACACGCTGAAGAACGAGTACCCGCAGGTCGGCGGCACGTACGAGGTCGTCCACCACACCCAGCTGCTCAACCGGCTGGTCCGCGAGAAGCGGCTGGTGCCGGTCGCCCGGCCCGGTGACGCGTCGTCGGCGGGGGCCGCCTCCACGGCCGAGTCGGTGACCTACCACGACCCGTGCTACCTCGGCCGGCACAACGGCGTCTACGCGCCGCCGCGCGAGCTGCTCGGCGCCCTGCCCGGCGTGACGCTCAAGGAGATGCCCCGCAACAGCGAGAGGTCGTTCTGCTGCGGCGCCGGCGGCGCCCGGATGTGGATGGAGGAGAAGCTCGGCACCCGGATCAACCTCAACCGCACCGAGGAGGCGCTCGCCACGGGCGCCGACCGGATCGCCATCGGCTGCCCGTTCTGCAAGGTCATGCTCAGCGACGGCCTCACCGGCAAGCAGGCGGACGGCTCCGCCCGCGAGGAGGTGGAGGTCGTCGACGTCGCCCAGATGCTGCTCGCCGCCGTGCGCCTGGAGACGCCCAGCGCCTG
>CAVVZM010000009.1:0-24423 GCA_963752705.1 uncultured Actinomycetota bacterium
CGACGGCTCCAGCTACTCGGTGGCCGCCCGCGCCTCGGACAGGCGGGTGACCAAGGCCGGGCAACGGGTCGAGGTCCGCCTCGAGGCGACCGAGCTGGTCATCCGCCGGCTGCCGGTCGACAGCCCCGCCGGCGCCGCCCTGGAGCTCGGCCGCCATCCGCGCGCCCAGGCGCGAGGCCAGCGCGTCGTGGACCCGGCGCACTGGGCCGAGCTGCCCGACGGCCACACCCGCGCCACCACCGTCGAACCCACCCACCCCACGAGCGAACAGACCGCGGTCGAGGACCGCGGTGAGCCGGCCCCGGCGCCGTCGGTCCGGACCGAGGCCAGAGCGGGGTTCGCCGTCGAGGTCGTCCACCGGCCGCTGACTGACTACGACGTCCTGGCCGGGCTCGCCCCACCCCCGACCGCCGTCTCGCAGCGCGGCCACTCGAGCGCGCTGGTCGGTGCGGCATGACCGAGCTGGTCACCACCCGCATCCACGACCACGCGGTCCGCCTCGGGCTCCCGCACCTCGCCGAGCACCTCGACCTGCTCGTCGACCGGGCCGAGGCCGACACCATGGGCTACCGCGACTTCGTCGACCTGCTGCTCGGCGAGGAACTCGGCCTGCGCGAAGGACGCCGGCTGCGGACCGCGCTGAAGCTCTCCGGGCTGCCGCACCATAAGACCCTCGCCGAGTTCGACTTCGCGTTCCAACCCGACCTCGACCCCCGCAAGGTCCGCGACCTCGCGGCGCTGCCGTTCCTGCCCCGCCACGGCGCCAGCGCCAGCAACGTCGCCCTGCTCGGACCGCCGGGCACCGGCAAGACCCACATCGCCGTCGCCTTGGCGGTCGCCGCCTGCCAGGCCGGCTACTCGATCTACTTCACCAGCCTTGATGACTGCGTCCGCCAACTGCGCGCCGCTGAAGCCGCCGGCCGGTTCGCCAAGAAGCTCCAGACCTATCTGCGGCCCTCGGTCCTGGTTCTCGACGAGGTCGGCTACCTGCCCTGCGACCGGGCCGCCGCGAACATGGTCTTCCAGCTGATCAGCCGCCGCTACGAACGCGGCTCGATCATCCTGACCAGCAACAAGGCCTTCTCCGAATGGGGCCAGGTCTTCACCGACGACGTCCTCGCGACCGCGATCCTCGACCGGCTGCTGCACCACTGCGACGTCGTCGCCATCAACGGCCCCAGCTACCGACTCAAGGACCGAACCCTCACCCCGCCCGGAGCCGCCATGCCATAGTCACCCCGCCGGACCCAACGACACGTCACGTCGTCCCCCGACCGACACGTGACCCCGTCCTCCGACAGGGCATGACCGAGCGGGAGTGCACGTCGTTCGTGGCCTGGAGATCGCACCAGGCCGGCCACAACATCCCCGGCACCACCGGGGGATACGGGGCCTGGGCCGCCGACCGCTGGGACGACAACGCCTCACTTCTCCACAAGAAGGTCGACCACACCGCCACCGTGGGCGGGTTCGCCCAGTGGAACGCCAATGAGCGCCGCGACTACACCTACAAGGGTCGGACATTCTCGATGATCGCCGGCGACGAGGGCCACATCGCCTACGTTGCAGGCGTCAATCCGGACGGCACAGTCACCCTGCAGGACTACAACTGGTTCGGGGGCCCCCGGACCTACGGCACGGACACCCTCCCAGCCACCGCGGTGCCCCGCTACATCCACTGATGGTGTTCCAGCCACGCCCTCGAGGGCGCGCGCTTCGGAAACACTATCCGTGTCGCGTCGCGAACCTCCGGGCTCACGAGCCCGGCCCAGTCGGCTGAGTCCGACGCCGCTGCTCTTCCCCTCAGCATCGAGTGACGGGCGGCGGCGCCGGTGGCTCGACACGATGCCGAGGACCGGGCCGGTGCCGCGGCACGGCGGACGCATCCGGTCTTTGGGCCGGGAAGCGACCTGCTTCGATAACACGGTGGCCGAGTCGCTCTTTGCTACCTATGAAGACAAGCTCATTCGTCCCGACCCGTGGAACGACCTGTCCGAGCTGCACCAGGCGACGTTCGTGTGAGTCGAGGGTGACTGATAATCGGCGGTGGCGCCATTCCCACCGGGCCCACGAGCTCGACCCCATCCGTGCGCGGCCGGGCCGGGCCGGGCTCGACGATGCGCTGGAAGCCCTGGCGCTGAGCCCCCCTCGCGAGCGCTTTCCCGGGCCGTATCGTCCCGCCATCCACCTACTGCCCATCAACGCCAGTTACACCAGAGTCGAACAGTCCCGATCAAGACGAACCTGCACACCCGCTGTAGGAGACGATCCTGCCGCCGGGCTACGAGACCTGCCCCGGGCTCGTCGCGGTGACCCGCTCCGGCAGCTCCACGGGCAGGATCAGTGCGCTTCTCCATTCAGCGCGCGAATGACTCCGACCCCTCTTGCGAAGAGGTCGGAGCCATCCGGCTATCACGTGGTGCCTATCGCATCAGGGACTGCCACTCGATCACTGCAGGAGCGAGCAACTCCTTAATGAACTTCGCCTTCGAGTCATCGGTGGTCGGTGCCTTCTGGTCCTTGCTCGGTGCCTTCGGCTCGGTCGACGTCGGTGCCTTCTGGTCCTTGCTCGGTGCCTTCTGGTCCTTGCTCGGTGCCGTCGGCTCGGTCGACGTCGGTGCCTTCTGGTCCTTGCTCGGTGCCTTCTGGTCCTTGCTCGGTGCCGTCGGCTCGGTCGACGTCGGTGCCTTCTGGTCCTTGCTCGGTGCCTTCGGCACGGTCGTGGTCGGTGCCTTCGGCACGGTCGTGGTCGGTGCCTTCGGCACGGTCGTGGTCGGTGCCTTCGGCACGGTCGTGGTCGGTGCCGTCGGCACGGTCGTGGTCGGTGCCGTCGGCACGGTCGTGGTCGGTGCCGTCGGCACGACGGTGGTCGGTGCCGTCGGCACGACGGTGGTCGGTGCCGTCGGCACGACGGTGGTCGGTGCCGTCGGCACGACGGTGGTCGGTGCCGTCGGCACGACGGTGGTCGGTGCCGTCGGCACGACGGTGGTCGGTGCCGTCGGTTCGGTGGGCACGATCGCCCGGTCCGTCAACGGACCGTTCGTGGTGGCTGGGGCCACCGGGCCCGTTCCCACACTCGGGGTCTGATCCCCGTAGCTGATGGTGTTCTGACCCGTGCCTGTTGCGGTGATGGTGTCGAAACCGGCGCTTCCGGTGAGAGTGTTGTTGCCGTTCCCATTGGCAGTGATTGTGTCGTTGCCGGGCCCACCGGTGACGGTGTTGTTGCCGTCGCCGTAGACGGTGATGGTGTCGTCGTATGCCGATCCGGTGATGGTGTTGTTTCCACCGGGATCGATGATCGTCTTCGCGGAGCCCGCGTTGGTGCAGTCGATGGTGTCGTTACCGGAGGTTCCGGTCACTGTCGTAGCGGTCTGAGTCACGCCCGCGCTCACGACGCAGTCGCCACCGCCCGAGCCGGTCGTGCCGGTCGATCCGGTCGATCCGGTCGATCCGGTCGATCCGGTCGATCCGGTCGTGCCGCTGGTAGTGCCGGTTGATCCGGTGGTCCCACTCGTGGTGCCGGTGGTGCCGGTCGTGCCGCTGGTGGTGCCGGTGGTGCCCGAGGTCGTCCCGGTCGTGCCCGAGGTCGTCCCGGTGGTGCCCGAGGTCGTGCCGGTCGTGCCCGAGGTCGTGCCGGTCGTGCCCGAGGTCGTCCCGGTCGTGCCGGTCGTGCCCGAGGTCGTCCCGGTCGTGCCGGTCGTGCCAGTCGTGCCCGAGGTCGTCCCGGTGGTGCCCGAGGTCGTCCCGGTCGTGCCGGTGGTGCCCGAGGTCGTGCCGGTCGTGCCCGAGGTCGTGCCCGGTCGTGCCGGTCGTGCCCGAGGTCGTCCCGGTCGTGCCCGAGGTGGTGCCGGTGGTGCCGGTCGTGCCCGAGGTCGTCCCGGTCGTGCCGGTGGTGCCCGAGTGGTGCCGGTGGTGCCGGTGGTGCCGGTCGTGCCCGAGGTCGTCCCGGTCGTGCCGGTGGTGCCCGAGGTGGTGCCGGTGGTGCCGGTCGTGCCCGAGGTCGTCCCGGTCGTGCCGGTGGTGCCCGAGGTGGTGCCGGTGGTGCCGGTGGTGCCGGTCGTGCCCGAGGTCGTCCCGGTCGTGCCGGTCGTGGTCCCGCCGCCGCCGTTGCCGGTAGTGCCGGTCGTGGTCCCGCCGCCGCCGTTGCCGGTAGTGCCGGTCGTGGTCCCGCCGCCGCCGTTGCCGGTAGTGCCGGTCGTGGTCCCGCCGCCGCCGTTGCCGGTGGTAGTGCCGGTCGTGGTCCCGCCGCCGCCGTTGCCGCCGCCAGGGGTGTCCGACCCGCCGTGGGAGCCGGTGGGTCGGATGATCGTGTCGTTCGTCGGCGTCGTCAGGTCGAACTCATTCATCGCATGGTCCGACGGGGTGATCGTGTCGACGTGGCCCGCCGAGAGCCCGTTCCAAGTGTCGCCCGTGAAGCCGGCTGATCCCTTCTGCGCCGACCCCTCCAGGGGATTCCCGCACGCACAGCGAACCCTGGGGACTCCAAACTTGTCGACCATGACCGCGGTGCCCGCCTGAAGGACAGCCTGGAACGGCGTAGCGCTGCCGTTGGAGAACCCGTTGTTCGTCACCGCAGTGTCGGCGCGCAGCGTGACCGGAGTCAGGGCGCCGAGGTAGCCCCCGATGTCTTTGGGCCTGATGCCCTCAGCGGTGGCGAACGCGTTGCTGCGGTCGGGATTGGACTGCAGGAAGGAGGCCATCCCCGAGCTGTCGCAGGTGTTCTGCTCCGTCCCGCCGTACAGGCCGGGGGTGGCGCCGGAGACGGCGCCGACGGATGCAATCAGCCGGACGGCGCCTAGCCTGCCCGCCGCCGGAGGCGTGAAGGGGTTGAGCCCGGGCGTGGAAGCCGATTGGGCCGACACCAGCGCCGGTGGAGCTGCGGAGTTGACGGGCGGGGGTTCGGCGGCCAGGGCAGTGCCAACGGCACCGCCGAAGATCATTCCAGCCGCCGCGAGCGAGGCGAGGATCGGTCGATACATCACTGGGTTCCCTCATCGCCGACAGTGCCAGCGCATGGACGAAGTACTTCGTTTGACAATCACGAGACTGTGGCTTGCCACCAGCACCGTCAAGCGGCCTCATCACATGTGGCAACCAGGGCTGGACAGGGCGAGGGGTCAGGCGGGATTGTTGGGGCCGGTGCTTGGGCGGCTCGCCCGCCTCGAGGCAGAGCTGGCGTCCGGTTTCGTCCCGACGTGGAGCTCACCGACCGGGGCTCATCGCGACTCAACCCGACGTGGTCGGATTCGCGGAGCCAGCGAAGGATCATCCACAGCAAGCTGTGCAGGCATAATGCCCGCTGCGCAGCGGGGGATGCCCGGGATCGCACGAACGCCCAATGTGAGTGAGTGCAAGTGCCTGAGGAAGAACAATGCGCGAGCGGTAATCCCGCGTTGTCGCTCGACGGTCTCATCCGCGCGGGCATGAGGGAACGCGGCTGGTCCTACAGCGACCTGGAGCGCGCCTCAGTTCGCGCCCTCACCCGCGGGCGGTGGCAGCAGCTGGGTTCCGGCGTCCCCCAGCGAAAGTTCCCGGACCCGTCATCTTTGACGGTCATCGCCGATGTGCTGGAGGTCGACATCACAACTGTCGTGCTCGCCGCCGCGCGGAGCGTCGGACTAGACGTTCGCACTCACGGCACGGACCTGGCGCATCTGCTATCCACGCTGACCGAGCGACTGTCGGAGCGGATGCGCGCCGCCATCTTGTCCTTGGTCCGGGCGGCCGTCATCGAGATCGGGAGAGCTGATGAGAGCGACGTCGGGGCCTGGGACGTCCTGCACGGATTGAGGCTGGAGTGGCCCAAGAGCACCCGCCCATCAGGATCGAACCTGGGACACGCCGACGAGCCCCAGCAAGGGACCTAAGGGAAGAGCCGGCCGGTTCCGAACCACGCACAGGTCCAGCACCCCCGGCTCACCTGCGGCATCCAGCCGGGGGTCATCGGCGGAGCACATCGAGCCGGCCCCGGCAATGATCTTCGGCCGAACTAGACCGCGTCGAGGTTCCGGACCCAGCCAGGCGTCGTGTATCCCAGCCCCGCCACGAGGCCCATCAGGGGCACATAGGACACGGTTGCATCGGGAACTTACCGCGAACGCACCACCCGCCTCGGTCGCCACTGCTCGGTTGCGCGCCCGTGTAAGCTCAAGGAACAGTTAACATTCTGCGCCTCAGTCCCGGCTGGCAAGAGCCGAGTTCCGCCGCGCCCCCCAGGGGGTTCATCAGCATGACTGCCCGTAGCTCCGCGGCCGCTCTAGCGCTGGTCGAGCGCCTGAACTCGATGCTCACTGTGACCTATGTGCCCCTGCGCGGCAACGTCGCCCGACTGGACACCACCACCCCGGCATGGCTCCTCGAGGTGGACTCCGACAGCTCCACGGAGGACCAGTGGTGGGCACTGATCGACGTGCTCCGAGTGCTGAGCTCCGGCGCCGACGCCGCTCAATACGCGCAGGCGTCTCCGCCGTTGCGGTTGGTCGAAAACTGAGCCTGGCCGGGCTCCCGGAGATCAGTACGGTCCTTGCCGCCCCGGTTGCTACGCCTCTGATCCGGGCGGTATGGCGCGCTTGGGCCATTCTAGCCGCAACCCCGAGCCCGCCCGGGCCACCTCGACGGGGCGGTCAACGTCGGCTTCTGCGACCGCGGCACGAATCAGGGTGAGGATCGCTTCGCGCATGCGCTGCGAAAGCAGCTCGGTCCGTTCCGGAAGCAGATATGCCAGCTCCGCCCCGTGCCGGCTGACGTCCAGACCCACGGACCGAGCAGCGGCGAGGACGACGGTAGTGATGTCGACCTCCAGGGTCTGGGCAATGATCGTCAGGGAAGCGGGGTCGGGAAACTTCCGTTGCGGGACCCCGGAACCCAACTGCTGCCACCGCCCCCGGGTGAGGGCGCCGCCAGATGCGCGCACCAGGTCGCCGTACGACCAACCGCGCGCCTGCATGCCGGTCCGAACGAGATCATGTAGGTCCGGTGCCGGCTCATCGTCCTCGTTCACGTGCATGTAGGTCGAGAAGTCCTCGGTGCGAGGCGGCGGCTCCGCCCTGGCCCCGTCAGCACCACGGTCGGCATCGGGAGCCGCCATCCCCGCAGAAGCACCGATCTTCGGTCGCGGCACGCTGTTCAGGCTCATCGGGCCACTCCGCTGATCGTGCGTCGTAGGTCTCGCGAGCGCCGGGGGCCAGGGTGCTGGACACCAGATCTTAACCGTACGGCTTTAGTTGAGGCAAGCATCAAGATCAGGAGGTGCTCAGCTGACGTGACGGAGCGGGGGCGAAAGCGGGGCCACTGTCGAGGAAGATACCGACGTCGACGAAGCCTCGAATGCCATGGTTCAGACCGGACACCAAGGTCGGGAGAGCGCATCAGCACTCGTGGGCCCGCCGCGAGCGAGGCGCGGACAGCGAGCGGCCAGCGTAGTTGGGTACCACAAGACGAGAGCTCGACGGTCGGATAGCTCCGAGCACCTTCGAGCAGCCAGCCGCGGGTCACCAGGAGCGCGATGACATCCGGCCAGTGTTCGTCGCCGCCGCGTCGTGGCGGCTCGCCTCACGGAGCACCCCAGCCAGACACGCGGCATAGCAAGCGCTCTCACCCACGGCGTAGGCCAGGCACGTCAGGAGGAAATCACCGGTGAACAACGCGGTGCCCACGACGGTGGACAGCGCGACCCCGGCCCGCACCACCTGCAGCCGGAAGAGCACGGCCTGGCGGTCAACCATGATCAGGAACGGTGCGAGCGGGGCCACGGTGATCTGCAGGGCGAACGGCACCGCGAGGATCGCGGCCACGACGCCGACGGTCGCGTAGTTCTCGCCGAGCGCCCACGCCGCCCCACGAGGCGCGAGCACGATCAGCGCCACCGCCAGTAACGACGAGACCGATCCCAGCACGGCCATCTGCCGCAGCATCGTCCGGCGCAGACCGCCGTGCGGCTCCCGGACGTGCGGGGCCAGCAGGCTCTGCGACACCTGACCCAGGGCCTGCCCGAGCAGGCTGGTCGGCGCACCGGCAACACGCTGCGCGACGCCGACGTACCCCGCGGCGACCACCCCGAAGAGCGGTGTCGTGAGCAGCGTCAGGGTCTGCATCGAGAGCACCCAGATCGACTGTGACCCGACCGAGAGCAGCGAACCGCGAAGCGAGAGGGATGACCCGCCCGGGTGGGGAGCGGATACCGGGGTCCAGGTGAGGGCGATCGCCAGCAGGCGCCCGGCCAGCACTCCCAGCGCGATCACCACTGCGGACCCGGTCAGGAGGGCGCCGCCCACCTGCAACGCCGCCCCCAGCAGCCCGCCGAGCAGATTGCGCACCGCGAGCGCCGAGCTGCGCTCGCGGTAGATGAGGACAGCGTTGTCGAGCACCGTCCCTGCGTAGGCGAGCAGCAGGATCGCCGCCGACAGCGAGACCGTGGCCACCGCACTGCTCCCGAGCAGCCCGGCCGTCGCGGCGATCCCGAGCACGAGGCCTGCCACCACGGACAGCGCCACGAGGCCGGCCCGCCGGAAACCCGCTGCCTCGACGGGTGACCGGGCCACCGGGATCCGGAACTCGAGACAGAGGGTGGCAGCGGGCTGGAGGACCACGCTGATCGCGGCGCCCACCTGGAACAGGCCCATCTCGGCGGGCGGGAGCAGGCGGGCGAGCACCACGACCGCCACCACGAGACAGAGTTGGCCCACGGCCTGGGCGAGCAGCAGGCGCGCGAGTGCTCCCCTCACGTGAGCTCGTCGAGCGCCCGTCGCACCCGCGCGCCGACGGTGTCCCAGTCGTGCCGCCTAATCCACGCCGCGGGCATGCGGAGCGGCGAACGGTCCGCGACCACCTTCTCCATGCCCACCGCCCACTCCTCCGCGTCAGCGACCGCGCCGACGGCGACCCCTTCGCCGTCGGCGATCTCGGCGACCGAGGCGCAGTGAGCCCAATGGAGCACCCGAGTGCCACACGACATCGCCTCAAGAGCCGGTAGCCCGAAGCCCTCCTGCCGCGACGGCATGATCAAGGCGTCCGCGCCCCGATACAGGCGTGCGAGCTCGTGGTCGGTGAGGCCGCTGCGCACCTCCACCCGCTCGGCGACGCCGGCGTCCTGGGCCGAGCGCCGCATCTGGGTGGGAGACGGACCCACGACGACCAGAGCGAGGTCCGGGCAGCGGGCCAACGCCGCGAACACGACCTTCACGTTCTTGTGGGCCTTCGCGTTGCTGACCAGGACGACGGTCGCCCGGGCGAACTCCTCGGCCTCACCGGAGGGAGTGAAGGCCGCCGAGCAGCCGTTGCCGACCACGTCGATCTCGATGCGGCCCGCCCGTTCACCCAGCCAGTCCGAAATGGCCGCTCGAGAGGTCTCGGACACCGTGAGGACCTTCCCGGCGCGCCGAATCCGCGGGGCCACCACACGCTCGTAGTAGAGGGCCTTCAACCGCGAGCCGTCATGCATGTGGATGAGGTCGTGCACGGTCAGCAGCTGCACGGCCCGCGCCACGCCGGCGTTGGGGCCCGGCACGTAGATGACGTCCCGGGACGACGGACGCAACCGGCCGGGCCGCACGCAGTCGAACGGGGCCGTGGCCGACCCCCGCACCGGCAGTCGCCGCGTACCGGCCGGCAGCCGGGACACCACCTCGCGCGAGAACCGCGCGATGCCGTGGGCGCCGGCACTGCGGTCGTCGACGTAGATCACGGCGCGGCCGCTTCCCGGTCGGCCGACAGCCGGGCACGGGACAGAACCGCCAGCACGACGGCGCCCCCAAGGACGGCCGCCAGCAGGAACACGATGATCCCCTGGCTGAACAGATAGGTGCGCCAGAGCTCGGCGACGCCGTACCCCACGACTCCCGCGCCCGCGGCGACGACCGATCGGTACTGCCCGAGGTGGCCCAGGAGCAGCCCGACGACGCCAACGGTGAGGGCCAGGCCGAACACGCCCCAGTAGCCGTAGTCGGACAGGACATCGGCGACCGCGGAGTTGGTGGTGAGGGAATCGGCGACGTCGACCGTCGAGGCGTACCGCTGCGCGCCGCGGGGCAGCGACGAGGTCGAGAACGAGAAGCTCGCCCCCTGCGCGCGGCGGGCGGCGTCGTCGTCGGGGGACTGCTCGCTGGCGTCGGGACCGCGAAGGAACGTCGGCACCCACATCGCCGCCGCGTGGGCGGCGGAGTACCGGTCGGGGTAACGGCCGGTCGCGATCGCGTCCGCCACCCCGAGCGAGACCTGAAACGGGCTTCCGACGTAGGACAGCAGCTGATAGACGCTGGCGCCGAGCGGGCTGTCGACCCCATGCGCGCGGTAGTAGTTCTCGTTGCGCAACGAGTTGAGCAGGGTCAGCGCGGCCAGGAGCACCACGACGGTGACCGCCACCGCCCGCACCGGCACGCGCGCGCGGGGATGGCGGGCCCGGTGGAGGAAGACGAACACCACGACCGCCATGAGGATCGCGAGGCGCGAGGCGAACAGGGCGTCGACCGCGAGAAGGAGGGCGCTCCACACCACCTCGGGCAGCCGGAGGACCCTGCGCCGCCACAGGTGCACCCCGACCGGGAGCGCGACGGCGGCGGCGTAGCGGAGCGTCGCGACCCCGGCCTCGCCACCGAGTGCCGCCGTCAGGTCGTTCCCCGTGCCGCCACCCAGGGACCCCAGCACGTCGACGGTGGCGGCCGCGCGCGCCAGCGAGTAGCCGACGCCGAGGGTCGCGAGGGCCCACAGCAGACGGAAGAGTCGCCGTTCGAGGGCCGGGTCGCTTCCGTAGCGGGCGAGCGAGGCCAGCGGTGCCGTGGCTGCCCCGAGGCGGTGGCCGAGCACCAGGACGGCCGCGCACAGCAGGTACCAGGCGAGGAGCACGGCAAGGCCGCCGGGAGCGAGCTCCGAGCGGTGGGCGAAACCCCGCAGGGCGGTTGAGGAGCCGGGCACCGACCAGGCCACGAGGCTCGCCGCGGCGGGGGCGAGCAGGAGCACTGCCGGGTGCAGGACGCGCCGGAGCAACATCAGGGACCCTTGACGGCCCGGCCCACCGCGGCAGTGAGGGCCTGGTCGAACAGGGTCGCGTCGAATCGCCGGGCGTGCTCGGCCACCGACGACCTGGGGCAGGCGCTCGCCTCCTCCACCCCGGAGCGCAACGACTCCGCGGAGGCCGGATCAACGATCGCGCCCACGGCCCGACCGGCCAGCGTCTCCCGTGCCCCGCCCTCGGCGTTGACCACCACCGGGGTGCCACAGGACATCGCCTCGACCGGCATGATCCCGAAGTCCTCGACGGACGGAAAGACGAAGACCAGGGCGCGCTGGTAGAGGCAGTAGAGCAGGGCGTCCGAGGGATCGGTGACGATGTGCACCGGTACCCGGGCCGCGGCCGCGAGGCAGCGCAGCCGGGCCTCCTCGGGGCCACCGCCGGCGAGCACGACGGGCAGGCCGGCCACTTCGCCCGCCCGGATCACGAGGTCGAGGCGCTTGTAACGGACGAAGCGGGACGCACCGAGCACGAACGTCGCCGGGAGTTCCCGGACCCGTGCGGTCTCGGGGCCGTCGAGGTGGGTGCGCCAGTCGGTGACCGCGGCGATGGCCGCGACCTCGACCGGAGGGTGGATGACCTGGGCTGTCCGGCTCCACGTCCTCTCGATCCGCCGCGCCACATAGTGGCTGTTGGCGATGACGGTGTGCGCCTCTGCCGCCTTGCGGCGGTCGATCGCCCGGAGCAGCGGGCTGGCCGCGCGGGCCGCGTGTCCGCCGCCGCGGCTGTCGAGGTCGGGTTCCCAGACGTAGCGGGCGGGGGTGTGGACGTAGAGCACCTTCCGCATACCGGGAGAGCAGGAGAAGCGGACGTGGTGGGCGAAGCTGTGCGAGCTCACCACCGCCCAGTCGTAGGCCCCTCGCATCTGGTGGGCCCAGGCCAGGGGCATGAGCGGCAGGGCGAGCTCCTTGTGGTGGCGCAGGGGTGTGCGGGCCAGCCATGTCTCCCGGGCGGTGCGGCCGGGGTAGCGCCCGCCGCCACGGTCGTCCCAGAGACTCAGCACATCGGCACCGGGGAAGTCCGCCACGATGTGGTCGAAGACCCGCTCCGATCCGCCGGTGCGCGCCAACCACTCGTGCACCAGCACGCCCCGCCCGGGCAGTTCGCCACTGCTGGAGGGCGCCGGCGCGAAGGGGCGGGTCTGCATGTCAACAGCCATGGGAGGGCTTCCGATCGTTCGCGGGCGCGGCAGCAAGCGGCACCAGGGGCGAGCGCACCGGTCCCCGCAAGGCATGCAATCCCGCGGAGGGCGTCGGGACGTCCGGTACTGCGGGTGCGGCGGGGAGGTCGCCGTAACCGCCCGAGTCGGCCGGGGCCTGGCCGGCCGGCGCGAGGGTGAGGACGACGCCGAGCGCCCGCGCCGAGACCGCGCGGAGGAGCCCTACGGACTGTGCGAGCTTCGTGCCCGACGTGCTCCCCCAGCGGCAGATCAGCAGCACCCCGTCGACCAGGGGCATCAGCGCTGACGCGTCGCTGACGGTGAGCAGGGGTGCGGTGTCGACGACGACGTGGTCGTAGCGGGCACGCGCCTCGGCGAGCACGGCCGCCATCCGATTCGAGGCGAGCAGCTCGCCCGGGGTGGGCACGAGTGGTCCGGCGGTGAGCACCGCGACCCCGTGGGCGGTGCGCCGGACCGCACCGGTCAGGTCGAGCAGGCCGGCCAGCACCGTGGTGAGACCGACGGCGTGCTCCACGCCGAGCCGGTCGGCGATGCCGGGGCGCCGCAGGTCGGCCTCGATGAGCAGCACCTCGCTGCCACCGGCACCGAGCGCGAGGGCGAGGTCGCAAGCCAGCGTCGTCTTGCCCTCCGCCGGGACCGAACTGGCCACGGCGAGGACCCGGGGCGGGTCGTCGACGTCGAGGTAGACCAGGTTGGTGCGCAGCCGCCGGATGGCCTCGGCCGTCGGCGAGGTCGGCAGGTCACGGGTGGGCACGAGGCCTGCGGTCGCGGATCGCTCGACGTAGGTGGTCGCCAGCAGGGGGAGGTCGACGGCCGCGGCCAGCGTGCCCGCGGAGCGCACCGTGGTGTCGGTCGTGTGGCGCAGCAGCGCGAGCGCGACCCCGGCGAGCAGACCGGCGAGCAGGCCGAACGCGACCACGACCGGCCACCTCGGGCTGGTGCGCTCGGCGGCCTCCGCCGGCTCGACCACGCGCACCGTCACCGGCGGCGTCGCGCCTGCGCGCAGCGGCCGCTCCAGCGCGTCGACGGCGGACGGAAGTACCCGCCCGACGGCGTTGACGACGGCCACCGACTCCTGCGGGTCCCTGGTGGCGGCGGTGACATCGAGCAGCACCGAGTCCTGCTCGCTGGACGCCGAGAGCTGCTCGGCCAGGGCGGCCGGGGTCGTGCGCAGTCCCAGGTCACCGATCACCGCTCCGGTAACCCGAGGACGGGTGACCAGCTCGACATAGGAGACGATGCGGGCCTGGGAGAGCTGCGCGCCCTCGTAGGCCTCGGTGGCGCTCTGGTCGGTCTGGGCCGAGACGTACATGGAGATCGTCGCGCTGTAGGTCGGCGGCACCAGCAGCACGATCAGCAGGGCCGCGCCCAGCCCCACGACGAGCCCGGACGCAACGAAGGCCAGTCGCTCACGGAGGATCCCGGCGTAGTCGAGCAGCGTCACGTGGCCAGCCCCGCTTCCCGCGGCACCGATCTACCGGCCTCCTCCACGGAGCACCTCTCCCAAGGTGCGGAGCAGGACCTTGGCGTCGAGCCAGATCGACCAGTTCTCGATGTAGTAGTTGTCGAAGCGGGCGCGGTCGTCGATCGGGGTGTCGCCCCGCAGGCCACTGACCTGGGCGAGCCCGGTCAGACCGACGCGGACACGGTGGCGCTGGGCGTAGCCGCCGTATTGCTCGGAGAACTTCTCGACGAAGTGCGGTCGCTCGGGACGTGGCCCGACCAGTGCCATGTCGCCGCGCAGCACGTTCCACAGCTGCGGCAGCTCGTCGAGGGAGCTGCGGCGGAGGAACCGGCCCAGCGGACTCATCCGGTCGTCCTGGGCGATGGACCACTGCGTGGCCGATTCCCGCGAGGTCACCGGCCTCATCGAGCGGAACTTCAGGCAGTCGAAGAGTCGCCCGTCCCGCCCGACCCGCTGCTGATGGAAGATCACCCCGGGCCCGCCGTCGATCCGGACGGCCAGGGCGCAAGCCGCGAGCACCGGGGACAACAGGACAAGCCCGAGCAGGGCGAGGAGCAGGCCGGCAACCCGCTTCGCGGTCCACGCGGGCCCGGAGAGGTACACCTTCCGGATACGCATGATCGAGATGGAGCCGATGTGATCGGCCTCCCCGACCCGGGTCTGGAAGGCGTGCATCCGGGGGACGACGAGCAGGTCGCAGGACCCGCAGGCGGGGGTGCGGACGATTGCCTGGAGCTCGTCCTCGTCGACGCTCCCGTCGGCGACGATCAGGACCTCCGCGCCGTACACGGCAACGAGCGGCCCGAGTGAGGACACGGCTCCGAGGTGGCGCGCGACCGACGAGGCCTGGCACCGCGCGCCGTCGTCGACGAAGCCGACGACCTCGAGCCCGTAGCGCGGGTACCGCCGGATCAGGGTCGCGAGCTCGGCGGCGGTCGTGCCCCCGCCGATGATCAGCGTGCGACGGGCGATGAGTGAGCGACGACGTGCCGACAGGACGATCGCCGTGCTGGCGAAGCGCCCCAGGAGGAAGAACGCGACGGCAGGCATCGCGAGTCGGAGGAAGTCGGTGCCGACATCGGTCGACGGCACCGCGCCCGCAGCATCGAGCCAGTGGTAATGCAGCGAGAGGGTGGTGCCCACCACCGCGATGACAGCGAGCAGGCGGACCAGAAGGTACGGGAGCTCGTCGAGCACACTGAGGTGCAGCTTGGCCCGGTGGCGCCCACCGCTGAAGCAGAGCCACAGGATCAGTCCGGTCATCAGGAGGAAGGCGCCCAAGTAGTGCGGGTCCGCTACGACGGGCGACATCAGGGCCACGGCGTCGACCGGAAGCACGATCATCCAGGCCCAGAAGCCGTGTGAGGACCACAGCCCAGTGGTCCGGGGTGACGGTGCCGGTCCTTGCGGGACCGAGGGCGAAGGCGGTCGCTGCTGTGACACCTCTGCCGACAGCGCGGCGTCGCTCGCCTCGACACCCCCGACCGCTCGCATCACCGGCCGAAAGTAGGCCGGATAGCGGCAGAGTTACTTCTTTCGGTCCACTATCAGCCGGATGTGACTACTTTCCGCTTCCTAAGTCGCTTCACCGAGGGGTGATTGCGGCGGGCGAGTCAACTAGGGGCCCACGGCGAGGTGCGACGCCGTGGTGACAGCACGCTCCCCGGGGCACCGTCTCGCGGACGGTCCCCTGCCGCACCTGACCCGTGGAGGACGACCGCCGGCGTCCGCGCGGTCCCGCGACCGGCCGCCGGCGCATGGCGCACTCCACGGCCCGAGACCCCGATGACGCCAAGCCGGGTAATGGGAACGGCCGCCGTCGCGATCTCCCAATGGACAGCACACGCACAACAGATTCTGTCGCGGTCGGGAGTAGGAGGCCAAGGGTGGACGGCAGGGGGCCGATGGCAGCCGCCCAGGTCCTGAGCGAAGAGACTGCGGCGCGTCCATGACGCGGACGGCAGCGAGGAGACCCCGGCCGTCGTCCTGGAAGTCGACAACCCCGAGAACCCGAGCGAGCTCGCGCTCACCGGAGAGGACCTGGGCTCCCTCGCCGAGAGCACCCGCTGGCCCTACGCGGCACGCTCCGCGAATGACCGCGGCACCCAGCCGACCCTCAGCTGTCCGTCGCCGAACGCCCACCGCCCGGGGGGTCAGCGGTGCGCTGGCGGCCCTCGTTCGCGATGCGGAACTGCTTCGCCAACTCGACCACGGCCCGCCACTGGTCGTCGGTGAGGTGGTGGAAATCGTCGAGTAGCGCGCGCACCCGGTAGGCCGGGCGGCTGATCTCCGCGAGCACCGCGTTGTAGTCCAGATCCAGCGCCGCGCACAGCGGCCTGATCGTGTCGTAGCGCGAGTGCGAGACCCGACTCTTGAGCACGTTGTGGACGGTGCCCTCGGAGACCGGGTCGCCGAGATCCGCGGTGAGTCGCGCGAGCTGCTTGATGTTCACCCCGCGAAGGAGCATCGCCTCACGGACGATCTCGCCCAAGCTCCGCTCCATGGGGCGCGATAGTACGGTGCCCCGCGCGGTCGGAGCCAACCGAGAGTCGCCGACCGGTACCGCTTCACGGGGGAACTTCGCGGCCCAAAGGGTGGTCTCGATCGGGCTAGTATCACTCAGCGTTCAACATCCGATCGGCTTCGATGATACCGACGTGGCTCGAGACCCAGCCCCGGCTAGATCTGTCCGCTCCGCCCTTCGCCGTACCTGGCGGAGGGGCCACGCTGATCTGACCTGTTGGAGGGTCTCTGCCCGTCCGGGCTAGGCGGGTGAGCGCTCCGCAGGGCCGCCCTCGACGACCGCGTCCTGGGCGAGGTCCGGACCGGGAGCCAGCGGTGGAGCAGCCCCGGCCGGGAGGACGCGCCCGCGGCCGCTGACCTTCGCGACCCGGAGTGCGTCGTCGGCGGCACGGTAGAGCTCCTCGAAACCCGTGCCGTCGCGGCCCTGCTCGGCCACGCCGGCGCTGGCCGCGATGCCCACGTAGTGCCCGTCCACCTCCTGCGGGACCGCGGCCAGGGCGCGGAGCACGCCGGCCAGGCGTGCGACCGCGTCCTCGCGGCCCATGCCCAACATCGCCACCACGAACTCCTCGCCGCCGATCCGCGCGGTCGCGTCCTCGCCGCGGAACGACTCCTGCAGGTGGGCGGCCACCCGGCGGAGCGTCTCGTCGCCGGCCGCGTGACCGTGACGATCGTTGATGCCCTTGAAGTGGTCGAGATCGACCACCGCGAGCGAGAGCGTCGTGCGGTACCGCACCGCGAGCATCTGCAGGCGGTCGAGGTCGCGTTCCAGGCGACGGCGATTCGCCAGACCCGTCAGGGGATCGGTCTCGGCCAGGTGCGCGAGACCGCGCCGCAACGCGAGGTTGTCGCCGAAGAGCACACCCTGGCGCACCCCGAAGATCGCCAGCAGGACCACGCCCAGCGCGACGTCGAGCCAGTGCCGGATGCCCAGCCAGACGCCCGTGACCACCGCCAGGCCCACGACGAGGTTCACCAGTACCTCGCCCAGGCGGCTGTCGGCCGCCGCGCGCAGGGCGCCCGTACCCGGCGCGCGGGCCGAGAACGTCAGGGCGGCGAGGGCGATCAGGAGGTAGCCCCCGATCCACCCCAGGTCGAACGGCGTCCCGGTGTGGAACTCGGCGCGTGCCTGCAGGAGGGCGTAGGCCGTGTCCTCGACCGCGTAGACCAGGAGCCCGCATGCCAGCAGCACCAGATCGGCCCGCCGTCGACTGGGGCTCCGGGTCAGGAGCAGCAGAGCAAGGCTGGCCAGCAGCACGTCGCCCAAGGGATAGGCGCTGAGCAGGAGGGCGCCGAGCTCCGGCCCCAGGCGGGCGAACATCTCCTCGAGGACCAGGACACTGCTCAGGTACAGCAGCGAGCAACCGATCAGGAGGCCGTCCAGGAGCAGCCGCACGCGGTCGTTCTTGACTCGGCTTCCTGCCGGGAACCGCAGCAGGCCCGCGGCAGCAAGTACGAGCGCGGCCACGAAGAACAGGTCGCTGACGGTCGGGAACGGCTTGACCGGTTCGAGGCTCTGCACGAACCAGACCACGTTGCCCATCGTCCAAGCCGCGCCCATGGCGGCGAAGAGAAACCACGCCCTGCGTAGGGCTCCGGTGGTCCTCGACGCGGTGTACAGACAGCACACCCCCGCAGCCGACCCGCTCGCCAGGAACAACCAGTTGCTGACCAGCAACTTCTCCCGAGCATCGGTCCAACGCACCGTGAGGAGGATCGCTCCGGTCCCGAACAGGACGAGCGCGACGACGACGGCGGCACCGAAGGTGCGCAGAGCACCCGCCCCCGTAGCCCCGGGTCCGGTGGAGTTCCCGTCCTCCCCGAGAGACGCGCTCATCAGCCCCTCCGAACCCGCCCGTGCTTGGGAGTCGGCGGGTGAGCCGGGACACATTATAATAATGCGTTATTGCGCTCCCGGTGTCACCGTCACATGGGTGGGACCTCTGACGAGAGGACCCACCCGTGGGCGAGGCCCGGAACCACCCCGCAGACCCGCCGCTCGTCGAGGGCGACGTCGAACTCTTCCGGTCCCACCTGACGCTGGTCCTCGACGGCGTGGTGCGCCGCTTTCACTACGTGTGGCTGCGCGACAACAGCTGGGCCTCCGAGGACAGGGTGGCCCAGAGCAGCGAGCGCAAGCTGTTCACTGCAGACATCCACGAGGACCTCGGACCGGTCTCGGTGAGCTACGACCCGAACCCGGGATTGGACGTTCTCTGGAGCGACGGCCGTGCCTGCACCTACGCACCGGCCTGGTTGCGCCGGCACGACTACTCCGACGAGCCCACCCGGCAGGCTGGCCGGTTCACCCCCCCGCTGTGGCACCTGACGGCCTCGGAACCACCGCGCTTCAGCCATGCCGAGGCAGTCGGCACCGTGGCCGGGCAACTGGCCTACCTCGACGCGATCCGTGAGTTCGGCGCGGTGATCGTGACCGGCGTTCCGTCCCTCGACCGCGAGGTCGAGCGGTTCGCCGGAGTCTTCGGACCCGTCCGCGAGCTCGCGTTCGAGCGGGTGCACAACGTGCGACTCGATCCGGCCGGCTACAACGTCGCGCACACGTCGGACGAGCTGAAACCCCACACCGACTTCCCCAGCTACGCGTGGCCGCCCTCGATCCAGCTGCTCCACTTCCGGGTCAACCGGACCACCGGCGGGGAAACGACCCTCGTCGACGGATGGGCCGCGATCGCCGAAATGCGCCGCACCCACCCCAAGCACTTCTCCGTCCTGACCCGGGTCCCGGTGCCCTTCCAGATGTTCAGCGACCACGAGGACACCGCCGCCGAGGCCCCGGTGATCGAGCTCGGCCCGTCCGGCGACGTGCGCCTGTGCCGCTTCTCGAACCAGCTCGCCCAGCCGCTCCGCGCCCCCTTCAACCAGGTCGAGGCGTTCTACGCGGCCTACCGCACCCTCGGTCGGATCATCGACTCCGGCCGCTACCGCATCACCTTCAGGGCCGCCGACGGTGACCTCCTCACCGTGCACGGCCACCGCGTGCTGCACGGTCGGCTGGCCTACGACCCCGACAGCGGCGCCCGCCACCTCCAGAACGTCTACATGGAGTTCGACGACCTGACCGCACGGCGCCGCGTGCTGCGTGGCGAGCACAAGCCGATCCCCGCCCAGCCCCTCCCCGCGCCGACTTCAGGGCCGTCGAACGGCGTCGGGCCGTGCCAGAGGGCGGGCCGACCACACGGCGGTAGGTGACTCCCGCCGATCCTCACGGCCACCGGCGGTGTCACTCCTACGCACCGGGCTATGCTACCGAGAGTTGCCACAAGCGCTGATTTACTAGGCCGAACAGGTGGTCAATGACTCCTTCTGGCTAGCAACACGGTTGGGGTGTGATTACTATGTGAACACAAGCTTCGTCGAGGCTTCTCAGCTGCCGGGCCCGTCCGGGCCCCAGCCCCGGCACACCGGGGGCATCTGCCACCCCCACCGACTCGCTCGCATCCGGCCAGCGGCAGATCGAGGCGCGACCCAAGGGCGCGCCGCTGCCAGAGGAGTTCCGACGTATCGATATCGCCGGCGAGCCGGGTCGTGAAGCGTCCGACCCGGAAGCAATTTAGCCGCCAGGGTGCCTCGCGACCGTCAGTCCTCGATCGCCCCGACGACGGAGGTCACATCATGCTCGACCATCCAAAGCACCTCGCGGACCAGCTGATCGATCGGCTCGCGGAGCTCGACGCCTGTGACGGCTACATCGTGCTGGTCCGCGACGCACAGACCGGCGAGGCCGACGCCCTCGGCCCATTCGACGGCCTGGACGCCCTATGCACGGCGGATCGAGCACGGTCCCGGTTCGACCTCGACGAGGTCGACGACATCGAGGTCACCGTCACCCGCCTGCACCACCAGCTCTCGCCATGAGCGGAGCTGATCGCCGAAGCATGAACGCAGCCATGTGCGCCGCCTGGTAGCGGCCACGTTCACCAACCGGTGAGGTCACCGCGTACGTCACCGACCGCCGCCCACGCTCCTCGGGTCGCTCCTGCGACCAGCGCGGACGCGCCGATCGCCTCGCCGCCACCGTCGAGGAGTCCCCGGTCCGCCGGCATCTGCCGGCGTTGGCGGCGGGACAACGGCGGGTATCACCACCTCGCCCCTGTAACCCACCCGGCCGTTCCGGTGCCCTCCAGCGCGACGTGGAGTCGACAATCACGGTCGAGATGGCACCCGCGTCGGGTCGGCACCTTCAAGTCGGGTCGGCACCTTCAATTAGAAGAGCTCGGGGTCGAGCTCGACGATTCTCGACCTGCAGGAGAGCGTCCTCGACGAAGACGTCAGCGCTTGCCGCGAGGTGCTCAGAAAGTCGAACCTCGCGCCGGTCGCGGTTCGCCCAGGGGCCCGACCGGCTGAGCTTTGTCACGCTCGGAGCGCAGGTCGCCAACCTGGACCCGGCTGGCGTTGGGAGTCCCCGCGCGGGGACTCGGAGTGCAGGCTCAGCATCGCCCGTCCTCCACCGGTGGAAGCGTCATGATCGGGCTCCCTGGAACCGTCTCCCGTCCGACTCCCGTCCGTCGTCACAGCGCGGGGTGACAGACTCTCCTTCGATACGGTCCGGACGTCACTGGAAAAGCGCGCATGAGACCTGGCTCTCTGGCCGCGAGGGACGCGGACTGAGCCTCTACGCCGTGGCCCGCGGCTGAAGCTGAATCGTTCCCCAGTCTCAACGGTCCTCGCTACTCGAGAGTCGCACACTCGGCGCATAGAGCGCCCGGGTCGCCGAGAGATCACCCGCGGTCTCGAACAGGTCCACCGAGACGGAACGGTGCACACCGCTCACGCCCGCCCCCGCGCCCCTCTACTCGCGGGCGTCGGGGCGGATCGCCTCGACGAGAGTGTGCACGAGCTGGTCCACGTCGACCTGCCAGGTGTCCTTGGCCAGGTGGCCGCCGAGTTCCATCCCTGCGATGCCGTGCGCGCTGCACATCAGCAGGGCGCCGTAGCGGTGGGCGTCGGCCTCGCCGACGACGTCGGCGACGAGGGTGAGGTACTCGGCCTCGAGGCGGCCCGCAGCGTCCGCGGCCGCCGGGGTGCCGGCGGGGGTGCCGAACATCAGCGAGTACCGGTGCGGCCGGCGGCGCGCGAGGTCGACCAGCGCGAGGACACCCCGCTCGAGGCGCTCGCCCGCGTTCGAGTGGGGCTGCGTCCGCAGCCGCCCCACGTCGTCGGCCAGCGCGCTCCAGGTCTCGACGGCGAGCTGGGTGAGCAGGTGCTGCTTGTTCTCGAAGTGCCCGTAGGGCGCGCCGCGTGACACCCCGGCCCGGGCGCCCACCGCGCGCAGGGTGACGGCGTCGGGCCCGCCCTCGTCGAGCAGCTCGGTCGCGACACGGACGAGGGTCCGCCGGGTGCCCGCCGCCGACTCCGCCCGTGTCGCCACGAGCCCGATCCTACTTGACACTGTCATCCGAGTCGGACAGCGTGGCTCGTATGACAACGTCAGACGAGCCGGTCGATGGCATGCGGCGGCTGCTCGATCGCGCCGAGATCAGCGATGTCCAGATCCGCTACGCCACGGGCACCGACTCCCGCGACTGGGAGCTCTTCCGCAGCTGCTTCACCGACGAGATCGAGGTCGACTTCAGCAGTGGCTTCGGGCAGCCCGCCGTCCGCGTAGCGGCCGACGACTGGGTGGCGGCCACGGCTCCGCGCATGGAGTCGTTCACGGCCACCCAGCACATGATCACCAATCTCGTCGTCACCTTCGACGGGGACGACGCGGCGATCTGCGTGGCCTACGTCCGGGCGACCCACCACCTCCCGAACAGCACCGGGGACAGTGACCAGACCGTGTTCGGGTACTACACGAACCGCTTCGAGCGGACCCCGAGCGGCTGGCGCATCCGCCGACTCGAGCTCACGGCCCTGTGGATGACCGGGAACTTCGGGATATTCCAGTCGGCCCTGGCGACCGAGAGCCCCTCCCACCACTGACCGACAGACAAGAAGTCACAGCCCAGGCATCCGTTCCTCCGAACCTACGGTCCGCCTCGTGGTCGTCACCGCGACAACATCCGGCGTCGGCCTCGCGCCGACCCGGGCACTCGCCGGAGCCGGCGCGGGTTCGCACCCAAGGGCACCGCGCGGGGAGCAGTGGCACCCGAGAAGGTCCGGGCCGGCCCCCACGGGCCGTGGGCCGTCCCAATCGTCCTGCACGACCTCAACCCCGTCCTGGCCGCCACTGCGGAGAACCGCGACCGCACGTTATGTCAGAAGCCTGACCAGAGCTGAACCCTCCTCCGGTTGCACGCGGCCATTCGAGCTTCGGATGCTCTTGCTGGCCGGCGCTTCAGCGGGTCAAGCGCCGTTCGCGATGTCTTCCAGCAATGTGGGCCCGGACTGTTTCCCAACCGAGGCGCTTGCGCGTCAGCTCCGTCGAGGCGACGGTGCCCAGCGCATAGAACGTCGCCAGAGGCCCGAACGTCTCCTGGACCTCATTCGGCAACGACGCCGTCTTCAGCCCGTACTTCTGGCCGGCCGACTCGGCGATTCCACGAACGAGAGGCGCTCCGCGGCGCCGTGCCACAACGCTCCTCTCGTGGGCCGCTCGATGCCGAGTCGGTAGAGCGTGGCCGCATCCGAATGGCTGATCGCCAGCTGCACGTTCGTTCCCTCGCCCACATAGAAGGCCGTCCCGAGGCGGCGCGCGATGTCGACGTAGCTGGCGATGAAGCCCCAGTCCCCGGCTCCGTGCACCGTAGGGCCTCCAGCAGACGGTCTTCGACTCCTAGATCGCCTCCCTTCCGAGGCCCAGACGTCCGACGATCAGCGCTCCGCTGCCCTGTGCAGTGGAACCGAGGCCCCGAATGTCGTGCGCGCGCGACCCACGCCGGGCACGACCCCGATCGAGCGCGCATCGATCCGGGCGCTGGTCCAGTTCACAGGTCATGCCCGAGCAGCACCGACCACACCGCGCTCGAATCGCGATCAGTCTGAACTATGAAGCCGAAGCGCAGCTGGAACGCCTCGTTGCGGATGCGAGGAACCGACTCGGCTACCTGCCCCCTCGGCCTGAGGCTCGGCTTCCCTCCCCTGACGACCTTATCGGCGCGATGATCAACGTCCTGGATCTAGACGGCGGGATGAGACGCATCGTGTATCGGCAGGTTCTCGCGGCCGCGGTCCGACGCGCCGGCCCGGAGCAAGAGCTCGCAGCCGTGGCGGAGGAACTAGGGACACTGGCGCCCGACATGCGGAGCGCCGACGCTCAGACGCAGTTGGCCGAGGTTGCCGCCTCGCTCACAGAGCTGGCACCCCATGCTCTGGAAAGCACCGGGACCACCAACGGGCGGCTTCACACCCGCGTCCCAATTATCCAAAGACTCGCGGCTTCATACGCCGAGCCGGAACTCCGTCAGTCGCTCCTCCGCCTCGCGGAGCGACTGGAGCTGGTCCGCGACGCGGTTCTGCCCACGTCGCACAGAGTGTGCGCGATCTGCGACCGCCTGCTCCGCGAGCTCGACCGCCCGCTGCACCTCACACTCACAGGGACTCGATGCTCGGGCAGCTCCAGCAACGAAGACCTACCGCCGCTCTTCGCCTCGGTCCGCTGAGGTAGACGGTCGGGCACTCGCTATCCATTGGTAGCGGAGCGTCAAGACTTCCGACCGGCGTTCCAGCCCACGTGCGCGGGTGCTTCGCTGGTCGGATTGTTACGGGTCCAACTCACAGCTTCTGCATCGGAAATTCCTTACCTGACATGGGGCAGACGCACGACGAGTCCGCGAGGTTGTGGGAGTGGTAGTGCCCTCGGCGCAAGTTGTACCTCACTGACCGCCCGCAGTGCGGGCAGTCGCGCTTCTCAACGTTGGGTATGTAAGCACCTTCGAGCACATACGTACGCGACTCGGAAGGCGCCGCAGCTTTCCGGCCTTGGTAGTCGTCGTGCACTGCCTGTCGAGGTGACGGCGGCCCATCAGTGTCCGGCAGGACGACTGCCCTACTGTTCGCCGCGCTCCGACAAACGAACCACTCGTGACGTGCCATCGACCGCGTCCCCCATCGTCCGCTGTGACCGAGCGTCCTGTGGTTGTGTCGTCGGATCACTGTCGGCCGTTACCCAAGAACTGCTCGCGCCGCGTCAGCAGAGTGCGACCCCTTGTCCCCCATCAGCTCTTGAGCAGACACCCCCATGCGGCTCATCGCGCACCGACCAACGATCCCGCCGTCAACTCGTGACACCGCTACTACTCGACCCAGCAGACGAAACGACCCGCCCAGACCTCCGCGGCGCACGGGTCC
>CAVVZM010000010.1:0-170717 GCA_963752705.1 uncultured Actinomycetota bacterium
GAGGGTGGGACGCCGATCTGCCGCGGGGAGGGCGGTGCCCCGAGCTCTAACCGTCCCGGAGGCGGATGGGCTGGTAGGAAGGTACGGTGCAGGACCGCGGCGGAGACGGCCTTGGCGTCCGGTTGGGAGACGTCCTAGGCGGGCGGGCCGCCCGCGAAGTGTCGCGTAACGCTCGTGCGGGGTGGGCCAGTGCTGGGTGGCTGCTGGCCTCGTTGCTGTCGTTCGCGTCGTTGCCAGTTTCACTCTCCACGCTTAAGTCACCGGTGATGATGGGTTCATCGCTGGGCACGTCCGTGACGTACGTCGTGACGACGTTCTATCCCTGGGGCGGTACCTCGACCGTCACCGAGGGCCCGGCCGCCATCCAAGGGACGGTTCCCGGTGGACCCAACTACGTCGTTGCCCTGCTGCCTTCTGCGTTGGCGTTGATGGCCGCGGCCGTGTTCGGCTTCCTGCCTTTGACAAGGCGGTTCGCGCGGCCGGCTGAACGGTCCGTTTCTGCGGCGGCACCGGTGGCAGCTGGCGTCCTCGTTGCTGTCTCGGCGTGTGAGGTGTTGTCGTTTCGCGCCTCCTCCAGCCGTTACGACCCCGGCGGCATCTACGGGGATGTGCCCAATCGGCCTGAGTGGTTCCTTGGACCTTCGACGTGGCTGGTGGCGGCCGCCGCCCTCGCTGCCGTACTCACCTGGACCTTCCTCTCGCTACACCCCACCGAGGCGTCTGGCGGACCTGACCGGCAGGCGCCCGCCGCTATGGGGCACGCAAAGGGAAACCCCAAAAGTTCGTTGCCGACCGTCTTCACCGCGCCGGTAACGACAGTTTCGGCGCGGCCGTTCACCCGCCCGGACCTGCGCCCGCCCCACAACCAACACGACCTTGACGCTCCACCACTGGATTCGACGCTCTTCCGAAGACCCTCAGATTCAGGCACAAAACCGTCTCAAGTCGCCTCGGACTAGCCACCCCGGTCCGTGGGTCGACTCCGCCGCATTCGCCTGCGTCCAGCGGGACTGAATCGTGGCGCATACAGGGCTGGAGATCCCGATCGATGGACATGCACGGGCACGCTCAAGCGGCGACAAACGTCCGCTCTTGGCACCCCTCTGTGTCAAGACGCGGCTGGGAGCGGGGTTCTAGGGTGGGTGTTGGCGGGTCCGGGGAAGTGGCTTGTCCGAAGAGCTGGTGTGGGGTTGTGAGCCGGCCGCGCTGGAGTCAGAGTCGCTACCTGGTTGCCCTCCCGGGCCCGTCACGATGTGGTGGGCGGCGTCGTTGACCATGGTTCGGTAGACGAGGTCGGACAGGCGTCGTTTGAGCAGGCGCATGGACTCGTTGGAAGGTCTTCCCACGGGCCTTGTCGTAGAACGCTCGGCCTTCGGTGGGATGGCGCAGCTGCACGGTGGCCATGATGTGCAGGACCCGGTTGATCTGTCGGTTCCCGCCGCGGGAGGCGGTGGCGGACGTTGTCGCCGGAGGAGGCGTCAATCGGGGCAGTCCCGGTCCAGGATCCGAAGTGGTTCTTGTCCGGGAAGCGGGTGACGTCGCCGACCTCGACGAGCAGCCGGGCGGCCCCGGAGGGTCCGATGCCGTACAGATCCATCAAGGTCGTGCCCGTCTCGGTGACCAGCGCGGTGAGCTCCTTGTCGGCGGCCTTGCTGCGGGCGTAGATCCGCTCGAGGTCGACGATCAGCTCCGCGGCGACCCGGCGCCGGGTCTTGCCGGCGAGGTCGCGGGGACGGACCGTGGCGAGCAGCCGCTTGGCCTGGGCTGCGGACAGGTCCTTCTTCGCTCCACCCGGAACCAGTTCCAGCAGCAGCAAATGCAGCTCGGCGACTCGGCCTGCTCGTCACCGAGCGAACGGCGCCGGTCGACCAGGACCCGCAGCACCGCCAGCTGCTCGTCGTTGACCACCGGCCGCAACCCACTCATCCGGGTGCCGACCAGAGCGACAGAGTGGGCGTCAGTGGCATCGGTCTTACGCCCCTGCCCGGTTGCGAAGACTCGCGTTCGGGCCGACAGCTTCGGCGGCACGTCGACCACCAGCTCACCCTGAGCCAGGAGCCGGTTCGCTACGTGCCCGCCGATGCCCTGGTAGCTCTCATCGCCCACACCCGCTGCGGCCATGCCGTGACGTACTCCAGCATCGCGGCGTAGCCCTCGATGTCGGTGTCGAACCGTCCTACGCCGACGACGGTCTCGTCGCCGGCCATCACCTCGATCGTCACCGACCGCTTGTGCGGATCCATCCCCACCACATGCCCTGCGGTACTGGCCATCGTGTCCCTCCGATCTCGCGAACCTGTTGGGTGTCGGAGCCGGGAGGGCAACGCTACTTCGAGCTGGGCACACCCCTCTTGAGCCTCTCCCGCCCCTGGCGGCGCCCGGGGATGCGCAGGCCAAATGAGAGCCACACCAACGGTGAGCAGCCCTAATCAGAGCGACAGGCCCGGACGCCTAGACCGAGCCTGGCCAGGCACCGGTCCTACCGTCAATGAAACAAGTAGCCGCTGTCGGGGGCGGGACGCCCGACCATGCCGCGAGTCGGACGTTGAGTAGGTGTCCCGATCCGCCGCCCGTGGGCCGCTCGCCCAGCGCTGGTCCTTAGGGGTGGGTCGCGCCGGCTCGGCCGAACAGCAGGCCCAATACGTCGGTGCCACAGTCTCTGCTGGTTCTGTCGGGTCAGCGGTTAGTTGAGTCCCCGATAGTGGTGTAGCGGTCGCCCGCCTCGTCCTTGGTGTGGACGTGGGTGCGGTCACCGCGTGATCCTTCGAGTGAACCTCTCACAGCACTCTCGAACGGAGTCATCACGATGACCGCACCACACATTGTTGACCCTGCCGGCCTCCTCGGCGAAGCCTTGTCGGAGGCCAGCCCCGACCTGATGAGGTCGCTGCTCCAGTCGATCATCAACGCTCTGCTGTCCGCTGACGCTGACGCCGTCGTTGGCGCCGAGTGGGGTCGGCCGAGCCCCAGCCGGTCCGCGCAACGCAACGGGTACCGTCACCGCGACCTCGACACCCGGGTCGGGACCGTCGATGTGGCGATCCCGAAGCTGCGCACGGGCAGCTACTTCCCCGAGTGGCTCCTCGAACGGCGCAAGCGGGCCGAGACCGCGCTGATCACCGTCGTGGCCGACTGCTACCTCGCCGGGGTCTCGACCCGGCGGATGGACAAGCTGGTCAAGACCCTGGGGATCGACTCCCTGTCGAAGTCGCAAGTCTCGCGGATGGCGGCGGACCTCGACGAGCACGTGGAGCAGTTCCGCCACCGACCCCTCGACGGCGCGGGTCCATTCACGTTCCTCGCCGCCGACGCGTTGACGATGAAGGTCCGCGAGGGCGGGCGGGTGGTCAACGCCGTCGTCATGGTCGCGACCGGTGTCAACGGCGACGGGCACCGCGAGGTCCTCGGCATGCGGGTAGCCACGTCCGAGACCCGGTCGGCGTGGAATGAGTTCTTCGCCGACCTCGTGGCCCGCGGTCTCGGCGGGGTCCGTCTCGTGACCTCCGACGCCCATCCCGGCCTGGTCGAGGCCATCGCGGCGAACCTGCCCGGCGCGAGCTGGCAACGGTGCCGCACCCACTACGCCGCGAACCTCATGAGCGTGACACCGAAGTCGATGTGGCCGGCGGTCAAGGCGATGCTGCACAGCGTGTACGACCAACCCGACACCCCCGCGGTCCTGGCCCAGTTCGACCGGCTCCTGGAGTACGTCCAACACAAGCTGCCAGCCGTCCACGAGCACCTCGCGGCGGCTCGTGACGACATCCTCGCGTTCACCGGGTTCCCCAAGGACGTGTGGTCCCAGATCTGGTCGAACAACCCCGCCGAACGCCTCAACCGCGAGATCCGCCGCCGCACCGACTCTGTCGGCATCTTCCCCCACCGCGAGGCCATCGTGCGGCTCGTCGGGGCCGTCCTGGCCGAACAGACCGACGAGTGGGCCGAAGGCCGCCGCTACCTCGGCCTTGACGTCCTCGCCCGCTGCCGCCTGACCACCGTCACCACCACCGACCCCCAGATCGGAGCCGACACCATGCCCGCCCTCACCGCCTAACCCCCACCAGGATCACGCAGCAGTACACCACCACAAGGGACTTGCCTCGTCGAGCGCCAGCCCACCCGTCAGGTCCACAGGGCTCAAGGGTGAAGCGAAGGTCGAGGAGGTCAGTGACCGGCAGCGGATTCTGGAGCTCGAGGCCAAAAACCGGGAGCTGACCAGGGCGAACCTCATCCTGCGTCAGGCCGCAACTTTTTTCGGAGCGGAGCTCGACCGCCACATCGCTGAAGGTGCGTTTCGTCGATGAGCACCGCGACGAACACGGAGTCGAGCCGATCATCGACGCGCTGGCTGGGACCTGCGCCGAGATCGCTCCGAGCACCTACTACGCCGCCCGTGCGCGTCCACCGTCAGCGCGCAGCGTCGCCGACGAGGTGACGCTGGCCAAGATCAAGGCGGTGCACGCGAGCAACTACGGCGTCTACGGGGCACGCAAGACCTGGCGGTGCCTGTCCCGCGCGGGCTACCCGGTGGCCCGTTGCACCGTGGAGAGAGTGATGCGCGTCAACGGCATCCGCGGGATCGCCAAGGCCAAGAGCCCGCGCACTACGATCCCGGGCCTGGTCGTCAGCCGGCCGGACGACCTCGTGGGCCGCGCCTTCCACGCCGACCGTCCGAACCGGTTGTGGGTGGCTGACATCACGTATGTCCGCACGTTCTCCGGCTGGGTCTATGCCGCCTTCGTGATGGACATGTACTCCCGCCGGATCGTCGGCTGGCAGGTCTCGACCAGCCTGCACACCACCCTGGCCCTGGACGCTCTGGAGATGGGCCTGTGGAACCGGGACCGCGTCGGTGGGCTGGACCAGCCGCGTGCTGCCGGCGGCGCCACAGCCGATCTCATCCATCACAGCGATAGAGGCGACGATCGCTTGAGCCCAGTCAATACACGGCCATCCGTTACACCGAACGCCTCGCCGAGGCCAACATCGCCGCCTCGGTTGGCTCGGTCGGCTCGTCGTATGACAACGCGCTAGCCGAGACCATCAACGGGCTCTACAAGACCGAGCTGATCAAACCACGCGCCCCCTGGCGCACCCTCGACCTCGTCGAGATCGCCACCGCCGAATGGGTCGACTGGTTCAACCACCCCCGCCTCTACGAGCACTGCGGAGACATCCCACCCGCCGAAGCAGAGGACCACTACTACGCTCGACAAGCAGCCCAGCCGACCGCTGAGCTCTCACCAGTAAGTCTCCGGACATCCCGGGGCGGTTCACCTAGGCCTGCTGCTCAGGGTTTGGCGACTTGGGCGGCCAGGAGCGCCGCTGTCTGCCGAGGCGTCTGCCCACGGGTGATGATGGTGGTGTGGGCCAGTTCCCGGTTCTGCGAGCTGCGCACCCACTCCAAAAGCAGGTCACGGTCGCCGCGCACGAAGTCGTCGTTTCGGTCTCGCAAGGCACGTTCGCGCAGCAGCCGGACGCAGGCGTCGGGGTCCTCGTGCGGCAGGAGAAGGCAGACGCGGGCGCGGGCATCGGCCAGTGCCTTACGGACACGGCGGCGCTGCTGCTCGGTCCGATAGTGGGTGTGACCCGCTCCCATCGCCACCACAGCGGCGGGCCGCTCGGCCAACACTGTTACGGCGGTGTCGGCGACGAACACCTCGAAGTCGGCGTAGGCGGCCTCCGCCCCGTGCCGGGATTTGAGGTCGGCGAACCGCGCGCGTGTCCATCCACCGCGCTCGTACACCTGCTGCGCCTGGTCGTCCGCCTCGAGGAACTCTCGCCCCAGCCGTTCGGCGGCCAGCCGACCCGCGATCGACTTCCCGACACACACCGGACCGACAAGTACCAGTGGTCCAACAGCAAGCATGGGCCGCCTCCTCGCATCGTCGGCATCGCCACTCAAGCACCCGAAGGGTATGCGGACGTCTGCACCCGCTCTCACACGCACGCCGCCGCGACGGCGGTCTGGCTTGATTAACGGAGGGTTGTTGCTGGACGAGGATGCAGCAGGGGTCGGTGGCGCCCGTGTCAGAGGTCGGCCGTTTGTGGAGGCATTGATGAGTAGCACCAAGACGTCACCGGAGGCCGTGAGCGGTTCGGCGAATCAGCTCCGCCGTACGGTGGGCTTTTGGGGTCTGACGTTCTTCGCCCTCGGTTCGATTATCGGCTCGGGCTGGCTGCTTGGGGCCCTGGGCGCGGCTAGTCCGCCGGGCCAGCGTCGCTGCTGTCCTGGATCCTCGCGGCGCTGTTGCTGATGGTGTTGGCCCTGATTCACGCTGAGCTGGGCGCGGCCTACCCGTTTGCGGGCGGCACGGCGCGGTTCCCCTACTTCGCGTTCGGGACACTGGCCGGGTTCACCGCGGGATGGGCCGCCTACCTACAGGCAGTGACCATCGCACCGATCGAGGTCGAGGCCAGCATCTCCTACCTGGCCAGCACCGACTGGGCGAAGCAGCACCTCAACCTGCTGAACGACGACGGCACGTTGACGGGCTCCGGGCTGCTCGTGGCCACCGCGGCGATGCTGTTGTTCACGATCGTCAACCTGTTCGGAGCGAAGCTGTTGGCTTCGAGCAACAACGTGCTGGTGATCTGGAAGCTCGCGGTGCCGATCCTGGCGGTCGTAGTGATCGTGACGCTGAACTTCCACGTTTCCAACTTCACCGCCGGCGGTGGCTTCCTGCCCTTCGGCATGCACGGCGTATTCGCGGCGCTCCCGGCCGGGGTGGTTTTCTCATTACAGGGGTTCGAACAAGCGGTGCAGATGGCAGGAGAGGCGCGCAACCCCCGCAAGGACCTCTCGCGGGCCATCATCTCGGCGATGTGCATCGGCGCGGCGGTCTACATCGCGCTGGAGGTCGCCTTCATCGGCGGCCTGGACCCGCAGAACTTGGCCCAGGGCTGGGCCGACCCCATCGGCAAGGGAGACTTCGGCCCCTACTACACCCTCGCCATCGCCATCGGCGCCGGCTGGCTCGCGACCATCCTCCTGATCGACGCCGTCATCTCCCCCGGTGACACCGGGCTGATCTACCTGGCTACCTCCGCCCGGTTGTCGTACGCACTCGGCGACGACGACGTGCTCAGCGACAAGCTAACCGAGACGAACAAGCACGGGGTGCCCACGTACTCGATCCTCCTCGCCTTCGTGATCGGCGAGATCACGTTCCTGCCCTTCCCCAGCTGGAGCTCCCTCGTCGGGCTCGTCACCGGCGCCACCGCCATCATGTACGCCTTCGCACCCGTCTCCCTCGCCGCGCTGCAGAACCGCGACCCGGACCGCCCCCGCCCCTACCGGGCGCCGTTCCCGAAGGTCTTGAACCCAGTCGGGTTCATCGCCGCCAACCTGATCATCTACTGGGGTGGCTTTGAGGCGACGTGGAAACTGCTCACCGCCATCTTCATCGGCCGGGTCATCTTCGAAATCGCACTGCGTCGGGCCAACGACGTACGCCGCGCCGATATCGACTGGCGCGCAGCCTCATGGATCTGGCCATGGCTCATCGGGACAACGATCATCGGGCTCATGGGACAGTACGGGACCGGCTCCCTACAACTGCTACCCAGCTGGATAGACCTGGCCGTCGTCGCCCTATTCAGCCTCGTGATCTTCTACTACGCCGTGAGCCTGGCCATGGACTCCGACCACGTCAAACAAGCAGTGAAACTCGAGCAGGAGCAAGAAGCCACCGCACCAGCACTAAACTTGCCCGGCTAGCCCGCGCGCACCCTCGTGAAGACGGTCGTCGTCTTGCTGAACCATGTCCTCGCTGAGGCGTCCATCTCGTGGACAAGCGGGAAGCTGTTGGGCCGTCCCGGCGGGACCGACCGCCGTCTTGGAACTACCGCTCATGGCCGCGTGGAGGACGGCTACGCTCGCCCGACTCTTTGCCGCTGAGGGTGCGCCCTGCCCGTCCGTAAGGCGACCCTTGAGTGGGACAGGGTGGAATGAGTGAGCTGGAGGTTGGCGACCACTCCCGCGCCTGAGCTATTTCTTGGCGGCCGGCTTCTTGGACGCTTTGGACGCCGTCTTGGCAGTCTTCTTCGCCGCTGGGGCCGCTCGCTTCGCCGCCGCCGGCGCGGCCTTGGAAGCCGCGCGCCCACTCTTCTTCGCTTCGGGCGTGGAAGCCGCGACCTGCTGCTTGTAGGCGGTCCCTACCTTGAAGCCCACGCTACGGGTCGCCCCGATCTGCAGGACCTGCCCGGTGGCGGGATTCCGACCCTCCCGGGCCGCCCGCTCCCGCGCCTCGAAGGTCCCGAACCCCGGCAGGGTGACCTTCTCTCCCGCCGCAGTCGCGCCCACGATCTGCTCCAGCACCGCGCTCAGCGTGGCATCAACCTGCGCGCGGGGCAGCGACGTGGCAGTAGTGACGGCGGCGACAAGCTCTCCTCGGTTCATTCATGCTCCCTCGGTACGGTGGTGGTCGCGTCCTATCCCGCGACACGCGCGGAGCTCGAGCACGACTCCAGGGCCTCAACGCTCAGAGTTTGACACACGGACGCATGGTCGGTCAGACACTTGCGGCATACGACGCCGCCATAGCCGCGACAACCACCGGTGACACATCGCGCTCGGCCCGGGCTCTGCCGGGGTCACCCCTTTGGGGAACCCCGGCAGTGAAGATACGGTCAGTGTTTGAAGGCGTCCTTGACTTTCTCGCCGGCGTTTTTCACGTCAGCCTTGGACTGGTCCGCCTTGCCCTCTGCTTCCAGCCGGTCGTTGTCGGTGCCCTTGCCAGCGGCCTCCTTAGACTTGCCCTTCACGCTCTCGCCGGCGTTCTTCGCCTTGTTCACGATTCCCACGGTGTCCTCCTTCGCTTACCCGCACAGCAGTGTGCGGGGTTCAACTCACTTGGGTGCAAGCCGCCCCCAGGGGTTCCCGATCGGCGTGGCTGGCCCGCGTCCTGGTGACCCGTTCGCGGGTCACCTGTGACGAGGTTTCGAGTGACTCTCAGTAGTAGTGCCGACGTCCACCCACGGCCCGGCCGGCCATCCCCAGGACGAGCAGGACTAGGCCGATGACCGCGACGATGATGCCGATCGTCCACAAGATCGGAATGTTGGCCAAGAACCCGACGATCAACAAGATGATGCCCAGAATGATCACGTGCGTTCCTTTCCTTGAATGCCGCGACCCTGGAAACCGGCCTCAGCGGAGGAACCAATATGCTAATAAGTAGGGACCCTACCTGAACGCTGGGCCGGCGACAAGACCTCGGCGACCGTCAGTCGCGTAGGAGCTCGACTCCTCGGCGGGTCAGCTCCCGCAGCCGGGGCAGGTGCCCCTCGCTCAGCTCGGTAACCAGCCGCTGACCCAGGACGGTCAGATGCAGCCGCGTCAACCGGGCATCCCGCCCGTCCGGGCGCCGCTCCAACAGCCCGGCCCCGACCATCCGGCCGATCAGCTCCACCGCACTCGGGCTGGCCACCCCCAGCGCTGCCGCCACATCCTTCACCGTCGGCGCCTCGCCTGGGTCGTCCCGTCGACCTCGTAACGCCAGCAGCACATGATGCTGCGCATGCGTCGCCCCCACCGAACGGGCCTCCCGTTCCCCGGTGCGCTCAAACACGGCAATAGCGCTCCGCACCCCCAACAGCCCCGCAAAATGCCGATCCGTCAACCGCGACACTGGAACCTCCTCGTACTGACCTGCCAAACCCCGCCAGAATACATCGGCACCCTACCCAACGGCGCAGGCTCGGCCCTACCTGAGACCGCGGCCCCGTATGAGGTGTCCTCACGGGCACCGGCCTTGTGTCCAGTATTCCTTCGTGCCGGGGACGGCGGCTTAGCTGAGAGCTGGGTGCCTCATTTCCAGCCCACGATTGAACTCACTGAGCTTCTGAGGACACACACAGGCACCGTGCTTCCGCGTGCGCTTTCCGGCGCGTATCCCACATACAAGGGAGGCATGGGCACCCAGGCGCAAGTCGACACAGCTCACTCGGCTACCAGGCCCCAGCCGACTACGCTGGCGGCTGCACCCACCAATGAACCAGTCTCACACCAGGTGCACCAGTTCCTGCGGTCCGGCCACTCGACCCATCGAGCGGTGGTTGGCGAGCCGGATCCAATCCGATCTTGAGCGTGTCTTCGACTAGAGTCACCGGGCCTTCGGACACGTCGAGCGAGACCTTGACGAAGACGTGGTCGTTAGCCCAGTCGTAGTCCTTGCTCCCGCTGGCCGGGACGATGCTCTGCTTCACCTTGGCCTCTCTTCCTCTGTGGGTCTCAACCTGATCTCTGGTTTGGCCATCATTTCACCGCGAGGTCGGTGTCATCGTCACGCCTCTCGAACCCTTCGGACGCGAAGGCGAAAAACACCGGGAGCGCAAGGAACAGCAGTGTCGCGGCGACTGGGGACCACAAGAAGCCGACAGCCGCAGCCACCGCCGTGGCCCCGAACCCAATGACAACTCCGATCCGGTCAACTCGGAAGCCTCCAGCGTGGTCCGGGTCCACGAGCAGCTCTGGGTGGGTGGCGAGGGTGTGGAACACCAGCCACCAGGTCGCGGTGCCGATCATCAGGACTACGGCGTAGAGCAGCACCTCCTGCTGGCCATGATTGCCTTGCTGCGACAGGGCGTCGGCAAGCGATGAGGTCCCCCAGGGCACCAGGGTGATCCCAGCCAGCAAGAGCAGATTCGCCGTATTCAATCCCCGTGACATGCGAGCCACCCTGACGAAGACGTTGTGGTGGTTGGTCCAGGCCACGCCGATGAAGGCGAACGACGCAGCAAACGCCAGCAGGGTCGGCCAATACCGTTCCAGTGCAGCGGTCAACGACCCATCGCCGACGGCGGGTTCAGCGTGTACGCGGCCAAGGTCGAGGGCCAGCAGCGTGATCGCCACAGCGAAGACGCCATCGCTGAAAGCCTCTGACCGCCCGGTCTCTGACGGAGCAGCCCGACGAGGTCGGATCCTCACCAAGCCCGCAGGACCGTGGAGCAACGCCCGCTACTCGCTGACCACGGTCTGGAAGGAGGCGGACATCGTGGTCAGGTCGATCATCTGCATGAACGACCCCGCGACCTCCATGCCGTGATCTGCTGGCGGGGCGGTCGCAAGCTCCATGCTGGCGTAACGCAGTACCAGGACCCACTCGCCGTCGTCGGTGACGCAGGCTTCACGGCGCTCCAGCCCGGGAAGCTTCGGGGCGACCTCTCGCTGGAAGCGCTCATTCATGGCGACCAGGGCGTCGTGGGCGACTTCTGCCGTGGGCCGGAACCGGACGATCTGGATTACTGCGGGCATAGCGTTCTCCTCTTCGGTGGATCCTTCAGATCCGAACGATAACGGCCGGTCCTTCAGAATTCAAGGAGCTACGCTAGCCTCGTGCCATGGCTGAGGAGGTCGAGTGGCTCGACGAGCAGGAGATGGCCGCCTGGCATCCGTTCGTCGTCACCGGCATGCACCTGTTCGCCGCTCTCGACCGAGACCTCCGTGAGGCAGTGGATCTGACTCTGCTCGACCACGGGATCTTGCTCATGCTCCGCAACACGCCGGCTGGGCTGACGATGGGTCACCTCGCCCAGCAGTTCGGCACGGAAGCGAGCGTTATCACCTACCGCATCACACGGATGGAACGTCGGGGTCTGGCTGCCCGACTCCGCAACCGCGACGACCGCCGACTCGTGGCCGCGACCATCACCGCTGCAGGCGAGTCCATGTGCGATGCGGCTGGCCCGGTGCACGTCGCCTCGGTCCGGCGGCACTTCATGGATCACGTGCCGCGGTCAGCGCTTCCCGTCATGGCCGACGTCTTCAGTGACCTCTACACCGCCCAACACCCCCGAGGTTCCAAGACCATGGTGAGCGAGTGAGCCGAGGGCCAGCACGCCGTTCTGATGGACAGTGGGTGATGGTGCTGAGGCATGGACGGCTAGCGCCTCCAGGGCAGGGTGGACCCTGTCAAGACGAGCAGGTCGAGGCGGCGGAATTTGCTGAGCCTGCGGGTGAGGTGGAAGGAGTCCGTGGTGGATGCTAATGGCCTTATTGACCGCTATTGCCAGGTCTGGACCGAGGCTGATGCCGGCCGCCGCGTCGACCTGCTTGCCGACGTGTGGGCCGCGGGCGCGACGTACACCGACCCATCGGTGCACGCCGTCGGCGCGGCGAGGCTCCTCCGCCACATCGCGGCAGTGCAGGCCAAACGCCCGGGCGCGAAGGTCGTCCGCACCAGCGACGTCGACCTGCATCACAACGTGGCCCGGTTCGCTTGGCACGTGGTCTTGGGCGACGGAGCGGCACTGCCGGAGGGGCTCGATTTGGCCGTCCTAACCCCCGACGCCACGAAACTCCAGCGCGTCATCGGGTTCTTCGGCCCCCTGCCGCCCAGGATCTGGTGACTGGCGGGTTGCGGTCCAGTAGCAGGCGCTGTCAGGCGACGACGGCGTCCGCCTCGATCTCGATAAGCAGCGCCGGGTCGATGAGCCGGCTGACTTCGACCATCGACGCGGCCGGTCGGATCACGCCGAAGACCTCACCGTGCACTCGCCCGACCTGCTCCCAGCGACTGATATCAGTGACGAACATGCGGGTGCGCACGACGTGCTGCATCCCAGCACCGGCTTGCTCCAGTGCCACAGCGATCCGGCGCAGCGCCTCGCGGGCTTGCTGGGCGATGTCATCGCCGCCGACCGCGCCGCCGCCGTCCGCTGCGGCGGTGGTACCCGCCACCGACACCCACGGCCCGACCCGTACCGCCCGGGAGTAGCCGACGACCGGCTCCCACACCGCCCCCGAAGACACCAGCAGCCGCTCCGCCATGACGCTCATCCTGGCAGAGAGCCGCGCCATATACCGCTGAAGGTCACGTGTCGCGGCACCGCGCCGGTCGTCCCGGAAACGGTCGATGTTGGAACAACGCCGAGCCTTGTGCACTACTTACAAGGAACGGGCTGTGACCTCCAGCGGTTAGATGCGCGCTTGTCGCAGCCCCTTGTGGCGGGCATGGCCTCCTGGTCGCCAGCAGCGATCATGTCCCGTGGATCGTTCCCCTATCGGTACGTCGCCGACCACCCGGCACGACCGGATCTAGCCGATGTGCGAGCCTGCGTCGGTGGCGCTCTAGTGTGCAACGGTGCAGCGGTGACCCTCAGCGCTCTTGTCGCACTTGACTCCGCCTCTACCGCCTTCCGACGGCAGTTGGTCGCCGTCGACCAAGACCGTTGGGCCGCAGCAACGCCTTGCCCGGAGTGGGACGTGCACTATCTAGTTGCCCATGTCGTGGGCGGAAATCGGTTCGCGTCGATGGTGCTGGACGGTCACACGGCCGAACAGGCCATGACTGTGGTCATGACCGCCAGGCAGCTCGGCGCGGACCCGACACTGGACTTTGACGTCACGGTCGGCGCTCAACGTGCTGCCTTTGGTCGCCAGGGAGCACTCGCACGCAATGTCAGAGTCACCCCTGGGCGAGGTTGCTGCGCGACGGTTCCTCGGGATGAGGGTGTTCGACATTCGCGGTTCATTCATGGGACCTGGCGGTCGCGATTGGTCGGGACGGCACATCGGACGAAGAGCTCGCTGACTACGTGCTGACGACCTTCGGGGGGAGGTTCCGGGGATGGGATTCGGCATTAAGCCCCTCGGCAGGGTAGGTCCCGATGCCAGTCGAATGGACCGATTGCTCGACCTTGCCGGAAGATCAACGGCCCTTTGACTCCAGCAATCTCGGCTCCCCAGCATCCGCTCATAGCCGCTGCCCGGGCGGGCGACCATGCCGATGTCGCGACGCCTTCCTATGCCGCGATGGGTGGTTGGCTTCGGCTGATCCCACCGCGGGCCCGTCCTTGACTGGCCGGTGAGAGACCCGTCCGTGCGAGTGTCCCGCATGGTCGTGCCCCGCCACCGCGATGAGTTTCAGGACGTCTCGAGGTCAGTCCTGGCATGGCAACCGTGATCATGCATGCAGTGGTATCCGTGGACGGCTTCATCGCCGACGAGAACGATGACGTCGGGCCGCTCTTCGACTGGTACTTCAACGGCGACATGCCCATCGCCGACGAGGCGGCCGAGCAACGTCACACCCCGTTCCGAGTCAGCGGGCGATCGCACGACTACGTCAGCTCCTTGTGGCGCAGCATCGGCGCCACCATCCAGGGGCGGCACCTGTTCGACCTGACCAACGGCTGGGACGCCGAGCCGCCCGCCGGGGAGCACCTGGTGGTGGTGTCCCACCGACCTAAGCCCGAGGGTTGGCACCCCGAGGCTGATGTCCCATTTCTCGAGGACGTCGCTTCCGCGGTTGAGGAGGCGAAGCAACGGGCCGGTGACCGCGTGGTCGCGGTCTGCGCCGGGGACGTCGGGGGTCAGGCGCTCGCACTCGGCCTCGTGGACGAGGTGGCCATGGACGTCGTACCAGTGGTGTTCGGCAAGGGCAAAAGGTACTTCGGCCCGATCGACTCACAGCACCTACTCGACGATCCGAGCGTTGTCCTCCCGGGCGACAGGGTTCTCCACCTGCGATACCGGGTCCGCTGACAGCGGCCGCCAGGACAGAGCCTTACCGTCCTATAACGTCCCGACTTCGCCGGCGTCAGCGGCTCGCTGCCGCGGTCGCGAATGTCCTGTCTTGCCCGGACGTACACGACGTCCACGGACTTGACCAAACAACCGGATGTCTGCCGCGATGCGGCAACCCTGCCGTGGAGTTCACCCCCGAGGGGACACCTGCCCAACCTCAGCGGTGAAGGATTCGGAGCTTCTCGTACACAAGGCTGCTGACCAAGTCATCAGGCAGCGGTTCGTCGATCGGAAAGTGGAGCGAGCTCTTCGTGCACTCGTATCCCTGGAGGCGGTCGCCGAGCACCGCGAGCACTTCACCACTGTGTGGCAGGTAGGGCGAGATGGTTCTTGAATGCCGCGAAGCCTGCGACCACCTTCCGTCGACCCGGAAGGCGGGCATGCCGTAAGAGATAACTTCCTCGGCGCCCGGGATGACAGCCAGGATCGGTCGGCGTAGCGCTTCGAGTGTGCTCCGTTTCGGCTCCTCAAGCCCGGTCAGGTAGGCGTCTACCTCGTTAGCTGGCATGACCGACAGTCTCCTCGGGTCCACCCCGATTTGGCGCGAGTCGGACGTTGAGGAGGTGCCCCACTCCGCCGCGAAGGGGGTCGCGGCGCCGATCTTGGGATGGTGGGGAAAGAAAGCCGGCTCAGATCAGGCGCACGATCTAGCACCGGCGCGCTCGCACGTCCGTTCGTCAGTGTGCGGCGTCGTAGGCCTGTTGCACAGCTGCACTGACCCGGCCGCGATCGCTCACCTTGTGACCGTTGCTTCTAGCATAGGCGCGCACCTCGCCCAGGTCCACGGTGGATGTTCCGCGACGGGAACCGGCCGACGAGCCACTACGGCGAGAGCCGCCTTTGCGGGAGCCCTGGGGCGTCTGTTTCGTAGCTTTGGCCAGGTAAGGCTTTAAGGCCTTCTCGAGGCTGCCCCGGTTCTTGGCACTGAGGTCGATGCTCCACCAGATGCCATCCCAGCCGAACGTGACCTCCTTCGCGTTGGCCGAGCCATCCAGGTCGTCGGTCACGGTCACCGTTGTCTGCCTAGCCATGACGATGATCATTGCCGTGACGAACTAGGAAGTCGAACTACCGCGCCGAGGAGCATCGCGTGGACACACCTGAGCCGTGACCTTCCGCGCCACGCCGCGCTGGGCCCGAGGGGGTCTGGCCGGGGTCGTCGTGCCGGGATTTCGAAGGCCCGTCAGTGTGACTGTCTCGCAGGACGCCTGGCTCGCGACCTTCGCCCCGTCCCAGGCTGTCCCTCGTCACCCGCACCTACGATCGGACCGGCCCGATCCGACGGAAGGCCCTGCGCGGGGCACCGCCAGCGCGACTTCGTTTCTACCCGAACTTCTACCGAACCAGACACCACCACCGGGCAGGAGCCGACTCAGCCCACCACCCCCAAGCGCGCATTTAGCCCTCTGAACTGCGCAGACGCGTTCCAGGCGGCACCATTCAACACTGCGCAACACAGCACGAGAGCGACTTTTAATCCGCATGACGTTGCCAGCCGGGATTACAAGGATGTCCTCGATGACGAACCCCCCAAGGTCGGCTTCATCAGTCGGTCGACGCTGTCCGGGTCCAGTCGAACCAGGCGTGGACCGACTCGATAGGCCTGCAGCCGACCCTCGGCGATCCAGCGCCTCAAGGTGCGGGTGCTGACGGCGGTGCGAGCTGCGGCATCTGCCAAGGTCTCGTAGGTCCGCTTTGACATGGGAACTCCTGTGGGTGAGAGGCGGCGTGTTCTCCGGCACCCCCCTAAGCACGCACCCCCCCTCTTACTGGACATGGATTTGCGAACTTTTTTGGGAGACCTCCGGACGAGACCAGCAGCGACACAGCGTCGGCTCACATCTAGGGCAGGAGCGGTCACCGCTGGAGGGGGGAACCCGGGCCGCGACTTCCTGAACCCCGATAGACGGGCAGCAAGTGAGCCGGCCGTCGGTCCGGGTGCGAGATACATCACCCCGGCCATCACGCCCGCGGTCATCAGTAGGCCGGCGACGTGACCACCACTCCAGGCGGTCTGCGGGGTCGAAGCCTGGCCTCCCTCAATCTGACACGTATCTGACACGCCGTGCACTGGGGATCTGGAGTCAAACCATATTTGCGCAGGTCAGGCCCAGATTGAGGTGGTGGACGTGAAGGGACTCGAACCCCTGACCTCTCGCGTGTGAAGCGAGCGCTCTAACCAGCTGAGCTACACGTCCGGGCGATGAAATCGCGCCCTGAGGATAGCGGGGGACGGCGGCGTTGACGTAATCGGCCCTCGGGTCGGTCATACCCGGCCGTCACACCCCCGGCAGCACCTGCAGCCAGCCCTCCACGGGGTCGGGCAGCCACCCCGGGGTGCCCTGCCAGACGAAGAACCCCCAGAACACGACGGCCACCGTCGTGGCCGTCCCGAGCCCCACGAGGCCGCCCACCCACCAGGGCTGCGCGCGCAACCACGTGTTCCACGCCTCGAGGCGCGCCCGGCCCCACCGCAGCAGCCGTTGTGCGAACTCGAACTCGGAGGCCCAGATGGCCAGCCCGACGAAGACGATGAGCCAACCCGGGCCCGGCGCGGGCACCGCGATGAGGCCGACGACGAGCACGACAGCGCCGACCACGGCCACCGCCGCGCGGTAGAGCCGGTGGGCGGTGGGATGCGCCCGGATGCGTCGCCGCCAGGCCCAGTCGTCGTCCTCGGCGTCGAGCACGACGTTGTCGTCGGTGTCCTCGGGACGGCAGGTCACGGGTCGAGGTCCTCGCCCGCCCGCCGCGCGAAGACCGCGGCCGCCCGGGCCGTGACGGGCCCCGGCTCGAGCGTCCGGTCGTCGACGGCATGTACGGCCATGACGTCGCGCGTGGAGCTGGTGATGAACACCTCGTCCGCCGACCGCAGCACCTCCAGGGGCAGGGCCCGCTCCTCGACCGGCATCCCCTCGGCGCGGCACCACTCCAGCACGAGAGCGCGGGTGATGCCCTCGAGCAGCCCGGAGTCGGCCGGGGGCGAGACCACGGTGCCGTCGAGCACGACGAACATGTTGCTACCGGTGCCCTCGCAGAGCTCGCCCCGGGTGTTGGCGAACACCGCCTCCATACCCCCGCGGGCCTTGGCGTAGGCGAGGGCGACGACGTTGTCGGCGTACGACGTCGTCTTCAGGCCGGCCGTGGCCGCCCGTTCGTTGCGGGTCCAGGGCACGGTGACGAGGGCACCGGACGCCGGAGGGCGGGGCTGGTCGACGGCCGTGACGATGGTGGTGAGGCGGGTGGAGGCGGAACGGTCGGAGCCGAGCGGCGCCGGGCCGGCGGTCACGGTGTAGCGCAGCCGGCCGAAGCCGATGGGGTCGCCCGCGGCGAGCACGGCTGAGATCCCCTCGGCCAGCAGGCCGTGGTCGGCGGGCGGCAGCCCGAGACCCGCCAGCGACCGGTCGAGGCGGCGGGCGTGCCGGGTCAGGGCGAAGGCCCGGCCGGCCTCGACCTTGGCCGTCTCGAAGGCACCGTCCCCCACCGTCACGCCGTGGTCGACCGCCGTCAGCGTGGCCTCCTCGGGCTCGCGCAGCCGACCGTCAACCCACACCCGCACCGTCATGCCGCCCACCCTTCCAGAGCCCGTCCGGGCCGCTGACCAGCCAACGCCGCCGTCAGGGCGGGTGTTCCTCCCCCCGTTCGTGCCCCGCCTCCCCGGCTGGACCCCGACGGGGCGCGATGATCGGCCCATCGACGCCACGACCGCGCCTCCACCGCCCCGACGACCACGGGGTATGCGTCGTGCCGGCCGGCGCGCGGCCGGCGCCGTGTTCGCCCTCACCGCACTGGTGACGGGCGCCTGCGCCGACCCCGAGCCGGCACCCGACCCGCCCGCCGCGGCGGCGACCTCCGTCTCCCCCACCACCGCGGCCTCCCCCTCGCCCGGCACGGCCGTGCCGACGACGCCGGCCCCGGCCGGCACGCCCACGACGACGTCACCGCCGACCCCCGACTCGCCGGTGACCCTCGCGTTCGGCGGCGACGTCCACTTCGAAGGCGCCGTGGCCCGCCTCCTCACCGGGGGTGACGGCCTCGGCGCCCTCCGCACTGTGCTCGGCCCCGCCGACGTCGCCGTCGTCAACCTCGAGACCGCCATCACCGACCGGGGCACGGAGCAGCCGAAGATCTACCACTTCCGCGCCAGCCCGGCCGCGCTGACCACCTTGCACCGGGCGGGGGTCGACGCGGTGAGCATGGCCAACAACCACGCGGTCGACTACGGCGCCGACGGTCTCGCCGACACCCTGGCGGCGCAGGCGGCGAGCCCCATCCCGGTGGTCGGGATCGGCCGTGACGCCGCCCAGGCGTTCGCCCCCGCCGTGTTCACCGTGCGCGGGACGACGGTCGCGGTCATCGCCTCCACCCAGGTGGACGACGTCACGGTGCACGCGTTCTCGGCCACGGACACGCGGCCCGGCGTCGCCGGCAACCTCGACAACGGCAGGCTCTTGGCCGCCGTGCGGGCGGCGCGCGAGGCGTACGACGTGGTGGTCGTCTTCCTGCACTGGGGAAGCGACTACGTGGGCTGTCCCGACGGCGCGCAGGTGGCGACGGCCAAGGCCCTCTCGCGGGCCGGGGTGGACGTCGTCGTCGGGGGCCACTCGCACCGGGTGCAGGGCGCCGGCTGGCTCGGGCACGCCTACGTCGGCTACGGACTCGGCAACTTCGTGTGGCTCAACACCCGTGGCCCCGTCGACGCGGTGAGCGGGGTGCTGACCGTCGCGGTCGACCCGGTGGCAGCCCGTGCCGGGCGGGGCCAGAGCGCCGCGCAGCGGGCGGCCGGGCCCTCGGTCGTCACCTCGGGAACGTGGACGCCCCTGCTCATCGGCGCCGACGGCGTACCGGTCGCGCCCGGCGCCGCGGCGGCGGCCGAGCAGAGCGACGCGTGGAGCCAGGCCCGCACCTGCGCCCGCCTGTCGTCCCACCCCTGAACCCAACGGCCCACCAGGGCAACGGTATTCACCGACAGTGCTGATTCCGCTTGGGGCCGGCGAGGGCCTGACCGGTGTGGGCCAAACCGAGGACGTGGCCGATCGGCCTCGCTACCATCGAACGACGGGCTCGTTCCACGGCGGCGTCACTGTCGGTGGCCCGTCGCGTGTTCGACTCGGAGGCGGACGTGGCGCAGCTCATCGTCGGACTGAGCCCGGCACTGGCGTCTGCCCTTGCGCGTGGTGTGCGAACCAGGGACACCACGCGCCTTCATCACCTCACCACCAGCGCCCATCTCGACCTGCAGCCACAGCACGCCAGATCGCTCGACGCGCTCCGGACGGCCCCCGTGGGGGACGCGTCCGACGCCGCCGACGACGAGACCGTCTGGTTCTGGGCCGAGACCGGCGACGGCGACCAGTCGACGGATCTCGGGACGCAGCTCCTGGGCATCCCCGGCGTCACGGCGGCCTACGTCAAGCCGCCGGACGGGCCGCCGTAGCCGTTCCTCAGTCATCACGAGACCACGGAGGACCACCATGCCACCCAGCAAGCGCACGCCCGCCAAGAAGAGCGCCCCACGCCCCCCGCGAGGCGACGGTGCCGCCGCGTCCACCTCGTCGTTCGGCTCGCCCGAGCTCATCGTCATCGCCGACCCGGCCGCCGCGCTGCGGGTGGGCGCCGGCGGCTTCGCGTCCCGCGGAGGGGCGGACACCCGCGCGCTCAACCGGGTGGCCACGCGCAGCAGCGTGACCCTGCGGCCCCTGTTCGGGCCCGAGGACCGGGTGCGGCTGCAGGCCGAGCGCCTCCTGCCCAACGCCCTGGCACCGGTGCCGGACCTGTCGGTCTACTACCACGTGGATGCCCCGGCCGCGGAGCTCGACGGCCTGGCCGAGGAGCTCGGCGGCGCCGAGGGCGTCCAGGCGGCCTACGTGAAGCCCGCGAGCGAGCCGCCGGTCATCAACGACATGGCCCCGGCTCCCGAGGACGCCCCGCCCACCACTCCGGACTTCATCGGCAACCAGCTGTACCTCGAGGCGGCGCCCGGTGGGGTCGACGCCCGGTATGCGTGGACCTGGCCCGGCGGCGGCGGCGCCGGCGTGAGCATCATCGACTGCGAGTGGGGCTGGCACTTCGACCACGAGGACCTCACCGGCAACCAGGGCGGCATCGTCGTCGGCACCGGCAGCACCGACCGCAACCACGGCACGTCGGTGCTCGGTGAGATCAGCGGAGACCGGAACGCCTTCGGTATCACCGGGATCTGCCCCGACGCGGTCATCAGTGCGGCCGCGTTCTCCGGCCCGACAGCCGGGACGATCCGGTCGGCCGCCGACCGGCTGGGGGTCGGCGACATCATCCTGCTCGAGATCCACCGGCCCGGTCCCCGGTTCAACTTCCAGGGCCGCAACGACCAGCTGGGCTACATCGCCATCGAGTGGTGGCCGGACGACTTCGACGCGATCCGCTACGCGATCTCCCGAGGCATCATCGTCGTCGAGGCGGCCGGCAACGGCGCCGAGAACCTCGACGACCCGATCTACGCCAGCCGGCCCTCGGGCTTCCCCGCGTCGTGGACCAACCCCTTCAACCGGGCCAACCGCGACTCCGGAGCCATCGTCGTCGGCGCCGGTGCGCCCCCTCCCGGCACCCACGGGGTCTCGTGGGGAGCCGACCGGTCGCGGCTGGACTTCTCCAACTGGGGCGCCCTCATCGACGCCCAGGGCTGGGGTCGTGAGGTCACGAGCACGGGGTACGGCGACCTGCAGGGCGGGGCCGACGAGCGGATCTGGTACACCAACCGCTTCTCCGGCACCTCCAGCGCCTCGCCCATCGTCGTGGGATCGATCGGGGCCCTGCAGGGGACGCTGCGGGCGGCCGGGAAGCCCCTGATGACCCCGGCCACCGCGCGCAGCTGGCTACGCGCCACGGGCTCCCCGCAGCAGGACGAGCCCGGCCGCCCCGCCACGCAGCGCATCGGGAACCGCCCCGACCTGCGCGCCCTCATCGCCGCCCACGTCAAGGGACACACGGGCATCGACAAGCCGATCATCAAGGAGACCAAGGCCGAGGCCAAGGACCTCAAGGACGTCAAGATCGAGAAGACCGAGATCAAGGAGCGCAAGGAGAAGATCGAGGTCAAGGAGGTCAAGGTCGAGGTCAAGGAATTCAAGAACGAGAAGATCGAGATCAAGGAGCGCAAGGAGAAGATCGAGGCGATCGAGGGCAAGCAGATCATCGTCGACCAGCACAAGAACCTCCTCGAGGGTGGCGGCAAGGGGCTCGTCGAGGGGGGCGACGGAGGTCTGGGCGGGGGTGTCATCAACCCCGGCCCCAGCGCCGACATGGGCGGCATGGGCGGCATGACCGCCACGTCGGGAGGGAGCCTCGACGCCCGGCTCAGCGCGGTCGAGCAGTCGGTGGCGGCTCTGGCCCACTTCATCGGCTCCGACCTGCGACCCGACCTCGGGTCCGGGGCGCTCAGCCGGGAGGCGGACGTGCAGGGCCAGGCCGACCAGGCCAAGCAGGGCAAGGACCTCAAGGACAAGGAGAACCTTGCCGAAGCCTGAGGGGGCGGCTCGCCCGGTCCCTGACGGGGGGCCGGGCGAGCCCGAACCGGTCGCGCCCGAGCCTCTCGAATACGTGGTGCTCTGTGGCCCGGAGGACCGCTCCGCCCTCTGGGCGGCCCAGGCCCTGCGGGACCGCGGCCTGCCCGTGCGCGTCGTGACGACGCAGGAGGTGGTCTACAGCACGAGCCTGCGGCACACCGTCTCGAGCGACGCCGTCACCACCGCCGTACGCCTGGCCGACGGCACGCTGCTCGGTCCGGGCCTTCGCGGCACCCTCAACCGGATGACGTGGGTGCCGACCGAGCACCTGGCCGGCGCGGCCCCCGCCGATCGGGAGTACGCGCAGCAGGAGCTGCACGCCGTCCTGACGAGCGTCGTCCACGGCCTGCCCGGCGTGGTGCTCGGCCGAGCCGACGGACGTGGCCTGTGCGGCGCGGCCTGGCGTACGCCCGAGTGGATGACGCGGGCCGGGCGGGCCGGTCTGCTCGTCAGCGGCTACCGCTCCGGCGCACCGGCCCGTGCGCCGGCAGGCGGCATACCCGTGGTCGTGGTGCTCGACGAGGTGGTGGCCCCCGAAGGGGTGACGGTGCCGCCCGAGGTCGTGGCCGCCCTCCTCCGGCTGGCCCACGAGCACGGCTCCGGGCTGCTGGGCGTCGAGGTGGAGGTTGACCAGGGCATCCGCGCCGAGGATGACGAATGGCGCGTCATGGCGGTGACACCCGTACCCGACCTGACCGGGCTCGGTGACGCGCTGGTCGCCGCCCTCCACGCCGCGCTGCTCGGCCGGGCGCGGGTGCCGGCGTGATCCTCGTCGCGGGCATCCCCTCGGAGCCGCCCCTCGCCACGGTGCTCGACCGGCTCTCCGACCTGCGGGCCGACGTGGTCGTGGTCAACCAGCGTCGGTTCGCCGACCTCGACCTCGCTTTCGTCGTCGACGAGCGCGGCCGGGTCGACGGGTTGCTCCGGGTGGGCCGCCGGCACGTGGCCCTGCGCGAGGTCTCGGCCGTCTACGTGCGGCTCATGGATTTCCGCAACCTCCCCGAGTACCGACGGCTGCCCGAGGACGACCCCGAGCGGATGCGGTGCGCCCTGGTCATGGACGAGATCAGCGCGTGGGTCGACGTGTCGCCCGGGCGGGTGGTCAACCGCACCTCGGCGATGGCGTCGAACGGGTCCAAGCCCTACCAGGGCCAGCTGATCGAGCGACACGGCCTGCGCACGCCGGAGACCCTTATCACCAACGACCCCGAGCAGGCGCGGGCGTTCTACGCGAGCCGCGACCGCGTCGTCTACAAGTCGGCGAGCGGGGTGCGCTCCATCGTGCAGACGATGACCGCCGCCGACGCCGAGCGGCTCGAGCTGGTGCGGGCGTGTCCGGTGCAGTTCCAGACGTGGGTGCCGGGCATGGACGTCCGCGTGCATGTCATCGGCGGGGAGGTCTTCGCCACCGCGGTGACGACGACGGCCACCGACTACCGGTATGCCGCGCGGCAGGTCGACGAGGCGGCCCGGCTCGAGGCGTACGAGCTCGACGGTGAGGTCGCCACCCGCTGTGTCGCCCTCGCCGCCGACCTGGGTCTCGAGTTCGCCGGCGTCGACCTCAAGCTGACGCCGGACGGGGAGGTCTACTGCTTCGAGGTCAACCCCAGCCCCGCCTACACCTACTTCGAGGACCAGACCAAGCAGCCGATCGCGGCCGCGCTGGCCCGACACCTGGCCGGCTGACGGGGTCCCGTCGGCCGGCCAGGAGCCGGTGGTGCGCGGTCAGCGGCGGCGGCTGCGTCCGATGAGGACCCCGACGACGAGGCCCACGACCGCGGCGCCCAGGTACGGCGCGTAGCTGCGCAGCAGCACCGGGAGCACGGTCGCCCCGAGGTCGAGCGCGTCGTCGTCCTTGTTGCCCGCCGGGACGAACGCCGGCCGGTCGACGTTGCGCGCCGCCACCACGGGCGCGGCGGGAGCCGGCCCCGGAGCCGACTCCGGAGCCGACTCAGGAGCCGACTCAGGAGCCGCCTCCGACCCGACGGCCGCGGCGACCGGCTCGGGTGTCGGCTCGGTCACCGCCTCAGGGGGTGCGGCCGGGGTGTCCTCGGCGGCGGCGAACCGCTGCTCCAGGCAGGCGACGAACTGGCCGAGCAGCTTGTCGGAGACGTCCTGCATGACGCCGCGGCCGAACTGCGCCGGCTTGCCCGTGACGTTGAGGTCGGTGAGGACCTCGACCGCCGTCGAGCCCGCTCCCCCGTCGCCCAGCGAGATGGTCACGGTGGCCCCGGCCGTGCCGTTGCCCCGCTTGTCCTTCCCGGTGGCCTGGATGACGGCTCGGTGAGCCCCGTCGTCACGCTCGACGAAGCTGCCGTTCCCGCTGTAGAGCAACGCGATCGGACCGAGCTTGACCTTGCAGGTGCCCTCGAAGCGCTGGCCGTCGTACGACGTCACGGTGGCCCCGGGGAAGCAGCCGGCCACCTCCCCGAGCTCCATGAACGTCGCCCACGTGTCGTCCACGGTGGCCGGCACCGTGAAGCGGTGCTGCAGGTCCACGGGCTCAGCCCCCGGCGGCCGCGAGCACGGCGCGACGGGTCAGCACGGTGGCCAGGTGCTTGCGGTAGTCGCTGTCGCCGTTGAGGTCCGACGGCGGGTTGGTGCCGTCGGCCGCGGAGGCCGCCGCCGCCCGGACGGCCTCGTCGCTCGCCGGCTTTCCCACGAGGGCCTCCTCGACGGACGTCGCCCGCAGCGGGGTGGACCCCATGTTGGTCAGCCCGATCCGCGCCTCGGCGATGGTGCCGCCGTCCACCCGAACCGTCGCGGCGACCGCCACGATCGACCACTGGTGCTTGACGCGCACGAACTTCTCGTAGTGCGCCCCCCAGCCCGTGTGCTTGCGGATGCGCACCTGCGTCAGCAGCTCGCCCTCCCCCACCGCGGTCTCGAAGAGGTCGACGAAGAAGTCCGCCGCCGGCACGGTGCGGGTGGCCCCGCCCGGCCCGGCGATGACGAACTCCGCGTCGAGCGCCAGGGCGGCCGCCCCGACGTCCCCGGCCGGGTCGGCGTGGACGAGCGCACCCCCGACCGTGCCGCGGTGGCGGATCTGGGGGTCCGCCACCTCAGCCACGGTCTTGGAGAGCAGGAGGGCGTGGTCGCGCACGAGGTCGCTGGCGACCACCGCGCTGTGGGTGGCCATCGAGCCGATGACGATGTGGTCGCCGTCCTCGGTGATGTCGGTCAGGCCCGGGATGCGCCGCAGGTCGACGACCTTCTCGGGCGCGTTGAGACGCATCCGCAGGACCGGGAGCAGGCTCTGCCCGCCGGCCAGCACCTTGGCGTCGTCGCCGGCCTCGGCGAGCGCCGACAGGGCCTCCTCGAGCGACTCGGGGGCGACGTAGTCGAACTGGGCAGGGATCATTGCTGGCCACTCTCCTGGTCGTCGGAGCTCGCGGGGTTCGTCTGCGTGTCGTTGCTCGGGTCGTCCTGGTTGAGGGCGTTGGCCGCGAAGTGCGGCTGCTGCTGCGCGACCGGTGCCTCGGACTGCTTGGCCCCGGCGGACTGGATCGCCTTCCACACCCGCTCGGGCGTGCACGGCATGAGGATGTCGTCGATGCCGAGCGGTCGCAGGGCGTCGACGATGGCGTTGACCACCGCAGGCGTCGAGGCGATGGTGCCGGCCTCGCCGACCCCCTTGGTGCCCAACGTGTTCGTCGTCGACGGCGACACGGTGTGCTCGCTGATGTAGCTGATCGTGTCGGCCGCCGTGGGGAGGGTGTAGTCGACGAACGAGCCCGTGGTGAGGGTGCCGTTTCCGTCGTACTCCGCGCCCTCCCAGAGCGCCTGCGCGATCCCCTGCACGAGCCCGCCGTGGATCTGGCCCTCGACGATGAGCGGGTTGACGATGGTGCCGATGTCGTCCACGCAGACGTACTTGCGCATCGTCACCTGGCCGGTCTCGGTGTCGACCTCCATGGCGCACAGGTGGGTGCCGTGCGGGAAGGAGAAGTTCACCGGGTCGTAGACCGCGTCGGAGTCGAGCGTCGGCTCCACCCCGTCGGGGAGGTTGTGGGCCGCGAAGGTCGCCAAGGCGATCTCGGCCATGCCCAGGCCCTTGTCGGTGCCCTTGACGGAGAACCGGCCCTCGCTGAACTCGATGTCGGCGGCGTCGGCCTCGAGGAGGTGGGCCGCGATCGGCTTGGCCTTCTCGATCACCTTGTCGGCCGCCTTGACGAGGGCCTCACCCCCGACGACGAGCGAGCGGGAGCCGTAGGAGTCGAGCCCCTTCGGAGCGATCTGCGTGTCGCCGTGCAGCACCTCGATGTCGTCGAACGGCACGCCCAGGCGGTCGGCGACGATCTGGCTCCAGGCCGTCTCGTGGCCCTGGCCGTGCGGCGACGTACCGGTGATGACCTCCACCTTGCCGGTGGCCAACATCCGGATCGACGCGGCCTCCCAGCCGCCGGCGCCGTAGCTCAGCTGGCCGAGCACCCGCGACGGGGCGAGGCCGCACATCTCGGTGAACGTCGAGATGCCGATGCCGAGCTGCACGGGGTCCTTGGACTCGCGGCGGCGCTGCTGCTCCGCGCGCAGGCCGTCGTAGTCGAAGAGGGCCTTGGCCTTCTCCGTCGCCGCCTCGTAGTTGCCCGAGTCGTAGGTCATCCCGGCCACCGTGGTGAACGGGAACTCGGTGTTCTTGATCCAGTTCTTCTCGCGGATCTCGAGGGGGTCGACGCCCACCTCGACGGCCAGCTCGTCCATCAGCCGCTCGATGGCGTAGGTCGCCTCGGGGCGGCCCGCCCCGCGGTACGCGTCGACCCACGTCTTGTTGGTCAGCACCGTCTGGCAGTTGAACTGGTAGGCGTCGAACTTGTAGATCGAGTTGAACATCCACGCGCCCAGGACCGGTACGCCGCCGCCGACGATGGCGACGTAGGCGCCGAGGTCGGCCAGCAGGTCGACCTTGAGCCCGGTGACCCGGCCGTCCTTGGTGGCCGCGAGGGTCAGCTTCTGCCACTGGTCGCGCCCGTGGTGGGCCGAGAGCAGCGACTCCGAGCGCGTCTCGGTGTACTTGCAGGGCTTGCCGAGCCGGCGGGCCACGGCGATGGTGGCGAACTCCTCGGGCGTCGTCTGGAGCTTGCCGCCGAAACCTCCGCCCACGTCGGGCGCGATGACGCGGACCTTGGACTCGGAGATGCCCATCGTGGCCGAGATGAGGAAGCGCAGGATGTGGGGCACCTGCGTCGCCGACCAGACGGTCATCTGCTCGCCGGTGGGGTCGACGACCGTGGAGCGCGGCTCCATGAAGGCCGGGATGAGCCGCTGCTGGCGGTACTCGCGCTCGATGAGGATGCCGTCGGCCTTCGCCGTGGCGATCGCGTCGTCGATGCTGGTGCCGGAGCCCTGGGCGGCCGAGTCGAGCTGCCAGAACGCGCTCTTGTTGGTGCCGAGGTCGGGGTGGGCCAGCACCTCGTCCTTGACCGCTTCCTTGAGGTCGAGCACCGCGGGCAGCTCGTCGTAGTCGACGTCGACGAGCTCGGCGGCGTCGCGGGCCTCCGCCGCGGTGCGTGCGACCACGACGGCGACGATCTCGCCGGCGCAGGCGACGTGCTGGATGGCGACCGGCAGGTGGGCCGGCGCCTTCTGGTCGGCCGTGATGGGCCACGCGTTGGCGTTGACACCCTGGGTGTCCTTGAGGTCGTCACCGGTGAAGACGCCGACGACACCGGCGGCGGTCTTCGCGGCCGAGGCGTCGATCGCGGTGATGTTGGCGTGGGCGTAGGGGCTGCGCACCATGGCCAGGTGGAGCATCCCCGGCAGGATGATGTTGTCGGTCCAGCGCGTGCGGCCGGTGATGAGGCGCTGGTCCTCCTTGCGCTTGCGGGCGTTGCCGACCTCTTTGGTGGCGGTGGGACGGTCCTCGGTGATGGTCACTTGGCACCTCCGGCGGCCTGCTGCACGGCCTTGACGATGTTCTGGTAGCCGGTGCACCGGCAGAGGTTGCCCTCGAGACCCGTGCGGATCTCCTCCTCGGAGGGGTGCGGGTTGTTGTTGAGGAGGTCGATGGACTGCATGATCATCCCGGGCGTGCAGTAGCCGCACTGGAGCGCGTGACAGTCGTGGAAGGCCTGCTGCATGGGGTGCAGCTCACCGTCGGTGGCCAGGCCCTCGATCGTCGTGATCTCCCCGCCGTCGACCTGCACGGCGAGCACGTTGCACGACTTCACGCTGACGCCGTCGAGGTGCACGGTGCAGGCGCCGCAGTTGCTCGTATCGCAGCCGACCACCGTGCCCGTCTTGCCGAGCCGTTCCCTCAGGTAGTGGACGAGGAGCGTGCGTGGCTCCACCTCGTCCGTGTAGGACACGTCGTCGACTCTGACGCTGATGCGGGTCATCCTTGACTCCTTGGTGATGGCTGCTGCTGGCTGCTGCTGGGTCAGATCGTGCGGGCTGCTGCGGCGGACCGCGGGTCCTGCTGCTCCTCGTGCGCCGAACCGCTGCGGTCCGTCGGCGAGTGGTCGGGTGGGGTATGCGGATGGGTGGGGTGTTGGCGTTCGCGCCGGACGGCGTGGTGGATGGGCCCGTCGGCGGCGGTGAGCCGCGAGCCGTCGCCGCCCCAGCGCAGGGCGACGATCTCGGCGGCGATGCTCACCGCCGTCTCCTCCGGCGTCCGGGCCCCGAGGTCGAGCCCGATGGGGCTGGAGAGCCGGCCGAGCTCGGCTTCGGTGACCCCGGCCTCGCGCAGCCGGGCGAGCCGGTCGTCGTGGGTGCGCCGCGACCCCATCGCGCCGATGTAGGCCACCTCCGGCAGCCGCAGCGCCACCTCGAGCAGCGGGACGTCGAACTTCGGGTCGTGGGTGAGGACGCACAGCACCGTGCGGGCGTCCACCCGGCCCGCCTCGGCCTCGGCCGAGAGGTAGCGGTGGGGCCACTCGACGACGACCTCGTCGGCGTCCGGGAACCGGCTGGCCGTCGCGAAGACGGGTCGGGCGTCGCACACCGTGACGGTGTAGCCGAGGAACCTCCCGACGCGCGCGCAGGCCGCGGCGAAGTCGATGGCGCCGAAGACGAGCATCCGCGCCGCCGGGGCGTGCACGTCGACGAAGACCCGCATCCCCTCGCCACGGCGCTCCCCGTCGGGGCCGTAGGTGAGCGTCTCGCTGTGGCCGAGGGCGAGCAGGCCGCGCGCGTCGTCGGTGACCGCCGCGTCGAGCCGCGCGCTCCCGAGCGAGCCCCGGTGGGGCGAGGGGTCGTCGGGTGAGTCGGGTACCCAGCCGTCGACGGGGTCGTCCTCGGCGTGCACCACCAGCCGCCCGCCGAGCCGCGCGGGGTCGGGGTGCTCGACGACGGTGGCCACCGCGACCGGGCGGCCGGCGTCGATGTCGGCCGCCAGGCCGCCGAGCTGAGGGAAGGTGTCGCGGTTCACCGCCTCCACCCACAGGTCGAGGATGCCGCCGCAGGTGAGGCCGACGGCATACGCGTCCTCGTCGCTGACGCCGTAGCGCTGCAGGGCCGGGGTGCCCGACGCCACCACCTCCTGCGCGAGCTCGTAGACGGCACCCTCGACGCAGCCGCCGGAGACCGACCCGACCGCCTCGCCACCGGGGCCGACGAGCATGGAGGCGCCGGGCTGCCGCGGGGCGGACTTCCAGGTGGCGACGACCGTGCCGACGCCGACGGTGTCTCCGGCCTGCCACCAGCGCAGCAGCTCGGGCAGCACCTCACGCACGGGCGACCACCCCCGCCAGCTCGTCGAAGGTGTGCAGTGAGTGGCCGGCGAGCAGCGCGTCGCAGTGCGGCAACGCGGCGACGATGCCCTGCTGGATGGGCTGGTAGCCGGCCTTGCCCCGGTGCGGGTTGACCCAGACCACCCGGTGAGCGAGCGAGCGCAGGCGGCGCATCTGCGCTTCCAGCAGCTCGACGCCCCCGCGCTCCCACCCGTCGCTGAAGATGACGACGACGGCGCCGCGGGCCATCCCCCGCTGGCCCCAGCGGTCGAGGAAGGCCTTGAGCGACTCGCCGAGCCGCGTGCCGCCCGACCAGTCGGGCACGACGTCACCGGCGGCGATGAGGGCCCGGTCGGGGTCGCGCTGCCGCACGGCGCGGGTCACGTGGGTGAGCCGGGTGCCCATGGTGAAGACCTCGACCGACCCCGGCCCGCTGCTCCACCGGTGGGCGAGCCGGAGGAGGGCGTCGGCGTACGAGCTCATCGACCCCGAGACGTCGATGAGCAGGACGATGCGGCGGGGGCGGGTGCCACGGCGGCGCCAGGCCAGCACCCCGGGCTCCCCCATCCGCTCCAGCTGACGGCGCAGGGTACGGCGGGCGTCGACCTCGCCCCGGTGCCACTCGCGGCGGCGGGACGTGCGGCGGCGCGGGTCGGGACGGTGCAGGGTGGCGAACATCGCGGCGAGAGCGGCCTTCTGGGCCGGCTCCAGCTGGCCCACGTCGCGGTGGCGCAGCACCTCGGTGGCGCTGGCGGAGGCCCGCAGCACGTCGGCCGAGTCCTCCAGCTCCTGCTGACCGGTGGCAGCCGGGCCCTCCTGGAGGGACGCCTGCTGGGGCCGGATGGCACTGGGGGCCGGCCGCGGCACCGCCACCGGGTGCCGGGTGAACCAGCTGCTGAAGACCTGGTCGTAGCGCGCGAGGTCGTCCGGCCCCGAGCAGAGGGTCGCCCGGCCGGCCCAGTAGGTGGCGGCCTCGTCGTCGAGCCCGACGGCGGCGACGGCCTCGAGGTAGCCGGCCTCACGGTCGGCGGTCACGGGCAGCCCCGCCGCGCGCAGGGCGCGGGCGAAGCCGAGGAGGAGCGCGTCGGGGGGCGTCGTCATGGCGTCACGCCCGCAGGATCTCGTCGAGGCTGGCCCGCACCCGGTCGGCGTCCTCGCGGTACTTCACGGCGACGCCGAGCGTGGCGGCGGCGAGCTCGACGTCGAGGTCGGTCGCGCCCATCGCGTCGAGGGCCCGGGCCCAGTCGAGGGTCTCGGCGACGCCGGGCGGCTTGACGAGGTCGTCGCGCCCGCGCAGGCGCTGGGTCAGCCGGACGACCTGCTCCACGAGCGCCGGGGCGACGTGCGGGGCGCGTCGACGCACGATGGACAGCTCGCGCTCCAGCCCCGGGTGGTCGATCCAGTGGTAGAGGCACCGGCGCTTCAGGGCGTCGTGCAGCTCGCGGGTGCGGTTCGACGTCAGGACGACGATGGGCGGCGTCGCGGCCCGGACGGCGCCCAGCTCCGGGATGGTCACCTGGTAGGTGGAGAGCACCTCCAGCAGGAACGCCTCGAACTCGTCGTCGGCCCGGTCGACCTCGTCGATGAGGAGCACGGCCGGGCTCTCCCGCAGCGCCCGCAGCACAGGCCGGGCCAGGAGGAACCGCTCGTCGAACAGCGACTTCTCCAGCTCGCTCGTGTCGCCGGAGCCCAGGCCGCCGGCCTCGTCGCCCCCGACGCGGGCGGCCGTCTCCAGCGCGCGCAGGTGCAGGATCTGGCGCGGGAAGTCCCAGTCGTAGAGCGCCTGGGTGGCGTCGATGCCCTCGTAGCACTGCAGCCGCACGAGCGGCAGGTCCAGGGCCTCCGCCAGCGCTTCGGCCAGCGCGGTCTTGCCGGTGCCCGGCTCGCCCTCCAGCAGCAGCGGCCGGTGCAGGGCCAGCGCGAGGTAGCCGATGGTGGCCAGCGCGTCGTCGACGAGGTAGCCGGTGGCCCCCAGCCGCTGCGCCAGGTCGGCGGCGGAGGCGACGGGGGCGGTCATGCCCTGATCATCACCCACGGCCCTGGGTTCGTGAACCCTTTCGTCGACCTCGCTCCCCGCGCGTCGGTCGATGTCCCTCCCCGAGGCCAGGTCGCCGCACTCGACGACGAGGGCAGCGTGGGTCGCGAGGTAGTCGCGGGCGCCCTGGTCACCGGTCGCCGCCTCGGCGGCTCCGGCCCAGTGCGCGCGGCCCAGGACGACAGGGTGGCCGGGACGCCCCTGGTATGCCGCCCGCACCAAGGCTTCGGGGTCGCCACCCGCCGCGGCGACCACGCGGCCGACGACGGGTGCGCCGACGTCGGGAAGGTCGACCAGGGTCACGACGGCTGTCGAGGCCGTCGTGGTGGCGGCCTCGGCGAGCCCACGTCGTAGGGACGCGCCCATGCCGTCGGCCCAGTCGGACGCCTCGACGACGCGGAGGTCCGCTGAGAGGCGGACGTCCTCGAGGGGCCGCCGGGCCTCGTCGGCTCCGGCGCCGAGCACGACGACCACCGGAGAGCAGCCGGCGTCGGTCAGGGTCGAGATCGCCCGCACCAGCCAGGAGGTGCCGTCGGCGTCGTGGACGAGCGCCTTCGGCATACCCATCCGCCGGCCCGCGCCGGCAGCGAGCACCACCCCCACGCTCCGACCCGGGTCGGCGGGGGGCGCCGTCGTCATGCTCGCCGTCGTTGGCTCCACTCCGTGAATGCAACCACGACCGTCTGGAGCTGCATCAACCGGTCAGGCGAACTGGGCCAGCTCCTCGGCCTCGCGCGCTACCTGGGGCGTGCCGGGTCGGGCGGCGCTCCCGGACGCGGTGAGGGTGTCCCAGCGCACCCGGTGCGTGCGTCGCGAGAAGATCGCGACCTTCACCAGCTCCTCGACCACCCGGGCCACGAAGATCCCCACGAAGCCGAGGGGGGTGAACAGGCCGAGGACGACGGCGAGCGGCAGACCGACCGCGAAGGCGCCGGTCACGTCGCCGAGGATCACGCCGCGGACGTCGTTCGCACTCGGGAGCACCCCGGCGCCGAGGATCATGTTGCGCACCTTGACGACCTGCGAGACGGCGTAGAGGGCGATGCCGACCACGGCCATGGTGCGCACCTCGTCGCCGGTGTGCGGGAACAGCACCGGCAGGAGCAGGGCGGTGGCGCCGTAGAGCAGGCCGAACGCGATCCCGCTGACCGTGCCGACCTTCTTGATCCGGCGCACCCAGGCGGCCGCCGCGACGGCATCACCACGGCCCACCTCGCGGCCGACGAGCGCGGTCGTGGCGCTCATCAGGCCGATGCTGCCGACGAGGAAGAGGGCCTCGAGCATGTTGACGATCTGGGCGGCCGCGAGCGCGGCGTCGCCGAGGCGCTGGAAGACGACGTTGTAGAGGAACGTGCCGCCGGTCCAGAACAGCTCCGTGAGGCCGAGAGGGACGGCGAGGACGAAGAGGGACCGTGCCACCGGTAGCCACTCCCCCAGGGTGCGGGGCAGCTCCCACGTGACGATCCGGTGCTGGACGAACAGCTGCAGTGCGAGGATGCCGGTCTTGATCGTGGCGGTGACGAGGGTCGCGACGCCGGCGCCCACCACACCGAGGGTGGGGAACGGCCCGAAGCCGGTCACCAGCGCGAAGGCGAGGGCGGCGTTCAGCCCCACGGTGCCCATCGTCGCGAGCATGGGGCTGCGCGCCTTGCCGGTCGAGCGCAGGACCCCGCTCAGCAGGCCGCCGACGACGATCGGCACGAGGGCCAGCCCGAGGAAGCCGAGGTAGCCACCACCGGCGGCCGCGACCGTCTCCGAGGCCCCGACGAGGCGCATCAGGGGGGTCCCCCAGAGCAGCAGCGGGACGGCGGCGAGCACGCCCGCTCCCCCCGCGAGCAGGATCGCGGCGGTGACGGTGCGGTTGAGCCGGTCCTGCTGGCCGGCGCCGAACGCGCGGGCGACGAGGATGCTCACGGACGCGCCCAGGGCGCCGAGGGTGAGCACGAGGATCATCGACAGGCTGTTGGCGAACCCGACCGCGGCGATGGCGGTGGCGCCGAGCAGGCCGACGATGACCTGGTTGACGACCTGCAGGAGCAGGGTGAGGACGAACTCCGCGCTGACCGGCACCGCGATGCGGGCGATCTCGCGGCGGGGGCTGGGGCGGGTGGTGGTCTGGTCGCCGACGGACGTCGGGGCGTGCACGGACACGGTGGGGCTCTCTGAAGCGGAGGGACAGGCCCGGGGCGAGTCGTGCACGCGCAGACCTGCGCAGAACGGGCCCGCGACGCGCATGCGTCGACGTCGACCCGTGAGGCTCCATCTTACGAAGGCCAAGGCTTCGATTTCAAACGAGTATGCGGTGTGTCGCGTCACGGTCCCGGCGGTCGGACCGAGCCGGTCACGCGACGAGGCCGGCCCCGTGGGGCCGGCCTCGCGTGATTCGGGTGGGTCAACCGGTCAGAACGCGGCGGTGCCGTTGGGCGTGCCGAGACCGGTGGGGCCGTCCCAGCCGCTGCGGGCGTTGCACCACTGGGTCGTGGGGCACGTGCCGTTGCTGCCGGAGGTCACGTCGTACAGGTTGGTCGGGTGGGCGTAGGGGATCGCGTTGGCATAGCCCGCCGTGTTGCCGCTGAGCGCGTACACCGACGCGATGAGGGGCGAGGACAGGCTCGTCCCGCCGTACTGCGCCCACGAGCTCTGGGTCGACGTCGTCGGCGCGTAGACCGCGAGACCCGTGTTGGGGTCGGCGACGGCGGAGACGTCGGCCATCGCGCGCTTGGCGCAGCCGGTGCCGTAGCTGAACGCTGCGGCGAGCGCCGCGTTGAGGGTCGAGCAGCCCGAGCCCGCCCCGCTCCATACGGTCTCGGACCAGCCACGCGCGTTGGAGGCCGCCTTGAGCGACGTGCCTCCGACCGCCGTGACGTAGGAGGACGAGGCCGGGTAGGAGGCGCCCTGGTAGCCGTTGTCACCCGTCGACGCGGTCACCGCGATGCCGGGGTGGTTGTAGTAGCTGCCGTAGGACGAGTCGGCCGCGTCCCCGCCGCCGTAGCTGTTGGAGATCGCGACGACGCCGCCCGTGCGGGCCGCAGTGTTCACCGCTGCGCCCAGGTTGGCGAACGAGGCCGATGACGCCTGCACGAGCAGGATCTTGCAGTCGGGGCACGCAGCCGAGACGGCGTCGAGGTCGAGCGCCTGTTCCTGGGACCAGCCCACGTCGGTACGGGGCAGCGAGGTGCCGCCGCTCTGGTTGACGATCGTCAGGCACCCGTTGGCCTTCGTGCACGCGGACAGGCCGAACTGGGCCCGGTAGACACCCAGGTCGCGCTCCGCGTTCGGGTAGCCGTACGCGTCGACGATGGCGACCGTGCGGCCGCCCGACGCGCTCGTGGTGAGGTTGTAGGCGCTGCGGATCTGCGCGGGCGTCTTGCCGGTCGACGGCGGCGTGGAGGCCGAGGGTGACGGCTTGCCGTTCGCGTCGACGGCCGCCCCGTCGGCGCCCACAAGCTTGATCGCGTGGCAGCTCGCCTCGCCGGCCCTGGCGTCGGCGCAGACCTTCTGTCCGTGCGCGCCGGGCGCGGCCTGGGCGGTGCTCGAGGTCGTGACGGCCCCCACCGTCAACCCCGCGGCGGCGGCCAGGGTGGCGGCGACCGTGATGAGTGTCCTTCGCATCTGAAGTGTCTCCTGATGGCTCGGGTTGGACTCCGCCGGTGTGCGGACCGTCTCCGAGCCAATCGCCGTGACCGTCCTGTGACAAGGGCCTGGCCGGGTACGTGACCCCCGTTGGGCAAGACTTGGCGCCCAGTTGGCCGTCCGGAGACCGAATCTCCAGGTCCCTCCCAGGCTCGGCGTGCGAACTGCGGCGAGCGGTCAGCCGGCCGGTGCCAGCGAACGGGTGGTCAGGACGAGCTCGCCGGTCTCGTCCGAGGCGGCCAGGTCCACCTCCGCCGTGATCCGCCAGTCGTGGTCGCCCTCGGGATCGTCGAGGATCTGGGCGACGACCACGCGGCCCTCCCGCGGGGCCTCGACGAGGAGCATGGCCGGGCCGCGCGCGTCGGGGCCGGTCCCCACGTCGTCGTGCTCGGCGAGGTACGCCTCCCCCGCCTCCTGCCAGTCCTCGGCGGTGAGCCCACCCTCCTCCAGCGCGGCCAGCTCGAACCACCGCCCCCGCGACAGCAGCTCGACGCGGCGGAACATCGCGTTGCGCAGCAGCACGCGGAAGGCCCGGGAGTCGACGGTGAACGGCCTCGGGGGCGGCGCCGGCTCGCCACCGGGCATACCGGCGCCGGCACGGTCGGGGTCGACCAGCGCCTCCCACTCGTCGAGCAGGCTGGAGTCGGTCTGACGGACCACGGCCCCCAGCCACTCGGTGAGGTCGGTCAGCGCCTCGGTGCGGGCGCTCTCGGGGACGGTCTGCCGCAACGCCTTGTAGGCGTCCGACAGGTAGCGCAGCACCAGGCCCTCGCCGCGGGTGAGGCCGTAGTGGGCGACGTACTCGGAGAACGTCATGGCCCGCTCCCACATGTCGCGCACCACCGACTTCGGCGAGAGCGCGTCGGGCGAGACCCATGGGTGGGTCTGGCGGTACGTGGTGAAGAGCGCAGTCAGCAGCTCCTTCAACGGTTTCGGCCACGTGACGTCCTCGAGCAGCTCCATCCGCTCGTCGTACTCGATGCCGTCGGACTTCATCTCGGCCACCGCCTCGCCCTTGGCCTTCCACTGCTGGGCCAGCAGGATCCCCCGCGGGTCCTCGAGCGTGGCCTCGACGACGGAGACGACGTCGAGCGGGTATGCCGGTGAGTCGGGGTCGAGCACGTCGACGGCACCGAGGGCGAAGGCCGACAGCGGCTGGTTGAGGGCGAACCCGAGCTGGAGGTCCTCGACGAGCCGCACGAGCCGACCGTCGGCGTCGGGGGTGTCGAGTCGCTCGACGATGCCGGCGGCCAGCAGCGACCGGAGGATCTGCACGGCCTGCCGGACGTGCCGCACCTGTCGCCGAGGGTCTTCGTGGTTGTCCCGCAACAGCTTCCGCATGGCAGCGAACGGGTCGGCCGGGCGGGCCAGCACGTTGAGGACCATGGCGTGGCTGACCCGCATCCGCGACACTAGGGGCTCGGGCGGTGCCGCCACGAGGCGGGCGAAGGTCTCCTCGCTCCAGCCCACGGTGCCCTCCGGAGCCTTCTTGCGCTGCACCTTGCGCAGCTTCTTCGGGTCGTCACCGGCCTTGGCGACCGCCCGCGCGTTCTCGATGACGTGGTCGGGCGCCTGCACGACGACCGTGCCGGAGGTGTCGAAGCCGGCCCGCCCCGCGCGGCCCGCGATCTGGTGGAACTCGCGGGCGCGCAGGACCCGCTGCCGCGAGCCGTCGAACTTGGTCAGCCCCGTGAACAGCACCGTGCGGATGGGCACGTTGATGCCCACGCCGAGGGTGTCCGTGCCGCAGATGACCCGGAGCAGACCACGCTGGGCGAGCTGCTCGACGAGGCGCCGGTACTTCGGCAGCATCCCCGCGTGGTGGACCCCGATCCCGTGGCGGACGAGACGCGACAGCGTGCGACCGAACCCCGGGGCGAACCGGAACCCGCCGACGATCTCGGCGATGCGGTCACGGTCCTCCCTGCTGGCGACGGGGACAGACAGCAGCGACTGGGCCCGATCCAGGGCGGCCGCCTGCGTGAAGTGGACGACGTAGACCGGGGCCTGGTGGGTGGCCAGGAGGTCGGCGATCGTCTCGTGGATCGGCGTCATCGCCCACTCGAACGACAGCGGTACGGGCCGGTCGCCGGAGGCCACGACCGCGGTCGGTCGGCCCGTGCGACGCACCAGGTCGGCCTCGAAGTGGCTGGTGTCGCCGAGCGTCGCCGACATGAGGACGAACTGGGCCTGAGGCAGCTCCAGGATCGGCACCTGCCACGCCCACCCACGGTCGGGCTCGGCGTAGAAGTGGAACTCGTCCATGACGACCTGGGCGATGTCGGCCCGATCGCCCTCGCGCAGAGCGATGTTGGCGAGCACCTCTGCGGTGCAGCAGATGAGCGGGGCTCCGGGGTTGACGGCGGCGTCACCGGTCAGCATGCCGACGAGGTCGGCGCCCAGGGCGTCGCAGAGGGCGAAGAACTTCTCCGACACCAGGGCCTTGATCGGCGCCGTGTAGTAGGTGCGACCGCCTCCCGCCGCCAGCGCGGCCACGTGGGCGCCCAGCGCCACCAGGCTCTTCCCGGATCCCGTCGGTGTGCCGAGGATGACGTTGGCGCCGGAGACGACCTCGATCAGCGCCTCCTCCTGCGCGGGGTAGAGGGTCAGCCCCTGCTCCGTCGTCCAGTCGACGAGGGCGGCGAACACGTCGTCGGGCGACGGCGCCTCGTCACCGGCCCCGTGCCCCGCCCGGAGCGCGTCGAGCGCCCGGCGTAGTGGCGGCCGGTCGACGGCCGCAGTGAGCGCGGTGATCAGATGCCTTGCCAGTCGGGCTTGTCGGCCCACACCTGCGCGTAGTAGCCGCGCAGTCCCAGCGTCGACGCGGCGGCCGGGTCGAGCACCACGGTCACGTGCGGGTGCAGCTGCAGGACGGACGCCGGGCACATGGCGGTCAGGGGGCCCTCGACGGCGGCCCGCACGGCGCCGGCCTTGCCCTCACCGGTGGCGAGCATGACGAGGTGGCGCGCCTCGAGGATGGTGCCGAGCCCCTGGGTGAGCACGTGGTGCGGCACGGCGTCGCCGGAGTCGAAGAACCGGGCGTTGTCGGAGCGCGTCTGGGCCGTGAGGGTCTTCACCCGCGTACGTGACCCCAGCGACGACCCCGGCTCGTTGAAGGCCAGATGCCCGTCGCTGCCGATGCCCAGCAGCTGGAGGTCGACGCCACCCGCCCCGGCGATCTGCCGGTCGTACGCCGCGCAGGCTGCGGGGACGTCGTCGGTCTGACCGTCGGGCGTGTGGAGCCGGTCGGCGGGAAGGTCGACGAGAGAGGCGAACTCGCGCTCGATGACGCTTCGGTAGCCCTGGGGGTGGCCGAGCGGCAGGCCGAGGTACTCGTCCAGGGTGAACGCCGCCGCGTCGGCGAACGACACCTCGCCGGCCCGGTGCCGGCGGACGAGCTCGGCGTAGACAGGAGACGGGCTCGAGCCGGTCGCCAGGCCCAGGACGGCGGCGGGACGACGGCGCACGAGAGCGACGACCGCGTCGGCCACCAGGCCCGCGCGTTCCGCCTCCGTCTCGAGGACGACGACCTCCACGTGCCCACCTCATCTCGTCCGACCGCCCGACCATCCTGCCCGATCCACCCGGCCGCCCGGTGCACCGGTGGTGGATCGGGAGCCCCGAGGGCGGAACCACGACCGGGCGGCTCCCGACCCGGAGCGCTCCCGCGTCAGCGGCCGGCGCGCGCGAGCACCTCGTCGACGGCTCGGCCCGACACCGCCGAGGCCCCGTGCGACACCACGAGGGCCCGCCCGGGGAGCCGCTCGGGCCCGGGCCAGCCCAGCTCGACGGTCACGAGGTCGGGACGCTCGACGGCGAGCGCCGCGAGGAAGGCCCGCACCCACGCATACCGGTGCCCGGCCCGCACCAGGGCGACGACCGGTCGGGCCGGGTCGAGCGGGGGCAGCGGATCCCCCTCCCCCACGTCCTGCGCTCGGCGCCCGCGCAGCAGCCGACCGTCGCCCGGCAGGCCCCAGGGCACCGCTCCCGCCGCCTGGTTGGCGGCGGTGACGAGCCGCAGGACCTGAGCGCCCTCGAGGTCTGGGAGAGCCCCGTCTACCGTGACCGCGCGGCGGGCCGCCTCGACGCTGGCCGAGGGCGACCCCGGCGACCCGGTGAGGACGCTCGTACCGGCCTCGCGCAGGTTGGTGAGCTGCAGGCGAGCGGCCACGACCCGGCCGGCGGCCTCGACGAGCCGGGCCTCGGGCAACGTTCCCTCCCGGACGGCCGCAACGACCGCGTCCAACACGGCCCCTACGTGCCCGTCGTCGATGTCGGCCCCCAGGCAGAGCAGGTCGACCCCGGCCACCAGGGCGCGGACGGCGGCGGCGGGGAGGCCGATCTCGCCACTGGCCCCGCGCATCTCGAGCCCGTCGCTGACGAGGAGCCCGTCGAACCCGAGACCACCGTCCTCGGCCGAGCCCCGCAGCAGGGCCGTCGCCGCGGGGCTGAACGTCGCCGGGCGGTCGGGGTCGAGGGCCCGCACGACCACGTGCGACGTCATCACCGCGACGGAGCCGGCCCGGACGCCCGCCGCGAAGGGGACGAGCTCACGGCGGCGCAGCAACCCCATGGGGGCGTCGACCACCGGGAGGGCGACGTGGGAGTCGGTGCGCGTGTCGCCGTGACCAGGGAAGTGCTTGAGGCACGCACCGACCCCGGCCGTCTGCAGACCCCGCACCCAGGCGGCGGTATGCCGCGCCACGAGACCGGGGTCGGCTCCGAAGCTGCGCACGCCGATGACGGGGTTGAGCGGGTCGGAGTTGACGTCGGCCACCGGCCCCAGGTCGAGGTCGACGCCGACCGCGCGCAGCTCGTGGCCGATGTCGGAGGCGACCCGATGGGTGAGCGCCAGGTCGTCAGCGGCGCCGAGCGCTGCATGTCCCGCGTGCGGGCTGCCCACCCGGTCGTGCAGGCGCGTGACGTCGCCGCCCTCCTCGTCGGTCGCCACGATCGCGTCGCCCGAGGCGTCGTGGATCCGGGCGACCAGGCGGGTCAGTGCGGCGGGATCGGTGACGTTGCTGCCGAACAGGCACAGGCCGCCGAGCCCGTCGGCGAGCCGCTGCCGGGCCCAGCCGGGCAGCTCGGGGCCGACGAACGCCGCCATCACGGTGCGTGCGGCCAGCCGCTGCAGGTCGTTCGTCATGACCACCTCGTCGTGGGAGTGGTGCGTGAGGCTACCCGTCATCCTCCCGACCGGTCGCCGGCGGCCGACGTACGCTGCTGGCTCCGGATCCGAAGGAGCAGCATGACCACGGCGCCCGTCCACACCGACCCGTCCACCGCCCGACCCAGCGCGGCCGACCGGCGCCGTCAGGTGGGGGTCACCGCCGCAGAGGTCTTCTGCGTCGTCGGCACCCTCGTCGGCGTGGGGGTGCTAGGGACCCGGGTCGAGGAGTCGTCGGGCGGCGCCCTCTCGGCCGAGGCCACCCGCATCGCCCCGGCCGGGCCGGCGTTCTCGATCTGGTCGGTCGTCTACCTCGGGCTGCTCGCCTACACGGTGTGGCAGTGGCTGCCGCGGGCGGCCGCCAGCCCCCGCACCCGCGCGACCGGCTGGCTGGCGGCCCTGTCCATGGTGCTCAACGCCGCCTGGCTGCTCGTCACGCAGCGGGGATGGATCTGGGTGAGCGTGGTGGTCATCCTGGCCCTGGCCGTGACCCTCGGCCTGCTGGTGCGGAGGCTCGGCGCGCATCGCGCGTCGGGCCGCCTCGAGCGGGTCGTCGTCGACGGCACCTTCGGGCTCTACCTCGGCTGGGTCGCCGTCGCCACCTGCGCCAACGTCACGGCCGCGCTCGTGTCGTCCGGGGTGGACCCGGGCGCCGTGGTGAGCGACGTGCTCGCCGTACTGGTGCTCGCCGTCGCCGCCGGGCTCGGTGTCGTCCTGGCCCGTACCCTCGGCGGCCGGTATGCCGTGGCCCTCGCCATGGCGTGGGGGCTGGGCTGGATCGCCGTCGGACGGGTCTCGGGCACCCCGCTGTCACCGGTCACTGCCGTGGCCGCGGTCGTGGCCGCCCTCGTCGTCGTCGTGGCCGCACTCTGGGGACGCACCCGCCGAGACCGCATGGAGCCGGCGGTCCCGGCCTGACGCCGGCCTCTCGGCTACCGGCTCAGCTGAGGTGGTAGGGCGCCGCCTTGGACTTGTGGCCGGCGTCCGACCCCACGACGCCGTCCTCGCCGGCTGACCGGGACGCCCAGGCGCTGGCCGGCGCGCCGTCGGCGTGGTCGCGCGAGGACTCCCCCTCCTGCGTGGGCTCGAGGCGCACGATGAGGGACTTCGACGTGGGGCAGTTGCTCCCCGTGGCCGTCGAGTCCAGCGGCACGAGCGGGTTGGTCTCGGGGTAGTAGGCCGCGGCCGTGCCGATCGGGGTGTCGTAGGGCACCACGCGGAAGCGGGGGACGCTGCGCTCCGACCCGTCGCGCCACTCGCTCACGATGTCGACGAGGGTGCCGTCGGCCAGGCCGAGGTCGGCGATGTCGAGAGGGTTGACGAAGACGACCCGCCGCCCGCCGTGGATGCCGCGGTAGCGGTCCTCCAGCCCGTAGATCGTGGTGTTGTACTGGTCGTGGCTGCGCAGCGTCTGCATGAGCAGGCGGCCCGGCGGCACGTGGAGGATGTCGATCGGGCTCACTGTGAAGATGGCCGCGTCCTTCTCGGTCGAGAACGTGCGCGAGTCGCGCGGCGGGTGCGGAAGGACGAAACCGCCCGGCTGGTCGACCTTCTCGGCGTACGCCTCACAACCCGGCACGACGCGGGCAATGGCCCGGCGGATGCTCGTGTAGTCGCGGCGGAAGTCGGCCCACGGGACGTCCCCCACTCCGGGACGGGTCGCCTCCCCCAGGCTGCAGACGATGTCGACCTCCGAGCGCAGGTAGGTGGAGGCGGGGGTGAGCGGACCCTTCGAGGCGTGCACCGACGACATCGAGTCCTCGACGGTGACCCGCTGCTCGTGGCCGCCGGTGCGGTCACGCTCGCTGCGGCCGAGGGTGGGCAGGATCAGCGCGGTCTGTCCGCAGACGACGTGCGACCGGTTGAGCTTGGTCGAGACCTGCACCGTCAACCTGGCTTGGCGCATGCCCTGCTCGACGACGGTCGTGTCGGGCACGGCGGACACGAAGTTGCCGCCCATCCCCATGAACACGTGGGCCTTGCCGTCGCGCAGCGCCCGGATGGCGTCGACCGTGTCGTAGCCGTGCTCACGCGGCGGCTCGAAGTGGAACTCGTGGCCGAGGGCGTCGAGGAAGTGGTCGGGCGCCTTCTCCCAGATGCCCATCGTGCGGTCGCCCTGCACGTTGGAGTGCCCCCGCACCGGGCACAGGCCGGCGCCCGGCTTGCCGATGTTGCCCTGTGCGAACGCGACGTTGGCGATCTCCTTGATCGTCGCCACGGCGTTCTTGTGCTGGGTGATCCCCATCGCCCAGCACGTCACCGTGGCCTTGGAGGCGGCGAGCAGGTCGGCCAGCTCCTCGATCGGACCCCGGTCGAGCCCGGTCGCCACCGCGACGGCGTCCCAGTCGACGGCGCGCACGTGGTCGGCCCAGGCGGCATACCCCGTCGTGTGCCGTTCGATGAAGTCGAGGTCGAGTACCGTCCCCGGCCGTCCGGCCGCGCGGGCGGCGTCCTCCTTGGCCACGAGCAGCGAGCCCAGGGCCTGGAAGAGGGCGAGGTCGCCGTTGACCCGGATCGGCAGGTGCAGGTCGGCCATCTCGGTGCCGACGCCGGAGACGCCCCGCGGGGTCTGCGGGTTGCGGAAGCGCGCGAGACCGGCTTCGGCGAGCGGGTTGACCGAGACGATCTTGGCGCCGCGCTGCTTGGCGATCTCGAGGGCCGTGAGCATGCGGGGGTGGTTCGTGCCCGGGTTCTGGCCGGCCACGATGATCAGCTCGGCCCGATGGATGTCGTCGAGGCTGACGCTGCCCTTGCCGATGCCGATGACCTCGGCCAACGCGACCGAGGTCGACTCGTGGCACATGTTGGAGCAGTCGGGCAGGTTGTTGGTGCCCACGGTGCGCGCGAACAGCTGGTAGAGGAACGCCGCCTCGTTGCTCGTGCGTCCTGAGGTGTAGAAGATCGCCTCGTCGGGGCTGGCGAGCGACCGCAGGGTGGAGCCGACGATCGCGAACGCCTCGTCCCACTCGATCGGCGTGTAGTGCGTCGCCCCCTCGCGCCGCACCATGGGGCGGGTGATCCGGCCCTGCTTGCCCAGCCAGTAGTCCGTGTGCCCCTCGAGCTCCTCGAGCGAGTGGGCGGCGAAGAACTCCGGGCCGACCCGCAGCTGGGTGCCCTCCTCGGCGACGGCCTTGGCACCGTTCTCGCAGAACTCCGCGGTATGCCGGTGGTCCGGGTCGGGGTCGGGCCAGGCGCAGCCCTGGCAGTCGAACCCGTCGACCTGGTTGAGCTTGAGCAGGGTGCGCGCGGCGCGGCCGAAGCCCATGGAGCGGACGGCCCGGTCCACGCTGACCGCGACGGCGGGGACGCCGGCGGCCACCTCCTTCTGCGGGGTGACCTGGAGCTGGTCCTCGTCGACGTCGTCGACCGGTGCTGCCTTGATGATGGCCATGAGCCTGTTCGACCTCCGTGACGCTGCGACCAGGTCGCTCGGCAGGTCGTCGTCCCGTTCCACGACCTCGTCAGGCCACGCTATACACGGATCCTGACGGCGGCACGCGGGGGTTCAGCGGGTCGGGTCGGTCCCGTCCGCGGCCATGATGTGCAGCACGGCGTTGATGAGGCCGAGGTGGGTGAAGGCCTGCGGGAAGTTGCCGAGGTGACGCCCGCTCGCGGCGTCGATCTCCTCCGCGTAGAGGCCCAGCGGGCTGGCCATCGAGAACAGCTTCTCGCAGAGGCGGCGGGCCGCGTCGACCTCGCCGATCATCGCGTACGCCGAGACGAGCCAGAACGAGCAGATGGTGAAGGTGCCCTCCTCCCCCTCCAGCCCGTCGTCCGTGTGCTCCACCCGGTAGCGCAGGACGAGGCCGTCCTCGGTGAGCTCGTCCGCGATGGCGTGCACGGTGTTGCGGATGCGCTCGTCGTCGAGGGGCAGGAAACCCACCAGCGGGATGAGCAGCGTGGAGGCGTCGAGGGCCGACCCGCCGTAGTGCTGGGTGAAGACGCCACGCTCGTCGACCCCGTGGGCGAGGATGTCGGCCTTCATCTCGTCGGCGGCCCGCTGCCACTCCCGAGCCCGCTCGTGGTGGGCCCGCGCCCGGGCGAGCTTCGCGCCGCGGTCGGCGGCGACCCAGCACATGACCTTGGACGAGGTGAAGTGCTGGGGCTCCCCGCGCACCTCCCAGATGCCCCGGTCGGGCTCGGACCAGTTCTTGATCGCCGCGTCGACGAAGCGGGCGAGGATGGTCCACAGCCGGTCGTCGACGCGGTCGCGCGACCCCTTGTGCACCCAGACGGAGTCGAGGATGGCGCCCCAGACGTCGTGCTGCTTCTGGTCGAACGCACCGTTGCCCACGCGCACCGGGCGCGACCCCTCGTAGCCCTCCAGGTGGTCGAGGACCTCCTCCTCGAGCTCACGCTCACCGCCGATGCCGTACATGATCTGGATGTCGTCGCCGACGCTCGCGACGTCGGCGATGAACGAGAAGAAGTCGTCGGCCTCCCAGTCGAAGCCGAGCCGGGCCATGGCCCACAGGGTCAGGGTGGAGTCGCGGATCCACGTATAGCGGTAGTCCCAGTTGCGCTCTCCCCCGGGCGTTTCCGGCAACGAGGTCGTGGCCGCGGCGACCAGCGCGCCGGTCGGGGCGAAGGTCAGCCCCTTGAGCGTCAGCGCGCTCCGCTCGAGGTGGATCCGCCACGGGTGGTCGGGGAACCGGCCCCGCGCCAGCCAGTGCTGCCAGTGGTGGGCGGTCCACACCATCCGCTCGTGGGCCTCCTCGGTGCTCGTCGGCGGCTCGTGCTCCGACCACGACAGGGCGACGAAGTGGGTCTCCCCCTCGCGCATGAGCGTCCGCGCGGTGGCCCGGTTCCCCTCGAACCCCAGCCTCATGTCCGTCGTCAGCCGGAGCCGCGGACTGTGCTCGCTCGGCTCGGTCACGGCGTCGTGGTACCCGTCACCGTTGTAGGTCCACTGCGCGGGCTCGCGGCCGTAGTCGAACATGGGGCTGCAGTCGAGCGACATCTGCACGTCGCCGTTCACGCAGCGCACCTCGCGCAGCAGGACGTGGTCGCAGTCGTAGTCGGTGGGCGCGCGGCGGTGGCTGTTGGAGCGGTTGGTCTCGTGGTGCCAGGGCCCGATGAGGAGGCAGTCGCGGATGATGACCCAGCCGGTCGGGGTGCCCCAGCTCGTCTCCAGGATCATCGTCCCGGGGAGGTAGCGCCGCGCGGCGGGCACCCGGACGTCGGCGGGGCCGAACCGGAACCCGCCGGCGTCCCGGTCGAGGATCGCCCCGAACACGCTCGGTCCGTCCATGCGCGGCAGGCACATCCACTCGACGTTGCCGCTCGGGGCCACCAGCGCGGTGACCTCGCAGTCGGAGAGGAACGCATACTCCGCGATCGGCGGGTAGGACGAGGTCGTGCTCCAGTCGGTCTTCTCGGTGCCGTCCATCGACGCGCCGCCCTTCCCGTGCGATCCGGCCCGGCGCCCGACGGGTCGGACGACGGACACCGCGAGACCCGCGCGTCCAGTCACGCCGTGTCACAGGCAGTCTGACCGCAAACCGTTCCGGCGTCGAGAGGACCGGTGGTAGACCTTGACCGACGGCGCGGCTGGGGGCCACGTGTGCGGGCGACGGGTGGGGCACGTTGGGTGACGGAAGCCAGGCGGCCCGGGGCCGCCACCGCGAGACCCACGAGGCGCGAAGGCGTTGGCCGCAAACGGTTCTCGCCGTCCTGGCCGTGCTCGTCGCCATGGCCGTGGTGCTGGTCGCCTCGGTGGTTCCCGCGGCCGAGCCGAGGCGGGTCGTCGCGGGCCTGGTGGAGGCGGCCGACGCCGACTTCTACGTCCCGCCGTCGCCGCAGGCCGCGGGGAGTCCAGGGACGGTGGTGCGGTCGCAACGGTTGCTCAGCGCGCCGGACGGCGCCGTCGCGTGGCGGATCCTCTACCACTCCACCGACGAGCGCGGGTCCGACATCGTCGTCTCGGGGGTCGTCGTGGCCCCGGTCGACCCCGCCCCGGCGGGCGGGCGCGTCGTCGTGGGCTGGGCCCATCCCACGACCGGTGCCGCTGCACGATGCGCTCCCTCCCGCGGGGTGGCGCCGTTCATCCTCATCGAGGGACAGCTGGCCCTGCTCCGGGCCGGCTACGTCGTCGTGGCCCCGGACTACCCGGCCTCGGCGTGGCCGGCGCCAGCTCCTACCTCATCGGGGCCAGCGAGGCCCACAGCCTGCTCGACGCCGTGCGGGCCGCCCGTGACCTGCCCACCGGCGCGACGAGCCGGACGGTGCTGTGGGGCCACTCCCAGGGCGGCCACGCCGTGCTGTTCGGCGCTCAGGAGGCCCGCGCCTACGCCCCGGAGCTGTCCGTGCGGGCGGCAGCAGTCGCCGCGCCCGCCGCCGATCTCACGCAGCTGCTCGACGCCGACATCGGCGACGTGTCCGGCGTGACCATCGCCTCGTACGCGTTCGCGGCGTACCAGGACGCGTACGCATCGAGCACCCCCGGACTGAGCCTCACCAGCATCCTCACCGACGCCGGTGCCGCGGCGACCCCGGCCATGGCGGACCTCTGCCTGCTGGGGCAGAACCTCCAGCTGCACGCGATCGCGCGACCGCTGGTCGGCGGCTACCTGCGCAGCGACCCGGCGACCACACCGCCGTGGGCGGGGTTCCTGAGCGCCAACACCCCCGGCGCACAGCCCTTCGGCGTGCCGGTCTACGTCGCCCAGGGGTCGGCCGACACGCTGGTCGTGCCCAGCGCCACACAGGCGTTCGTCGCGGCGGCCTGCTCGCGCGGCGAACGGATCACCTTCCGGATGTATGCGTCGCAGACCCACGGGACGATCGCCAACACCGCCGTACCCGACGTCGTCGCCTTCTTCGCCTCAACCCTGGCGGGCACGCCACCCCCGTCGACCTGCTGACGGCGAGCCCGACCGCACGGCACCCTGGGGGGTATGACCGACTGGGACGGCGCCGCCTACCGCCGCGTCAACACGCTGCAGCAGTGGCTGGCCACCCGCGCACTGGAGGACGTCGACCTCGATGGCGTCCAGCGCCTGCTCGACGTCGGGTGCGGCGACGGCCGGGTCACCGAGCAGCTGGCCGCCCGCCTCCCTGCCACGCCCGGCGTGCGCTGCGTCGGCCTCGACCCCTCGCCGCGGATGATCGCCGTCGCCCCGTCCGGTCCCCGGCTGGAGTTCGAGGTCGGTGACGTGACGACGATGGACTTCGCCGACGAGTTCGACCTCGTCGTGTCGTTCAACGCGTTGCACTGGGTGCGCGACCAGCCACGGGCGTGGAGCGCCATCGCCCGGGCGCTGCGCTCGGGGGTCACAGCGGGCCGGTGCCTGGCCGTCTTCGTCTGTGCCGGGCCGCGGCCGAGCGTCGAGGACGTGGCCATGACCGTGGCCAGGAGCCCCACCTGGGCGCGGGCGTTCGAGGGCTACGCGGCCCCGTACCTGCATCCCGACCCCGCCGCGTGGCGGGCCACCGTCGAGGCCGCGGGACTTGTGGTGGAGCGCGTACGCAACGACGACCTGGCGTGGGACTTCGGGTCGCGCGAGGCGTTCGTCGCTTGGTGCGCCGTCGGGTTCGGCGCGTGGACGGCCCGGCTGACCGCCGAGGAGTCGTCTCGCTTCGTGGCCGACGTGGTCGACGCCTACGCGGCCGAGACCGGCTCGCCGCAGACCCTGCGGTTCATGCAGCTCGTCGCGTCCCTGCGCCGCGCCGGGCCGTGACGCCCGACGACGCTCAGCGCACCCGAGGCGGGGGCGCGTCGGAGCGGCTGACCGTGAGCCGGACGGCCGCCACGACGTCGTCGCGCTGGAGCACGTCGCGCAGCTGTGAGGTAACAGCGTCGGCGGCGGCCGCCACGGCGTGCAGGTCGGCGCGGCGGTCCACCGAGGTGTTGAACCGCGCCACGAGCTGTCCACGGTCGCGCTGCATGATGCCGCGGACCGACGTGACTCCGGGCGTCTGCTCCAGCCGCGTGGCCGCCGCGGACGCGACGGCCGACGCGTCGACGAGCAGCCGGCCGGTGCCGTCCGAGCCGGCGAGCACGAGCTGGGAGACCCCGCGGTCCGGCAGGTGGGCCGCCATCCAGCGCAGGCCGAGCAGCACGAGCACCACCCCGAGTCCACCGAGCGCCCACGGCCACCAGGACTGATGGGTCAGGGGCGCCACGGCGCCGAGGTCGGTGGTGGCGGGGAGGCCGGGCAGCCGTCCGCTCCACCAGGCCAGGGCACCGGCGCCGGCGGCCAGGAGCACGAGGGCGAGAAGGGCCAGGGCCACGCGGTCGAGGGCGACGGTGGCGCGGCTCATCGGGTGGTTCCTTCCGGGGACTCAGCGGCGGGTCGAGGTGTGGGTCGAGGAGTGTCGGTGCGGGTCGTCACGGTGACCTTGGGCGGGGACTCGATCGCGGACAGGCGGCGGGTGACGGCGTCGTGCACCGCCGCCTGCGTCGCCTCGTCACCGGTCGTCGTCACGGTGACGTCGACGGAGCGGCGCGAGGCCTGGCTGCCGGCGTCGAGGACGCCGCCCACTGACTCCGCCGCACCCCGAGAGAGCCGAGCGACATCGCGGGTGCGCAGGTAGACACCGGTCTGCGCCTGCAGCCGGATGGCGGGCCGGGGTCGGGGCCGGAGGGCGACCACCAGCAGCCAGAGGCCGAGGAGGACGACGACGACGGCCACCGGCACGAGCCACGGGGAGGCCTGCTGGCCGTTGACGGCCAGGCCGACGCGGCGCAGCCACGGCTCGCCGGAGACGACGCCGGCCCAGGCGAGGGCGTCGTGGACGGCCACGACGCCGAGGGCCGTCGTCAGCACGGCGAGCAGCAGGCCCAGCAGGCTGACCGCGCCGGGGCGCACGGGCGCCTTGGCGGCCGCCAGGGTGGTGGCCGGACGGCTCGGGTCGGTCTGTGTGGTGCTCATTCGACCCTCCGGGGCGGGTTGTCGGGCGTGACCTCGTGGGGCAGCAGGACGCGGGCGACGGTGACGTCGACGGTGTCGGCCTGGACTCCGGCGAGGTCACGCACGTGGGCGTGCACCCGGTCGCGGATGGCGGCCGTCGTGGTCGCCAACGGGCGGCCCCACTCGAGGGCCACCTCGATCCGGATGGTGGCGTGGTCGCCCGCCACGTCGGCCGCGACCTTGGGGTAGCGGCGGCCGACGACGGCATCGAGGCCGGAGCCCACCGGGACGACGCCGGGCACGGCACCGACCGCCGCCGTGGCCACGGTCTCGACGACCTTGGGCGCGATGATGAGGCGCCCACGGGTTCGAGCCGGCGCCAGGGTCGGCGCGTCAGCCACGGCGGCGGCCACCCCAGAGGGCGCCGAGGTTGACCTCGCCGTCGTAGTGACCGCCGACGAGGTAGCCGACGACGCCCAGGACCAGGGCGATGAGGAAGCCGACGAAGCCGCCGGCGGCAGCGGCGACGCCGAGCAGCAGGCCGGCGAGGAGGCCGATGGTGGACGTGGTCATGACGTGCTCCTGGTGCGACGGGGACGGGTGCGGGGTTCGGGGGTGCCCGGGGGGCGCGTGGGGTCGGTCGCGTCGGTGGCGAACGCCGCCGGTGGTGCGGCGACGTCCTCGACGAAGACGTCGACCGGGGTACCGGTGATGGTCTCGACCGTGCGGCGTACCTCGTCGGCCGTCTCGAGGACGGGTGACCCCCAGGCGGTGACGACGTGGATCTCCGTGCGGGCCGGGCGGACCCGCACCCCGACCACCCGGCGACCGGCGGCGTAGGTCGCCACCTCACCGAACGAGCCGGGGTGCAGGTCGGAGACTCCGGGCAGCGCGAGGACCGCGTCGTGGACCCGGTCGGCGACCGTCAGGGCCGCCGACCCGGCGGCCGGAGCCGGGGTGCTCACTGGACGCGCGGTTCCTGCGTCGCGGTGTCGGCCGAGTCGTCGTCGGTGGGGACGTGGACGTCCTGCACCTCGATGTTGACCTGCGTGACCTGAAGTCCGGTCATCCGCTCGACGGCCTGGATGACGTTCTGGCGGATGTCCTCGGCGAGGTCGGAGATCGAGACGCCGTACTCGGCGACGAGCTGGAGGTCGATGGCGGCCTGACGCTCGCCGACCTCGACCGCGACGCCCTGGGTGAAGTTGCCGCCGGTGTTGACGGGGCCGCCGATGCGCTCGCGCAGGGCGCCGACCGCGCGGGCCGCGCCGCCGCCGAGGTCGTGGACGCCGGAGATCTCCCGGGCTGCGATGCCGGCGATCTTGGCGACGACGACATCGGCGATCGTGGTGCGGCCCTGGCCGTTGTCGAGGGCGGCGACGTCCGTCTGGTCGGAACCGGTCGAAGGCTGGGTGGTCTGGTCGCTCACGTGGATCTCCTTGGTCTGCGGGCGGTGTCGTCTCGCCCGTCGGTGCTGTGGAGGGCAGGCAGGTGTTGCGCCCTCGAGCGTTGGATGCCCCATGGGGCCGGAATGTCACGCACGCCGGACAACTAGTGTTGTGACGTGAGTCACGGTCAAGGCGAAGGGCGGGGGTGTGTGTGGGGTGAGTGACGCGGACCTCACGGCCCACCGCACAGCCGACGACCTGACCAGTGCCTCCGACGAGGTCCTCGTCCGCCTTGCCGCCCTCGGCGACCGGGTTGCGTTCGCGACCATCGTGCGTCGGCACGGGCCGGGGATGTTCCGCTACGCGGCCACCATGCTCGACCACCACGTGCACGACGCCGAGGATGCGGTGCAGAACGCCCTGGCCAAGGTCTGGCGGGAGCTGCCGCAGTTCCGGGGCGAGTCGGCGCTGCGCACCTGGCTCTTCCGGATCGTCGCCAACGAGGCGCTGGCCCTGCGCCGCCGGCGCCGTCCGGTCCCCGTCGACGACGAGCTGCTCACCCCCCTCGTCGGCCGGTCGGCGGACGACCCGGAGGCGGAGGCGACCGCGGAGCAGCTGCACCAAGCGCTGGTGCTCGCCCTCGGCGAGCTGCCCTGGCGGCAACGCGCCTGCTGGGTGCTCGCCGAGCAGGAGGGCCTCTCGTACTCCGAGATCGCGACCGCGCTCGGCACCACCGTTACCGTCGTTCGGGGTCAGCTGGCCCGGGCACGACGTACCTTGGCGGTCAGGATGAACCAATGGACGTGAGCGGCGACCACCCGGCCCCGGGGCCCTCCGACGCGCCCACGGACACGTCCACAGACATGGACATGGACACGGACATGGACGCGCCAGTGCGCTCGGCCGCGCTCGACGAGGCCGCCGCCGCCGCCCGCCGGCGCCTCGACGCCCGGTGGGTCGAGGTCTCCGAGCAGATCGTGGCCACGGCGCTCACCGCGCGGCGCCGGACGCGACCGCTGCGCGCCGAGGGCCGGTCGGGTCCGGTCTACGTCAGCGACCAGGTCGTCGTCGGCGACCTGCGCGCCACGATCGACGGGGCCGTGCGGGGCTCGGCGGTGGCCCAGGTGGACCTCGAGGTGCGACAGGGCGACCAGCTCGCCGGGGTCGTGGTGCAGCTGGTGGCCCAGTACGGCGTCCCCCTCGTCCCGATGGCCGACCGGGTGCGCGAGCTGACCCGACGGCGGCTGGCCGAGCTGCTCGGCCCGGTGGCGCTCCCCGTGACGGTGCGCACCATGCGGGTGCACTTCCGCGACGTCACGCTCGACGACCCGAACCCGCGCGGCTGACCGACGCGCTCTGCGACCTAGCCGCGCAGTCGCTCCCGGTCGGCCACGGTCGGTGCACCAGGCCGGGCCAGCACGTCCAGCCGCAGGTCGTCGTCCTCGTAGTGGCCGACGACGGCGAGACCACTTGCCGCACAGGCGATCTCATGAGCCTCGTCACCGGTGAGGGGGTACTCGGCGACACGCTGCCGCCAGTGGACCAGCACGATCTCGCCGGAGTCCGTGAGGTGGTCGACCGCCCGGCGCACGAAGGCCGCCGCGTCGTCACGCTCGAGGTAGTAGAGCATCTCGCTGATGACGACGAGGTCGACCATGCCGGCCGGCCACTCGCCCTGGGCGTCCCACTGCCGCACCTCGGTCGCGGCGTGGTCGCCGGTCAACGCGTCGAGCCGGGCCCGGGCCTGCTCCACGGCCGCGTCGACGAGGTCGCACGAGAGCAGCCGGTCGCAGCGCCGGGCCAGCTCGGCGCTGAGGACGCCGATGGAGCAGCCTGGCTCGAACACCGACCCGTAGTGGGCCCGGGTCAGGGCGGCCAGGGTCAGGGCGTACTTGCGCTGCTCGTACCAGCGGTCCTGGAACCCCCACGGGTCGGGGTTGACGGCATACATGCCCTCGAAGTAGTCACGTCTCACGACATCACCATCTCGTAGGACGTGACCAGCCGCTCGACGACGAACGGTGGGAGCACCGGGTCGACACCGGGGGCCGGGGGGTCGAGCTGGGTGGCGTGGCGGGCGACGGCGCGGGCCTTGGCCTCGTGTTCCGGGGCGGTGAGGTCGACGCGGTGCACCCGACCCCAGGGCACGGTCGGGTCGCCGGGTGCGGCCCAGTGCCACATCCACACGGGGTACTCCACGAGCGTCGCTCCCGTATGCGCGCAGGCCGCCGCCGCCGCCCGGCCGGTGGCCTCGTGGTCGGGGTGCCCGTCGGACCGCCAGGTGGCGAGGCAGTGGGTGGTGGGCGTCAGGACCTCCGACAGGGCCTCGGCCAGCGCGACCTCGTGCTCTGTCACCCGTCCGTCCGGGATCCGCAGCCGCCGTGGGGAATCCACGCCGAGCGAGGCGCAGGCGTCCGCCGCCTCGACGACGCGCGCGCCGGCCAGGCGCTCCGAGGACCATCCCCGAGGCGGCACCGCGCCCTCCCCGTCGGTCACGGCGACGACGCGCACGCGCATGCCGTCGCGCACCAGCCGGTGCATCAGCCCGCCGACGCCGAGCACCTCGTCGTCGGGGTGGGGCGCCACGACGACGACGTCGCGCCAGCCGGAGAGGTCGAGCTCGGCAGTGTCGTCGGCCCAGCCTCGCCAGGCCGATGCCGGGGTGCCGCGGCCCGCGTCGTCGACGACACCCAGCCGGTGCCCGTTGGACGCCGTCACGCGCTGCCGGCGGTCAGGGCGGCCGCGGCCCGTCCGACCGCCGCGAGATCGCGCTCGGCGTGGCTCTGGCGCAGGTAGACCGTGAGGTCCGACACCGCTGTCGTGTGCTCCTCGTCGAGCGCCAGCGGGGCGGCTCCGAGCGCCCGGCCCACGTGCTCGAGGGTGGTCGTGGCCGCGGCCTCGACGACGGCCCGCACCCGACGCGCGCGCAGGATCGCGGCGTCGAGGTCGTCGGGGGCGGCGTCGATCTCGGCGGCGGCACCCTCCAGCGTCCACCGGGCGCCGGCCAGCGCGGCGTCGACGGCCCCGAGGTGTGCCGCCGCCAAGTCGTCCAACGGCCGCCGCGCGGCGGAGCGGTGCAGTGCGTCGGCGACCTTGAGGGCTCCGCCGAACCAGCAGGCCGCCACGCCGATCCCGCCGTGCCAGAACCCTGCTCGGTTGAGGTAGGCGGGCGGCGACCCCACCGGGGTCGCGTCCACGCTGGCGAAGGAGACGCTCCCGGTGGCGCTCCGGCTCATCCCGCTCGCCTTCCATCCTGCGAGGTCGGTCGTGACCCCGGGACCCCGCAGGTCGACCGCGAACAAGGGTCGGGCGTCCCCGACGCGGGCGGTGACGAGGGCGTGCGTACACATCCCGGCGCCCGAGCACCAGGCCTTGGTGCCGTCGAGGACCCAGCCCCCGTCGACCTCCTGGGCGGTGAGCACGGGGGTGGGCGGCTCGGCGGCCCAGACCCCCCACCACTCCCCCGGCTCGACGCGACGCCCCCCGAGCTCGGCGAGGATCGCGTCGGCGTCGGCGTGGGCCTCGAGCAGTCGGCCGACGACGACGTCCTCGCGGGCCGCGTCGGTCAGCCGACCCAACCGAGCGGCGGTATGCCCGTGTCCCGGCAGCGGCAGGGACGGGTCGAGGAGGGAACGCACCCGATCCTCCACAGATGGGTGCGCCGGCGACTCCTTCGGCGGGGCGGTGTGAGGCACGTCGGTCATGCTGGCAGGTCCGTCTCGAGGCGGGTCAGGTAGGTGGAGAAACCCGTTGGCGTCCGGTCGGATCGGCGGGCCGACGTCACGACGGGGGCGGCGGCGCTCCAGTCGACGGCCGCGCCGGCTGCCTCGCAGGCCGTGACCAGGGCGACGTCCTCGTGGGCCGCGACGTCGGGGAAGCCGCCCACCTCGCGGTAGACGGAGCCACGTACCCCGAGGTTGGTGGCGTGGACGTGGCGGTGCGATGGGCCGGGCTGGTAGCGCTCCGTGAAGGCGCGGTGCAGGCCCGCCGGCCGGTGCGACCAGTCCTCGACGGCGACGGTGCCGACGAACAGGTCATGCGTCTCCGCCGACAGCAGCTGCTCCTCGAGCCAGCTCGGCGGCACCACCGAGTCGGCGTCGGTGGTGGCGAACCACTGCCCCACCGAGGTGGGGGCACCGGCGAACCCGGCCGCGCGCACGGCTCCGACCCTCCGCAGCGACACCACCCGGACCTCGAGGTCACAGGCCGTGAGCCGGAGCGAACGGACGATGTCCACGGTCGCGTCGGTGCAGGCGTCGGCCACGACGACGACGCGTACGAGCACCGGGTCCACCCGCGCAGCCGCCCGGTCGACGGACGCCAGGCAGGCCGCGATGGAGTCGGCCTCGTCGTGCGCGGGCACCACGACGAGGACCCGGTCCACATGGGTGGCCGCCCGGAGGGCGCTGGGAGCGGGCGGCCCGGTCGGTCCGGTCGCCCGGCTCGGCCGAGGGGTCGCCATCAGCTCGTGGGGTTGAGCCGGAGGGTGCGCTCCTCGTCGCGGCGCACCTGCACCCGGCCGTCGACGACCCGGGTGTCGAACACCGGGGCCGGGCGGGTCGCCGGTCCACGCACCACGCTGCCGTCGGCGAGGTCGAACCGGCTGGCGTGCCAAGGGCACTCGATGCAGCCGTCGACGACCGGGCCCTCGTGGAGCGGGGCACCGCGGTGGGTGCACCGGTCGGCCAGCGCCCGGACGACCCCGTCGGACCGCACGAGGAGGACCGACATGTCCTCCACCATGACCGCGACGGGGCGACCGTCGACCAGGTCGTCGGCCGCGACCGCGTCGGTCCACTCCGTGGCGGGCCGCTGGAAGGCCGTCGTGTCGACGCCGACCCCCATGGCGTACGAGAGGTGGCCGCCGAGCCAGCCCGACCCGCCGAGGAGGGCGAGACCGGCGACGCTGAGCACCGGCCCGACGCCCCGGTGTCCCGCACCACCGGCGTCGGCGGGGCGCCGGACCCACCAGCTGGCGCCGAGCAGGCTCAGGCCCACGGTGTTGAGCGCGAGGTGGGCGATCCCGACCCGGCGCTCGGCGCCGCGGGTGTCGGACCAGTCGCTGAGCCCCGACAGGGCGGCCGGCACCGCACTGAGCAGTCCCAGACCCACCAGTCGCCGAGCGGCGCGCTGGTCGTCGCCCAGCGCGTCGAGCACGACCGCACTCGTCACCGCGCCGATCGGCACGGTGACGAGCATCGGGTGGGCGGGGTGCCCCAGCGCGACGCCCGAGAGGGTGTCCTTGACGCGGCCGGCCGGGATGACCGAGGCCACGCGGTCGACGACCCCGGCGGCGGGGTCCAGCGCGGAGGCCCCCTCCACCGCCGAGGTGGCCCGGTCGAGCAGTCGGCTGAGGGTTCGGGTCACAGAGGGCTGACGGGTCACGTGAGGGTCATACCCGACCGGTGCGCGTTCAACCCGCCCACCGGGCGGGCCGGCGGTTTGGCGCGGGCGGCGGCGGGTAGCCCCTGTTCAGGCTCCGCCGCGGAGCCGCCCTAGTCGTCAAGGAGCCCCATGTCCACCGATGCCATCGTCCTGCTCAAGGCCGACCACAAGGAGGTCCGGGCGCTCTTCCGCGAGTTCCAGGCCCCGAAGACGACCTCGGCCCGCAAGGGCGCGATCGTCAAGAAGGTCATCGAGCTGCTGACCGTGCACACCTACATCGAGAACGAGGTCATGTACCCCCAGGTGCGCGCCCTCCTGCCCGAGCTGGAGGACGACGTCCTGGAGTCCTACGAGGAGCACCACGTGGCCGACGTCCTCGTCATGGAGCTGCAGATGCTCAAGCCCGGCGACGAGCGGTTCGAGGCCAAGACCACCGTGCTGATCGAGAACGTCACGCACCACATGGACGAGGAGGAGCAGGACTGGTTCCCCAAGGTGCGCCAGGGCCTCGGCCGGACGAAGCTCCAGGAGCTCGGGGTCGCCCTGCTCGAGGCCAAGAAGGGGGCCCCCCGCTCCCCCAACCAGCCGAGCGCCGTCAAGAAGGTCATCGACGCCGTCATCAGCTGACCCCGTCAGCCGCGAGGTGACCGCGGGCGGTGTCGTTTCGGCGGCCCCGCCCGGGGTACCTCCCTGGGGTGAACCCCCCGCTGCGGGAGCTGAGGGTGCTGCCGATCCCCAGCGCCCACGCCTACCCCCAGAGCCTCCGCCCCCTCGACGCCCAGCGCGTCGTGCACCTGGGCGACCCCGCGGTGCCCGGCGCGGCGGAAGGGGTCTGGTGGCCGCCGCCCGCCCTCGACGCCCGCTGGGTCGACCAGCACGCCGCCGAGCTCGACGTCGTGCACCTGCACTTCGGCTTCGACGCCTCCTCGCCGGATGACCTCGCGGCGTGGTGCGACGCCCTCGACCGGCACGGGATCCCGTTGGTCCTCACCGTGCACGACCTGGTGAACCCCCACTTCCGCGACCAGGGCGGGCATGCGGCGCGGCTCGACGTGCTGGTGCCCCGGGCGGAGACCGTCGTCACCCTCACCTCGGGTGCGGGCGAGGAGATCGCCCGCCGGTGGGGTCGGCCGGCCGAGGTCGTCCCCCACCCGCACGTGGCGCCCCTCGCCCTCGTCGGGGTGCCGACGGACCGGCCACCCGACGCGTTCGTCGTCGGCCTCCACCTGAAGTCGTTGCGCGCCAACGTATGCGTGCCGCCGGTGCTCGACGCGCTCGTCCCGGCGGTGCGGGCCCTGCCGGGAGCGGTGCTCCGCGTGCATCTGCACCGCGAGGTGCTCGACCCGGCGCACCCTCGGCACGACGGGCGGCTGGTCGCCGACCTCCGGCGGCGGCACGAGGCCGGCGCCCTCGATCTCGTCGTCCACGAACCGCATACCGACGACGACCTGTGGGAGTACCTCCGCTCGCTCGACGTCTCCGTGATGCCGTATGCCTTCGGCACCCACTCCGGCTGGCTGGAGGCGTGTCACGACCTCGGCACCGCCGTCCTGGCCCCGCGGGTGGGCCATTGGGGGGAGCAGCAGCGCCAGCTCTCCTTCGACTGGCGGGCGGACGGGAGCGTCGACCCCGAGCAGGTCGCGTCCGCGCTGAGCGAGGCGTATGCGCATCGCCCCACGTGGGCCGCCCGTCGCGCCGACCGCGTGCACCAGCAGCGCGAGGTCGCGGCGGCCCACACCGCGATCTACCGCGCCGCCTGGTCCGGGCGGTCGGCCCAGCGCACCGAGGTCGCCGAGGTCCCGGCGTGAGCGGCGGACCGGTCGGCTGGTACGTCCACCACGTCGGTTCCGGGCACCTCACGACGGCCCGCCTCGTCGCGCCGCTCATGCGGACGCCCGTGGTCGTCCTCAGCTCCGCACCCCGCCCGGCCGGCTGGCCGGCGGACCGCTGGGTCACGCTGCCCCTCGACGACGCCCCCGGCGGCCACGCCCACGAGGCCGGCGGGGCGCTGCACTGGGCCCCCCTGGACCACCGGGGCTACCGCGACCGGATGGCCGAGGTAGCCGCGTGGGTGGCCTCCGCCCGCCCCAGCCTCCTGGTGTCGGACGTCTCGGTCGAGGTGACCCTCATGGCCCGGCTGCTGGGGGTGCCGGTGGCGACGATGGTCATGGCCGGCGACCGGAGCGACCGTCCGCACCGGCTGGCGTACGACGCGGCGACCCTGCTCTTCGCACCCTTCCCGGAGGGGTCGGAGGTCACCGCCGGGCTACGGCCGGCCTGGCGCCGGAAGACGGTGTCGTTGGGCGCCTTATCGCGCTTCGACGACCGCCGGCCCACCCCGGTGACGCCGTCGCGTCGCGTCGCGATGCTGTGGGGCCACGGCGGCTCCGCCGTGACCGAGGCCGACGTGCAGGCGGCTATGGCGGCCACCCCGGGATGGTCGTGGACGGTGTGCGACACCACCGAACCCGACGAGGTCTGGTCGCTGCTGCAGGCGGCCGAGGTCGTCGTCGCCCACGCGGGGCAGAACGTCGTGGCCGAGGTGGCAGCGGCCCGCCGGCCCGCCGTCATCGTGCCGCAGCCTCGCCCGCACGACGAACAGGCGTCTCTCGCATCGGGTCTCGCCGACCTGGGTCTCACGCCCCGCGTCAGCCAGTGGCCCGCACCGGCGCAGTGGCCAGGGCTCCTGACCGCCGCCCGGCGCAGCGACCCCGCCCGCTGGGTCCGCTGGTCGGACGGGCGCGGGGCGCCGCGGATGGCCGGCTGCCTGGACCGCCTGGCCACCGAGGGCGCCAGCGGCACCGACGCCGCCGAGGGCGCCGCGTGAGCCGCTCCACCCCACGGCCCCGCATTGCCGCCCTGACGCTGGCTCACGGCCGCCACGACCACCTCACCGCCCAGCTTCGCGGTCTGCTCGCGGGAACGGTGCGTCCCGACCTCGTCGTCGTCGCCGCGATGGACGACCCGGCCCTCCCCCGCGTCGTGACGGCGGCCACCGCGCCGGCCGTGGCGGACGGGATCACGGTGGTCACGCTGCCGGTCGACCGGGACGGCGACCACCTGCCACTCGCCGCCGCCCGCAACCTCGCGGCCGCATACGCGCTCGCCCACGGCGCCGACCTCCTCGTCCTCCTCGACGTCGACTGCATCCCGTCGCCGACGCTCGTGCAGCGGTATGCCGAGGTGTGGGCCGAGGTGTCGCCGTCGGCCCCGGGGCCGGTGGTCCTCTGCGGAGCCGTGCACTACCTTCCTGCCCGGCGCGCAGGCCAGATCGACTACACGGCAACGGATCTGGCAGCCTCGCAGCCCCATCCGGCCCGCCCCGTCGCACCCGCCGGGCAGCACGTCGTGGTCGACGACCTGCACCTGTTCTGGTCGCTCTCGTTCGCCATGGGTGCGGCCGACTGGCAGCGGGTGGGCGGGTTCGACGAGGGCTACCGCGGCTACGGCGGCGAGGACACCGACTTCGCCCTCACCCTCGAGGCGGCCGGTGGTGTCGGCTACTGGGTGGGGGGCGCTCCGGCGTACCACCAGCACCACCCCGTGGACGACCCCCCTCGGCAGCACCTCGCCGACATCGTGCGCAACAGCAACCGGTTCCACGAACGGTGGGGGTTCTTCCCCATGTCGGGATGGCTCGCCGCGTTCGAGGCGGAGGGCCTGGTCACGCGGTCCGGTCGGCCCCCACGGCTGCACCTGACGTCATCCGCAGGTAGCTCCGCTCGTAGCGCGTGACCATCCGGTCGAGCGAGAGACACCGCTCCGCATACGCCCGCACGGCGCGGCGGTCGAGCGTCAGCGCGGTGGGCACGGCGGCCGCCAGGGCGTTGGCGTCGCCGGGCTCGACGAGCAGCCCGACCTCGGCGCCGCCGAGCACCTCGGGCACGCCGCCGCGGCGGAACGCGACGACCGGGGTGCCGCACGCCAGTGCCTCGGCGCAGACCAGCCCGTAGGGCTCGTCCCAGACCGGGGTGACGAGCACGGCGGCCGCCGAGCCCACGAGCCGGGCCAGGTCGGGCACCTCGAGATGACCGGCGTACTCGACGTCGGGGCCCAGGCGGGGGCGGACTGCCGCGTCGAAGTAGGCCTGGTCGCTGACCGGTCCCGAGATGACCAGCGGCATGCCCGCCCGGCGCGCCGCGTCGATGGCCAGGTGCGGCGCCTTCTCCGGCACCAGGCGCCCGGACCAGGCCAGGGCGTCGCCGCCGGGTCCGGCCGGCCAGGCGGCGAGGTCGACCCCGTTGACGACAACGTCGGGTCCGGGCAGGGGCAGCAGGGCGCTCCACTGCCGGGCGACGAACTCGCTCACCGCGGCGAAGCGGGCGTGCCGGCCGGCGTGCCCGGGCGTGGCCGCCACCGCCGACTCGAGCCAGGGGGTGGGCGGGGTGTGCAGGGTGGTCAGCATCGGGATGTCGAGCAACGGCGCCATGGCCACGGGCAGGTGGTGGAGCGCGTGGTTGTGCACGACGTCGAACCGCTCCGACAGCGGACCGGCCAGCGCCATCATCAGGCGCAGGTAGGCGTGGTGGTCGCGCATGAAGGCGGCCGCGGGCATCGAGCGGTCACCCTGGGCGACGAGGCTGGGCTCCCACCCCGCGGCCGGGAAGGCCAGCTCCTCGTCGACCCCGTCGGACCCCTCGCCCGCGAAGAGCGTCACCTCGTGGCCGCGGCGGCGCAGCCGGGCGACCAGCTGCCACACGAGCGACTCCAGACCCCCGGCGAACGGCTGGCGGATGGGATACCGCGAGGTGGCGACGACCGCGACGCGCAAGGGATGGCGCGTACGCGGCGACGGAGCCAGCCACGAGGTCGTCGAAGGCGGTCCGCTCACTCCCGGCCGCCGCAGTCACACATGCTCATGGGGGGTCCCTACCCCGTTTGCAGGCTCCGTACGCCCCCCGGGGCAGGGGGGCCTACAGGGCCCCGGGCCACCTAGGCTGAGCGGATGCGGGACGAGGGGTCGATCGCCACGCCTCGCTACGTCGTCGTCGGTCCGCCGACGCACGGGGTGGTGGTCCACGCCCTACGCCTGGCGGCGGCGGACCCCGCCCTCGGACGGGCGCTGGTGCGCGTGCCCACCGCGTCGAGCGGGGTCGTGCCGGAGGGGCTCCTCGAGGTGCTCCCCCCTGGCGGAGCGGCCTTCCTGCACGTCACGGACCGGCTGTTCGGGCCGACCCCGGAGGCGGCGGTGAGCGCCCTGGAGGCGCTGGGGACGCGGAGGCGCCTGGCCCTGGCGCTGCACGACGTGCCGCAGCGGGCGGAGGGCGGCGACTGGTATGCGCGGCGGCGTGCGGGCTACGGACGGCTGGCCCGCCTGGCGTCACATCTCGTCGTCGCCAGCGCCTTCGAGGCCGACCTGCTGGCCCGGTGCCTCGACGTGGAGGACCGCGAGGCGGTGGCCCGACGCACTCGGGTGATCCCGCTGCCGGTCGAGCGCCGGGCGATCCCGGCCCACGCCCGGTCGGCCCGCCCGGCCGACGCCGCCGACCTCGCCGTGCTGGGCTTCCTCTACCCCGGCAAGGGGGTCGAGGATGCCGTCGACATCGCCGCCGCCCTGAGCACGCCCGCACGGGAGGTCACGGTCACCAACCACGGCGCCGTGGCGGAGGGCCATGCCGAGGACGCGGAGCGCCTGGCCCGGTATGCCGCGGAGCGCGGCGTCCGGTTCCGGGTGACGGGCTACCTCTCGGAGGAGGCGATGCGCGAGGCGGTCCTGCGGGCCGACGTCCCCCTCGCTCCCCACCGGCACATCAGCGCCTCCGGCTCCGTGAACACCTGGGTCGAGGCGGGCCGCCGGCCCTTGGTGCGGCGCAGCCCCTACGTCGACGAGCTGGACGCCCGCCTACCGGGGGTCGTCACGGCGGCCGACGACCTCCAGGCCGCCGTGGCCGCGGCCCTGGCCGACCCCGCCTCCACCTGGCTGGGCGACGACGTCGAGGTCGGACCGTCCTGGGCCGCCGCGGCCGCCGCCTACGCCGATGTCCTCGGAGAGCTCGGATGAGCCCGGCTCCCGCCGTCAGCGTCGTCGTTCCCGTCTACGGGCACCCCGAGCAGCTCGACCGGCTGCTGGCCGGGCTCGACCGGCAGACCCTCCCCGCCGACCGGTTCGAGGTCGTCGTGGCCGACGACGGCTCCCCCGAGCCGCTGCGGCCCGGGCCTCACGCGTACGCCCTGCGCACGGTCCGCCAGGACGACCACGGGTTCCGCGCGGCGGCCGCGCGCAACCTCGGTGCCGCCGTGGCCCGCGGGGGCGTCATCGCGTTCCTCGACCAAGACTGCGTCCCGGCGGCGGACTACCTCGAGCGGGTCGCGGCGGCGGCCGGCGAACCGTGGGCCCTCGTCGTGGGCCACCGCCGCCACGCCGACCTCGAGGGGTGGTCGGCGGACGCGGTGCGAGACTGGCTGGGCGGCGTGGGGACGGCCCCCCGTGAGCTGCCCGAGCCGCAGTGGCTGCTGGACGGGTACGCCCGTACGGACGACCTGCAGCGGCCCGACGACCGCGCGTACCAGCTGGTCATCAGCGCCGTCCTGTCACTGAACCGCAGCCTGTTCGAGCGCCTCGGAGGCTTCGACGCGTCGTTCCGCGGCTACGGGGGCGAGGACTGGGAGCTGGCGCACCGCGCCCTGGTCGCGGGCGCCGACCTGCGCTGGCTGCCCGATGCGGTGGCCTGGCACGACGGTCCCGACCTCGCCGGCCGCGACGAGGACCTCGCCCGCACCAAGAACGCCGAGACCCTCGCGCTGGCTCCCCGCATCCCCGACGCCGACGTGCGCGGGGTCGGCCTGGTCTGGCGTCGTCCTGACGTGGTCGTCCGGCTCGACGCCACGGGGGCCACGGTCGCCCACGTCGTCGCCGGCGTCGAGTCGCTGCTCGAGGGCACCGACGCGCAGGTCTGGCTGACGTCCGCCCCCATCGGCCAGGACATCGTGGCCGAGGTGACCGGGGTCGTGCAGGACCCGCGGATCCACGTCGGCCCACCCGGAGCGGAAGTGCTGGCGTCGGCCCGCTTCGTCGTCGACTGCGGGCCGGTGGTGCTCAGCGGGGCCACGCTCCGGGAGGTGTGCGGGCACGCCCCCGTGGCGGCCCCCGGGTTCCGGGTTGCCCGGCTGCGTGACGAGAACCGGCGGGCACGGGGCTGCGTCGTGCCGCCGGATGACGTTCTGCCCGAAGGTGTCTCGGTCTCGCTGCCGGACGCCGACCTCGTCCTGGAACGGCTTTGGCAGGCGCGGCTCAGCTCTCGTTGAACCGCCGGGCGGCGCGCGTTCCCCAGACCGTGAGCCGTTCCACGACGGATGACGACAGCCGCTCCCGGGCCTGCTCACCCGTGACGGTGGGTGTCGGGTGGTGGGGGCTCGCGGGCAGCGCTCGGGCGAGCAGACCCATCGCCGCGGCGGTCGTCGCCGGGGCCACGCCACCGACGCGCGCGCCGACCTTGGCCAACGGCGTGAGGATGACCGTGCTGCGTCCGCGCAGGACGCCCCGGACGATGCGGCGGGCGGCCCGCTCGGCGTCCATCGACACCAGCGGCAGGGAGGCGCCGGGGGCGAACCACGCATACTCACGCGGTGCATCTCCGGTGAACTCGGCCTGGAGGTGCGACCCGGTGCGCATGAGGCCGGGAGCGACGGTGGTCGCCGTGATGCCGGTGCCGGCCAGCTCGGCGCGCAGGCCGTTGGTGAAGCCCACCGCCCCGAACTTCGAGGTGCTGTACGGGAGCAGGTGGGGCACGCTGACCAGGCCGCCGATGGAGGCGACGACCCCGATCCGACCCCGTCCGCGACGGCGCATGGCGGGCAGCACCGCCAGGGCCATGGTGATCGGACCCCACTGCATGATGTCGATGGCCTCGGTGAAGTGGTCGCGGGTCATCGACTCGAGCGGCCCGACCTGGATCACGCCGGCCACGTGGATGGCGACCTCGACCGGACCACGGTCACGCTCGATCTCCGCCACCAGGGCCGCGACCCGCTCGTGGTCGCGCACGTCGCATACCGCCGTGTCGGCGACGATGCCCTCGGCGCGGAGCAGGTCGGCAGCCCGGCCCAGCTCGTCGGCGTCGCGCGCCCACAGGACCGGGCGGAGCCCCTGCCGCCCGAGCTCACGGGCGATGAGCAGGCCCAGCCCGCGGGAGGCACCGACGACCAGAGCCACCGGTACGTCGGTGCCCACCGGTCAGGCCAGCGGTGCGGTGAGCTCGACGTTGATGTCGTCGGGGTCCTGGAACGAGAGGATGGCGATGCCGGCGGGGGCGAGCTCGATGACCTCGCCGTGCGGGATCCCGGCCTCACCGAGAGCGGTGGCCGCCGCGTCGAGGTCGGCGCGGGAGTCTACGGCGAAGCTGACGTGGTCGAGACCGGTGTGCTCCGAGTCGAACCCCGAGCTGCCCACCGGACGCAGGCCGAACAGCGTCCCCTGCGGGGTCTGGTAGACGACCCCGCCGTAGAAGGCCTCCGCCGAGGTGCGCACCCCCGGCTCGTCGACCTTCGCCGAGGCGTCGACCGCAGCGGGCCAGCCGAAGACCCGGTCGTAGAAAGCCTTGGACCTCTCGATGTCGGTCACGGTGAGTCGGACGTGGGCGTAGCCGGAACTGTTGACGAGGGGCATACCCGGACGCTACCCGCGGGGGTGGCGGGCAAACGCCGGGCCCCTACTTGGCCAGGCCCGAGACGAGGTTGATCGACGCGGCAATGATGACCGTGCCCAGGGGGAACGACACGAGGGCCTGGTGCAGCGCGGTGCGTCGGATGGCCTTCGTCTTCAGGTCGGTGTCCGACACCTGGAAGGTCATGCCCACCGTGAACGCGAGGTAGGCGAAGTCGCGGTAGTCGGGACGCTCGTCGTCCTGGTTGAAGTCGATGCCGCCGGGCCGCCCCTCGTAGTACAGCTGGGCGTAGCGGGTCGTGTAGACCGTGTGCACCGTCGTCCACGTGACGAAGACCGAGAAGAGCGCGAGCCCCGCCTCGAAGAACTTGGTGCTGCCGTCGTCGTTGGTAGCGCCGAAGAGCACGACGCCGACGGCCACGATGCTCGCGAGCCCGGCCAGGATGACGACGAGGTCCGTCGTCTCGCGGCCGGGGTTCTCCCGCTGGCTGTGCGCGTGGGTCGACTCGGGGTCCAGCTTCCAGATCGACGCCCACATCCAGATGCAGAAGGTCAGCGCGAGCGCGTCCCAGCCGATGAGCGGGGCCGACTTGCCGACGCCCGCCACGGCGGACCCCACGCCGACGACCACCCCCACCACGGCCGCGACGACCAGCTTGGTGCGCGCCGAGCGGTCTCCGGCCGAGGGCCGGGCCGGCACGTCGGGATGGCTCGCGATGTCGTCTCGTTCGTGGTCGGGCATGGTCCCGGAGCATAGGAGCGGGTATGCGCGGTGTCGCCTCGGAGCGGGGCTCGCCGGGCGGATTCGGAGCAGGTTCCCAGCCACGGTTCGGGAGCCGCGAGGTCGGGGACCCGCCCTGGTGGCTCCCGAACCGTGAGCCCGTAGCCTCGGGGGACGTGACGACCGGACCCCGAAGGAGCGCGATGACCTCGACCTCGACGACGACCTCGGACGACCAGGTCGACCTGGGTGCCCTGCCGGAGGCAGCGCGGGCCGACCTGCCGCGGGCCCACCACTACGGCGAGTTCTACGGGCTCAAGCCGCTGCCCGACGACGGCCGGCCGTTCGTGCTCGTCCACGGCAACTGCCAGGCCGAGTCGCTGCGGCTGCTCCTGCAGAACGCGCCGGAGGCGCCCTGTGCCAGCGTGCGGATCCCCCCGGTCCACGAGCTCGCCGCCGACGAGGTCCCGTTCCTCGAGCGACTGCTGCGCCGGTGCGACGTGCTGGTGGTCCAGCCGATCGCCGACGGCTACCACGACCTGCCCCTCGGCACGGCTGACGTCACCCGCACCGCCGCGACCGGACGCCCCACGCATACCGTCGTCTTCCCGGTCTTCCGATTCGTGGGCCTCTTCCCCTACCAGGTGGTGACCGGAGCCCCCGAGCTGCAGCCGCCCGTGGTGCCTTACCACGACCTGCGGACGCTGTTGCGGGCCGCCGGACGTCCCGCGCCCCCGCCTCTCGACGCCGCCAGCGTCGAGGCGGTCACGCAGTGGTCGCTCGACGGGCTGCGGCGCCGGGAGGAAGCGGCAGGCACGCTGCCCGTGCACGACCTCGTCCGCGGCGCGGGCGTGCGAGCCGCCAACACCATCAACCACCCCGGCAACCCGGTGCTCGTCGGCCTCGCCCGCCGGGTCCAGGCCGCGCTCGGCTGGCCGCAGACCGCCACGGACCCCGGGTTCGAGCTGCTCGACAGCGTGCACACCCCGTTGGAGCCGGCGGTGCGCGACGCGGTCGACCCCTCGGCGTCGGTGCGCGCGGACTGGACGGTCGGCGGGGAGGCGATGTCGGACGCCGACGTCGCCGACGCCCAGCTGGCCTGGTACGCCGCTCACCCCGAGGCGGCCCCGGCGATCCTGGACCGCTCGCGCGACCAGCTGCGCTGCCTCGGCGTATCCTGATGACGTCGGCCACCGCGTGAGCGGTGTGCCACCGGCGCCCGGCCTGCGGCTGGGCGCGCCCGAGGCGGCGACCGTGTCGTCGTCGCCCGACGCGGAGTCCTCGTGTGCCGCACCGCGGCCCGTGACCTGCGTCACCCCGATCCCCCTGAGGAGAACCATGCTCACCGTCAACGCCTACGCCGCCCCCAGCGCCACGGCCCCGCTCGAGCCCACCACCATCGAGCGCCGTGACGTCGGACCGCACGACGTGCTCATCGACATCAAGTTCGCCGGCATCTGCCACTCCGACATCCACACCGCCCGCGGCGAGTGGGGCCCGGCGAAGTACCCCCTCGTCGTCGGCCACGAGATCGCCGGCGTCGTCGCGGAGGTCGGTTCCGAGGTCACCAAGCACCAGGTGGGCGACCGCGTCGGGGTCGGCTGCATGGTCAACTCCTGCCGCGAGTGCCGCTACTGCCTCGCCGGCGAGGAGCAGTTCTGCGTCAAGGGCAACATCGGCACCTACGGGTCGAAGGACGTCGACGGCACGATCACTCAGGGCGGCTACTCCACCCACGTCGTCGTCACCGAGGACTTCGTCGTCCGCATCCCCGAGGGCATCGAGCTCGACGTCGCCGCTCCCCTGCTGTGCGCCGGGATCACGACCTTCTCGCCGCTGCACCACTGGAACGCCGGCCCCGGCAAGCAGGTCGCCGTCGTCGGTCTGGGTGGCCTCGGCCACATGGCCGTCAAGATCGCCCACGCGATGGGCGCCGAGGTGACCGTGCTGTCGCAGTCGCTGAAGAAGCAGGAGGACGGGCTGCGCCTCGGCGCCGACCACTACTTCGCGACGTCCGACGAGTCCACCTTCGAGGACCTCACCGGCCGGTTCGACGTCATCATCAACACGGTCAGCGCGAAGATCGACGTCAACGCCTTCCTCGGTCTGCTGGCCGTCGGCGGAGCGCTCGTCAACGTCGGTGCGCCGCCGGAGGCGTTGGAGGTCAACGCCTTCGCGCTCATCGGTGGCCGCCGCTCCTTCGCCGGCTCGCTCATCGGCGGCATCCGCGAGACGCAGGAGATGCTCGACTTCTGCGCCGAGCACGGCATCGGCGCCGACGTGGAGGTCATCTCCGCCGACCAGGTCAACGAGGCCTGGGAGCGCGTCCTCGCGTCCGACGTGCGCTACCGCTTCGTCATCGACACCGCCACCCTGGCCTGATCCTCGCCCGACCCTCCCGGGTCGGACAGGTTGATGCTGCATCGACCGGCTCGACGCCCGCTACAGGGGGCGTCGACCGGCTCGATGCAGCATCGACCGCCTAGCGGGCCCGATGACGCCGCTGCAGCCGGTATGCCGCCAGCGCGAGAGCGGCGGCGACCACACCGGCGGCGGCCCGGCCCGGCCCGTAGCTCAGCGCCGTCCGCGTGACGGTCGGTACCCCCGACCAGGACGGTCGGAAGCGGATGCCTCCGGTCGCCGTGAGGTGGACCCGGCCGAGGTCACGCCCACCGGAGGTGAGCCGGACCGGAAGGCCGGCGAAGGTCCCGGTCGGCACGCTCACGGGCAGGTCCCGGCTCAGCCCCCGGCCCGGTACGCACCGCAGGAGGGTGGCCGGGTCGGGGACGTCGAGCACGAGGCCCGAGGGCTCGCTGGTCAGCCGCGCCATCGTCGAGCCGCGGTCGTCGCCGACCTCGATGACGAGGTCGGCGATCACCGCCAGACCGGCCAGACCGGCCAGACCGGCCAGACCGGCCGAGCCGCCGGAGCCCTGCTCAGGCACGCGAGCCGTTGGAGACGGCTCCGCGGTTGTCCTTGTCCTTGGTCGTGATGCGCAGGGTGCCGTTGAGCTTCCACGTCGCCCGCGCGCTGTCGGGACCGGTCGAGCGCGGCACCTCGACGGTCATGTCGACGAAGGTGTAGTCGATGGTCGCCTCCTTGCCGGTGAGGTAGGACCACATGTCGCGGCCGAGGTCGGAGAAGGACGTGCTGCTGGCGGTGTCGGTAGACATGGCTGCTCCTCGATGAGGTGGACGGGACGACAGCAGCCAGGGGCGAAGGGGCGGCCACACGCGGCTGTCACTGCAGCATGCGGTCCGGGACCCCCGCACGGATGCGTCGGGGCACCGTGACGTACGACGCACTCCGAGCCGGTTGACGACAGGGGGTCGGATAGATTGCCGGTCGTTCGCCGCCGCACGTCGAGCCGCCCTGACGTGGCCGACCGCGGCCGACTCGAGGAGAGGCCGACGATGACCGCGCAGACCCCCGCCGAGCGACGGCTCGACCGGGACGGTCCCGTCCCCCTGGACGAGCTCCTGTCGGGACTGCCGCCGGCGCTCGACGTCACCGACCACCTCGACGAGATCCGGGCGGGACGACGGCTGGTCATCCTCGACGACGACCCCACCGGCACCCAGACCATCGCCGACCTCCCGGTGCTCACCCGGTGGAGCGTCGACGACGTGCGCTGGGCCCTGCACCAGGACAGCGCCGGGTTCTTCGTCCTCACCAACACCCGCAGCCTGTCGGCGCCCGACGCCGCGGAGCGCAACCGTGAGGTGGTGCGGGCGCTGGCCGAGGCCGCGCGCTTGGAGGGCGACGCGGCATACGTGATCGCGAGCCGCAGCGACTCGACGCTGCGCGGCTACTTCCCGCTGGAGACCGACGTGCTGGCCGAGGAGCTCGCCCACACGGGCCAGTCGGTCGACGGGGTCGTCGTCTGCCCTGCCTTCATCGAGCCCGGCCGGATCACCATCGACTCCGTGCACTGGATGCGCACCGCCGACGGGATGATCCCGGTCGGCCGCAGCGAGTTCGCCCGCGACCGCAGTTTCGGCTACCACCACTCCGACCTGCGCGACTGGGTGGAGGAGAAGACGCAGGGCCGTGTCCCGGCGGCGGCGGTCGCGACGATCACCATCGACGACATCCGCACCGGCGGCCCCGACCGGGTACAGACCATCCTGGCGGGCCTGAGCGGGGGCCGGCCCGTGGTCGTCGACGCGGTGGCCGACGCCGACCTCCAGGTCGTGGCGCTGGCCCTGGTACGCGCCGAGGCGGCCGGGGCGTGCTTCCTCTACCGGTGTGGGCCGTCCTTCGTGCGCGCCCGCAGCGGGCAGCAGGCCATGGCCGCCATCGACGCCACGCGGCTGCGGCGCATCCTCGCCTCGGCGACCGCTGCCACCATGAGCAGCCCCGGCGACGACTCCCGGCCCACGGCGGCTCACGGCCTCGTCGTCGTGGGGTCGCACGTCGGCCTGACGACGCGACAGCTCGACGGGCTCCGCGCGTCGTCACCCGTGGTCGAGGTGGAGCTCCACGTCCCCACGCTGCTCGACCCCGGACGACGCGCCGACCACATCCGCGGGGTCGCTGCCCAGGCCACAGACCTGTTGCGCGACAACGACTCCGACGCCGATGTCGTCGTCCGCACCAGCCGTGAGCTCGTCCCGGGCACCGACGCGCACCACAGTCTCGACATCGCCCGCACGGTCAGCGCCTCCCTCGTCGAGACCGTGCGCGAGGTGGTCGCGGTGCTCCGCCCCGCGTTCGTGCTCGCCAAGGGCGGCATCACCTCGTCCGACACCGCGACCGAGGGGCTGGGGGTGCGGCGGGCGTGGTCGCGAGGCACGATGCTGCCCGGCATCGTCTCGCTCTGGGAGCCGGTCTCCGGTCCAGCTCAGGGCATCCCGTACATCGTGTTCCCGGGCAACGTCGGCGACGACGCCGCCCTGGCCGACGTCGTGGCCACCCTGCGCAGCGTCTGACCTTCCCCGTCCGACCCTCAGCAAGGAGCGCCGCGTGACCGACGACCGACTGCACATCGCCGTGGTGGGGCTCGGAGCCATGGGGCTGCCCATAGCCACCCGGCTCGCCACCACCTTCACCGTCACGGGGTTCGAGCCGTATGCGCCGCGCCGGGCCCAGGCCGAGGCGGCCGGGCTGCGGGTGGTCGACACCCCGGGTGAGGCCTGCCGGGAGGCCGACGTCGCCCTGCTCGCGGTCCGGGACCAGGCTCAGGCGCAGGACGCCCTGTTCGGCGACGGGGGCGTCGTCGGCGCCCTGCGGCCTGGAGGAGCCGTCATCCTCACCAGCACGGTGGGGCCGGAGGTTGCTCGTGACCTCGCGGAGCGGGTGTCGTCGGCCGGTTACGCCCTCGTCGACGCTCCGGTGAGCGGCGGTCCCGTGCGGGCCGGGCAGGGCGACCTGCTCATCGTCGTCGGCGCCGACGACGTTGCGTTGGAACGCGTTCGGCCCGTCCTCGAGCATCTCGCGTCCACCCTGACGGTCGTCGGCCCGCGCCCCGGTGACGGCCAGTCGCTCAAGACGGTCAACCAGCTGCTGGCCGGCATCCACATCGCGGCCGCGGCGGAGGCGATCGCCCTGGCCCGCGCGCTCGACCTCGACCCGACGATGGTCATCGACGTGCTGTCGCAGGGCGCCGCCGGGTCGTTCATGTTCGGTGACCGCGGACCCCGGATGGTCGAGGCCTACACCGGTGGCGCGGAGGTGAGGTCGCGGGTCGACATCTTCGTCAAGGACATGGGCATCGTCACCTCGGCCGGGCGACGCTCCCACGTGCCCCTTCCCCTGGCGGCGGCAGCCGAGCAGCTCTTCCTCATCGCCGAGGCCGCCGGTCTGGGCGCCCGGGACGACTCGAGCGTCGTCACGGTGCTGTCCCCCGACCGGGAGCATCCGTCCCCGGCGCCGACATGAAGCACAGCCGCTCCCCCGGCCGGGCCTGGGCGGCGAGCGGCAGGTCGGCGGGGTCCACCACCGCGATGACCGGATAGCCGCCGGTCACCGGGTGGTCGGCGAGGAACAGGACCGGCTGACCGTCGGGTGGCACCTGCAGCGCCCCCTCGACCATTCCCTCCGACGGCAGCTCCCCCGGGCGCCGCCGCGCGAGCACCGGGCCGCGCAGGCGTATACCGACCCGGTCGGAGACGGGGGTGACCTCCCAGTCCGCTTCGGTCAGGAGGCGCATGGCGTCGTCGGCGAACCAGTCGTCGCGCGGGCCGGGCCAGACGCGCAGCGGCGCCCCGCGCAGCGGTCGGATGCCGGCGAGGTCGACGTCGGCGTACGGCGCGTTCGGCGTCCCCACCGCCAGCCGCGTCCCCGGAGCCAGCGCGGGTGGCCCGACGCCCGACAGCACGTCGGTGGAGCGCGACCCGAGCACCGGGGCGACGGCCACGCCACCGCGCACGGCGAGGTAGCTCCGCAGCCCCCGTGCGGGCACGCCGAGGGCCACCGTGTCACCGGCGCGTACGGGGACCGGCGCGTCCGCGGCATACCGGCGCCCGGAGACCAGTACGGCACACGGGGCTCCGGTCAGGGCGACGGTGGCCGCCTGCTCGAAGCGGACCACCAGACCGCCGAGAGTGACCTCCACCGCGGCGGCGTCCTCGGCGTTGCCGACGAGCCGGTTGGCCAGGCGCAGGGCCGGCCGGTCGACCGCCCCCGACCGCCCGACCCCCAGGTGGGCGAGCCCGGGTCGCCCGAGGTCCTGCACGGTCGCCAGTGGCCCCGTGCGCTCGACGACGATCACGGGTCCACCTGCGCGAAGCGCACCCGGGTGCCGGGAGTGAGGAGAGCGGGCGGGTCACGGTCGAGGTCCCAGAGCGCAGCGCTGGTGCGGCCGATGAGCTGCCAACCCCCCGGCCCCGAGCGCGGGTAGACCCCCGTGAACTCCCCGGCGAGGGCGACCGACCCCGCCGGTACGCGCGGGCGCGGCGACGCGCGACGGGGCACGGTCAGGGCGGGGTCGGCACCCACGAGGTAGCCGAACCCGGGCGAGAAGCCGCAGAACGCGACGATGTAACGGCCGGCGGTATGCCGGCGCACCACCTCCGCGGTCGTGAGTCCCGTCTGCGCCGCGACCTCCCCGAGGTCGGCGCCGTCGTAGACGACGCCGATCTCGAGCGTGTCGTCGCGACCGGTTAAGGGGTCCTCCGGTAACCGCGGCCGGTCGAGCGCCCGGCGCAGCTGCGGCTCGAGCCGGTCACGGGTCATGGTCTCGTCGAAGGTGACCAGCACCGTGCGCGCGGCGGGAACGAGGTCGACCACCCCGGCCGGGCGGTCGGCAGCCAGGGTCCGGTGCAGTGCCATCACCTGGGCGAGGTCCTCGCACTCGACGAGCACGCCCCGGGGGCCGACGGGCCGGAACCGCACGGCGCTAGGCCCCGTCGACGAAGGGGCGCAGCTCGACCCCCGCCCGCTCCAGGCCGGCCCGCACGGCCCGGGCGATGGCGACGGCGCCCGCAGTGTCGCCGTGCACGCATACCGAGCGGGCTGTCACGGCCACGGTGGTGCCGTCGACGGCGTCGACCGTCCCGGCCGTCGCGAGCCGGACGCAGCGGGCCGCAATCGCGTCCGGGTCGTCCAGCGCCGCGCCGGTCGTGCCGCGCGGCACCAGCAGTCCGTCGGCCGTGTAAGCCCGGTCGGCGAACGCCTCGGGGACCGCCGTGAGCCCGTTCGCCGATGCCTGCACAAGCAGCTGCGACCCAGCGAGGCCGAGCAGCAGCAGGCCGGGGTCGTAGAGCCGGACCGCCTCGGCGACCGCGGCCGCGACCCCCGGGTCGGTGGCGGCGGTGGTGTAGAGCGCGCCGTGGGGCTTGACGTACGACACCCGGCTGCCCTCCACGCGGGCCAGGCCGTCGAGGGCACCGATCTGGTAGAGCACGTCGTCGACGAGGTCGGCCGGGTCCATCGCGATCGCCCGGCGACCGAACCCCGCAAGGTCGCGGTAGCCCACCTGCGCCCCGATCCGTACCCCGCGCGCCGCCGCCTGCCCGCACACGCGACGCAGGATGCGGGGGTCGCCGGCGTGGAAGCCACACGCGACGTTGGCGCTCGTGACGAGGTCGAGCATCGCCTCGTCGTCACCGAGTTCCCAGCGGCCGAAGCCCTCGCCGAGGTCGGCGTTGAGGTCGATCACGGTCATCGGGCGCGACCTCCGACGGGAGACGGTTCTGGAGGGCGCCGACCGTCGCGGTGGGCGCCACGTCCGACTGTAGAGGCGTGTGGGAGGGTCCACCGGAACGGCGCCGGCCGCGGCACCCACGAGGAGGCTCCCCATGGACATGAAGCTCGAGCTGGTCCCCATCCCGGTCAGCGACGTCGACCGGGCCAAGGCCTTCTACGTCGATCAGCTCGGCTTCGTCGCCGACGTCGACGTGCAACCCGTCCCCGGCGTGCGGGTGGTCCAGCTGACCCCGCCGGGGTCGGCGTGCTCCATCGGCATCGGCAGCGGACTGCCGGTCTACGAGGGCGAGCCCGGTTCGGTGCGCGGCCTGCACCTCGTCGTCGACGACATCGAGCAGGCCCGGGCCGAGCTGGTCGCCCGCGGCGTCGACGTCGGTGCCGTTCAGGACGTGGGCGGTGGGGTGCTGTATGCCGGTCTGGCCGACCCGGACGGCAACTCGCTCACGTTGCAGCAGATGCTGTGGCGAACGGGCGACGCGTTCTAGGACCCCTCGCCGCGGCATACCGCCTCACCAGGGCGGCAGCCCTCAGAGGCGCTGGGTGCGCAGCCGCAGCGCGTTCCCGATGACGCTGACGGACGAGAGGGCCATGGCGGCCGCGGCGATCATCGGCGACAGGAGCAGCCCGAACGCCGGGTACAGCACCCCGGCCGCCAGCGGGATCCCTGCGGCGTTGTAGACGAACGCGAACACGAGGTTCTGCCGGATGTTGGACATCGTGGCCTCGGACAGGGCACGCGCGCGGACGATCCCGCCGAGATCGCCCCGGAGCAGCGTGACCCCGGCGCTCTCGATCGCGACGTCGGTGCCGGTGCCCATGGCGATGCCTACGTCGGCCACGGTGAGGGCGGGAGCGTCGTTGACGCCGTCACCGGCCATCGCCACGACGCGTCCGGCCTCCCGGAGCCTCGTCACGACCTCGCTCTTGTGCTCGGGCATGACCTCGGCCTCGACGTGCTCGATCCCCAGGGTGCGGGCGACCGCCCGCGCCGTGACCTCGTTGTCGCCCGTGAGCATGACGACGTCGATCCCGTCGGCCCGCAAGGCCTTCAGGGCAGCGGCAGTGTAGTCCTTGACCGCATCCGCGATGACCAGCACGGCGGCGGTCGCGTCGTCCACCCCCACGTAGACCACACTCGCGCCGTCGGCGCGGAGCCGGTCGGCCTCCGGGTCGAGGTCGGTCGTGACGAGGTGGTGGCCGCGCAGGAACCCGGCGGAGCCGACGAGCACGCGGTGGCCGTCGACCAGACCGACCACGCCCTGTCCGACGGGCGCGTCGAAGTCGGTGACCTCCGGGACGGCCAACCCGGCCTGAGCCGCAGCGGCGACCACCGCGAGGCCCAAGGGGTGCTGCGACGCACGCTCGACGGCGGCCGCCAGCCGCAGCACGTCGTCGGCATCCACGCCGGGAGCGGGCACGATGCGCGTGACGGAGGGGCGACCCTCGGTGAGCGTCCCGGTCTTGTCGACGACGAGGGTGTCGACCCTCTCCAGCCGCTCGAGCGCCTCGGCGTCCTTGATGAGCACGCCGAGCGAGGCTCCACGGCCGACGCCCACCATGATCGACATCGGCGTCGCCAGCCCCAGCGCACAGGGGCAGGCGATGATGAGCACGGTGACGGCGACGACGAGCGCGTGCGGCAGCCGCGGGTCGGGCCCGAGCGTCGCCCAGAGGACGAAGGCGAGTGCGGCGGCGACGAGCACGGCCGGCACGAAGACCGCGGACACGCGGTCCGCGAGCCGCTGGATGGGTGCGCGCGAGCGCTGGGCGTCCGCGACCATCTGCACGATGCGGGCGAGCATCGTGTCGCGCCCGACCTTGTCGGCGCGGATGACGATGGATCCGGTCTGGTTGACCGTCCCCCCGATCACGGCGTCACCGACCCGCCTCGTGACCGGCATCGACTCGCCGGTCACCATGGACTCGTCGAGCGTCGAATGCCCCTGGTGCACCTCGCCGTCGACCGGGACCGCCTCTCCGGGACGCACCCGCAGCAGGTCGCCGACGTGTACCAGGTCGAGGGTGACGTCCTCCTCGACACCGTTCGCACTCACGCGGTGGGCGGTCTTCGGTGTCAGGTCGAGCAGGGCGCGGATGGCCCCCGAGGTGCTCTCCCGGGCGCGCAGCTCGAGCACCTGCCCCACCAGGACGAGAGCGGTGATGACCGCGGCGGACTCGAAGTAGACCGCCACGGCTCCGTCGGTGCGGAACGAGGCCGGGAAGAGTCCGGGCGCCACGGTGGCGACGACGCTGAACAGCCAGGCGACCCCGGTGCCGATGGCGATGAGGGTGAACATGTTCAGCTGCATCGTCCGCACCGAGGCCCAGCCGCGCTGGAAGAACGGCAGCCCCGCCCACAGCACCACCGGGGTCGCGAAGAGCAGCTGCACCCAGGTGGAGACCGTCGCGGGGACGGCATCGTGGAGGGCCGGTACGAGGTCGCGCCCCATCCCGAGCAGCACAACGGGGACGCTCAGGGCGACGGCCATCCACAGGCGACGGGTCATGTCGACGAGCTCGGGGTTCGGGCCGCTGTCGGCCGTCACCGTGACGGGCTCCAGGGCCATCCCACAGATGGGGCACGAGCCGGGCCCCGAGCGCCGGATCTCGGGGTGCATGGGGCACGTCCACTCGGCCGCGTCCGCCACGGGGTCAGCCACGGGGTCAGCCAGGGCGGCGTCCCGGCCGGCCGCGAACCGGGCCTGGCAGCCGGCGGAGCAGAAGGAGGACGTGTGCCCGTCCATCTTAAGGCGGTGCTCGGTCGTGGCGGGGTCCACGTCCATGCCGCAGACCGGGTCCTTGACGATGGTCGACGATGCGGGGTGGGTATGCCTGCCGTGCGTGCTCATCCCTTCACTATACCCCTAGGGGGTATGCCTGAGTGCCTCTTCCGGGTCGGGTGGAGGAAGAGACGACGGTCTAGCATCCGAGGGGTGGTGACTCCTTCGTTCGCCTTCGCCCACGCGGTCGCGACGGTCCGCGACCTGGTGGTGACGAGGGCCGGCGAGCACGTCTGCCGACTGGAGCCGCGCGACTCCTCCGTGCCTTGGTACTGCGACCTCGACGACGGCACCCCTACCGGGGAGAACGACCCGGCCTCGTTCGTCCGGTGGGTCTGCCCCTCTCTGCGCGACCGACGGGTCGGCACCGAGCCGCCACAACCGACGGTCGAGGTGCGCCGGCGCGGACCACAGTCCGACCTCGGCCGTCTGATGGCGGGTTTCGGGCGGTTGTCCGGTCGAGGGTCACGTCGTGACCCCGATGCCGAGGGCGCCCTCGTCTACACCGACCCCGTTGGCGTCCTCGACGCATCCCTGCGCCAGCGGCTCGAGAGCTGGCCGGCGGCGCGGCACGGCGACGGGGTGGTGCGCCCGGCCCAGCTGCAGTCCGTCGCGTGCACAGGTGAGGGCCTCGTCGTGGAGTCCGTGTCGTGGTGGGACAGTGCGCCGGCTCATGACCACCAGATCCAGCTCGGCATCGACATCGCCGACCGGCTGACCGCTCCCGCCTTGCCCCGACGACGCCTGCCCGCCCGTCGCGCCGACGGTGGCTCCGACGATCAATCAGGGTGAGTCGAACGGCGGGGGCCCGACAAAAGTGATGCCACCGTGGCTCTTCCCCCACGCCATGACCCGGTCGATGTCGACCGGCCCCGACTCGCGGTCGCCGCTGGTCATGGGCTCGCTGGCCCCCCAGTAGAAGGGCTCGCAGCATCCGGGGGTGTGCAGGCACAGCATCCTGGCGACGGGCGAGAGCACCATGAACGCGTGCGGCAGCCCACGGGGAGCCATGACCACCCCTCCGGCGGCCACGCGCTCCTGCCGGCCGTCGAGGTGCATGAGGATCTCGCCCTCGAGCAGGTACATCGTCTCGTCCGAGTCCGGGTGCACGTGCAGAGGCGTCATCTTCCCCTGCTCCATCCGGTCCTCGAAGAGGAAGAACGCCCCCTGGGTCTCTGCGGCACGGATCTTCCACGTGTGCACGCCACCGCCGAAGAACCACCGGCGCTCCCCCTCGCGGTCGGCGCGGACGACAGGGCCGACGGTGATGGGCATGGGGGCCTCACTTCACTGGGAAACTTCATGAGACTAATGTCTCACCATGAGAGTCGCATACCATGACGGGTGTGTCAACGCATCCAGAGTCCTCGGACACCTACGAGTCGGGGGGCCGCTCCGAGCAGAAGCAGCGCACCCGGGCGGCCCTGGTCGCGTCGGCCCGACGGCTCGTCGCGGAGGGGCTGACGCCGAGCGTCGGCGCGGCGGCCGACGCGGCGTCGATCTCCCGGGCGACCGCCTACCGATACTTCCCCAACCAGCGGCTGCTCCTCATCGCTGCTCACCCGGAGACCGCAGCGCGAACGTTGCTCGGCGAGCACCCGTCCCAGGACCCTGCCGAGCGACTCGACGAGGTGGTCACGGCCTTCACCGCCCTCATCGTCGACACCGAACCTCAGCAGCGGACCATGCTCCGCCTGTCACTCGACCCCGACCCGGTCCCGCGTGAGGCGTTGCCGTTGCGCCAAGGACGGGCGGTCGCCTGGATCTCCGAGGCCCTGGACCCGGTACGGAACGAGCTCACCGATATGGGCGTGCACCGCCTGACCCTCGCCATACGTAGCGCGATCGGCATCGAGGCGCTGGTCTGGCTCACCGACATCGGCGGCCTCACCCACGCCCAGGCCGTCGAGTCCATGCGCTGGTCGGCGCAGAGTCTGCTCCAGACGGCGCTGCGCTCGGGTGCTCCGGGCGTGGCGTCCGGCCGCCCCTGACCTACCGTGCTGGGCCGGCCCCGTCCTGGAGGCCGCTTGATGGCGCATCCGATCGCGCGTCCTCCTCGGTGGCCAGGATGCGGGTCACCGGGTCCCCGGCGAGCGCCGGACTATTGGCCGGGGTGGACCAGACGCGGGTCCGCAGGGTCTCGAGAAACGCCTGCGCCTCCTGGGCGGAGTCGAAGTCGAGATCGGCGATGACGTAGTGGGCGTCGTCGACGGGGCGGCGGATCTCGTGGCGCCGGACCCCCGCGGCGCGGCGCAGGTCGGCGAACCGGTCGAAGGCGTGCTTCCAGACGGAGTAGTCGGTGACGGGGTGCTCGATACGAAGAGTGTTCATGCCTCGAGCGTGGTCCGGTCGGGTCTCCGCCGGTATCCCAAGTGTCTGGGGTGTCTCGGGTGTCTGGGGTGTCTGCCCCACTAGCCTGAAGCGATGGCGCGGCCACCGGCGTCACCCCTCACCGAGGAGACCGTCGAACGCCTTGGCGCCAAGGCGACAGACTCCCGGGTGATGCGCACGGAGGTGCTCGACCGGCTTCGGGTCTCCCTGTCGTTCCACTGGTATGCCTGGGTACTGACCGACCCCGGCACGACGGTGGGCGTGGACCCGCTGGCCCAGGTGCCCGACCTCGGGGCGCTGCCCACGGTGGTGCGGCTGAAGTACCTCACGGCCACGAACCGGTGGACGTCCCTGGATACCGCGGCGGTCCTCGGTGACCACGCGAGCGACAGCTGGCTCTGGCGGGAGGCCCAGCGCGCATACGGGGTCGTCGATGTGGCCTCCGTCGTCTTCCGTGACCACCTCGGCTGCTGGGGGTTCCTCGACCTCTGGTCCCAGCGTCGCTTCACCACGGCCGACCTCGTTCTTCTCGACCGCCTCACCCCGGGGCTGACCATCGCCTTGAGGCGACGCCAGGCGAGCACGTTCACCGTCGTCGCGGGCGCACCCGGCCGGTCCATGGCTGGTCCGGCGGTGCTGCTGATGCGCGACGACCTGAGCATCGTGGGTCAGACGGGCGCGTCGCTGGAGTGGCTGAACGTCCTGCTGCCGCAGCCCGGAGGCGTCGCCCCCATCCCCGCGTGCGCCTTCAACGTGGCGGCTCAGCTGCTCGCCCGGGAGGAGGGGGTGGACGACCACGAGCCGATGGCCCGCATCCACCTCGCTGACGGCTTCTGGGTGACGCTCCGGGCCTCTCGAGTGAGACCGAGCGACCTCATCGCCGTGACCATCGAGCCGACGTCACCGGAGCAGCGCCTGGACGTGTTCGCCCGGGCGAACGGCCTGTCCGGACGTGAGCGCGAGCTCCTCACCCTCCTCGCCCAGGGCACCGACACCGCCGAGGTCGCCGCGAGCATGCATCTCTCGCCCCACACCGTGCAGGACCACCTCAAGTCCGTCTTCGCGAAGACGGGCACGCACCATCGACGGGTCCTGCTCTCACACGCCCTCGGCGTTCGCAGCGCACAGTAGTCAGAGCCCAAGCCCGCCTCAGGCGGGGTTCATCGGCGCGCCGGGGTCCACCGGAGGATCCTCGGGGCCCGACGGCGCTCGTGGGACGTCATCCGCGTCGCCTTGTTGCCGGTCCGGGGTCTCGCTGTCGGCCGGCTCGTCGTCACTCATCCGCCCATGGTCGTGAAGGTCGACCACGCGCGCCACCGGAAGGCCTGGCTCGGGTTGCCAGCCCGGTATGGGCGAGCACACTGGTGTGATGACCAAGGATCTCAGCGACGCTGACAACCGCGACCGGCTGAAGGACACCTCGTTCGCCCTCCCGGACAAGCGCAAGTACCCCATCCCCGACATCGAGCACGCGCGCAACGCGCTCGCCCGCGTCGCCCAGCACGGCTCCCCCGAGGAGCAGAAGCAGGTGCGAGTGGCCGTCGAGAAGCGCTACCCCAGCCTCAAGAAGGACGACTGACCGACCCTCTGACGCGTGAGGCCTTGCGCGTCCTCGGGACCAGCCGGCCTGGGACCGGAGGGGCCGGCCAGCCGTGGCGGGCGTCCTTACGGGTTCGGGGGGTGTCCGTCGGACTCCCCGACGATGCCGTCGGGGCCCTGGCGGTGGGCGTCGGCGATGAGGTGGTGGTCGGGATGGGCCTCCTGCCAGGCCCTCATAGCCGCGTCCCACTCGTCGCCGTCGAGGGCCGTCAGCGACGCGGGGAAGATGCCGTCCTCCTCCTTGGCGATGTGCTCGTGCAGCTCGTCGACGGCCGCGCGCAGACGGGCCTGGTCGTGCGGGTCGGTGACGTCCACCGACGCCAACAGGGCCGCCAGCTCACGGTGCTCGTGCACCAGGGGCTCGATGTGCTGGGAGAAGAGCTCGTCCTTACGCATAGCGGCGAACACGCCGTTCTCCTCGCCCTGCCAGTGCGCCCGGAGCTGGGCACTCATCGACGCGATCAGCTCACGCGCCCCCCCGAGGTCGTCCCGGTCCAGCGCCCGCACCGCCGCCCCGCCGAGGTTGGTCACCTGCTCGTGCTCGGCGATGTAGTCGCGCAGCAGCGGCATGTCCCGGCACCCGCAGTAGTGGCACACGGGGCCTCCTACGACCCGCGCTTGGCCACCGTGAGCAGCACCGCGCAGTCCTCGATCGCGGTCAACGAGTGCCGGCCGGCGGGCACCACGAGCAGGTCCCCCTTGGTGCCCTCCCAGGAGTGGCCGTCGCCGTCGAGTCGCACCCGCCCGTGCAGCACCTGCACGGTGGCCTCACCCGGGTTCACGTGCTCGGCGAGCTCGCGCCCGGCCGCCAGGGCGATCACGGTCTGACGGAGGATGTGCTCGTGCCCGCCGTAGACCGTGTCGGCGCTACGCCCGCTGGACGCCGTGGTCGCGAGCTCCAGCTGCTCGCGGGCGACGGCGGTCAGCGATGACTTCTCCATCGCGCCAGCCTGGCACGCCCGGCCCTCTCGGTCGACCACTACCTGGGCGCCTTCGCCCGCACTGGCCGGATGCCGAGGTAGGTGAACGCCAGGGCACCGAGGGCGACGAGGACGAGGAGGGAGAGCCCGAACCCGTATCCGGAGAACACCTTCTGGTAGGTCGCGCCCATGATGAGCGGCGGGAAGTAGCCGCCCAGTCCCCCGGCTGCGCCGACGACGCCCGTGACGCTGCCGACCCGCTCGGGCGGGGACTTCTGGGCGACCCAGGCGAACACTCCTCCCATGCCGAGGCCGAGCGCGAAAGACAGCAGCACGAAGGTCGTTCCGGCGGGGACCTCGAGCGGCGGCTGGAACGCGACGGCGGCGGCCAGCACCGCCGTCGCCGCCATCGAGATGCCCACCACGTTGCGTGACCCGATCCGGTCGGAGAGGGCGCCCCCGATGGGCCGGGCCACCACGGCCGCGATGGCGAACCCCGAGGTACGGGTCCCGGCCGCGGTGAGGTCGAAGGCGTAGATGTCCTTCAGGTAGGTCGGGAGGTAGGTCGTGAAGGCGACGAAGCCCCCGAACGCCACGGCGTACAGGAACGACATCTGCCACGTCACGGGCAGCTTCATGGCGGCGACCAGCTTGGGCACCACCGGGTCGGTGTTGGCCTTCCACACCGGTGACGTGGTCATGGTGAACCAGCAGATCGCGGCCATCGCGAGCAGCGCCACGGCGACGATGACGTGGGTCGCGGTGTAGCCGAACCAGGTGACGAAGCGCGGGGTGAAGAACGCCGAGAGCGCCGTGCCCCCCATGCCGGCGCCGAACACGCCGGTGGCGAACCCGCGCCGGTCGGCCTGGTACCAGGAGTTCACGAAGGGCACGCCCACGGCGAACGTCGTGCCGGCGATGCCGAGGAAGAAGCCGAAGAGCAGCAGCAGGCCGTAGGACCTGGCGTTGCCCGCGACGGCCACGAGGAGGACGAACGGGATGGCGGCGAGGACGAGGATCGGCATCATGACGCGGCCCCCGAAGCGGTCGGTCAGCGCACCGGCGAGGATGCGGCCCACCGACCCCACGAGCACGGGTGTCGCCACCAGGAGCGCCTTCTGATTGCCGTCCAGCCCCAGCTGTTGGGTGTACGTCACCGCGAGGGGGGCGATCATGTTCCACGCCCAGAACGTGAGGGCGAACGCAGCGGTCGCGACGACCAGGTTCTTCGTCTGCCCCCGCAGGTCGACGGCGGGCGCCGTGCCCGCGCCGGTCGGTGCCGTCATGGGTCGCTCCTTCTTGGACGGTCAGCCACGGTCAGCCACGGTCAGCCACGGTCACGGTCCCGGGTGCCGATGGGGCTCCACCCGCTGCGGGAGGGGCGGGCACCGGTTCGCGACCGGTCGCGGCTGCGGTAGACGATGTAGGGGCGGAACAGGTAGTGCAGCGGCGCACTGAACGCGTGCACCAGTCGCGAGAAGGGCCAGAGGGCGAACAGCGCCATGCCCACGAGGGCGTGGATGTGGAACTGGATCGGGGCGGCGGCCATGGCCTCGACATCGGGCCGCAGCAGGAAGACCGACCGGAACCACGGGGAGACCGTCTCGCGGTAGTTGTGCGCGTCGGACCCGGCACCGACGCTGACCAGCGTGGTCCACAGGCCGAGGACGATCGCCCCGACGAGCAGGACGTACATCAGCTTGTCGTTGCGGGTTGTCGCCATGAACACCGGTCCGGTCGTGCGGCGCCGGTAGACGAGGATGAGGATGCCCGCCAGCGTGCAAACCCCCGCTATCCCCCCGAACAGCAGGGCGTTCACGTGGTAGAGACCTTCGCTGACCCCCACCGCCTCGGTCCAGCTCTCGGGGATGACGAGGCCACCGATGTGACCCACGAGGACGACGAGGATGCCGGCGTGGAACAGCGGCGACCCGATCCGGAGCAGCCGTGACTCGTAGAGCTGGGAGGAGCGGGTGGTCCAGCCGAACGTGTCGTAGCGGTAGCGCCACACGGTCCCTCCGACGAGGGTGACGACGACGAGATAGGGAAGCACGCCCCAGAGCACCACGTCCATCAGCGTTCACCCGCCGGCTGCAGCGGGATGAGCCGCGGGTCGTAGGGGTCGAGGCCGACGGACTCCACGGGTGGGGCTCCGGCGTCGACCATCGCCTGGACGGCGGCCCGGGTCGCGGGTGACTCCCCCGGGAGCGTCGCGCAGACCGCGACGAGCGCGCCGGCATACGGGCTCTGCCTCTCCTGCAAAGCGATCCGCAGCAGCTCGAGGCTCGGTTGGTATGCCTGCAGCAGCTCGCGACCGGCCGCGAGGTCGACGCACGCCGCGAACTCGAGGACCATCGGCAGGTAGTCGGGCAGCTCGCCGTGGGTGTCGACGAGGAACCCACCGGCCCGGTAGGCGGCCTTGAAGCGGCCCAGGACCTCACCCCGGCGCCGCGTGTCGCCGTCGGTCCAGTACGACAGGTAGAGGGCATGCTTCCGGCTGAGGTCGAACACGTCGACGTACGCGTGCTGCAGCCCGTCCAGCGGGGTGCCGCTGAGGTGGTCGACCACGCTGAGCAACGGGGCCACTCCCGGGCCAGCCGGCTGTTCAGCCAGGGCGGCCGCGAGGAGAGGGAGCCGCTCGACGAGCGCCGCGGTCGGGTAGTCGAGGCACCACGAGGCCACCTGGTAGACGACCCGAGGGTCCGTCCGTCGCCGACGCAGCGGCCTCATGACGGCGGCCCGTCGTCGGACTGTCCCGGGAAGAGCCCGTCGGGCGCGCCGTGGCCGTCCCAGTTGAGCAGGTTCACCCGCCCGCGCAGCTCGCCGGAGGCCGTCGACGACGTTGCGGACCCGGACGTCTGGCGCTGCTTCAGGGCGTTGAACGTCTCCACGGCGACGGGCGTCGGGCGTCCGCTGGCCTCACCGAACGGGCCCGACTCGTACATCCCCGGTCCGTCGTCGTAGTCGAGCGAGCACGCGACCTCCTCCAGCTCGTGGGCCCGCTCGACGTGGGCCGTGGGGATGACGTAGCGCTCGGCGTACTTCGCGATCCCCATGAGCCGGTACATCTCGTAGACCGACTCCTCGGTCATCCCGACGGACGCCGGGATGGCCGGGTCGCCGTCCCGGCCGAGCGTCACCTCCCGCATATAGGCCCGCATGGCCGCGAGCTTCTGCAGCACGCCGGTGACGATGTCCGTGCGTCCGGCGGTGAACAGCTCGGCGAGGTACTCCACGGGGATCCGGAGCGCGTCGATCGCCCCGAAGAGGGTCGAGCGGTCCTCGGCGTCGTGGCCCTGGGAGGCCAGGACGTCGACGATCGGGGACAGTGGCGGGACGTACCAGACCATCGGCATCGTGCGGTACTCCGGATGCAGCGGCAGGGCGACCCGGTACCGCTTGGCGAGGGCGTAGACCGGGGAGCGTCGGGCCGCGTCCATCCAGTCGTCGGGTATGCCGTCGGCGCGGGCCTGTGTCACGACCGCCGGGTCGTCGGGGTCGAGCATGAGGTCCAGCTGCGCCTCATAGAGGTCGGCGTCGTCCGGCGTCGACGCGGCCGCGGTGACCCGGTCGACGTCGTAGAGGATGAGGCCGAGGTAGCGCAGCCGGCCGACACAGGTCTCCGAGCACACCGTGGGGAGGCCGACCTCGATCCGCGGGTAGCAGAACGTGCACTTCTCGGCCTTGCCCGTCCTGTGGTTGAAGTAGATCTTCTTGTAGGGGCAGCCCGTGATGCACTGGCGCCAGCCGCGGCAGCGGTCCTGGTCGACGAGGACGATGCCGTCCTCGCTGCGCTTGTAGATGGCCCCCGACGGGCAGGACGCCATGCACGAGGGGTTGAGGCAGTGCTCACAGATCCGCGGGAGGTAGAACATGAACGTCTGCTCGAGCTCGAAGCGGACCCGGTCCTCGGACTCACGGCGGACCTTCTCGTTGACCTTCTGCACGATGGGGTCGAGGTGGCCCATCTCGCTGGCCCCGCCGAGGTTGTCGTCCCAGTTGGCCGACCAGGTGACCTTGGTGTCCTGCCCGGTGATGAGCGACTTCGGTCGGGCGACCGGGAAGTCGTCGCCGAGAGGCGCGTTCACGAGGGTGCTGTAGTCGTACGTCCAGGGCTCGTAGTAATCCTTGAGCTCGGGCTGCACCGGGCTGGCGAAGATGCCGAACAGCTTGTTGACGCGCCCGCCGGCCTTGAGCTTCAGCTGGCCGCGCCGGCCCAGCTCCCAGCCACCCTTCCACCGGTCCTGGTCCTCGTAGCGGCGCGGATACCCCTGTCCTGGGCGCGTCTCCACGTTGTTGAACCACACGTACTCCGTGCCGGCCCGGTTGGTCCAGGCCTGCTTGCAGGTCACCGAGCAGGTATGGCACCCGATGCACTTGTCGAGGTTCATCACCATCGCCATCTGAGCCATGACCCGCATCAGTACGTCACCTCCTGGGACCGCTTCCGCACCGTCGAGACCATGTCGCGCTGGTTCCCCGTGGGGCCGAGGTAGTTGAACGCGTAGGACAGCTGGGCGTACCCGCCGATGAGGTGGCTGGGCTTGACCAGCAGCCGGGTGACGGAGTTGTGGATGCCGCCGCGCCGACCGGTGGCCTCCGACTTGGGGACGTCGATGGTGCGCTCCTGCGCGTGGTGCACGTAGACCACCCCTTCCGGCATGCGGTGGCTCACGACCGCCCGGGCGACCAGGACGCCGTTGGCGTTCACGCACTCGACCCAGTCGTTGTCGTGCACGTCGATCGCTCCCGCGTCCTTCGGGCTCATCCACACTGTCGGCCCACCCCGCGAGAGCGAGAGCATGAGCAGGTTGTCCTGGACTCCGAGTGGATGGACCACTTCGAGTGCGGCGTGAGGTAGCGGACGGTCACCTGCTTCGCGCCGTCCGGCCCGAGCGTGGGCTCGCCGAACAGGCGATGCATGTCGAGGGGCGGCCGGAAGATCGGCAGGGCCTCCCCGAGGTCGAGGATCCAGTCGTGGTCGAGGTAGAAGTGCATCCGTCCGGCGTGTGGAACGGCTTGAGCCGTTCGATGTTCACCGTGAACGGCGCATACCGACGGCCCCCGTCTCCGACCCGGACCACTCCGGTGAGGTGATGACCGGCACGGGCGCGACCTGGGTGTCGCTCGACGTGACCTGCTTCTCCTCCGACCCCTCGGCGAGGTCGGCCAGCTTCCTCCCGACCCGCTCCTCCAGGGTCCGGAAGCCCTGCACCGCGAGCCTTCCGTTGGTCGTGCCGGAGAAGCGCAGGATCGCCTCGGCCAGCTTCTCGTCGGTGTCCAGTGCGGGTCGTCCGTCCCCCGCGCCGCCCAGCATGACCCCGCTCTTGGCCGCGAGGTACGCGACCTCCTCGTCCACCCGGTAGGTCACGTTCTTCACCGTGAAGCCCAGGCTGTCGGCGAGTGGGCCCACGGTCGCCAGCTTGTCGGCGATCGTCGTGTAGTCGCGCTCCACGACCTGGAAGGCCGGCATGGTCCGGCCCGGCGTGCCCGGACCGTCGGAGTTGCGCCAGTCGACCACGCGACCCCCGGGCTGCGCCGTCTCGCCGGGGGTGTCGTGAGTCAACGGCACGCTGACGAGGTCCTTCCGCACCCCGAGGTGGGTCCGGGCCATCGCCGAGAACTGTTCCGCAAGAAGGTGGAACAGGTCGAAGTCGGACTTGGCCTCCCAGGGTGGGTCGATGGCCGGCGTGAAGGCGTGCACGAACGGGTGCATGTCGGTGGACGAGAGGTCGTGCTTCTCGTACCACGTCGCCGCCGGCAGCACGACGTCGGAGAGGAGCGTCGTCGAGGTCATCCGGAAGTCCGCCGAGAGGAGCAGGTCGAGCTTACCCTCGGGGACCTCGTCCCGCCACGCGACCTCGGTCGGCCGAGGCGCCTCGGGGTTCTCCGTACCCATGACGTTGGAGTGGGTGCCGAGGAGGTGCTTCAGGAAGTACTCGTTGCCCTTGGCCGAGCTGCCCATCAGGTTTGAGCGCCAGAGCACCAGGGTGCGCGGCCAGTTCTCCGGAGCGTCGACGTCCTCGATGGCGGTGCGCAGAGTGCCGTCCTTGAGGGCACCGGCCACGTAGGCGGCGGGCGTGGTGGCCGAGCCCGCGTCGACGGCGGCCTGGGCGTCGTCCGCTACCTGGAGCGGGTTGGTCGCGAACTGCGGGTAGAAGGGCATCCAACCGAGCCGGGCCGACTGGGCGATCGCGTCCGCCGTGTGCATCCCCGCCAGGTGTCCCTTGGCCAACGGGGAGGCCAGCGAGTCGGTCGAGTACCCGTCGTTCCGCCACTGGTCGGTATGCATGTACCAGTACGAGGTACCGGTCATCGTCCGCGGTGGCCGCGTCCAGTCGAGAGCGTTGGCCAGCGAGATCCACCCCGTGATCGGGCGGCACTTCTCCTGGCCGACGTAGTGGGCCCAGCCTCCACCGTTGCGGCCCATGCATCCGGTGAGGATGAGCAGGGAGAGGATCGCCCGGTAGGTGGTGTCACCGTGGAACCACTGGCAGATGCCGGCGCCCATGATGATCATCGAACGGCCTTGCGAGTCCTCGGCGTTCGCGGCGAACTCACGGGCCACGCGGATGCACTGCGCCGCGGGCACCCCGGTGACCTCGGCCTGCCAGGCCGGCGTGTACGGCTCGGACACGTCGTCGTAGCTGGTCGGCCAGGCACCGGGCATACCGTCGCGGCGGACTCCGTACTGCGCGAGCATGAGGTCGAGAACTGTCGTGACCAGGTGCTCCCCCACCCGGCGGGCGGGCACGCCGCGACGGAGCACCGAGCCGGTGCCGTCGGCCTCGGTGAAGGCCGGGAGCAGCACCTCGACCGCCTGAGCGGCGTCCCCCTCGAGCGAGAGGGCCGGGGTAACGCCCTCAAGGTCGAGGTTCCAGCGACCCTGGCCGGACTCCGCGTAGCGGAAGCCCATCGACCCGTTCGGGACGACCGGCGACCCGGTCGGCTCGTCGAGCACGACGGTCTTCCACGCGTCCTCGTCCACCGCGTCCTCGGTGAGGTCTGCGGCCATCAGGAACTTGCCCGGCACGTAGGCGTCGCCACCCTCGTGGGGCTCGAGCCGGACGAGGAAGGGCAGGTCGGTGTAGGTCCGTACGTAGTCGTGGAAGAAGGGCGTGCGGCGCTGGACGAAGTGCTCGGTGAGGATGACGTGGCCCATCGCCATGGCCAGCGCGGCGTCGGTACCCGCCTGGGCGGGCATCCACTCGTCGGCGAACTTCGTGTTGTCGGCGTAGTCCGGGCTGACCGTGACGACCTTGGTCCCGCGGTACCGAACCTCGGCCATCCAGTGCGCGTCGGGTGTCCGCGTGACGGGGACGTTGGAGCCCCACATCATCAGGTAGGTGGCGTCCCACCAGTCCCCGGACTCGGGTACGTCGGTCTGGTCCCCGAACACCTGCGGGCTGGCGACGGGCAGGTCGGCGTACCAGTCGTAGAACGACGTCATGACGCCGCCGATGAGCTGGATGAAGCGGGTGCCGACGCAGTGCGACACCATCGACATCGCCGGGATCGGGGAGAACCCGGCGACCCGGTCGGGGCCGTAGGTCTTGATGGTGTGAACGTGCGCGGCGGCGGCGATCTCGATCGCTTCGGCCCAGGACGCGCGGACCAGGCCCCCCTTGCCCCGGGCCTGCTGGTAGCGGCGACGCCGCACGGGGTCCCCGGTGATCTCCGCCCAGGCGAGGACGGGGTCCCCGAGCCGTTGCCGCGCCTCGCGGTACATCTCGAGCAGGACGCCGCGCACGTACGGGTAGCGCACGCGGGTGGGCGAGTACGTGTACCAGGAGAAGGCGGCTCCCCGGGGACAGCCCCGGGGCTCGTACTCCGGCCGGTCGGGACCCACCGACGGGTAGTCGGTCTGCTGCGTCTCCCACGTGATGATCCCGTCCTTGACGTAGACCTTCCATGAGCAGGACCCGGTGCAGTTGACGCCATGGGTGGAGCGGACCACCTTGTCGTGGTTCCACCGGTCGCGGTAGAAGACGTCACCGGCGCGGCCACCCTCGCGGAACACCGCCCGGCCGTCGTCGAGCTCGTCCCACCGGCTGAAGAAGCGCCCCACCTTGAGCAGAGCAGCGGAGGCGGGCCCGTCGACCTGCGGACGAACCGGGTCTGGCATGCGTCATCCTCCTGGCCGAGGTCACCGGCCGCCCGCCGCGTTGCGGGCTGAGGATGACGCCTCAGGTCATCGAATCCACCGCGGCAGAGGATGAACAGGGCCCAAAGGCCCTGGTGACGGCCCGACGCCCTCTGTCGGGGGTTCGCCTCCGGACGCGGCGTGCTCGAGGGCCCGACGCAGCTCGTCCTGCGCTGGGAGACCGCTCGTCCCGTCCGGGCCGACGTAGAGGCGGCAGGCCAGGGCGGGGGGAGCGCCCGGCACGGTGAACGGGTCCTGACCGTCGACGAGGATGGTCGGGGAGCCGATGAAGCCGTGCTGCCGCGCCTCCGCCGGCGTCGAGACCACGGTGGTGACGAACGGGGCCCCGACCATGCCGAGCTCGGCCAGGGTCGCGCGCAGGAGCACCTCTACCGGCCCGCGATGGGGGCAGTCCGGCGTCACGAGGATCTCCAGGTCCATGGGGCCATCATCATCCCCGGGAACGGGCCGTACCCCGCCGTACCCCCTTATACCCCGTCAGGCCCGGTCGAGATGTCCTGCGCAGGGTCCGGAGGACGGTGGTCGAGGGTGAGCTGGCGACGGTGGTGTCGGTAGTGCTGGGTCGGGTAGTGGTACACATCGCCGACCGTCATGACCTCGGTGAAGTAGGGGTCCCAGCCCACGGGGAAGTGCATGGAGTGAGCCAGCTGGGAGCCCGACTCCCCGTCGAGGGACTCTTGAAGGGCCATGATCGTGCGATCCATGAGACGCCCCATGGCCGTGTACCCCAGAACCCTTGGTCCGGGCAGGGATGCGACGTAGTTGACGACGTGGAACGGGCGGGTGCCCGCGTTGAGAGTCGCCGCGAAGCGCCGCGAGACGTCGTCGGGAAGGTGGGAGAACCCGCGGACCAGGAAGAGCAGGTTGCGCACAAGGAGATAGCCGAAGAGCATGTGGAAGAGCAGCTGCCCGTTGGTCCACCGCGTGCCGTTCGTCGGCCGCCTCAGCTCATCCACCGTGGCGGAGTCGACGAGGTCGCGGAAGTCGGCACGAACGCGGTCCATCTCGGCACGGATGTCGACAGGGTCCATGGCCACCTCCCGGGGCCGCACTTCCTGAAGACCAGGGTAGGCGCTGGCCGCCCCGGGGGGAGCCGTTCGCGACCGCAGTGAAACGGGTACCTCCGTTCGACGTCGCCCCGGGTTCTTCACCTACACGATCTCCGGCACCCAGCTCTGCTACCCCGTCACCGCGCGTGACCTCTTAGCCCGGGCGGTGGCCGCCCACATCCACCGCGGCCCACGCAACGCCCCTGAACGGGTGGCCATCCCGCTCACCGTCGGGACGGGCGCCTCGCTCGGGCACAGTGCGTGCACCACCGGCAGCGCGACCCTGCTGCCAGGATCCAGGCCGACCCCAAGGCGTACTGCGTCAACATCCACACCCCGACCATTCCCAGTGGGGAGATCCGCATTCAGCTGAAGTAGCCGCTACGTCGAGGCTCTGAGCGCGGGCACGTCCAGAAGGATGATGTGCCCACGGTTCAGGCGCACGAGACCGTCCCGCTCCAACCGGCGCAGGACGCGGTTCGTCGTGGGCCGCGAGGCGCCGGCCAGCTCGCCCACGTCGACCTGGGTGAGCGGCAGCGTCACCTCTCCCGACCGTGCGTCAGGGCCGTAATGACTCGTGAGGTCGACCAGCGTCCGCAGGAGGCGCTGGTCGGCGGGCATGTAGAGCGCGTTCATGAGGTGGGTCGAGAGGCGGTCCACGCGTTGCGCCAGCATCGCCACCAGCAGCGTCTGGACGCCGGGGTGCTCGTCACACAGCCGCTGCAACTCGTCGAACCTCAGGCTCAGCGTCACGACGGTTCGAGGGCGACGATGGTCGACGAGCGGCGGTGGTCGTCGGCGACCATCGCCATCTCCCCGAACGCCTCCCCCGGGCCGAGGACCGCGAACGTCACGACGTCGCCCTGGGGGGTCGTGCGCCGAGAGACGACGCGACCCTGCTCGACGAGGTGGACGGTCTCGGCGAGATCGCCCTCGTGGAAGAGGGTCTCGCCCTTGGCGTAGCGGTGTCGGTGCGTCCCGGCGAGCACCAGCCGCCGCTCCTGGACGGTCAGCGAGGCGAGCAGCCTCCACTCCATGGACCAGTGCACCATGGCGCCCCTGAACCGAGTAACGACGGTAACTCCCCTGGTGTCACAACGGAGACGTTCGCTGTGTCGCCGCCGGCACAGACCGTGGGGCGCACCGTCGCGATCGTGGAAATGCAGCCGGGAACACCCCGGCCAGGAGAGCGGAGGTCGGTCATGTCCACCATCCAGCACCGCCACCGGGACGTGTCCCACCATCACCCACGCATCCGCCGGGTCAGCCGCGGTCACTGGGTCTGGGAGTGCACCTGCGGAGGCTCCTCACGGCGTGGCGCCACCGAACCACTGGCGTGGCGCGGCGCGGTCGTCGAGGCGCTCCTCCACGCGGAGCTCATCGCGCCGTGAGTCCCCGGCTCGGACCGGCGCCGTCGGTCCGCCGGTCACCAGACTGTGTGCGGCTCGGAGGCGATCCCGGCGTCCGTGAGCAGGGTCTTCTCGGCGGCGGCGTACCGCTCGTCGGCCTCGGCGGCGGTGGCTCCCACCGCGGTGATGCCGACCCGGCCGAGCTCGGTGATGGCGCTCATCATGTGGAAGACGACCCCCCGCTCCCGGGCCTGGTCGTAGTGGATCCCCGAGACCGCGACGAGGTCGAACAGGTCCGAGATGCGCAGTCCCATCAGCGCCGGGTCCTCGAAGTGGTCGGTCGCGACGAGGTGGCGCTCGTCGCCGGCCGGGGTGACGAAGCGGTTGCTCTCCGGGTCGTACCGACCGTCCGTGAGGAACTGGAGCGTGAGGAACGGATGCGTCGTGCCGCCCCGGCGCAGGTTGATCTCGATCGCGTCCGAGGTCCACCCACCCTGGGAGCGGCTGACCACGAAGTCGATGGCGAACCGGCCGATGACACCCCGACGGGCCAGCACCTCGCTCACCTTCAGGGCGTCACGGGAGATGAGCCCGGCGTATGCGGTGTCGGCCGGGAAGCGACACCCGAGGAAGGACTGCCCGGTCGGGCCTCCGAGGATCTGGTCGTGCGTCGACAGCACCTCGACCTCGCTCAGCGGCGTGACGCGCAGCTGCACGCTCGGGCTGCGCAGCTCATCGCCGACGACCCTCTGCTCGACGATGCCGGCCCGCTCGGCGAGACGGTCGAGGAACATGGCCCGGTCCACCTTGGTGCTCTCCAGCGTCATGTTCAGCACGCGGTCTCGGAGCGCGCCGAGCTCCCGGTCGTCGCCACTCGGGGGCAGGTTGATGAGGTCGACCTCGGCGTTGCCGGCGCCGGCCACCCCTTCGTTGAGCTTGACCATGGCGGCGCCCGATGTCGGCCGCGCAGAACGGATCCGCGCCAGAGCGGTCACGACCTCGTCGAGGGTCCGCACGTCGTTCACGCCGATCGGGTGGGCGATGCCCGCCTCCGCGAACGCCTCCCGTGACCCGGTCTTGGTCCCGATCGGGAAGAGCCGCGGGTCGGGGCCGAACATGGGGATGCCGAGGACCAAGGACAGGTCCCGCTCCCTGGTGGTCGTGTTGTAGGGGACCAGGTGTGAGAAGTCGGTGTCGGGGATGAGTTTTCGGATCTGGTTGAGCAGCCGCGGCCGCGCGAGCAGCTTCTCGGTCAGCGGGGTTGCAGAGGAGTCCCCCACCGCGACCAGGGAGAGCCGCGAGCGGGCATGGCTGGGGATGACTCCCGGCAGCAGCGACAGGTAGTACTCGATGACCGTGGGGTCGACCGGCATCGAGGTGACGTAGATGAGCCTCAGGCGGGGCTGACGGAGGAGCAGGAGCATGAACAGGTAGCGCTCCTCCATCGCGCGGTTGGTGGCCCCGACACCTGGGACCATGCGGTCCAGCGACATCGACGGGACGACGACCACGGACTCGCGAGCGTCGTTGGACCGGAAGCCGCGCCAGACCGACGGGAGCCGCTGCTGGAGCCGGTCGAACGCCGCGTTGCGCTCCTCCTCGGAGAGACTTTCGAGCCGCGACGGGGAGGTGGGAGATGCAGAGACGGTGCTCACGGGCGTACCTCGTCGCTCAGGCCCACGATCTCGTGGACGACCACTGGTTTGGAGAACCCCCGCAGCTCGATCGGACCGACCTCGTGCGCCACCGCGACCTCTTCGGCACCGACCATGACCCGCTGGCTGACCAGGATCTGTCCGGCCGCCGCGGTAGCGGAGAGCCGGGCGGCGAGGTTGGTGACGCTGCCGATGGCGGCGTAGTCGTAGCGCCCCTCGAACCCGATGCGGCCCAGCGTGGCGAAACCACGGGAGATCCCCACCCCGAACCCGAGGTCGTACCCCAGACGCCGCCAGCCCTGCGCGAGATCGCCCACCGCGGCTCGCATGTGCACGGCCATGCGGACCGCCCGCGCCGGCGCGTCGGCGATCGGGATGGGGTCGTTGAAGAACACCAGGAGGCCGTCCCCGGCGAAGTGCTCGAGGGTGCCTTCGTACTCGAAGACCAGGTCGCCGAGAGCCCGGTGGTAGGCGGCCAGGACCGACATGACCTCCTCCGGGTCGGACGTCTCCGCGAAGGCGGTGAAGCCGCGCAGGTCGCAGAAGACCGCCGTGATCTCGCGCCGATGGCTGGTGAGGAACGAGTCGTCGCCCTGGTCGAGCAGGAGCCGGGTGATCTGTGGGGAGAAGAAGCGTCGCAGCCGGCCGTACCGCTCCAACCGCTCCACCTGCTGGGCCACCCGCGCCTCGAGCTCCCGGTTCCAGGCGGCCAGCTCGGTCGCCTGCGACATGACGGTGTCGTGGTAGCGCTTGACGCGCAGCAGGGAACGCACGCGGCCCAGCAGCTCCGCCTGGTCGAGGGGCTTGGTGATGAAGTCGTCCGCGCCGGCGTCGATCGCCCGCACCTTCTCCGCCGGACCGCTGGCCGTCACCATGACGACGGGCAGGTACGCGTGCTGCGGGTCCGCCCGGATGCGCCGGCACGTCTCGTGCCCGTCCAGTCCGGGCATGAGCAGATCGAGCAGGACCAGGTCGACCCGGCCACCAGCCAGCACGTCCAGCGCCTGCTCACCGGACTCCGCCTCCACCACCTCGTACTCGTGAGAGGTGAGGATGGCGGTGAGGAGGCGCCGGTTGACGGCGAGGTCGTCGACGACCAGGACCACGGCCGCCGCGGCGTGGCTGCTCACGACGGGTCCCTGAGATGGCTCCGCACCTGGCCGGGGAACGCCCGCACGTCGATGGGCTTCTCGAGGAACCCGTCGAAGCCCGCCGCCAGCGCGCGTTCCCGGTCCATGGCCATCGCGGAGGCGGTGAGCGCCACGACCGGTACTCCACGGGTCTCGTCATGCTCCCGCAGCCGGGTGAGCGCCTCGAACCCGTCGATGCCGGGCAGCTGGAGGTCCATCAGGATGAGGTCCGGCGCCGACCGGAGCGCCACGGCGACGCCGTCCTCGCCGGTGGTGGCGGCCTCGACGACGAAGCCCGCCCACTCCAGCAGGTCGCGGGCCAGCTTGAGGTTCTTGTCGTTGTCCTCGACGACGAGGATCCGTTCCGCCGTCACGGCGCCGCGCCCTCTTCCAAGGGTCGCGAGACGCGGACCAGACGCTGCGCGAGCACCTCGAGATCGAGGGCGGACTTCGAGGTCACGAAGGCGATGCGGCCCTCGAGCCGCTCCCGGTCCTGCGCGACGAGCGACTTGGCGGTGAGCACGACGACGGGGATGTCGGCCGTGTCGGGCCGAGACGCCAGAGCGTCGATGACGGCGAAACCGTCCGGCTCCGTCATGAGCAGGTCCACGAGAACGACCGACGGCTGGAGCGACGCAACGAGGTCCACGGCGTCGGCACCTCGTTCGCACACCTGCACGGCCCAGCCCAGCGGTTCGAGGGTGACGCGCACGAGCTCGAGCGCCATCGGGTCGTCGTCGACGACCACGATGGACCGCCCCCCCGCCTGACGGGTAGCCGTCGCGACGAGGCGACGGACGGACCCGATCAGCTCGTCCTTGTTGACGGGCTTGACGAGGTAGTCGGCTGCGCCCAGGGCGAACCCGCGGCCCCGTTCAGGGAGCACCGAGACGATCAGCACGGGCGTACCGGCGATCCCGGGATCCGCCTTGATGGAGTGCAGGACCTCCCACCCACTCATTCCGGGCAGCCTGATGTCGAGGATCACCGCGACCGGGCGGAGCGACCGCACGGCGGCCAGTCCCTCCGACCCGTCCCGCAGCACCACCGGCCGCAGCCCTGCCGTCGTGATGTGCAGTGCGACCAGGTCTCCGGAGCGCTCGTCGTCCTCGATGACGACCACGACCGGCCGGGGGTCGCCCAGCGCCACCTCCGCGGTGCCTGCCCGCTCCGATGCCCTCACGGGCTGACCCGGGATGCTGATCTCGAACGAGCTCCCCACGCCCGGCGAGCTGCTCACCCAGATCCGGCCTCCGTGCAGCTGGACGATCCGCTTGGTCACGGTCAGCCCCAGACCGGTGCCTTCGGAGCTGACCATGAACCGGCCACCCTGCTGGAAGGAGTCGAAGATGCGTTCGTGCTCGGCCAGCGGGATACCCACCCCGGTGTCGGCGACCGTGACCCGCAGGGTGCCCTCCTCCACCCAGGCGGTGACGCCGACCGAGCCTCCGTCACCGGTGAACTTCACGGCGTTGCTCAGGAGGTTGAGCAGGATCTGCCGGAACCTGAGCTCGTCGGCCCGCACGGTCACGAGGCCATCGGCGAGCTCGAGGGTCAGGTGGATCCGATGGTCCGCCGCCCGTTCGCGAACGAGAGCCATGGCGTACTGGAAGGCGGCCTCCGCGTCGAACGTGGAGATGTCCAGCTGCATGTGGCCGGCCTCGACCTTGGACAGGTCCAGGACGTCGTTCAGCAGCGCCAGGAGATGGCGCCCGGCGTCGCGGATGTCGCGCAGGTAGTCCTCCTGCCGGTCGTTGAGGTCGCCGAACATGCGCTCCAGCAGGACCTCGGAGAACCCGATCACGGCATTGAGGGGCGTCCGCAGCTCGTGCGACATGCTCGCCAGGAACTCGGACTTGTGCTGGCTCGCCACGGTCAGCTCGACACTCTGCCGCGCGAGCTCCTGGTAGAGCCGGGCGTTGGTGAGGGCGACCGCTGACTGGCTGGCGAAGGCCGACAGTAGGTCGCATACCTCGTCGCTGAACGCCCCAGGCTGTCGGCGGCGCACGACGAAGGCACCGACCACGTGGTCGAGGCTGCGCATGGGTACGGCGACGAGGGACCGCCAGCCGTCGGCGTGGAGGATGTCGAGGTGCGCGTCCCTCTTGACGAGGCGCAGGTCCTCGATCTGGAAGGAGGCGCCGGCATACGCGCACTGCCCAACCCAGGTCTCGTCCGCGTGGATCCGGGCGCGGCGCAGCTGTTCGATGACGTCATCACTCGTCCCGTGGACGGCGCGCACCCGGAACAGCCGGGTCGACTCGTCGTACTCCATCAGCGAGCCACCGTCCGTCTTCGACAGCTCGACCGCATGGCTGACGATCGTCGAGAGGACCTCCTCGACCTTCAGGGACGACCCGACCGCCTTGCTCACCTCGGAGAGCGCCTCGAGCTGCTCCACCTTGGCCGACAGCTCGGCAGAGCGACGCTCGAGGGCCGTGGTCTGCTGGACGTTGCGCACGGCGAGGGCGGCCTGGTTGGCGAATGTCCCCAGCACCGAGGCGATCCGCGGGGCGAACGGCTCGACCTCGGTGCGCCAGACCGAGAGCACGCCGACGACGTCGTCGCCGATGAGCATCGGAGCGCCCATGATCGTCCGGAACCCGCCTCGTCGTTGGTACTCACGGTTCAGGAACGCCGGGTCGGCCAGCACGTCGCTGATCTGTTGGGTCGAGCGGTCGATCACCACACGCCCGACGAGCCCGTTCCGGTCGACCGGTAACGGGTGGGCTTCTGCAAACTGCATGTACGCCTCGTTGAGGCCCACGGAGTGCACCAGCTCGAGGCCTCCGTCCGTCAGCAGGTGGATCAGAGCAACGTCGGCGCCGCAAAGCCGGCGGGCGTTGCTGACGACCGCGTCGAACACCTCACCCTGCTGGGACCCGGACCCAGCCAGAACCGACAGCACCTCGACGATCGCGGCGAGCTGCGCACGCGGGCCGGGTTGGGCGTCGGCATACACCGAGGCTGCGTCTGGGGTGGCATCGACGCCCACATGGTCTCCCGAGGAAGGAGCGGACGGCCGTTCTGGGCCACCGCCCAGTGTGCTCCCGGTACGGCCCAGGGATGGAGGATTCTTGAACCTCTCGCCCGTCCACCTCGCCACCAGCCGAAGGGGTAGCCATGACGACGTCCGACCCACACCACCGCGAGCCCGGGCAGGAGGTACGTCGACCGGGGCGGTGGACCTGCCGGCTGCACATCTGGCACCGGTGGCGCGCGTACCGCTACCCGCAGAGCGGTGCCCGCTACCAGGAGTGTCTCGACTGCGGCCGCCAGCGTGACGTGCCGATCGGCGTCGGCGCCGTCTGATGCGCATCAGCCGGCCCGGCTTCCGGGTCAGCTGATGGGCGGAAGCAGTACGCCGAAGCCGGAGACGGCCAGGCGCAGCAGCACCTGACCGGGGGCAGTCAGGTCGGCGATGCGTGCGGCGCAGAGGACCTCGAGCTCCGCGAGCTGGTCGGCGTATGCCTCGGCGCCACGCACCCGGGCGTCGTGGAGCTGCACGGTGTTGTGCCACACCTTGGTGCGGGACTCCTGGAGGATCCGGCGGGAGGCATACCGGTTCACCGGTCGCAGGGCGCGGTCAAGCAGGCTGCGGGCCGAGGTCGCGGACAGCTGCTCGTCCTCGGCGGAGACCCGCCCCGACAGGATGCCGTCGATCCGGCCGTGGTCGCGCCGACGGCGGTCCAGCAGCTCACGGTCGGCGAAGTCGGTCTCGGGGATGACCGCCAGGAGGGCCTGCGGGAGGTCGTAGTTGATGTGGGCGTTGATCCCCAGGAGGACGTGCCGCAGCGGTGGCAGGCTCGCCGGCGCGTCGAACGCCAGACGCCACGGCCGCGGCACCCGCGCCAGCCCCGACATCCGGGCATCCAGCGCGTTGAGGTACAGCCGAGCGAACGCCTCGTCCCAGGCCGAGACCCACACCGGGTCCTCGAACACCCCCGTGTGAACGGCATCCTCGACCGCCTGCGTCGTCCGCCGGTAGGTGGAGAGGAAGGCGGCGTGGGCCGACAGGTCGGCAGGTAGGGCGTCCAGCCTGGCCTGCAGCTCGGACAGGACCACGGCGAGGGGATCGGCAGCCGTTGCGTCGTCCGGGGCGTTCACGAAAACCTCCTTCGCGGCGCCCCCGCAGCTCTAGTCTGGACGACATCCGAGCGCGAGTCGAGGGTCCATCGACAGCCCGATCATGGTCCCGACCGCGCCGGTCCGGACGCTGAGCCGTGGTGCGCACATGCCAACCGGTTCCCCTGTGGTGATGGACGACCGGGTGCTGCGCGGGACCCGCGTGCTGTCTCTCGTGATCGCCCCGTTCCTCGTCGTGGCGTTCGTCCTGCTGTACGTCTTCCCCGGCGACACCGAGCGCCTGTTTGCGTGGACCATCACCCCGACGATGACGCCGATGACCCTCGCTGCGGCCTACCTCGGCGGCGCGTACTACTTCGTGCGGGCGCTGCGCGAGAGCCGGTGGAGCCGCGTCAAGGCGGGGCTTCCGGCGGTGACGGTCTTCGCCACGCTGCTGGGGATTGCGACCGTCCTGCACTGGGACCGCTTCAACCACACCCATCCGGCCTTCTGGGTGTGGACCGTGCTGTACGCCACGGCCCCCTTCCTCGTGGCGTCGGCCTGGCTGGCCAACCGGCGCTACGCCGCCCCCGCGACCGCCGACGACGAGCGCGTCGGAACGGTGGCCCGCGGCGTCGCCGCCCTGGCCGGGGTGGCTGCTTTCGGCTGGGGCGTCGTGATGTTCACGGTTCCGACGTCGATCATCCCGCTCTGGCCGTGGACCCTCACCCCACTGACCTGCCGGGTCGTGGGTGCGATCTTCTGCCTCGGCATCGCCGGTGTGTGGGTCGCCGCCGACCCACGATGGGTCGCCGTCGAGCGCATGCTCGAGGTCGGCATGGTCATGCTGGCGCTCATCATCGTGGCGGCGCTGCGGGCCCGCGCGGAGCTGTTCGTCGACCGTCCCCTCACCTGGCTGTTCCTGGGCGGCTCCACGGCGCTCCTCCTCGGCTCGGCCGTGCTGTGGGGCACCCACGCCCGTCATCCGAGGGCGTCGCCCCGTGGCTCCATACGTCAGAGACGGGTGTAGGCGGATGCCGCCGGGTGGACACCGGAGGAGGGCGACGAGAGCGCGAGTTCCCGCACCCGCCTGGGGCCGCCGCTCGGTCGGGACGGCAGCCGCCGGAGCTGCCGTCGTGCTCCTGATGGTCGCCTGCACGGCCGGTGCCAACACGGTCGCCGGTCAGGGACCGGACGACGCCGGTTTCTGGTTCGGGCTCTGGCAGGGCTTCATCGCCCCCATCGCCTTCCTGGTGTCGCTGTTCAACCACTCGGTCGGCATCTACGAGGTGCACAACAACGGAGGCTGGTACAACTTCGGCTTCGTCTTCGGTCTCTCGATCTTCTTCTCCGGCAGCGGCGCCGGCGCGCGTGGCCGTTCGAGGCCGTCGAGGCGGTCAGGATGACCCGTCTTCCCGGAAGGGGCCCGTCTCCGGCCCCGCGCGAGCACCCTGGAGGGCTATGAACATCAAGCGCTGGTGGTGCGCGGTCACCACCCACAGGTGGCGTCGCGAGCGGCGGGGCGGGACCGACCTGTTGACCTGCAGACGGTGCGGCTACGTCACCTCGGTCCAGGAGGAGTCGCGGGCGGCCCGCCACTGGGATAGCTCCTACGGCGGCTGAGGCGCCCGAGGGGCGATGCTCACGGCGTCGCCGGGAGCACGATCGTGACCCGGCGGTTGCGCGTACGACCCTCGTCGGTGGCGTTGTCGGCGATCGGGTCGGCGTCGCCGAAGCCCTGGACGACGAGGGTGACCGGGCTGCTGCCCAGGGCCGCCTGGAGTGCCTCGGCGACCGCCAAGGCCCGTTGCCGCGACAGGTCGAGGCCGTGCGCGGCGGAGCCGAGGTTGTCGGTGTAGCCGTTGACCTGGATCTGACCGGTGACGTGAGCGGCCTGGATCTCGTGGGCCAGGTCGGCGAGGGTGCTGCGCGTCTGCGGGCTCAGCTGGGCGGAGTCGAAGCCGAAGAGAACGTCCGAGGGCAGCACCACCTGTCGGCCGGGCTGGACCTGAGGTGGCCCCGTGGGCGCGACGATGCGGGGCACGGCCACAGCGGTCGACGACGAGGGTGCGCTCGCGGGAGCCTCGGGCGTGGTCGACGCGTGGGGGCTCGGCGCCGTGGTGGTCGGGGCACTGGCCGCTGATCCGGAGGCCGACGTCACCGGGGGGATGCTCGCTGCCGAGTCGTCGCCGCGCAGGGCCGGAAGCCGGCTGACGCCTAGACCCGCGACCACCAGCAGGAGCAGCCCCACGACGGCGAGCACCGCAGCAGTCCCGCGCCGCGAGCTCCTCGCCGACCCGGCAGCATCCGCCGCGGCGCTCGCCCCCAGCTCGAGGTCCGACTCGGGCCGTGGGGACCACATCCGGTGGCGCACCTCTGCGGTCAGCCCGTCGGCCACCGCCACGGCGTCACCGCCACCGCGGAGCTGATGGCGCAGAGAGGCCAGGCTGCAGGCGAGGCTGAGGTCGTCGAGCAACCCGTCGGCGGAGACCTGTCCGGAGAGGTGCACGTTCAGATAGACCCGGCGCCCCGTGGGTGGGCAGCCGAGGAACGGACCGCGGTGGGTGGCCGTCAGCACCCCATCATCACTGAAGCCGTCGCCGGCCACGTGCAGGACGGGGGCATAGGCGATGTCGGAGAACGCGGCGGCTGCGGCAGCGAGCCCCGCGTAGGGGGACACCGTGCCGACGACGCGCTCGCCATCGTGAAGGGTGACGCGGCCTTCGGCACCGAAGAGGGCCACCGCCGCGTCGACGTCCCCCGCGGCCACGCCCTCGCCCAGCCGACGCAACAGCGCGTGCAGTGTGTCCATAACAGCTCCACCGTGGCGTTGAGACGACCGCGTCCAGAGTAGGAGTCTCAGCCGCAAGGTGTCTGGGCACTCAATGGATGTCGACCCGAAGGAACCAGGGGTCTGCCCCTAGGGGGCGCCGTACGCTGGGGCGGTGCGGCATGCCGTGCTCGGAGCTGGAGCGGTCGGCGGTCTGATGGGTGCGGCGTTGGCTCGCTCCGGGGCCGACGTCGTGCTGTTGATGCGTCCAGCGACGCGGGCTCGGTATGCCGGTGCCGTCTCGGTCTCTAGTCAGGTCCTCGGTGACTTCGTGGTGGAGGTGCCGGCGGTATCGGCGTTGGACCGGGAGGTCGACGTCCTGTGGGTGACGCCGAAGGCGACCCACCTCGCGGCGGCCCTCGACCTGGCGTCGGCCGAGGTCGTGGCGGATGCGCAGGTGATCCCGTTGATGAACGGGGTCGACCACATGTCGATGCTGCGGAGCGTCTACCAAACGGTGACGGCGGGCACGTTGAGGGTTGCCGCGGAGCGCGGTGACGGCTGGCTGGTCCGGCAGCCGTCACCGTTCCTCCGGGTGGACCTGGCCGGCGCACCGGACGTCGCTGCCGAGCTGCACACCGCGGGGATCGAGTGCCACGTCCACGATGACGAGGTGACGCTACTGTGGCAGAAGCTGGCGTTCCTTGCGCCACTGGCCCTCGCCACGACGGTCGCCCGGGCGCCCCTGGGCAGCGTCCGGCACGACGCGCGCTACCTGCGAGCCCAGCTCGAGGTCACCTCCGTGGCGGCCGCCGAAGGTGCCCGCCTCGATCTCGGTGCCCTCCAGCTGCTTCGTTCGGCCGCACCGGACACGATGCGCAGCTCCATGCAGGGCGATGTCGAACGCGGCCGACCACCGGAGGTGGACGCGATCGCCGGCCCGATCCTGCGCGCCGGCGCCCAGCACGGGATCGACACCTCGTCCACCCGGAAGCTGGCGGACCAGGTCAGGACGATGGCGGCCGCGGCCACCGGGTCGGCGGGGTCGAGATGACCGTGGTCCGCGCCGGGGTCGCCCAGGTCAGGGCCCCTCGCGATACGCCGCAGGCGATCGCACGGGTGGCCGAGTGGTCGGCGAAGGCAGCGGACGACGGTGTCGAGCTGCTGGTCTTCCCGGAGGCGCTGCTCGGCGGGTACCCGCGCGGCGCCTCCTTCGGGACCGTCGTCGGCGAGCGTTCCCCGGCGGGGCGTGACGAGTTCCTCTCCTACAGCCGCCAGTCGGTGACCTACCCGGGCCCCGAGATCGACGAGATCCGCTCGGTGGCCGCCGACCACGGGCTCCACCTGGTGGTGGGGTTCATCGAACGCGCCGGCAGCAGCCTGTACTGCGCCACCGTCACCGTCGATGACACCGGCCAGGTGATCGGGCGCCGCCGCAAGGTGATGCCCACCGCCGCCGAACGACTCATCTGGGCGCAGGGCGACGGTTCGACCCTCACCGTTTCCCCTTCCCGGCTCGGCCGCCTGGCCACCGCCATCTGCTGGGAGAACCTCATGCCGGCACTGCGGATCGACCTCTACAGCCAAGGCGTCGACATCTGGTGCGCACCAACGGCCGATGCCCGCGACGTTCAGCAGTCCACCATGCGCCACATCGCTGTCGAGGGGCGGTGCTTCGTGCTGTCGGCCAACCAGGTCGCCGTCGCCGCGGACCTCTCCCCCGCCATCAGCACCGCCTACCCTGACCCCGAGATGGTCGTGTGCCGGGGCGCCAGCGTCATCGTCGACCCGTTCGGAGACGTCCTCGCCGGTCCCCTCGTCGACCGCGAGGGCCTCCTCGTCGCCGACCTCGACCTCGACCAGATCGCCCGCGGTCGCTATGACTTCGACGCGACCGGTCACTACGCCCGACCGGACCTCTTCACCCTCGTCACGGACCACACACCCAGGTCGGCAGTGACCGTCAAGAACGCGGCGACGCCACGGGTCGACGCGGACTCCGGTCATTGACCGCGCGCCCGGAGCCTGATCCTGCCCTGCCTCGTCTCAGCAGTCCCTCAGCCGCTGCCGACTAGCCTCCCAAGGATGGAGGCTGCGAAGGCGGCGCCGCGCCTCGCGCCCCTGCTCCTGGCGGCGTCGGTCGTGCTGACGGCAGGAGCGGGCGCGGTCTACGGGGTCGGTCAGCAGGCGGCCCGCCGCACGGTGGAAGACGCCCCTCGCGCGCTGCTGGCTCAGACCATCCAGCTTCTCTCCACCGGCCAGCCTCCCGAGGCCGCCGTGCCCCGGTCGACCTCCGATCTGGGCTCGAGCTCAGTTCCCTTCGCCATCGTCTACGACTCGCGCCATACCGTGCTCGCGTCGTCGGCTGTCCTGCGCGGTTCTCCTCCCCTGCTGCCCCCGGGGGTCCTCGACGATGCCGCCGTCAGCGGTGAGGACGCGGTGACGTGGCAGCCCGCCGCGGGTGTCCGGGAGGCCGTCGTGGCGCGCCCGTGGCACTCCGCGACGACCCAGGGAGTCGCCGTCGCCGGGACCAGCCTGGTGGCCGCCGAGCGCCGGACGGATGCCCTGCGCAGCGGGGTCGCGATCGGCTGGCTGCTGGCGCTGCTGGCCATGGCTCTGACCGCCGTCGCGACGGCCCGCCACCGGCGTTCCGGCCGTGCGGCGGCTCCGGGTCCCGGGCTCCCGAAGGCGGAGACCGTCAGTAGAACCGACGACGGCGACCGCCCAGGGGGACGAAGTTCAGGATGAGCCCGATGACCAGCAGGATGACGCCGATCGTCAGCAGGATCTTGAGGGACTCCACGAGGAGACCGACGACGATGAGGATGATGGCCAGGACGATCATGTGGAGAGCTCCTTCACGAGCGGTTGGGGTGACCACGTCAGCGTGGCACTCACGGGACTCGCCCGCACGTCGAGGCCGCACTCGGCTCCGAGACCCCGTCGCTCGACTCTGAGGATGCATACAGCCTGGGTGGTTACGGTGGGAGACAACCGGATCCAGCGCTCTCCCAGGAGTCGCACATGAGAGTTCTCCGCGTGTCGCCCGACGGGGTGGAACGACGGTCACCGGCCGAGGTGGGCGACCTCCTGGCCGACCGCGATGCTCTGGTGTGGGTCGACATGCCCCACTGCGACCCGCAGGCCGTGACCCTGCTGGAGGACGTGTTCGGGTTCCACCATCGGGCTGTCGCCAACTGCGTCGAGCGCAACCACATGTCCAAGGTGCACATCTACCCCGACCACGTCTTCACCGTGATGCACGCCCCCCACATCGGGCAGCGTGGCCACGTCCACTACGTGGAGCTGGACCAGTTCGTCGGACCCAACTTCCTCGTGACCGTGCACGGTCCCCTCAACCCGCTCGTCCCCGCCGAGGTGGCCGACCTCGACACCGGCGCCGTTGCCCGCCGGCTGGAGAACGGCAGCCTGACCGTCGAGCACGCCTACGAGATCTCGTACGCCATCGCCATGTCGCTCGGCCGCCGCGAGATCGACCTCGTGGCCCAGCTGGCGCAGGAGTCCGGGCGGCTGGAGCAGAGCGTGACGTCCCAGGAGACCCGCAAGGACCCGGAGAGCTTCGTCGAGGACCTCTTCGAGACGTGGTATGAGCTGCTCGCGGTGAGGACTATGGCCGCCCACACGGCGGCGACGTACGGCCGGATCGCCGCGGTGACCAAGGCGGCGAAGCATCCCGCACGGGCGGGGGTCATCGACGTCGAGGACCAGTTCACGCGGATCACCCAGCTCGCGGACGGACAGCGGGAGTTCCTCCACGGCGTCATCGAGTTCTACAAGACCCGGGCCGAGACCCATACGACGATCGCCGCCGAGCGGATGGCCGCGACCGGCGTCCAGCAGAACGACGACATGCGCCGGATCAGCGCCTGGGTGGCCATCATCGCCGTCCCCACCGCGGTCACCGGCTACTTCGGCCAGAACATCCCGTACCCCGGCTTCAGCGACACCACCGGTCTCGTCGCGTCGACCGCCCTGATCGTCGTGGGCGCAGGAGTGCTCTACGTGCTGTTCCGACGCTGGCGGTGGCTCTGAGTCCGGTGCCCGGAGGGTCGCGCCGATCGGGGCGTCAGGGCGCGCCCGGTCCGGCGGTCGCCGCGTGAGGGACGGACTGCTCGACGACGGCTCGGACCCGGCTGAGCTGCGTCACCGAGACCAGCAGCAGCACCAGGCACAGGGCGGAGAGAAGGAGGGCGGAGGCATCGGTGTTGAGCTGCTCGTCGAAGACCGCCACACCGAGCACCACGGAGACCAGCGGGTCGGCGGTGGCCGTGGCAGGCAGGCTGGCGGCCAGGGGTCCGGCCTGGAAGGCCATCTGGGCGAGGAAGAGCCCGGAGGCTCCCGCGGCCACGAGGGCGTACAGCTGCCAGCTCACCAGGAGGGACGGCGCCCCGTGCGCGCTGACGATGCCCGTGCAGGTCTTGATCAGTGCCGCGGTTCCGGCGTAGATGATCCCGACGGAGACCCCGAGGAGGGCCGCCGCGCGGCGTGAGCCCCACTTCCGGCGGGTGAAGCGGCGGGAGGCGGCGACGAGGCTGACCACCACCCCGAGGATGGCCACCCCGGCCAGGATCGCCGGCAGCCGGTCGGGCTGGTCCGCCTGGGCGGTCAGCACGCCGGAGACGAAGAGGAAGCCGGCGACCGAGAGCACGAGCACCAGCCCCAGCGCGAGCTCACGGCGGCTGATCCGGGTGCGGGCGATCCAGTGCGCGACGACCAGCGAGAAGAGCACCGCCACCACGAGGAGGAGCTGCACCACGGCAAGCGCACCCACGTGCAGGGCGACGACCTGGAGAACGAGGCCACCGACGTCGGCGAGGATGCCGCCGAGCCACAGCGGATGCCGCAGCGTCGCCAGCACGAAGCCGGCCAGGTCACTGGCGTTGAACCGCTCGAGATGGGGCATCTGGCCGGCACTGCGGTGCTTGAGGGCCGTGGCGAGGGAGAAGAAGGCGGCCGAGCCCAACGAGAGCACGACCACGCCCAGCAGGCTCACGACCGGGATCCTCTCGCCTGAGCGGTCACGCCCGCCCGGTCGCTCCGCGCGGCGCCGTTCTGCAGCTGGTGGGCGCGGTCGTAGACCCGGTCGGTGGCGGAGAGCATCGCGTCCCAGGCGACGTGACAGTCCGCAGTGCGGTTGTGGGCGGCGATCCGACGGCGCAGCCCCGGGTCACGGGCCAGGCGGACCACGGCGTCCTCCATCTCGTGGTCGGACGCGCACAACAGTCCCTCCCGCTCGTGCCCGATGAACTCGCCGATCCCACCCCGCTGCTTGGCGACGACCGGTAGCCCGGCACAGCGGGCCTCGAGCGCGGCGATCCCGAACGACTCGAGGTCCGCGGGTGCAAGGAACACGTGAGAGCGGCTGAGGAGGCTGCGGATGTCCGACCGGTCCAACCGGCCGGCCAGGTGCACCACGTCTGACATGCCGTGCCGGGCGAGGTACCGCTCCATCGACGCTCGCTGCGGGCCGTCGCCGGCCACGGTCAGCCGCAGCCGCGTCGGGTCCCCGGCTCGCTCGAGGGTGGCCTGGGCGCGGCGGACCATGCGCAGGAGCGCCAGGGGCCGCTTGCGCGGGGCGAGCCGCATCACCGCGACGAGGTTCAGCTGGCCCGGCAGATCCGGGGCACCGGGCATACGCCAGCCGTCCTGGTCGATCCCGTTCGACAGCAGGGTGATCGGTGCATTCCGCGGCAGATGCGGCCGGACGGGCGCGGCGGCGGCCTCGCTGACCGCGGTCCAGGCGATGGGAAGGGAGGACCATCCACCGAGCGCGTCCGCGACGACGACCACGGGGGCGACTCCAGCCCACATCGAGTGGACCGTGACCACTGTGGGCATACCCTCTCGGGCGGCGGACCGGGCCATGAGGAAGCTCAGCGGCGACCCGACGCCGAGGTGGGCGTGGACGACGTCGACGCCGAGAGCCCTCAGCGTGCGGAGCCCCTCCACGGACGCCAACGGGTGGAGGGCGCTGGGCCGACGGAAGCCCATCGTCACCCGGTGCAGTGCCGGGCCGGGCGGGCCCGGCGTGCTGGTGATCACGTGCACGTCGTGCCCCTGTCGACGCTGCCGCTCAGCCAGGTCAGCGACGTGCATCTCGATCCCGCCCAGCCTGGGCAGATAGAAGTCGCTGACGTGCGCGATCCTCACCGCAACCCGGGAGGCCGAGGGCGGAGCATGACGGTCCTGCCCTGGTGGTCGATGAACACAAGCATAGGTCGCGGGGGCATGGGCCGCCTCCGCACGTCGCCGGCGACGAGGGGGTGGCCCCGGAGGTCGGGCGGAGGGCGGCCGAAAACCCGGCCGCGTACGCGTGGCGGCGCTACCGTGGTGGGTTGTGGACGACGGTGTCCACCGGGGGGATGAGCGCTGAGACAGGACCAGACATGGCGCAGTTCATGGACGTACACACCAGCATGGTGGGAGTCACCGCGGAGCAGCTGATGGCGGCACACCAGGCGGACCTGGACCTCCAGGGTGAGGAGGGCGTCGACTTCCAGCACGCGTGGGCCGACCCCCGGACCGGCCACGTGTTCTGCCTCTCCGAGGCACCGAGCGCCGCGGCCGTCCAGCGCGTGCACGAGCGCGCGGGACACCTGGCCGACGAGGTTCACGAGATCACCGTCACCGCCTGACCGCTCGTCGTCCCCGGCGGGAGGCCGATGCCGATGTCCGACGTGGTGGTCGTCGGTGCCAGCTTCGCCGGCCTGCTGGCGGCGGCGGCCGCGGCTCTGGCCGGTCACGAGGTGACCCTCCTCGAGCGGGACGAGCTGCCCGTGGAGCCGGCGCCTCGACGCGGGGTGCCACAGGGCCGCCAGCCGCACGTGCTGCTCCGGCGCGGCCTGCTGGCCATGGAGTCCCTCCTGCCCGGGTTGGAACGGGAGCTCCTGGAGGCGGGCGGCGTCCGGTTCAACACCGGGTCGATGCCGTGGCTCGGGGAGTACGGCTGGCTCCCCCGCGGTGACCACGGCTACGAGATCGTCTCCCTCACCCGGCCGCGGCTCGAACACCTGGTGAGGGGTCGGGTGGCGGCCCTTCCACGCATCCGCTTCTCGACCGGCGTCACGGTCTCTGGGCTGCGTCGCGACCGTCGCGGCTGGGACGTCGTGACCCGCGGCGGCCCGTCGCGTCGCGCGGATGTCGTGCTCGACGCATCCGGACGCACGTCGCGGCTGCCCGTGTGGCTGGCCGACGCCGGGATCGACGTGCCCGAGCCGGCGAGTGTCGACGCGGTTCTCGGGTATGCCTGCCGCACCTACCGCGGCGAGGCGCCCCTCGCGACGGGGGTCGTCGTCGCCGCCACTCCCGGGGCGCCCACCGGGGCCCTCGCCCTCCCGGTGGAGCAGGGCCGGTGGCTCGTCTGTGCGGTCGGGTACGGGGACCTGCGTCCGACCCGTGACGTTGCGGAGTTCACGCCGTTCCTCTCCCGTCTGCGCGACCCCTGCGTCGCCGACCTCGTCGACGGCCTCGAGCCGGACGGCGACGTCGCCATCCACCGCAGCACCGCCAACCGGCGGTTCGAGTACGGACGCTCACCCGAGTGGCCGCCCGGCCTGCTCGTCGTCGGAGACGCGATGTGCGCCTTCAACCCCGTCTACGGGCAGGGCATCACCGTGGCCGCCTGCCAGGCCGAGCTGCTGCGGACCGCCCTCACCGCCATGCCCCCGACCGTCGCCGCCACCCGAGCCCTGCAACGCCGCCTGGCGGCCGTCGCCGACCTGCCGTGGGCCGTCGCCACCAGCGAAGACCTGCGGATGCCCACGAGCGCCGGCACGCAGGACGCCCGGCAGCGGCTCATGGCCCGCTGGACCCGCCGGCTCAGCCGGCTGGGCGCCGCCGGGGACCGGCCCTCCCTGCACACCATCTCGACCGTCTACCACCTCATGGGGCCGCCGCGGTTGCTGTTCAGCCCGCCGGTGGTGGCCTCGGTCGGCCGCTCCCTGGTGCGCGGCGTCCCGCCGTCCGTGGGTCGACCGTCGATCCTCGAGCACCTGCCTCGGTAGGGACGGCCCGGAGGGGCGAGCGCCCGTTCCGCCCGGCCACCGGCCCACGAGGGGCATGGTCATCCGACCCAGGTCGGATGCGGCAGGGACCCCTTCGTCCGCAGAATGGCGCCGGGCTGACGGCGCCGCGCAGGGCGGCCGGGCCGTTCACGATACGGAGCTCGTATGCGTCTCCTTCGTCAGCCGGTCCGCTGGGCGCGGACGGCCGCCGTCGCCCTCTTCACCACGGTCCTCACCGCCGGCGTCCTCGTCTTCCCGATGAGCGGTAGTGCCTCGGCCGCCGGGTACCCGATCACCTACACGGTCGCCAACTCGACCGGTCAGCTCCTGCGGTTCAAGGATGCCCGCGTGGGTATCGGTGGGCACTGCAAGGTCAACCTCTCCGTCGGGCTCGTGGTGTGTGATCCAGCCAAGGGCAACGGGCGCGACTTCGCCGGCAACGTGGGACCCCTGGTGGTCACCCCCGGGGGAAGCATCTCCATCAACTACGAGCTCGACGTGCTCAACTTCACCGTTCCGGAGGGGTTCCTCGTCACCTACACGATCAACTCGGGCGGGTTCGTCCGGATCCACGAGTCGCGCACGACGGTGTCGTGCGTCGTCGAGGGCAGCAAGTCCGTCGCCTGCCAGCAGACCGGGCTCCGCGACTTCCGGCTCGTCAACGTCTGACCCAACGCGCCCTTCTCTGCGGCGAGGCCGGGTGCCCGTCTCCCGTACGGCCGATGACCGCCGCGCGGGGTGCGGGCGTGTAACACTCGCGCCGATGACGCACGCAGACCTGCCGCCGCGGCTGAGGTCGAGGCTTCGCGCACCCTCGGCCTCGCTGTGGTGCCTCGTCGCGCTCGGGGCTCTGGTCGGGGTCGTCGAGGGCGTCGTGCTGGCCGCCGACAACCCCGACATCGCCGGCGTCGTGGCGATCCCCTGCATGCTCGGGGTGCTCTACGTCGGCATGGGGTGTCTGGCGTGGTGGCGGCGCCCCAGCAACCGCGTGGGTGGCGTCCTCATCGCCGGTGGCTTCGCGTGGTTCCTCAGCGGGCTGTCCAACGCCACGCTGCCGGCACTCCTCGCCGTGGGTGAGATCACCGCGACGTTGCCGTTCGCGGCCGTGGCCCACCTGGTGCTGGTCTATCCGACGGGCCGGACCGCGGTTCGGGGTTCCCGCACCGTGATCGCGCTAACCTACATCACCACCCTCGTGCTCCAGGCACCGTCCTACCTCTTCGAGCGCGAACGCGACCAGTCCCCACTCTTCGTCGCGGACCGCCCGGACCTCCTGCGGCTGGGGGTCGACGCGCAGCACGGGCTGACTGTTCTCGTCGTGGTCCTGACGGCCTGGCTGGTGGTCCGGCGGTACCGCTCCTCCACGCCGGCGGTGCGGCGCGCCCTGGCGCCGGTCGCTGGGTACGGCGTGTTCGCTCTCGCCTCGATCCCCCTCATCGCGGAGGTGGTCGCTCCCCTCGTCGGCCTCGACCCAATCAGCCGGTTCGTGATCCAGGCCGCCGTTCTCGCCCTCGTCCCCGTCGCCTTCCTCCTCGGGGTCTTCCTCGGACGGTACGCGCGCACGGGAGAGGTGACCGAGATGGCGTGGTGGTTCCTCCCGGCGGTCCGCGACCGGGCCGAGGTCAAGGCGGCGATCGCCAGTGCCCTGGGCGACCCCTCCTCCGAGATCCTCTACTGGCTGGAGGCGTACCAGGCCTACGCGAACCTCGGAGGTGACCTCGTCGAGCTGCCGGCGACGGGGACCGACCGGCGCGCGTCCGAGATCCGGCTCGAGGGGCGTCGGGTCGGGGCCATCGTCTACGACGAGACCCTGGTGAACGACCCCGAGCTGGTGAGGGTCGCCGGCGATGCCTTGGCCCTCGCCCTGGACCGGCAGCGGCTGGTCGTCGAGCTTGTCGCCAGCCGGGACGCGCTCGCGGAGTCCCGAGCCCGGATCGTCGAGGCCGACGAACGCTCGAGGCGCCGGGTGGCGCGCGACCTCCACGACGGACTCCAGGGACGGCTCGTGGTGCTGGCGATGCAGATCGGCGCGCTCGCCGCGAGGTTGCCGCCCGGGCCCTCCAGGGACCAGGCGACGGAGCTGCGCGGTGGCATCGAACAGGCCATCCACCTGCTGCGCGACATGGTGCGGGACATGATGCCGGCCCTGCTCGTCGAGCGGGGTCTCGTCGCGGCGACCCGCGAGGTCGTCGAAGGCCTCCCGATCCCCACCGAGCTGAGGTGCAGTGACCCCATCGGGCGCTTCGACCCGACGCTGGAGAGCGCCGCCTTCTTCGTCGTCGCCGAAGCCTTGGCCAATACCCTCAAGCACTCACGCGCCACCGCGGTGGAGGTGTCGCTCCGCGTGAGCGAGGACCTCTTGCACATCGAGGTCGCCGACGACGGCATCGGAGGATGCGTTCCGTCGCCGAACGGCGGACTCCGCGGTCTGATCGACCGCGTCGAGGCGCTGGGTGGACGGATGCGCCTGGACAGCCCCCCGGGAGCGGGTACCCGGATGCAGGTCCTGCTGCCGTGCGTGTCGTGATCGGCGAGGACGAGGCCCTGATGCGCAGGGGTCTCGCCCTCGTCCTCGAGGCGGGTGGTTTCGAGGTCGTCGCTCTGGCCGCGGACGCCGCCGAGCTGCTCGAGGTGGCGCAGCGGGAGCAGCCCGACGTGGTGGTCAGCGACATCCGGATGCCACCGGGGCACACCGACGACGGGCTCAAGGCGGTGCTGGAGCTGCGGCGGATCCGACCTGGGCTACCGGTGGTGGTGCTCTCGAACCATGTGCAACGTCAGTACGCCACGGAGCTGTTGGCCGACGGGGCCGGGAGCGTCGGCTATCTCCTCAAGCACCGGGTCGCCGACACCGACGAGTTCTGTACCCAGGTCCGTCAGGTGTGTGACGGGGGCACGGTGCTGGACCCGGAGGTCGTGGCCGCCATGGTCGAGCGCGCTCGTCGCACCACCGATCCGGTGCAGGCGCTGACCCCCCGCCAGCGTGGGGTGCTCGCGCTCGTCGCGGAGGGACGCAGCAACGCTGCGATCGCCGACCGCCTGTCGATCAGTGAGAAGACGGTGGTGCAACACGTCTCGGTCGTCTACGACCGCCTCGGCATCCCCGAGGCAGCCGGCGACCACCGCCGCGTCCTCGCAGTGCTCCAGTACCTCAACCGCTGAGCCGATCCACGGCACTGGGCGTGGCGTCGGGAATGGTCGCGTCGTATCCGACCCAGGTCCGATGCGCACCCCCTCGACGCCGTGCGAACCTCGACGTGACGAAGCCGCTGCGGCGAAGACCGACACGACCACGAGGCAACCATGTCCCCCCGACTCTCGTCGAACCCCACCGGGCCATCACGTCGAGCCCTCCTCGGCGGAGCCCTCGTCGGAGGCGCCGCCCTGCTGTCGGCGTGTGCGTCGCCGTCGGGCCCTCCCGCAGGGGCGTCGACCACCACCAGCGCCGACGGGGGCTCCCCGTCCGGTTCCTTCACCCTGGATGCGGCCACCACACCACGGCTGAACGCCCTCTTCGACGAGATCTTCACGTCCACCGGCATCGCGGGGATGGCCGGCGCGGTGTGGCTGGGGAACGATGTGTGGACCCGCACGAGCGGCTACTCCGACCTCGCCTCGCGCACCCCGTACGACCCCGCCGCGTTCGTCCGGATCGCCAGCATCACCAAGCCCTTCACCGCCACCGCGGTCCTGCAGCTCGTCGACGCGGGTCGGCTGAAGCTCGACGACGTCTTGGAGCGGTTCGTCCCCGGCATCGCCAACGGGTCGTCGATCACCATCCGGAACCTGCTCGACATGACCTCAGGCGTCTACGAGTACACGAACAACGTCGCCTTCAACGCTCGGTGGAGCGCCGACCCGACCATGCCCTGGACGTTCGACGACACCCTCGCACTCATCAAGGCCAACCAGCCCATGTTCGCCCCGGGCACCGACCTCTACTACGCCGACTCGAACTACGTCATCCTCGGCGAGATCGTCCGCATGGTCTCGGGCGCGCCGATCGAGACTGTCGTCACGGATGCCGTCATCACACCGCTGGGCCTCACTCAGACCAGCTGGCCGACCGCGACGACGATCCCTACGCCCCATCCCACCGGATACGTCCCTCAGGGCATCGACCCGAACAACCCTGACGACCCGTTCACCAACGCCGCCCACCCGCCGAAGCCGGTGACCGAGCTCAACCCCGCGGTACCGGGCGCCTCCGGAGCCATGATCTCCACCCTGCGCGACCTGCGCGCGTGGGGCCGGGAGATCGCGACCGGCAGCCTCCTGAAGCCGGCGACGCAGGCGGAACGTCTCAGGTCGCGCCGGTTCAACGGGGCCAAGATCGACATCGGCTACGGGTTCGGCTGCGAACGCGTCCACGACTTCGTCGGTCACAACGGCGCCATCTACGGGTTCAGCTCGGTGGTCTTCCACAACGCCGCGGCGAACCTCACCATCGCGGCGGTCGGCAACGAGTCGACCAACTCGACGACGCCTACCGCCACCTTCGCGTACCAGTTCATCAAGCGGTTCTTCCCCGACCAGTGGCGCTAGCCGCGGCACGCGCGTTGCCCGTGGTCCAGGCGGGCCGCTCAGCCTCGGTCGAACCCCGTCGAATGGCCCAAGGAGAGGCGGTGCTGGCCCAGTGCGGCCTCGATGGCAGCAATCGACTTCGGCCCCACGTTCTCCAGCTGGACGAGACGCTGGCGGGGCACGCCGGCCAGCTGCCTGAGGCTGCCGTACCCGGCTTGGCGCAGGGCCCGGATGGCCAGATAGCCGATGCGAGGGAACCCGTCCAGATCAACCCTGCGCAACACCCGCTGCGACGTCACTGTCCTCCCCATCCCGTCCTGCCGCGAGGCTGTCGCGACATATGAGGCGCAGGTTACCTGGGTAGATTCTCGGTGGCAAGGGATTGGCTGAGATGCTGATGAGAAGCACAACTGCCGTCCGCTAGGCTCATCTATGCGTGTAGATCGAGTGCGGACCGAAGGGGCTGTCGCATGAGTGGAGCCGCGGTGACGCGTACCGATGTCGCGCGGCTGGCCGGGGTGAGCACGGCGGTCGTGAGCTACGTCATCAACGGCGGCCCCAAGCGGGTTGCGCCCGCCACCGCGGAGCGGGTGCGGAAAGCCGTCGCCGACCTGCACTACCAGCCGAACGCCAACGCCCGAGCCTTGACCACCGGGTCGCCACGGCTGCTCGGGTTCATCGCCCCGGACCTCACGAACTCGTTCTTCGCCGAGCTGAGCGAAGCCGTAGGGGCCGCCGCCGCCGCCCATGGGTTCGACCTCATCGTCGCCAGCACCGGCGACGATCCTGAGCGCGAAACGTCCATCACCGTGAACCTCGTCGGCCGCCGCGTCGACGGCATCATCGCCGCCACGACGCTGGACCCGATTTCGCTGGCCGCCATGGCGGCGACCGGGAGCACGTCACGGGTTCTGATCGACGACGCCATCACCATCCCCGGCATCGCCTCCATCACCACCGACCTCGAGGACGGCGCCTTCCAGGCGACCTGCCACCTCGTCGACCACGGATATCGCGACATCGCCATGGTGACCGGGCCTCCGCGGTCCCAACGGGTCGACTCCCGCCGCCTGGGCTGGAACCGGGCTCTCGGTGTGGCCGGCCTGACACCCGGCGCCGTCGTTGAGACCACCTTCACCCGGCAGGGCGGTTACGAAGCGATCCGCCGTCTCCTGCAGGTGGGCCCGCCTCCGAGAGCGATCTTCGCTGCCTCTGATCTCTTGGCCGTCGGTGTGCTGCGGGCCCTGCACGAGGGCGGACTGGACGTGCCCGGCGATGTGGCGGTCGTCTCGTTCGACGGGAGTGCCGAGTCGGACTACAGCCGGCCCCGACTGACCTCCCTCCGACAGCCGATCACCCTCATCGCGCAGCTCGCCGTCAGCCACGCACTCCGGATCGGCACGCCGGAACCCCAGACCCTGGCCACCCGCATCAAGGGCGAGCTCATGATTCGCGAGTCGTGCGGCTGCGACGAGCCCAGCCACACCTAGGACCTCCGGGCGGGTGGGCGGTACCGGTGCTCGGGGCGTCCTGTGGCGCCGTAGGTGAGGTCGAGGTCCACGAGCTGCCGGCGGAGCAGCTCGGCGAGGTACCGCTGCGCGGTGGGACGGCTGGCGCCGAGCTGGTCGGCCACCTCGGCCGTTCCGATCGGTCCGGCAGCGGTGGTGACGATCTCGAGGACCTTGGCCATGGTCGGGGGCAGCGGGCGTCGAGGGGTCCGTCGACGCGCCCGGATGCCGTAGAGCGCGTCGACGACGTCCTGGCTGGCCTCCGCGGAGCCGGAGAGCTGTTGAGTCCAGGTGCGATAGGCCTCCAGCTGCTCCCGTAACGCGAGGAACGAAAAGGGTTTCACCAGGTAGTAGAACGCCCCGAGCTGCATCGCGGCCCGGACGGAGTCGAGGTCACGAGCAGCGGTGACCGGGAGGAAGTCCGGTTGCCCTCCGGCGGGGCCGGGATCGGCCGCGAGCTGCCGAACGACGTCGAGGCCACTCCCGTCGGGCAGGTACATGTCGAGCAGGAGCAGGTGTGGCGTATGCGTCGCGACGGCCGCGATGGCCTCCGCGCAGCTGTGCGCCTCGCCGACCACCTCGAAGCCGGGCACCCGCGAGACGCCCACGGCGTGGGCGTGGGCGACGTGGAAGTCGTCGTCGACGACCAGGACGCGGATCGCGTCGTCCATCAGACCGGCCCGCCCACGGAGACCGGCAGCCGGACGTCGAACACCGCGCCCCCGTCGAGGGGGCCCTCGTCCGAGCTGACGACGACCGAGCCGCCGGCCCGGGTCACCAGCCGGTGCACCAGGGCGAGGCCGACGCCGCGATGGATGTCGCCGCGGGACGGCTTGGTGGTGAACCCGTCGACGAACACGGCTTCGGCGAGACCGTCGGGGATCCCGGGGCCCGTGTCGCTGACCCGGAGGTGGGCCGACCCGTCGGACTCGCTGATGCGCACCGTCACGACCCCCCGGGGGTGCCGCCCGGCCGTCCGCGGGTCGTCGGCGACGGCGTCGACCGCGTTGTCGACGAGGTTGGCCATCACGGTGACCAGCGGGCTTGCTCCGACCTCGGTGCGCTCCAGGAGGCTGTCCGGATCGAGCTGGACGACGACGTCGCGCTCGGCGGCCACCGTGGTCTTGGCCAGCAGGAGGGCGACGACGAGCGGGGCGGCGATCCGGCTGCGGATGTCCTCGGCCGCCAGGGTCGTCTGGTCGCGCAGCTGGTTGCTGTAGCGGGCCGCCTCCTCGGTCTCGCCGAGCTCGAGCAGCACAGAGAGCACGTGCAGGCGGTTCGAGAACTCGTGCTCCTGGGCGCGCAGGGCGTTGGTCAGACCGGTGACCGAGTCGAGCTGACGGAGCAGGGCCTCCATCTCGGTGCGGTCGCGGATCGTGACCACCCACCCGACCGGGCGCCCCCCGACGGCGACGGGCATCCGGTTGAGCACGAGCAGGTGCTGGTCGGTGACCACCACCCGGTCGGGCCCGGTGACGGCACCCGTGAGGATTTCCCGCAGCTGGCTCGGCCCGACGAGTTCCTCGATCGCCTGCCCCGGGCACGCACCGGGGATGTCGAGCAGCCGGCGCGCCTCCTCGTTGACGACGTTGACGCGCCCACGGGTGTCCAGCCCCAGCACCCCTTCACGGATCCCGTGGAGCATCGCCTCACGTTCCTGCACCAGGGCGACGATCTCCGCCGGCTCCAGACCGAAGGTGACCCGCTTGATGGTCCGAGCCAGGACGAAGGACGCGATCACCCCGAGGGCGAGGGCCGCCGCCCCGCTCACCAGGAACGTCGCCGCCAGCTGGGCCGACCGCGTGTTCACCGTCGACTCCAGGATCCCCACCGAGACCTCACCGACTGGCTTCCCGGCGACATCGAAGATGGGGCTGCGCACGTTGGCGGACCGGCCGAGGTCCCCGTTGTCGATGCCCGTGTGAATCTGGCCGTCGAGGGCGACGACCGGCTCCTCGATCCGCTGTCCGACCAGGCTGGGCCGAGGGTGCGAGTAGCGGGTGCCCGCGGCGTCGATGATGACGACGTAGTCGGCCTGGGCCTCGACGCGGATGCGTTCCGCGAGGGCCGGCATCAACGCCGCCGTCGAGCCTCCGGTGACCGCCTCCGCGACGTCGGGCATGGCCGCGATCGACACGGCGATGCTCCGCGCCTGCACGACCGCCTGCTCGTCGGTCAGGGCCGCGGCCTGATGAGCGACGAGCGCGGCGGCGATGACCATCATGACGACGACGATCCCGAGGACCGCGACGAGGATGCGACCGGCCAGCGTCTTCCCCAGCCGCATGTGACTCCTGACCGTCGGCGGGACGGCGACGTCCCTGTCTGCACTGCGCCGATCAACGCGTGTCAGCGCGTATCAGCATGGCTGAACGCAATGCACAAAACCATCGGCATCGCTGGTAACTCGGGCAACCAGCACAAGCGCGCCCCCGAGCCCCTCCCCTCCCTACGTTGACGGGACTCAACGAGGAGGAGGTGCTTCACCGAATGCCGGCCATCGAGCTACGAGGTGTCACCAAGAAGTTCGCCACGGCGGACGGCGGGACGTACACCGCCCTGAAGGACCTGTCGATGACGGTCGAGGAGGGCCAGTTCTGTGCCGTCGTCGGACCGACCGGATGCGGGAAGTCGACCACCCTGACCCTGGTCTCCGGCCTCGAGCGACCCAGCGCCGGAACGGTGCTCGTCGACGGCCACGAGGTCACCGGCATCGACACGTCGACCGGATTCGTGTTCCAGCAGGACGCCGTGTTCCCCTGGCGCACCGTGCTCGACAACGTCGCGGCCGGCCCGACCTACCGGGGCCTCGGCCGCACCGCCGCCAGCACCCTGGCGCGCGACTGGCTGCGCCGCGTCGGGCTCACGGGCTTCGAGGACCGCTTCCCCCACCAGCTGTCGGGCGGGATGCGCAAGCGCGTCGCCTTGGCGCAGACCCTCATCAACCAGCCACGCGTGCTACTCATGGACGAGCCGTTCAGCGCCCTCGACGTGCAGACCCGCTCCATCATGTCGACCGAGCTCCTGCACCTGTGGGACGAGACCAAGCCGGCCGTCATCTTCGTCACCCACGACCTGGAGGAGGCCATCGCCCTGGCCGACAAGGTGGTCGTCCTGACGGCCGGCCCGGGCACGATCAAGGCCGAGTTCACGATCGACCTCCCCCGGCCCCGCGTGGTCCAGGAGATCCGCTTCGACCGGCACTTCGTCAGCCTGTACGAGCAGATCTGGGAGGCGCTCCGCTCCGAGGTCGAAGAGGCGTACGCGCGCTCCACCCGGCTCGGGGAGGCGTCGTGAGCGACCGTCCCACCGCGCCTCCGGCCGTCGACCGGCCGCAGGATGACGAGACCACGGCCACCTCGGCGGCCCTTGGACCGGCGCGGACCAGCGCCGCCGGCCCGACCGGCGGACCGCTGCCGACGTCGCACTCCGGCACGTCGTACCGCCGCAGGGCTGCCCGCCGCCGGTGGTGGCTGCTCGGGCTGCGCACCGCCATCCTGGCCGTCCTGCTCGGGGCCTGGCAGATCGGGGTGCACGTCGGCCGCATCGACCCGTTCTTCTGGGGCGACCCCGTCGGCGTGTGGCAGCAGCTCGTCGAGTGGGTCACGGTGGGCACGCCCCAGGGGTCGCTCGCCGACCAGATCGTCACGACCCTCGAGGAGGCAGTGCTCGGGTTCGTCATCGGCGCCGTGCTCGGCGTCGTCTGCGGCATCGCGCTCGGCCGGGTGCGCATCCTCTCCGAGCTGTTCGCGCCATTCCTCAAGGCGGCCAACTCCATCCCGCGCATCATCCTCGGGTCCATCTTCACCGTGGCGTTCGGCTTCGGGATCCAGTCGAAGGTCATCCTCGCCGTCGTTCTCGTCTTCTTCGGGGTCTTCTTCAACGCCTTCCAGGGCACCCGGGAGGTCGACCGCAACCTCATCGCCAACGCTCGCCTCCTCGGGGCCTCGCGGTGGCGCGTCACCCGCGACGTCGTGCTCCCGTCGGCGTTCACGTGGATCCTTGCGAGCCTTCACATCAGCTTCGGCTTCGCCCTGATCGGCGCGCTCGTCGGCGAGATCCTGGGCGCCAACAAGGGGCTGGGGCTGCTGATCCGCTCGTCCCAGAACAACTTCAACATGGACGGCGTCCTCGCGGGCATGGTGCTCGTCGCCGTCATCGCCCTGGCCGCCGAAGGGCTCATCACCGCCCTGGAGAACCGGTTGCTGTCGTGGCGGCCACCGCAGCTGCACGGCGGCGCAGCCATCGAGTAGGCCACGCGGCACACCGAACCGCGCCACCACCCGTCATCCCCATCAGCCACCGCACCACCCTCGAAGGAGAGACTGTGAGAACGTCCCGCCTGGCCGTCGCCGCGACTGCCATCCTCGCCACCACCGCCCTGTCGGCCTGCGCCAACAACGCATCCGGGTCCAGCTCGGCGGCACCAGCGGCACCTGCCGCGGGTGCCACGCAGGGCGACGGCAACGCACCTGCCGTCACGATCATGGTCGGCGGCCTCAGCAAGCAGATCTACCTGCCGTACATGCTCGCCAAGCAGCTCGGGTACTACGACAAGATCGGGGTGAACGTCAACCTCGTCGACGAGCCCGCCGGCGGCGACGCCACCGAGAACATGCTCGCGGGTCAGGTCCAGGGCGTCGGCGGCTTCTACGACCACAACATCGCGCTCCAGGCCCAGGGCAAGACCTCCGAGTCCGTGGTGTCGATGCTCCAGATCCCCGGCGAGGTCGAGCTGTGCCGCTCCGACCTCAAGGGTGTCGTCAACAGCCCCGCCGACTTCAGCGGTCGCTCCCTCGGCATCACCGACACGGGGTCGTCGACCGACTTCCTCACGCAGTACCTCACGAAGAAGAACGGGGTCGACCCGACGGCCACCACGCGTCGTGGGGTGGGCGCCGGCCAGACGTTCATCGCCGCCATGAAGCAGAAGGCGATCGACTGCGGCATGACCACGGAGCCGACCGTCTCACAGGCTCTTTCGGACGGAACGGCGTTCATCCTCCTCGATATGCGCACCGCTGACGGGTCGAAGCAGGCGCTCGGCGGGACCTACCCCGCGACGTCGCTCTACATGCCCACCGAGTGGGTCAACAACAACAAGGCCACGGTGCAGAAGCTCGTCAACGCCTATGTCGCGACGCTGGCCTGGATCCAGCAGCACACGGGAGCCGAGATCGCCGACAAGATGCCGGCCGACTACTACAAGGGCGTCGGCAAGGACGCCTACGTCGCGGCTCTGAACAGCGAGAAGGGGATCTTCAACCCCACGGGGATCATGCCAAGCGACGGTCCCGCGACCTGTCTCGCCGTCCTGGGGGCCTTCAACGCGGCCGTCAAGGGGAAGTCCATCGACCTCAGCAAGACCTACACCGACGAGTTCGTCAAGGCCGCCACACCGGTGACCTGACCGGCTCGATGGCTGCGAGGGGTGGTCCGGGTTCGCCGGACCACCCCTTCGGCAGCGCCGGTGACCCGGTCAGAACCGGAACCGCGTCAGTCCGCCTGGCTCCGCGGATGAGACGACGGTCGCCGAGCGGGCCTGGAGCCGGTACACGTTCCACGGCGGTGGCCCTTGGGAGGGGGCGTTGAACGGTGCGGTGATTCCCGATCCGCTGGGGTCCGGTTCGGCCGGCCAGCCGCCGTCCGCCCAGGCCCCCGCGACGCGCGTCAACGTCTCCCGTTCGGTCACCCGGACCGCTTCGCCTTCCAGGACGACGTCGGCGTCCTGGACCGAGAGGGCGACCGAGCACCGGGGGTCACGGGCGAGGTTGCGGCCCTTTCGGGTCTGGTTGCCGGTCTGGAACCAGAACCGGCCCTCGACCCAGATGGCGCCGACGGCGGTGACGTGGGGGCTGCCGTCGGCGTTGACCGTCGCCAGCCACGTCGTCCGCGCGTTGATGGCGCCGGCCGCGGGGGCCGACTGCGCGTCGAGCTTGGCCACGATGGGATCCCAGGCCACCGGTGGGAGGCCGTCGCTTGCTCCAAGGTTGTCGATATCCATGTCTCTATGACCTGTGCGTGCCGCAGAAGTCATCGGTAGTCACGCCGGCCGGGCGTCACGCGGTGACGACGAAGGTGCTCGCCGGGTGCACCGGCGGTGGGTCTGGCTCGGCTCCGGCCGGCTGGACGGCAGAGCGGGACTCGCTGCCGCCGACGTCGACCGGTCGACGGAGCTCGACGTCCTCGACCGCGCGTTCCTGTCGGCCACCTTGGTCGGTCCAGCGGGTCGACGGCTGGTGTCGGGTGCCGTCCTGGCGGTGGACCGCGCCCAACCAGGCGAGCCGGCTCGCACCGGCTAGGCCGCCCGGGGGGCGCGGCGTAGAGCCCTCGACACGTGCAGACCCTGACGCGCCATCACCGTGAACCCCCACGCCACAGGCGTGAACGACACACCGAACACCGGTCGGTCGACTCCCCCGTCCGCCGAGCCTCCGAGACGGCCAGCCGGCTGCTCGATCGGGGTGCGCGGCCTTCCTGCCGTCACCAGCACGGGGAAGGATCTGGCCTCCTAGCGCCGCGCGTCGGCGAGTGGAGCCTGACCGGTCGGTGGGTTCCCTGGCAGTGACCGGATCTGCGCCGAACTCTGCGTCGGGTTAGCGTCCCGGTATGACGTTGAACCATGTGAGGCGTGGAAGCGGGCCCCCGCTGTTGCTGGTGCATGGGCTTGGCGCGGGGTGGCGGTCGTGGGCCCCGATCATCGAGCACCTCGCGGAGCGGCGTGAGGTGATCGCCGTCGACCTCCCGGGGTTCGGCGAGACGCCACCTCTCACGGGGGAGGTCTCCATCGCCACCTTGACCGACTCCGTCGAGGAGTTCATCCGCGAGCAGGGGCTGGACGGGGTGGCAACGGCCGGTCAGTCGATGGGGGGCCGCATGGTGCTCGAGCTCGCGCGGCGGGGCGTCGGTGGTGACACCGTCGCCCTGGACCCCGGCGGCTTCTGGAGCGACCGGGAGCTCCTCGTCTTCGGGGCCACGCTCCGGCCGTCGATCGCCCTGGTCCGCGCGCTGCGTGACCGGTTGCCGTCGTTGCTCGCCAGCCCGGCGGGAAGGGCGGTGCTTCTGGCGCAGCTGTCGGCACGGCCCTGGGCGCTCACGCCGGAGACCGTGCTGCCGGACGTCTGCGGATTGGCCGACGCCCCGTCGACTGCCGCCGCCCTGCACGCCCTGACCAAGGGGCCGAAGCAACGCGGCGCCCCTGCAGGGACCGTGCCTGGCCGGGTCACGATCGGTTGGGGGCGTCGCGACCTGGTGACCCTGCCGCGACAAGCCGCACGAGCGACGCAGCTGTTTCCGGACGCGGTGTTGCACTGGTTCGAGGGGTGCGGTCATTTTCCTCAGTGGGACGCACCCGACGAAGCGACCCGACTCATCCTGGACCACACCGAATGAGTCGGATGTCCTGATCGACCGTGCACGGCACCCGTCGCTGTTCGCCGATGACCTACGTCAATGAGACAAGCAGCAGCTTTCTGGATCGTTGGATCGTGCTGGGTGGGGCGCAGCGCTCATCGCGTGGGTCGCCTCGTTGCCGGCTGGAACACCGGTGGTCGACGGGGGTCGAGCCGGGGGTGTTGACGAGGTCGTTGCTGAGGTCGGCGGGGGTAGGGCGGACAGGATGGTGGTCCCTGGGGCGTGAGCTCCCGCGTCGTGGAACGCTCGAAAATCTGGCCCGTCCCACTGTCGAAAACCGACGATGCCGTTCGAGGAGGGGGTGAGGCTGTCCGAACGCGACGGCCGCGACCCAAGGGAGTCACCGTCATGTCCACTGCTAGCTACATAGACCCGCGAACCCTCTCCGCCACCGCGCGTGACGCCGCGAAGGCGGCGGCGTGTGCCGACCCCAACACCCGCATCACCCGTTCGCTGGCCGGTTACGGCGTCATTGCCGGTCCGACCTACGTCGGCGTCTCGCTCGCTCAGGCGCTCACCCGGGACGGGTTCGACCTCGGCCGGCACGCCTGGAGTCAGCTGGCGCTCGGCGAGTGGGGCTGGGTCCAGACCGTGAACCTCATGGCGATCGGCTTGATGTCGCTCGCCTTCTCCGTCGCGCTACGCCGAACCTTGGCCGGCGGCCGCGGTGGCCGGGGAGTGCCCGTCCTCATGGCGGTGTTCGGCATCGGCGTCCTGCTGGCGGGCTTCTTGCCGGCCGACCCGGCTGACGGTTTCCCCGTCGGGATGGCTACGCCAGCGACCCCGACGCTCCACGGAACGCTCCATCTGATGACCTCGGGACTCGGCTTCCTCGCCCTCGCCGCAGCGATGATCGTGATGGCGGTCCGGTATGCGTCAGAGCACCGCGGCGGCCTTAGCGCCTTCTCGGTCGTTGCGGCCGTCGCCCTGCTCAGCGGGTTCGCGACGATCGCCTCCGGCTCGGGCGCAGGTGTCGCGGCGTTCACCGCCGGCATCACGACGGCGCTGACCTGGCTGAGCCTGCTCGGCGTCGACACCTATTCGCGGGCGACCTACGCCTGCCGGTGATCTGAGCCCACCTGCATACTCCATCGACACCCCAAGGAGCCCCACGATGCGTTTCGTCACCACCCTCAAGGTCAGCCAGCAGCCCGAAACCCCTCCCCCGGCGTCCCTGATGGAGGTGATCGCCGCCCTCGGCATGGAGGCGACCCGCTCCGGGGCGCTCGTCGACTTCGCCGGACTCATGCCGGTGGGCGCAGGCGGTGGTCGGGTCAGCCTCACCGGCGGCCACCTCACCGTGACCGATGGCCCGTTCGCCGAGTCCAAGGAGCTCATCAGCTACGCGGTCTACGACGTTCGCTCCCGCGACGAAGCCATCGAGTGGGCGACCCGGTTCGTCCGGGTCCACCAGGAACACTGGGCCGGCTGGGAGGGCGAGGCCGACGTCCAGCAGGTGTTCGAGGCCGCGCCCGCCCCGTGACCAGACCGGATGCACGGCGGACCGCGGAGACGGTGCGGCGGATGGAGTCCGCCAGCGTCGTCGCCGTGGGCAGCCGCGTCCTGGGCGATGTCGGGCTCGGCGAAGAGATCGCTCAGGACGCCTTCGTCGCCGCTCTGGAGCAATGGCCGGCTCGCGGGGTTCCTCCGAACCCCGCAGGCTGGCTCGTCTCCACTGCACGCCACCAAGCCATCGACCTGGTCCGCCGGCGCAGCACGTATGCACGGAAGCTCGCCGAGGTCGGTCGGACAGTCTCCGACGCCCGGCTCGACGGATCCGGGGAGGGGGTCAGTGACGTGGACGACCTCCTGGACGACCACATCGGCGACGACCTGCTCCGGCTGGTCTTCACCACCTGCCACCCGGTCCTGACCGCTGAGTCACGGGTCGCCCTGACGCTGCGCCTCCTCGGAGGCCTCACCACGACCGAGGTCGCGCGGGGGCTGTTGATCCCGGAAGCCACTGCGGGGCAAAGAATCTCACGCGCCAAGCGGACCCTGGCCACCCAGGGCATCTCCTTCGAGCTGCCGCCGGCCGAGGAGATGGCGGAACGGCTCGGGTCGGTCCTCGAGGTCGTCTACCTCATGTTCAACGAAGGGTACGTCGCGACGTCGGGTCCCGACTGGGCGCGGCCGGAGCTCTGTCACGAAGCGATCCGCCTCGCCCGGCTGCTGGCCGCGCTGCTCCCTGGGGAGCGGGAGGTCCTGGCCCTGGACGCGTTGCTCGAGCTGCAGGCCTCGCGGCTGACCACCCGGGTCGATGCCGCCGGCGCGCCAGTCCCGCTGCTCGAGCAGGATCGGAGGCGATGGGATCTGACGCTGGTCCGTCGCGGTTCCTCGGCGCTCTCCCGGGCCCTCGGGCTGCCTGGGCCGCCCACCCCGTACCTGCTCCAGGCTTCGATCGCCGCCTGCCATGCCCTCGCGCCGACCCCAGCAGAAACCGACTGGGCGCAGATCACCTCGCTGTATGCGGCGCTCGCGACCATCTCCCCCTCGCCGGTGGTTGAGCTCAACCGCGCCGTCGCCGTGGGGATGGCCGGTGACCCTGCAGGCGGGCCGGCGATCGTCAACGCGGTCGCGAAGGCACCGTCGCTGCGGGACTACCCACAGGTCCCGGCGGTCCGCGCACACCTGCTCGGGCTCCTCGGCCTGACCGCGGAGTCGCGCGAGGCATACCTGCTCGCTGCCGATCTCACGCGCAACGAGCCAGAGGCCGCCCTGTTGCGCCGCAGAGCGGCGGCAACCCGTGGGGCCCGACACCGCCCTCGACCCCCTGGTCCCCCCGGCCCGGATCGGGGAGCAACCTCAGACGGCGCGGACAGCCGCTGATCCCGTAGCAAGCTACCGACAGCATTGAGTCGTGCCAGCGCCGCCAACACGTTCGACAGGGACGATCGGCGCGGATCCGGCTCGGAGCATCAGCTGGTGGGGGTTACGGCGCAGGACCGAGGCTTGGCCGGTGATGAGTGCTCGTCGAGCGCAAGGTAGACATGCCACGACCCGTCGTGTTGAGCCGCGAGACGACACAGGGGTGACCAACCCTTGATCGCAGAGACGGGTGTTCCCGCAGGGAGGAAGGATGCGTCACCGTCTCGTGGCCCGGGGGGAAACTCATGAGTCTGCTCGTTGAGCTGGCTCAAGGAGCACCGGACACCGAACTGCTCCGCACCGATGTCAGGAGCAGCGACGGATACCGGAGGAAGGCCTGTTGCTTGGTCGACTTGGTACAAGAGTCCGTTGGCCCGGATGAAGTCCGCGTAGTCCACGGCCACTCCGTGCCCTGGCGTGGTCGTGACGCTGGGGCAACCTGACCACGGTAGGGCAGCGGCGTCGCTTGCGGCGGGCCTGCGGGCGTCGCCGGCGCCGGTGCTGTCGCTTGCGCATCCACCCAGGAGGAAGGTCGCGCTCAACGCGAGAATCGCGACGCAGTCAGGTGTCAAGGGCCATTGAGTTCTGCCCAGAGGCGGTCGTGAGAGCTGCCCGGTGACGGTCACGAGATCTGCCCGGTGGTGGCCATGGGATCTGCCCAGGCTGGCCACCACCGGCCCTGCTCCTCAGTTCAAGGGGCTCACTCCGTGTCCGGTCGAGGGCCTGGGACAGCCGGACGCTGTCGCCGCTGGTCTGGCAGACGTGCGCGTGGTGCAGCAGCCGGTCGACGGTGGCGGTGGCCAGGGTCTTGGGCATGAGCTCGTCGAAGGCGGCGGGGTGCAGGTTGGAGCTGAGCGCGATGGAGCGTTTCTCGTAGGCGGCGTCCACCAGCCGGTAGAGGCCCTCGGCGGCGTCCGGGCCGACCGGCAGCAGGCCGATGTCGTCGACCACGACGAGATCGGCGCGGAGGAGCCGGGTGATGGCTTTGGTGACGGTGTCGTCGGCGCGGTGCCGGCGCACAGGACACCCCGAGGTCTTCGAGGGTGAACCAGGCGACCTTGAGTCCTGGCCTCGACGGCGTGCTGGCCGAGGGCCTCGAGCAGGAACGTCTTGCCGGTCCCGGACGGCCCGCAGACGACCAGGTTCTCCTCGCCGGCCGACCCATTCCAGGGTCCGTAGCGCCTGCTGGGTCGGGGCGGGGATGCTGACGAGGTCGCCGGGCTGCCAGGCGTCGAAGGTCTTGCCGGTGGGGAACGCCGGCTGCGCGCGGCGGGTGGCGAGCGCGGACCGTTCCCGGCCGGCGGCTTCGGCGCCGAACAGGGCCCGCAGCACCTCGACCGGTTCCCAGCGCTGGGCTCGGGCGGTCGCCAGGACCTCCGGGGCCAGGCGGCGGATGTGCGGCAGGCGCAGTCGGCGCAGCACCGCCTCCAGGTCGGCCGGGAGCGCCGGGGCGCGTCGGGACGCCCGTCGCGGGACGGCGAGGTCGCGATGGCCCGTCTTGGGCGGCCGCGCCGGCAAGCTGTGGACGGCTGGAACTCACGTCGCCACTGCCTGCGTCGTCGGATGCCCCCGACCGGCGGGGAGACCGGTGACGGTTACCGCGCCGTCGGTGGCGCCCAGGGCGGCCCAGGCGGCGGTGCCCTGGGTGAGGCTGCGCCGTGCTCGCTGGCCGCGCAGACCGGCCCGGCCTGGAGCCCTGGGCGGCGCCCGGTGGTGGTCCAGGATCGAAGGCAGGTCGGCTTCGGCGAACCGGCCATGGACAGCGGCGTGCCCGAGCGCCCAGTCGACCCGGGTCGCCCCGAACAGCTTCCCGAGTGCGACGGCCTCGGCCATCTTGACCCGCATCCGGGTTGCGCCGGCCGCGGCGGCCTCGGTCAGCCACAACCGGGCGCCCTGACCGAGCGCCAGGAACTCGGCCTCGGCCGCGCTCTTGGCGGCAGGCTGGCGGTGCAGCGCCCCGGCCGGGGCGGGCGGGAAGTGCCCGTCGTCGAGCCTCGGGACTACCCGGCTGGGCGCGCAGGTGCCGGGCGACCTCGACCGGCCCGTGAGGCCCGACGTGCACGACCACCACCTGCTCATCGGGGCCCTGGCCGTGGACCCGCACCCAGACGGTCTGCCCGAGCAGCTGGTGCGGGACGGAGTACTGCGCGCCGTCCAGGCTCACCATCGGCGTCTTGGCGGGCACTATCCGGGTCACCCCGAGCGCGACGGTGTGCGGGGCGGCCGGCAGCCGGTGCAGCCGGGACTGCTCCTCAGCGAGCATCTCGACCGGCGCCTGCGGGTCACCCGGTGGACCCGGGCGTTGACCTGCTCGCAGAACACCTCACACGCCTGCTCCAGCTCGGCGAACGAGCCGTAGCCGCCGAGCAGGTTGGTGTCGGTGGGGACCAGGTCGGCCTTGGCGAGCTTGACGGTCGACTCCGACCCGCCCTTGGTCGCCGGGTCCGCCGGCTCACACAGGTCAGCACTGGTCACTCCGTAGTGCCGGGCGAACGCCACCGTCTGCGGGTTGCGCACGGCGATCCCGGCCACATGCTCGACCGTCACGGTCTTCTCGTTGTCGGTCAGTAGATACGTCGGCGCCCCACCCAGCCGCCGCAGCGTGACGTCGAGGGCGGCGAAGACCGACGGGGCGGTGCTGGTCCCGCAACGCCAGCACCACCCGGAACCGTGACCAGGCCAGCCAGGCGCAGAACAGCACCGTCTTGCGCCCGTCGATCACCGGGCCGTCCCCGAAGTCGTACTGCAGCCACATGCCCGGCTCGGTCACCCACGGCCGGTGCACCCGCACCCGGCCCGCCGCGAACGCCAGCCTTCACCGCCCGGACCGCCCGGCGGGTCGTGCGCTCCGAACCGAGTGAACCCCAGAGCCCTCAGCTTGTCGTGCGCGACGTCGGCCCGGAGCTTGCCGCTGCGACCTCTCGATCCACTCCTCGAGCTTCGGCAGGAACGCATCGATCAGTTGCACGGGCGCGCCGCGGCCCGGTCGAGCCGGCCGCCGGCGTCGCGGGCGGTCGACATAGCGCGCCGACGGTGTGGTGCGAGACAGCCCGGCCAGCTCGGCGGCGTCGCGATAAGGACCCCGTCAGGTCGAATGCTTCCAACATCTCCATGATCTCCTCTGCAGACTTCACGTGTGTCCCTCCTCGGGGGCGTCGGCGCATCAGCACCGCCAGCGCACCCGAGGAGGGGCCTCAACCGCGGGAAGCGGTCAGGCCGACGAACGTCGTGTCGGGCAGATCCCATGACCGTCAGTGGGCAACTTTCATGACCGCCACCGGGCAGCTAAATGGCCGCCTCCGGGCAGTTTCTCGTGGCCGCTGTCAGTCAGGCAACCCCGCCTTCTTTCGTTCCGTACTTCTCAGACACCCCAACAGCTCATTCCGTTGCGGCGAGGCTAATGTGCGCCCCCCGGCTGTCCCATGGTCGGCCCGGCCGTCGACGTGGCGCGCTGCCGTTTCTCGGATGGATTCGGGCGCTGAGGGCGATCGTGGATGGGTAGACAGGTCGGGTGGCCCTCCCCTGGGCTTCATCGCCCTGGTGCTGGTCGTTGGCTTGGCGTACGTGGTGGCCTGGCTCGGGGGCGGCGTGCGCAGGCCGGCCTACCGAACCCGGAGGGGCGCATCCCGCGCAGTCTTGACATGTCAATATTGACTAGTTAAGAATGAGCTGGTGGAGGACGGCGGGCTGGCGTTGCGGCTGCATCAGGTCGTGTGGCTGATGGACCGTAGGGCCGACGAGGTGCTGAGGCGCGAGTACGGCATCTCGCTGAGCTGGGGGCGGCTGCTGATCGTGCTGGCCCAGTCTGCCCCGGTCGTCCAGCACGAGCTGGCGCAGCGCCTGAACCACTCAGACGCCGCGATCAGCCGACAGCTCGAGCGGATGTCAGCGTCGGGACTGTTGACCGTCAACACCGACCCGACGCACCGGCGGAAGCGGCTGGTGGGACTCACGCCACTCGGCCGCACGATGGTCGATGCGGCCAGCGCGGAACTGGAGACGCTGCTGCGTGACGACATGACCCAGGCGGGCCTGGACATCGAGGGGTTCACGAAGAGCATCACGGCGCTCGCCCGTCAGCTGGCGGTGCCACCACCGCCACCACCGCCACCACCGCCACAGCCGTCGACGCCCGGGCGGCTGCGGTCCAGAGGACCTATCGAAGGGACCGTCCTGTGATGACTCACCCGCGCGAGGCGGAGGGTGTGCAACGCCTGGAGAGCCGGCTGGCCATCTCCGCCGACGGCACTCCCATCGAGTACTGCTCGATCGGCAGCGGCGCCGCCGCCATCGTCGTTCCGGGGGTCCTGGCCACCGCCGAGGACTACCGCCGGTTCGCCCAGGCGCTGGGGAAGCACATGCGGGTCCATGTGCTTCAGCGCAGGGGGCGTGGGCGAAGTGGGCCCCAGGGGGCGAGATACACCATCGATCGTGAAGGTGAGGATCTGCTGGCGGTTCGTGCTGAGACAGGGGCACGGGTCGTCGTGGGCCATAGTTTCGGGGGTCTCGTCGCGTTGGAAACCGCCCGCCAGAACCCCGTGTTCGATCGGATCGCCCTCTACGAGCCGGCCGTCTCGGTTGCCGGGTCGATCTCGACACGGTGGCTGGAGCGCTACGAAGCGCTGCTGGCTGCCGGCAAGCCCTCCGACGCGTTTGCCGTTTTCTCCAAGGGAGCCGGCCCGGACCGTGCCCGCCGCCCCCCGCTCTGGCTCATGAAGCTGATGCTGCCGCGCTTCGTCTCGGCTGAGAGACGAGCCACGATGTACCCGCTCCTCGGGCAGAACGCTGCTGAACACCGCGCGGTCCACGACTGCGACGACCATCTGCCTGCCTACGCAGCGATTCAGGCCCCCGTCCTGGTCATGACGGGCGGCCGCTCCGGCATGAGCTGGGTCGGCGTCGCCGCCGCCGGCCTGTCGAACGTGCTCCCAGATAGCCACACCACCGAGTTCAGGGCCCTCGATCACTTCGGCATCGACCAAGGAGATCCCGAGACGGTCGCGGCTGCCGTAGCCGACTTCTGCAGGTCCTGACGCGAAAGCGCACATACCCGAGGGGCCGCGCACCCGAGGCGAGGCGTGGCCATTCGCCGCACATCGTGCAGCCCACATGGTCCTGCGCGAACGGGCTGAGGGACCGGAGGACGAGGCCGGCCTCGCTGAAGTGGTCCTCGAATGACTGGGGTGGGCGCGCTCCTTGACCCCCGCCGCAACGGCGACCAGGACGTCGAGGAGAGCCGCGTCCGCGTCGCCCGCGACGAACGGGTAGCCCCACCGAGTGAGTGGGGCCGGTAGGGCGCCACTCCCCCGTGCACCGCGTCCTGGCGGAAGCCGTGGCGCAGGTTTGTCGTTGATCGGCGCATGAGCCCGGGTGATGGGAATCTGGTTTCAGCTCGGTCCCCGAGACGCGCGATCTGTCGTGCTGACTGGTCCGGCCGGTGAGGGGGCGGTCAGTGCACGTCGTGTCGGTAGGCCTTCCTGACCTCTCACGCGGCCACGGCCCGGCCCCAGTCGCGAATGCACGTAGTGACGACCGCGAGTGCAGCGTGTGGGCACTGTGTCATTCGCGGGAATCTCACATCACGGTATGCGACGTGCCAGCTTCGTCCTTATTCAGCCTGATCGCGGCATTTTGTACCGATAACCTGACCAGGCGGGCAGGAAGATGTCAGTATCGGCCCGCCGCGGCATGCTCGCTCCGGTGCCGACGCAGCAGATGACGAGGCCGCTTGATGTTTGCGCTCCGCCAACCATTCCCTCAGCCGCCCCGGTCGGCCGTTCACCTCGCGGTGGCCGCGTGCGTGTCCTTCGGTCTTTTAGTGGTGCCGCTTGCGTCGCCGGCGTTCGCGCAGGGCAGCCCCAGGCCGATCAGCACGTTGCTTGGCGACGGGAACGGAGCCCCAGGAATCCCCACCGGGACCTCCGTCGGCGGCGGGAACGGAACCTCCGGAGCCGCCACCGGGACCTCCGTCGGCGGCGGGAACGGAACCTCCGGAGCCGCCACCGGGACCTCCGTCGGCGGCGGGAACGCTACCTCCGGAGCCGCCACCGGGACCTCCGTCGGCGGCGGCAACGGAACGCCAGGAACCCCCACCGGGACCTCGATCGGCGGCGGGAACGGAACCCCAGGAACCGGGACAGGAACCGGGACCGGGACCTCCGTCGGCGGCGGGAACGGAACCCCAGGAACCCCCACCGTGACCTCGATCGGCGGCGGGAACGGAACCCCAGGAACCGGGATAGGAACCGGGACCGGGACCTCTGTCGGCGGCGGGAACGGAACCCCAGGAACCGGGACCGGAACCGGGACCTCCGTCGGCGGCGGGAACGGAGGCCGCCCCTCGGGGACGCTGCCGGGAGGTGTCGCGGGGGGACTGTCCGGGCCATTCGGGAGCTTCGCGGCGGTGCCCGGCCGTCCAGCGGACAAGCCGATCGGGGTCCCGTTCGAGGCTCTGTCCCGCGCCGGCGGAGCCCTGATCCGGGTTGACAACAACGACGTGCCGCGCACCTCCGACGGCAACAACTTCGCGATCGCCGTGATCAACCGGCATACCCGCGAGGTCGTCGAGTACGGCACCGTCAACCGGGCGGGCACCAGCCAGCTGGGGGCCCTCGCCGCGAAGTATTCCGGGCGCGGCGACTACCTCATGGTCGTCAGCAGCTTCAAGGGAATCGTTGCCGACGCCGGTAACACGTCGGCGTTCAAGACGGCCGTCAAGCAGCTCGGCGGACGTGACCTCACCGACGACGAGGTGACCCTGCTGAGGAACGGCGCAGCGTTCTCGGTGGTCGGTGTGCCCGGAGGCGACGGTGGGGCCTACATCAGCATCGACCATGGCACCCAGCCGGACGGCAATGTCTTCGGCTACCTGCAGGTCAACGTCGCGAACAACCTGTACGGAGTCGTCACGGCTGAGTACCCCACGTTCAACACCACCAACACCTCGACGACCCCCGGGGTGGCCTCCGTCGTCTTCGACCACCAGACCTACCGCACCGAGACCTTCGCGCAGGGCGAGTCCGGGTTCCTTCTGCTCGCGTTCGACAACGCCCTGCGGCTGGACGGCAAGCAGACGGTGAAGACGAACGGGACCGGGAACGACCGTGGGGCCCAGTTCGCCTTCAAGACGGTGCTGGCCTCCTTTGTCGCCGACGCTCAGAAGCGTTATGGCAGCACTGTTGTCATACGCAGCGTGGGACATCCCACCCCCATGGACGACAGCTGGAGCGACGCTGCGAAGGATATCGAGCGGCTCGGCGGCAACCGTCTGGCGTTCAACAACCTCGGCGCCGTCGGCGGTGAGTCGATGTACTCCCTCGTCGGGAGCCTGGTCACTCCCAAGGCCGCTGTCGAGGGCAGCACCGTCCTGCAGGACAACACGGACCTCGACGGCCGCGGAGACGTCGCCGGGAGCCTCTCCCGTAACCGCGAGATGGTCTTTACCCCCGTCTCTGGTGGCGCGCCAACCGGGGTGAACACCCAGCTCGTCGACATCACGTACCAGACCCCGCAGGCCTTCCCGGCCTACACCGACGGCGCCGCCGGCACGACCGCAGCCGGCACCGCCGCCGCCGACGCCTACCTCGGCCGGGCCCTGCGACTATGCGCTGCCGCAGATGTCCAACCGGTGTGCTCGGTCCGTACGGAGTTCTACGCCAACTACGGCGCCAGCTTCGCCCAGGCCAGCACCGACCTCGCCTCCGAGCCGTTGAACACCTACCCCGGTGACGGCCGCGGGTTCACCGCCGCGGACTACACCGCCGTCCGCAGACACCTAACCGAAGAGCTGTCCATGGTCAACCGGATCCGCACCTACTTCGCCGGCCTCCAGAAGCCGTTCGGTGAAGCCGCCCAAAGCGGAACCATCGACACCAAAGCCATCACCGACGCCCTCGTCGCTGCCATCGGCAGCGGCGGCGGGTCAGCGACAACCTCGTACGTCCTCGGACTGATCGGCAAGATCGTCGCCGTCGGCGGCCTCGCGGGCCCCCCGGTCAGCGCCGTCGCCGCCGGACTCTCGGCGAGCTTCGGGCTCTCCGCCTACCTCACCACCCCCACCGGTCCGCCGCAGCTGGCCAGCGATGTCAAGGTCCGAGCCGACCAGCTCGGCGCCCAAGCCACCGCCCAGCTCCTTGCCACCTCCCGCAGTATCAACGGCCTTTCCATGCTCATCATCAGCGACTTCGGAAAGATGAAAGCCGTAGACGACAAGCTCGCCAACCCCCAATGGCGCCTCCCCCCCGACACCGGTCCCGCCGTCGCCACGCTCTCCCTCGCCGTCAAGCAGTCCGCAGCCGAAACCCTCGTCCCCACCGTCTACCCCTGGCTCATCCGGGGGACTCCCGAGCGCAGCGCCCAGTCCATGTCGTGCCAGTTCGACTCGGCACGAGACGTACAGGTCAACGTCTGGGGGGGCCAGCCGCTCAGCGCCTCGGTGAATGCACCTCACGACTACTTCATCGGCCAGCGTGCGGTCCCCGCACCGTACTGGTTCGCCAACAGCCGCATCACCGACGACAACATCACCCCAAGCGCCGGGCTGGCCAACCTGCTTTTCGCCCCCGCCAACGCTGGGCGCGGCACGCTCGGAATCAACATTTACGCCTTCCTCACTCCGCGGATTTTCGGCACCATCCATCAGGCCAACGACGCCGCTTACAAATGCGACCTGTTCCGCCGGTAGTGCTCGGCCAGGAGCGTCCCGCCGGCCCAGTTGGGCGTCCGGAACCTGCGCGTCGAGCTGCGCGCCAAGGTCCGCGAGAAGGAGTAGCGCATCCGGATCGCCAAGAAGGACGCCTTTGCAGTGTTGGCACTCTAGGAGGCCAGCTCGTGTCGCGACGACGCTGCGAGCCAAGCTTCGCAACCGACCTGAACCAGTGCGAACCCAAACGAGCCCTCGCCGGGTACTGACGCACCCCAAGAGCGCGCCACGCTTGAACGACTGACTGCGACTGTCGACCCCGGACAACGAGGACGGGTTGGCGAACGCCACCCCCACCCACCCAGAAACAGATACTCGGGCAGGACCACCCCGCCGCCAACCCCAAGGCGACACGCCAGCACCACACCGGCCCTGGCCGGTCGCAGAGCGTCCGCACCCGCGCCGACAGACTGGACCCACAGGTCCTGCCCGCTCACTTCGCTACATGTGAGCTAGCGCGCACCCCGTCAGTGCTGACCGGACGCGACAGCAGCCACGTCGCCATTACCGGCGCCGCCCCATCGTCGCCCCGCACCGGCGGCCCCCACGAGTGTCGCGGCCGCATGTCCCCCGACGCGCTCAACCGTGCGACCCCTAGCAATGCTGAGACACACCTAGAGGCGCCCCCCGTGAGCACGAGGTGGCGCCAGCGTGTGTCTCCACGCTGCCGGGGTGAGCGAGGCATGGCGGGGTCACTCACGACCGAGGATCTGTGCGCGATCCTGCGGCACGGCCAGGTCGCAGCGGACTCATCCTCGGCGTCGCCAGGCGACGGACTGCCCAGTGGTCCTCGGGCCGCGGTGCCGGAGCGGTCGACCGAGATCTCCGGGCTGTACCAACTGCTCGGCTGATCGGACCGGCGTGGCCATCGATGAGTTTCGGCCACCGCCCGGGTCCACTGAGCATGATCAACATCGAGACGTACGCCCGTGAGCTCTTGGAGGGCAACTCGTACGCCATCCTGGGGACTGCGGACCCCGTGGGGAGCCCGTGGGTGACGCCGGTGTGGTTCGCCCCGGACGGCCTGGATCGGCTGTACTGGCTGTCCTGGCCGGGGTCGCGGCACTCTCAGTTCCTCGAACAGCGGCCCGAGGTCGCGCTGACCGTGTTCGACTCCACCGCTGCGCCGCACGGCGGCGCGGCCTTCTACGCCATGGCCCACGCTGGGCGGTGTCGCGACGATCACATCGACGAGGGCCTGGCGGTTGTCAACCGACGGTCGGCAGCTCAAGGGATCGACCTGGCGACGCGTGAGTGGGTCTCCGGGGCCGGTCGCCTGCGGCTGTACGTCGCCGTCTACACCGAGACCTGGGTGCTCGATCAGGATGCCGAGGTGGACCAGCGGGTGGCCGTTCCGACTCAGCCTCTACGAGCCGACGCAGCGATCTGAGACCCGCCCCTTGATCCGCTGGTAGCGGCTGGCTGCGCGCAGTCGGCCCGCGATGTCGGGGGTGATCAGATGCATCTCGCGTTCCGCCTTCCAAGCGCAGGCATCGCGCCGGATGACGGCTTGCACCTCGACCCTTGAGCGTGTTACTACCGGTGCTCAGACGTCCACCACCGGGAGGTCAGGAGGTCGGCGGTAGCGACCCGCGCCGGGGTTCCGGCGAGCGGCATCCGCTCCGGCGGCCCACCCAGATGCGCCGCCAGCACGTCACGGGGCGGCTTGGCGTCGTCGCCGGCGTCCGCGCGCTCCAGCAGGCGCCGGACCAGGCGGCTGAACCCGTCCAGCAATCGATCCTCGTCCCCCATCCGTCGACTCTCCTTGAATCCTCGCCCAACCGGCTGGAACGCCGAGGACGAAAACCCTCAAAGACCATCACCAGCGGTTGACCACACCGTCGCGGACCGCAAATAGTACCCGTGATCTTCGCCCGGCAGACGTCGCTGCACTGGCTGCGGATCAACTGACACCATCGGGACCAGAGCACCGATAAGACCACGCCCCAACACAAGGGGACCGAGAGTTGCGTAGGCGTCGCCGACAGCCATCCGTGTCATGGCGGACATGCGAGCTGGGGACTCCTGGAGGAGGCGTCCGCGGCGTCTTCGCCGACGCCATGACGGTGGACATGAATCGCCGGCCGGGTCGGGCGCCTCGTCAACCTGATCGATGGTCAGGCCGACCTGACAGCTTCGTTCAACTCGGCGTGACGATGAGAAATGACCAACAGCGCCTTCCATTTGGACGCACCCTAGCGGGGCGCATCACCCCGCTCGTGCCGAGAGATTCGGACGCTCCCAGGCCGAAATCTGAAGTGCGAAGCGAATCCTCTAGCCAAGAACCGGTGACGTTCGATGAGGTGAGGCGATGAACATCGACACCTTCCCGGACGCGTACCTCACCGAGGTCTCCAACGAACGCGATCCCGACCGCCGCCACGCGGCGATCGGGCGGCTCTTCGACGCGAACGTGCTTTACGTAGACCAGGACGGCCCCGTTCGTGGACGCGACGAGTTCACCCGCCGCATCGACGACCTGGCAGCCAGGATGAGCCCCACCATGCGCTTCGACCTACAACGAGCCCCTCAGCATGAAACCGACTCAGTACTCTGGCGATGGCAGCTGGCCGAACCCGGTCAACCGCCCGTCGTCTCCGGCGCCGAAGGCGCGATCTTCGACACCGACCGTGTCGTCCGTCTTTACTCCATCATTGACTGAGGGTCCCTCATCCCCCGGAGGGCCCCTCAACCGTGTCCGACAAGCCCGACGAGCTCGACATCATGCCGGGGATCACCAGTCACGGCTGTGGCTGCCCGTCCGCGCCGCAGGGTGGCGGCCCTGACCCGTCGGGCAGGTGCGAGAGCCGTCCGTCGACGTTCTGGATCGCGGTGGGGGAGACACGGATGAGACCGTCGAAGGGGCGCCCAATGTCGTAGGTCACCGCCAACGTGAGACCGAAGACGAGGGCCGTGCCGGCCAGGAGTGCCCATCGGGGGCCTCGACCGACGGATGGATGTGTGAAGGCCGCCGCTGACCCGATCATGACCGCCACCGTGACGAGCATGAGGACCCACACCTCGTCCGGCACCGACGGCCGAGCCTGCTGGCTGCGCTGGATCCGCGCCTGGATGCGTGCCGCGTCGGTGTTGAGGATGGCGCCGCCGGCGGCTGCGTTCCTCGGGTCGGCTGTGATGCCGGCCAGGACGGAGTTGATGCGGTCGGCGGCGGCGTCAGTCACCGGGGACAGCTGCCCCGTCTCTGCTTGCGCGTCCCAGTCCGGCCCGGCCACCGCCCGGGTATAGCAGCGCAGCGCGCCCAGTACCTGGGTGCGTGCGTCGCCCTGCAGCAGCGTGGCCTGCTCCCCCATCGCCAGGACGGCACCGGCCTCGGTGGCGGCCTGGTCGCTGGCGCTGCGATAGGAGCCGAAGACGGACACGACGACGAAGGCGAGCAGCAACGACGCGAGAAGCCGGACGGGAATGACCAGCTCTTTGACTCGCAGCGCCTCGGCCCACACCCGTTGGTCGCTGGGGTCTCGCCCGGCGAACACCCGCCGCCGAGCGAACTCCCCGCCGACACTCGCGAGCACGATCACCGCGACAATCCAGCCCACTCAAGCCTCCAACCGTCCGTTGCTGCCGCCCCGGGGTGGCCCGGGTTGCCCGTGAAATGCAACCACCGCCGGGGCCCCGCCTCCCGCCGGGTCAGGCTAGACGCCCCCGTCAACCGGCTCAGAAGGCCATCAACGAATGGCGATCACCACGCCGGTAGGGAGGCCGGTGCGACCTCCCTACCGGTTGCGCCAACGTGGTGCTCCGTCGCCCACGCCGCCACACCCATACCTCGACCCACCGACGAGACACCCTCTGACGGCTGCGACCGGGGCTTGGGTCCACCCCCCTGTGGCGTTCCACGGTCAGACGTGGACTGGGTGACAGACAGCCGAGCCAAACCAACGAGACACGAGAGCCCCGGGTTCAACCAGGCCCACCGCCGGCGGGGTCGCGCCAGGTAACCCTCGCCATGGCGGCAAAGGCTCTCTCAGGCGCGGGGATAGCGAAGGGCCGGAAGGCTTCGAGTGTGCTCGGCGCGAACTCCTTGCAGTGCCTGCGGATCCAGGCTCAGCAGCTGCAGGATGGTGGGGGCGATCTGGGTGGTCGAAACGGGGGCGCTGACGGCACCACGCCCGACGCCGCCGCCAGAGACCACGAGCGGGACGTCCAGGTCGGCTGGCGCGTCGCCGCCGTGCTCGGCGATCTTTCCAACTCCTGAGGTGTAGACGACCCCGCGCTGGGCGATCCCGACGACGTCAGGAGCATGCGGGTCACCGGCGGGCGCGCCGAAGAGCTGGTCGGCGGCCGTCCCGACCCGTACGTCGGTCAGTCCCGACGCGCTGACCGTGGCGGAGTACGTGCCCTTGGGGTCGGTCGCAGTGTTGGCGGGGGCGGAGTGGCTCAGGAGGTAGGAGCTGACGAACTGCTCCGCCGCCGGGGACCGGTCGGACAGCCAAAGCAGCATGCCGTCGTCGTCGACGGAGAACACGACCAACGGTGCAGCTCCGGGGTGAACCAGGGTCCACGCGTGGTTGATGCCGTCGACGATCGCCCCGTCGTCGACCCGCCGGAGGGTGGAGAGGTCGATCGGGGACTGCCCGTGCTTGGCCGAGAGGATGACGGTGGTCCGCTCCCCCAGCCCGCGGCGACGTAGACCGTCCTTCATCGCGTCGATCTGGGAGTCGACGAAGTCCAATGCGCTCCGCAGCACCGGTCCTGGAGTTCCGTCGGCGGCGTACCCGCCGGTCTGCCCGTCCGAGAGGGGCAGCTTCTGTGCGGTGGAGACGCTCTGGAAGTTCATGCCGAAGATCGCCGGGGTGCCCACCCGTGACGTCCCGGAGTGGTCGAGACTGTTGATCTGGTTGAGGACCGCTGCGACCTTCGTGGAGTCGTACTCCTGGGTCAAAGCGTTGTTCTTGGTCCAGTCCTCTCCGGTGGCGTCCGCGACCGAGTTGATCTCCGGGGTGAAGAGGTCCTGGACGCCCGTCCCCGATGGGCCGTTGAGGATCTCGTAGGCGGGGTGCTTGTCCGACCAGGCGGTGCGCAGGCCTGCGGCGCGGGCGACCTCGAAGACCGTGTTGACCTTGAGGTAGCTGTGCGGGTAAATCGGGCGGCAGGTGGACGGGTCCACCGGCAGGGCCGCGGGGTCGAGGAGCTGGGTCGCGTTGGCTGTGAGCCCGAGGATCGCCGTGGTGATGGCCGACCGCGAGGCCAGTGTCTGGGCCCGGGTGTTGGTCGGCAGGGCCGTCAGGGCGCCGGCGCGCAGCCCCTGCCCCGCGTCAAGGGTGATGGGGTTCTGCGAGCGGTCGGCAGCCTCAGTCCAGGCGACCTCCGTACCTGGTGTCGCCGTCGAGCAGCTCGTCGTGCCCGGCGGCAGCAGGGTGCGGTTGTACGTGTCGTCGTAGTAGACCCCGCTCGTCCCGGGGCCGGCGCCGGTGAGCTGGGCGACCATGCCCGGGAAGGAGTCGGACGGGAAGGTCGTGGTTGCGGAAGCGTAGGAGGTGCCGTCCTTCACGAGCGACGCCAAAGCCGAGCGCGGGTGAGTCGTGACGTACCAACCGAGATCGCTTTGGTGCAGGCCGTCCACGGACAGCAGCAGGACGTGCCGGTCCGTGCGTCCCCGCTCCTGGTCGTCACCGCCCACGGGGTGGGCGGCGGCGACACCGGCGACAGAAGGGACAAGTGCGGCGCCGACGAGGAGGGCGGTCACGGCGCTTCGGCGGTGGGGGTTCGACATGTCGTCCGTTCGTGATGAGGGAGGCTGTGGTCGATCACGCTGCTAGGCAGTGGAGTTCCGTCAATGCCCGCTGGACTGGTCTAGTGACCGTGGCTGCAAGCGCCGTGGGAAGACGGTGATCGCTCGGCAAACTCGCGGAGAACGCTGGCCGTCCAGCCGGCGACCGTCCCTGACGCGGGCTGGGCTGGACGCAGGCCGGGGCGCTGGGTGGCCGCACAGACGAGCTGCCGCGTGGGCGCGTCGCACCCGCAAAGCCGAACCCGACCGGCTCTGTCTCTGACCGTTCATCCGGGCGACACTGACCCGACGACCGGCGGTGTCATCGTGAGGCAGACCGCCGTACCCCCTTTGCCGAAGCGCCGGTCTCTGGTCAGGCCGCGGCTCAATCCGCGAGGAGGCGACTCGTGACCAGTCACCCCCACCCAGTCGGCGCTGCCGCCGGATCGCTGCTGTCGACCTCCGGGTTCCGCGTCCTCGACGACGAGGACGACGACGACGACCCCATGCTGCTGCGGGAGCATGGATCGGCTATCGACACCTGGCGCTAGGGCGACCCGAGCGACGAACCGCTGGACCGCGCGGTGTACGAGCGGGACGAGCGCCCGCTGCAGACCGAGCTGCTCAGCAGTTCCCGGACTACATCGCAAAGGTCATGACAGACCTTGGCTATTCGGTGACGATCGAGGACATCCCGCCCGGCGGCAACGACCCCCCGCGGGTCTCAGAACTGGTTCATGTTCGGGTCGACGCCTAGGCCAAGGAGGCATCCGATCTGGGCTTCATCCATCCTGACGCCGCGTTGGCCGACTGGGGCGTGGTCGACCGCAGGCTGACCGATGATGCGGCGTCCCAGACTTTCGGCAACCACAACCGCCTGGACCTGACGTCCGAGCGACCGGGAAACCTGCAGGAGCGCGGCGGTGTCGACGGCGATTTTCCCAGCTCTGGGTCATGTAGCCCGTACGGGGTCTCGCCGCGCGAGAGGGCGCGGGTGGTTCGTCGATGGACAGGCGACAGAACGCAGGCGTAACGTTGACGGGTTCAGTTGCAGGCGGCGGGGACTGGAGCGTTCCGGGCAGTGAGAAGGAGGGAACGAGGATGGGTTCCGCAGACGATGTCGAGGTCATCCGACGGGGGTTCACGGCATTCAGCGCGGGTGATATGCCAACGTTGAACGAGCTGTTCACCGAGGATGCGGTCTGGCATGTACCTGGGAGTGGTCCCCTCTCGGGCACGAAGCGAGGGCGCGACCAGATTCTCGCCTTCTTCGGCGAGCTGATGACGCGTTCGGAGGGCACCTTGGCCGTGACCCTCGAGGATGTGGTGGGAGGGGACCGTCACACCCTCGCGACGAACCGGAACCGGGCCAGCCGCGGCGGCCAGACCTTGGAGCAGGACGCCGTCATCGTCTTCGAGCTTCGCGATGGCCGGGTGAGCGAGGCACGGCAGTTCTTCGACGACACGGCCCGCAACGACGCGTTCTGGAGCTAGGGCAAGTCCTCACAAGGGTCGTCAGCCCGGGTGCTGGTGCCGACCACCCACCCGTACACCAGGCGGGGCTCCTGGTCGGCCTTCTCGCCGCGCTGCCGAAGATCATCGGTGCCGCCCTCGTGCTCTTCATTGGGTTCATCCTCGCCAAGGTGGTCCGCGAGCTTGTCGTCGCCGCCCTGGCGGCCGCCAACGTCGACCGCTTGGCGTCCCGTCTCGGCGGCGCAGCGTCCTCAGCGACGCGAGGGACCGAGCTCGGACGGCACACTGCGACCGCGACCGCGACGGCGGCGCCCGGGGCCGAGCCGCAGGTGCAGAGCCGCACCCCGGTGCAGATCTCGAGGATGGTCGGACAGCTGTTGTTCGCGGTGATCCTTCTCGTCGTGGGCATCGCGGCCCTGCAGGTGCTGGGGATCCAGGCGATATCGGACCCGGCGACACACATGTTGTCGCTGATCCTCGACGCGATTCCGCTGATCATCGCCGCGGCGATCCTTCTTGCCATCGGGGTCCTGATCGCCCGCTTCGTCGCCAGTCTCATCGAGTCGTTGCTGCGGCCCCTTGACATCGATGGCGCCCTCTCCCGCCTCGGTGTGGACACCTCACGGACCGACCTCGTCGGGGTCGTCTCGTGGGTCGTCTAGATCGCGATCATCCTGTTCTTCGCGGTCGCCGCCTCCAACATCCTCAACTTCCCGCAGGTGACGGCGATCCTGTCGACGATCCTCGACATCGCCGGCAAGGTGGTCTTCGGAGCGGTGGTCATCGCGGCCGGGGTGTTCATCGCCGGGGTCCTGGCGAGGATGCTGAGCGGGCAAGCGGCCACCATCGTCCGGTATGCCACCGTCGTTCTCTTCGTCGCGATCGGCCTGAAGTTCATGGGGCTGGCCGATTCGATCGTCAACCTTGCTTTCGGTGCGCTCGTGATCGGAGGGGCGGCGGCCGGCGCCCTGGCCTACGGCCTCGGTGGCCGTGAAGCCGCCGCGCGACAGCTGAACGCGGTCCAGTCCCGAATGGACACTGGCCCGTCGAGTTCTTCCGCCCCCCAACAAACCCCGACCACCACCAACGCCACGACGCGCCCGCCCGACGAAGAGCCGCTGGGCTGACCCTCCCAGCGGTACGTGAGACGGGTACCCCACCGGGTCCTGGTTCACTGGCACCGTCGAGGAGCAGTTCACGTTCAACCCCACCGATCCGAGCGGTGTCAGCCACACCGGACACGTCACGAACTGGTTCGGCGACGAGAACAACCTGCAGAACGGTGTTGAGCACAGCACCTTCAACATCGCCGCCGCTGGCGCGGACGGCTCCCACCTGCACCACCACGAGACCGCGCAGGCGACGCTGAACGCGAACGGATTCTTGACGGTCAGCTTCGACAAGCTCTCCTGCGGCTGACCCGCGTACACCAGTGGCTGTCCCCCCCGGAGCACCCGATCCCCCAGTCCCGCAGCGCGCTTGCCGGTTCGGATGGGACTGACCTGGACCGGGTCCTCAGATCGTTTGGATGGGTGCGGCGAGGGCGGGGTTGTTGTCGAAGAAGCCGTGCGGGGCGATGCGGAAGCCGAGCTGGTCACTGGTCATCACCGGGTACTCCTCGAGGGTGGGGTGATGGGTGAACCCGGTGGTGTGCCATATGACCAGGTCCCGGCCGTCTACGCTCTCACCTCCGGCTGCGAAGGCGGTCAGACCTTGTCCTGAACCGCCCTGGTTGGGATAGTCCCCGGCGGCGTAGCGCTCGGCCGGGTCGTACTTCGTGACCCAGAGTGGGTGCTGCGCGAACGGGGCCCGTTGGAGCGGAGGGTAGGTGGCAGCGGAATAGGGGACCGTGGAGTCACCGGGGACGAGTGCGTAGGCCGTCGGTTTACCGAGGGAGTTGGTCCTCGAGGTGCTCTCCACCACCCACCTTCGGGTCCTGGTGTCGTCCGTGTCGTGTGCCCCTTCGTTTCCGATCACGGTGCGTTGGACCGCGAAGCCGTTGCCGGTAGCGCCTGGGGCGCTGACGATGTTCTCCTCGACGAGACGGTTGGTGGTCCCGTCGACGTCGAAGTCGATGCGGAAACAGACGAAATGCTGATGCAGCGGCGCGGCGATGTTCGGGAAGACAGTGGTGCCGTGCTGGTCGCCCTCGGCAGTGTTGTTGACTCCCTGGTTGAGCGTTGTCCCGGTGGCGTTGACGCGGACGTCGAGAGTCCCGTCAAGCCGGAAGACGTACTCGATGGCGTAGGTGTAGTTGCCGATCGGGTATTCCGCGGTGACGACGAGCTCGCGGCTGAATCGGGCGTCGCGAACCAGGGTCCAAGGATCGGTGCGGTCCCAGAGGGACCCGCCGTCACGTTCGTAGACGGCGCAGGCGTGCGGGACCGGTATCGTTCCGCCCGTCGTGCCCGTGTCGCTGCTGATGGTCTCGTCGAAGAAGACAGCGTTCTCGGGGACATCGACGTTGCTTGCGAGAGCCTCAGCGTACTGCCCGAGGTTGTACTCGCCGATGTCGAAGGCCGTCCGCCAGGCCCACGTCGGGTCGGGCAGGCCATATGGGACGTAGATCTCGCTCATCCCGAGCCGGTAGATGATGGGCCGCACCGTGCCGCCCTGCTCCCAACCAACCTGGTGGAGCACATGGCCTTCCCGTGGCGAGTACCCCACTCTGAACCTCCAGTGCTGCCAGGAGACGCTGCGCCCGTTGATCACGAAGCTCGGCCCGTTCGGCTGGGTCACGATCAACGGCGTCAGCCCAGATTCCGCCGGCGCACTACCGGACATGGTCGTGTTCACCGGTCGGATTCCCGTGTCGACGAGATCAACGACCTTGTTGGCGGTCATGTCAATGGTGGCCACGACTGTCTCGTGCCGGGTCTGATGGAGGCTTTCATTCCACGGAAGGATGAGAGTCATGGCAGCACCGAGGAAGTACCCGGAGGAGCTTCGGGAGCGGGCGATCCGGATGGCGGTGGATCTGCGTCGAGATCCCTCGAGCAGGTCGGGGGCGTTGCGGCGGGTGGGTGAGCAGTTGGGGATCAACCCGGAGACGCTAAGGAACTGGGTGACCCAGGTGGAGGTCGACGAAGGACACCGACCCGGGGTGACAAGCGCCGAGGCGCGGCGCGTCGTCGAGCTGGAGCGGGAGGTCCGTGAGCTGCGGCGGGCGAACGAGATCCTGAAGACAGCGTCAGCGTTTTTCGCCGCGGCGGAGCTCGACCGCCGACTGAAGTAGGCACCGCGGTGCTCGTCGCGTACATCGACGAGCACCGCGCCAAGTTTGGGGTCGAGCCGATCTGTGAGGTCCTGACCGACGCTGGGACCATGATCGCCCCGAGCACGTACTACGCCGCGAAGACCAGGCCGCCCTCGGCCCGGTCCGTCTCCGACGCCGCCACTACCGAGGTCATCCGCGTCGTGCACACCGAGAACTACGGCGTGTACGGGGTCCGGAAGATCCACGCTGAGCTGCACCGTCAAGGCCACCAGGTGGCCCGGTGCACCGTCCACCGGTTGATGAAAGCGGCTGGGCTGCGGGGGATCTCCCGCGCCAAGGGTCCCCGCACCACCATCCCCGGCTCAGGACCGGACACCCGGCCCGACCTGCTGGACCGTGATTTCAGCGCGCCGGCCCCGGACCGGGTGTGGGTCGCCGACATCACGTACTGCCGCACGTTCGCCGGCTGGGTCTATGCCGCGTTCGTGATCGACGTCTTCTCCCGACGGGTGGTCGGCTGGCAGCTGTCGAAGAGCCTGCGCACCGACCTGGCCCTGGACGCCCTCGAGATGGGGCTGTGGACCCGGCAGCACGCCGGCCGAGACACCAACGGTGTGATCGCGCACTCGGACAAAGGCGTTCAGTACCTCGCTGTGCGGTACACCCAACGTCTGGCTGAGGCCGGTGCTGTCGCCTCCGTCGGCTCCACCGGTGACAGCTACGACAACGCGCTGGCTGAGGCCTTCAACTCCCTGTTCAAGGCCGAGCTGGTCCGGAACAAGGGCCCTTGGAAGAGCATCGACGACCTCGAGATCGCAGTCGCCGAGTACATCGACTGGTTCAACCACCGACGCCTCCACGGCGAGATCGGCCTCGTCCCACCCGTCGAGTTCGAAGAACAGCACCACCAGCACCACCCCGACCCGGCTACTGTCGAGGCGTCAGTTCTAAGTCTCCACTAGACCCGGCACGAGACAGTAAACGTGGCACCGAACCGTCATGGACACGGGACGGGGACAGCAAGGGCAAGGCAGGCGCGGCATGAGCGTCAGCATCGCGCCCGCTCTTGGATGGTGGACCCTCTCGGACTTGCCTCAGCGGGGTTTTTTTGCGCGGGGAAGCGTGTCACGGGACAGCCGGCGTGTGGGTGTTCGGTGAGGAGCGACGGTCGGTCGGACACGGTGGCGTGGCGTCGGGCACGCGCTGAGGCCATCAGGCGCAGCGGCGGCGTCTGCGTCATGTGCGGTGGTGCGCTCGATGTCGTGACGCCCCGTGCCATCGAGGTCGACCACATCATCCCGCTCGCGCGGGGTGGGTCGGCGCTCGACCCAACCAACCTGCGCGCCCTCCACGCACGGTGCCACCGACGGCACACGGGCAGACAGCAGACAGCAGCGTGGGCCGGCCGCCCCGTCACTGACCCACCACCCCGCGGCATCACGTCACGGGAGTGGTGAACCTGATGAGTCTTCGCGTTCTTGGGTGGCGGACTCTCTCGGACCTTGCCCAGCGCTCTTCTATCTACCAGCGTTTCCCATTTCCACAAGGGGCCGACGATGCCAAGAGTGATGACTGACCACCTGTCTCGGGTCCTGGAGGGTCTGTCGGCGAGTGAGCGGCGGGCGATCTTGCGGGTTGCGGAGACGGTCGACGACACGTTGCCGTTGCATCGGATCGTGCGCGCAGTGGCGACGGAGCTGCGGGTGCGGCAACTGGCCGAGGATGAGCTGTTCCTGGGTCTGGAGCGCGACCGTCTGGAGGAGATGGACCGGTTGCACGCGGATTGGCCGTTACCGGGCCCCAACCCTACGCTGCGATTGACAATCGACCCGGAAAGGGGCGAGTTCCGCCGCGGCGATCCCGCCTGACGGTGGAACGCGAAGCGTCTGTGCGGGTCTGAAAAGCGACCCACGCTCAGTCCTCCATGCGGCCCCCCATAAGCCCGCTCGTTCCCGACCTCAGCCGGCCGGCGGCTTCATACAGATGTCTCGGCCCGATTTCATCGTTCCACCACGGCGCGAGTATGAGCCGGAACACATCAGCCGTCTCCTGCCCCTCATGGCGCCGCACCGGAAAACTGCTTTCGATGCACAGGAGGGGTACGTCTCGGGCGGCTGTCATCAGCATTGAGTCAAGATGGGGCCTGTGGGGGGCCGCGTGCGGCGTCTCAGAAAGGCTGACCTGGCGTATGTCCTCAAGTTCGACAAAGTCGGTCAAGGGGGGCCCAACGGGCATTGCGTAGCTGGTGGCCGGGAACACTGCGATTCGATCATCGGTGATGATGATGTGCCGACCCTCCCAGGGGTACTGCAGCGCACCCTCGTGGAACCACGGTGCGCGAGCCAGGAACGACTGGCGGATGGGGTGGCCGGCGAACTGGCCGGACTGCACTAGCTCTCGATGCCTGTAGACGGCGTATCGAGTGGCTGTCTCTGACGAAATCCCCCCCGGGCGGACGCGAGTCGGCGGCTTCCTTTCGCGACCCCACATGACGCCCGACCCTACCGCCGCTGGCCGGGGAGGGTCGGCGGAAGCTCTCGCGTGCTCTGCACGGGCGTCTGCGGGTTGCGTTTCTAGATTGGGCCTGTGCGGTTGATATTCGACCCGGAAACGAGCCATTCGCAGCCATATTCGAGCCCCGCATGGGACATGCCCTTGACACCCTTGACGTCCGTGGTATCCTAGTCCTAGGAGTCGCGAGTGGCTTCCCATGGCATACGGCAGGACCCCTGCGCCCCCCTGGAGAGTGTTCCGGCTAGGCGCCCGGTCTAGCTGAACCCCGTGAGCCCCGCTCGTCCCGACTCCCGCTCGGAGCCTGTCGACCCGCCCCTCTCTACGCCCGATTCGGCCCTTCTTGGCTTGGTGGCGTGGGATGGCCCTGCCGATCCGCCTGAGGAATCAATCACTTCGATTCCCCTGAAGGATCCCCATGCTTACTGTCCTGCGCGAGCGCCGGAAGGCCCTCAAGGCCTCGCTCGAAACCCTGCACCGCAACGCAATCGACCCGAACGGCGAGGCTCGGGCGCTGACCCCCGCCGAGTCGGCCGAGTTCAACATCGGCATTGCCGAGATCGGCAAGCTCGACGAGCGGATCGACGAGCTCAGCGAGGCGGAGAAGCGGGAGGCGAATGCTGCCGCCCATCGCGTCTCGTCGGGCTACCCCGGCACCAGCACGACGGCCCTGCCGGGCCGCGCCAGCGCGACCCGCGTGTCGGGCGGCGAGACGTACCACCGCGGCGAGTCCTCCCACAGCTTCTTCCGCGACCTGCACAACGCCCAACTCGGCGACTGGAATGCGGCCGAACGGCTGCAGCGCAACAACCAGGAGGTGGGCCTCGAGTCCCGTGCGCTCGGTAACACGGGCGCCACGGGAGGCTCTGGCGGCGAATTCGCGCCTCCTGCCTGGCTGGTCGACGACTTCATCAAGCTGGCCCGCCCGGGCCGCGTCACGGCGGACCTGTTCCACCGCGAGGACCTGCCCCCGAACGTGTCGACGGTCAACCTGCCTCGTGTCCTCACCGGCACGACGACGGCGGTTCAGTCGACGCAGAACTCGGCTCTCAGTCAGACGGATATGACGACGGCTGCGCTGTCGGCCGGTGTCGTCACCATCGGCGGCAAGCAGGTCGTGTCCCAGCAGCTTCTCGACCAGTCGGGAACCCAGTTCGACCGGGTGATCCTCGAGGATCTGGCGGCCGACTACGCCCGCCAGTTCGGGACCCAGGTGCTGACCGGCACCGGCACGTCCGGGCAGCTGCGAGGGTTCCTCACCCCGTCGTCGACCAACCTGCAGACGTGGACTCAGGCGACCCCCACGGCGCCGCTGTTCTACTCGCAGCTGGCCAAGCTGCAGGGCGCCATCAACACGTCCCGCTACCAGTCCCCGGACACGATCGTCATGCACCCGCGCCGCTGGGCATGGTTCGCGTCCCAGGTCGACAATGCCGGCCGGCCCCTCGTGGTCCCGGACGGCGGCGGACAGGCGTTCAACGGCCTCGCCGGCCCCGACGCCAACGCCCCCGCCGGGTACGTCGGGCACGCCCTCGGGATGGAGGTCTACACCGACCCGAACATCCCGACGAACCTCGGGGCGGGCACGAACCAGGACGTCGTCCTGATGTTCAAGCGCGACGACATCTGGCTGTGGGAGTCGCCCCTGCGGGCCGAGGCCTTCCGTGAGCCGTACGCCGACTCGATGGGCGTGCTGTTTCGCGTCTACGGATATTCGAGCCTCATTCCGGACCGCTACCTGTCTTCCCTGGGCCAGCTCACCGGTACCGGTCTCGTCACGCCGACGTTCGCGGGCTGATAACCCGCGCTCTGGGGTTGGGGCGTCAACGTCACCCGCTGACGCGCCTTCGCGCGACACGGGAACGAAGGTCCCGAGGCGGACTCTTGGCCAGCACGGCCGGAACTCCTTCGCCGAAGACCGACCTGCGCCCCACCCCCAGGGCACTCCATTATGTCGTTGGCGTGCCTTCGGCGTTCATGCCCGTTTATCATGCAACACATGCGGAACCGGGGTTTAGCGTCGGTGGCGTTTGTTGGCCTCTTGCTGACAGGCTGCTCGCCTCAGCAGCCGTCCGTGGTCAGCGAGACCCCTAGCAGGATTGCTACGACGGCCGCGTCGGTCACCAGCCCCCCGCCGGCCTCCGAGACACCGATGGCAGGACTGACAACCACGCCGGCCGTCGCCTCGAGGACCAGCCTCGTAACGGTCCCCCCGACGAAGGGTTGCCAGCCGACCTCGGACACGGATATCGCCGTGATCGACCGGCTCCCGGACGGAACGGTGTATTACCAACTTCTCGGTGGTTACGCCGGCGGCGGCTGCACTCCGTCGCGCACCTACCTGTCCACGGTCGCCGCGGGCGAACGTTCATGTATGCAGGCCGCCCTCGCCAAGGACAACCCCACCTTCGTAGAGAGAATCGACGGCCCGCGTCAGACGCTGAAAAAGGTGCAGTGGACCGCGGGTACATGCTGACGGTGTGGGAAGCCTTGCTTCCCCTTGGCGGGGGCCTCACCTTTCCGCACCTGCTGCGGAAAAGCGCGACCCGCCCGGAGCCCTTACCTCCGCTGACCACGCCCACCCCACAGCATTGTGATTGTGTCCGAAACGCCTGAGCCACGCCGAGACCATTGGGAAAGTGTGGCCGACCTTCCCCTCACGGCTGCCGCGCTCTTGTTCCTTGCCGCTTATGCAACGCCCATCCTCGACACGGCACTTGCGCCGCCATGGCCAGGCATCTGCGACGTCGTGGCCTGGGTTGCCTGGGCGATGTTCGCAGTTGACTACGCCGCCAGGGTCTACCTCTCGCGACAACGGGGACGTTTCGTGGCGACCCACCTTCCCGACTTGGCGGTGATCGCCCTGCCACTGCTGCGCCCCCTTCGCCTGCTCCGGCTAGTGACGCTGCTGAACTTCCTCAACCGCCGCGCGGGCGACTCACTGCGCGGCCGTGTCGCGATCTACGTGGCCGGATCGACGAGCCTCATCCTGTTCGTCGGGGCCCTGGCCGCCCTGGACGCTGAACGCGAACAAGACGGCGCCAACATCACGACCTTCGGTGATGCCCTGTGGTGGGCTATCACCACCGTAACCACCGTCGGATACGGAGACCGCTACCCGATAACCGTTACCGGCAGGTTCGTCGCAGCCGGCCTCATGCTGTCCGGCATCGCCTTGCTCGGCGTCGTCACCGCCTCCCTAGCAAGCTGGCTGCTCTCAAAAATCCGGGAGGTCGAAGAGGCGATCGATGCGGCGAACGACGCCGACATCGCTGCTTTAGCCCAGGAAATACGAGAGCTCCGACGAGAAATCGCAGAGATGAGAAGCGCTACGGTCGCCTCCACCGACCAGCCTGGCGAGCAGCCTTAGGTCGCGTGCGGAAGGGTTGGGGCCTAGTGTCGAATCCACGTCGCGCGAGCGTTCGATCGGGACCCCGCGGCGACGTCCCGGGCCTCCCGAACGGCCCGGTGACGGCAGGACCCCCGCTGTACACGGCCGGCGGGGGTTCCCTGTCTGTTCCGTCACCGAGGTCGCCGTCACGGACGAGCACGGCCGTCACGGCCGGCACGTGAAGGCACCAAAGGTGCGGCGAGTCGCGCGCAGGCGTAGCGTCCGCGCCATGATCACGACTCCTGAGGAGTGGTGGGGCAACCTCAGCGAAGAGACGCAGGACCGGCTCGCGGCAGACCCCAACGGACCAGTCCCGGAGGATCTTTGGCGGGACGTGCTCGCGGCGAACACTGGCACGGACCTGTACCCACCGTTCCGATCCTCCGAGGAACGCGTGCTCAGGGGGTCGTTCGTCGCCCACATCTACACGGACAACGATGCGCTGCTGGCGAAGATCACGAGCGCAGGGTTGTTTCCGGGAGAGGTCCCGACCATCGACGCACTGCGAGAACGAGCTAGGCGCCGCCGGCTAATGGGCACATAAACGACACACGCACAGCACCCCCGCTCCTTGGACCTCGAGCTGGGGTGCTGTCTTGATGGCGGGATGCCCCCCGGCCCCCGCAGCAGGGGGGACTGGAGCAAGGGTTCGGAGGACATCCCTGCACTAGACCGTAACCCGACGGCAGGGGGCCTCGTTGTACACAGTGCTGGCGCGCCGTGGTTCTCCCCCGAGGTACCACGCGCGCCGGTCAAGGGAGCAGCACCCCCGAAGGCAGAGGGCGGGGGTGCTGCCCTCTTTGACGTCGAGAGACCCGCTGGGAGCTCGGGCCTTGTCTCGGCTGACGCCCGCTCGTCAGGGCACCCGATTCAGCCGATGTGGCGGTCGGTCTTGGCTGCAGTCGGCGCGGCGTTGCCCGGAAGTGGCTACCATCACCACTTGGGGGGCTGTGACCCACGAAACGGGCCAGAGTGAGCCCCGACCCGCCAGGGGGGACAGGTGGGCCGGGGCTCTGCAGCACCATGTCGGCGGACGGATGCGGTGGGGGTCGTCCACCGGGTGGGCTCAGGCGCCGCTCGCAGGATCCTAACGCAACAGCACCCCCGCTCAACGGTGAGCGGGGGTGCTGTTTGCCTGGCGTGCGGCCTTAGCCCGTCGAACAGGGAAGAGCACCGGGACCTGGCACGCCCTGGCGATCGCCTCGGTGGCCCCCACGTCGGGCGGACGGACGACGACGCGCGCGCTCACTGGGCCGACACCTCGTCGAGGTCGCGCTCCAACTCACGGAAGAAGTCGACCACGCCGACACCGAGCGCCTCTGAGACGGCGCAAACCTCGTTGACGAACCACGCGCCCCTCCGCCCACGCCTGCTCAGGTGACGGCGCAGCTCCCGCCGAGGAATGCCCGTGCGACGCGACATCTCCGCCACCGTGAGCCCTTGAGCGTTCATGTGTTCCGACACCAGCGCGGCCAGACACGCGTTCAACGCGTCCGCCTTGTCGCTGGGCTCCGGCACCTCGTCGGGGCTAATCCGGTGGCCCAGCGTGCGGACCCCGGCGTCATACAGCTTCCAGCCGAGCCAGCCGCGGGCCTTGATGTTGAGTCGAGTGATAGTGGTCACGGGTCTTCCTCTCGGTGGAGGAATCCGGCATCGCACATGCATCGCACGCGGTGAGAATGAAGGAGGCTCCCCGGCCACGTTTCCGCAGGTGGGGAGCCCTTCTCGTTCGGTGGGCGATACTGGGTTTGAATCAGCCTGCCCGGTATTGATCAGCCGGCTGATGGTCTGCGAAAATGGGGTGTGACCTGCACAAACGTCGGTTCGCGCTACTTCTCGTCATTGCGCGACGTTGAGCATGCGATGCGCTCGCATTCCCCACGTTGCCCCACGCGACGGGTCTCTCCCCGGCGAGCCGGCCGTCCGCAGCCCGTCACATGACCCCCAGTGCCCGAGGTAAGCGCAGCTTCGGTGAGGTCTCCAAACTACCGTCCGGACGGTACCGGGCCCGCTACCGCGAGCTGACCGGACCCCGAGTCTCAGCGCCGGACACCTTCCCCACCCGCGGCGAGGCCGACCGGTGGCTGACCCTTCGCCGCGCGGAGCTGTTGCGGGCGGACTGGACCGCCACCGTCACCGGGACCCGCAGCTTCGGCGACTACGCCGAAGCCTGGCTCATCGACCGGCAGCTCAAACCCCGCACCCGCGCCCACTACCGGAAACTGCTGGACCATCAGATCCTGCCCACCTTCACCGGCAAACCCGTCCGGTCCATCTCCCCCGCCATGGTCCGCACCTGGTACACCCACCTGTCCCCCGACACCCCCACCCTGCGCGCCCACGCCTACGGCCTCCTACGCGCGATCCTGCAAACCGCCGTCTACGACGGCGAGATCTCCGCCAACCCCGCCCACATCCGCGGCGCCGGCACCACCAACAGAGCCGTCACCATCACCCCCGCCACCCTCGACCAACTCACCACCCTCGTCCACGCCATGCCACCGAACCGGCAGGCCATGATCCTGCTCGCCGCCTGGTGCGGCCTCCGGTTCGGGGAGATCACCGAACTCCGCCGCAAAGACCTCCACCTCCACGTCGACGGCGAGGTGGGGCAGCACCGCGGCACCGTCCGAGTGCACCGAGCCGTCACCCGCGTCGACGGCCACTACGTCATCACCACCCCCAAAAGCAACGCCGGACGCCGCGACGTCGCCCTCCCCCCACACCTCATCCCCGCCCTCCAACACCACCTCGACCAGCACACCGCCCCCGGCCCGGAGTCGTTGCTGTTCCCCGCCGCCGGTGACCCCACCCGACACCTCGCCCCCGCCTCCCTCTACAAGACCTACTACCGCGCCCGCAACATCGCCGGCCGACCCGACCTGCGCTGGCACGACCTACGCCACACCGGCGCCGTCCTCGCCGCCCACACCGGCGCCACCCTCGCCGAACTCATGAACCGCCTCGGCCACTCCACCCCCACCGCCGCCCTCCGCTACCAACACGCCACCAACGACCGCGACACCCACATCGCCAACGCCCTCAGCCAACTCGCCACCCAACACACACCACCCCCCTAACCACCCGCACATGCCGATGAGCGCTCCTGCCGAAAGCGCTCCTGCCGAAAGCGCGCCTGCCGAAAGCGCGCCTGCCGAAAGCGCGCCTGCCGAAAGCGCGCCTGCCGTTGCAGCGTCGTGGCTCGACTTGCGCTGGATGTGGCGACGCACCGATCAGTCGGCGGGACCTCGTTGAAGCGTAGGCGATGAACGCCGCGCGCAGGGTCCATGCCGGCGACTCCCGCTTCCGCTTCTGCTCCCCGGTTCAACGCCCGTCAGCCAGGGTGAGCTGACTTACGCTGGCCACGGCCCCTCGAGCGGCGGGTGTGGACCAAAACCCCAGCGAAAACCAGATGCTCAACACCCCCCCAGCCGTCAAGCCGCGCTCGACAACTCACGGGTGGAGGCCAGGACGCACATCTTGCAGTAGTCCGGCTGGTCGGACCGCAAGACCGTGCCCGGCGTCGTCGATCCGTGGGCGGTGTCGAGTGGTGACGAGTGGTCTGACCGTCTCGCACGACGTCGCCTCTCAGTGGGGCCCCGCCGCAGGGTGTGCCTGGCTAGATGGAACTTCAGACAGAACTATCCGCCATTCAGTCCAAGTTGGCTCATCAAGGAATCGGCGGCGGCTTGGGCGATGTCGCGGTCTTGGTCCATGGTGCTGTGACCGGAGACTCCGACCGCGCCGATGACCTGTGACCGATGCCGGATCGCCACTCCCCCGCCGAAGACGATGAGGCGGTCGATCTTGTTGACGCCGTGGACGAGGACGGGGTGCGGCTTGATCATGTCCCACCACTCGTGGGTCGCCAGCCCATTGGCCGCTGCGGTGTAGGCCTTGTCCTGCGCCAGCTGTCCAGAGACGAGAGGCGCGCCGTCCATGCGGTGGTAGGTGATGAGATGGCCGGCCTGGTCCACCACGGCGATGCACGTCGCGCACCCGCGGTCCACGGACTCGGTGATGGCAGCGTCGGTCACCCACCGCGCGGCGTCCAGGCTCAGCGTGGTCAGGTGGATCAGCTCTGGCATGGTCGCTTCCTTCTCGTGCTGCGATGAGTCGAAACGCAGGCGTCCCTCGCCCGGTCGAACATTCGAGGGACGCCTCCGCGAGAGGTGGTGCCGTCAGTACTTCGCGTCGGCTGCGAGGGCCGCCTGGATGTCGGCCTCGTTCCACGCGACGTTGCTCTTGTCGACGACGATGGTCGGGATCCGGACGAACTGATTCACCGTCTCGCCCAGCACCTCGTGGGACACCAGCGTGTCGATCATGGCCGTGCCCATGTCGATGCTGTTGACGTTGACCGTGGCGGTGAGCTTGCCGGTCTTGATCGCCTCCATGCCGGAGACCAGACCGTCCGCGCCGATGGTGATGATGCCGGACGAGCCGTCCCAGTGCTTCAGCCCGCGGGCATCGATAGCCTGCGAGGCGCCCAGAGCCATGTCCTCGTTCTCACCGTAGATGGCGCTGACGTCCGGGTACTTGACCAGGAGGTCCTGCGCAGCGGTCAGCCCCTTGTCGCGCACGTACCCCCCGTCGGCACTGGCCACGATCTTCATGCCGGGGTTCTCCGCGATCGCCTTCTCGAAGCCCTGCTGCCGCAGCTTCGTCCAGTCCGATCCGGAGGGTCCGAGGATCTGGATCACGCTCCCGTTCCCCTTGAGCTGCTTGGCGATGTACTTACCGGCCAGGTAACCGGACTGCCACCGGTCGTCGTAGCCGATGTTGGACACCGTGTTGAGTCCGGCCGCCGGGTCGTCCGCCTGCGACTGCTGGTCCAGCTCCTCGGTGGAGTTGAACTGGTAGAAGTCCACGCCCTGCTTGACGCCTTCGCCGTACAAGGCCTGCATGGTCGCGTGTGGCGCGGCGGAGCACACGAAGACTGCGTTGAACTGGCGGGTGATGTAGCCCTGAACGATCCCGACGGCCTCCGTGCCGGAGTGGGCGTCGTTGAGGGCCCCCTGACGTTCCCAGGTCCACTTGATCCCGTACCTGGTCTCGTACTCCTTCATCCGGTTGAAGGCGGCCTTCTCGATCTGCGTGTAGAACTCCGAGAGGATCGGCGGGGAGAAGCCGACCTTGAGCGTCTTGCCCTTCCAGGCTTCCTTGATGGCCGCGTCCGACGCCGAGGTCGAGACGATGTTCGCCCCGCCCCCGCCGCCTGCCGCTGCCGCGCTCGGTGCAGGCTTGTCGACCGTCTCGCAGGCCGCCGTGCCCATGGCCAGGACGAGGGTGCCGACGGCGAGGCCGACCACGCGGCGGGACCGGCGCCGACCGGATCTGATGGTGGCCGAGGCCTGTGTGGTGTTCATGAGGTGATCCCTTCCTTGCTGCTGTTCGGAATTTCGCTGGTGTTGTTGACTGCCGGGGTGGGGTTCGGGTTGGTGCCGGCATGGGCCGGTGCGGCCTCTGCGGGAGACGGGTCATCGGTGACCACCCCTGCGCGCGCGGCTCGACGTTGACGCGCGATGCCGCTGACGATGTCGCTGCCGCGGTTGGCCAGGACGGCGACGAGGAGGATGCCGCCGATGACGATGCGCTGGTAGCTAGAAGGAACGCCTTGGAGGTTGATGATGTTGATCGTCGCCGCGAGCGTCACGGCGCCGAGCACAGCACCGAGGATCCGGCCGCGCCCTCCAGCGAGCGACGCGCCCCCGATGACCGCCGCGGCGATCGCTTGGATCTCGAAGCCGTTACCGAGGTCGGCGGGGACGTTGGTGTTTCGGCCGGCGAGGATGACTCCGGCGATGCCAGCCGCGAGTCCGCTGATGACGTACGCCTGGACCCTGACCCGGTGCACCCGAACTGCCGACTGCATGGCAGCCGTCGGGCTGCTGCCGACGGCGAACAGATGGGTCCCCAACCGGGTGTACCGGAGCACGCCCCCCAGGACCAGGGCCAGGATGAGCGCGAGGACCATCGGTACCGAGATCGCCCCGACCAGCGGACGGAGCCCACCGATGTACTGGTAGCTCGGCAGCATGTAGCCGATGATCGGGACGCCCTGGGTCCAGATGTAGAGGATGCCGCTGGCGAAGCCGAGCATGGCGAGCGTGGCGATGAAGTCGGGCAGGTGCAGTCGGGTGACGAGCAGCCCGTTGCCGACGCCGATCAGCGCTCCTGCGACCAACCCACAGAGGATGGCGATGACCAGGGGCAGTCCAGCGAGGAGTGCTTTGGCGGTGACTCCGGCGCACAGGGCCATGGCCGCCCCGATTGAGAGGTCGATGCCTCCGGAGACGAGGACAACCGTCATCCCCATAGCCAGGATCATCACGATGAGGCTGCTGCCGAGCAGGTTCGTGAGATTGGTTGGCGAGAGGAACTGCGGGAGAGCGACGGCGGACACGACGCAGACCAGCAAGAGCAGGCCGACGACGCCCAGGGTCGGGTCGAGCAGCGTCCGGTTGGCCACTCGGGCGAGCAGGGACGGGGCCCCCGGAGTGCGGCCTCCGGTTCGGGTGGTGGGTGTGGTGGCCGACATGGTCAGGTCCTGCTTCCTACGGTCGTCGGGACCGTGGCAGGCCCGGACGGTTCGGGTGGCGCGACGGGAGGTGGCTCGGTCGGCGAGCGGCCGAGGAGCCGGTTGAGGACCAGGCGCTGGACGCCGCGGTCGAAGACGACGCCGAGGACGATGCACAGGCCGGTGACGATGCTGAAGTAGACGGGGTCCACTCCGTTGAGCCGGAGCCCCTGTTGGAGGGTCGCAAGCAGGAGACCGCCCACGACCGCCGCCCATACCGAGCCACGTCCTCCGGCCAGGCTCACCCCACCCAGGACCGCACCGGCGATCGCCGTGAACTCGTAGCCGACGCCGAGGAAGGCCTGCGCGGTGCCCAACCGGGACGCGAGGAGGACGCCGGCGACTCCGGCGAGCAGGCCGGAGACGACGAAGGTGGCGAGGCGGACGGTGGGTACGTTGACCCCGGCGTTGCTCGCGGCGTCCGGGGCCACCCCGACGGCGAAGATCCTGCGTCCCAGGATGGTCCGGACGAGGACGAACTGCATGACGAGGAAGAGCGCCGCCGCGATCCAGAACGACGTTGGGATGCCGAGGATGCTTCCCTGGACGAGGCTCGAGAAGGTCGAGTCCCGGACTCCCTGGAGGGAGACCTTCTCGGTCAGCACGATGAGCAACCCGGCGGCCACGTTGAGGGTAGCCAGGGTGACGATGAAGTCGTTGATCTTCAGTCGGGTGACGAGGGTCCCGTTCACCAAGCCGAAGACGAGGCCGGTGGCCAGACCCGCGGCGATCCCGACCACGGTGGGTGCCCCCGACTTGAGTGCCCACAACGACGTGCCGGCGCTGAGCCCGGCCACGGTGCCGATCGACAGGTCGATCCCACCGGCGGTGATGACGATGGCCACCCCTACCGTGATGATGAGGATGGGGATCGCGTTGGTGATGTAGTCCCTCACCGCGGACGGCTGCAGGAAGACCGGTGACAGGAGCTGGAAGACCACGACCGCGAGGACGAGGATGATGGCGATCGGGACGCCGGTCGTGGTGAGGACTCTGGTGAGGCGTGTGGTCATGAGAGCTCGCTTCGGGCTGAAAGGCTGAGGATTCGTTGCTTGAGCTGGTCTCCGCGACCGTTGGCGAGAGACTCGGCGACGCCGTCCACGCGCCCGACGATGCGGCCCTGCCGCATGATGAGGACGCGGTGGCTGAGCTCGACGAGCTCGTTGACCTCGGAGGCGATGACGATCGCCGCACCGCCCGATGCGACGAACTCGCGAATCAGTCGGTGCACCTCGACCTTGGCCGACACGTCGATGCCTTGGGTCGGCTCGTCGAAGATGACGAGGGCGGGGTCGGTGTTGAGACAGCGAGCGACGATGGCCTTCTGCTGGTTCCCGCCGCTCAGGTTGCCGATCCGCTCGGCCATGTCCGGCGTACGGATCATCAGCTGTTTGCGGAACATCTCCCCCGTCGCCGCCTCGGCCTTGCGGTCGACGAGGACGCCCAGGCGAGAGACGCCCGCCAGGTTGGAGATCGAGATGTTCTGCGCGACCGACAGGTCCGCGAGGATGCCCAGCTGCTTCCTGTCCTCCGGCACCATGGCCAGCCCGCGGCTGTAGGCCTGGCTGGCGTTGCGCACCCGGGTCGCCTTGCCCTGCACCCACATCTGACCGGCGGAGGGCCGGTCCAGCCCCATGATCACCCGGGCCAGCTCGGTGCGTCCCGCGCCGGCCAGCCCCGAGATGCCGACGATCTCGCCGGACTCGACGGAGAGGGAGATGTCCCGCAGCACTGAACCGCGGCTGATCCCCTCGACCCGCAGGACCTCGTGTCGCTCGTTGCCCGCGGCGGCCTGCTGTGGCTGCGCCGTGTCACCGCTGAACTCGGCGGACGCCGCTCCGAACATCAGCCCGACGAGCTCGTCCACCGACGTCCCGGCCATCGGGAGGGAGCTGACCGTGGTTCCGTCCCGGAAGACCGTGACGGTGTCGGCCAGCCCGACGAGCTCCTCCAGGTGGTGGGTGACCCACACCAGTGAGACGCCGCGGTCCCGCAGCCTCCGCATATGTCCGAAGAGGTGCTGCTTCTCCTCGTCCTCCAAGCCGGACGTCGGCTCGTCGAGGATCAGGAGGCGGGGCTCGGTGGCGAGGGCCTTGACGATCTCCACGACGCGCTTCTTCAGGGCGCCGAACTCGCCGACGGGGAGGCTGAGGTCCTCCTTGGTGAGACCGAACTCGGCCGCCAGCCCGGCGGCCTGCTCGCCCATCCGCCGCCGGTTCAGCCGGATCCGCAGGCCTGGTGGTCCCGTTCGCTCCTCGCGCCCCAGGTAGATGTTGTCCAGTGCGGTCAGCGCGGGGACGAGCGACAGCTCCTGGTGCACCGTGGTGATCCCCGCGGCCTTGGCGTCGCTGGGCCGGCGCAGGTCGAGCGTCACTCCATCGAGCACGATCGTGCCGCGGTCCGGGCGGGTCAGCCCCGACAGCACGTTGATCAGGGTGGACTTGCCTGCTCCGTTCCCTCCCAGGAGAGCGTGGATCTCACCGTTCTCGACGCGCAGCGTTGCGCCGTCCAGGGCGGTGACCCCTTGGTACCGCTTGACGACGTCGGTCGCCTCGAGAAGAGGGGCGGCGCCGGGTTGTTTCTGGTTCATTGCGTCCTCGTGCGTGAGTGGGTTCAGAGGTGCAGGTTGGGCAGGACGTCCTTGGCGAAGACGTCGATCCACTCGGCGCTGGTTGCGCCCGACGTTGTGCAGGTAGATCCGGTCGAAACCGAGGTCGAGGAACCTTTGGATCTCGAGGCGATGTCGGTCCGGGTCCGAGCTGATGAGCATGCGTCCCTCGAAGTCCTCCGGTCGGACCAGCGCCGCCATCTGCTCGAAGTCGAACGGCGAGCGGATGTCCTGCTTGGGGAACTTCATCCCGCCGTTGGGCCACTCGGTGAGGGCGTCGTCGAGCGCTTGCTCGTCCGTCGGCGCCCACGCCAGGTGCAGCTGAAGGACCTTCGGCATGGCGTCCGGGTCCTTGCCGGCCTCGCGCGCCCCGGTGCGGAACTTCCCGAGCAGCATGTCCAGCTTCTCGATCGAGGCTCCGGGCGTGATGATCCCGTCGGCCTCGCGTCCGACCCGTCGCGCAGTGATCGGCCCCGCGGTCGCCACGAGGATGGGCGGCGGGGTGGCCGGGAGGGTCCACAACCGGGTCGTCTCCAGGACGAAGTGATCCCCGGAGTGCTTCACGTCCTTGCCGGTGAACAGCTTCTGGATGATTTCGATGGCCTCCCACATGCGCGCCAAACGGGCCGGCGCCTCGGGCCGGTAGCCCCCGACGACGTGCTCGTTGAGCGCCTCCCCGGACCCGAGCCCCAGCCACGTGCGGCCCGGGTACATCGCCTCAGACGTTGCGGCCGCCTGCGCCACGACGGCGGGGTGGAAGCGGAACGACGGACAGGTCACGCCCGGGCCCAGGTCGCCCTCCGTGGCGGCGCCCACGGCGCCAAGGACACTCCACACAAACGCGGCCTGTCCCTGCGCGGGCACCCAGGGCTGGAAATGGTCCGCCGCCATGACCCCGCGGAACCCGGCCTCCTCGGCGGCGACACAGAGCTCGACCATCTCGCCCGGCGGGAACTGCTCGAGCATCGCGGCGTAGCCGATGTGGGGGGTTCTCATGCGCTGACGATTCGCTCACCGATGAGCTGGATCATGTCGAGGTCCTCGGGCAGGTAATCGTGCAGGACGATGCGCTGCACACCCGCTTCCTCGAGGGCGGCGATCCGCTCCAGGGCCTGCTCCGGTGTCCCGAGCAGCCAGCGACCGGCCCGGTCCTCCGGGGGCTCGACGCCGACCGCATCCGGGCCGAGGGCCTCGTCCTGCCGTCGCTGCCGCGCCTGGTACTCCTGTTGATCCGCGCCGATCAGTACGCCGCACAGTGCGGATCGGACCAGCTCGTCGGGATCGCGGCCCACGGTCGCGCAGGCCGCATCAATCCCGGCGAACGCGTCACGTGCCCGATCCGGGGTCGCGAACACGACGTTGTACTCGTCGGCGTATGTCGCGGCCATCCGACAGCTCCGCGGCTTGCCGTCGCCCCCCATGATGAAGTGGATCGGCGGTCGACCGTCGTCGTCGGGCCGGGGCTCGAACACCGCGTCCTCGATCTCGTACTGCTTCCCTCGGTAGCTCCATCCCGGCGACTCCGTCCACAGGCCGCGAATGACCGCTGCCTGCTCTTCGAGCATGTCGAGGCGCTCCTTGGCCGACGTAGGGAAGGGGATGCCGAACTGGCGGTGCTCACCCTCGTGCCAGCCGGCTCCGAGGCCGAGCTCGACTCGACCGCCGCTCATCTCATGGACGGTCGCGACCGTCTTGGCGAGCGGACCGGGGAGCCGGAAGGTCACCGGCGACACCAGTACCCCGAGCTTGATCGTCGAGGTGTCTCGGGCCAGGCCGGCGGTGGTGGCCCAGGCGTCGGTCGTGCGCAGGCCCGCGCTCGGAAAGCTCGAGAAGTGGTCGGACCGGAAGAAGGTCTCGATGCCGGCTCTTTCCGCCGCAAGGGCCACGTTGAGAATGTCGGTGTAGCTCATCCCCTGCTGGGGCTCGATCATCAGTGCGTAGCGCATGTCCGCGTCCTAACGGTGGGGAGCAGGAGTGGGTTGGTCGATGGCCGCCAGCCGGCGTTGCCGGGGAAGGTGCTCCTGCTCGCGCAGCAGCCGGTGGGTCTCGTCTGGCGAGGTGAGGCTCTGCGCACCGGCGTGCGCACAGGCCGTTGCTCCAGCAGCAGCCGCGAAACGCAGCGCTTCGGCGAAATCCAGACGGTCAGCCAGGGCCACCGCGAAGGCGCCGACGAAAGCGTCCCCCGCCCCGGTGGTGTCGACGACGACCGGGACCTCGAACGCGTCGAGCTCGAACAGCTCAGGGCCGTGGACCGCCACGCAGCCGTCGCCACCGAGGGTGATGACGACCGAGTCGGATCCAAGGCGTCGAGCGGCGATCAGGGCCTGCACCGCGGACCCGCGGTCCGCGACCTTCACCCCGGTCAGCGACGAGGCCTCGTCCTGGTTGAGCACCAGGTAGCGGCACCGGCCGAGGAGGTCCGGCGTGACCTGGCGGTAGGGGGCGGCGTTGAGGAGCAGGTCGACGCCGAAGTCGTTGCAGTGGCGGGCGAACCGCTCGACGGAGTCGAGTGGGGTCTCCAGCTGGGTGACGGCGATGCGGGCTGAGCGCAAAACGTCGGCGTCGAGGTCGATGGCGGAGGGGGTGATCTGGCCGTTGGCCCCGGACGACACGACGATCACGTTCTCGCCGCGGGCGTCCACGGTGACGAAGGCCTGTCCGGTGTCGGCGTCCGAGGTGCGGACGTGACGGGTGTCCACACCGGCATCGTGGAGAACCGCCCGGATCTGGCGAGCCATGTCGTCGTCTCCCAGCCGACCGATCATCTGCACGTTGCCGCCGAGGCGAGCCGCCGCGATCGCCTGGTTGGCACCCTTGCCGCCGGGTTGGCGGGTGATGCTCTCGGCCAGGACCGTCTCACCCGGGCGAGGCAGGGCCGACACGGTGACCGACAGGTCCATGTTCAGGCTCCCCAGCACCAACACGGCGGTGCGGCCGCCGTTCGTGGTCGGCGCGGCCTCACTCGGCTGCGGCATGGGTCTTCCTCACTCTGGGCTGGATGGTGGTGGCAAGGTGGTGGCTGGACCCGGGCAGCCGGCATCGAGCGGGGAAGGGGGGGAGGGTGAGCCTCATCCCTCCCCCGCCGCGACGGGGTCCGTGATGCGGGGCGGGTCCTACAGACCGTTGATGATGCGGTCGGCGAACAGCTGCGTGAAGCGGTCGGCGTCCACGTCGACCGCGACGTTCATGTTCGGGGCCTTCTTCTTCGGGATCGTGCGCAGGATGTCGTTGCGGATGAGCAGGTCGCGGGGCACCAGGGTCGGGGCGAACTCGGTCGCCACATGAATCCTGGAGGTGGTGATCAGGCTCGGGTCGAACGCGACGGCGATGGTCAGCGGGTCGTGCAGCCAGATGCCGGTGAACTCGGTGGGGATGCCCACGCTGAGGTAGATGAGCCGCTCCTGCTCCGGCCACGGCTTGAGGATCCGGGCGACCATCTGGGCTGACTTGCTGGTGCCACCCTCCATCGACTCGATCTGCGCCTGGCTCATGGGAACTCGGAGAGTCACGTCGATCGGCACCAGGGTGATGTTCGCCCCGGACTGCATCACGATCTTGGCCGCAGTGGGGTCGTTGTTGAGGTTGTACTCCTCGATGGGGCTGCGGGTGATGCCCTTCTCGTCCACCACCGGGACGATCACGCCGCCCATGATGATGAGGTGCTTGAGGTCGCGGACGAAGTTCGGGTCTTGCCGGATGGCGACCGCGACGTTCGTGACGGTCCCGAGCGTGCAGATCGTGATCTGGCCCGGGTTCTCACGGACGAGGCGCACCATGAAGTCCACGGCTGACTCCGGCTCGGGCTGCTTCTCCGGCCGGCCGTCGTCGAAGATGCCCTCGCCCTCGAAGCCGAACATCAGGGCTTCGGCCTCACCGAGCGGGTCACCGATCCCGGCGTACACCGGCACCTCGGATCGACCGATGAACTCCAGTACCTTGCAGGCGATCTCGGCGCGCAGGCTGGTGTCGCCGTAGCAGGTCGTGACGCCCTCCAGTTGGACCTCGGGCGAGTTCGCCGCGAGCAGTACCGCGAATGCGTCGTCGTAGTAGGTGCCAATGTCAGTGTCGACGATCAAGCGCTCCATGATTCCTCCTGGTTGTAGCCGCCGACGTTTTCGGCGGGCTTCCGGTTGAATCTCGGACGACCAGTGACACTGGCAGGACCACCTTGCGGTGCCGTCGCGTCTCCGTCGTCGAGATGATTTGGACTGCGCGGGCGCCCATGGCGACCGCGTCCTGGCGCACTGTCGTCAGTGCTGGTGTGGTGTAGCGGGCCAGGAGCACGTCGTCGAACCCGACGATCGACAGGCTCTCCGGCACGCGGCGGTCATGCGCGACGGCGGCGGACAGGGCACCGACGGCGATGAGGTCGTCTGCGGCGAAGATCGCGGTGAAGCCGCTGCGACGACGGTCCAGTTCACGGTAGGCCTCCGCTCCGGCCTCCACCGTGAAGTCCGCCTCGACCACGAGGCGCTCGTCGGCGTCGATCCCCGCTTCCGCGAGGGCGTCAAGGTAGCCGTTCCGGCGGTCGCGGCTCTGCTTCAGCGCGGTTGGACCGCAGATGTGGGCGATCTGTCGGTGCCCGAGCTCTAGCAGGTGACGGACAGCCAGGCGGCCTCCAGCCCGGTTGTTCGATGCCACGAGGACCGAGGCGGCGTGCTGGATCGGCCGGTCCAGCGCGATAAAGCTCACGCCGGCCATCTCGTAGCCGCGGATTGAACGTCGGTCGAGTGTGAGCCCTACCGCGAAGACGTGGCGCACCTGCCGCGAGACCAGCCCGTCGAGATAGATGCGCTCCTGCGCGGGATCTCCGCCGGTGTCGCATACGAGCGTCACCAGGCCCTGCTCGAGAGCGGCGCCCTGCACCCCCTTGACGAGGGCTCCGAAGAAGGGGTTGGCGATGTCGGGGATCATCACGGCGACGATGTCGGAGCGGCGCTTTGCTAGGTCCCGGGCCAACGAGTTGGGTCGATACCCCATGTCGTTGGCGACCTCGAGGACCCGAGCCTTGGTCGCCTCAGCCCCACCGGGGCGGCCGGCGAGCACTCTGCTCACAGTCGCTGCGGACACTCCGGCCTCCTTGGCTACGTCGTAGATGGTTGTCCTGGGTGGACGTTCGGGGTGCTGACCCATGGGCCGGTCGTGCCTCCTGACTGGGATGGCCAGAGCTGGGCGAGACCAGGTCAGTCAGAGGGAGTCACCGTCGGCGTACGGCCACGTTGCATCGGGGAGCAGGTACTCGGCGGTGCTGTAGTCGCCGCTCCGGCTGTGAGCCAGGCTGCTCGGCCCGGGGAAGCCGATCACCTTCCACCCGAGGTGGTCGGCGTTGCCGCCGTAAACGGGGTCTGAGTAGAACCCTTGACGGACGTGAAGGACGAGCATCGGGAAGAAGTCGAGCTCGTCATCCGGGATCGGCTGGTTGGAGGGGGAGCTCCTCCGGAGCCGGGCTTCTCACGACGGCCCTCGACCATGGGGGTGACGTCGACGGCCGATGGCTTGGGCCATCCCGAGTACGCGACGAGTACGTCGTCCTGCTGAGACGCCTCGAGGTCGGCGAAAGCCTGCCCGAAGCTCTCCCTGCTCAGACGGTCCAACGTCCGCAGACCCTCGCGGTAGCGGCTCTGCATGGCGCCGACGCGGGTCTCCCAGGCGTCACGCTCCTTCCCCTGCAGGTCGAGGAAGCCCAAGCCGTCGGGGCTGGCGTAGATGTAGCCGACGCCGGAGAGATACCGGTCGATGAACCGGACGACCCTGGCCTCGCGAGCACCTGGGTCGCGGTCGGTGGGGATGATGCGCGCGGTCGCGGCATCCAGGGTGCGGCGTTCCGCGTCGGAGAAGAACAGGTACTCGTCCTCGCCGGCGGTGTCCGGGGTCACCGGCCAGTCGGCCTTGCTGGTGATGTTGCTCGCGCTGGTCATCGTGGTCCTGTTCGTTGACGTCGTCATCACTCGCCGGTCCGGCCCTTGGCGGCGAACTCGACGATGCGCTCAGCGCACCGCCAGGCGTTGGCCATGATGGTGAGCGTCGGGTTGACACCGGGCCCGGTGGGGAAAGCGCTGCCGTCGAGGACGTAGAGGTTCTCGATGTCGTGGGCACGCCCCCACTTGTTGAGGACGCTGGTCTTCGGGTCGTCGCCCATGCGGGCCGTCCCGTGCTGGTGGCACGCGTTCCCGGTCGTCTGCTCGAAGTACACGGGCAGGATCTTGTCGGCGCCGGCAGCGTCGAGGATCTCCATGTTCTTGTTGACCTGCCAGTTGCCCAGGGCGATGTCGTTGGGGTGGTTGGCGTAGGTGATCCGAGCAACCGGTTGGCCCCACGCATCCTTGACATTCGGGTCGAGGTCCACCCGGTTCGTCTCGCGGGGCAGGTCGTTCAGCAGGACCCCCAGCTTCATGGAGTGGTTGAAGAAGTCGCGGTCGGCGTCCTTCGCCGCCTGACCCCACGTTGGGCGGCCCGGGAAGGTCCAGTTGACGGGCGGGCCGAGCCCTGACGCCGTGATCACGCACCCGGCGATGTGCCCTCGGCTCTCGTCCGTCTCGTAGAACTCCATCGACGTGCCGTTGACGTAGTTGCCGGCCCAGCCGTAGACCGGGTCGTGCAGGTCGCGGTCGAAGAGGCCGATCGCGAAGAAGTACTCGTGGAAGGTCGCGTTCCGTCCGACCTGGCCGCTGCTGTTGGCCAGCCCGTCCGGGAAGTCATTGCTCGCCGACGCGAGGAGCAGCCGCGCTGACTCGATGGCGCCGCAGCAGACGATGACCGCGGCGGCCTCCTGCTCGACCATCCGGCCCTCGGCGTCCTCGTAGAGAGCACCCTTGACCCGGCCGTCCTTCGTCATCGTCAGGCGGTGGACGTAGCAGTCGGCGCGGAGGTCGTAACGCCCCGTAGCGACCGCCTCGGGCGTGAAGACCGACTGGGAGGTCGACTTCGCCGTCGTCCAGTCCCCGAACTGCTGGATGAAGCCGGGGCTGGTAGCCGGCGTGCGGCCCTTGTGCGGCGTGCTCACGAAGGCCTGGGGCATCGGGAAGGCGTTGATGTCGAGCTTGGCGCAGGCGTCGTAGAAGACCTTGCCGTACCGGGACAACGGCAGAGGAGGACAGGGGTAGTTCCCGCTCCGCGGACCCTCGTACTTGTTGGCGCCGGCGATGCCGGACACGCCGAACTCCCACTCCACCCGGCTGTAGTAGGGCTCGAGGTCGGCGTAGGAGATCGGCCAGTCGGCCAGGCTCGCACCCTCGACGTCACCGTGGATCGACCGCATCCGGAAGTCGGACTCGGTCGCCCGGGGGAACCAGCCGCTGTAGTGGATAGTGCCGCCGCCGACGCCCTGGGGCATCGGCGAGAACTGCTTCACCTCGGCGGTTGAGCTCTCGTCGCGACGCACCGTGCGGGGCTTCAGGACCGGGTCCGGCCAGAGGTAGTTCCGGTTGATGAACTTGATCTCGTCGGCCGAGAAATGTTCCTGGCGCAGCCATGGACCACGCTCGAGACCGACGACTCGAAGGCCGCTCTCCGTGAGGACCTTGGCGACCGTTGCACCAGAGGCGCCCCCAGCACCCACGATGAGGACGTCCACCGGGTCGGGGCGAGCAGCAATCGTCATGGAAAGGTCCCTTTGCGCTTCATCGAACAGTGGGCCACGTCTCGGGTTCGAGAAACCATTGCTTTGCAACCGGTTACGAACCACCTGACACGAAGGGTGCGGGCCAGATTCACCGGGGGTCAAGGCATTTCGCGCAACCGGTTGCGAAGAGTGCGTCAGGTGGATGACGACTGCGCTCGACGGATAAGTGCCTCGATTCGGGTGCGTCACCCACTGGTACTGACGCATACTGATCTCGTTGTCGAGAGGACGTATTCACGTTCTCGAGACCGCGCTCGATCATCGACCTGAGGTTGTCGGTCGCACCTCCCCGTGCAAGCGGAGTGGGCATCGGGTAGCGCTTGCGGCCAATCCGTACGGATGCAACCATCCTCCCGCCGGGGGTCCTGATGGGCGAGCGAATCGAATGTCGTTGGAACCGGACGAGATCGAGATCCGCCAGAGCTCCTTCTCGACGAGCCGAGCCGACGAGGCCGCTCGATCGATGGGTGCGCTCTACAACGCCCAGATGTCCTTGGGATCCGGGTCGACCCGGCCCTTTCACTACGCAATGTCGTCATTGGGCGACGACAACGTCGTCTTGAGTCACTTGACCTACTTAGGGACCTGCACCAGCAACGCCGTCGCCTTCCGCGACTTCGTCATCGCGTTGGCCACTCGTGGGCGGCACCGCTGGGCGGTGGAAGGCGAACATGGCCTCGGCTCCGTGCCGTTCCTGATCGTGCCGGAACGCGAGATGGAGGTGGAGTTCACGGATCTCGAGCTGATCACCGTCGCGCTCCGGCCGGCTTTCGTCGAGTCGTCCTTGATCGCGATGAGTGGGGTCGATCGTGTGCACTTCGACTTGGACCGAGCCAACGAGCTCAAGCGCAATCCAGCCTATCTGGCGTCCACCATGCGCTTCCTGGACCGGGCTCTACGACCCGACCCAGACGCCTTCGCCGAGCCACTCATCCGCGCAGAAGCCACTCGACTGCTGCTCGCCGGAATTGCCAGCACGCTCTCCGTCGTCCACGTGGATGACGCTCGAGCAGGCCCATCCTCCGGCGCTCCGCGAGCCGTCCGGCGCGCCATGGCCTTCATGGACGACAACGCCGAGGGGCCGATCACAGTGAACGACGCAGCGGGCGCGGTCCACATGTCGGTGAGAGGACTCCAGATGGCGTTTAAGAAACACCTCGGGACGTCTCCGTCGGACTACCTCCGCACCGTCCGGCTCAGCGGTGCACGATCAGACCTGCAGCGTTTCACCCCGAACGACCGGACGGTCGAGGAGATAGCCCGGCGCTGGGGATTTCGCCCACACGGCACGTTTTGCCGCGACCTACCGACAGGCGTACGGCGAGAACCCCAGCCAGACCCTCCGCGACTGACCGCGACACCCCTCGGGGAGCGTGACGGTGCAGCTGCACACCGCGTCCTCCAGGCTGGGCCGACCACACGTGACCGACGAACCCACGCCCCAGTGCGGGCCATGAGCGAAGCGACTCGCCGTCATGCCCGACAGTCCATCGTCCGACCATGACGTCATAGGCATGTTCGAGGCGAGGGTTGCAAGGCCGGGCAGGGCACGAGACGCCGGCCAAGCGTTTGCCCGGATTTTGCCGCTGTCGGAACCGTCCAACCATCGGCTCCCTTCTGTGTCAAGACGCTGTCTGGGGTGGGGTTCCACGCTGGGTGGTGATGGGTCGTGTGAGTCCCGTGGAGTGGTGGGGTTTGGGGTAGCGGAGCGGCTCCGACGTTGAGGGGGCCATCGGCGTGATTTTCGGTGTGTACGGCCAAGTACTCATCGAAGGAGATCCCACCGATGGCCCTGTCCCAGTCTGCCTTGTCCGAGCTGCTTGACGCGTTCCGTGCCGGTGACGGCGTCGATCTGATCCGCGAGTCCGTGCGCACCGTGCTGCAGGAGCTGATCGAAGCCGAAGCCGCCGAGGTGATCGGCGCCGGGCGGTACGAACGCACCGACACTCGGGTCACCGACCGCAACGGCTCCCGGCCGCGGCTGTTGACCACCAAGGCCGGGGACGTCGCCCTCAGCATCCCGAAGCTGCGGGCCGGGTCGTTCTTCCCCTCGGTCCTCGAACCACGCCGCCGGATCGACCAGGCGCTGTACGCGGTGGTGATGGAGGCCTACGTGCACGGGGTGTCCACCCGCGCGGTCGACGACCTGGTGGTGGCCATGGGCGGCTCCGGGATCTCCAAGTCCGAGGTCTCCCGCATCTGTGCCGGCCTGGATGAGGCGGTCGGGGCGTTCCGGACCCGCCGGTTGGACCACACCGAGTTCCCGTACGTGTTCCTCGACGCCACCTACCTGCATGTGCGCACCACCGCGTCCAGCGGTGGGCAGGTCACGTCCAAGGCGGTCGTCGTCGCCACCGGCGTCACCGCTGACGGGCGCCGGGAGATCCTCGGCCTGGACGTCGGCGACAGCGAGGATGAGGTGTTCTGGCGGGCGTTCCTGACCAGGCTGAAGAAACGTGGGCTGTCCGGGGTGCGGCTGGTCGTCTCCGACCAGCACGCCGGGCTCGTCGCCGCGCTGCAGCGGGCGTTCCAAGGGGTGGCGCACCAACGGTGCCGAGTCCACTTCATCCGCAACCTGCTCGCCCACGTCCCGAAGGCGCAGGTCGACATGGTCGCCGCCGTGTTCCGCACGATCTTCGCCCAGCCCGACCCCGACGCGATGGCCACCACCTGGGAGCAGGTCCGCGACCAGCTCGCCGGCCGGTTCCCCAAGGTCGGCCCGCTGATGGACGACGCCAAGGCCGAAGTGCTGGCGTTCAACGCCTTCCCGAGGGCGCACTGGCGCAAGATCTGGTCGACCAACCCGCTCGAGCGGCTCAACAAAGAGATCAAGCGCCGCTCCCGCGTCGTGGGCATCTTTCCGAACGAGGCCGCCGTCATCCGCCTCGTCGGCGCGGTCCTGGCCGACACCCACGACGAATGGCAAGCCGACGAACGCCGCTACCTCTCCGAAGGATCCATGGCGCTGCTGTACCCCGACCGCGATACTGAACTCGTCGCCGCCATCGAAGGCAGCGAATAAGCACCGAGGATCACCTCAAAGCCCACCACTTCGCGGGGCGC
>CAVVZM010000011.1:0-54044 GCA_963752705.1 uncultured Actinomycetota bacterium
GCCCCCAGCCACGGTGTCCGTGCCACCGCTGCCGGTGTCGCCGGAGGTCGTCGCGCTGTTGGCCTTGGCTGCGCCGGTGTCGCCGCTGTTGCCGGTGTTGCCGCTGCCGGCCGCACCCGCAACCCACGGGCTGGACGTCGCCGCACCCGAGTCACCACCGACCGCCACCGAGCTGGCCGAGGTGTCACCGGTGTTACCCGAGACCCCCGTCCCCGTCCCGGACGCGGTCGCGTCACCCGACGCGCCACCCTTGGCCGTACCCGTCGCCGCGCCCGAACCACCCGAGGTCGACGACACCTTCACCGCACCCGACCCACCCAGGAACGAGGCACCAGAAGCACCCGCCGCGTTCGCGTCACCGGTGTACCCGGAGAACGGGTCCGCGGAGGCGTCCCCTCCGAAGCCGGACGACGCCGTGCCGGATCCGATGCCGGAGGCAGCGCCGCTGTTTCCGGAGGCCCCGCCCGTCGCCGACGAGTTCGTCGAGCTGTTGCCGCTGAACGCCACGCCCAAAGCCGAACCGTCGACCGTCGCGTTACCGGAGGCACCGGACCGGCCGGTGTCACCGCTGCGCGCCCGCGTCGTCGACCCGGCAGCCCCGCTACCACCCGTCGTGGGTCCGTCGGCGGCACTACCGGTGTCCCCGGAGGCGGTGTCGCTGGTCGCCGTCGCACCGCCGGTGCTGCCGCTGTTCCCGGTGTTCCCGGAGCCGGCCGCACCCTCGACCCGAGGGCTGGAGGTCGCTGCACCGGTGTTGCCACCGGCCGCTGCCGAGTCCGCCGACGTGCTGCCGGTGTCACCCGACACCCCCGTCCCGGTCCCGGTGCCCGACGCGGCACCCGACGCGCCACCCGTGGCCGTCCCGGTCGCAGCGCCGGAGGCCCCCGAGGTCGACGCCACGGTCACCCCGCCCGAGCCACCCAGGAACGAGTCGCCCGACAGGCCCGCAGCATTCGCGTCACCGGTGTCACCCGACTGACCCGTCTCACCCAGAGCGACGGCGGATCCGCCGTCACCGCTCCCGGCGTTGCCAGTACCTGAGCCCGTGGCGTCACCAGAGGTTCCCGAGGAGGCTCCCCGCGCGCTTGAGGCGGTGGAGCTATCACCGCTGCCGGCCAGGCCGATGGCGAAGCCACCAACCGAGGCATTCCCCGACCGTCCGCTGTTGCCGGTGTCGCCGCTGCGGCCCTGGGTCAAGGACCCGGACTCGCCGCTGCCACCGGACGTGGAGCCGCTACCGCTGCCGGTGTCCCCGGACATCGTCGCGCTGTTGGCCTTGGCTGCGCCGGTGTTGCCGCTGTTGCCGGTGTTGCCGCTGCCGGCCGCACCCGCAACCCACGGGCTGGACGTCGCCGCACCCGAGTCACCACCGACCGCCACCGAGCTGGCCGAGGTGTCACCGGTGTTACCCGAGACCCCCGTCCCCGTCCCGGACGCGGTCGCGTCACCCGACGCGCCACCCTTGGCCGTACCCGTCGCCGCGCCCGAACCACCCGAGGTCGACGACACCTTCACCGCACCCGACCCACCCAGGAACGAGGCACCAGAAGCACCCGCCGCGTTCGCGTCACCGGTGTACCCGGAGAACGGGTCCGCGGAGGCGTCCCCTCCGAAGCCGGACGACGCCGTGCCGGATCCGATGCCGGAGGCAGCGCCGCTGTTTCCGGAGGCCCCGCCCGTCGCCGACGAGTTCGTCGAGCTGTTGCCGCTGAACGCCACGCCCAAAGCCGAACCGTCGACCGTCGCGTTACCGGAGGCACCGGACCGGCCGGTGTCACCGCTGCGCGCCCGCGTCGTCGACCCGGCAGCCCCGCTACCACCCGTCGTGGGCGGGTCGGCTGAGGTGCCGGTGTCCCCGGAGGCGGTGTCGCTGGTCGCCGTCGCACCCCCGGTGCTGCCGCTGTTCCCGGTGTTCCCGGAGCCGGCCGCACCCTCGACCCGAGGGCTGGAGGTCGCTGCACCGGTGTTGCCACCGGCCGCTGCCGAGTCCGCTGAGGTACTGCCGGTGTCACCCGACACCCCCGTCCCGGTCCCGGTGCCCGACGCGGCACCCGACGCGCCACCCGTGGCCGTCCCGGTCGCAGCGCCGGAGGCCCCCGAGGTCGACGCCACGGTCACCCCGCCCGAGCCACCCAGGAACGAGTCGCCCGACAGGCCCGCAGCATTCGAGACACCCGAGTCACCCGACGTGCCGGACGTGTCGGCGGATCCGCCGTCACCGCTGACAGCCAAGCCGAACCCGAGGCCAGCGGCATCGCCGCTGGCGCCTGAAGCGGCTCCGTTGGTCGTCGACCCCGTGGTGGTGTCACCGCTCTGGGCTACACCGTAGGCAGTACCGCTGACGGACCCGTTGCCCGAGTTCCCACTGGATCCCGTCTCGCCGCTGCGGCCGCGCGTCAGCGACTGGGCGTCTCCGCTGCCGCCCGTCGTGGCGCCGGCGGCGTTGGATCCCGTGTCACCGGACATCGTGTGGCTCGTGCCCGAGGCTGCGCCGGTGTTGCCGCTGTTGCCGGTGTTGCCGCTGCCGGCCGCACCCGCAACCCACGGGCTGGACGTCGCCGCACCCGAGTCACCACCGACCGCCACCGAGGACGCCGAGGTGTCACCGGTGTTACCCGAGACCCCCGTCCCCGTCCCCGACGCGGTCGCGTCACCCGACGCGCCACCCTTGGCCGTACCCGTCGCCGCGCCCGAACCACCCGAGGTCGACGACACGTTCACCGCACCCGAGCCACCCAGGAACGAGGCACCAGAAGCACCTACCGCGTTCGCGTCACCGGTGGTGCCGGAGAGCGGGTCGGCCGTCGCCTGACCTCCGTCGCCACTGCCGGCGGCGCCGAATCCCAGACCTGCAGCGGCGCCGCTGTTGCCGGACGCTGCCCCGACGGCCGATGCCCCGGTGGTGCTGTCACCACTCACGGCGGTTCCGGTGGCGTTTCCGCGGACCGTCGCGGAGCCGGAGTTACCCGACGCGCCGGTGTCCCCGCTTCGGCCGCGGGTGTCCGACATCGCGGTTCCGCTACCGCCCGAGGTGGGGTCGGCTGCGCCGCCTCCCGTGTCACCCGAGGCCGTGGTGCTGCTGCCGGTGGCTGCACCTGTGTTACCGCTGTTGCCTGTGTTGCCGCTGCCGGCCAGTCCTTCGACCTTTGGGCTGGACGTGGCCGCACCGGTGTCGCCGCCGGTGGCGGTGGAGCTGGCAGAGGTCGCACCGGTGTCACCCGAGACGCCTGTCCCGGTACCGGTCCCCGACGCCGCACCAGATGCGCCACCCATGGCCGTCCCGGTCGCTGCGCCTGACGAGCCAGACGTGGAGGAGATGCTGACGCCACCTGTGCCGCCTGATCCTGTGGCGCCCGAGTTACCGAAGGCGTTGGACACGCCCGTGTCACCTGACGTCGGCGTGGAGGTCGCGCCCCCGCCGGCACCGCTGCCGGCCAGGCCGATCCCCGCCCCGAGGGCAGCGCCGCTGTTGCCGGAAGGGCCGCCGAGCGCGGCGGAACCGGTGGAGGAGTTGCCGCTGACCGCGGTCCCCGACGCCGAACCGGTCACGTTGGCCGCCCCGGAGTTGCCGGAGTCACCGGTGTTGCCACTGCGACCCCGGGTGTCCGAGAGAGCAGATCCGGATCCGCCGGTGGTCGGGGGGTCAGCCATCGTCCCCGTGTCGCCGGAGGCGGTCGAGCTGGTGCCCGAGGCGGCACCGGTGTTGCCGCTGTTTCCCGTGTTGCCGCTGCCGGCAGCCCCCATGACTGAAGGGCTCGAGGTGGCCGCGCCGGAGTTGCCACCGGTCGCGGCTGAGTGGGTGGAGGTGTCGCCGGTGTTCCCGGAGACACCCGTCCCCACGCCCGAGGCCGTAGCTGCGCCGGAGTTCCCCCCGGTCGCCGCACCGGTCGCTGCCCCCGAGCTGCCCGAGGTGGACCGGATGCTGACCGCACCCGAGCCGCCCGTCGTCGTCGCTCCGGAGAATCCGGCCGCGTTGGCATCGCCGGTCGTGCCTGAGGTGGGTGAGGCAGTAGCTCCACCACCATCGCCACTTCCCGCGACACCTACACCAAGGCCAAGCGCGTTTCCGCTGGTTCCGGAGCCGGCGCCGGCCGCCACCGAGCTGGTCTGGCTGTTGCCGCTGACTGCGACGCCGTCGGCGGAGCCGTTGGCCGATGCCCGCCCTGAGTTGCCGGAGCTTCCGGTGTCACCGCTCGTCCCCTGCGTGGCGGAGCCGGCCAGGCCGCTTCCGCCGGTCGTGGACCCATCTCCGGCGCTCGTCATCCCGGAGGCCGTCGTGCTAGCCGCCGAGCCTGCTCCGGTGTTGCCGCTGTTGCCCGTGTTGCCGCTCCCGGCCGCACCCTTGACCGAGGGGCTGGAGGTCGCCGCGCCGGTGTTGCCACCGGTGGCCGTGGACGAGGTGTCCGTGCTGCCGGTGTCGCCGGAGGTCGCCGAGCCCGTGCCGGACGCGGTGGCCGCACCGGAGTTTCCGCCCGTAGCCGTACCCTTGGCCGCGCCAGAATTGCCCGAGGTCGACGAGATCATCACGCCGCCGGACCCACCCGTGGTGGTGGCACCCGAGTAGCCGAACGCGTTGGCGGCGCCCGTGTCACCGGAGGTCGGTCTCGAGTCAGCCGATCCGCCGGCACCACTCGCGGCCACTGCAGTCCCGCTGCCGTTGGCCGCGCCGCTGTTCCCAGACGCACCCCCGAGCGCGAACGAGCCGGTGTTGCTGCTACCGCTGGCCGCAGTTCCAGTCGCCGTCCCGGAGGTGGACGCTGCGCCAGAGTTGCCGCTGCTGCCCGTGTCGCCGCTCACACCCGAGGTGAGCGAGCCGGTCGCACCGCTGCCGCCTGTGGTCGGTCCGGTGCCCGTGCCGCCGGTGTCACCGGAGGCCGTGGTGCTGGAACCCGTCGCGGCGCCCGTGTTGCCGCTGTTGCCCGTGTTGCCGCTGCCGGCAAGGCCGGCCACCGAAGGACTGCTCGTCGCGGCACCGGTGTTCCCTCCGGTCGCGGACGAGGAGGTGTGGGTGTCGCCGGTGTTGCCCGAGGTCGCGGTGCCCTGGGCATCCGCCGAGGCCGCGCCGGAGTTGCCGCCGGTGGCGGAACCCGTGGCCGATCCGGAGTTCCCGGAGCGGGCCGTGATCATGACGCCGCCGGACCCGCCGGTGGTGGTGCTTCCGGAGAATCCCCCGGCGTTGGCGACGCCGCTGTTCCCGGAGGTGGGCGACGAGGTCGCGGCCCCTCCGGGGCCGCTCGTGGCCGATGCGTTGTTGTTGGAGGTCGCGGCGCCGCTGTTGCCCGAGGCACCACCGAACGCCGCGGAGCTCGTCGTGCTGTTACCGCTCGTGGCCGAGCCGTCAGCCGCCCCGCTCGTCGTTGCCGAGCCGGAGTTGCCGCTCGCGCCGGTGTTGCCACTCGACGCGCCCGTCAGGGAGTTCGCGGCGCCACTTCCACCGGCGACCGAGTCGCTGCCGCCGCTGCCCGTGGATCCCGACATCGTCGAGCTGGTGCCCGAGGCCGCCCCGGTGTTGCCGCTGTTGCCCGTGTTGCCACTGCCTGCGGCGCCCTCGACCGACGGGCTGGACGTCGCTGCCCCGGTGTTTCCACCCGTGGCGGACGACATCGTCGCCGTGCTGCCCGTGCTGCCCGACATGGCAGACCCGGTCGAGGTGGCGGATGCGGCACCCGAGGTGCCGCCGGTTGCGGAGCCGGTCGCGTTGCCGGAGTCTCCGGTGATGGCGGTGATCTTCACGCCACCGGAGCCCCCGCTGCCGGGGTCGCCGGCCGCGGCGATCAGGGCGGCGTCGCCCACGTTCCGCTTGGCACCCGACGTACCGTTGTTTGACACAGCGGGCGTCGTGGCGCCGGTCGCGGCCAGGATGGCGGTGCTGCCCGAGTTTCCGTAGGCGTTGGCGTCGCCCGTCGAGCCCGATGCGGGGCTGGACGTGGCTGTGCCGCCCGCGCCACTGGTGGCGTTGGTGGAGTTGTTGCTGGTGGCGGCTCCGCTCGAGCCGGAGCCGGCCCCCTGGGCAGCCGACTGCGTGGTGCTGGCGCCGCTGGTGGCCGAGCCGTTGCTCGTGCCGGTCACCGCAGCGGCACCGGATTGGCCGCTGGAGCCGGTGTTGCCACTGGTGCCCGTGGTCGTTGAGTTGGCGGCGCCGCTGCCCCCGCTGGAGGACACGTCGCCGGCGTTACCGGTCGTGCCGCTGTGGGTGGCGCTGGTGCCGGCTGCAGCACCGGTGTTCCCCGAGTTTCCGGTGTTGCCGCTCCCTGCGGTACCCGACACGGAGGGGCTCGACGTCGCGGCGCCGGTGTTGCCACCCTTGGCCGCGGAGGTCGTCGACGTGTTGCCGGTGCTGCCGGACGTGGCGCTCCCGGTCGAGTGCGACGTCGCGGCCCCGCTGTTGCCGCCCGTCGCGGTGCCCGTCGCCGCACCGGAGTTCCCCGTCGTGGAGGTGACGCGCACGCCACCCGAACCACCGCCGGTGCCGCCGCCACTGCCGCCTGCGGCGTTCGAGGTGCCGGTGTTTCCAGAAGCCGGGCTGCTCGTCGCACTGCCGGCGGTGCCGCTGGTCGACGTCGTCGTGGTGGTGCTCTTTGCAGCGCCGCTGTTCCCGGAAGGAGCACCCGTCGCACTAGAAGTCGTGCCGCTGCCACCGGTGGTGGCCGAGCTCGTCGAGCTCCCGGTCGTGGTCGACGTCCCCGAGTTGCTGCTCGTCCCCGTGGACCCGCTGGTCGTCGAGGTCGCCGAGGTGTCGGTGCCTGAGCCACCTGAGACCGAGTCGGCGTGAGCCGTTGCCGAGTTGGCCAGAACGATCATGCCTCCGCCGGGGACTGCGAGTGCGACCCCGATCAGGATGCGACGAATGCGCTGCTTCTCCATGAAAATGCCTCTCCGTTGAGCTCGACGACCAGTGAGCCCCTGTGTAATCAACTGGAATGAATTTCCTGCCGAGTCGTCCCCCTGCCCGCAGAGGTCCAGGTGATTTGTACCACGTTGTCGGCGGCACTGTCCCCCGGAACCAGAAACCCCGTGGTCTCCTCGTCGACTCGGTTTCTGTGAGACGTCTGAATGCGTCGTACAGAGTCGACTGCGGTCCCGATGAAGCCGTGTCTCTGGGCTGCCGGCGCACCACTGAGGTCGATTGGGCGTCGACGACAAAGAACCGGCACGCCGCAGGATCTACGGCATGCCGGTTCGTTGACCGCAAAAGAAACGTCAGCGTGTGATTAGCGCAGGTCGTACCGGTCGGCCATCATGACCTTGTCCCAGGCGGCTACGAAGTCGCGCACGAACTTCTCCTGGGCGTCGGCGCTGGCGTAGACCTCGGCCACCGCACGCAGCTCGGAGTTCGACCCGAAGACGAGGTCGGCCCGGGTGCCGGTCCAGCGGACGTCGCCCGAGGCCCGGTCGCGGCCCTCGAAGGTGTCGGCGTGGGCCTTGTCCTCGCCGACCACCGACCACACCGTGCCCATGTCGAGCAGGTTGACGAAGAAGTCGTTGCTCAGGACGCCCGGACGGCTCGTCAGCACCCCTGCGGTCGAGCCACCCGCGTTGGCGCCGAGCACCCGCAGCCCACCGACGAGCACGGTCAGCTCCGGTGCGCTGAGGCCGAGCAGGTTCGCCCGGTCGACGAGGAGGAACTCGGCCGGCAGTCGGCTGCCCTTGCCCAGGTAGTTGCGGAACCCGTCGGCCGTCGGCTCGAGGTAGCCGAACGACTCGACGTCGGTCTGCTCCTGCGAAGCGTCCCCGCGCCCGGGCGTGAACGGCACTCGGATGTCGAAACCGCCGTCGCGGGCCGCCTTCTCGACCGCCGCGCAGCCGCCGAGAACGACAAGGTCCGCGATCGACACCGTGGTGCCGGCGTCGCGCAGCTCGGACTGCACCCCCTCCAGGGTGCGTAGCACCGTCGCCAGCTCGGCGGGGTCGTTGACCTCCCAACCGGTCTGCGGGGCAAGCCGGATCCGGCCGCCGTTGGCGCCGCCCCGCTTGTCGCTGCTGCGGAACGTCGAGGCCGACGCCCACGCCGCCTTGACGAGCTGCGTGACCGTGAGACCGCTGGCCAGGATCTTCCCCCGGGCCGCCGCGATCCCGGCCTCGTCCAGGGGAGCACCCTCGACCGCCGGCACCGGGTCCTGCCAGGGCAGCTCCTCCTGCGGCACCCAAGGCCCGAGGTAGCGCTCGATCGGGCCCATGTCGCGGTGGGTCAGCTTGTACCAGGCGCGCGCGAACGCGTCGGCGAACTGGTCGGGGTGCTCGTGGAACCGGCGCGAGATGGCCTCGTAGACCGGGTCCACCCGCATCGACAGGTCGGTCGTCAGCATGGTCGGCGGCCGGTTCAGCTCGCCGGACTCGGGGTCGGGCACGGTGTTGGCGCCGCCACCGTCCTTGGGCTGCCACTGGTGGGCGCCGGCCGGGCTCGTGGTCAGCTCCCACTCGTAGCCGAAGAGGTTGTCGAAGTAGGCGTTGCTCCACCGCGTGGGCGTCGCCGTCCACGTGACCTCGAGGCCGCTGGTGATCGCGTCGCGACCCCCACCGCTGCCGTAGGAGCTCAGCCAGCCGAGGCCCTGGTCGACGAGACCCGCCGCTTCCGGCTCGACCCCGACGTACTTCTTCGGGTCGGCTGCCCCGTGGGTCTTGCCGAAGGTGTGTCCCCCGGCGATGAGAGCCACGGTCTCCTCGTCGTTCATGGCCATCCGGCCGAACGTCTGCCGGATCTCCGAGGCCGCGGCGAGCGGGTCCGGGTTGCCCATCGGCCCCTCGGGGTTGACGTAGATCAGCCCCATCTGCGACGCACCGAACGGGGCCTCGAGCCGCGGGAACCCCTCGCCCCGGGCGTGCCGCTCGTCGCCGAGCCAGGTCTGCTCGGGACCCCAGTAGACGTCCTCGTCCGGCTCCCAGACGTCCTCGCGGCCACCGGCATACCCGAAGGTCGTGAAGCCCATCGTCTCCAGCGCCCGGTTGCCCGCGAGCACCATGAGGTCGGCCCACGAGATCTGGCGGCCGTACTTCTGCTTGACCGGCCACAGCAGGCGGCGGGCCTTGTCGAGGTTGGCGTTGTCGGGCCAGCTGTTGAGCGGGGCGAACCGCTGCATCCCCGCTCCTGCGCCGCCCCGACCGTCGGTGACCCGGTAGGTGCCGGCGCTGTGCCAGGCCATCCGGATCATGAAACCTCCGTAGTGCCCGAAGTCGGCCGGCCACCAGGCCTGCGACGTGGTCAGCACCGCGTCGACGTCGGCGGCCACGGCCTCGAGGTCGAGGCTCTGGAATGCGGCGCGGTAGTCGAAGTCGTCGCCCATGGGGTTGGCGACCGCGGGGTGCTTGCGCAGGATCCGCAGGTTGAGCTGGTTGGGCCACCATTCGGTGTTGCCGCCACCCTCCGTGGGGTGGGCGAGCTTGCCGCCGGCGACCGGGCAGCCACCGGCCTCCGGCTCGTTCATGTCCTTCTCGGTGGTGCTGGTGTCGGTCACGCGAGCCCCTTCGGGTCGTGGGTGTGGGTATGGGTGTCGGTGGAGGTGTCGGTGGAGGTGTCGGTGTCGGTGGAGGTGGCGGTGGCCGTGGAGGTGTCGGTGGTGGCATGGGTATGCGGACGACGCTCGCCGACCGCGGGGGAACAGCGGGGGCAGAGCCCCCAGTAGACGACCTCGGCCTCGTCGAGGTCGAAGCCGTGGTCGTCGGACGCCGTGAGGCACGGGCCATCACCGACGGCGCAGTCGACGTCGGCGATCGCCCCGCAGGAGCGGCAGACCACGTGGTGGTGGTTGTCGCCGACACGGGACTCGTAGCGCGCCACCGAGCCCGAGGGCTGGATGCGCCGCAGCAGCCCGGCGGCGGTGAGGGCCTTCAGGACGTCGTAGACCGCCTGGTGTGAGACCGCTCCGAGGTCACGCCGCACCGCGTCGATGATGACGTCGGTCTCCGCGTGCGGGTGGGCATCGACCGCGGCCAGGACGGAGGTGCGGGGCCGGGTGACCCGTAGCCCGGCGCGGCGCAGCGCGTGGGTCGCCTCAGGTGTGGTCGGCACCCCCCGATGCTCGTCCATCTTCTGGAACTGGTCAAGATCGCGCTCGCCCAGGGCCGCCCTGCGGGAGAAACCTGGGTGGCGGCTGAACCCGTCCCGTGGTAACCGTCCCCGGCCGCCCAGACGCGGGAATAATCGACGGTTGTGGAGCGGGGGCGTGAACCGGTGGCGGCGGCCCCCGACGTGCGCGCGGTGGCCGGGCGCTCCGGCGAGCTCGCGACCCTGCACCGGGCGCTGCTGGACGCCCGCGCCGGCCACACGCAGGTCGTCGTGGTCGAGGGCGAACCAGGCATCGGCAAGTCCGCGCTGCTCGAGGCCTTTCTCGCCGACCCGGTCGTGACGGCCGGCACCTCCAGGCGGTGGGTGCGCTGCGACGAGTTCGAGCAGGGCTACCGCCTCGGTGTCGCCGAACGGCTGCTCGGCGAGTCCCTCACGGGCTGCTCCGTGGTCGAGGCGGGACGCCGCCTGCTGGCGCTGCTCGGGGAGCAGCAGGACGGTGGTCCGGAGGGCGCCGAACGCCACGTCGCCGTCGTCGTGGTCGACGACGCCCAGTGGATGGACCGCGCGTCGGCGTCCGCACTCCAGTTCGCGCTGCGCCGGCTCCGGGCCGACCGCGTCCTCGTCCTGCTCGCCCGGCGCCCGAGCCCGCGCTCCGCTCTCAAGGCGAGCCCGGGACTGCGGACGGACGACCCCGCGGCCACGACGGTCGTGCGCCCACGCCGGTTCGACCCGCGCGCCGTCGCCGAGCTCGCCGAGGGCCAGCGGGGATGGGACCTCTCCCCCGCGCTGGCGGAGCGCCTCGTCGCGCGCACGGGTGGACTGCCCCTGCTGGTCGCGGCGGTGGTGCGGGGGGCGGCGGACCAGGACCAGCTGGCGGCGGCGACGGTCACCGCCTCGGTCGCCGGCACGGTACGCCGGCTGCTGGCCTCGCTCGACCCGGCGGCCCGCCGCCTGGCCGAGGCCGCCGCGGTGCTGGCCGAGCCGACCCCGCTGACGGTGCTCGGTCAGGTGGCCGACGTCCAGGACCCGTCGGCGGCCCTCACGGCAGCCACGCTCGCCGGTCTGCTGACCGAGAGCGAGCAGGGCGACGTCGACAGCGCCCACGACCTGCTGGCCGAGGCGGTGCGTCAGGGGCTCACCCCGGTGCGCCGCCGCGACCTGCATCGTGACGCCGCGCGATGGACCACCGGTGACCGTCACCTCGCCCATCGGGCGGCGGCCAGCGACCGCCCCGACCCCGTCCTGGCCGCCGACCTCGTCGCCGCGGCCGATGCCGCCCACGCCGCCCTCAGGTACGACGTGGCGGCCACGCACCGGCTGCGCGCTCGGGCGGTCTCCGCGGAACCCGTCGAACGCGAGCGGCTGCTCGTCGACGCCCTCGTCGACCGCGTCGAGGCGGAGGACCTCGACGGCGCGGGCGAGCTCGCCCCGCTCGTCGAGCAGGCACCGTCCAGCGCGAGACGGAGTCTGGCGCTCGGACTGCTCGCCCGCGAGCGCGGAGAGGTCGGCGCCGCCCGTTCCCTGCTGCGTGCGTCCCTCCAGGAGGCCGAGTCGGCCGGCGACGCAGGGACCGCCACCCGGGCGGCTCTGGCCGGAGCCGTCCTCGAGGTGCTGATCGGGGACGGCGCGGCCGCCATGGACCTGCTCCGCCACACCGAGCCGCCCCCCGGCTCCGGGCTCGCCACCGACGTCGCCGCCACGACGGGTATCGCGTCCTGGCTCCTGGGCGACGCCGACGGGGCGCTGGACGTGCTGGACGGCGTGGAACGGACCCCCGGCGGCACCTCCTCGGAGGCCGAGCTGCTCGCCGTGAGCGGCATGGTGAGGTTCTACGGAGGTCGGCCCCGGCAGGCCCTCGCCGACCTGGACGCGTCCGTGCGGATGACGCACCTGTGGCGGCCGTCGACCAACCAGACCCGCATCTACCTCCTGCGCTCGATGACGCGGTTCGCCCTCGGTGACTGGGACGGCGCCGCGGTGGACGCCGCGGCGGCCCGGGCCCTCGCCGCCGGTCCGACCCAGCCGTGGAGTGAGGCCCTGGCCATGGCCATCTCCGTCGACGTGGCGGCCTACCGAGGGCAGTGGCGGGTCGCCGAGGACTACCTCGCCCGCGCCACCGACGGCGCTCCCGCCCTGGCCCAGATCACCGACGTGGTCGCCCGGCACGCCATCGAGCTCGCCCAGGCCCGAGGCGACCACGACCAGGTGCTCGCCGTGCTCGACCCGCTGTGGTCGGACGCCTTCGTCGAGGCCCTGTCGCGCACCCGGCAGGTGCGACCGATGATGGTCGCCCGGATCCTCGCCCTCGTCGCCGCGGACCGGCTGCGAGACGCAGAACGCGCCCTGGGTGCGTACGAGGAGACGAACGCGCAGTGGCCCGGTGGTGAGCGACCGGCACAGCTGGGCCGGCTGCGGGGAGTGCTTGCCGAGGCGAGGGGGGACCCACGGGCGGCCCAGGCTCACTACGCCTCCGACCTCGCCCTCCCCGAGCTAGACCACTTCCCCTTCGAACGGGCCCAGCTGCTCATCGCGTCCGGTCGGCTGGAGCGCACCCTGGGCCACCGTCGGGAGGCGGTCCGCCGGTTGACCGAGGCCCGCGACCTCCTCGTCCGCCTCCGCGCTCGGCCGCTGCTCGAGCGCTGCACCCGGGAGCTCGCCGCCTGCGGCCTGCCGTCGCGGCTCGACGACCCGCTCGCCCTCACCGCACGCGAGGAGGACGTCGTCGCCCTGGTCCGCCAGGGGCATACGAACAAGGAGGTCGCGGCGGCCCTCTTCCTCACCGTGAAGACCGTCGAGTACCACCTGCGCAACATCTACGCCAAGCTCGGTTTCGCCAGCCGGAGCGAGCTGCGCCGGCTGTGGCCCGGGGCGTCCCACGAGGACCCGGTGGCGTGACCCTCTCGCGCGGCTGCCGAGGGAAGCCCATGCGGCGATGCTCAGGAGAACAGAGGACGGGTCGGCCTGACCCGACGTACGCCTGTGGCACGGTGACGTCGTGCCCGCCCCGCTCTCGTACCGCTACCAGGGCGTCCTCGGCACCGACCTGCACGTCCTCGTGGGCGGCGCGACCGAGGACGCGGCGGAGCACGCCCAGGCCCGGGTCGTCGACGAGATCGTGCGCCTCGACGGGCTGCTGTCGACCCATGGCACCGACACCCCGCTCGCGCGCTGGGTCGCCGGGGACGACGGCATCGCCCTGCCCGCCGAGGCGGTCGCGGTGCTCGCCGCCGCGAGCCGCTGGTATGCGCGGTCGGACGGCGCGTTCCATCCCGCGCTGGGCGCGGTGCTGGCTCGGTGGCGACAGTCCGAACGCGACGGGCACCTCCCTGACCCGGCCGAGTGCCGCGACCTCGTCGAGCGGAGCCGGGTGCTGCCCTACGTCGTCGACGGCGACCGCGTCGAGCGCACCGGCGACACCCGCGTCCTCGCGCTGGACGCCCTCGCGAAGGGCTGGGTCGTCGACCGCGCCGCCGAGGCCGGCTTACGCGGACACACCGACGGGGCCCTCTGGGTCATGGTCAACGTCGGCGGCGACCTGCGGGTCGCGGGGCCGGGTTCGGTGCGGGTGGGGGTCGAGGACCCGGCGTACGCCGTCGACAACGCCGACCCCCTCGGGGTCGTGGAGGTGACGTCGGCGCTGGCGAGCAGCGGGTCGGCGCGTCGCGGCTTCCGCGTGGACGGGCGGTGGTTCGGCCACGTCGTCGACCCGCGCACGGGGTGGCCGGTCGACGAAGTCGCGGGCGCAACGGTGATCGCGCGCGACGCCGCCACCGCCGACGTCCTCGCGACCGTGGTGGGTGTGGCCGGGCTCGACCACCCCCGCGCCCAGGCGCTGCTGCGCGAGGAGGGCGCCGCCGCGGTGGCCGTCTCCACGACCGGCCGCGTCTCGACGAGCCCGACGTGGCGGGACCACGCCGGGTCGGGCTTCGTCGCTACCGGTTGAGCACGAGCAGCAGCACGCCCACGACGGTACCCGCGGCGGCCAGCCCGAGCCCGAGCCGACGCCCGCGCCGGATGTAGAGCTGCAGCGCCAGCCCGGTGACCGCCACCAGGGCCAGCAGCCCCCCACTGACGTCGATCAGCCAGTGCACGGACGCGCCGGTGTTGCGGCCCTTGTGCAGGTCGTTGAGCACCCCGACCAGCCCGTAGGAGGTGGACCGCACGGTGTAGGCGCGCGTACTGGTCGTGTACTCCGCGGACGCGGTGGTGCCCGGTCCTTCGTAGTCGATCGTGCCGCCTGTGGCCGTCTCGGTATGCGCGGTCACCTGGCCCGACACCGACGTCGCCGACCGCAGGTACTCACTGATCGCCAGCGGGTCCGCTTGTCCCCCAGGCACACTCGCCTCGGGAAGGGTGCCGGAGACGGTCTGCGCGTTGGCCGTCCCCGCGCCGAACCAGGTCGGGTGGTTGAGCGTGATCCCGGTGAGGGCGAAGAAGAGCACGACGAGCAGGCTGACCATGCTGAGCCAGTGGTGGAGGTGGCGCACCCACTTGTGGTGGGTCGCGTGCGCCGACCGCTGGTGCCGGACGCCCGGGTCCCGCGCGGGACGCCGCGGCGGTGTCGGAGCGGCCGGGGCCGTCGTGGCCGTCGGCGCCGTCGGGGGGCGGCTGGTCACACCGTGTACTTCGCGCTGGCGGCGGTGAGCTCACCGCTGGGCGTGAGGGGGAAGGTGGCGCTCTGGGCGCCGAGGGTGACGTCCTGCTGGAGCAGCTCGTAGGGACCGTGCTCGCGCGCGGCCTCGACGAAGAGGCGGTAGCTGCCCGCCGCGGCGCGTCCGCCCTTCGCGGTCGTGCCGTCCCACTGCACGGTGTAGGCGCCGGGCTGCCGGGTGGCCGACGAGACGGTCTGGGTGTCGGTGGCGTTGAGGCCGGAGAACGCCTTCATCTCGCTGAGCCACCGGTCCTGACCGCCCCGGCCCTCGTGCCACAGCGCCACGGTCTTGACCAGCGCCCCCGCCGAGTCCTCCACCCACACAGCGACATACGGGTTGCGCACCATCCCACCCCCGGCCGCGACGGCGAAGGTGAAGGCGACCTCGAGGCGAGCCGACGCCGGCAGCGCGGTCCCCGACCCCGCCGCGGCGGTGGCCGACGACCCGGACGACCCGGTCGTCGAGCTCGACCCGGCCGAGGACGTGCTCGACGAGGCCGCACCGGCCTTGCTCCCCGAGCCGGTCCCCAAGGTGGTGGCGTCGGTGTTGCCGCAGGCGGCGAGGGCGAGGAGGGCGGCGGCACCCAGGGAGCCGCTGAGGGCAGCGCGGCGCGACACCGCGGCATACCGGGAGACGGTGAGGTCGGTCATGGGAGGTATGTCTAGGGGTCGTGTCTATGCGATCCCTGTGGGCGGGCTGTCGGTCAGCGGCGGGTGAGCTCGAGCACCGGGATGACCCGGTTGGTCTTGGCCTCGTACCCCGCGAAACCGGGGAAGCGCTTCTTCTGCTCCTCCCAGACGGGGGCCCGCTCCTCGGGGTCCAGCTCGCGCGCCCGCACGGGCACGGTCTCGACCCCGCCTGACCCGTCGGCGACCTCGATCTCGCCGTCCGGGTGGGCCTTGAGGTTGTGGTACCACGCGGGGTTGACGTCCATCCCGGCGTAGGACGCGAAGACCGACCAGCCCCCGTCGGTCGCCAGGTACATGACCGGGCTCACCCGCTGCTCCCCGCTCTTGGCCCCGGTGCTGTGCAGCAGCAGGAGGGGGGCGCCTGCGAACTGGCCGCCGACCTGCCCGCCGTTGGCGCGGAAGTCCGCGATGATCGTGTCGTTCCAGTCGCTCATTCCGACACTGTAGGCCGGGGCCGCGCGGTCATTCGGCCCATCTCCGGTCGCCGGTGAACGTGACGACGACCGACCGCTCGTACCCCACCTCGGCGAGCCGGTCGTGCACCTCCTGGCGCACGGCGTCGCAGTCGGCCACGGTGACCGTGCGGGCGTCGTCCCCCAGCACGTAGTCGACCTCCACGTCCATCCGGCTGCCCACCTTGGAGGCGCGAACCACCGGCTCCTCGAAGCCGAACCGGTCCCCGACCTCCCGCACGCGGGCCTGGATGTCCGCCAGCACGTCGGCCGGCGGCGCCATCGACAGCACCTCACGCATACCGCTGAGGACGAGCTGCACCGGGACCCGGAGAAAGACGAGCGAGCCGAGCACGACCATGCCCGGGTCGACGTAGGCCGCGAGGTCGGACCGGTCGTTCGCCTCCAGCACCAGGGCCACGAGGAAGCCGACGAGCACCAGTGCGGACAGGAGCGCGTCGCCGAGCCACTCCGCCGCCTCGGCGCGCACCAGGCCGGAGCCCGCCCGCCCCTGCGCGTCGGGGGCCGACCCGCGCCGCAGCACCACACCGACCGCCAGCCCCACGACCGTGGCCAGTGCGGCGTAGACCACCGCCCAACCGACCTCCACGTCGTGACCGCCGTGCACGATGTCGAGCACGCCGCCCACCGCGGCGTAGGCGCTCAGCGCGCCGAGCGTGCCCGCCTTGAGGACGACGACGAGCGGCTCGGCGGCCTCGCGCCCCCAGGGGAAGCGCTCGTCGGCGCCGCGCCGTGAGAACCGCAGCGCCACCACGGCCAGGGCCGACAGGCCGACGCTGACGAACGAGTACACGCCGTCGAACACGATCATGCTCGACCCGGCCAGGATCCCCCACACCGACGACACGACAGCGAAGCCGGCCGAGATCCACACCGACAGCAGGAGCAGCCGCTGGTCGCGCCGCGGCGACGTGTCCGGCCCAGCGTCCTGCGCCGGGTCCGACATCGCGTCTTGCCCCGAGTCCTGCACGGTGCCAGTCTGGCGCACCACGCGGTCCCCCACCGCGTGGTGCGTCGTCCTAGGCGGGGCGCTTCGTCGGGGCGTTGCGGGTCGTCATCGCGGGATCCGTGACGACGACGTCACCGAGGGCCTCGTCGATCCGGGCCATGAGCTCGGGGGCGATCGTCACACCGGCGGCGGCGACGTTCTCGGTGACCTGCTCCGGCCGGGAGGCGCCGATGAGCGCCGCGGCGACGTTGTCGTTCTGCAGCACCCACGCCACGGCCAGCTGGGCCTGCGTCAGGCCGAGCTCGTCGGCCACCGGCTTGAGGGCCTGCACCCGGGTCAGCACGTCGTCCGTCATGAACCGCTTGATGGTGTCGGCGCCGCCCTTCTCGTCGGTGGCCCGCGAGCCCTCGGGCGGGGCCTGCCCCGGCGCATACTTGCCGGTCAGCACGCCCTGGGCCACCGGCGACCAGACGATCTGCGAGACCCCGAGCTCGGCCGACGTCGGCACGACCTCGGCCTCGATGACGCGCCACAGCATCGAGTACTGCGGCTGGTTGGACACGAGCTGGAACCCCAGCTCACGTGCCAGCCGGACGCCGTCGCGGATCTGGTCGGCGGTCCACTCGCTCACGCCGATGTAGAGCGCTTTGCCCTGCCGCACGACGTCGGCGAACGCCTGCATCGTCTCCTCGAGCGGCGTCTCGGTGTCGTAGCGGTGCGCCTGGTAGAGGTCGACGTAGTCGGTCTGGAGCCTCGTCAGCGAGCCGTTGATCGACTCCATGATGTGCTTCCGCGAGAGCCCGACGTCGTTCTTGCCGCCCGGTCCGGTGGGCCAGTAGACCTTGGTGAAGATCTCCAGCGACTCGCGTCGCTCGCCCTTGAGGGCGTCGCCCAGGACGGTCTCCGCCTTGGTGTTGGCGTAGACGTCCGCGGTGTCGAACGTCGAGATCCCCGCGTCGAGGGCCGCCCGCACACACTGCGTCGCGGCGTCGTTCTCGATCTGCGACCCGTGGGTCAGCCAGTTGCCGTAGGTGATCTCCGAGACCTTGAGCCCGCTGTTGCCGAGGTACCTGTAGTCCATCCCCCCACCGTATGCGCGGGGGCGCCGGGCTCGGAGGCGTCCGCCTCCGGAGCCGGACGTCGGGTCAGACCGAGGCGGCTCCGGGGCCTCCCTGCCCGAGGAAGTCCACCAGGACGCGGTTGAACTCGTCGGCGTGGCTGACGTTGATCCCGTGCGGGCCGTCCGCGACGACGTGCAGCCGGCTCCCCGGGATCGCGGCGTGCGTCCGAGCGCCCGAGCCCTCGAAGGGGACCGTGCCGTCGGAGTCACCGTGGATGACCAGGGTCGGCACCGTCACCTTCGTGAGGTCGTCGCGGAAGTCGGTGAACCCGAAGGCGGCCATGCACTCCAGGGCAGCGGGCTTGGCGGCCTGCTCCGTCAGCGCGAGGGCCTTCTGGCGCTGCTCCTCCGTCACCATGAGCCGGTCGCCGGCGGTGAAGAACTGCGTCATGAAGTCGTCGTAGAACGACGACTGGTTGGCCGTGAGGCCGGCGGTCATCTTCGTGGCCAGACCGGTGGAGAGAGGGCCGTCCGGGTTGTCGCCGGTCTGGTGCATGAACGGCGGCACCGCCGACGCGAAGACCACGCTGTGCAGCCGGCCCTCGCCCTCGCGGGAGAGGTAGCGAGCGACCTCGCCGCCGCCCATCGAGAACCCGACCAGCGTGACGTCGTGGAGGTCGAGCCGCTCGATCAGACCGGCCAGATCGTCGGACAGGTGGTCGTAGGAGTAGCCGGTCAGCGGCTTGTCGCTGTCACCGAACCCGCGGCGGTCGTACGTGATGACCCGGTAGCCGGCCTGCTCCACCGCGGGCACGTTGTCCTTCCACGCCGCACCGCTCAGGGGCCAGCCGTGGATGAGGACGACGGGCCGTCCCTCACCACCGGTGTCCTCGTAGTGCAGAGCGACCTCGGGGCGGCCGTCGGGCGTGGCGTCGAGCGTAGGCATCGAAAATGTTCCTCTCGGGACTTCATCGGGGTCGGGCGCCTCGCAGGCGCCGTCCGAAGAAGGCGTACCTGTCGTTGCCCGACCGAATCTCTCGATTCCACAACGGATCTCGTCGCTGCGCTGAACGGCGACCCGCCTTACCGTTTGCTAACGACGGCGCTCTCTCAGGCCTGACGCGCACCGTCGAGCGGCTCGGAGATCACGGTGGCCGCGTCGAACGGGCCCGGCGTCGTCGTCGCCCAGCGCTCCAGGGCCGGAGTCACGACCAGCAGGCCCACCACGGCGGCGGCGAAGGTGACGAGCAGCAGAACGGTCATCATGTGCGGTGTCTCCTCGTGCGGAGGGACGGGATCCCACCTTGTACCAACCTGTGACAAGCCCTGAACATAGTGACCCTCGACCCGCGTCGCAACTCAGACCCGGTCCGGGCTGAGCTCGAGGTCCGAGGCCCGCGCGGCCGGAGTGCGGGACGGGGGGGCCGCCGCGGCGTCAGCCTCCGCATCCGGGCCGTCGGCGAGGTCGTCCGTCGCGGTCGCCGCCGCCTGCGGTCGCGGGCCCGGCACGCCGAGACCGGGCATCCACCAGTTCCAGCGACCCAGAAGCCGCATCGATGCCGGGACGATCACCAGCCGCACGATCGTCGCGTCCAGGGCGATCGCCACCGCCATCCCGAAGCCGAGCTGCTTCATCGGCAGGATCCCCGCCAGGGCGAAGCCGCCGAACACGACCACCATGAGCAGGGCCGCGCCGGAGATGAGCGGAGCCGTACCGGCCACCCCGCGGGCCACGCTCAGCGTGTTGTCGCCCGTGCGCAGGAACTCCTCACGCACCCGTCCGAGAAGGAACACCTCGTAGTCGGTGCTCAGGCTGAACAGCAGCGCCAGCAACAGGATCGGGATGAAGTTCTGGATGTCGGCCTTCCCCTCGACGCCGAGCAGGCTCGACCCGAAGCCGTGCTGGAAGACGACGACGAGGATCCCGAAGGTCGCCCCCACCGACAGCAGGTTCATGAGGATCGCCTTGAGCGGCAGCAGCACCGACCGGAAGGTGAAGGCCAGCAGCACGTAGATGACGACGAGCATGACGCCGATGACCCGCGGCAGGCTGTCGCCGATGACCGCGTTGTTGGCCAGCCCCTCCGCCGTCTCGCCGCCCACCCGCACGGTCGCGTTCGGTATGCGGGCGGCCGCCGCGGCGGCCTGGGTCGCCGTGAAGAGGGTGCGGGTCTCGGCGTCGGCGGCGTGCCCCGTCGAGACCACCTCGACGACGAGCATCCGCGCGTCGCTGGTGACGTAGCGGCCCACGACCTCCTTCAGCGGTGAGGGCAGCTGGGCCCGTGCCGTCGGCGACAGGGCCGGCAGGGGAGCCTGCGGCGAGACGGCGGCCAGGACACCCAGCGGTGAGTCGACCCGCGCCACGTTCGGCAGCTTCCCCAGCGTGTCCGCCAGACGCGCGACGGCGGTCGACGCCTCCGGGGTGTCGAGCGGCGCCGCCGAGGTGACGAGCACCTCGATCGGCGCGGTCGACCCGGCGCCGAACTCGGACTGCATCCGGTCGAAGCCCTGCCGGATGACCGACGACGTCGGCACGATCTGGGCGTCGGGGGTGAAGGTGGTCAGGTCCCGGGCGGGCGCGGCCACCGCGAGCATGAGCAGGAGCGCGCCGCCGAGGAAGACGAGCGGGTAGCGCATGACCCGGGCCGCGATGGCGTCCCAGCGCACCCCCCGCCGCGGCCGGCCCGGCGACCGACCGCGGCCGGGAAGCCGCACCCGTCCCGCGTTGATGCGGTGGCCGAGCAGCCGGAGCAGCACGGGCAGCAGGAGCACCGAGGTGAGGATGGAGAACGCGACGACGACGACCGCCCCCAGCGCGATCGACGAGATGACGCCGAGCGGCACGAGGAACAACGTGCTCATCGCGGCGACGATGGTGATGCCGGAGAAGATCACCGTCTCGCCGCTGGTCTTGAGGGTGATGGCCAGCGCCTCGTCGACGCTGCGGCCCTGGGCCAGCTCCTCCTTGAAGCGGGCGATGACGAACAGCGAGTAGTCCACGCCCACACCGAGACCGAGCATGGTCGCGGTGTTCTGCACGAAGATCGACAGCTCGGTGTGCCGCGCCACGACCGTCAGCACCGCGAAGCTGCCGACGATCGACGTGATGCCGACCGACAACGACGTGAGGGCGGCGACGAAGCCGCCGTAGATGGCGACGAGCACGAGCAGGATGAGCGGCAGGGTCAGCATCTCGGCGTGCGCGAGGCCGGACTCACTCAGCGCGTTGACCTCGCCCCAGAACGACGCCGAGCCCACCAGCGACACGTCGAGCCCCTGCGCGGCATACGTCGCGGTCAGGTCGCTCTGCAGGTGGGGCATGAGCTGGCGGGCCCGGCCGTCGTCGACGCCAAGGCCGAGCAGCTCGATCGACGTCGCGCCGTCGCGACCGATGAACCCCTGGCGCACCTCGCCCGTCGTCGACGCGTACCCGAGCCGGCTGGTGACCTGGAGGTCCGGGTCGGAGGCGACCTCGGTGATGGCCCGTTCGGCCCGCTTCTCGAAGCCGGGCTGGGCGGCGGTGTACCACCGGTCGTGCACGACGACGGTGATGTCGCTGGCCCCGCGGCCGACGAACCCTTGCTGCAGAGCGAGGTTCACCGCCTCGCTCTCCGAGCCCGGGACGTTCCAGCCACCGCCCGACAGCAGGGTGGGCAGCGGGGCCCCGACGACGCCGGCGACCCCCAGGAGGACGAGCCACAGCCCGACGACCGGCCAGCGGAGCCGCCCCAGCACGGCGACGAAGCGCGACAGCCCGCGGTCGAGCAGCGACGGCGTCCCGGACTCACTCATGGCTGGCGGCTCCGCGGCTGGCGGCCAGCTCGCGCAGGGCGAGCACGGCGACGACCGGCTTGCGCACCGCCGAGCGCCATCGCGCCGGGCCGGTCGAGACGGCCCGGTCGACGCTGATGAGGGTGTGCTTGCGAACCCGCGAGCCCTCGCTCACGGACACGACCATCCTCGCCGCGGCCGCGCCGTACAAGAGGCTGGTGTAGACGAGCTGCGGCAGGCCGTCCTCCCCGGAGACGAGCATCCGCCGCGCGGACTCCAGCATCTCCACCGGCACGACGCGCATCGGCACCACCTTGCGCAGCAGGTCCCACGTCGCGTCGGTGGTGATCGCCTCGTCGAGGGCGGCCCGGTCGATGCGCCCGTCGAACGGTGCGTCACCTGATCGGTAGTCGTAGTAACGGATGTACTGCGTGCCCGCCATGTCGTAGCCCGAGATGACCGGACGGCCCACGCGGGCGGCGGCCTCGTGCAGCAGCCACTTGGCCACCCAGCCCGCCGGCTCGGTCACGTCGACCCCGTCGACGACGACGGCGCAGGCGGTGACCAGGTCGAGGACGTTGTCGGGCGTGATCCCGTGGCGGTCGACGGCGACGGAGGTGTGCGGGTTGACCGCGGCGATGCGGCGGGCGTGCACGACCGCCTTGTTCTCGCCGATCTCGTCGAGGAAGGCGCTCTGCCGGTTCAGGTTGTTCAGCTCGTATGCGCCCGGCTCGGCAAGCAGGAAGTGCTGGACTCCCAGGCGTACCAACGGTTCCACGGCTGCACCCCCGGTGGAGCCGCAGCCCGCGACGAGCACGGTCATGACGGCGAGGCGGGCCTGGGCCCGCTCCGACACGAAGCCGCGGTTGCGCGTGGTCAGCTCGGCGTAGAAGGCATCGGCGTCGAGGGTGTCGAGGGTGTCGAGGGTGGTGAGGGTGTCGAGGGTCATCGGGAGCTCCAGGGGGTGGGAGACGGAAGGGGGCTGACGCGAGGCGTCAGGCGGCGCAGCCCGGGCGGCAGGCCCGCTGGCCGACCGCGTCGAGGAAGACCTGGTGGATCTGGTCGGGACTGGTGGCCCGGTAGGCGGCGCCACCGGTGGCGGTGCTGAGCGCGGCCATGGCGGCGCGGTCGGCGTCGGGGCCGAAGGCGATGGTGATGACGGGCACCGGGCGGTCGGGCTTGGCCTCGGCTTTCAGGGTCGCGAGGACCTGGTCGAGCGACTGCGCGTTCTCGCTGTCGGCGCCGTCGGAGAGGATGACGACCGCGTTGACCCGGCCTTCGACCCACGAGGCCTGGGCGGCGCGTACGGCGGCGAGCGTGGTCGTGTAGAGCCCGGTGCCTCCTGTCGGCCGGAGGGATGAGATCCCCGCCAGCAGCCGCTGCTTCCCTGCGGCGTCCAGGGTGACGGTCGGGACGACAACCCGGTAGGGCTTATCGCCGTCGAGCTTCTCGGAGAAGGCCCAGAGGTCGACCAGCGTCGTGGCGGGGTAGAGGCTGAGCCCCTCCAGGGCCGCGCCTCGGGCGATGTCCATGCGGGAGGGGCCGGGGCTGCCCTTGCCGTCGATGCCCCAGGCCATCGAGCCGGAGATGTCGACGACGGTGGTCAGCTTGGCGTCGAGGCGCACGGCCTTGAGGGTCTTCTCGGCGTCGTCGAGCGAGGTGGCGTCGAGGCGGGTGGCCTTGCTGGCCTGGGCGCCGTCGACCCCGCGGGCCCCGGTGAGGTCGAAGCCGGGGCCGCCCTGCGCGTCCCGGAAGCCGGCCGACCGCAGCGCCTGTTGCGAGCTCGGCAGGGTGAGGCGGTCGAGGAGCCGGCCGGCCGCGGTCTGGGTGGCGGGCGCGGTCGACAGCACGGCATACGGGTAGTCGTAGGACGCCTGGCTGGCGTAGATGGCGACGAGCGACGTGGTGGCGCCGGTGTTGCCGGCCCACACCGCCTGCTCCGACATCGGCCGCGCGCTCGTGGCGCTAGCGGTGGCGGTGGCGGCGTCGGCGACGGTGGCGCCGCGCAGGAGGGCGGTGAGGGCGCCGCGGCCGTCGGGCCGGCCGGCGGTGGCGTCGCGCAGGGCGAGGATCGCGCCGACCCGCTCCGGGGCGAGCCGCTCGGTGGCGAGCTGCACCGAGGCGGGCGTCGCGGTGCCGGCGGAGGCGACGAGGTCGGCCACGCTGGGCCGGCCGTTCGGGTGCAGGGCGGCGGCCTCGGCAGCGGAGACCGCGAGGACCAGCGGACTGGTGGCGATGGCCGGGGCGTCGGTGGCGGTGGCCACCTTGTCGTCCTTGGCCCGGGTGAGCCACAGCGTCGAGCTGGGTACCCACACGTCCGGAGGCTGGATCGACCCGGTCTGCAGCTGGGTGAGGACGGCGACCGGAGCCGCGGCGGTCACGGTCACGTCGACGCAGGCCGTGGCCTCCGCGCTGAGCCGGCCCGCCACGGTCGACACGACCGGGGCGATGTCGGGGGCGGCGACGACGCGCAACGGCGTACGCCCGGTGGAGCAGTCTGCGGCGGGTGCCCCACCGCGGCTGGCGAGGTAGAGTCCGGCGGCCGCGGCGAGCGCGACCACGGCGACGACGGCCGCGACGAGCGCTCCGTAGCGCGTGGCGCGGGAGTCACGCAGCACGGTGCTCGCGCTCCACCCGGGAGAGCTGCCCGGGGCGGGCGGCGGAGAGCTCGGTGTTGGCCTGGAACAGGTCCGGCGACTCGAGCATCTCCTTGAGCATCGCGGTCTGCTGCTCCGCGAAGGCGGCGTCGGGCAGGTGCGAGACGAACGGCTTGACGCTGGCCCGCTCGGTGTAGGCGTGGGCGAGCAGGTCGTCGGGGAGGAGCCGCGGGGCGGTCCCCTCGACGAGCTGCACCTCTAGGCCCGCCATGAGCAGGTGGCGCAGGGCCACGTGCTCCTCGACGTCGCCGATGAGGGTGCGCACCGCCGGCGTCGAGGAGGCAACGGCCTGCCCGAGCCCGTGGAGCAGCTCGAGGGTGACCCGCAGCCGCTGGGTCTTGTCGGTGAGGGTGCGGGAGTGGACGAACCGCTTGAGCTCGCGCACCTCGTGGGTGCCCACCCCGGGGAGGGGCGCGACGTGGTCGAAGATGTTGACCCCGTGCGCCTCCTCCACCGGGAACGCCGCGCGAGCGGGGTCGAAGAGGTCCCTCGACTCCTCGTCCCCGTTGGTCGCGAGGCTGACGTAGCCGAGGATCCGGCCCGTCGGGCTCATGGTGATGATGTGCTGGTCGTCGGCGTGCGCGACCCCGAGCGGCTCGCAGAAGATCGCCTGACGGTAGGCCACGCTCGAGCAGGCCCAGCCCAGCTGGAGGTACTGCGCGAGCCGGAAGCCCTGCAGCCCGATGAGGTAGCGGTGCGGGAGGTGGCGGGTCGGCACGGACAGGGTGACCAGTCCGTCACCGCGCTCGACGAAGTGGGTGAAGATCGCCGGGTCCTGGCGAGCCAGGTTGCGGAAGCTGAGGTCCCGGTTCAGCGAGACGACGTCAGCGGCATACCGGTCGGAGGGGTGTTCCGAGGGGTTGGTGCACATCACGGGTTCCTTCGGGCTGGGGCTGGTGGGGGGTGCTGCCGGTCTCGTGGAGCCACTCGGTGGCCGCGACAGCAAGGACCCCGGCGCCCCCGCCCAGATACGTGCCCGAAGGGCTCATGTCGCGGGTCATGTCGCGGGCGCTGCTGTGATCACGACACCCAGCGCGACGTGACGTGCGACATGACCGCCCGATCGACGGTGAGGCCCGGACCCGGTCATGGGGATACCGGACGGATACCTCAGAGCGTCGCTCTGACGACGTCAACGGGTATCCGACCGGGTACCCAGGCGCCGTCCCGGGGTCAGGCCTCGGGACGGCGGCGGTGCACCGAGACGGCGAAGTCGCCGCCCGTGAAGGGCTCCTGGTCCCAGGTGGCCCATCGAGCCAGGGGTTCGAGACCCGCGGCCCCGGCGAGCGCGTCGTAGTCGGCGAGCGAAAGCCGGTCGGCGCGCACCTGGAACCCCGCCACCAACAGCCCCGCAGGGGCCAGCCGCCCTCCCAGATCCTCGAGCACGCGTCCCTCCGTGCCGGGGTCGAGGAAGATCATCACGTTGCCGGCGAGCAGCACGAGGTCGACCTCGACCGGCATACCCTCCGGTGACCCGGCGAGGTCTCCCTCCACCCACGTCAGCTCTGGCGCCTTGTCGCGCGCCGCCGCCAACATGCCCGGGTCGGCATCCACCCCGACCACCGAGAACCCCCGCCGCGCGAGCTCGATGGCCACGCGTCCGGTGCCGCAGCCGGCGTCGAGCACGCGTCGGGCCCCCGAGGGTTCGAGCAGCTGCTCAACGAGATCGGCCTCCCCGTGCACGCTCCGACCCGACGCGGCCAGGTCGCGCCAGCGCGCGTCGTAGGCCTCGCCACGGGGCGCGTCCGTGCCCTGCCAACGGGTCGTCACGCGCAGGAGTCTCGCAGAGGGATCAGAAGTCGTCGGTCTCGTAGAGGGACTCGGTGATCGCGAGGGCCAGGACCTCGGCGGTGCCCTCGTAGATGCGCGACCCGAGGGCCTCCCGCAGCCGCTTCTCCATGCCGTGGTCGCGCAGGTAGCCGCGAGCGCCCATGACGCTCATCGCCTCCGTGCACACCTCGATGGCGATCTGGTCGGCGAAGAGCTTGGCCGTGGCCGTCTCGTAGACCGGGGCCGGGATCTGCGTGTCGGCCAGGTATGCCGCGCGCAGGTAGAGCATCCGGGACGCCTCGACCTTGGCCGCCATCTCGGCGAGCTTGCGCGCCGTGAACTGGTGGTCCTTGAGCGGCTTGCCGCCCTGGATCCGCTCACCGGCGAACGCCACGGCCTGCTCCAGCGCGCCCCGGGCGACACCGGTGGCGATCGCCGCGACGGCCGCGCGGGCCATGTTCATCTGCGCGATGTTGACGTAGACGCCACCACCCTCGCCGCCGGCGACGTTCTCGACCGGCACCTCGACGTCGACGAAGGAGAGCTCCGTGCCGAGGCACGTGCGGTAACCCATCTTGTCGGCGACGGCGCCGCGGGTGATGCCGGGGCTGTCGAGCAGGACGACGAAGCAGGTGAGCATCGAGGCGCCGTCGTGGCCCTCGATGTTGGCGAAGACGGTGCCGTACTTGGCCACCTTGCCGTTGGTGATGAACTTCTTGGCGCCGTTGAGTACGTAGTGGTCCCCCTCGCGCCGCGCCTGCATGACGTCGCGCGCATACTCGGCGTTATCGGGGATGAGCAGGTCGCAACCGGCCTTGTCCTCGGTGATCGCGTTGCAGGCGAGCACGGCCTCGTCGCCGCTGAACAGCGGCAGGAAGCGGGCTTGCAGGCGCGGGTCGCCGGAGAGGAGCACGGGCGCCTGGCCGAGCATGGTCGCACCGAAGACGAGGGCCATGCCGGCGTCGACGGCGGCGAGCTCCTCGAGGGCGACGGCCACACCGAACTCGCCGTAGCCGAGTCCACCGAACTGCTTCGGGACGACGAGCCGGGTGAGGCCGAGATCGTGGCCCTCCTGCACGAGGTCCCAGTCGAAGTCGGCGGCGTCGGCGGCGTCGAGCCGCTGCACCGCGGGGGCGAGCCGCTCGCGGGCCCAGGTGCGCACGGTCTGGCGCAGCGCCTCGACCTCGGCGGGCAGCGTGGTGAGGGTGGGGATGTCGAGGCCGGTGTCGACCGGCACCTCCAGCATGGTGGTCATCGCGTCGTCTCCCCGGCTCAGGCGTTGACGCCGGCAGCGGCCGCGATCTGCGGGTACCGGTCGAAGGCGGGCTGGAGCATGGGCACGAACTCGATGACCTTGGCGACGCTGCCACTGATCTTGATCTTGCGGGTGGCCAGGGCGATCGGCATGAGCAGCCGGCCGGACCACAGCGCGTCGGCCGAGGTGCACGACATCTGGATCGTGATCGACGGGGGGTAGGGGATCTCGTCGACGACCACGCCGTCGGGGGCGAGGAAGACAGTGAGGTCCGGGTCGCTGTGCTTGAAGAGCACGGACAGCCTCTCGACGCGGACGGTGGAGGCGAAGCGCTCGTCCTCGAGGAGGATCTCGAAGAGCTGGGTGAAGACGGCGGCGGCTTGGTCCTTGGAGCTGAAGGCAGGCACAGGATCTCCCTGGTCGGGTTCCGGACACCGGGTGGCGGTGACGGGGGCTGGTGCGGACAGCGGATGGGAGCGGTTGCGGCGCTTGGTGATACGCGGCATACGGGTGGGGTATGCGTGTATCTCCCACGCCGCCTCCGCCTCCCGGACGGCATGACGATCGTCGAGCGCCAGGCCGAGACCGAGTGGGGCCTCACGGCGCCCCTGACCGCGGACGAGGAGGCCAACCTCAGGGCCGTGGCCGCCGTCGTCCCCCACTGGAACCGGCAGGACGCGGCCGCGGTGGTCGCCTTCTACACGCCGGACATCGTGTGGCACAACGTCGCGATGGGCGAGGTCTACACCGGCCGTGCGCAGGTGCAGGCGTTCCTCGAGGAGCTGTTCGTCGCGCTGCCGGACCTGCGGCTCGACGTGATCTTCGGTGCGCCTCGGGGCCGCTACGTCGCCGAGGAGTACGTCATCACGGGCACCCATCGGGGGCCGATGTTCGGCCTGCCCGGCACCGGGCGACGGGTCGAGCTGCACGCGGTCTCCATGGTGCAGATGCGCGAGGGCCGCTTCGCCGTCGACCACTTCTACTTCGACGCCGCCTCCGCCATGCGCGACATGGGGTACTTCCCCGAGGCCGCCATGGCCCACACCCGGCCGGGCCGCATCGTCCTCGGCCTGGCCGCCTGGTTCATCCGCCGGCGGGTGCGCTGACCTCGCTCGACGTGACCTCGATCGCGGTGATCCCCACGAGGCCGAACCAGGTCCGCCCGTCGGCCTCGACCACCGTCGCGAGCGCCGCGTCACAGCCGGCGCACCGGACCACGATGCCGGCGTCGGTGCGGTAGACCAGGGCCGTCGCGAGCACGGCCACCGACCCGCAGCCCGCGCATCGCGCCCGGGCCGCGGTCACGTCGAACGCGAGCAGGTCGGCGAAGGCGCCGGCCACCGCGTTGCCGTCGAGATGGGTCATCACGTGCCTCCGAATCGTTCGGTACGGATCGCGGCCGGCTGGTGGCCCAGCTCGACGAGCCACTGCGCGACGGCCTCGACGAAGGCCGTCGGGCCACAGACGAAGACGGACGGGCTCTCGTCGGTCGGCGCCACCAGGGCCTCGACCGCAGCGCGGGTGAGCCGCCCCGGCCGCTGAGGCCAGCCGTCCGGAGCCGCCCGCGTGTAGACGAGGTCGAGCCGGAACGTCTCCCCCACCGCGGCCGCGAGCTCATCACGGAAGAAGACGTCCTCCGGGGCACGCACCGAGTAGAGCAGGCGGAACGGCGTGGCATCCCCCGCGCCGGCGTGCGCCCGCGCCATGGCCAGCAGGGGCACGACACCGGAGCCGCCCGCCACGAGCTGCACCGGCCGAGGCGCTCCTTCGCCGCCGGGCGGGGTCCAGACGAAGAACGCCCCGAGCGGCCCGTGCACCTCCACCGCGTCGCCGACGGCCACGTCGTGCACGAGGAACGGCGACACCTCGCCGTCCGGCACCTCGGCGACGACGAGCTCGATGCGCGGGGCTGGCCCGGACGACGCGAGCGAGTAGGACCGGGTGGCCTGGTACCCGTCGTCGGCGGTGAGCCGCACGTCGACGTGCTGGCCCGCCAGGTTGCCCGGCCAGGTCGGCACGTCGAGGACGAGCCGCCGGGCGCCCGGGGTCTCGGCGCTGACCGCGGCGACGGTGGCCGTGTGCCAGGCCGTGCGCGGTCGAGCTCCCGCCTCGGCCGAGCGGCGCACGATCACCAGTACCGCTCCTCCAGCCACGGGTCGCCGTGCAGGTGGTAGCCCGCCTGCTCCCAGAAGCCGGGGTCGTCGGACGGCATCATCGTCAGCCCCCGAACCCACTTGGCGCTCTTCCAGAAGTAGAGCTTCGGCACGAGCAGCCGCGCGGGGCCTCCGTGTTCGGGGCTGAGTGGCTCGCCCTCGGCCTCGGTGGCCACCCACGACTGGCCGTCGAGCAGCTCGTCGAGCGGCACGTTGGTCGTGTAGCCGCCGTGGCTGTGCGCCATGACGTAGTCGTGTGACGTCTCGACGTGCTCGAAGAGGCGGTCGAGCGAGACCCCGCGCCACGGCATACCGAGCTTCGACCAATGCGTGACGCAGTGGATGTCGGTGGTGATGTCCTCGACCCCGAGGGCCAGCAGCTCGTCCCACGACCAGCGGTGCACCGTGCCGTCCTCGGTGGCGATGGTGAACGACCAGTCGGCGGTGGGTATGCGTGGCGTCGGGCCGGCGGACAGCACCGGCCAGTCGTCGACGAGGGTCTGGCCAGGCGGGAGGCGGGGGTCGTGGTCACGGCGGCGCCCGGCGAAACCGCGGGTGACGAAGGACATGCGCACTCCTTTAGACGGGGAACCACTCCGGGAGGGGAAGCCCGAGCAGCTCGGCGGTCATCAGTGTGGCGAACACCAGGCAGATGCCGCCACCGATCCGCCGGATCACGGCCAGTCGGAGGCGTTTCAGCAGGGCGCGGCCCAGGAGGGCGCCGAGTCCCGACACCACCGCGAGCGCCACGAACGCGCCCACCCCCACGCTGAACGGCTCGCCGCGCCGGGCCACGAAGCCCGCCGTCGCGAGCTGGCTGAGGTCGCCCCACTCGGCGAGGAAGAGGATGACGAAGCTGGCCGAGACCGCCTTCCAGCCGGACGCCTCGGCCTTGGCCTTGCCGGAGAACTCCTCCTCCGTCTCCGCCTCCTCGGCGTCCGCCTTGCCCGCCCCGCGGATCAGCAGGATGCCGGCGACGAGGAACAGCACGGCGACGAGGACGTGCACCGGCGTCTCGGGGAGCCGGCTGATGAGCCCACCGAACAGCACGGCGACCACCGTCTGCACGAGGAACGCGCTGGCGACCCCCAGCCAGACGAGCAGCGGGCGGTAGCGGGTCGCGAGGACGAGCGTGGCGATGAAGGTCTTGTCGGGCAGCTCCACGACGAAGATCGTCAGGAAGACGGTGGCAGCGAGCGCGAGATCCATGGCCGTACCAGCCTAGAGGGGCGGGCATTTGGTCAAAGAAGGGTAAAAAAGCCGCAAATGCCCGCTACCGCCCGTTACCGTCGCGCATCACTTTCAGGTCGACGATCGGCGTGTCATGTTCGCTTCTTCAGCATCACGTGGTAGCTCCGGGCGTCTACGCGTGACCCTCTCCGGAACGGTCGCCCTTCTGTTGGTCCTCATGGGGGCCGCCGGAGCGAGCGCGAGTGGAGCATCCGGTGGAGGTGCGGTCACTCAACCCGGTCAGACCGCGACGTCCACGTCCATCTCCTGCACTCCCAACCAGGTCTACACCGGCCAACCGATCGAGCCGTGCACGGCCAAGACGACCGCGAACGGCCAGGTCATCGCCAACCCCACCGTGACGTACAGCGGCGACCGCACCAACGCCGGTGAGGTCTCCGTGAGTGCCAGCTACGGCGACCCGACGGGGGTGTACGGCACCAGCTACTGGTACGGCTTCTTCACCATCGACAAAGCCCCCGCCAGAGCCTCCGTCTCGTGTCCGGACGTCGTCCCGTACACCGGCCAGGCCGTCGACAACGTCTGCACCGCGGCCGTCTACACGGGGAGTGGGATGAAGCTCTCCGACCTGGACGTGCGGTACGCCCACAACGTCGGCCCGGGTACGGCCACCGCCTCACCCGACACCGAGTTCGTCGTCCTCGACAACTACGAGATCACGGCCACGGCCTGGGCGACCTTCCTCATCGGCACCCCCACCTCCGTCTCGGTGAGCTGCGCTCAAGGCTCGACCTACACGGGGGCCGCCCTCACCCCGTGCACCGCCACCGCGACCGCCGCTGGCGGGTTCAGCGTGGACGTCACCGCCGGCATCACCTACAGCAACAACACGAGCGCCGGCACCGCAACGGCCACGGCGCAGTATGCGGGCGACGGCAGCGGTGGCCACATCGGCAGCACCGGCTCGACGACGTTCACCATCGCCAGGGCAACCAGCTCCGTCGCCGTCGCCTGCCCGACCTCGGTCACCTACACCGGCGCGTACCTGACGCCGTGCACCATCACGGCGGACGGAGCCGGCACCCTGACCGACACCCCCCGCATCAAGTACTCCAACAACCAGGACGCCGGCACGGCGGAGGCCTACGGCTACTACTCCGGTGACGCCAACCACCTTTCCTCGAACTCGCCGAAGTCCTTCACCATCGCCAAGGCACCCGTCGTGGTCACGGTGACCTGCCCCATCTCGGCCGACTTCACCGGCGCCCCGTTGAGCCCATGCACCGCCTCCGTGACCGGAGCCGGCGGGCTCGCCACCACCGCCACCGTCATCTACAGCAACAACGTCTACGCCGGCACGGCCACCGCCTCCGCGACCTTCGCCGGTGACGCCAACCACCTCAGCGGCACCTCGCCCGCGACGACGTTCCAGGTCAAGGGGTTCACGCTCATCGGCTACGACGCGCCGCTGGAGCACGGACCGGGCGATGTCGTCGTCTGGAACCAGGTCATGGCCGGCTCGTCCGTCCCGCTGAAGTTCCGCGCGCTGCTCCCCGACGGGACCCCCATCACCAGCACCGGCGTCCTCGGCGCTACCTTCACGGCCACCCCGGTGGCCTGTGTCGCCCATCCGCCCCTCGAGGGAGGTGTGCCCACCGTGATCGACCCCAGCGACCTGAAGTTCGACGCCGGCTCCGGTCGCTTCGTCCTGCGCTGGAAGACGTCTCGGAGCGCCCTGGGCTGCTACCGGGTCACCACCACCAGCGCCGACCACACTCAGCTCAGCACCTTCATCGTCCTACGCTGACTCCGGTTTCTGCCTCATGGGCCGCGTCCTCCGGCTCGGCACCTGACCGGCCGAGCGGCGCCGAGCGCCCCGATCACGGCCGACCTCCCCTATCCTGGGGTGCTGCAGACCGGCGCGGGGGCACCGACCCGACCTGAGGAACGGCACTTTCACGATGGAAACTCTTCGATGAGCTTCGATGGCGACGCCCACGAGACGCGGCGCAACGTCCTGCTGGGCGTGGGCCTGAGCGTGGTGGCCGTCATCCTCGTGGGAGCCATGTTCTGGGTGATGAGCTCGCTCTCCCGCTCGGCCGTGACCGGCTCGGCGACGGTGGGCAGGGCAGCGACCGGCACCGGTTCCGCGACGGTGGCTCCCGTCCCGACCTCGTCGACCGTCACCGACCTCCCGCCGCCCGTCGGCACCTGGACCAACACCGTCACCCTGCCGCCCGCCGAGCAGCCGACCCTGACGATGCCGGTGCCTGGGCAGACCGCCGACGCCGTGCCCGGCGCCGCACCGTCCGCCCGCCCGACGTCCCCACCCGCAGCGGTCCGTACGACGGCGGCGCCGGCGCCGGCGCCCACCGCCGCGCCGCCTGCACCCAACCCGGTCGCTCCGCCCCCCGTCTCCACGGCCCCGGCCGCTCCCTCGGTGACGAACGTCAGCCTGGCCTGCAGCAAGGCCAACGGCAGCGGGAGCGGTAAGCAGATCACCGCGACCCTGTCCTTCACGACGACGACGCGGGTCGACGTCCTCCTGGCGCCGGGGGGCAGTGGGCAGCGCAGCCAGGCCGGTCCCGGCGCCGTCTCGCTGACGGCCACCGGCCGGGGAGCCGATCTCTGTTACGCGCAGGTCGCCGGCCGGGTCGTCGGCCCCGTCCCTGCCTCGTGACGCAGCCTGACGTCGCACGGCGAGGAACGAAACCCGTGTCGCGCGTGTCCTCACCTTGAGGGGAGAGGGGCTCCCCGGCCTACGGAGGCAGGAGTGAGCGCGACGACGCGGGACGCCGAGTTCATGGCGTTCGTGCGCGAGCGGTCCTTGGCCCTGCGCCGCACCGCCTTCCTCCTGTGCGGCGACTGGTCCCACGGCGACGACCTCGTGCAGGAGTCGCTGGCCAAGGTCTACGTCGCGTGGCCGCGGATCGACGCCCAGCAGGCGGCGTTCAGCTACACCCGCACGACCATGCTGCGCACCTACCTCAACGAGAAGCGCAAGTGGCGCCACGAGGTCACGCTCGACGAGGTGCCCGAGCACCCCACCGACGACCGCGACACCGCGCTCACCGTGACCCTCTCGGGTCTGCTCCGCGACCTCCCGAACAAGCAGCGCGCGGTGCTGGTGCTCCGGTTCTACCAGGACCTCACCGTGCCCCAGATCGCGGAGGAGCTCGGCCTGCCTGAGGGCACGGTCAAGAGCCAGATCTCCCGTGGCTTGGCCGCGATGCGCACCCAGCTGACCGACGACGACGAGAAGGACGTGATCGCATGACTCCCGACGTCGAGGACCTCCTGAGGGCCCGTCTGCACGAGGTCGACGACCTCCAGCCACCTGACGGCTTCGAGCTGCAGGCACTGCGGGCCGGGCGCGACCGCCTCAAGCGCCGGCAGGCGTGGACGCGTGGGCTGGTCGGCGCGGCGGCCGCCGTCGCCGTCGGCGCGCTGGCGATCCCGGCGGTGGGCCGGCTCGGGGTCGGCGGCGTGGCCAGCGGTGGGTCCGCCGCCTCCAAGGTCTCCGCCCCTCAAGCTCCCCAGGCCGCCGAGGGGGCACCCCCGGGAGCCGCCGGCGACGCGAGCACCGGCGCCCCCGCCTACACGGCCGCGCAGTGTCAGACCACGCTCACCCGGGTCGCCGCCGACCGCGACACCCTCACCCGCCAGGGGTATGCCGTGGGCACCCTCTCGTGCGGCCCTGACGGCCGGGTGCAGCTCCCGGTCACCAACCTCGTGACGGCGGAACAGCTGCAGGTGCTCAAGGTCCGCTACGGCGACCCGGTCACCATCGTGCAGGCGCAGGGGATGCCGGCGACGACCACCCCGTAGGCCCGGGTCCGTCGGCGGCCGGTGCCAGACTGGCCCGCGTGCTCCTCGTCCCGCCACTGACGGCCCCGGTCACCCCGGTCGACGCGCTGCGGCGCATCGCCTTCCTGCTGGAACGCTCGCGGGCCGGCACCTACCGCGTGGAGGCCTTCCGCAACGCCGCCAAGACCATCGCAACCATCCCCGCCGACGAGGTCACCCAGCGGGCGGAGCAGAAGTCGCTCAAGGACCTGCCCGGGGTCGGCGACTCGACGGCTGCAGTGATCGCGCAGGCCGCCCTCGGCGAGCTCCCGGCATACCTGGCGTCGTTGCAGGAGAAGGAGTCCGAGCCGCTCGTCCGTGGGGGTGAGGAGCTGTACGCCGCGGTCATCGGCGACCTGCACAGCCACTCCGACTGGAGCGACGGCGGGTCACCGATCCAGGAGATGGTGCTGGCCGCCGTCGAGCTCGGCCAGGAGTGGCTCGCACTGACCGACCACTCGCCCCGGCTGCGCATCGCCAACGGTCTGTCGGTCGAGCGCCTCACCAAACAGCTCGGCGTCGTCGATGCGATCAACGGGTCGCTGGGTGACCGGTTCCGTCTGCTCAAGGGCATCGAGGTCGACATCCTCGACGACGGCGACCTCGACCAGACCGACGCGATGCTCGACCGCCTCGACATCGTCACCGCCTCCGTGCACTCCAAGCTGGCCATGAACGCGGCGCCGATGACCCGGCGGATGGTCGCCGCCGTGCGCAACCCCCGGGTCAACGTCCTCGGCCACTGCACCGGCCGGCTGGTCACCGGGGGGCGCGGCAAGCGGGCGCAGTCGAGCTTCGACGCCCAGGCGGTGTTCGAGGCGTGCCTCGAGGGAGACACCGCCGTGGAGATCAACTCCCGGCCCGAGCGGGAGGACCCGCCCGACGAGCTCATCGAGCTGGCCCGCGACATCGGCTGCACGTTCACCATCGACTCCGACGCCCACGCGCCGGGCCAGCTCGACATGAAGGCCTACGGCTGCGAGCGTGCCGAGCGGCTCGGCATCCCGGCCGAGCGCATCGTCACGACGTGGTCGGTGGAGCGGGTTCTCGAGTGGGCCGCGGCCGGGCGTTGAGCGATTTGGCCGCCTGCCGCCCGTCCCCGTATGCTTCACGACGTCCTCGAACGGATCCGGGTCCCCATCGTCTAGCGGCCTAGGACTCCGCCCTTTCACGGCGGCAGCACGGGTTCGAATCCCGTTGGGGATACGCACGTCAGCACGACTCAGCAGCAACCCAGTTCCACCCGCACCATCCACGGTCTGCGAAGACCTTGGCCCCGTAGCGCAGTTGGTTAGCGCGCCGCCCTGTCACGGCGGAGGTCGCCGGTTCGAGCCCGGTCGGGGTCGCCCTCCGTTCCACGAGCACGTCGAGCTCAGCCCTGGTGCAGCAGGTGCCACAGCTCGAGGCCGCCCAGCAGCACGACCTGGGCGCTGAGCAGCGCGGCGTGCACGGCGGTCGGCCAGTGCGGCGCGTCCTGCCCCGTCGAGCGGATCCGGTAGAGCCGGCGCTGCGCGACGAACAGCACGCCCGCGTGCGCGAGCCCGCTCAGCGCGGCGACGAACGCGAGGACCCCCACGGTGCTCACCGTGAGGCGGGCGACGACCACCGACGCTCCGGCCAGGGCGAGACCGGTGCGCTGCCAGGCCAGCGCCGTGCGCTCGGGCTGCAGGCCCGGGTCGCGCGGCGGGAGGCTCACGCCGACTGGACGAGCACGACCAGCATGACGACGCCCACGACGACGAACCCGCCCACCACCACGCCCATGAGGATCGACCCCGGCAGGGGCTGGTCGTGCCGCATCGCGCGCTCGGAGCGGGCCCACCGCAGCCAACCGGTCACCGCGGCGCAGAGCGCGAGCAGGATGAGCAGCACCGACACGACCTGCCGGGCGGCCACCGGGAACGACACCCGCAGCGCCTCCAGGGCGACGCCGCCGGCGAGCAGGGCCAGCGCGGTGCGCACCCAGGCGAGGAAGGTGCGCTCGTTGGCGAGCGAGAAGCGCGCATCGGGCTCCGTGCCCTCGTCGTAGACCCAGCCGGGCCAGCGCTTCCCCACGGGGGCGAGTATGCCGCCTCACCGCCCGGCACCCGGGCATACCGCCCCGGGATGTCTGTGGTTCAGGGCACGATGACTTTGGGCGGCACCGGTGGTCTCAGTGCTGACCCTTCCCACTGACTGCCGCAGGTAGAGACGGAGACCCATCGTGATCCACGCCCGGGGGCTGGTGCAGACCTTCGAGACGCGCCAGGGACGGCAGAAGAGCGAGGTACGCGCGGTCGACGGCGTCGACATCGACGTCGCCGAGGGCGAGGTGGTCGGCTTCCTCGGCCCGAACGGCGCCGGGAAGACGACGACCCTGCGGATGCTCACCACGCTGCTCAAGCCCACCGAGGGCACGGCCACCGTGGCCGGCTACGACGTGGTCAAGGAGGCCGAGCAGGTACGCCGCAGCATCGGCTACGTGTCGCAGAGCGGCTCCACCGGAGGCACCGCCCGCGCCGGTGACGAGGTGATGGACCACGGCATGCTCTACGGCCTCACCAGCGCGCAGGCCAAGAAGCGGGGCGAGGAGCTGTTCGCCCAGCTCGAGCTCGACGGCCTGTGGACCCGCCAGCCGAAGACGCTGTCGGGCGGCCAGCGACGACGGCTCGACATCGCCATGGGGCTGGTGCACGAGCCGACGCTGGTGTTCCTCGACGAGCCGACCACGGGGCTCGACCCGCAGGCCCGGGCCAACCTCTGGACCCACATCGCCGACCTGCGCAGCCGCCGGGGCGCCACGGTGTTCCTGACGACCCACTACCTCGACGAGGCCGACCAGCTCAGCGACCGGATCATCGTCATCGACCACGGCAAGATCGTCGCCAGCGACACCCCCGACAATCTCAAGGCCCAGGTGTCCGGCGACCTCGTCGACCTCGAGGTCGCCGACCCCGCCCTCGTGACGACCGCCGCCGAGAAGCTCGCCGCCGTCATCCGCTCCGGTGGCGTCGACGCCGAGGTGGAGGTCGAGGAGAGCCACGTCCGCGGCCGCGTGCAGCGGGCCGGCGTCGTCCTGCCGGGCCTCATGCGCGACCTCGACCAGGCCGGCATCACCCTCACGTCGATCGAGGTGCGCCGTCCCACGCTGGACGACGTCTTCCTCACCCTCACCGGCCGTTCGCTGCGCGACAGCGCCTGACCTTCCGAACCACGTTCAAGGAGCGAGCATGACCTTCCTGCGCGAGAGCTACATCGTCTTCCGCCGCCAGATGCGGATGAACCTGCGCAACCCCGCGTGGGTCATCATCGGCATGCTGCAGCCGGTGCTCTACCTCTTCCTGTTCGGCCCGCTGTTGAAGCCACTGGCCGACCAGTTCGGGTCCGACAACGCCTACACCTTCTTCGTGCCCGGACTGCTGGTGCAGCTGGGCATCTTCGGCGCCTTCTTCGCCGGGTTCACGCTCATCTCCGAGTGGCGCGACGGCGTCATCGAGGCCGAGCGGGTCACCCCGGCCAGCCGCACCGCGCTGCTCGCCGGGCGACTTATGCGCGACGTGCTCCAGCTGTTCGTGCAGGCGCTGATCCTCGTCGGCCTGGGCTACGTCGTCGGTATGCGCGCGCCGGCGCGGGGCGTGGTGCTCGGCATCGCCCTCACCCTCCTGCTCGGCGCCGCCTGCGCGGCCGGGAGCAACGCGCTGGCACTGACGACCAAGAGCGAGGACGTCATGGCGCCGGTCATCAACATGGTGATGATGCCGGTGCTCCTGCTCAGCGGGATCCTGCTGCCGATGACCATCGGACCGAGCTGGCTGCTGCGGGCGAGCGACTTCATGCCGATCCGGTGGGTGGTCGACGCGGTGCGCGGCGCGTTCAGTGGCTCCTTCGCCACGAGCTCGATGGCCTGGGGCGTCGGCTGGACGTTGGCCCTCTTCGCCGCCGCGGTGTGGTGGGGCACCAGCACCTTCCGCAAGGAGAACAGCTGAGGGGTGGCCTCGGGGCCGGACTGGCTACCGGCGGCCGCACGCGTAGGCCAGAGTGTCTCTCGTGAGCGACGAGACCCCCACCTACCTGCTCGTCGACGGCGAGAACATCGACGCCACCCTGGGCATCCAGGTGCTCGGCCACCGCCCGCAGCCCGAGGAGCGGCCCCGGTGGGAGCGCGTCCGCGACTTCAGCGCGGCGGTGTGGGGGCAGTCGGTGAAGCCGCTGTTCTTCCTCAACGCGACGACGGGTCAGCTGCCGCTGCCTTTCGTGCAGGCCCTGATGGCGCTGCGCTACCAGCCCATCCCGCTCGCCGGGTCGGGCGACCGTCACGAGAAGGTCGTCGACATCGGCATCCAGCGCACGCTGGACGCCATCCTCGACGCCGGCCGGGGCGACGTCCTGCTGGCCAGCCACGACGCCGACTTCGTGCCCCAGCTGCGGCGGCTGCTCGACGACGGCCGGCGGGTAGGCGTGCTCGGACTGCGCGAGTTCGTCAGCGTCGAGCTGGCCAGCCTGCAGGACCAGGGGATGTCGTTCTACGACCTCGAGGACGAGGTGGGCGCGTTCACCGCGGTACTCCCCCGCATCCGGATCATCCCGCTCGCCGAGTTCGACCCGACCCGCTACCTCTGACGACGTCAACTCACCATTGAGGGCTCAGCGCTTGCCGCTGGAGGTGTCTCACCACACGTCCTGCAAAGGTCGGGCAGTTGGCTTTGATCAGTGAACCGCTGAGGTCGACATCATCCATCTTCGCTGACCAGTAGGCGATCTGCCGCTGAATGGCCCGGTCCACAAGTCGAGGCGCGACTTCGTCGACCAGCACGAAGAACTCGTCTGGACTGAGCACCTCGTAGGCCAATGAGTCAGCCAACGGTTGAGGAAAGTCCCTTCCGTTCTCGGTGAGGAGGTAGTCCGCGCGGCACGCTAAGCAGGCTGCGTGGACGTGGGCGTCTGCTGGATCGGGCCCCGCGTAGGAACCGTCCACAGCGAAATCAGTCACTCGCCCGTCCTGAAAAGTCTGAGCGATGCGATCACGAATGGTGGCGATCCTCTGGCCGGTCCACGATGGGTTGTTGTGACGGAGGTGATGAATGGCCTCGGCCATCACATCCTCAGACCAGAACACGTAGAACGGCGGGTCGGACGTGTCATCGGTGTAAAGGAGCCCAAGCCAATCTCGGACCGTCCGCGAATAGAGCACGTTGGCATCGATAAAGACCTTGCCGATCTGCCCCGCCATTGCCGCACTCTAGGCGGCATCCCCGCGCCCTGACCACCGCCTCACGCTACCTTCCGGTGACAGACGCCTACTCCGAACTGTCGTCCAATTCCCGCAAAGCATCGAACGCGGCACGCTGCCGTTCACGGCGGGCGCGCTTTGCCGCGAAGACATCCTCTGCAGCCAGCCGGTGATGGGTGCCGACCATATGAGAAGGAAGCACGCCCTCGGCGATCATCTTCATTACCGTCGGGCGGGACACCCCCAAGATGCCCGCGGCGGCAGAAGTCGTCAGGACGCTGGGCACTGCACCCACCGTCACGGTCCCCCCACTCGCCATGACGTCGAGCACTTGCTGAAGGATGAGACCGACCTCGGGAGGGAGAGTGGTCACGTGCTCCCCGTGACGCTCAACGCTTAGCGCGCGATCCGCGCCTCGGAGGTCATCAAAGACCTCCTTCGCCAAGGCGCTCTCACGCTCCGTGACGAGAACCCGATCTTGCTCACGAAGGGCGGGAGACATGGGTGACCACTCCTCAGGTGATGAGACAAAAGCACGAGTCGTGCAAGTGTAAGTGCACGTGTCTGCACTTACAAGTGCAAGTATGGCCAAGGCCGGAGCTGACGGTCAGGAGCGGACGAGGCGGGCGATCGCCTCGGAGGCCTCGCGTACCTTCTCGTCCGCCTCCGGGCCACCGCGCCGGGCGGCGTCGACCACGCAGTGCGCGAGGTGCTCGTCGAGCAGTTCGAGCGAGAACGACTGCAGCGCCTTGGTGGCCGCCGACACCTGGGTGAGGATGTCGATGCAGTACTTGTCGTCCTCCACCATCCGCTGCAGCCCGCGGATCTGGCCCTCGATGCGCCGCAGCCGCTTGAGGTGCGCGGCCTTGGTGTCGTGGTAGCCGTAGGCCGCCGGGGTGGGGGCGTCCTCGGGGTTCGGCTGGGCGTCGCTCATGGGCTGATTTTACCCCCTGGGGGTATGCGTAGCGCTCAGGCGGCCGCCGCCACCCCGAGGGCGCGACCGGCCTCGCGGGCCGCATCGAGCGCGCCGGCGTGCATCTGCGCGCCGAGGTCCAGGAACTCGTCGAGCTCGGGCTTGACCCCCACGAAGGTGAACTCCCGCTCGATCACCGTCAGGTCGGCCATCCAGACGTCGCGCAGGATGCGCTCGAGGTAGGCCGTGGAGTGGTCCCACCCGTGACGCGGCGTTCCCGCTCCGTAGGCGCCGCCGCGCACTGTGGCGAGCACGACGGGCTTGCCCTTGAGGAACTCGGACCGCACCCCGGCGCGAGGGTCGGTGAAGAGCAGGTCCATCCAGACCTTGACGTGCTGCGACACCCCGAAGTTGTAGAGCGGCACGGCCAGCACCACGGCGTCGGCCTCGAGCAGCTCGTCGACGAGCGCGCCGGCGAGCGCCGCCGCGGAGCGCTGGGCCAGGGTGCGCTCCTCGGGCGGGGTCATCATGCCGGTGACAGCAGTGCCCCAGGCATCGGCGGGGAGCGGGTCGGTGCCGAGGTGACGGCGGACCACCCGGTCGTCCGGGTGGGAGGCCAGCCACTCCTGCTCGACGATGTCGGCGATCTCGCGACTCGTCGAGCCCTCGACACGGATGCTGGCGTCCAGGCGGAAGAGGGTCATGGGGGTCTCCTAGCGGGTGGGCCGCGCAGATCCGGCGGCGTCTTGACTTCACGCGTGAACCGCGTCCCTGGCGTCAATCACTTCACTCGTGAAGTTATTCCGGATCCACGGCATCGGCCAGAACGCTCGCTAGGGTGCGAGCGTGGAGACCCGCTGGCTGACCGAGGAGGAGTCGCTGGCGTGGCGCGCCGTCATGTCGATGATGCTGCGCATCCCCGGTCCCCTCGACGCCCAGATGCAGCGCGACAGCGGGATCACGCTGTTCGAGTACCTCGCGCTCAGCTACCTGTCGATGGCGCCGGAGCGCACCCTGCGGATGAGCGAGCTGGCCGCGGTCACCAACGGGTCGCTCTCGCGCCTGTCCAACGTCGTCAAGCGCCTCGAACGGCGCGGCTGGGTCGTGCGGGAGCCCGACCCCACCGACGGCCGCTACACCCTGGCCCGGCTCACCGACCCGGGGTATGCGCTGGTCGAGGCCGCTGCCCCGGGCCACGTGGCGGCGGTCCGCCACTACGTCATCGACCCGCTCACCGCCGCGCAGCAGCGCACCCTCACGGAGGTCGCCGAACGGCTCCAGCAGCAGCGGGCCCGCGACAGCGGCGCCTCTCCGGAGCTCGCCGGGCCGGAGACCGGCTGAGCGACGGGCTCAGCCCATGGTGCGCACCTTGTCCGCCCTGATCGTGAGGATGACGCGGGTCTGCGGGCGCCCGCTGTAGTTCTGGTAGGGCCCGCCGGTGTACTTCCTCGACATCTGCTCGATGTGCTCGGCGCCTCCCTCGGTGATCATCGCGACGACCTCGCCCCGGATCTCCGCGTAGCGGGTCGCGCGCTTCGGGTCGATGAGGACCACGCTGACGCGCGGGTCGCGCGCGACGTTGCGCACCTTCTGGTAGCCCTCGACGGTGTTGATGACGACGTGCTCGCCGTCGGTGTCGACCCACGTCTCGGTGGTCTGGGGCGAGCCGTCCTTCATCAGGGTGGTGATGAAGCAGATGCTCGGGGCGCGGAGGAGCTCGAGGACGTCAGCAGGAATGGTCACGCCGACATCATGCGGGGTCTGCGCCCGCGCTGCCCGACTAGCGGTCGTACGTGTAGAACCCGCGCCCAGACTTGCGACCGAGCAGCCCGGCGTCGACCATGCGCATGAGCAGGGGCGGCGCCGCATACAGCGGCTCCTTGTACTCCTCGTAGAGCGAGTCGGCCACGGCCTTGGTGGTGTCGAGGCCGATGAGGTCGGCGAGCGCGAGCGGCCCTTGCGGGTGGGCGGCGCCGCGCACCAGGCCCTCGTCGATGTCCTCGGCCGACGCGAAGCCCGACTCGAGCATCCGGATCGCGCTGAGGATGAAGGGGACGAGCAGCGCGTTGACGACGAACCCCGACCGATCGGGCGCCTCGATGGGGTGCTTGCCGAGGGCGTCGGTGACGAAGGCGCGAGCCTTCGCCGTGGTCTCGTCGGACGTGAGCAGGCAGGGCACCAGCTCGACGAGCGAGAGCACCGGCACGGGGTTGAAGAAGTGGATGCCGATCACCTGCGCCGGCCGTGTCGTGGCCCGCGCGATCTTCATGATCGGGATCGACGAGGTGTTGGAGGCGAGGATCGCGTCGGGGCTGGCGACGATCTCGTCGAGCTGCTGGAACAGGGTGGCCTTGACCTGCTCGTTCTCGACGATCGCCTCGATGACGAGCTCGCGGTCGGCGAGGTCGTGCAGGTCGGTCGTGACCCGGATGCGCTCGAGCACCACCTGGGCGTCGTCGAGCTTGCCCCGCTCCTGGGCCCGAGTGAGGGACTTGGTGAGGCGCGCACGGCCGGCCTCGACGGCCTCATCGGACGACTCGGCGACGACGACGTCGAGCCCGGCTCGCGCGCATACCTCGGCGATCCCCGCCCCCATGAGACCGCACCCGACGACACCGACGCGCTGGAGGTCAGACATGGTCACGAAGTGTAGGGAACCCGCTCCCAGCTGAGGGCCTGGGTGGCGCCGGGCCGGTTGACGGTGACCTTGAGCCAGTCCTTGTTGTTGCTCGAGCCGTCGACAGTGATGCGCCGGAGGTTGTTGGCCGACCCGGTGACGCCGTAGACGCCGAGCCACTTGGAGCCGGCGGCCAGCGGCTGGTCGCTGTTGTAGACGTGGCTGTCGCCGTTGACGAGGTAGACGTCGCCGGCGAAGCTCGCCGACTCGGTGACCAGCGCCTGCACGAGCGGCTGGAAGGCGGAGATGTCGGTGGCGTAGACGGGCGTGTAGGTGGGGTCGAACATGTCGGCCTGCTGGAGCACCATCACCGCGCGGTCGTGCCGCTGGCGGGCCTGGGCGAACGTGTCGTGGACGACCGCGATGGCGTTGGCGATGCGGGCGTGCTCCTCGGCGACCTGCTCCGGGGTGGGGGTGGTCTTGCCGATGCCGAGCCAGGGCTGCAGGTCGTCGTTGCTGCCGACCACGTGGATCGCCGCGAAGTCGACGCCCTGGCGGCGCAGCTGCACATTCTCGGGGAAGCCGGCGTTGACCTGCGACTTCACGGTGATGGGGTTCTGGCCGAGGGTGGTGCCGGGCTTGTCGAAGAAGACGCTGCGGTCGTAGGCGAGCCGCTCGAGCGGGTTGTACGCGCCGTTGTTGGCGCGGTGGCAGTCGGTCCACTCGTTGTCGCCGGGGGTGTAGATGAGGGGGTTCACGAAGCGGTCGAAGTCGGTGCGGATCATCGCGTAGTACGGGTTGTCGCAGCGGCTGGAGCCGTTCTTGATGTCGCCGACGTGGAAGGTCATGGCCGGGCGGGCGGCGTTGATCTGGTCGATCCAGCCGGGAAACTTGGCGATCTGGTCGGCGCCGTAGGGGATGTCGCCGATGATCGCGAACGAGTAGTGGCCGGGCTTCTCCTGGCCGGGCGCGGTGCCGTCGGCGGCGCTGGCGCTGGTGGCTCCCGTCACGGCGCAGGCGAGGGCGAGGAGGGCGGCGGCGGACGCGGCGGAGCGGCTACTAGACGATTGTCGGTAGGACCGGTGTCTGGCCAGACTCGGTTCAGGTGATCGGCGGGTGGCTCTTCATGCGGCTGCCCACCAGCGTCACCGGTGTGGCTCGCTATCGGTCTGCGGCCCGTCGGTCACCGTGACGAGGCGTGGCTTAAGGGACTGCCCTGCTCGTAGTAGCACTGCCCACCTCGCCGTCCCTATTGGTATTCGAGGACAGGTGGGAGCAGCAGATGCCGCATCAGGAACGCGTGATCATCGGGGTCGATCCCCACAAGCTATCGGCGACGATCGAGGTCGTCGACGACCGCGAGCACCTGCTCGCGCGGGGCCGGTTCCCCACGAACCAGGCCGGCTACACCGCGATGGTGAAGTACGTGAAGGGGTGGCCACGGCGGACCTGGGCCGTGGAGGGATCGAACGGCGCTGGCCGGCCGTTGGCGCAGCGGCTGCTCGCCGACGGGGAACAGGTGGTGGACGTGCCAGCGAAGCTGGCCGCCCGGGTCCGGTTGTTCGACACTGGCCACAACCGGAAGACCGACGCCCACGACGCGCACTCGATCGCGGTGGTCGCCGTCCGCACCAAGGGCCTCAGGGTGCTGCAGGTCGACCCTGAGCTGGAGGTGCTGCGCATGCTGGTCGACCGCCGTGAGGCGCTGAGCCGCCGGCGGGTCCAAACCGTCGACCGGCTGCAGGCGCTGTTGGCGGAACTCCTTCCGGGACAGTCGAAGAAGGACCTGACCACCGGCCAGGCCAAGACCTTGCTGGCCTCCGTTCGACCGCGGGACCTCGCCGGGAAGACCCGCCGACGGATCGCCGTCGAGGAGCTGGCCGAGCTCGTCGCCGTGGAGGCGAAGATGAAGAGCTCCACCGCGGAGCTCAAGGCGATGGTCCTGGCCCGCGGGTCACACCTGATGGACCTTCGGGGAGTCGGTCCGGTCGTCGCCGCCCGCATCCTGGCCGACGTCGGGGACGTGGCCCGGTTCGCCGACCGCAACCGGTTCGCCTCCTGGACCGGCACCGCCCCGCTGGACGCCTCCTCCGGTGAACACTCCCGGCACCGGCTGTCCCGGGCCGGGAACCGGCGGGTCAACCACATGATCCACATCGCCGCGATCAGCCAGATCCGGCTCACCAGCGAGGGACAGACCTACTACCGGCGCAAACGAGCCGAAGGGAAGCGGCCCCTCGAAGCGATCCGCTGCCTCAAACGCCGCATCTCCGACGCCATCTTCCGCCAGCTGGTCGCCGACGCCACCGCCCTGCTCGAGGACGTAGAGGCGGGCCCGGGAGGGCAACGCGGGGCGTCTCACATATCCAGCGCGGCCGGCTTCCACCCGCGCACCGACACTTCGGATCAGCCACTTCCCGGACCCGCACCCACGACGCTACCCCCGCCACTCACGCCCCGAAAGATCACCACCCAACGGCTCTCAGCAGCGGGTTGACAACAGAAGGGAGCCGGTGTGACGCACGTGTACAGGCGGCCAGCCCCCGACAAAGGCGGGACAGTCGTCTCAGCCCAGGTTGTCCATGACATTGGTGCGGGGCAGGTAGGCAACGCACCGCAGGGCGTCGCCATCTTCGCGCTCGAGGAGAAAGTCGCTGACGAGCTCGCGTGTCGCCTCTCCGTGGTGGAACGTCCACCGGATGGTGGCTAGCACCATCTGATCACCGAGAGCCAGCGCCGTGGTGCCGGCGAGGCTGGTCGTGGTGTCCGTGAGGTTCTCGACCGCTTGGGCGCGTGAAGCGATCGCGCCGAGGAAGGCCGCGCGGGGGACGGCGGTGGTGCCGGACGGGCCGAGGACGAGGATCGGATCGGCCACTAGAGCGTCGCCGACAGCCGGGTCGGTCAGCTCGAGCCATCGGGCGGCGAAGGTGTCAACGAGGCTGTCGACGGAGTGGATCGGGTCGGGGTTCACCGGTACCTCATACACCCTGACGAGGCGGCGAGGACAGCCAGCGGCGTCGGTTCAGCCCTGGGGGCGGATACGGTGGCCAGTGTGAAGTACGTCGTGCGCTACGAGACGGTGACAGTCCGCGGCGCCGACCTGGCCTCGGTCTTCCCGAGGCACGAGGCGTACCTGGAGGCGTTCGAGCCCGCGAGCGACCTCCTCGGTATCGGCACCTTCGAAGACCCGTCACCAACGGTTCGATGGCGATCTTCGCGTCGTGCGACTCCGCACAGCGGTTCGTCGCGTCCGACCCCTTCGTCGTCGAAGGCCTGGTCAGGCCGAGCGAGCCGCCGGGCTGGAACGCCTGAGGAGCCACCAGACCACGGGCCACACCAGGTGCCCCCTTCCGCCGCGAACGGGCGACGGTGACCGGCAACCTTCCAGGCATCTGCGACGCGGAGTGGCCTTGATCCTCATCTGGTTTCTCGCCAAGTACCGCTACTCGGGGCCTCTTATCCGCGAGTCCGTCAATCGCGGATTCGCCCGCTTTTAACCCGCAGCCCTCGGCGCGATAGGCCCATATGGTGAGGAGGCGTAGGCGCTCCACGTTCCCGACGTCGGAGAAACGTCGGCTCCAGCAGCCCTCGGGACCACGCGCACCTTTCTTCGACATTCGTCGGCGACGAGAAGGGCAGCACGTTCATGACCACGACCGCGGACCGCACGGACTCCTCCCGCGCCACCCCCGAGGCTGACGTCGCACCGGTGCACATCCTCTGGATGAACGGAGCCTCGGCTGCAACGGGGACTCGGTAGCGCTGACCGCTGCCACCCAGCCCAGCATCGAGGAGATCTCGTCGGCGCCCTGCCCGGCCTGCCCAAGGTGGCGGTGCACTGGCCCCTGATCGACTTCGAGTGCGGCCCCGAGCAGGGCGCGGACAACTTCATCGAGTGGTGGCACAAGGCCGACCGCGGTGAGTTCGACCCGTTCGTCCTGGTGGTCGAGGGCTCCATCCCGAACGAGTGCGATCAAGAAGGAGGAGCTACCGGTGCGGGTTCGGCACAAACCCCGTCCACCGGCCAGCCGATGACCACCAGTGAGTGGCTGGATCGCTTGGCGCCCAAGGCAACCGCGTTGCTGGCGGTAAGGCACCTGTGCCACCTACGGCGGCATCCACGCGATGGCCGGCAACCCCACCGGGCGCGATGGGCGTACCGGACTACCTCGGCTGGACGTGGAAGTCCAAGGCCGGCCTCCCCATCGTCTGCGTCCCGGGCTGCCCCGTTCAGCCCGACAACCTCATGCGAGACGCTCGTCTACCTGCTCTACCAGGTCGCCGGTCAGGCGCCGATGATCCCGCTCGACGACGCAGCTGCGCCCGCAGTGGCTTTTCGGCGCCACGGTCCACGAGGGCTGCGACCGCGCGGGCTACTACGAGCAGGGCGACTTCGCCATGGAGTACGGCTCCCCCAAGTGCCTCGTCAAGCTCGGCTGCTGGGGCCCCGTCGTCAAGTGCAACGTCCCGAAGCGCGGCTGGATCAACGGTGATCGGCGGCTGCCCCAACGTCGGCGGAATCTGTATCGGCTGCACCATGCCGGGTTTCCCGGACAAGTCCGAGGTGCCTCCGACGCGTACATCGAGGCGAACCGGCTGCGCATCCGTGACGGCGCACAGGTGCGGGTAAGGCCAGCGACCTGAGCGCAGGGGTCGACATGGCCGGCCGAACGGCCTCTGAGCATGTGAATCGAGGTCACCGAAGGAGGGAAGTTCTGGGCCACCGCCTCGCCCCTTGCCTCCGGGCGGGCCACCGCCTTCCTGAATGGAGATTCGCGCATGATCGTCGTCATACCGTCGCCGCGGCGGCCGCCTTGGCCGTCGTGGCCTACGCCCGCATCCGACAACACTCACCCGACACCGCCGCCGCCGGCCTCAGGGCCGTCCGCGAGCTCGCCGCCATCGTCCTGATCGGCGTCAAGGCCGTCGAAGGCGTCACCGAGGTCCTCGCGGCCACCCCCGCGCGTCTCACGCACCCGCGGGCGGCTGGGGCCGCTCCGGCCGCTACCAGCCCGGCTACGAGGCCGACTATCAGCGCGACTACCAGGACCTCGAGGAGGAGCCATGAACCCAACGCCAAGGTTGCGCCTGGTCCCCTCTCTGTCGGAGCCGGCCTCGTCGACCGTCACCGTCGTCACCCAGGCCACCGTCCGCGGTCGCCAGCCGACCACCGTCCGCGCCTTGTACCCGGTCACCGGCGGCGGTGGACCACAGATCGCCGTCCGGGTCGGCCCGATCCTCATCCTGGTCGCCGACCGCGCCGCCTTGGAGAGCTTTGTCAATGCTTGGCGTCAGGCCGAGGGGCTCGCCGACGGCGCTTTCGCAGGATGATCGGCCGGGTGCAAGGACCCCCGAGGGTGTCGGGCCCGCACCGACCACGTCCTACTCAGCGCGCGGTCACTGGCTCGCCCCCTTATCGTCGGCATGGCCGTTCGTGTTACCGACGACCCCGCCTCAGGCCCGAGGCCTGCCCTGTGTGAGTGGCCAGGGACGCTCGGCCTTGACTGAACGCCGTGGCGTCGTGCTGACCCCCGAGGGGGCGACGCCACGGTCAACGAGGGCAGCGCCCCCAACCGACGCTCCGGGGGTGCTGCCCTCCTCACGTCGGCGAAGACATGGGCCCGCTGACGCGTCAACGACCCGTCTGTCCCGGCATCAAGCACCGGAGGCGAGGGCGACACCGCCATCCCGTGGGGGTCGCGGCCACCTCCGGTGGTCCGCGCGACGGCCGTCCGACCCTCGCCCACAGCTCAAGCCGCTAGCGACCGCCCTCCCAGCGGTGGCCCGGCAGGTGTGGTGCTAGGAATGGGGATCAGGAATAGTGCTTGCGGCCGCCGACGGCAAAAGCCGCTTAAGCACGGCAGCGAGGTCTTCACGCTGGGATGTCTCGCTGTCGGCCAGCCCCCCTGCGTCCGCGGCATTCACGGCGTGCCAGTCGGTCAGGGGGTCCTGGCTTAGTGGCCGTCGAGGCAGCCCGGCTGGTTAGAGGAGTTCCGATAGCCGGTGCCGGCGGTGTAGGCGGCGTTGCTCCACTCTCCCTGGAGCTTCCACGTGCTGCCGTTGCTGAAGGCCACCAGGGGACGTTGAAGGTCCAGGCGCACTTGTCCGCCGTTCTCGTTCCCCGCTCCTGTCGTGCCAGGCGCCGAGCTGGCCGGGTCGGGACCGGCCTCGGACGGCTCGTCGGCGCCTGACGTTTTGCCAGCGCGGCCGGCCTTTGGCTGTCGACGGTGGGTGGGTCACCGGGGGTCGCAGCGGAGGTCTCCGTCGAGCTTCCGGAGGAACCGACTGAACGAACCTCGCCGTTGATGAGTACCCGAGGAATGCCGCGCGCGGTAGCCCAGGCGCTGCCGCGGGGTCGTCGGTGTAGCCAGGATGTAGTGTTACAGCCCGGGTCGAGGACGATCTGCCCAGGTCGCCTCATTAACGAGTTCGTTCAAGATGACTTCGGTTTCTGCCGCCGCCGAACGCAGGCTGAGTGCCACGAGGTGGCCCTGATTGGCCAGGGACAGATCCGACGGGGTCGGCCCCGGTGGAGATAAGCTCGTCGACGGTCTGCGCGTAGTTGGAGCCGGCTCGCCGCGTAGAAGGTGTCCAGGTCCGTCGGTTTGTTGCGCCCGCGTGGCCGGAGCGGCTCGTGGGACAGAATATCGTTTTGACGACCGCGGTGGGCATGACACCAGCCCCGTCGTACATCATGTTCCCGGATGCGCGGCCGGCCCGGGACGGGCTGCTCCCCCTGGCGTGGACCACTCCATGCGTGACACGTCAGCCACCGTCAGCAGGGGGGCTCCCAGCTGAGCCTGCCCATCCAGTGCCGGCGGGACCCGCCGCCGCGGCCGCCGGCGGACCAGTGCGGCCAGACGCTCTGTGACCTAATAGCAACCCTGGTAGCCGCGGGCCCCGGCAGTCCCCTCCGCTAGCCCCTCGTCCACCCGCCCCAGCAGAGATACCAGAAAAACCAGACCAGCGTCGTCGCCGAAGGCTGCTGACCATCGCCCTGGCACCGAGGGCTGGCCTGCCGAAATCGGAGTGGCCCCAGGACGATCAACGATCCGAGGATCGTCGTGGATGCCGTTCGTGATGGCGGGACTAGCGGTGCTGCCCCGCGAGGTTGGGTACGCGGTCGGCGGGTGAGGCGCCGTCGAGTGCGGTGTGGCCGCGGTGGTGATTGTAGGTGTGGAGCCAGTCGGTGAAGGTGGCTGAGCGTGCGGTCTCGTTGAGGTACCGGTGGGCGTAGGCCCATTCTTGGAGCAGGGTCCGGTTGAACCGTTCGACCTTGCCGTTGGTCTGGGGCCGGTAGGCCGGGTCCGCTTGTGCGTGATCTGGTGATCGGCTAGGGCTTGCGGCGAAGTCGCGGGAGCGGTAGCAGGACGCCGTTGTCGGTCAGGACCCGGCGCACGGTGATCCCGACCGCGGTGAAGTAGGCCGCGGCGCGGTGCCAGAACGCGGCGGCGGTCTCCTTCCGTTCGTCCTCGGGCAGCTCGCTGTAGGCCAGGCGGGTGTGGTCATCGACAGCGTTGTGGATGTACCGGTAGCCGACCCCGCGACGGCGGCGGCGTTTCCCTTCGGCCCGGCCCGGACCTTGTGGCCGCCGCCGTCGGGGATCCGGCCGAGCTTCTTGATGTCGACGTGGACCAGTTGCCAGGCGCGTCATGCTCGTAGCGGACCCGGTGCGGCGCGGCCCGCAGCGGACCCGGTCGCCGGATCGGTCCACGCCAGGCGCGGGCACGGTACCGGGTCAGGACCCGTGCACCGTCGCCGGATTCGTCCCAGCAGGTACGCGATCCTGGCCGGACCCCACCGACGGAACACCCTCAGGCCGATCACCCGTCGCTCCCGGCGGGTCGGGGTGCGGTGCGGACGCCGGTGAGGGCGGCGGACCGGTCGGTCACCCAGCTCCCCCGTCACGGCGGTCCCGGCCGGCCCACCGCGCCGCAGTCGTCACCGACACGTGAGCCGGTCGGTCCCCAACGCCGACAAGCAGCGTCCGGCCATGCCGCTGTCGGAAGATTGCGGCTCACGTCCTGAAGGTCAGGCGTGTGGCCCCAGACGTCCGTTGAAGCGCGCTTCCCGATGAACTGTTTTCAGCCATGATCCATCACCCCAGTGATGCTGCCAGGGAGGACCGCGCCGTCCGGGTGTGAGGTCCCTGCCGTTGGCCGTGGCTGCTGCCACGGTCGATGTTTCTGCGTAGCGCCGCCAAGAGGTTCGGGGTCCCTCTTTTCCGGGTCTGCGCAACCCAAACCCACGCGGACCCCTTTCCTGCCAAACCCCGTTCGGTGAGCGTCAGCCTCGGCGCCGATTCGTCACCCATCGCAGGGCCGGCGGCCGGTCGGCAACCAGAACCGGCGGCGACCTCGGTCTCCCCCGCTTGAAGACGGTTCACGCCCATTGACAATCCAGTTTGGGCCGAGTTGTGTGGGGGTTTGGCGGCCGGCCCATCGGGGACCAGCGTCTTTGGGAGGAACGATGTTGTTCTCCGCACCTCACCGGATCGTCGCCGTCTTGGGCGCTGTCGCCGTCTCGGTCGCGTTGACCGCCGCCGCCCCGGCGGCCCAGCCGTCATCGGACGTTCAGGTGTTTTCGGGCCGACCCGGCTTGGCGATCGGCCCCCGACGGCCCGGCTCCGGGCCTTCGCGCTGCCTCCACCCTCGGTCCGGCTGACCCGCACGCACGCGGAGTGCACAGCATCCCTCACGCACCCGCAGCGTCACGGTCGGTGGCGCCCCCGAGCGTGGCGATGGCCGCCCAGGCCAGCGCGGGACTGCGTCAGAACTTCAACGGAGTCAGCAGCCGGGACAGCCGAGAGACGAACTTCAACGCCGAGTTCGAGCCTCCGGACCAGGGGTTCTGCGTCGGCAACGGCTTCATCCTGGAGGCCGTGAACTCGGCCTACAGCATCTACCGCAACAACGGATCCCGCGTGCGTGGTCCCTTCAACGTCAACAACTTGTTCAACGAAGGGTCAACCGAGTTCACCAGCGACCCGCGCTGCTACTTCGAGCCGGCGACCAACACCTGGTATGCCGTCATCCTGTTCATCGACTTCGCCACCGGCGCGACACGCGCGGACCTCGCCGTGAACACCTCCGGTGACCCCACGAACACCTGGACCCAGTACCGCATCGACACCACCGACGACGGGCGGCAAGGCGAGCCGAACAATCCCGGATGCCCCTGTCTCGGCGACCAGCCGTTGTTCGGCATCGACCAGAACAACGTCTATATCAGCACCAACGAGTTCTCCGTCAACGGACCGGAGTTCAACGGCGCGCAGATCTACGCGATAGCCAAGACCGACCTGCTTGCTGGTCACGCGAACCCCCACATCGTCCACTTCGGCGACCTCAGCATCGGCGGCACCACAGCGGCGTCCGTTCAGCCCGCGACCAACGGCAGCCCGTCGCCGGCCGAGTACTTCCTCAGCTCCCTGGACCCCATCGGGACCTTCGACTCTCGGCTCGGGGTCTGGGCGATCACCGGCGGAGGCAAAGTCGCAACCGGAGGTATGCCGACACTGTCCAGCGTCCTGATCTCCTCGCAGGCCTACGGCGTCCCCCCGCCGGCCGTACAGAAAGGGTCAACCAGCCTGATCGACTCCGGCGACGACCGCATGCAGCAGGCCCAGTTCATCGGCGGGCGACTATGGGGGTCCCTCACTACAGCGGTGACCATCCCCAACGACAACGCCCAGAGGGCAGGCGCCGCCTGGTTCTCGGTCATCCCCACCCTGCGAAACGGAACCGTGTCGACCGCCCGAATCGACCGCCAAGGGGTCGTCGTGAAGAAGGGCAGCTGCCTGCTCTACCCGGCACTGCAGGCTGACGCCACCGGCCACGCCGCGATGGTCTTCTCGCTCACCGGCTCCAAGGACTTCCCCAGCGCCGCCTTCGCGACCCTCGGCGCCGACGCCGCCACCTCAAGGCTCCCACGATTGCCGCTGCGGGCACGGGGCCATACGACCCCGCAGCCTCCCGATGGGGCGACTATTCCTACGCAGCCATAAACCCCGCCGCGAACGCCGTCTGGCTGGCGACCGAATACATCCCCCCCGCAGCCAGCCAAACCCCCGACGGGCGCCGCAACTGGGGCACACGCGTCTTCTCCGTCGAACTCGAATAACGGTCCGCCCGGTGGGACGGCGCCTGCGGCCAGCTTCTCAGCTTCTTAACCGTGACCCCAGGCCCATCGACGGACGCCATGCGAGGTAGCGGCGGACTAAGTCGACCCCCGAATCACGTTACCGCAGCTCAGAGGCCTGAAGGTGAAGAGGCGCTCTATACGCCGGGGTCACCTAAGCACGGTTTTCGAGCGTCACATTTGGCCAAAACCGCCTCTGACCTGCGGAAACGTTGTTGGGTGTGTTGGCTGCAGTTGACCCGTTTTGAGAATCCTCGCGGACTAAGTGCGGACTAAATAGCTGCAGAACGGCCCCCGTTACCGGCTCGAGGCGGTCGTCTACGGCTCGCTCGACGAGCGCCTGCCCGGCGTCGGGGCCGGCCATTGCGCGGCCGCCCGGGCGCCAGCCGGCCGGGTGCCCTACTCCGCCCAGAGTGGCGTGACGTCGTTCCGGGTCAGGGGGAATGAGGCCGGACTCGGCCGGGGCTGGGAGCGCGGGGGCCTCGGTTGTGAGCCCAGGGTCGGCGTTTCTCCAGGCGGCCCAGGAGCGGGGGGGGTCTGCCGACAGGTGTCGACACTAGGCGCACCCTCGTTGGAGGTGCCGGGGGCCTGTTCCGGTCTTACAGTCTCTCTTGACGTCGCCGCCCCGGGTTGAGGCCTTTGGCGGGCGACGCGCCCGGGGCCCGTACTCGAGCCTGCCCTGGTTACAAGGGACCT
>CAVVZM010000012.1:0-76966 GCA_963752705.1 uncultured Actinomycetota bacterium
GCTTGCGCCGGTAGTAGGTCCTGCCGGGTATGCCGAGCCGGATCTAGGGAGCGACGGCGATGTGGATGACTTACTTCATGCGCTAACCCACCACGAGCTCCCACGCAAGGGTTGGCAAGGAGTCTGCAGCCGTGCCACAGAATTAGATCAGCCCCACCACGTGGCAGGATCGCTACATGGTGACCGGGCAAGGGAGCAAGGGTGCGAGTAGCAATCGCCTACCCATTGCGACAATGGTGATGCGGCAGTTGATGTTCGCCTCCGGAGGGCGTTGCGCCATGACGGACTGCGGGTTGCCTTTGGTTTCCCCGTCGGGAGGGTGGATCGGGACGGTCGCCCACATCGTCGGCGCAGAAAAGGATGGACCGCGCGGGTCGGGCCCTGAGACGGCCGAAGAGCGCCGCTCTTTCAATAACCTTATTCTGATGTGCGCGACGCATGGTCGTGAGGTGGATACACCGGATACCGGTGAGATGAACTTTCCGATTAGCAGATTGCAAGCCATGAAGGCTGCGCACGAAACGAAGGTTTCGGACGCTGTCGCGCGGGCGATTCAAGAAGACGTCACTGGCGTGCGAACCGCGACTGGCGTAATCGACACCGCACTACGCAAGGCGCGTGTTGCGACCACAGCCGAAGGGCTCGCGGAATCCATGCTGTTCACGGCTGACTCTGAGATGGCCGCGCTCCTTGAAGCGCTCAGCGAGGCAAGGTCACGTCTACAACGTCTATCGCAGCCCGCTTTGGACACGTTGTCCCAACTGCTAGGCGTGTGGATGCTGGTGTCTCGACGAGATGACAAGGGTCAAGGCTACGAGTTCGGCGACTCCACGGCCTCCCACCCGACAATAGCTTTTGCGGCAGTCGAGAACCGTGTCACTTATGGAGGCGAAGACTCGTTCTCGGCCACAAGCGATGAACTTACTAGTCATGGCCTTCTATCAATCATTGCCGATGAATATGAACACGTCTATGTCATTAAGGGGCCCTGGCCATCAACCGTGGCCAATCAGCAAGAGGACTTCTGGATCTGCGCGGCTTGGTTCTTATATGAAGGCCATGGGGTCGGAATCGATGATTGGGTGCGAACGTTGGACTTCTCGGTCTTCGATCGGGCAGCATCACCGGAACGCCCGGTTCCGTGGCGCTGAACCAGCGTGTGGCTAGTTAGGCGTTCGCCGCGTGCAAAGGATTTCATATACAACTTGACGGCGAATACCGAACCGGTGTGCCCTGCGCCGAGTCCACTGAGTGGCAATAGGGCAAGATCCCATCCTTGAGCGGCCGGGTCTCATCGGCGCGAGAGCGGCACCGTCTCATCGCCGCCTGTGCCCGCACCCCTGACCCGTTCACGGCAAGGCGTGGTCCGCCCTTCGAAGGATCAGAACGCGCACATCTTCCGCGATGCGGCACCCGCCGTGGAGTTGACTGCGAGGGGACACCTGGGCAACCTCAGCGATAAAGGATTTGGAGCTTCGCGTCCACGAGCCTGCTGACCAAGTCGTCTGGCAGCGGTTCGTCGATCGGAAAGTGGAGCGAGCTCTTCGTGCACTCGTATTTCTGGAGGCGATCGCCGAGCACTGCGAGCACTTCGCCACTGTGTGGCAGGTAGGCGAGATGGTTCTTGAATGCCGCGAAGCCTGCGACCACCTTCCCGTCGACTCGGAAGGCGGGCATGCCGTAAGAGATGTCTTCCTCGGCGCCCGGGATGACAGCCAGGATCGATCGGCGTAGCGCTTCGAGTGTGCTCCGTTTCGGCTCCTCAAGCCCGGTCAGGTAGGCGTCTACCTCGTCAGCTGTCATGGTCGACAGTCTCCTCGGGTCCACCGGATTTGGCGCGAGTCGGACGGTGACTAGGTGCCCCTTTCCGCCGCGAAGCGGCACGGTCACACCGCCGCGAGAGCGGCACCGTCTGACCGCTGCGAAGGGACGCGTCGGCTCAAAGCGGTGTCCTCCACCGCCCACCGCGGACCTCCCTCGCGCCCTTCCAATGATCATCCATGGCTTGGCTCACCGCGTCTGAGTCCGAGGCGCTCACAGTGATTTCCGTATTGTCAGGACTGATGGCCTAGATCGCGTTCGCTAAGTCTGCTTGCACTTCGACTCCAACGCCGCTGGGTAGGTCGACGACGATCTGACGGTACGTCTTGGCCACAAGGGAAGGCTACTGGTGCCGCCCTCCTCATGGACTGTCGCACGCCAATCCGAGTGGTCGCGCCTACCCAAAGAGGTCATCAGGCTTGGTCGAAGACGGCCCTGTACACATGGGGCGACGCGGCAGCCACGACGGCCTTCCGGTCGAAAGCGTGCACGATCGGCGCCGATCTGGGTGGCTGATCCTGCGACCGGCCTCCGAATCGCCGATCGACGGGCGCGACGGCTACGGGATGGTCGCCCGGATCGCGAAGACCGCCGCCAGGCGACGTAACACAGGCCAAAGCTGAACGGGCGCGATCACCGCCGGTGGCGGACCATATGAACTGACACACTGTTGACGTGACGTACGAAGCCCAAATAATCCAGGTGCTCATTGCGTCCCCTGGCGACGTCCGTAGCGAGCGGGCCATCGCCGCGGATGTGATCCACGAGTGGAACAGTGTGCACGCGCGCGATCGTCGAGTGGTGTTGGTCCCCGTTCGATGGGAGACGGACGCGACACCCGATATGGGCGACCGTCCTCAAGGCATCATCAACCACCAGCTGGTCGACAACAGCGACCTAGTCATCGGCATGTTTTGGACACGGCTTGGGACTCCAACGGGCGAGGGCGAGAGCGGCACTGCGGAAGAGATCGATCGCGCGGGAAGGGCGGGCAAGCGCGTACTGATGTACTTTTCAACGGTCCCTATCAACCCTGAAGACTTAGATTTAGTTGAGTACCAGCGTCTGCTCGAATTCAAGAGGCGGACATACCCCAAGGGGTTGATCGAGAAATATGGGAGTTTGGAGGACTTTAGAGCCCGATTCGTGCGCCAACTCGGTTCGGCGGTGCTGAGCCTCATTGCGGACGATCGCTCAGACTCACACCTCGACACCCCATCAGGCATCGATTTGAGGCTCGCATTCGCGGCGGGACAACCGTTGCGGGAGCTCGAACAGGGCGTTCCACTTACGCTGAGTCGAATCATTTGCGTGGATGAGTCAGACATTCCCGATTACCAAGAAGCAGGCGGCGCCCCGCTTCGGGCGCTTGGCTCAATCTCCGTGGTAGAAGCATCCAACAAGGATTACTATCGCGACCTCGTGAGCTATTACGCCGAGCAGGGTTCCACCGTGGCTCTGCGGATCGCTGTGGCCAATGAAGGCCAGGAAGCGGTGCGAGATATCCACATGGAAATAAACTGTCATGTGCGTGAAGGAGTCGTGGACCTCCTGGAGACTGAGCCCACTACGCCGCGTAAGGGGACATCCGGATGGTTGTATAATGCTGTACACATGTACAACCAATCTTCTGGTCCGGAACTGCTCGTTAGCAATCAAGCGGATGGCGCGTGGTCAATTCAGGTAGACCTGCCCGTGGTTCAGTCGGGACGTAGCACAGCAACCCGCGAAGGCTTGTTGCTAAAGGCGACAAAGGCGTCACATGTCGACGCAACGGCCACCATCTACTCCAGTTCAGCACCGCCCTTTAAAGTGCAACTGGCATTGCGCCTAGACGTCCGCGAGCGAGAGATGGGCTATCTCGCGATCCTTGATGAGTTCGACCCAGCCGCCGGGGCAGAGGTGCGCAAAGAGCCGTCGGCATGAGGGTGCCGGCCTTGCGAGTCAGCACGCTCAGTATGAAGTTGCGATGAAGCCCATTTGACGGAGCAGCAGATAAGGCATGCTCTATTGGCGTGACTGCTCACCTGCGTCCCTTCGCGGATTGAAGGGCGGGTACGTTCGCAGGCGGGCGCACTCCCAAAGTGATCGGGCGATCAGCCTCTCAGGGGGCTACCAACGAAGCTTCGTATCAACGAGTGCTGCGGCTGAGATGACGGCCGGACGGGAAGCGGCCACGGTTCACACATGTCGGTCGCGGAGTTAGAGGGAGTCCTCAAGGCGGTCCTCGCTGCACTTGACGAGCCCGCGCTTAACAACCCGCAGGGACATCACTTCGGCCGACCGTACCTGACGGCGTAGCCGTCGAGGTAGACGCGGCGCACCCGTCCATTCGCGCGGCCCTAGGAACTTAAGTGGGCGGTAAGGGCATCGGGGAGCACTCGACCTTGGCGCAGTCTCTCGCTCGAGAGCTCTCGACCCGGATCAAGAGAGCGAGCGAGGCCAATGAGCGCTCCCCGGTCGAGGGAGCTTTCGTTTAGATCGGGCACCTCGTTGCTCTCATCTACAGGTCGTCGGCGGAGCAGAACTAACGAGCAGCCTGACAGGCAGCGGCTTCGACTTGTCGCTGTTTCGCCTCGCGCCCTGAGGCAGTAACGCTCCAGGTCTCGACACCCTGAGCGCATGCGCGTCACACCGGCTCCCCTCTGGTGTCAAGACGCAGGTTGGAGTGCCTTCGGCGGTCTCTTCCGGTCGATCGTCGCCGCGGGTAGCGTGCTTGGTGCGGGTCCGGGAAGTGGCTGATCCGAAGCGCTGGTGTGCGGGTTCGAGCCGGCCGCGCTGGATATTTGAGACGCCCCGCGGTGCCCTCCCGGACCCGCGTCAGCGTCGCTCGCGACCGCCGCTCGGGCGTCGAGGACCAGCTGCCGATACACGGCGTCGGAGATGCGGCGTTTGAGGCAACGCATCGCCTCGAGAGGCCGCTTGCCGCCGGCGATCTTGCTCCGGTAGTAGGACCGGCCGGGGGTGTCCAGCCGGATCTGACACGCGGCGGCGATGTGGATCACATGGTTCGCCTTGCGGTTTCCGGCGCGGGAGAGCCGCTGCCTGACCTGCTCACCGGAGGAGGCGTCTAGGGGTGCGGTCCCGGTCCAGGAGGCGAACCGGTTCCGGTCGGCGAACCGGGCCACGTCCCCGACGTCAGCCAGGATCCGCGCCGCCACCACCGGTCCGACCCCGGTCAGGTCCATCAAGGTGGAACCGCGTTGAAGGACCAGAGTCTTCAGCTCCTTGGTGGAGTCCTTGATCTTCTGGTCCAGGGCCACCATCTCGGCCAGCTGCTCCAGCGCGAGCATCTTGCGGGTCTTACCGACGAGGTCGCGGGGGCGCACGCTGGACAGGATTGCCTTCGCCTGCAACGCCGTGATGTCCCGCTTCACCTTCCCCGGCGTCAACTCGGCCAGCAGCCGCTGCAGCCGGTTGACCACCTGGATCCGCTGGCGGGTCACCTCCTCACGCCGGTCGACCAGCATCCGCAGCACCTCCAGCTGCTCGTCGTAGGACAGCACCCGCAGCGTCCGGGTACGGACCGCGACCACCGCCACTGCGTGCGCATCGTGGGCGTCGGTCTTGCGGTTATGGCCGGTGTCGAACAACCGGGCCCGCGCCGACAGCTTCGCGGGCACGTCGACCACCCGTTCTCCGTCGGCCAGCAGCCGCTGCGCCAGGGACCGGCCGGCGCCGTTGCTGCCCTCGACCGCCCAGGTCCGCTCCCGCCATGCCGCCACCTTCTTGCGCATCGCCGCATACCCGGCCTTGTCGGTGGCGAACCGGCCGGTGGCCAGCACCGTCTCCTTCTCGTCGACGACCTCGATGGTCGCCGAGAGCTTGTGGGGATCCACCCCGATGAACACCCTCGCCATGAGCTTCGCCCTTCCCGTCGTTGTAATAGGTGACGCCGGACGGGCAGTGCTATTACGAGCTGGGCAGTCCCCTCGTGAGCCACGCACCGGCACGGCACTCGGCGGGACCGCAGACCGGTAGAGAGCCACACCCACAGCGGGTGGGCAGCCGCAAAGAGAGCGACCCGCCGAGCACCTAGACCGAGTCTGGCCGGACATCGGTCCTACCGGAATCGTCTAATAGCCACCAATCGGCGCATCAGAGTGCACGCTCGCGCCGAACAGCTTTCTTGCCAACGCCACCAGGTCGGGTTCCCTGCCCGGCCACCTCCTCATCGAGTCTCGTGACACCGCGCAGGCGGCGACCCGGCAACCTTCTCGTTGACGCGTCGCGCTGGGCGGTCCGTGCACCGGTCGACGCCGAGGCTGTAGGGCCGATCGCCGCCGGGCGGTTCTCTCAGTGTCCGCGGGCCGACCCCCAAGCACGCCACCCCGCCCTGAGGCCACAGCCCCCGGCCCATGTACGGCACGCAGCCCGGTCCATCCGTCTGCCCCACCGTCGCTGTCAAGCGCGAACGGCAACGCCGAGTCATCCGGCCAAGACGTCGCCTTCGCTACGATCTGACCGTGACTGGGACCGGCTCGAGCGTCGTGCTCTCGACCCTGCTTTCTTCTAGCACCGCGGCGTCGGGGAGCTTCGCCCACGCCGAGCTGGAGTCCTCGCATACTGGTATCGCTGGGGTGATCGAACGGGGGGTCCGCGCATGACCCGCCAGGTCGATGTCGACTATCTGGTGGTCGGCGCGGGCGCGATGGGGATGGGATTCACCGACGCCCTCATCGACCATGCGCCGCAGGTGCGCGTCGCTCTGGTGGACCGGCGTCACGGAGTGGGCGGCCACTGGCTGGAGGACTACTCGTTCGTCCGGCTGCACCAGGCCTCCAGCTTCTACGGCGTCGCCTCGACGGTGCTCGGTGGCTACCGGGTCCAGACGGGCGGACCGGAGGCGGGCCTCTGGGAACGGGCCGACCAGCCAACCATCGTCAGCTACTACGCCGACGTCCTGGCCAACCGCATGGTCGGTCCGGGACGGGTCGAACATTTCCCCGGCTGCGACTATGTCGGTGGGAGGCAGTTCCTCTCCCGCATCTCCGGCGAGCGGTTCGAGGTGCCCGAGCGGTGCCGCATCGTCGACGCGCGCTACCTCGCCCCGGACATCCCCGCGGAGACACCGCCGCACTTCGCGGTCGAGGAGGGTGCCCGCGTTGTTCCGGTCAACGAGCTGGTACACCTCGACGAAGCGCCCAGTCAGTACGTCGTGGTGGGCTCTGGCAAGACCGCGACCGACGCGTGCGTCTGGCTGCTGACGCGGGGTGTCGCTCCGGACTCCATCTGCTGGGTGCGTCCGCGGGAGCCCTGGATGCTCAACCGGGCGAACGTCGTCCCCGACCCTGCCATCTACCTTCCGATGCTGGCCAACCTGCTCGAGGCGGCCAGCACGGCGGACTCGCTCGACCAGCTGTTCCTGCGCCTCGAGGACGCCGGCATCATGCTGCGCATCGACCGGTCGATCTCCCCAACCATGGCGAAGGCCCCCACCCTCGGGCTGTGGGAGCTCGACCTGCTGCGCAGCATCGAGGACGTCGTGCGCCTGGGCCGCATCCGGTCGGCGCGGCGCGGCCGTCTGGAGCTCGACGAGGGCTCGGTCCGTATCGCCGACGACGCGGTCATCGTCAACTGCGCGGGCGACGGGCTCAAGATGCCACCGCTCGTCCCGATCTGGTCGGCCGACGCGATCACCCTCCAGTCGGTCCGGGCCGGCTTCCCCTGCTTCGGCGCCGCCATCGCCGGGTATGTCGAGGCGACCAGGAGCGACGACGATGAGAAGAACCGGCTCTGCCCGCCCGCATCGTTCGGCAACACCCTGCCGGACTGGGCCCGGATGAACATGGTCGGCCTGCGCAACGTCGCGTCGTTCAGCACTGCGCCCGACATCAAGGACTGGTCGGACCAGGTGGCTGTCAATCCCGCACGAGTGCCTCCCGAGCGGGCCGCAGAGCCCGCCATCGCCGACGCCGTCGCCCGTATGCGAGAGGCCACCCCTGACGCCGTCGCCCGCCTCGCCGCACTCAGCGCCTGACGTACAGGTCAAGCGGCGGCGCGCTGCCGGTTGCCGGGCATCGGGGACCTTGAGACGCTTGCGAGGTGTCCATGGGTGCCACCGCCGACCTACTCTTCGACCGGTTCGCGGCCACCGCCGCCGCGGTCACGAAGGCCCGACCTGAGGTGGACGCCGCAATGGTGCGGGAGATCTTCGACGACGCCGCCACCATGCTTCACAACGGTTTGGCGCTTGATCACCTGGACGACCACGACGCCCAGATCGTCATCCCAGAGCTGTGCATCGCCCTTACCGATGCCGACCCGACGACAGCGCTCATGACCCGGTTCTACGGCGCCACCGAGAACCCAACGGCCCTCCATGACCCCATCGGTGTCGCCCTGGCCTACGAGAACGTCCTCGGGATCCTGCAGCGTCGAGGCCACGCTCGAGGAGCCCCGTTCTACGGCGCACCGTGGACATCACCAGCCGGGTCCCCCAGCGGCGAGCTGGTCCGACAACACGGATCGATCTGGTGGCCGGTCAGCCAGAACCGGCCACCGGCCTGGACCAGCCTCCACCGAGCGCATACCTTCACACCTATCCCCGGTGCCCTCGCATTCCCAGAACTCGACGGAGTCCCTGACCACCCCGTCGGCGCTGACTCGCGGCCCGTCTCGGCCCTCCTTGACGGTCGGCCCTCAATGATGGAATCCCCATGAAGCTGGCCCTGTTCGCCGAGATCGAGCCGACCGAGGACGAACGGGCCGCAGCCATGCCCGGCGATGATCTGGTGGCCGTGCCTGATGCGGTGATGGATCGGGGCTTCACCCTTCCTGCACCCCCGGAGCAGGTCTGGCCGTGGATCGTGCAGCTGGGCAAAGCCCGGGCCGGGTGGTATCTGCCCCGGCGTCTGGAGTCGGTGATCCCTCCCGCCCGGCGGGCCTCTCGCGCGCTGTTGCCGCAGTGGCAGCACCTCGCTCCTGGCGACGTCATCCCCGACTACGGCGGTCCTCATGAGACGTTCCAGGTGGTGAGCATCGACGCCCCGACGGTGCTGGTCTACCGCTCCCAACGCGGCGGCGCCCAGGTCAGCTGGGCCATCGCTCTGGCTGAGCCCACTCCCACCACCTGCCGGATCCACCTGCGCCTTCGGGTCGGTCCGGTGAAAAGGACGTGGCTGGTCAACACCGGCGGAGAGCTCCTCGACCTCCTGACGATCGCGGGGCTGGCGGCCGGTCTACGGGAACGCCTCCTGGCGGAATGACGTCGGTCAGACTGCGTCCCTCCGCCGATAGCCCGCGAGACGAGGTTCCACCAGCTCTGCTGGGCGCGTGCGAGGCCGAGCGCTACCCGAAGGGCGGCGCATCGGCCTTGCAGACCGTGCCGCGAGCCGGCGGGACAAGGCTCACGAGGTAGCGGGTCCGCACCTGGTCGACGCACTGGCTGGGATCGTTCATCGTCAGGTGGCCGTAGCCGTCCTCGGTCAGCAGCACGGCGTTCCCCAAGCGCTTCTCGGCGGCCACGGCGTTCTGGTAACCCGTGGCGGGGTCGTTGCGGTTGTTCATCAGGAGGATCGGCGTCGTGGTCTTGGCCCCCCACGGGCCGGCATACCGATCGGTGGCCCTCCCCGGCCAGTTCGACGCGCACGGCGCCCAGAGCCACCAGCCCAGCAGCGGTCCGTACATGGCGCTCGCCTCGGTGAACGAGGGGATGACACTCGGCCACGACTGGGAGGGCTTCCGCGCAGGACCGTCGATACACGAGATCGCCGACGACGTCGTCGCCCCGGCGAAACCAGCCGGGGTCCGCAGAGCACGGGCCACGTCCTCCATGGCCGACGCGTCACCGTCCGCCGCAGCGTTGAGGTCCTCCGCGAAGCCCGCCCAGTCCGCTCGAACCCGGAGCGGGTTGTACGCGGCGAGAATGAGGTCGGCGTAGTCGAGGGCGCCGGGTGGGTCGGAGTGCGGCGCCGGGATCGACGACCGCCGGGCCGTGTCGACCACCCGCGCCACTCGCTCCGCGACGGTCTCGCCGTGGCCGGCGAGGGCACAGTGACCGGCCCCCGCGCTCTCGCACTGCTGCTGGAACGTTGCGAAGACCGCGTCGAACGAGGCGCCTTGGTTGGCGACGCGGGCCTCGGCGCTCCTGGTGTATTCGACCGGGTCCACGATGCCGTCAAGCACCATGGCCCGGATGTGCTTCGGGAACAGGTTGATGTAGGTCTGGCCGATCATCGACCCGTAGGACAGGCCGACGTAGGTCAGCAGGTCGTCCCCGACGAGGCCACGCAGAGCGTCCAGGTCGCGGGCGGTGTCCGCGGTCGAGATGTGGTCCAGTAGCTCGCCGTTCACCTGGCCGCACCGTCGCGCCAGCTCGACGGTCTTGCGTTGGTACGACTTGAACTCAGCCTTGGTGAAGGGGATCGTCGCCCCCGCCCAGAACTGGTCCCGAGCCGCGTCGCTGGTGAAGCAGTTCACCGGGGTGCTGTCGTTCGTGCCGCGCGGGTCCCAGCTCACCACGTCGAACCGGCCGCCACCCCAGGTGTCGAGCATGTCGGAGAGGCCCTGCACGATGCCGACGCCGCTGGCGCCGGGCCCGCCGGGGTTGACGAACATCGACCCGATCCGCTCCGCGGGTCGACTGGCCAGGTGGCGGATGACCGAGAGCTCGATCTGCTTGCCGTTCGGCTTGTCCCAGTCCAACGGCACCGCCACTCGGGCGCACTGCAGGCCGCTGCCGGGCGGGTCGCAGGCCGTCCAGTTGATCGCTGCGCCTCCGCCCCGCGGGCTCGCGGCCGCGGAGGTCGGCGCGCCCAGGCATACGGCGACGAAGGCCAGCACGACCGTCACGATCGTGCCGAGCCGAGCCACGCGCGTCACCGCACGGCGACGGGTGGACCGGGTGAGGGTTCCGTTCATGCTGCAGCTCTCCGTTCGATGAGGGGCGCAAGAGTGTCGGTCACGACAGTCCGAAGGGTCTATGGTCGGCCGCGCATACCGTCCCTGGGGCCGGAACGACGAGGTCGACGAGGTAGGCCACTCGCGCCTTCTCGATGCAGGCGCTGGGGTCGTGCGAGGTGACGTGGCCGTAGCCGTCCAGGGTGAGCAGCACGGCGTTGCTCAGCTGCTTGGCGACGTTGATGGCGCCCTGGTAGCCGGTGTTGGGGTCGTACCGCGCGTTGATGAGGAGCACCGGGACATCGGTCTTGACGTTCCACGGCCCGACGTAGCGGTCGTTGCCACGAGCCGGCCAGCCGGCCGCACACGGAGCCCAGAGCCACCAGGCCGAGATCGCGCCCCGCCAGCGGGAGTGCTGGACGAGCTCCGGGAGGAAGGTGGGCCAGGCGCTGACCGGGAGGCCGGCGGGCCCGTCGAGACACGAGATGGCCGATGACTTCGTCGCCTCGGCGAAGGCCTTCGGCGTGCGCGACAGGCGTCCGTCGGTCTCGAGCGCCGACCCGTCGCCGTCGGCGGCGGCGTCGAGCTTGGCGGCCCAGTCCGGCCAGAGGCTCGGGTCCTTCAGTGCGCCGAAGGAGTAGAGGGCGTCGCCGTAGTCGAGCTCGCCGGGCGGGTTGGCCTGGGGCGCGGGGATGGTGCCGTTGGCGAGCTTCGCGAGGAGCTGGTCCACGCGCTGCGCCGTGGTCTGGCCCGGGTGGCGGGCGAGCTTGCACCTGGTCGGACCCGCCTCGTCGCACAGCTTCGCGAACTGGTCGAAGACCTCGTCGGTGGAGCTCCGGTCCCGCTGCCGGTCCTCGGCGCTCTTCGTGTACGGCACGCCGTCGACGACGGAGTCGAGCATCATGGCGCGCACGTGCTGGGGGAAGATGTTGAGGTAGGTCTGGCCGAGCACCGTCCCGTACGACAGGCCGGCGTAGGTGATCGTGTCCTCGCCCAAACCGGCCCGCAGCGCGTCGATGTCCCGGGCGGTGTCGGCAGTGGAGACGTGCGACAGCAGCGGTCCCATCACCTCTCCGCACCGCTTGGCCAGGTCGAGCGTCCGCTGCTCGTATGCCGCGGAGGCGGCCTGCGTGTAGGGGACCTTTGCGTCCTTCCAGAACGCCGCCTCGGCCGCGTCGTCGGTGAAGCAGTGGATCGGCGAGCTGCCGTAGGTGCCGCGCGGGTCCCAGCTGACGATGTCGAACCGGCCCTTGCCCCAGGCGTCGAGGTCGTCCGCTGCCCCCTTGACGGCACCGACACCGGTGTCGCCCGGACCTCCCGGGTTGAAGACGATCGTTCCGATCCGCTGGTCCGGCTTGCTCGCCTTGTGCCGGATCACCGCGAGCTGGATCTTCTCGCCGCTCGGGTTCATCCAGTCCAACGGGACCGGCACCTTCGCGCACTCCAGCCCCGGGTCGCACGGCGTCCAGGAGATCGCCACGGGCGCCGCAGTGCCCGCGGTCGTCGCGGCCGGGTCCGGCGGAGCCGCACTGCACGCGGCCGCGACGAGGGCCAGTGCTGCTGCCCCAGCCAGGGCAGCCTCTCGCGTGCGCGAGGCACGGCTGGCGTGCCACGTCCACCTGGTGGTCCTGACCTTCATGGGGCTCCCCTGGGTGCCGGTCTCGTCGATCCGTCAGCCGGTGTGACTGTTCGTCGTCCCGGTCGTCGCCGTCGCGGGTGGCAGCGGCGAGGTGACGTAGATGTGGTCCAGCATCCGCAACATGAGCTCCAGTGCCGTGTACTGGTTGTTCAAGGACAGGGTCAGGTTGCTCCAGATGACGAACGTCATGTCGGTCTTCGGGTCGTAGCCGGCCTCGGTGTTGAAGCCCGGGGTCTGACCGCCGTGCAGGTCGATGACGGTCGATCCCCATCGCAGCTGGTCCATGCCGTACCCGTACCAGTTGTACGGGTTCTTGGGGTTGACGATCTTGGCGCTGTCCTGCCAGATCTTCTGGTACTCGGCGTTGAAGACCTTGCCTCCCGCCAGGGCCGCCATCCAGGTGGCGAGGTCCGCGGCGGAGGAGATGACCGCTCCGGCGGGGCCGGCAAAGGAATGGTTGAGGTCGGTGTAGTCCTTCGGTTGCAGTGTCCCCGCCCGCGCCGCTGCCTCCATCGCCGGGGTGTAGGCCCGGCTGTCGGACATCACCGCGGACGAGCTGCCGTAGAGGTATCCGTGTGCGAACGGTGCGGGGATGGTGCTCGACGTGATGGGAGGGAGCATCGTGTTGCTCATGGCGAGCGGTTTGAACAAACGGTCCTCGAACACCGTTGCCAGCGGCTTCTTCTCGAGCTGTTCGACGATCAGTCCGAGGATGACGTAGTTGGTGTTGTCGTACTCGTACTCGGCCCCGGGCGCGAAGTTCGGCGGATGGGCGAGCGCGATGCCCAGCAGCTCCTGCGGGGTCCACGCCCTCGTCGGGGTGTCGTCGAGGCTGTTGATGATGGTGGGGGAGCCGGTGTAGTTGAAGAGGCCGCTGCGCATCTCCAGCAGCTGGGCGATGGTGATGTTGGCGCCGTTGGGGACCTGGGGCAGGTACGTCGACACGGGGTCGTCGAACCGCAGCTTCCCCTCCTGCGCCAGCAGGACGATGGCCGCCGCCGTCATCGTCTTGGTGACCGACCCGATCCGGAAGTGGGTGTCGACGGTGGGCGGCTTCTGCTCGCCGATGGTGGTGGTGCCGGACGCCGCCGTGAACTCGCCTTGAGGCGTACGCAGCAGCACCAGGTAGCCCGTCACCATCAGCTGCCGCGCCGTCTCGTCCACCAAGGACTGCAAGGCGGCGCGGTCGATCCTCTTCAAGCCCGAGGCCGGCGCGGTCGTTGCCGACGGTGGGTCGGCCGGGGCACTGCTGCACGCCGCCGCGGCGAGGACCAGAGCAGTGGCGAAGCCGGCGACCGACGCACGTCGTCCGACCATTCGAGCTGCGCGGGGTTCGGTCATTGCGGTGCCTCCATCGAGTCGGCGTGCAGCATGGATGCCATCCGCGCGAACCACATCGGGTTGATGACGTCGTCCTCGTCGCGCAGTGATGACGGGTCGTAGCTCGGGTCGAGGCAGTTGATCTCGCCCTCGGACTCGTCGGGGTCGTGGAACCGGACCGACAGCATCGGCCCGACGCGGCGGATGACACCGCTCGATGCGTCGACGGCGACCAACCGGTCCCGCAGCGCGTCCAGCGTCCTGGTGTCCGCCACGGTGAAACCGAGGTGGTCGAGTCGACCGCGTTCGAACATGGCGGGACCGAAGCCGCCTACAGTCGGGTCGTACCCCGGCATCTCGAAGACGTGCAGCATGACCTGCCCGGCGGACAGCACCGCTTGGCGACCATGCCCGGGACCGGCACCGAGCACCAAGGTCGTCTCGAGACCGATGACCTCCTCGTAGAAGGCGCGGTACCCGTCCAGGTCACCCGTCACCACGGCGACGTGGCTGATGCCACACGGCACGCTGGCCACGGTCCGGTCCGGTCGGGGTCCCACACCCATGAGGCGTTCAACCGGGTGGAACGAATCGTTCCACCCGGAGGACGAGGGTCAGCCGGTATGCCCCTCCGTGGTCTCGACCCGCCACGACAGCCCGGTGCCTGGGTCCGGAAGGTAGATGCACCGCCCGCCGGTGCGCACCGACTCGTCGAGGTGGGCGCCGAGCAGCGGTGCCTGCACGGCCAACGCCGAGATCGCTCGTCGGAGGCTGCGCACCACGTTGATACGGGCCCGCTCGGCGTCCGACCCGGTGGGACGGTCGCGACCGCCGAGGCCGACGGCGCGCTTCAGCTCGCGCAGCAGTGCGTCCATCTGGACGTGCGCCCGTTCGCTGCCGACGGGGTCACTGCGCGCCTCGGCGCCGTCGATCTCCGCCTGCAGCTCCACCAGGCGGCGGCGATACTGCCGCTTGGCCCGGGCGTCCAGGGCGGCACCCAGGTCCGCAGCGACCGGCGTGTGGGTCCGGCCCGCAAGGTCGAGGACCGTCACCTCGACGCCCGGCGCAGCCAGCAGCCGCGCGAGCTGCCTCAGGCCGTTGCTGTCGGGCAGCCGAGCGTGGCCGAGCGGTGTGTCGAGGGTCCACGTGAGACCGTCGCAGCGCGCCCACGCCGTGACCGGTGCATGCGGAGGGGGAACTTCCTGACCCGAACGGAGGACGCCGCAGCTGAGGGCGATGGCCTGGGCTTCGGCGCGCAGGGCCTCAGGATCGCCCTCAGCTCCACCGTGGCGCTCGATGGCTTCCGCCAGGTGGTCGAGGCAGTGGACCAGCAGGGGCGGAGAGGGCATGGAGCGAGCGAGCGCCACCGCGTCCCGGTGGTGACGGATGGAGGAGTCCAGATCACCGTCGAGCGCGGCGAGGCGGCCGAGCACGTCGTCGACGGGTAGTCCAGCGCTGTGGCCCCCGCCGACGTTGAGGAGTCCGGCGTAGGGGAGCAGGGCCCGGTAGCAGCGGGCGGCATAGGCGGCGGCACCCGCCCGGGCCACCGTGTCCGCGAACAACCGCAGAAGGTTGTCGCCGGTCATCGACCGCAGGAGCACGTCGGGCTCGGGCCCGTAGCGGTGCAGGACATCGTGCATGCTCGCCGGGTCGCCGAACAGCTGGGCGCCGAAGCCTCGTTGCACCTGGAACACCGGCGACGGGACGTCCGCGATCATCTCCGAGGTGACGCGGTGAAGCTCCTGGGCCGCGGCGTCCGGGTGTCCGTACAGGTCGACGAGCATCACGCGGTGGATGGCCTCGCAGCCGGTGACCACGACGGGCTCGACGTGCCCGGTGCCGACGCGCACGGCCTCCTCCATCGACGCGACGGCGGCTTCCCGGCTCCCGCTGAGGGCCAGCAACGTCGTCCGCTGGATGAGGGTGGTGTGGCGCCAGCCGGGTGACGGGAGCAGGGCGGCCAGCACCTCGGCCCGCCCGAGGGTGAGGCTCGCCGCGCCGAGGTCACCGCAGTTCAGGTGATAGCCGGCCTGGCGTTGGTGCCCAGCTATGGCTAGGTCCGGCCGGCCGGCTCGTACGGCCAGGCGAACGACCTCGTCAGCGGCCACGTGGCTGGCGTCGAGCTCCGCCGGACTCGCCGACGCCATCGCCCGGATCAACAGCGACTGCGCGACCAACACGGGATCGCCGGTCGATCTGGCCACCGCGACCCCCTCCTCGGCCCACGCCCGCACCCGGTCAGTGGCGTCGACGTCGGCCCGGCCGACGACGGTGAGGCGTCCCAGCAAGGTCGCCCGGAGATGTCGCTCCTTCGCCGGGAGCGTGTGGAGAGCCTCCTCGAGGCGACGCATACGTGGCAGGTCGGGCACGAACGCGGAGGCGTAGAGGTTGGCGCCGATCTCGGCGCGGGCCCGCAACACGGGGTCGGCGCAGGAACGGGCCAGGTCGGCCGCCTCCTGATAGCTCGCCAGCGCCCGGTCCAGGTCGCCGAGCCAGCTCAGGACGTCGGCCAGGTCGAGCTCGACCCTCACGCGCAGCTCTGGGCGGTCGACACAGGCGATGGCCACCTGCTCGGCCTCGGCCAGCAGTGCGGCCGCGCGGGCCTGCAGGCCGGCGGTGACCAGCTCCGCCGCGACGTCACAGGTCGACGCGACGGCGTCGGCGATCTCGGGGAGCGTCGTGGCGGCTCGCAGCCGGTGGCCGGCGGCCGAGGCTCGCGCGTCGAGGCCGCCTACGCCCTCCCATGCGGACGCCAGCCGGGCTTCGAGCTCGTGGCTGTCACGGAGGCGGGCGGCGGTCTCGGCGAACAGCGCGTGTCGGAAGTGCACCCCGCCTGGCGAGACGCGGTCGAGCACCCCCTCGCGCAGCGCCGGGCTGAGGAGCTCGGAGAGAGCCGCAGCGGACAGGTCGGTCGCGGTCGCGATCAGCGCGAGAGGGGTGCCAGGCCCGGCCAGTGCCGCCATCGACAGTGCTAGCCGCGTCTCATCGTCGAATCGCTCGAACGCCCCCCGCAAAAGCTCGCTGACGACCCCGCTCCCACCCGGGGAGCGGACGAGCTCCTGGACGAACAACGGGTTGCCGCCGGTGCGGGCGTGCAGGTCGACGGCGTCGGTGTGGCTGGTGGTCGAGCCGGCTGTCTCCGCCGAGGCCAGCTGACGAACAGCGTTGACGTCGAGACCGTCGAGGGTGATCACCTGTGAGGCTCGACGCAGGTCGGCCAAGGGGGCCATGTCCGCCTCGTGGTCGCGGCTGGTGGCGATGAAGGCGATCGGGGCGTTCCCCACCGCTCGGGGTAGCTGCTGCAGCACCCAGATGGCCGTGGGGTCGGACCAGTGGAGGTCCTCGAGAAGGACCAGTGCGGGAGCGTATGCCGACAGCGCCTCGGTCAGGTTCTCCAGATAGTCCCAACGACGCACCTCGGCCGAGAGCGTGAGGTCGGGGATCGGTTCGACCCCCAGCGCACGGTGCACCCCGCGCCAGAGCTCCATCGGCTCGCGCCAGGTCCGGTCGGCGGTGCCCCTCAGCACGCGCATGTCGGCAGCCCGCGCGATCGCCGCTCCCTCGTTCACCAGACGCGTCTTGCCGATCCCGGGTTCGCCGACCACCAGCGTGACGACCGGCCGCCCCGTCCCAGCGGTCTCCAGAGACGCTTGAAGCAGCGCCATCTCGCGCTCCCTGCCGATCAGAGAGCCCGAGAGTCCCGTCGTGTCCAGCCGCCCTGCAGCGCGCACGGATGAATGGTCCCAGACGTCGAACCGCCTCGCACCGATCTTGATCGGAGCCGGTCACCCTGGCTTCGGTGACAGGCTCGCTGTACCGCGATGAGTTTCGACCCGGCTCGGGGTCACTGTTCTCGCACCCGCACGACTCGTGGAGCGGAGACCTCATGAAGCTGCTGTTGACCTCTGGCGGCGTGACGAATGCCAGCATCCGCTCCGCCCTGGAGGGGCTACTCGGCAAACCCCTTGAAGAGAGCCGCGCCCTGTGTGTCCCGACGGCCCAGTGGGGACATCCGATGTGCAACCCCACCTCGGTGCAGGGCTTCACCGCCGCCGGTGCGCGGTGGCGCTACTCCTCCGGCCTGGGTTGGGCGTCGATCGGCGTCCTCGAGCTCACGGCGCTGTCCACCATCAGCGCCGAGCGGTGGGTGCCGTGGGTTCAGGATGCCGACGTCCTGCTGGTCGACGGGGGCGACGCGACGTACCTGAGCCACTGGATGCGCGAGTCAGGGCTCGTGGATCTCCTGCCGTCGCTGGCCGACACGGTCTGGGTCGGCGTCAGCGCCGGGAGCATGGTGATGACGCCCCGCATCGGGGCGGACTTCGTGGCCTGGCCAGCCGCGCCGGACGACCGCACGCTCGGCGTCGTCGACTTCTCGATCTTCCCGCACCTCGACGCGTTCCCGACCAACACCATGGCGGACGCCGAACGATGGGCGGCGAGCCTCGACGGGCCCGCCTACGCCATCGACGAGCAGACCGCCATCACCGTGGTCGACGGGCACGCGGAGGTCGTGTCCGAAGGGCAGTGGAGAAGGTTCGACTCTCGCCCCACTGACACCGCCCACTCCTGAAGCGCGGCCGGCTCGGCCGAGCGGGTCACTCGGTCCGTGGGATGGCCCGGCCGCCGGCGAAGAGGAAGCGAGCCCGGCCACGGCCGCGCGCCAGGAACTGGACCTTCTGACCACCGGTGGCCACGAAGATGTCGCCGCCCACAGGCTGCAGCTCCTGGTGCCGGTCCGGGGTGGTCGTCCCGGCCAGCTCGTGCATGACCAGCGTGTCGCCGAGGCTGACACGGTCGAGCCACAGGCGACCGTCGTCGCTGCGGCTGACCCTCGCGCGTACCTGGCGCGAGGCATACGTGCCGAGGTAGCCGTCGACGTCGACCTCCGCCGGAGCCAACGAATCACCATGCTGCTCAACCAGATCGGTCGAAGGCAGCACCCCGGGCAACCCGGCCCACAGCGGCTCGAGCAGCTCGTCGATGAGGGCGCCGCCGCTCTCGCTGTTGGTCAGGACCACGACGGCCAGGTCGTGACGGGGCGCCAGGCACAGATGGGCGGTGACCCCCGTACTGCCGCCACTGTGCTCGACGAGCTCACCGCGCTCCAGCCACCACCCGAGCCCGTGATGTCTGTGCGGCCCGAGCACCGCTGGGTGGTCGACCTGTCGCTCGCGCATCAGCTGCGCGGTCGCCTCCGTCAACAGGGCGCCACCACGGGGGCTCCGGCCGTCGCGCAGGTGCATCCGCCCGAACGCGAGCAGCCCCCGGGCCGACATGGCGAGCTGGTTACCGGCAGCCGGGTTCGAGGGCGGCATGACCGCCCAGTGGCGCAGCGGACGCATCCCGGCGTCGGGGTCGTCGGGGTCGACGGGCACGTGACCGATCGACGCGCGGAAGGCGAGGGCCTGGTCGGCGGAGAAGGCCAGCTCGTCGATCCCGAGCGGCTCGGCGACGAAGGTGCGCACGGCCTGCTCGTACGTCAGGCCGCGCTTCACCTCGACCAGGCGGCCCAGGACGCCGAACCCCGCGTTGCAGTAGGAGAACCGCTCTCCCGGCGAGAAGTCCTGACGGGCAAGGCTCACCAGGTCGACGACGAACCGCTCCAGCGCGTCCGCACCCGACGTCGTCGGCGCCCAGATGTCGCCCTCGAACCCGCCCGTATGCGTGAGCAGGTGGCGCACAGTGACCTGCCGGCTCACCGCCTCGTCGGCGGTGCGGAACGCGGGAAGGTGGTGGTGCACCCGATCGTCGAGCGCGACCAGTCCCTCGTCCACGAGCTGCATCACCAGGGTGGCGGTCAGCACCTTGGTGACCGACTGCACCATGAACAGCGTGTCGGGGGTGACGGGCACTCCGGACCGGGTGTTGACCACGCCGGTGACTGCCTCGACGACCTCGTCCCCGCGCACGAGGGCCACTGACGCGCCCGGCACCCGGTGCTCGGCGGCGAGCTGCTCCAGCCTCAGCGGCAGCTGCTCGACGAACGCATCCGTGTCCCTGGCCACCGGCACATCGCGATCATGACACGCGCTGGTCAGCCGGATTGTCCAGCGCGACGACCGCCCAGCTCAGCCGCCGCCGGAGGCGCGCCGAGCAACCGGTCGAGGTAGTCGTTGGTGAAGACGCCCGTGGGCTCGAGCTCGTCGCGCGTCCGAGCGGTTCGGACAGCTCTTCCGTGACGGGTGGTCGCCCACGTGGGTCGACGGTGGCTACCTCTTCAGCCGTCGCGCCCAAGCCGCCACCTGACCGAAACCGTCAGCCGACCAGCTCGCGAAGGTGCACGCCGTGGTCCTTGGCGATGAGCTCGGCGGCCTTCTCGCCGATCATGATGGCCGCGGCGTTGGTGTTGCCGCTGACGATGTTCGGCATCACGCTCGCGTCAGCCACGCGCAGGGACTCGATGCGATGCACCCGCAGTCGCGGGTCGACGACGTCGACCATCCGGCAGGTCGACGTCACGTGGTAGACGGTCAGCGCGTAGTGGCGGGCGAGGTCCTCCAAGAGCGCGTCGCTCGGCTCGGAGCCGGCCGTGTGCCCGTGGGCCTGCGCCAGGTGGGGCGGGATGACGGGCTCACCGAGGCCGCCGCCGGGCCAGGCCCTCGCGATCTCGAGGGCCCGGCGCATCACGGCGACCATGACCTTCACGTCGTGCGGGTCGTCGAAGTAGTTGAACGCGATGCGCGGCGGGTGCGCGGGGTCCGCGCTGGCCAGCGTCACCGAGCCCTCGGAGTGGGGTTGCACGGGGTTGGGCAGCAGGACCACCTGGCCCCGCGTCGGGTCGAGGAAGGACTCCGGGTCGTCGAAGAACGCGGACGGGGGGAGCCGGAAGACGCCCTCCCAGATCGACGGCGTGTACCCCGTGGCGAGGAAGCCGATCTGCGCGTCGTGGGTGTGCTCGTCGCCGAGCTCGGTCGAGAAGAACGCGACGGCGTCGTAGAGGGAGGAGGACGCCAGGCCGCGGCCGGTGGTGAACCACTCACCGATGCGGCGCTCGGCCTCGGCCTTGGCGGCGGCCAGAGGCGCCGGGAGGTCGACATCGTCGGCGGGGTCGGCCGGGAGCGGGCCGGCCGGCGCCCGCAGCGCGTCGGGCCCGAGGGACATGGCGACCTCGGTCATCGTCTCGCCGATGCCGTCCGCGGCGAACATCAAGGGCGCGTGGAGGTGGTCCTTGAGGTGACGACCGACGTCCGGGAGGTCGACGACGCACTCCACCCCGACGGCGGCCAGCTCGTCGCGCGCGCCGACCCCCGAGAGGAGCAGGATCTGCGGTGACCCGATGGCGCCTGCGCACAGCACCACCTCGGTGCCGGCGGCGACCTCCTCGTGGGTGCCGTCCTCGGTGCGGTAGGCGACCCCGGTGGCGCGAACCACCCCCTCGGCTGACTCGAGCAGGATCCGTTCCACGAGCGCGCCGGTGACGACCGTGAGGTTCTCGCGATCCATCGCGGGTTCCAGGTATGCGTGGAAGGTCGAGCTGCGTCGGCCGTCCTTCGTCGTCGTCTGGAAGAGCGAAGCCACCCCATGGGGCTCGAGGCGGGCGCGGCCGTTGTAGTCACCCTGCTTCAGGCCCGTGGCGCCCGCCGCCTCGACGAACTGTGTCGAGGCCGGGAGGATCGGCTGACGCACGGATACCCCGACCGGGCCGTCGTAGCCGTGCATGTCGGCGTCGGGGTGCAGCTCCGGGTCGCGCACGAAGCCCTCGGCCTTCCGGAAGTAGGGCAGGACCTCGGCGTAGGACCAGCCCTCCGCGCCCGCGGCGGCCCACGCGTCGTAGTCGCCGGGGTGCCCCCGCACGTACGCCATGTAGTTCAGGCCGGAGGACCCGCCCAGCATCTTCCCGCGGGGCACCATCATCTGCCCCCCGACCAGGCCCTTCCCGACCCCGCCGGGGTCGCCGTTGTACATCCAGTCGGTCGCGGGATCGTTCTGCAGGCTCGCGACCGCGGCCGGCACCAGCTCCGCGGGGGGTGGCGGCCCGCCGGCCTCGAGCAGGCACACCCGAACATCGGGGTCCTCGCTCAGCCGGGCGGCGACGACCGCCCCCGCCGAGCCTGCCCCCACGATCACGTAGTCGTACGTCGAGCCCATCAGGACCACCTCGTTGTGGTGCCTCGCCGGCGGCGGGGACGTTATCGCCACGCAACCACACTCCGGGAGGGCAGACAAGGGATGTGCCGCTCCAGGCGCGGACGTCTCAGGGAGACGTCGGCGTATGCGTGAGGTTGGCCTCCGCGCGACGGCGCAGGAGCGCTCGCTCGCTCTCGTTCCTCGTCAGCGTGGCCGCCTCGGCGAACGCGGCGGCCGCCTGCTCACGCATACCGGCTCGTTCGAGGAGGTCACCGCGCACGCTCGACGCGAGCGGCGAGCTGCCCAGCGCATCGGGGCTCATCTCGTCGAGGATCGCCAGCCCCGCGTCCGGCCCGAACGCCCGACCGTGTGCGACCGCCCGGTTGACCTCGACGACCGGACCCGGCGCCGCCTCGGCCAGGACGTCGTAGAGCGCGGCGATCCGCGGCCAGCGCGTGACGTCGGCCCGCTCGGCGCGAGCGTGCTCGGCGGCGATGAGCGCCTGCAGGACGTACCGGCCGACCGGTTTCCCGCGCGCGGCGAGCTGCTCGGCTCGGCGTAGGGCCCCCATGCCGCGCCGGATGAGCAGCTGGTCCCACCGCGTCCGGTCCTGCGCCTCGAGGAGGACCGGCGCACCGTTCTCGTCCAGCCGGGCGGCGATCCGCGAGCCCTGGATCTCCAGCAGGGCTTGCAGCCCGAACACCTCAGGTTCGTCGGTCACGAGGGCCGCCAGCATCCGCGCGAGTCGCATCGCCTCGTGGGCGAGGTCGGGGCGCATCCAGTCCGCGCCGGCGGTGGCCGTGTACCCCTCGTTGAAGATGAGGTATATGACGGCCATGACGTCGTCGAGACGCTCGGTGCGCTCAGGCCCCGTGGGCAGCTCGAACTCGGCGTGCGCTGACGACAGCGTCTTCTTGGCTCGCGAGATGCGCTGTCCCATCGAGGTTTCGGTGACCATGAACCCGCGGGCGATCTCGGCGGTGGTGAGGCCGCCGACGAGCCGAAGCGTCAGTGCGGCGCGGGACTCGGCCGTCAGAGCGGGGTGGCAGGAGAGGAAGATCAGCCGCAGGACGTCGTCCTCGATGTGGTCGACCTGGGCGTCGAGGTCGGGCATCCCGACCTCCTCTCCACCGGCGGTGTGCTCGAGGTCCGCGAGCTTGTGGCGCAGCGTGTCCGCGCGCCGGAAGTGGTCGATGGCGCGCCGTTTCGCGATGGTCATCAGCCACGCGACCGGGTTCTGCGGCACGCCCTTCGTCGGCCACTGCTGCAGCGCCGCCACGAGCGCGTCCTGGGCCAGGTCCTCGGCGAGCTCCAGGTCACGGGTCATCCGCACGAGCGCGCCGACGAGGCGGGCCGACTCGGCCCGCCACGCCGCGACGATGGCCTCGTTCGAGTCCTCCGCCCTCGCGTCTGCCGGCACGCGGCCAGCGTAGTGAGACCCCGTCAGTCGCCGGGGGCCTCCGGGCCGGTGGAGATCTGGCGCAGGGTCGAGACCACCGTGACCTCCGGCCAGTGCTTCGCGTGCAGCTCGGCGAACTCCCGCTGGTCGGCGATGGCGTCCTCCAGGCTGTCGTACTGCTTGATCGACCAGCCGCCGACGACCTCCTTGGCCTCGGCGTACGGCCCGTCGACACGGCTGATCTCACCCTGGCGGACGACGAAGTTGACGGCATCCGCGACGCCGTAGAGGCCGCCGCCGTCGACGAACACCCCGTTGGCGATCCGCTCCCCGATGTGGACGTCCATCGCGTCGAACAGCGCCTGCGGCGGCGTGCCCACGCCCTCTTCCATCCTGACGAACCCCATGAAACGCGGCATCCTGATCATTCCTCCTGCTGGTTGCTGAGCTGCTTCGTGCCCGTACGTCGAACCGTGGCCCGGCTTTTCGACATCGACCGTCGAAACATCTTCGGGCCTGTCGACTTCTCCATCTTCGCTAGCGGCCCGGACCGAGGAGGAAGGCGTTGAGGTCGGCGACCCGGTGCAGCGTGACGCCGTCGACCTGATCCTGATGCAGGGGGTGGCCCGGAGCCTCCACGGTGATGCGCGGGACCTGGCCGACCGCCTGCTCCACGATCTGTGTGGGCAGACCCTGGGTGTCCGGGTAGGACGGGAGGGGTGTGTCGAGCAGTCCCGGGACGGGCGGCCGCCCGACCCGGCCAGGGTCGTCGAGCGCGTCCACCATGCGTGAGAAGTGGTCGGGCTCGACCTCTGCCCAGACGTTCCAGAGGAACGGGGACCCGTCGCCGTCGACGACCGGTAGGGGCAGGTGCCCGCGGACGTAGTAGCGCCGACGTCCGTCGACGTTCACCTCGCAGAAGCTCTCGGCCAGCCGACCACGCAGGCGGTCCAGCCGCTTGGCCCGGAACCAGCCGTGCGGCTCGTCCGGGCCAAAGCACATGATGAGGCCCTCGTGCACTAGTCCGCAGCCGGGACAGAACCACCCGTCCTTCGTCCTCTTCAACGACATCGGCAGAGCCTCCCAGAAAGGTCGACGCCACAAGAATCGACCGAGCCGGTTCGTGCGCACAAACCGCGTGGCCCCCGAGGGGGGCACCCTGTCACCCCGGGGGAGTGGCGGGAGTGGACGGGCCTGCCGTTCGACGCGTCCGGCGACGTGGTCGTCCCGTTCGCCGGCAACCCGGTGCACGTCTCGCTCGAGCAGGACCACGCCGTCTACGTGGAGCCCAACGTCTGGGTCCACCACGACCTGCGCGGCCGCTGACGCCGAGCGCTTTACACAACGCATACGTTGTGTAACGATGACGTTGTGAAAACGGTCGAAGCCAGCGCACTGGCGCACACGTTCGCGGCCCTGGGCGACCCCACGCGGGTCGCCATCGTGGCGCGCCTCGCCCACGGCGACGCCACCGTCAAGGAGCTGACGGCACCCTTCGCCCTGACGCAGCAGGCCGTCTCGCGTCACCTCAAGGTGCTGGAGGAGGCCGGCCTCGTCTCCCGCCGCGTCGCGGCCCAGTCGCGGCCGGCGTCACTCGAGGTCGAACGGCTCGTCGAGGTGCTCGCCTGGGTCGACGCTCAACGCCGCGAGTGGGTCAACCGGCACGGCCGGTTGTCCGCACATCTCCAGCAGCTGCAGAGGGACACACCATGACCGAGCACCTCACCGACGAGACCTTCTCCGTCAGCTACGTCCATCCCGCCTCACCCGAGCTCGTGTACGCGTGCCTGACGACCCCCGTCCACCTGGCCCACTTCTGGGGGCCGACCGGCACGCACACCCCGGTCGACCACATCGTCGTCGACCTGCGGCCCGGCGGGGCGTTCGAGACGACGATGGTCAACGACGCAACCGGCGACACGTTCACCATGCGCGCGGCCTACGTCGACGTCGACCCGCCCACCTACCTCACCTGGCGCGAGCTCGACTCGGAGGTGTTCACCGAGCTGCGGTTCGTCGACCGCGGCGACGGCACCACCGAGGTCATCACCACCCAACGCGGCCTGCCCCCGCACATGCGCACCCCGCAGGCCCGCGCCGGCTGGGGCACCGCCCTCGACCGGGCCGCCCGTTACATCGCATCGCTCACCACCACGGAGGCATCCTCATGAACCCGACCGACACGACGACCGATACCGACGTCCAGTCCCTCGTCGGCCCCCAGCTCCGGTCCCTGGCCCGGCTGCTCGCCGACCAGCCGCCGTCGGTCGCCGACGCGCCGTCCCTCTGCGACGGGTGGGCGGTCAAGCACGTCGTCGCCCACATGACGATGGCCGCCCGCTACGACCCTCCGGCCTTCATGGCCCAGCTGGCCGCGGTCGGCCACGACTTCGAAGCCCTGTCGCAGCTGGTCGCCCGGCGCGACGGCGACCTCCCGTTCGCCGCCCTCCTCGACGACCTGCGCAGCGACGCCATGGCCGCCTGGGCGCCCCCGGGCGGCGGTGCGACGGGTGCTCTCACCCACGCCGTGATCCACGGCCTCGACATCACCGGTGCCCTCGACGTCCCCCGCACGGCCGACGACGACGCGACGCGTCTGGTGCTCGACACCCAGACCGACGGGGTCGCCGGGCACTTCGGCGTCGACCTCACCGGTCGGGCGTTGGCGGCGACCGACCTCGACTGGGCCTTCGGTTCCGGTACGCCGGTGCGCGCCACCGCGGGCGACCTCGTCCTCGCCCTCGCGGGCCGACCCCGACCCGCGCTCGGTCTCTGACCTCAGGCGGTCAGGCGACCGTGAGCCGGGACACGCGACGCCGAGCGGTCGCCACGTCCCGCACCCCGGCATACCAGCCGGTCATGTAGGCGGCGTCGCCCCAGATGGGCGCCCGGGCGTCCTGACCCTGGCCGACCCAGTCGACGGCGGCGTCCCACCCGGAGAGGTAGGCGGCGTCGTCGCGACCGCCGAAGTAGGACGGCCCGCCCGTCGGACGAGCCACCGCCTCGAGGACGGACGCGCGGAAGGCCGCCCTCCATTCCGCCTCGGTCCAGGCGGTATGCATCGCCGCGCTGGAGACGTGCTGTCCGGGCTGGGTGTCCTGGGGACCGACGGACCGGGCATCCTGCGGACCGGCGGGGCGCCTGTCCTGCGGCGTGGGGCGGTCTTGGATGGCTGCGGTGGGGAAAGCCCGGTCGTCCCGGGCGCGCGCCAGGCGCAACGCGGCGGCGACCCGAACGGTCACCCACACCAGAGCGAAGATCACGAGAACGATCACGGCGGTAGCACCCACTTCCTCAGTCACCACGGGCCCGCCTCCGGTGGCTGACCGCCGACAAAGGCCCGTGCTTCGAGGGTACGTCGCCGATCCGGGGCTGACCCGTCCTCCTGCGACCGAGGTCACTCTGCCGGGTATCAACCGGCTCGGCGCCGGCCTCCTGATCCGTGAGGGGCCGCACGCGCCGGTGGACGGGACACCGGCGCGGCGGGCCCGTCCAGCCGAGAGGAGCGCCCCATGTCCGTCGCCGAGCCTGCGCCCGCCGTCCCCGAGCACCTCACCATCCAGGTCACCCAGATCGCGCGCTACCGCGCCTTCGCCGAGACGCGCGGGTCGCGCTGCCGACGCCCCAGAGCAGCGACCGCCACATCCAGTTCTCCCTGCCGGGCGCCGTCACGCTGCCGGCGGTGCTCTACTACCGCACCCGGCACGCCGGGCAGCCGGCCTTCTCCATCCGCGTCAACGAGACGACCCTGACCCAGTACGCGTTCGTCGCCGGCGACGAGGCGGAGCGCACCTGGCACGAGATCATCCCCGCGGTGGGCCCCGGTGGTCCTGTTCTGCGGCCCGATGCCAACGAGCTCACCTTCTTCGCCCGTGACGGCTCGGTGGTCTTCGGCGACGTCGTCCTCCTCTACACCGCGAACTCCACGACGATCCCGGTGACCATCCCCGCCACGGGCCGCCTCTGACCGCCTCGGTCCTCCCAGCGTGGAGGATGGGCGGGTGCCCAGCGACCCTCCCCCCGCGACCGTCTCTTCCGACGACGCGACCGGAGCCGCGCATATCGAGGTCAGTGCGCGCGGTGCGTCAGCGCAGGAGCTCGTCCGCGAGAGCCTGCGGATGCGCTCCTTCAGTGACACGGGGGAGGGCATCCCCGAGACCGCCGCGTGGTTCAGCGACCTCCTCGGGCGGGTATGCGCGGACGCCGCACTCGTGCCCACCGCCGGCCACCCCGTGGTCCTGGGCACGACCGCCGCTGCCCGCCCCGACGCCCCCACCGTGGTCGTCTACGGGCTCTACGACGTCACGCCGACCATCGCCCGGGAGTGGACCGTCGACCCCCTCGGCGCGCACATCGTCGACGCCACCGACCTCGGCCTCCTGCCGCACCTCGGGGCCGTCGTCGTCGGCCGGGGGGCCAACAACCACAAGGGCCCGGTCATCGCGGCGATCTCCGCGGTGGAGGCCATCCTCGCGACCGGCGCCCGCCCGCCCGTCAACCTCGTCTGGGTCATCGAGGGGGAGGAGGAGATCGGCAGCCCCAGCCTGCCGGGGTTCATCGAGGCCCACCGCGACCTCCTGGCCGGGGCCGCTGGGGTCTGGCTGCCGACCTTCCAGCAGAACAGCGCCGGCGTCATGAGTGTGCGGCGCAGCTACAAGGGCACCGTCTTCGCCCACCTCACCTGCCGCGGCGGTGACTGGGGCGGGCCACGCGACGGCCGGCATGTGTGGGCCGGCAACTCCGCGTGGCTGGACGCGCCGATGATGCAGCTCGTCCGCGCTCTCAGCACCCTCTTCGACGACCAGCAGCACGCCACCATCGACGGGCTGGAGTCACTGGAGACGCAGACCCGCGCCGCGCTCGCGGACGACGTGCTGCGCATGGCGGGCGACTTCCACGCCAACCCGCAGTGGCAGGCCAACATGCTCGGTAACCTCAACGTCGCCCAGCCTTTGGCGGGCAAGGCGATCGGCGACCACGTCGAGTACTACATGACCGGCGTCACGGTCAACGTCCAGGGCATCGTCGGCGGCTACCAGGGGCCGACGTTCTACACGATGATGCCGGGGGAGGCGAGCGCCCGCCTCGACTTCCGGTTCCCGCCCGGGCTCACCCCGGACGAGTTCTGCACCGCGCTGCGCGCCCACCTCGACCGCCGGGGGTTTACCCACGTGGTGCTCGAGAACGCCCGCGGCTACCCCGGATCGCCGCCGCTTCCGCTCGAGGACGACACCCTCCTCACGGCCGCCGTGGCTGCGGCCGAGCGTCAGGACGTGGGTACCGCGATCTGGCCGCTCGCCAACAACTGCTGTCCCGGCGCGTTGTTCACGGCCCTGGGTCGCGCCATGCCCTTCAGCGTGGCCGGCCTCGGCCACGGCGACCGGGCTCACGCGCCCGACGAGTACTTCACGGTCGGGTCGGTCGAGCGCCTCATGCACTTCACGGTCGACTACCTCGACGCGATCAGCCGTTCCGTGAACGGGTCAGCCAGCACCGCCGTCACCCTGACCGACAGCAGCCCGTCTCACCGCGCCACCATGCCGGCCGAGAGGTCGATGTCGGCACCGCACAGGCCCGGCATGTGGAGCATGGCGATGAGGGCGGCGGCGACCTCTGCCTCGGTGACCATCCGCCGCAGTGCCGACCGGGAGACGAACTCCTCCTCCGCCGCTTCGACGCTGATCCCCGACCGGGCGGCTTCGAGCGCGAAGTTGCGCTGCATCCGCGGACCGGCGACCGGCCCGGGGGACAGCGTGTTGACCATGACCCCCGCCGGGCCGACCTCGTGGGCCAGGGTGGTGGTCAGCCCGATCACCGCCATCTTCGAGGCCGTGTAGGGCGTGCGGCGGGCGAGCGGTCGCTTCCCGCTCACCGAGGCGACGTTGACGATGTCGCCGCGGCCCCGTGCCGTCATCCCTGGGAGGAACTGGCGGCACATGAGGAAGACGCCGCGCACGTTGACGGCGAAGACCTCGTCCCACTCGGCGACCTCGACGTCGGTCAACGGGGCCACCGGCCCCGCGATCCCGGCGTTGTTGACGAGGATCGAGACCTCGGCGTCCGCCAGCTCGCGCCCGAGCGCCGCGACCTGCTCGGCGCTCGAGGTGTCGCAGACGGCGACCCGTGTCGGACCGTCGATCTCGTCCGCCACGGCCGACAACCGCTCGAGGGTGCGACCCACGAGGACCACGTGGGCACCGTGACCGGCCAGCGCCATCGCCATGGCGCGACCCAGGCCGTTACCGGCGCCCGTGACCAGAGCGGTACGGCCCTTGACGGCGTTACCGGCCGGGGCAGCAGCGACGGTCATACGCCGGAGGGGGCCCAGTCGAGCGGGTCGCCGGCGTACTTCCAGGCGCGGACGTCACCCGAACGGGCATGACCCTCGAACAGCTCCACCCGGGCCGCGCGCCCGCACAGCCGCCCTAGCTCGGCGCTGGCCGCCTGGCTGCGCACCTCCTGGTAGGTCACCGTCTTGAGGTACTTGCCGACCCACAGACCGCCCGTGTAGTTCGCGGCGCCGCGCGTGGGCAGCGTGTGGTTGGTTCCGATCACCTTGTCGCCGTAAGAGACACACGTGCCCTCACCCAGGAAGAGCGCCCCGTAGTTGCGCATGACCTCGAGCGCCTCACGTGGGTTCTCCGTGAGCACCTGCACGTGCTCCGACGCGTACTGGTCGGCCAGCCGGTATGCCGCGGCCAGGTCGTCGACGACGGCGACCTCACCGTGGTCGCGCCACGCCGGCTCGGCGAAGTCCCGCGTCGGCATGTCGGGAAGGATCTTCTCGATGAGCTCGATGACGCGCAGGCCTAGCTCGCGCGAGTCGGTGATGAGCACAGCCGGCGAGTCGGGGCCGTGCTCGGCCTGGCTGAGCAGGTCAACCGCCACCACGAAGGGGTCGGCCTTCCCGTCGGCGATGACGAGGATCTCGGTCGGGCCGGCCAGCAGGTCGATCCCCACCTCGCCGAACAGCTGGCGCTTCGCCTCGGCCACGTAGGCGTTGCCGGGCCCGGCCAGCAGGTCGACCTTGCCGATGGTCTCGGTGCCGAGGGACATCGCGGCCACGGCCTGCGTGCCACCGAGGAGGAAGATCTCGTCCGCTCCGGCGAGGTGCAGCGCGGCCACCGTCGCGGCCGGGATCTCGCCGCGGATCGGCGGCGTGCACGCGCGCACGCTCTCGACCCCCGCGACCTTCGCGGTGACGACGGTCATGTGGGCGGAGGCGACGAGCGGGTACCGCCCCCCGGGTACGTAGGCGCCGGCCGCGGAGACGGGGATGTTCTTCTGGCCGAGGAAGACCCCCGGCTCCGTCTCGGCCTCGAAGTCCAGCAGCGAGTCGCGCTGACGCTGCGCGAAGCCGCGGACCCGCGCCTGCACGGTCATGATGTCGTCGACCGCCTGCTGCGGCACCGTGGCCACGATCTGTTCGATCTGCTCGCCGCTCAGAAGGAACGACTCCGGCGACCACTTGTCGAACTTCTCGGAGTACTCGCGGACCGCCGCGTCGCCGCGGGCCCGAACGTCGGCGATCACCTCGGACACGGTCGCCTTCACCCCGTCGTTGCGTTCGCGGTCCTGCTGGGTCTGGGCAACGGCCTTGAGGTAGTCGGGCATCGGGTCTCCCTGGGAACGACGCAGCAAGCACTGCGTTGACGGTCGGACGGTTCCGCACCATGCTGGGTTGTATACGTATACACGTCAAGGTGACGTCGCGCAGGGGGAGGAACGGCCGTCGATGACCAAGCGGGTCACCGGACACGACGTCGCTCGGCTCGCCGGGGTGACCCAGGCGACCGTGTCCCGCGCCCTGCGCAACCTTCTGGGCACGGCGCCGGAGACCCGTGACCGGGTCCTGCGAGCAGCGGCCGAGCTGGCGTACATCCCGAGCGACAACGCCCGGTCGCTCTCCAACGCGCGCACCCGCCGGGTGGCTGTCGTCTCCGACGCGCTGACGAACCCCTACTACCCGCAGCTCGTGGAACCGATCCGCCGACGCCTCGCCGAGCGCGACCTGCAGATGGTCCTCGTGACCGACACCGGGCGGGAGGCCGACCGGCGGGTCGGTCTCGAGGTCCTGGCCGACGGCTCCTACGACGGCGTCATCCTCACGACGACGCTGCGGAGCTCCACGCTCCCGCGCGACCTCACCGAGCGAGCGATCCCCCACGTCCTCGTCAACCGGGTCCTCGACGTCCCGGAGTCCCCGGGCTGCACGGTCGACAACGCCGGTGGGGTGGCCCAGGTGGCCGACCTGCTGGCCCGGTTGGGACACCGGCGTGTCGCCGCGGTGCACGGGCCGACGGACACGTCGACCGGAAGGGAGCGCGCGCTCTCGCTGCGCACCGGCCTTCGCCGCCGCGGGCTGCCCCTGCCCCGGGCGATGGTGCGGCGGAGCGCCTTCGACCACGACGCAGCGATGACCGCAGCCGCCGGACTCCTCGACGGGCCCGATCGCCCGACCGCGATCGTGGCGGCGAACGACGTCATCGCCCTGGGGATCCTGTCGGCGGCCCGAGCGGCGGGGCTCCGCGGGCCGGAGGATCTCACCGTCATCGGGTTCGACGACATCCCGATGGCCGGATGGCCCCTCGTCGGGCTGACGACGGTTCGCTGCGACCTCGACACCCTGGCCCGGATGTCCGTCGACCTGCTGACCCGTCAGTTCGCGGGAGAGCCCGTCGCGCCGGTGACGCTCAGGATCCCCGTGTCACTGGTAGAGCGGCGTACCCACGGTCCGTCGCCCGAGTGATGACCCGGCCGGGAGGGCCTCGTGGATCCGCTGCACCTGGGCGGGGGACAGGGGCAGCATCACCGCCGCCAGGCTCTGCTGCCATCGCGCGACCGACGAGCAGCCGACGACCAGCCGCAGCGGCGCGTCCAGGGCGAGCAGTGCGGCCAGCGCCACCTGGGCCGGCTCACCACCGATCTCGCTCGCCACCGACCGCACCACATCGCGCACGTGTCGGTTCGGCGCCGAGTCGTAGGCGTCGTCAGCTCCTGCGGCGCCGGCGAACCACCCCTTCCCGGCGGCCGAGTAGGCCAGCAGGGCAACGCCACTCGTCGCGTGCAGCGTCAGCATCGCGTTGTCCGCCGCCACGAGGCCGGACGCCATCCGGTCGGCGCGCGGGACCGCCGCGGCGAAGGCGGACTGGGTGGCCACGAAGCCTGGCGCGGCGCCGGCGTCGCGCAGCCGCACCGCCTCGGCCACCCGCTCGGTGGTCCAGTTGCTCACGCCGTAGAACCGCACGAGCCCGTCGGTGCGCAGCGCCTCGAGCACCCCGAGGATCTCGGCCACCGGCAGGCGCGGGTCGTCGCGGTGGGCGAGCCACAGGTCCAACGCCGGCCGGCCGAGACGCGCCAGGCTCTGCTCCACGTCCTGCCGCAGGGCCGGCTCGTCGAGCCGGGGCTCGTGGGGCCGGGACAGGTCCGGGTGTCCGCCCTTGGTGGCCACCGTCACGGCTGTGCCGGGGCGGCTCTGCAGCCACCAGCCGATCGTCTGCTCGCTGCAGCCGCGCTCCACGAGGGGCAGCCAGTCGGAGTAGACGGCCGCAGTGTCGACCATCGTGCCGCCCGACTCGGCGTAGGCGTCGAGCAGGGCGAACGACGCGTCCTCGTCCAGGCGGCTGCCGAGCATGTTGCCGCCCAGCACGAGCGGGGTCACGGCCAGGTCGGTGCCCGGGAGGGGCGCGGCGATCATGGCTCCAGCGGCCTCGGTCATCGCTCGACGGCGGCGAGCGTCTCGAGGGCGCGGATCACCGACCAGATGTCGAGGTCGCCCTCGCCGTGCGCCTGGCACGAGGTCATCAGCTGTCGGGCGGTGGCCGCGAAGGGCGTCGTGACCCCGACCCCCACGGCCGCCGCCAGCGCGAGGTCGAGGTCCTTGGCCGCGGTGTCGATGTCCGACGGCGGGGTGCCGAACGACCGGTCCCGCAGCATCGGTGCCTTGAGCGAGAGCTGCCGCGACCCCAACGGACCGGCCTCGAGGATCTCGATCACAGTGCCGTAGTCGACGCCCCCCTGGGCGGCGAAGGTGACCGCCTCACCGATGAGGGCGGCATACGCCCCGACGACGATGCTGTGCGCGAGCTTGAGGTAGTGCGCGGCCTCGCCGTCGCCCACGTGGCGCACCTCGCGGGCGAAGGCGCCGAGCACCGGTGCGGCCCGTTCGGCGTCCTCCGCACGGCCCGAGGTGAAAACGGTCAGCTGGCCGTCGGTGGCGAGCCCGATGCTGCCGGCCACCTTGGCCCGCAGGTAGGCCACGCCCTGCTGCTCGGCCGCCACCGCGATGTCGGCCGACACCTGGGGCGAGACGGTGCTGAGGTCGCAGTAGAGGTGCCCCGGGGCCGCCGCGGCCAGGAGACCGCCGTCGGCCAGAGCCACCTCCCGCAGCACCCGGTCGTTCATGACCATCGTGAGGCTGATGTCGCTGCGGGCCGCGACGTCGGCCGGCCCGGAGGCGATCGCGGCCCCGGCCTGCTCGGCCTCGGCGGTCCTGGCGGGGTCGATGTCGTAGGCCACGACCGGCATACCGTCGCGCAGCAGGCAGCGCACCATCGGCCCACCCATGCGGCCGAGGCCGACGAAGCCGACCGTCAGGGCGGCGATCAGTCGTCCATCGTCGAGGTGGAGACCACGGACCAGGGGGCGAGGTAGCCGTTGGCGTCGTAGGCGACGTCCTCGTTCTGGGCGCCCTTGAGGATGAGCTCGTCCCACTCCAGCTTGGCCCGGCCGTCGCCTCCGGTGACGACGTAGATCTCGCCCGTCTCCTCGCCGACGCTGGCGAACTCGCGCCACGCCCCCACCGGCACGGAGAACGTGTCGTTCTCCTCGAGCACGACGGAGACGCGCTCGCTCTCGTTGAGGCGGACCTCCCACCGGCCCTTGCGAACGATGACCACCTGGGTCTCATTCACCCGGTGCTGGAGCATGGCCTTGCCCGGCTCGGCCCGCAGCACCGCGAGCGAGAAGCCGTGCGGGTTGAAGATCGCCGGCTCCTGGCTGCGGTGCTCGGTGATGCCGAAGCCGATGAGGAGGGCAAGGTCGACCTGGCCCTCCTCGAGGGCGGTGCACATCAGCGCGCGGCTCGACCACACGAGGTCGTCGGGGGTGACCAGACGCTTGCGCATCCGCTCCGGGGTCCACACCTCGAGCTCGTCGATCTGGTGCTGCGGCATCGGGGCGACCAGCTCGACCTCGGGGTCGAGGGCGCTGCCGTCGGAGGTGTCGATGAGCTGGTTGTCGGCGGAGAGGAAGAGGCCGAAGCCCTCGGCCTCCTTGAGGACGCTCGGGCCCCACAGGATGCCGCCGGTGACGTCCTGCCCCAGCACCGTGAACATGAAGTTCTCGTTGGGTCCGGTGTTGGTGAAGCCCCGGAAGATCCAGGTGGGCACCGACACGACGTCGCCCGCCCGGCCGACGAACTCGCCGGCCTGCCCGTCGACTCCCCAGCGGAACGTGTACTCGCCGGCGACGATGACGAACACCTCGGCCGTGAAGTGCAGGTGCAGCGAGTTGGTGACCCCGTTGGGCATCGCGGCGCCGCCGACGTTGTAGCCGTGCGGGATCTGCAGGTTGATGAACTGGTCGGGGTTCTGCGACACCCCCGACCCGATGAGGGCGTAGTTCTCCTTGAGGTCCGACCCCGGCGTGCGGCAGTCGATGAAGGCGGTGTTGCAGGAGATCAGGGAGTCTCGCCGGATGGTGCGCTCGGCGGTCTGGGACTCGGTGACGACAATGCGGCTCGACGCGGACATGCGTGCATGTTTGCATACGTAGTCAGGCGGGATCAAGAGCCCGTCCGTCGAGGGGTCAGCCCGGCCTCCGGGGCGGTGGCCCGTGGGTGCCGCGCAGGACCAGGTCGGTGGGCGCCACGCGGTGCTCGTAGGGCGCTCCGGGACCGGACCGGATGCGGTGCACGAGCAGGCGGGCCGCCTCGGCCGCGTTGTCCTTGACCGGGTTGCTGACCGTCGTGAGGTCGAACACCGGCCAGCTCGCGACCGGCAGGTCGTCGAAGCCCACGACGGTCAGCTCGGCGGGCACGTCGATACCGAGCTCGCGGGCGCCGTTGAGGGCCCCGACGGCGAGCCAGTCGTTGCCGCAGAAGAGCGCCGTCGGGCGGGGGTCGAGGTCCATGAGCCGACGGAACGCGGCATACCCCGTAGGCGTCGTGTAGTCGGTGCGGACGACCGCCTCCGGCGGCACCGCGATGCCGGCCAGGGCGAGCTGCCGCATGAAGCCGTGCTCGCGGTCGCGGCTCGTCGAGGTGTCCGGAGGGCCGAGGATCGCGCCGACGTGTCGATGGCCGAGCTCGGCCAGGAGCGCCCCGACCTTGGCCCCCCCGCCGCTGTCGTCCGCCGAAACGCTATCTCTTTCAACTAGTTCGACGAGACGGCTGAGATAGACGAACGGCACGGCGTGCCGGTCGAGCTCGAAGGGGAGGACCGACCCGATCTTGGCCGTGGAGAGGATCGCGCCGTCGACCGAGCGGTCGAAGAGCCCGGAGTAGACATCCATGCGGTCCTGGTGCTCGGCGAGGAGAAGGGTCTGGTAGCCCAGCCCGGAGAGCACGTCGTGGATGGGCGTGAGCAGGGTGGAGAACAGCGGGTTGCCGAGGTCGGCGACCATGGCGATGCGGCCGGTCTCGCGCGTGACCAGGCTCCGCCCGAGCCGGCTGGGCACGTAGCCGAGCACCCGGGCCGCACGCTCGACCCGTTGCCGCGTGGCGTCGGGCACCGAGGTGTCGGGCCGCAGCGCGCGCGAGACCGTGGCCTGGGACACCCCGGCGAGGCGGGCCACATCGTGGCTCGTGACGGACAGGGGGCCGGTGCCCGCTCTCGGCGGCTGGCCAGGCTCGACCCCGGACATCCTTCATCCCCTCGGCCCGTTTCGGGTGCAGCGGAGCGTCACTGCTGAGTCACGATCCTAGCCACACCCTTGACGAACCTGGGTAAAGTATGACTACGTATGCAAATCCAATCCCCTTGATGGAGGTCACATGCACGGCACGCGGTTCAGCCTTCCGTTCCAACGACGCGCAGTAGGTGCCACCGTTGCCGTGGGGGCGCTGCTCCTGACGGCCGCATGCGGGGCGGGATCCCAGACGGCGGCCAGCCAGGCCACCAGCGTCGGCTGTGACATCACGCAGCCCAGCAAGGCCACGACGGTCAACGTTCTCGCCTACAACTCGTCGGCGATCGACCCCTTCACCAACACGATGATCGCGAGCTGCCAGGGCTCGAACCTCACCTTCAAGCACGACCCGGTCGACTTCGCCGGTCAGGTGCAGAAGACGGCGACGACGCTCGCCGGCTCGCAGGCGGCCTTCGACCTCGTCGAGACCTACTCCCTCGTCGTGCCCAAGTACTCCGACAAGCTCGTCCCGCTGGACGACTACATCGCGAAGTACAAGGACAAGTTCAAGCTCGGCGACCTCGACGCGACGATGTCCAAGGGCATGAGCTACGGGGGCAAGCAGTACGGGCTCCCGACGCAGGCCAACATCACGACCTTCGTCTACCGCAAGGACATCTTCGACGAGCTGCAGCTGAAGCCGCCGACGACGTTCGCCGAGCTCAAGGACGTCGCGGCCAAGATCCAGGCCTCGGGCAAGGTCAAGTACCCCGTCGCACTGCCGCTGCTGGCGTCGGGTGACATCTCCACCCGCTTCATGATCGGCCTCTTCTCGCAGGGCACGACCTACGTCGACCCGACCACGAAGAAGCCGATGTTCAGCTCCGACCAGGGCAAGAAGGCGCTCCAGGCCCTCAAGGACCTCACGCCCTACATGGACCCGCAGGTGACGACCTTCGACCAGCCCAAGGTGCAGCAGCAGCTCTACAACGGCACCGCGGCGATCGCGGAGATGTACTCCGGTCGCATGGTCGACATGGTGGCGCAGAAGAACTCGAAGTTCTTCGACAAGTTCGCGTTCCTCGAGCCGCCGGCCATCGTCTCCGGCGGGAAGCCGTGGGCGACCGTCTCGGTCGACGGCTGGTCGCTCCCGCAGAACACCGCGGTCGACAAGGACACGATCTTCCAGGTCATGGCCGCGTCGGTCAGCGAGGCCGCCGGCAAGTCGGCGGTGCCCGCAGCCTTCCCGTCCCGCAAGGGGCTGGCGACCAGCGCGACGATGCCCTGGTACGACGTCGTGAGCAAGACCATCGCCGACGGAGCGCAGACCCCGCCGATGGAGAAGTGGACGGCCGACATGCAGGCGGCCACCCGCGAGTTCATCGCGCAGGGCGTCACCGGGGCCCTCTCCGTGGACGACGCGCTGGCCAAGGCGCAGGCCGCGGCCGAGAAGGTCCTGGCGGCCGCCGGCGGCTGACCGACCGTCCTGGTGGGGGCGGATCCCCGCTCCCACCAGGACGCCCCCGTCCGAGCGTTTTCCAGGCCTAGCACGGAGGAGTCCACGTGCGCCGCAAAGAGTTCCTGCTCCTGGCCGGGCCGAGTGCCCTGATCATGACCGTCCTGCTCGTCGTCCCCCTGATCCAGACGATCATCTGGAGCCTGCAGAACATCACCTACGGCCAGCAGGGCACCTGGGCGGGGCTCAGCAACTACATCGACGTCCTCAGCGACGGGCTCTTCCGCCAGGCAGTGGTCTTCACCATCGCGCTGACGCTCGTCGGGCTCGCCTTCAAGCTCGTCCTCGGCTTCTTCCTGGCCGTGCTGCTCCAGCGGACGGGCCGGGCGCGGCCGCTCTTCCTCGGCTTCCTCCTGCTGTCCTACATCGTCCCGACCGTCATCGGCGCCGTGGCCTTCTCGTGGCTGTTCGACAGCAACTTCGGCGGGCTGATCAACTGGGCCCTGCAGCACGTCGGCGTCGCGAACCCTCCCCTGTGGTTCGCCGACCAGTGGCCGAACCGGGTCATGATCCTGGCCAACATCATCTGGCACGAGCTGCCCTTCTCGATCCTCATCCTCCTCGCCGGCCTCCAAGGTGTGAACACCGAGGCCATCGAGGCGGCGCAGATCGACGGGGCCTCCTGGTGGCAGCAGCAGCGGTACGTCGTCATCCCGTCGCTCGGCCCGCTGATCGCCTTCATCTCGCTCATCACGATCATGGACGGCCTGCGCATCTTCGACGCGCTCATCCCGCTCTCCCCGAGCGCGGTGTCCCTGGGCAACGAGTCCGTGATGCTCTACGTCTACAACGTCGCCTTCGCGGCCGGTGACCAGAAAGTCGGCCTGGGCAGTGCGGTGAGCGTGCTCACGATGATCATCATCTTCATCCTGCTGGTGCCCTTCATCCGGCAGACCTACCGAGAGGTGCGTCAAGCATGAGCCTCGCCGCACCAACCAGAGCGCGCACGGGTCGGGTGGTCGACGCTCCTCCTCGGTCCACCAAGCGCCGCAACGCGATCGTCCTCTTCCTCATCCTCGTCGCCGTCGCCTTCGTCATGCTCACACCGTTCATCTGGACGACGATGGCGGCGACGAAGAGCACGGCCGAGGCCTTCTCGAACCCACCGGTCTTCTTCTACCAGCCCAGCCTCCAGGCGTTCGTCGACCTCTGGCTCCAGACGAACTTCGCGCAGTACCTGCTCAACACGGTGCTCGTCGCCATCGCCAGCGTCGTCGTCGCCCTGGTCGTCGGCGCCCCGGCGGCCTACGCCCTGTCCCGCTACGACGGGCAGATCGGGGCCCTGCTCCTCGTGCTGGCGCTGATCTTCCGGGCCCTGCCCCGCTTCGCCGTGGCGCTGCCGTTCTACAACTTCGCCCAGGCGCTCGGGATCTACGACACGAAGATCGCCCTCATGATCGGCCTGGTCGCCCTGAACCAGCCGTTCACCATCTGGCTCCTGCGCAACTTCTTCATGGAGATCCCCAAGGAGCTCGACGAGGCCGCCATGTGCGACGGCTGCAGCCGCTTCCAGACGCTCACGCGGGTGATCCTGCCGCTGATGGGTCCTGGCCTGGTGACCGCCGGCATCTTCACGTTCCTCTTCGCCTTCCAGGAGTACCTGCTCGCGCTGGTGCTCACCAACACCGACGCCAAGACCATCCCGCTGTTCATCGCCACCCAGATCGGCCAGAACCTGCCGCTCCTCCAGCAGGCCAGTGCCGCAACGGTGCTGGTGGCTCTCCCCATCCTCGTCCTCGCCATGGTGGTCCAGCGCTTCCTCGTCGCCGGCCTCACCGGCGGCTCGGTCAAGGGCTGACCGCACTCCCACCCCCGCCCTAGGAGCAGACCCGTATGCAGCTCGACCCGGCTCGGACCGGCCACCTCGCCCACCGCTACCACCACCTGAAGACCCCCGCCAAGAACGGGCCGCCCGCCCAGCGCGACCCGAAGGTCATCGAGACCGTCTCGCGCATGCTGTCGGAGATCGAGCAGGGCGGGATGGACCGGGTCCTGGCGTATGCCGCCACGCTCGACCGGTGGGACGGGCGCGACCCCGAGCTGTCGGCCGCCGACATCGAGCGGCTCATCGAGCGGCTGCCCGCCGAGCTGCGGCAGGCCCTCGACCTCGGTCAGGCGCGCACGCGGGAGTTCGCCTCCCTGGCCCGCGAGAAGCTCGTGGACTACGAGGCGGAGATCGCCCCCGGGCTGGTCACGGGCGTGCGCTACGTCCCGGTCGGCCGGGTCGGCGCCTACCTGCCCGCGGGCCGGTTCCCGCTGCTGGCCAGCGCGTTCATGACCGTCAACGTCGCCAAAACCGCGGGGGTGCCGTCGGTCCTCAGCTGTACGCCGCCGCAGCCCGACGGCCAGCCCGACCCGGCCGTCCTCTACGCCGCGCACATCTCGGGCGCCGACCGGATCTTCGTCCTCGGCGGGGTGCAGGCCCTCGCCGCCATGGCCTTCGGCCTGCTGGGGGAGGCGCCGGTCGACATGCTCGTGGGGGCCGGCAACGCCTACGTCGCCGAGGCGAAGCGCCAGCTGTTCGGCACCGTGGCCATCGACCTGCTGGCCGGCCCGTCGGAGGTGGCCGTCATCGCCGACGAGACCGCCGACCCGGTGATCGTCGCCGCCGACCTGCTCGGACAGGGCGAGCACGGCCCCGACTCGCCCGTGGCGCTGGTCACCACTTCCGAGGCCCTGGGCCGAGCCGTCGTCGAGGAGGTGGAGCGGCAGCTGGTGGAGCTGAAGACCCAGGACATCGCCCGCCCGTCGTGGGTCGACCACGGCTCGGTGATCGTCGCCGAGTCGCGCGAGGTCGCCGCCGAGCTCATGGACGACTTCGCCCCCGAGCACCTCGAGATCATCACGGCCGACGACGCGTGGTACCACGACCACCTGGTCAACTACGGCTCGATCTTCCTCGGTGCCTGGAGCACGGTCGCCTACTCCGACAAGGGGATGGCGGGCACCAACCACGTGCTCCCGACGGCTGGCGGGGCCCGCCACAGTGCCGGCCTCTCGGTGTCGCGGTTCCTCAAGGCGCTGACCTACCAGCGGATCACCCGCGCGGCGACCCCGCTGCTGGCCGACGCGGTCGCGACCATCTCGGAGTACGAAGGGATGGCCGCCCACGGCGCGACAGCGACGTTGCGCACCGCTCGGTTCACCGAGCCGGAGGGGTCGGCCGACCCGGCGGGAGCCAGCGCGTGACCGTCGACCCGATGGACCTGCCCGCGCGCGTGCGCCGTGGTGAGCGGCTGCTCGGCGCTCTCGTGCGGATGCCCGCGGAGATGCTCGTCGAGCTGACCGGTCTCGTGGGGCTCGACTACGTGGTTCTCGACGCCGAGCACGGCCCGGGCGACCAGGTGGCCCTGGGCCACCACATCGCCACGGCCGAGGCCGTCGGCCTGCCGGTCATCGTGCGCATCGGCGGGCTCGGCGAGGTGCTGCGGGTGCTCGACCTCGGTGCCGCCGGTGTCATCTACCCCCACGTCGACTCCGTGGCCGAGGCCGAGGCGCTGGTGCAGGCGGTGCACTACCCGCCCCGTGGACGTCGCGGGTTCGCCGCCTACACCCGGGCCGGGGGCTACGGGTTGCGCACCGGCGCCGAACATCTTGCGCGCTACGCCGACGGACCGCTCGTCATCGCCATGATCGAGAGCGCGGCGGCCGTCGAGGTCGCCGCCGACATCGCTGCCGTCGACGGCATCGACCTGCTGTTCCTCGGGCCGGCCGACCTTGCGGCCGACCTCGGGCTCCTCGCCGGCGACCAGACACCGGTGGCCGAGGCCCTGACCAGCGTCCGGGAGGCGGCGGCTGGCCGGGTGCTGTCGATCTGCGGCGACGAGACCACGGCCGAGAGCCACTTCGCCGCGGGGTCGCAGCTCGTCGTCTACAACGTGCAGCACGCCCTGTCGGCGACGTTCCTCCGGCTGGCGACGGCCCGTCCCGGGCGAGCGGCCCCGGAGGGCTCGTGACCGTTCGCTCGGAAGGTCACGAGCTGGTGCTGCTGAGCGGCATGCTCGGCGACCACACCGCGTGGGCCGAGGTCGCCGCCGAGCTCGACGACGTGGCCCATGCGTCGTTCCCGCGGATCGACCGGTCCGACACCATCGCGGCCCTGGCCGCCGGGGTACTGGCCGAGGCTCCCGAGCGGTTCGCGCTGGCCGGCCACTCCCTCGGGGGCATCGTCGCCCTCCAGGTGGTGCGCGACGCTCCCGAGCGGGTGACCCACCTCGCCCTGGTCAACACCAGCGGCCGCGACGCGTCACCGGCCCAGCTCGAGTCGTGGGCGGCGCTGACCGACCGCACCGAGGCGGGTGGGTTCGCGGCCGCGGCCGACGAGCTCGGGCGCCACACCCTGCCGGAGTCCCGGCGTGAGCCCGACCTCGTCGCGCGCAACGTCGCGATGGCCGACACCGTGGGTGCGTCAGGGCTGCTGCGCCAGCTGCGGGCCCAGGCGACCCGTCCCGACTCGCGCCCCCACCTCGGCACCGTCGGCGTACCCACCCTTGTCGTGAGCGGGGCCCTCGACCACGTCTGCCCCCCGGCCCTCCAGGAGGAGCTGGCGGCAGGCATACCCGGGGCCCGTCACGTCGTGCTCGAGACCGCCGGCCACATGGCGCCTCTGGAGGCGCCTCACGAGCTGGCCCAGGCCCTGCGGGAGTGGCTCACCGACTGACGGATCCCGTTCTCCCCCCTTACTCCCGACCGATACCCACCGCTTCCCGACGCACCAAGGAGCATTCACCTCTCATGCTGTCAGCCCAGGCCTACGCGCCCTACGCAGACCCCGAGGAGTACATCGTCGAGTGGACCGACAAGATCTGGCAGAGCTACGGCATGGGTCTGATCCGCGACCACTACCACCCCGACATCACCCTGCACAGCGCCTACGGGCACAGCGGTAACCGCGAGACGATCATCGAGGGCTGCTTCGTCAAGAAGACGGCGTTCCCCGGGCGGGCCTTCACCGCCGAGGACGTCATCTGGGAGGAGCGCACCGAGAACTCCTGGGTCAGCTCGCACCGGATCATCAACTCCGGTGTGCAGAGCGGCTTCTGGCAGTACGGGCCGCCCAGCAACCGGCTGTCGACCTCACGCAACATCGCCCTCTGCCTCGTCCGTGACGCCTTCATCGCGGAGGAGTGGGTGGTCCGCGACGAGTGGGCGGTCGTCGAGCAGAACGGGCTCGACGTGGCCGGCATCGCACGCGACCTGGCGGTGCGGCCGAACGCGACGATCCTCGGGAGCCTCTCGCAGGACGGCCTGTTCGGACCGCCGCCGGCCGACCCGCTCACCCACGGTGACTCCGGGGCCCGACCCGACAACCAGCCGCAGGAGACCCGCCTGGTGCTCGAGCTCATCGACCAGGCCTGGAACCAGCGGCTGCTCAACCTCGTGCCGTCGTTCGTGCACCGCAGCCACGTCGTGCATACGAGCCGCTACCGCAGCTACTGCCGGGCCGCGGGCTATCAGCAGTCGATCGGCGAGCTCATCGCCACCTTCCCCGACGCCCACTTCGACGTGCGCGACGTCGCGGCCAACCACGACGACTTCCACGGCACCCGCGTCTCGGTCATGTGGAACATGCGGGGCACGTATGCCGGGGCGCCGACCTACGGGCCCCTCACGGGTTCCCCGGTCGATATCCTCGGGATCTCGCACTTCAGCTTCCGGGACGGCAAGATCTACAACGAGTTCCGGGTCTTCGACGAGCTCTCCGTCCTCACGCAGATCGAGGGCGCGCGGCTGGGGTCGGCGTCATGACCGACACCGTCAACCTGCCCACCCATGTAGACACGGTCATCGTCGGCGCCGGCCTCATGGGGTCGGCGACCGCGTGGCACCTGGCCCGGCGGGGTACGCCCGCGCTCGTGCTGGAGCAGTTCGAACCGGCCACCACCCGCGGCAGCTCGCACGGCTCGGCGCGGATCACGCGGCGGGCCTACCCGGAGGACGACTACGTCCGACTGACGGGGGAGGCCTTCGAATGGTGGCGTGAGCTCGAGTCCGCCTCCGGCGTAACGCTGTTGCGGATGACGGGTGGCCTCGACCACGGCTCCTGGCGCCAGCCGGAGGTCATCGCCGCCACCCTGGCGCGGGCGGGCGTGGAGCACGAGCTGCTCACCGCCGCCGAGGCCGGTGACCGCTTCCCGGGGATGGTTTTCGACGGCCCCGTGCTCCACCACCCGCAGGCCGGGACCGTCGACGTGCACCAGGGCGTCCACGCCTTCCTCGACGGTGCCCGGGCCCTGGGCGGCCAGCAGGCGTCGGGAGTGGAGGTGACCGGCGTCGCCCTCGACGACGACGGGGTGACCGTCACGACGACGCACGGGGTGGTGCGTGCGCGTACGGCCGTCGTCGCTGCCGGCGCCTGGGTGGAGGAGCTCGTCGGCTCCGTCGCCCCCCTGCCGCCGATCCGCGTGACCGAGCACCGGGTCTTCCACTTCCCGCGCCGCGACGAGTCGGTCGTCTGGCCGGTGACCCTGCACCGCGACGCGATCGACATCTACCACCTGCCGGGCGGCCGCGACGGCGGGCCGGGGGACGCCCGCAAGATCGCCGAGCACACGGGTCCGGTGACGACGGGCCGCACCCGCGAGGGGGTCGTCGACGAGGCGAGCCGCGCGCGGATCGTCGACTACGTGGAGCGCTGGCTGCCGGGCCTCGATCCGACCCCCTTCGGCGAGACCACGTGCCTCTACACCTCCACCCCGACCGAGGACTTCCTCATCGACCGGGTCGGCCCGCTCGTGGTCGTCTCGGCGTGCTCGGGCCACGGCGCCAAGCTCGCCCCGACCGTCGGACGGGTCGCCGCCGACCTCGCCGCCGGCGGACAGCAGGACGTCCGCCGCTTCACCTTCTCCGCCCACGAGGGCACCCAGTTCGCAGAGACGAGGACGTCATGACGCTCGATCCCGTGGCCTACCAGCCCTACTCCGACCCCGACGACTTCATCCGCGAAGTCACCGACCGCATCTGGGTCGACCGCGACATCGACCACATCTACGAGAACTACGAGCCCGACTCGATCGTCCACGTGGCCCTGGGCACCATCACCACCCGGGCCGAGGTGATCGAGGGCAGCACGATGCGGATGGCCGACAGCGCCGCCCAGCCCGGAGCCATGCCCGGCCAGGCGGAGGATGTGATCTGGGAGGCCCGCGGGAGCGACGGGTTCATCAGCTCGCACCTCGTCTACCGGGGGGAGGACCGCTACATCGATGGCCGACGACACCGCCTGAGTCTGCACAGCGTGGCCCTCTGCCTCTATGTCCGCGGCCGGATGGTCGAGGAGTGGATCGCCCGCGACGGCCTCGCCCGCGCTCTGCAGACGGGGCAGGACCCCGACGAGCTCGCCCGGGGGCTCTACTTCCGGGGCTACTCCGGGTCGTGGCTGCGTCCCGCCCCGGCCGACGTCCTGGCCGAGGGCGACAGCGGACCCCGTCCCGACGACTACCGCGCCGAGTGCGAGCTCGTCCTGGACCTCATCGAGAAGGTCTGGAACCAGCGGAACTTCGCCGCGCTGAACGACTACATCGTCCGTGACGTCTTCCTCTCCAGCAGCGGTGGGACCACATACACCCGGCCCAAGGGCTACATCGACGAGACGCTGCGCCTCCTGCTGGCCTTCCCCACCGCCCGTTTCGAGGTCCGTGACATCCAGACCAACTTCGACAACCGGTATGCCGGTCTGCGCATCTCGGTGCTCTGGAAGATGACCGGCAGCTACGAGGGGCGGCCGCTCTACGGTCCGCAGACCAACCAGGGGGTCGACCTGCTTGGCGTCTCGCAGTTCCTGATCCAGGGTGGTCGGGTCATCAAGGAACGACGTCTCTTCGACGAGATCGCCCTGCGGGCCCAGATCAACGCCACCCGCGGTGACCAGGCCGACGTGGCTCCGGGCAACATCTACTTCTTCTGACCGCACCCGGGCCAGGTCGACTGGTCGGTGACCTCGCAAACCGGGCAGACGAGGGGTATGCAGGGGTTCGGGCCAGTCGACCCGGCCCGGGCGTGTTGGCGAGCCGGACCGACCGGCTAGAGCAGGCGGCGTATGCCGGGCTCTTCCGCCGGGCATACCGGACTCCGTCCAGCTCGTCGGTGCCGTGCGTCATGAGGTGGGCCAGGTCGACTGGTCGGTGACCTCGCAAACCGGGCGTACGAGGGGTATGCGGAGGGTCGGCCAGTCGACCCGACCCGGGCGTGTTGGCGAGCCGGACCGACCGGCTGGAGCAGGTGGCGTATGCCGGGTCTGGCGCCGGGCACACCGGACTCCGTCCAGCTGGTCGGTGCGGTGCGGCTCGACGAGGCGGACGCCGGCTGAGCGTCAGTCGCGGGTGTGGGCGCGGATGACCTCGGCGTAGTACCGGCCCGAGTCCTTGACGGTTCGCTCCTGGGTCTCGTAGTCGACGCGCACGATGCCGAACCTGCGCTCATAGCCCCACGCCCACTCGAAGTTGTCGAGGAGCGACCACAGGAGGTAGCCCTGCACGTCGGCGCCGGCGTCGATGGCGTCGCGCACCGCCCCGAGGTGGCGGCGCACGTAGTCGACGCGGTCGGCGTCGTGCACCTGCCCGTCGGACGCCACGGTGTCGGGGTAGGCGGCGCCGTTCTCGGTGACCATGAGCGGCAGCCCGGGGTAGTCCTTGGCCGTGCGGACGAGGAGCTCGGTGAGCCCGGCCGGGTCGACGAGCCATCCCATCTGTGTGCGCGCGCCGGGCTCCTGCACGAAGTCGACGTCGTCGGGTCCCGGCCAGGGTGGCTGCGGGGCGACCATGTGGCCGTCCTCCCGGCTGCGCTCCGTCACGCCGTCCCACTTCCGCACGACGCTCGTCGTGTAGTAGTTGACCCCGAGCACGTCGAGCGGCTGGTGGATCTCGCGCAGGTCGCCGTCGCGCACGAACGACCAGTCGGTGATCGACGCGGTGTCGGCGAGGAGGTCCTCGGGGTACGCACCCTCGAGCTCCGGGCCGAGGAAGGCCCGGTTGCCGAGGGCGTCGAGCCGCCGCACGATGTCGACGTCCTCGGCGGAGTGCGGGTCGGCGGGGCGGATGACGTGCAGGTTGTGGGTCACGGAGCAGAGGGCGCCCGGACGCGCGGCCCGCACCGCCTGCACGGCGAGGCCGTGCCCGAGGTTGAGGTGGTGCACCGCCGCCAGCGCGCCGGCCTGGCTCTCCCGCCCAGGCGCGTGGACCCCTGAGCAGTAGCCGAGGTAGGCCGAGCACCACGGCTCGTTGAGGGTCGTCCACGAGTGCACCCGGTCGCCCAGCGCCGCAGCGACGGTGCCGGCGTACGCGGCGAACGCCTCCGCTGTGGCCCGGGTGGTCCAGCCGCCGGCGTCCTCCAGCTCCTGGGGCAGGTCCCAGTGGTAGAGCGTGGCGATGGGCCGGATCCCCGACGCGAGCAGCTCGTCGACGAGCCGCGAGTAGAAGTCGAGGCCGGCCGTATTGACGGGACCGGTGCCGCCGGGCCGGATCCGTGGCCACGCGATGGAGAACCGGTAGGCGTCGAGCCCGATCTCCTTCATCAGCGCGACATCCGCGACCATCCGGTGGTAGTGGTCGGCGGCGACGTCACCGGTGTCACCGTGCCGGACCTTGCCGGGCGTGTGCGAGAAGGTGTCCCAGATCGACGGCGTACGGCCGTCCTCGGCCACCGCGCCCTCGATCTGGTAGCTGGCCGTCGCGGCACCGAGGAGGAATCCCTTCGGGAAGCGCGGTAGGTCGGTCTCAGGCATGGGTCAGCGCTCCTGGCTGGCGGGGGGTCGTCGACTCCGGGGCGTGCGTATCGACGAGCTGGTTGGTCGAACGGAGGACGTGCGGGTCGAGGAACCGGCGCGGGTCGACGTCCTGGGCCGACCGGATGCGGAAGGTCACGGTCTCCCCGGGCAACACGGTCACCATCGCGTCGTCGACCGTGGCGTCGTCGGCGACCTTGTCGACCAGCAGGGTGACGTCGCGCATGAGCGTCGCCGCCTTGAGGTGCACGGCATACCCGTCCTCGGTGCGTTCGGCGGTGGCCGAACCCCACCGGTCGACCAGGTGCAGGTCACGGTCCTCGGCGAAGAACCACAGCGCTCGCACCCCGTCGCCGCTCGCCACCAGCACCTCGTCGGAGGCGGCCACCTCGCTCGTCAGCGCCGGCGCCAGCGGCACGGTCACGGTGGTGCGGGGGGCGACCTGCGTATGCGTCATCGTCACCGACCGCTCGTGGCCGTCGAAGGCCCGCCGTGACACCTGGAGGCGGGCGTCCCAGGGCTCGTCGGTGTCGTTGTCGACGACCAGCGCGAGATGGCCGTCTCGCGGCTGGATGGTGGCCCAGCGCGGCGCGAAGGCTTGGCGGACTGCGTACCACAACGGTTTCCGGCGACCGGCACTGTCGACCATGGCCCACGAGGTGACCGGCCAGCAGTCGTTGAGCTGCCACACGATCATCCCCGCGCACACCGGGTGCCACGACCTCAGGTGGTCGAGACCGAAGGCCACGGCCCGCGCCTGCTGCAGCGACATGGCCCAGTGCCAGGTGTCCATGTCCTCCGCGCTGGCTACGGGCGGCACGTCGAGGTGGGGGGCGATGCCACGGCTGAGCTTGAGGTCGCCGTCCTCGGCCTTCTGGTGGTTGGCCATCCCTGGTGAGGTCGGCGTCAGCGGGTCGTCGTGCACGGCGGCGGTCAGCGTGGTCCAGGCGGGCGGGCCCTGGTAGCCGAACTCGGCGACGAACCGCGGCACGGAGTCGCGGTAGGCCGTGTAGTCCAGCCGGTTCCAGACGTCCCACAGGTGGGTGGTCCCGTGCGCCGGGTCGTTGGGGAAGATGCGCTCGTCGAACGACCACGGGCTGCCGGGGGAGTAGGGCCGGGTCGGGTCGAGGCGGCCGATGAGCCGGGGCAGGATCTCGAGGTAGTAGCCGCGGCCCCAGGTGCGGCCGGCGAGCTCCCGTCCCCACCCCCAGTCCTCATAGCCCCAGAGGTTCTCGTTGTTGCCGTTCCAGATGACGAGGCTGGGGTGGGGGCTGAGCCGGGTGACCGCCTCGGTCACCTCGGCGACCACCTCGTCGCGCAGCGGGGCCTCCTCGGCGTAGGCGGCGCAGGCGAAGAGCGCGTCCTGCCAGACGAGCACGCCCTCCTCGTCGCACACGTCGTAGAAGTCGTCGCTCTCGAAGAGACCGCCGCCCCAGACGCGCAGGAGGTTGACGTTGGCGTCCGTCGCGTCCGCGATGCGGGTCGCGTAGCGCGCGCGGTCGACGCGGTGGGGGAAGCAGTCGTCGGGGATCCAGTTGGCACCCTTGACCAGCACCGGCCGGTCGTTGACCGACAGGACGAACGGCGTGCCGTGGGCGTCGCGGGTCGTGTCGAGGGCCACGGTGCGGAAGCCCACCCGTCGCGTATGCGTGTCGAAAACGGAGCCGTCCTGCTCCAGAGCGACCGCTACGTCGTAGAGCGGCTGCTGGCCGTAGCCCCGCGGCCACCACCGCTCGACGTCGGGCACGTCGAGGGTCACGGACGTCTCGCCACCGGAGTCGGCGGCCACCTCGACCACGGCCTCATGGCCGGCGCACGTCAGGCGCAGGGTCAGCGGTCTCGAGGTGTCGCGCCGGACCTCGGCGTGCACCTCCAGCCGGCCGACGCCGTCGAGCACGGTGGCTAGCGTGCGCACCGCGCCGAGCCGGGCGCCGGCCCACCGCTCAACGATGACCGGACGCCAAAGGCCCGCGGTGACGAGGTCGGGACCCCAGTCCCAGCCGAAGTTGCAGGCCATCTTGCGCACCGCGTTGAACGGGTGGGCGTTGGTGTGCACGCGAGGGCCCAGCTCCTCGCTGGCCTCCTCGGTCGCCGTCAGCTGCGGCTCGAAGTCGACGACGAGGTCGACCGGGCCGCTCTCGCCGGTGCGGAGCGCCGCCGTGATGTCGAACCGGTGGGTGCGGTGCATGTTGTGCGGCTCGCCGAGGAGCCGGCCGCCCAGTCGCACCTCGGCGACGGTGTCGACCCCCTCGAAGACGAGCTCGACGTGCTCCCCCTCCGCCGGCGGCTGGAGGTCGAGCGTCGCGGCATACCGCCAGCCGGTGCGCCCGATCCAAGCCACCTGCTGCTCGTTCTCGTCGAGGTAGGGGTCGGGGATGAGCCCGGCGGCCAGCAGGTCGGTGTGCACGGTGCCGGGCACCGTGGCCGCGATGTCGTGGCCGGCCACCTCGGCGGGAGCGGGCCCGGTCAGGGCGCGCAGGGTCCAGCCGTCGACGGGGGTGGAGATCGGGGTCCGCGTCACTTGACGGCCCCCGCCGTGACCCCGGCGACGAAGTGCCGCTGCACGAGGAGGAACCCGATGACGACCGGGATGGACACCACGAGCGAAGCCGCCATGATCTGGTTCCAGTAGATGTTGGTCTGGGTGGAGTACTGCCGCAGGCCGACCGCCAGGGTGCGGTTCTCGTCGGTGGTCATCACCGAGGCGAAGAGGACCTCTCCCCACGATGTCATGAACGAGTAGATGGCGACGGCGATGACACCGGGGCGCGCCGCCGGGAGGACGATGCGCCAGAGGGCGCCGAGCGGCCCGCACCCGTCGACCATCGCTGCCTCGTCGAGCTCGCGCGGGATGCTGTCGAAGTAGCCGACGAGCATCCAGACGGAGAACGGCAACGTGAAGGTCAGGTAGGTGATGATCAGACCGGCCTGCGAGCCGACGAGCTGGATGCCGGTGGCGCTGTTGATGTTGACGAAGATGAGGAAGAGCGGCAGCAAGAAGAGGATGCCGGGGAACATCTGGGTCGACAGCACCGTCGTCGTGAAGACGGTGCGGCCACGAAAGCTGAAGCGGGACACCGCGAACGCGGCGATGATGGCCAGGACGACGCTCGCGATCGTGGCGCAGGAGCAGATGACCAGGCTGTTGACGAAGTAGCGGGCCAGCGGCACGGTCGACCACATGTCGACGAACGGGTCGATGGTCAGATGGCTCGGCCACCAGGTGAAGCTGCCCTGCACGTCGGCCAGCGGCTTCAGCGACGACGTGACCATCGCGTAGAGCGGGACGATGGTGAAGACGCCGAGGACAAGGAGGGTGACGCCGCGGAAGACGCGGAACCCGTTGGTGTCACGCATGCTTCACCTCCGTCTGGGTGGTGGCGGGGCGGGCGGGGACGGTCTTGCGGTCGCGCGTCACGAGCAGGTAGATCGCGGTGACGACGAAGAGGAAGAGCAGGAGCAGCACCGACATCGCCGCGCCCACGCCGAAGTTCCAGTTGAGGAACGACGCGTTGTAGATGTGGAACGAGATGAGGTCGCCACCGGCCGGCTGGGCGTTGCCGAACAGGACGTAGGGCGTGTTGAAGTCGTTGAACGTCCAGAGGAACAGCACCAGCACGAGGACGAGGTTGACCGGCCGCAGCGAGGGCAGCGTGATGTAGCGCCACTGGCGCAGGTTGCCGGCCCCGTCGACGGAGGCCGCCTCGTAGAGGTCGGTCGGGATGCTCTGCAGGCCGGCCATGAGGGTGAGGAAGGCGAAGGGCCACAGCCGCCAGACCGCGACCGTGACGATGGACGCGAACGCGTTGCCGCCGAGCAGCCAGAACGGGCGGTCCTGCGCGAGGTGCAGGTTGTCGACGATGACGTGGTTCACCAGGCCGGTGTCGCGCTGGAGCATGAAGTTCCAGGTGAGGATCCCGGCGTAGGCCGGCAACGCATACGGCACGAGGAAGATCGTGCGCATCAGGCCGCGACCCCGGAACGGCTGTTGCAGGGCCACGGCCGCAGCCATGCCGAGCACCCACGAGATCCCCAGCGCGAGCAGGGAAAACCCGAGAGTGACGAAGAAGGAGGTCAGCAGAGCGGAGCCGATGCTCGAGCTGAAGTCCACCGAGATGGCGTAGTTGCCGATCCCGGCCCAGGGGGCCTCCGACCAGTTGGCGATGAAGAACTTCGTCAGCTTGACGAAGCTCATCCAGATGCCGACGAGCATCGGCACGATGTGGATGAGCAGCTCCATCGCCACGGCGGGGGCCAGCAGGATGTAGGGGAGCCACGGGTGGCGCCGGTTGGACTCACGGCGCTTGCGGGTGCGGCCAACGGGGGCGGAGATCGTCCTGGGCTGCTCGACAGTCGGCGCTGACACGGGCATACCCCTTCCTGACGGGTTGGGCAGTGGTTGTGCGGGACCGGGCGGGGCTGGTGGTCCGGCCGACGGGGGCCGGACCACCAGCGGGGTGGGCCGGTGGGTCAGCCGGTGGCTGCGGCGACCTGGTCCTGGGCGTCCTTGAGCGCCGACTTGACCTCGTCGGCCGAGACCGTGCCGCCGGTGGCGATCTTGGCGAACATCGTGTTCATCGCCTTGCCGACGGTGCTCTCGAACTGGTCCTCGGCCGGCACGAGCGGCAGGGGCTTCGACTGGTTGGCGTAGATGTCGGAGAACGTCTTGGCCTCGGTGGCGTTGTCGGTGAACACCGGCGTCGCGTCCTTGAGGACCGGCAGCGACGAGAACGGCTTGCCCAGAGCGGTCTGGGTCTCCGGCGACGTCATGAACTTGACGAACTGCAGCGCGGCGTCCTTGTTCTTCGTGTTCTTGAAGATCGACATGTTGATGCCGGCGATGAAGCTGGCGATCTTCTGGCCGCCGCTCGGCGCAGGGAAGGGCACGACGCCGTACTCGTCGCTCTTCATGCCGTTGGACTGGATCGAGTTGTCGGCGTTGTTCTGGTTGAGGATCATCGCGACCTTCTTCGTCGCGAAGTCGTTGACCGACTTGGTGCCGTTGTCGTACTGCGCGTTCGAGGTGTTGACGACCTTGTCCTTCTGCATCAGGTCGAGGTAGCGCAGGATGCCCTGCACGTTCTGGTCGCTGGTGAACGTCGGCTTACCGGCGCCGTCGAACCAGGTGCCGCCGTTCTGGCTGCCGTTGATGAACGCGAAGTGCACGTTCTCGGTGTAGCTGCCGGCGGCGAGCGAGAAGCCGTACTGGTTCTTGGCCTTGTCGGTGAGCTTCTGGGCCGCGGAGACCATCTCCTCCCACGACGTGGGCGGGTTGAGGCCGGCGTCCTTGAACATCTGCTTGTTGTAGTAGAGACCGTAGGCCAGTCCGTAGAGCGGCACGGACGTGACGTCCTTGCCCGCCGCGCCGCCGGTGTCGAGGGCCGGCTTGACGAACTTGTCCTTGCCGCCGATCGCCTGCATGGCGGCGTCGTCGTAGGGCATGAACGCGCCGGTCGCCTGCAGAGAGGCGGCCCACGTGTTGCCGATGTTGAGCACGTCGGGGCCGGAGCCGGACGTGATCGCGGTCTGGATGCGCGTCTGCAGGTCGTTCCAGCCGATGACCTCGAGGTTGACCTTGACGCCGGTCTGCTGCTGGAACTTCTGCAGCTGCGGGGTCAGGACCTCCTTGTCGTTGTCGAGGCTGGTGCCCTGGTTGCTGGCCCAGTAGGTGAGGGTCGAGCCGCCGCCGGCGGTGCCGGACCCGGAGCTCGAGCCGCCACCGCTGCTGCACGCAGCGGCGGTGAGGGCGACGGCGGGCACGGCCAGCGCCGCCGCCACGTATCGGATGGAACGCAGTCTCACGTCAGACTCCCTTGTCCGGATGGGTCGTTGGCTTCGTGACACGAGCGTCGACCTAACCGGTTAAGGCGTCAACCTAACCGGTTCAGTTGTGACCGTTTCGTGACCTGCACCTGAACCGACCTACCGGGCGGCGGGCGCCGGGCCCGAGGACTCCCGCACGAGGAGAGTGCCCACGGGGGACCACCGGTGGCGCTCGGTGCCGCCGTCGATGACCTGGAACAGCAGGTCGGTGGCCAGCCGGGCCTTCTCGACGAGGCCGTGGTCCATCGCCGTCAGGCGCGGGCGCGAGACGACGCAGAGGACCGAGTCGTCCCACGCGAGGACGGAGACGTCGTCCGGAACCCGGAGGCCGAGGTCGCCGGCCGTCCGCAGCGCCGCCGTCGCCATGATGTCGTTGCCGGCGATGACGGCGGTGGGCCGCTCGGCCACCGAGAGGAGCTGACGGGTGCGCTCGGCGGCGGACTCGTAGGCGTACGTGCCCTCGAGGTGGTCCACCTGCATACCGCGGCGGAGTCCCTCGGTGGTGAGCAGCTCGGCTCTGACCTGCTCGTGCACGAAGGCGGTGGGTCCGCTGATGTGGGCGATGCGGCGGTGCCCGAGCCGGAGCAGGTGGTCGAGGAAGACGGTGACCGTCTCGATCTCGGGGGTGATGAGCCGGGCGATCGCATCCTCCGCCGGCCGGGACGTGACCAGGACGCCGGGCATCCCGAGGGCGGCGAGCAGAGGGATCCGGGGGTCGTCGTCGTGCTCGTCGTAGAGGAGGAAGCCGTCGACCCGGCGCTGCCGGGCCCACCGCCGGTAGACGTCGAGGTCCTCGCCGCGCTCGCCGGTGAGGCGGAGCAGGAGGGACGCGTCGGCGTCGTTGAGGTACTCCTCGACGCCGAACAGCGTGCGCATGTAGAAGCCCTCGGCGGTGATGACCGACGGGTCGCGGGCGATGACGAGGCCGATGGTGCCCGACCGGCTCGCCGACAGGGCGACCGCGGCCGAGCTGGCCTGGAAACCCAGCTCGTCGGCGAGCTCGAGCACCTTGCGCCGGGTCTCGGAGCTGACCCCGGGGCGGCCGTTCAGCGCATACGAGACCGAGGCCTTGGAGATGGCGAGGCGGCGGGCGATGTCACTGATCGTGACCCGCTCGGCTCGCTCGATGCTCACGCGCGCATCCTCCCAGACCGGCCGCGGCCGGGGAGCGGGTCGCTCAGCGCCGGGCGCGCGCTCGGTCGCGGTCGGGGACGATGGCGTTGAGCACCGACGCGACGACGGTGATGATGAGCGCCCCGAAGACGGCGTCCCACCAGAAGTGGTCGACGTGGAACGCGAGGTCGAGGTTGCCGCTGATCCACGACGTCAGCTGGAGCAGGATCGCGTTGACGACGAGCAGGAAGAGCCCGAGCGTCACGACGATGAACGGCAGCGACAGCACCGTCAGGATCGGCTTGAGGATCGCGTTGACGATGCCGAAGATGATGGCGACGACGAGCACCGTGCTGACCGTGTGCGAGGTGTCACCCTGCTCGCCGATGTGGATGCCCGGGCACGATGACCGCAGCCAGCCACAGCGCGAGACCGTTGATGACGATCTTGACCACGACCCCGAGAAGCCATCCCATGCGGCCCATCCTTCCACCAGCGTGCGTCGTGGGTCACGGATTGCCGCACGCCGGCCGGACCTACAGTGGTCGTCATGACGACGTCGTCCCCGGCTCCGCACGAAGACGTCCGCCTGCGTGAGGCCCTGAAGGCCCTCCCGGCCTACGTCCCGGGCAAGCCCGCCCACGTGCGGGAAGGCGTGACCACCTACAAGGTGTCGAGCAACGAGAACCCGTACCCGCCGCTGGAGAGCGTGCGGCAGGTCATCGTCGACGCTGCCGAGCGAGTCAACCGCTACCCCGACATGGCGGTCACGGAGCTGACCAACGCGCTCGCCGAGCGGCTCGGGGTGGCGCCGGCGACGATCGCGACGGGCACGGGCAGTGTCGGCGTGCTGGGTCAGATCATCCAGGCGACGTGCGACGCGGGAGACGAGGTCGTCTACGCGTGGCGCTCGTTCGAGGCGTACCCGATCGTCGTCGCGCTCGCCGGGGCCCAGTCGGTGCAGGTGGGGCTCGACGCCGACCACCGTCACCGCCTCGACGCGATGGTCGCCGCGGTCACCGACCGCACCAAGGTCGTCATCGTCTGCTCGCCGAACAACCCCACGGGCACCGCGGTCACCCGGCGTGAGCTCGACCACCTGCTCGACCGGGTGCCGGAGCACGTGCTCGTGGTGCTCGACGAGGCCTACCTCGAGTTCGTCACCGATGCGGAGTCGCCCGACGCGCTCGCGGTGTGGCGTGAGCACAGCAATGTCGTGGTGCTGCGCACCTTTTCCAAGGCGTACGGGCTCGCCGGCCTGCGCGTCGGGTATGCCGTGGCGCACGAGCGGGTGGCGACGGCGCTGCGCCAGACCGCGGTGCCGTTCGGGGTGAGCTCGATCGCGCAGGCCGCGGCGGTGGCGTCGCTGGGGGCCGCCGACGAGCTGGGCGAGCGGGTCGACGCCATCGTGGCCGAGCGGGTCCGGGTGGCCGAGGCGCTGGAGACCCAGGGGTGGAAGCTGCCGGCGAGCGAGGCCAACTTCGTCTGGTTCCCGCTGGGTTCGGACTCGGCGGACTTCACGGCGGCCTGCATGGAGGCCGGGCTGATGGTGCGCCAGTACGGCGACGACGGGGTACGCGTGACGATCGGCGAGGTGGAGGCCAACGACCGCCTCATCGAGGTCGCCCAGGCCTTCGGGCCCCGCTGACGCCACCTGCTCTGAGGAGGGCTCGGGCCCGGGCGGCCTCGATCCGGCGACGCAGCGCGGGCAAGTCGTCGAGCTCGGACCAGATCACGCGGACCACCTCGTAGCCGAGGTCCCGCAGGTGGTCCTCCCGGAGCTTCTCGGCTGCGACGATGTCGGCCGGAGCCGCGAAGGTCGCGGTGGGGGTCGGTCGCGCGTACTTCATGAACCCGTCGAACTCCAGCACCACCGGAGCGTCGTCGAGCATGAGGTCGACCCGGGCGCGGAGGGCCCCGTCGGACACCCACACCTGTGGGGTCACGGCGAAGCCCATGACCTGCACGGCGTGGCGCAGCCGCGTCTCTCCGGGTGACTCCGCCCGGCCATCCGCCCGCAGCAGGAGACGTCGCACCGCCGATGCTCCCGGTGCGAGCACCAGTGCGCTCGCCTCAGCCAGGTCCTCCGCGGTGACGAGCCCGCAGTGGATCGCGGCGTCAGCAGCGATCAACGACGCCATGGGTCCGTTGACGCACCCGGCCTGAACCACGGCAACGGCGGGGGCGATGACCCTGTCGGCGGCGGTGGCCCCGACGACCTGCCGGTGGACCGTGAGACCTCCGCGCCTGCGTGACCAGGGATCGCCGGCCCGGGTGAGGTGTACCTGTCCCAGGTCGGCGGCGAAGGTCGGCAGCCCGTGGGCAACGAGGGCGCTGTGGTGGCTGGCGATCGCCTGACCGGCGTGCGCCACGACAGCGGCCCTGGTCCGAGCGGCACGGAGCCGGCGCCGTCGCTCCCACGTCTGGGCACCCTCAGCCGCCATCGGGAACGGCAGCGCGTACCACCCGTGGCCGAGATGGACGAGATGCTCCCCGGTCACCAGTCGTCTGAGCTCTCGCGCGGTCATCCCGGCGCCCCGCGCGTCACCAGCACGGATGAGCCCGTGCTCGTCGGCGAGCGCTTGCCAGCTGTCCATCCGGCGAGGCTCCACGTGGGGCCGACGTCCGACAAGGCTCGTCCGGCCGGCTGTGGACGGAGGGACCCGGCGGCGAACCCCTGTGGACGACGCCTGCCCGACGCCTGCCCGACGCCATGCCGATGCCTGGGGCACGACCGTGACGGCGGGGGTACGACAGATCGTGCCCCCCGCGTCACCGTCGTGCCCCAGGCGGCGGTGAACGGGGCATACGCGAGCCGGGGCGTCCGTATGGTGAGATACCCAGGGGTCGTCGCTAGATTTGACCCCTGTACGGCTCAACGGTGAGTGCGGCTCCATCAACGTCGCGCCCACACCCACGACGCCGCGACAGCGTCCGGCGATCCCGGGCGAGGACGCGGCCCGGACCCGGCGGCCTGAGGGCCGCGAAGAAGGAGAGCTGTGAGCGAGAACGCAGCCGCCGGCGCGCACGACATCGCCGACCTCACCGCCCCCGTACCCGCAGTGGGCGACGGCGGGCCCGACATGGTGCAGCTGCTGACCCCCGAGGGCCAGCGCGTCGCCAACGACGCCGCCGCGCCGTATGCGCACTACGTCGAGGACCTCACGGACGAGGAGCTGCTCGGCTTCTACCGCGACCTCGTCCTCATCCGCCGCGTCGACGCCGAGGCCACGGCCCTGCAGCGCCAGGGCGAGCTCGGCATCTGGGCCTCGCTGCTCGGCCAGGAGGCGGCCCAGGTCGGCTCCGGCCGCGCGCTGCGCCCCCAGGACTACGCGTTCCCCACCTACCGCGAGCACGGCGTGGCCTGGTGCCGCGGGGTCGACCCGCTCAACCTCCTCGGCCTCTTCCGCGGCGTCAACCACGGCGGCTGGGACCCCAACGAGAAGAACTTCCACCTCTACACGATCGTCATCGGCGCGCAGACGCTCCACGCGACCGGGTACGCCATGGGGATCCAGCGCGACGGGGACGTCGGCACCGGCGACCCCGACCGCGACGCGGCCGTCATCGCCTACTTCGGCGACGGTGCCACGAGCCAGGGTGACGTCAGCGAGTCGTTCGTCTTCGCCGCCGTCAACAACGCGCCCGTCGTCTTCTTCTGCCAGAACAACCAGTGGGCCATCTCCGAGCCCAACGACCGCCAGACCCGCATCCCCCTCTACCAGCGCGCTCGCGGGTTCGGCTTCCCCGGCGTGCGGGTCGACGGCAACGACGTGCTGGCCGTGTATGCCGTGACGAAGCACGCGCTCGAGGAGGCCCGGTCGGGTCAGGGCCCGTTCCTCGTCGAGGCGTGGACCTACCGGATGGGCGCGCACACGACGTCGGACGACCCGACGAAGTACCGGGTCTCGGCCGAGGTCGAGGTGTGGAAGCTGCGCGACCCCATCGAGCGGCTCAAGGCGTACCTCGCCCACGAGGGCAAGGCCGACATCGCGTTCTTCGACGAGGTCGACGCCGAGGCCGACGCCCTGGCCGTGCGCGTGCGGGAGGGCTGCCTCACCATGCCCGACCCCACCCCGGAGTCGATGTTCGACCACATCTACGTGGAGGACCACCCGCTCGTCGCGGCGGAGCGTGCGGACTTCCTGGCCTACCAGGCCAGCTTCGAAGGGAGCCACGCATGACCACCCTGACCATCGCGAAGGCGATCACGAACGGGCTGCGTCGGGCGATGGAGCTCGACCCCAAGGTCGTCCTCATGGGCGAGGACATCGGCAAGCTCGGCGGCGTCTTCCGCGTCACGGAGGGCCTCCAGAAGGACTTCGGCGAGGACCGCGTCATGGACACCCCGCTCGCCGAGGCCGGCATCGTCGGCACGGCGATCGGGATGGCGCTGCGCGGCTACCGGCCCGTCGTCGAGATTCAGTTCGACGGGTTCGTCTACCCCGCGTTCGACCACATCGTCAGCCAGGTCGCCAAGATGCGGGCGCGCTCGCTCGGCACGATCGCGCTGCCCATGGTCATCCGCATCCCCGTCGGCGGGGGCATCGGCGCCGTCGAGCACCACAGCGAGTCCAACGAGGCCTACTTCGCGCATACCGCGGGCCTGCGGGTGGTCTGCGTCTCCAACCCCGACGACGCCTACTGGGGCATCCAGCAGGCCATCGCGTCCGACGACCCGGTCATCTTCTACGAGCCCAAGCGGCGCTACTGGGACAAGGGCGAGGTCGACGAGTCCGGTTCCAGCCGTGGGCTGTTCGAGGCCGCCGTGCTCCGCGAGGGCACCGACTGCACCCTCGTCGCCTACGGCCCCATGGTGAAGACCTGTCTGCAGGCCGCCCAGGCCGCAGCGGAGGAGGGCAAGCAGCTGGAGGTCATCGACCTGCGCTCGCTCAGCCCGCTCGACCTCGAGACGGTCGTCGCGTCGGTCGAGAAGACCGGCCGGCTCGTCGTCGTGCACGAGGCGTCGACCTACCTCGGCCTCGGCGCCGAGATCGCCGCCGCCGTCACCCAGAGGGCGTTCTACCACCTCGAGGCGCCCGTGCTGCGGGTCGGCGGCTACAACCTGCCCTACCCGCCGAGCCGGCTCGAGGAGGAGTTCCTCCCCGACCTCGACCGCGTGCTCGACACGGTCGACCGCTCGTTGTCCTACTGAGAGGCATACGGATCCGTATGAGTGTCAAGGAGTTCCGCCTGCCCGACCCCGGCGAGGGGCTCACCGAGGCCGAGGTCGTGACGTGGCGGGTGGCCGTCGGCGACACCGTCAAGGTCAACGACATCGTCGTGGAGATCGAGACAGCCAAGTCGATCGTCGAGCTGCCCGTGCCCTTCGGTGGTCTCGTCACCCAGCTGCTCGTCGGCGAGGGCGAGACCGTGGAGGTGGGCACGCCGATCATCGCCGTCGACACCGAGCCGGGGGCCACGGCGCCCGTGCAGGACACCCCCGACACCAGCGCGGACGACGCCGAGATCGAGGAGGGCAAGATCGGCGGCACGACGTCGACCGGCCGCACCGCGGTGCTCGTCGGCTACGGCGTCAAGCAGACCGAGGCCAAGCGCCGGCCCCGCAAGCCCGGCGGCGACACCGAGGCGCGGTACCCGCAGTACAACCCCGACGAGTTCGTCCCGTCGTCGGGCGTGGGCGTCGGCGACCGCACCGAGCGGGCGCCCCGCGCCACCGCGCCGGCCGCGGCCCGGACGCCGGGTGCCGCCCGCGTGCTGGCCAAGCCTCCGGTGCGCAAGCTGGCCAAGGACCTCGGTGTCGACCTCGACGCCGTCACCGCGACCGGCGACGGTGGCGTCATCACCCGCGGCGACGTGGAGGGGCACGCGAGCCCGTCGGCGCCGTCGGCCCCGGCGGCCCTGTCCGGCGCCCCCCGCGCCACCGAGGCTCGCGAGGAGCGGGTGCCGGTCAAGGGCGTGCGCAAGATGACCGCCCAGGCGATGGTGCAGTCGGCGTTCACCGCCCCGCACGTCACGGAGTGGGTGACCATCGACGTGACGAGGACCATGGAGCTGGTCGAGACCCTGAAGCGCGACCGCGAGTTCCGTGACGTCAAGGTCACCCCCCTCCTCGTGCTGGCCAAGGCCCTGTGCGTGGCCATCGCCCGCAACCCCGGCATGAACGCGGTGTGGGACGAGGCCACCCAGGAGATCGTCGTCAAGCGCTACGTCAACCTCGGCATCGCCGCAGCGACGCCGCGGGGGCTGCTCGTCCCGAACATCAAGGACGCCCACACGATGACCATGCGGCAGCTCGCCGAGGAGATCGGCAGCCTCACCGCGACGGCGCGCGAGGGTCGGACCCAGCCGGCCGACATGAGCGGCGGCACGATGACGATCACCAACGTCGGGGTCTTCGGCGTCGACAGCGGCACGCCGATCATCAACCCCGGGGAGAGCGCCATCGTCTGCTTCGGCGCGATCCGCAAGCAGCCGTGGGTGGTGACCGACGCCGCCGGGAACGACGAGATCGCCGTGCGGCACGTCACCCAGCTGGCGGTCTCCTTCGACCACCGGCTCATCGACGGCGAGCTCGGCAGCCGGTTCCTCAGCGACGTCGCGGCGATCCTCGCCGACCCGGCGCGCGGCCTCGTCTGGGGGTAGCTCTTCGGCGTCCTTGGTTCAGGGCCGGTCAGGGCCAGTCAGGGCCGGACCAGCCGGCGAAGGGCCAGCTGGGCCACCGGCGCGTACGCCAGGACGATGGCTGCGGGGCCGGTCACCTCGAGGGTGGTGTCGGAGCCGCCGCCCGGCACCGTGCGCACCGTGTGGACGAGCTCGAGGGTCACGAACGCGGCCCGGACCCGCCAGGTCCACTCCCGTCGGACCTCGTCGACCGCGAGCACCTCGAACGGCACCCGCACGCCGAGCGGTCCGTGGACCATGCCGGTCAGACCAGGGGTCAGCCGGGCCGACGTGGCGTCGACCCGGCTGATCTGCGGAGCCCAGGAGGACCAGGCGGCGAGAACGGCATACCGTTCCCACGCCTGGTCCGCCGGGAGAGGCCCGGAGGCCCCGACGGTGCGTCGCACCCGTCAGTGGTGCAGCTGCTCGCCACGCTCGGCGCGGTGCCGGCCCCGCTTGCGGGAGCGCGCCGGCGTCGACGTCGGTCGCCGCCCCGACGGCCACGGGCTCAGCGGTCGGTGCGTCGGCCGGCCCATCGGCGGGCGCGGTGCCGGCCGCCTCGGCCGCTCCCCGCTCGTTGTAGGCAGAACCGCTGCGCAGCTCCACGTGAGGCAGGAACCACGACACGGCGAACGCGATGACGAGGATGAACGTCGCGACGAAGAACACGGCCTGCATCGAGCTGGAGAAGCCCTCGAGGTAGGGGTGCGCCAGCCGCGGGTCGATCTTCTGCACGAACGAGGAGTCGCTCAGCGCGCTGCTGAACGAGGCGCCCCCGTCGGTGGCCGCGCTCTTGATGCTCGCGATGAACGAGGCGTTGGCGGCGGCGTCCCCCTGCGGGTTCTGCAGGGCGGCCAGGAAGTCCGGGGTCTGCCGGGCCGCGGAGTAGGACGCGGGGATGTTCTCGGCGGCCTTGGAGAAGAGGATCGAGAGGAACACCGCGGTGCCGAGCGTGCCACCGATCTGGCGGGTGAAGGTCGCCGACGACGTCGCCACCCCGATGTCGCGGGGGCTCACGGCGTTCTGCACGGCCAGGGTCAGCGGCTGGAAGTTGAAGCCCAGGCCCACCCCGAAGAAGACCATGATGATCATCGTCTTCCAGGTGTCGGTGTCGGCGCCGACGTAGTGGAAGGCCCACATCGAGGCGGCCAGCAGGAAGGTGCCGATGATGGGGTACTGCCGGTAGCGGCCGGTGCGGGAGATCAGCTGGCCGGACAGGATCGAGCCGAACATGATGCCCAGGGTCAGCGGCAGGAGCAGCAGGCCGGCCTGCGTCGGGGACGCGCCCTTGACGATCTGCAGGTAGAGGGGCAGCGCGGCCAGTCCGCCGAACATGCCCATGCCGATGAAGACCGAGGCGATCGAGGCCACGCCGACGGTGCGGATCTGGAACAGGCGCAGCGGCATGAGGGCCTCCTCGCCCATGGCCCGCTCGATGACGAAGAACGCGGCCAGGCCGATGATGCCGATGCCGAAGCACAGCAGCGAACCGCCGGAACCCCAGCCCCACTCGCGGCCCTGCTCGGCGACGATGAGCAGCGGGACGAGACCCACGGTCAGGGTGACGGCGCCCCACCAGTCGATGCGGTGGTCGCGACGCACGTGGTGCAGGTGGAGGGTGGCCGACACGACGAACAGGGCCGCGATGGCGATCGGGACGTTGACGAGGAACACCCAGCGCCAGCCGGTGATGCCGAGGATCGTGCTCTGTCCGGCGAAGAAACCGCCGATGACCGGGCCGAGGACGCTCGAGGTGCCGAAGACCGCGAGGAAGTAGCCCTGGTACTTGGCGCGCTCACGCGGCGGGACGATGTCGCCGATGATCGCGAGGGCGAGGGCGAACAGGCCGCCGGCGCCGAGACCCTGCACGGCGCGGAAGGCCGCCAGGCTGCCGATCGAGGTGGCGAACGAGCACAACGCCGAGCCGATGGTGAAGATCGTGATCGCCAGCAGGAAGAACTGCTTGCGCCCGTAGATGTCGGAGAGCTTGCCGTAGAGCGGCGTGACGATCGTCGAGGTGATGAGGTAGGCCGTCGTCACCCAGGCCTGGGCCGACAGACCGTGCAGGTCGTCGGCGATGGTGCGGATCGACGACGCCACGATCGTCTGGTCGAGGGCGGCGAGGAACATGCCCATCATCAGGCCGCCGAGGATCGTGAGGATCTGGCGGTGGGTGAGCTGGGGCCCCCCGTTGGGGGCGGTGGCGACCGGGCCGCCTGGCGGGGTCGTCGTGTCTGAGGCGAGGTCAGCGCTCACGGGAGAGCTCCTGGTTCGTTCGGCTGAGGGTGCGGAGGAAGTGGTCGTCGGCGTCGGGTCGTGAGGCGACGGGCGCCGGGGGCGGAGGTGGTGCGGGGGTCGACGCCGGGGGAGCCCCGGCCTGGGCGACGAGCTGGGCCTTGACCGCCTCGACGTCGTCGCCGAACCGGGACAGGTACCGCTCGAAGTCCTGGGCCTCCTCGTCGGTCCACGAGGAGAGCAGCTGCTCGAACCAAAAGCCACGGCGCCGGACGAGCTGCTCGATGACGGTGCGGCCGGCCGGGCTGAGGGAGAGCAGCTGCGCCCGACCGTCGTCGGGGTCGCCGATCTTCTCCAGCAGGCCGTGCTGCACGAGGTGGGTGACCTGACGGCTCACCGTCGAGACGTCGGAGTGGATGGTGTCAGCGACCGCCGACACCCGACGAGGCTCGCCCGAGACGCAGAACAGCAGCGGGTAGTGCGAGGGGTCGACGGCGGCGTGCTCCCGGGGCGCGTGGTGCTTCATGGCGCTCATGATCTTGATGACGCGCACCATGGTCTGTGAGATCGCTTGGGCGGTCTCGGGCTGGACGGGCTCTCGCCCCGAGGTGCCGGGGTCCGGGGGTGTCGCGGTCATGGCGACCTCCTGGGGACGTGACGATGGCGTGATGGTTGTGTGAACCACGCAACTATGACACGAGAAGTTGCATGCCGCAAACAACCTGATTCCCTCACCCGGCGACCCCGGCGGGTCGGGCCCGTCCGCCCGTCAGTGCGTGATGACGAGGTGGTCCAGGACGTCGCGCGCGACGTCCTCGTCGCCGGTGACCGCATACACGAGGTCGTCGACGCTGCGCCGCCCCGCCGCCCGGCGGGTGAGGGCATCGGTGGACAGGTTGATCGACGTCGTCTCGGTGGGCGCGCTGGCGGTGTCCTCGCCGTGGGACTCGCCGGTGAACAGCTCCTCGCCCCACATCTTGCGGTCGGCGTCGAGCACGACTCGCGCGCCGGCCCGGGCCACGACGGGGCCGCTCACGTCGAGGATGACCGCGTGGCCCACCGGCACCTTGGCGTCGTGGGCGACGATGCGGGGGAACACGTCGATGACCGCGCGGGTGAACATCGCGGCGGCCGCGGTGTCGAGGTCACCGGGGCGGCCGGTGGCGGTGCGGATGTCCTGCTCGTGCACCCAGATGTCGATGGTGCGCAGGGTGAGCATCCTCACGGCGGTGGTGCGCCCGAAGGGCCCGCGCACCGCGGTGTCGTCGGTGATCTCGGCGTCGCGGAGCATGGCCAGGCGGCTCTCGAGGATGTCCTCGAGCTCGCCGACGATGTCGGCGCCCTCGCGGGCCCGCCGCTCCTGCACGAAGAGCTCGATGAACTCGCCCTGCTCGTTCTTCACGTGGGGCAGCTCGGTGAGGTCACCCAGGTCGAGACGGGGTGGCTTCGCTCCGTCGAGCCAGCCCTCCAGGCCGGCGATGTGGCTGAACTGGTCCTTCACGCTCCATCCCGGACACTCGGTGGGGCGCTCGAAGTCGCGGGCGGACAGGGTCTGGCCGAGGTCGATGACCGCGCGGGCGGTCTGCTCGTAGGCGTCCACCAGACCCGAGAGGTCGGTCGGCGGCGCCGGGTGCTGAGGCATACCTCACTGTATCTACGCTGATGCGGTGGCCACCTCCCGAGCACCGGGGAGCGCGGCGCCGCCGGCATCGGTCCTCGCCCCGGCCCGCGGTCCCGCCCTCCTGACCCTCGGCGTCAGCCTCGCGGCCTGCCTCGTGGCCGTGGCGGTCGGTGGCGCGGCGGTCCCGGTGGTCGAAGGGCTGGCCGACGTCGGACCCGTCGTGCGCTGGGGGCTGCCTCTCGTGCGGGTCGTCCAGGACGGCAGCGCGGCCCTCACCATCGGTCTGCTGCTCGTCGGGGCGTGGCTCCTGCCCGGGGTCGGCCGTCCTCGGCTGATGCTGCGGGCGGCCCGGTATGCCGTGGCCAGCGGCGTCGTCTGGGTCGTGGCGACCCTGGTGGGAGTCGTCCTCGGCTTCGCCGACGCGGCGGGCACCCCGCTGGGCGACCCCCAGCTGTGGTCGCAGCTCGCGACGTTCGTGTGGTCGCTCGAGACGCTCCGAGTCGCTCTCATCAGCGCCTTGGTGGCGGCGGTGGCGACGACCGTGGCCGCGATGTCGCTGAGCCGCCGCGGCATCGCCACCGCGGCGGTCCTGTCGGTGGCCGCCCTGCTCCCCCTGGCCCTGGCCGGTCACGCCGCCGGCAGCACCGACCACGAGACGGCGGTCAACACCTTGGCCGTGCACGTCGTGGCAGCCTCGGTCTGGGTCGGCGGACTGCTCGCCCTCGTCGTCCTCCGCCCGGCCCTGGGCGCCACCTTGCCGGCGGTCCTGCGGCGGTACTCGACCCTGGCGCTGTGGTGCTTCGTCGCCGTCGCGGTCTCGGGGGTCGTCAGCGCGGTCGTGCGGCTGGGTGGGTCGGATGCCTTCGGCCGGCTGGCCACCGCCTACGGTGCGCTCGTCGTCGTCAAGAGCACCTGTCTCGTCGCCCTGGGGGTCATGGGCTGGCAGCAGCGGCGGCGGGTCGTCGCGCGACTGTCCGCGGAGCCTGCGGCGACGACCCGGCTGTTCGTACGGTTCGCGACCGTCGAGCTGCTCGTCATGGGCGTGGCCGTGGGCTTCGCCACCGCGCTCGCCCGCACGGCCCCCCCGGGTGGCGGGCCGGCCGCCCTCCCCACGCCGGCCGAGCAGCTGACGGGCTTCGCGGAGCCGGCCGCTCCGGGGCCGCTGAGCTGGCTCACGGTGTGGCGGTTCGACTGGCTCTGGGGGGTCGTCGCCCTCGTGGCCGTCGGCCTCTACCTCGCCTGGGTCGCGCGGCTGCGCCGTCGGGGCGACCGGTGGAGCGTGCTGCGCACGGTCGGCTGGGTCGCCGGCTGGCTCGTGCTGGTCTGGGCCACGTGCGGGCCTCCCGGCGTGCTCGGGCGGGTCTCCTTCTCCTGGCACATGGTCGAGCACATGACGATCGCGATGTATGCGCCGACGCTCCTCGTCCTGGCGGCTCCGGTCAGCCTCGCCCTCCGGGCCCTGCCCGCGCGTACGGACGGGAGCCTCGGTCCGCGCGAGCTGCTGCTCGGGCTGGTGCACTCCCGCCCCATGCGGGTGCTCGGCAACCCCGTCGTCGCGTCCGCGCTGTTCTTCGCGAGCCTCGTCGTCTTCTACTACTCACCGCTCTTCGAGCTCGCCCTGACGACGCATACCGGGCACGTGCTGATGGTCGCCCACTTCCTCGTCACCGGCTATCTCTTCGCCTGGGTGATGGTCGGGCGCGATCCCGGGCCGCCGAAGTGGGCGCCGTCGCTGCGGCTGCTCATCCTGCTCATCACGGTCTCGTTCCACGCCTTCTTCGGGGTGTCGCTCATGTCGGGGACGACCCTGCTGGCGCCGGGGTTCTTCGAGCAGATCGGGGTGTCGTGGATCCCCGACCCGCTCGCCGACCAGCAGCGCGGCGGCAGCATCGCGTGGGCGCTGGGCGAGGCGCCGGTGCTCATCATCGCCATGTTCGTCGTGCGCGACTGGGTGCGCACCGACGCCATCGAGAGCCGTCGCAAGGACCGTCAGGCCGAGCGCGACGGCGGCGCCGAGCTCACCGCGTACAACGAGCGCCTGCGGGCCCTCGCCCGCCAGCGGGAGCGCCAGGACACCTAGGCTGGAGCCATGAAGGTGGCCCTGGTGCAGCTCGGGTACGGCGACGACGAGACGGTCGCCGACCGGGTCGACCGGGTGGCTGCTCTCGTGCGTGCGCAGCGCGGCCACGACCTCGTCGTCCTCCCCGAGCTGTGGGCGCCGGGCGGGTTCGCCTACGAGAGCTGGGAGTCGCGGGCCGACACCGCTCAGGGCGCCGTCGCCGCGGCCATGGGCGCCGCCGCCCGCGACGCGGGGGTGACCCTGCACGCGGGGTCGATCGTCGAGACCAGCTCCGACGGCAGCACCGGCCCCGAGGGCAAGGACCTCTGGAACACGTCGCTCGTCTTCGGACCCGACGGCGCACTGCAGGCGTCCTACCGCAAGATCCACCGGTTCGGCTTCGGCATCGGAGAGCCGCGGCTCATGGAGGCCGGCGAGCTCGTCGTCACGACCGAGCTGCCCGACGGCCAGGGCGGCACCGTCACCGCGGGACTGTCGACCTGCTACGACCTGCGCTTCCCGGAGCTCTACCGGGCCCAGCTCGACGCCGGGGCGAAGGTCTTCGTCGTTCCGGCGGCCTGGCCGCGCAAGCGGGTCGCCCACTGGACCCTGCTCGCCCACGCCCGGGCCATCGAGAACCAGTGCGTCGTCATCGCCGTCAACACGGCGGGCACCCACTCCGGCCACGAGATGGGAGGCCACTCCCAGGTCGTCATGCCCACCGGCGACGCCCTCGCGATCGCCGGCCTCGGCGAGGAGGTGCTCAGCGTCGACATCGACCTGGGCGAGGTCGACCGGTGGCGGGCGACGTTCCCTGTGCTCGCCGACCGCCGCCTCCCCGACCGCGTCCGCTGAGCCGCCGGTATGCGTACGGACTTCCGGACGGTGCGCGTCCGCGCGCCCGAGCTCGTCGGCCGCCGCTGGCTCAACACCGGGGGCGCCGACCTCACCCTTGCGGAGCTGCGGGGCCGCGTGGTGCTGCTCGACTTCTGGACCTTCTGCTGCGTCAACTGTCTCCACGTGCTCGACGAGCTGCGTCCGGTCGAGGCGCAGTTCCCCGACGAGCTGGTCGTCATCGGCGTGCACTCGCCGAAGTTCGCCCACGAGGGTGAGCCGGCCGCGGTCGAGGCCGCCGTGGAGCGGTATGCCGTCCACCACCCCGTGCTCGACGACCCGGATCTCGTGACGTGGCAGGCCTACACGGCCCGAGCCTGGCCGACCCTCGTCGTCGTCGACCCTGAGGGCTACGTCGTGGCGACGATGTCGGGCGAGGGCCACGGCCCGGGCCTGGCCTCCCTGGTGCACGATCTCGTGGCCGAGCACACGGCCAAAGGCACGCTGCGGCAAGGGCGCTCGGCCTACGTGCCGCAGCCGCCCCCCGCGTCGGCCCTGCGGTTCCCGGGCAAGGTGGCCGCCCTGCCCGACGGGTCGTTCGTCGTCTCCGACAGCGCGCACCACCAGGTGGTCCACCTCGAGCCCGACCTCGTGACCGAGCGTCGCCGGTGGGGCGGCCCGGGGGTGTTCGACGAGCCTCAGGGCGTGCTCCTGCTGCCGGCGGAGGAGGCGGCTCGGGTGGGGTACGACCTGCTGGTCGCCGACTCGGTCAACCACCAGGTGGCGGCGATCGCGTTGGGCAGCAACGAGGTCCGGGTCGTCGCCGGCACGGGTACGCCGCTGCGCCGCCGTGAGGCGGGTGGCCCCGCGCTCGAGCAGGACCTGTCGACCCCGTGGGACCTGGCCTGGTGGCAGGGCCAGGTGGTCGTGGCGATGGCCGGGGTGCACCAGCTGTGGTCGCTGCGCCTCGACCCCGACCCGGCTCGTGGCGTCATCACGGCCGTCGCGGGGACGACGCAGGAGGGTCTGCGGGACGGGCCCGGCGAGCAGGCGTGGCTCGCCCAGCCCTCCGGGCTGTCGACCTCGGCCGACGGCGAGCGTGTCTGGGTGGCCGACGCGGAGACGTCGGCGCTGCGCGTCCTCGACGCCGAGGGGCTCGCGACGCGGGTGGGCACCGGGCTCTTCGACTTCGGGCACCGTGACGGCCCGGCCGACCAGGCCCTGCTGCAGCACCCGCTGGGCGTGACCGAGCTGCCGGACGGCTCCGTGGCCGTGTGCGACACGTACAACGGGGCGGTGCGGCGCTACGACCCGGTGCGGGACGAGGTGTCGACGCTGGCGACCGGCCTGGCCGAACCGAGCGACGCGGTGGTGGAGGCGGACGGCGAGGGCGGGTTCCGCCTCGTCGTCGTCGAGTCGGCCGCCCACCGCCTGGTGCGCGTCGCCATCCCGGCCGACGCCCAGCGGGTGGAGGGCGCGGCCCGCCGTACGCATCGTCCCCCGACCGCCCTGGGCAGCGGTCCGGTCGACCTCGTCGTCGCCTTCGACCCACCTGCGGGGCAGAAGCTCGACGACCGATGGGGCGACCCGACGCAGCTCACGGTCTCGGCCAGCCCCCCGGAGCTGCTGATCTCCGGTGACGGGACGCAGGAGGGGCTCACCCGCGCGCTGACCCTGGCCCCCGGCATACCGGAGGGCACGCTGCACGTGTCGGTGCGGGCCGCGGCCTGCGACGTGGCCGGTGAGAACCCCGCCTGCCATCTCTTCCAGCAGGACTGGGGCATACCGGTCACCCTCCTCCCCGGCGGCCCGTCGCGCCTCGCGCTCGACCTGCGAGGAACCTGAGCGCGTCCCGGTGTTTGCCCGGGCGGTCGGGCCGCGGCGCGGCTAGGGTGAGGCCGTCCTCGCCGTTACGGGGAGAACGGGGTCACCGAAGCAACGAAGCGCGAGAGCGCAAGAGCACGGAGGCAGTCATGGGAATCGGACTCGGAGTCTTCCTCATCGTCATCGGCGGGATCCTCAGCTTCACGCGCCTCGACGACACACTGCTCAAGACCAACCTCGACGCCGTCGGCTACATCCTCATGGTCGGCGGCCTGCTGGCCTTGATCTTCGGGACCATCCAGAACCGCCAGCGCACCAACACCTCCCACACCTCGGTGGTGGAGCGTCGCAACATCGAGGAGGGCAACGTCCAGCACGACGTGCACGAGGTGCGCGACGTCCGGGACGACCGCCGCGAGCTCTGACCGGCTACCGGCCGGCGGTCGGTAGCCCCCGGCTGGGACTCAGAACGCCGACTCGGGCACGTCCATGATCGACGGGTCGGTGCTCTCGGCGATGACCCGCTCCGCCGCGAGGGTGGGGAGCACCGTGCGCGCGAAGAACCGTGCCGCGGCCACCTTGCCCGTGTAGAAGTCGCGGTCCTTGGCCGACAGGCCGTCGCCCCGGGACGTGAGGGCGTGCTGGGCCACCTCGGCCTGGCGCAGGAGGAGCCAGCCGACGACGAGGTCGCCGGCGCCGAGCAGGAGCCGTGAGGTGTTGAGCCCGACGGCGTAGACGTGGCGCACGTCGCCGCCCATCCGCGGGTCGGCCTTGAACGCCTCGCCGCCGACGTAGCCGAGGATCGCCTGCACGTCGTCGAGCGCGCGGGCCAGCAGCTCGCGCTCGCGGTCGAGGGCGCCCTCGGCGGCCCCGAGATCCTTGGCGAACTCCTGGATCTGCATGGCCAGGTGGCCGATGGCCACGCCCTGGTCCTTGACGATCTTGCGGAAGAAGAAGTCGAGCCCCTGGATGGCGGTCGTGCCCTCGTAGAGGGTGTCGATCTTGGCGTCGCGGACGTACTGCTCCACGGGGTAGTCCTCGAGGAACCCGGAGCCGCCGAAGGTCTGCAGCGACTCGGTGCCGAGCAGGACCCACGCCCGCTCCGACCCGAGGGCCTTGACCATCGGCAGCAGGAGGTCGTTGACCCGGCTGGCCAGCTGGGCCGGCGAGTCGGCGTCGAGGGTCTCGCGACCGCTGGTGAGCTGGGCGGCGTCGACGACGTCCTGCTGGGTGGCGGTGAAGAGGATGAGGGCGCGCATCCCCTCGGCGTACGCCTTCTGCAGCATGAGCGAGCGGCGGACGTCGGGGTGGTGGGTGATGGTGACCCGCGGCGCGCTCTTGTCGGCCTGCTGGGTGAGGTCGGCGCCCTGGACGCGCTGCTTGGCGTAGTCGAGCGCGTTGAGGTAGCCGCTCGACAGGGTGGCGATCGCCTTGGTGCCGACCATCATCCGGGCGTGCTCGATGACCCGGAACATCTGGGCGATGCCGTCGTGCACGTCGCCGAGCAGGGTGCCCACCGCCGGGGTGCCGTCACCGAAGGTCACCTCGCACGTCGTCGAGACCTTGAGGCCCATCTTGTGCTCGACGTTGGTGACGACGGCGCCGTTGCGCTCGCCGAGTGCGCCGGTCTCGAGGTCGACGTGGAACTTCGGCACGACGAAGAGGGAGAGCCCCTTGGTGCCGGGGCCGGCGCCCTCGGGGCGGGCCAGCACGAAGTGGACGATGTTGTCGGAGAGGTCGTGCTCGGCCGAGGAGATGAACCGCTTGACGCCGGTGATGTTCCACGTGCCGTCGGGGTTGGGGGTCGCCTTGGTGCGTCCGGCGCCGACGTCGGAGCCGGCGTCGGGCTCGGTGAGCACCATGGTCGCGCCCCAGGCGTGGTCGACCATGAGCCGGGCCAGCTTCTTCTGCTCGTCGTTGCCGAGGATGTGGAGCAGCTTGGCGAAGGCGAAGCTCGACGCATACATGCCGACGGCCGGGTTGGCCCCGAGGACGAGCTCGTTGAGCGCCCACTTGAGCGACGGCGGGATGACGGTGCCGCCGAGCTCGGCGGGCACGTCGGCGCCCCAGAAGCCGGATGCGACGTAGGCGGCATACGACCGCTTGAACGACTCCGGCATCCGCACCTCGTGGGTCTGCGGGTCGTAGACGGGCGGGTGCCGGTCGGAGTCGAGCAGGCTGTCGGCGAGCTCGTGCTCGGCCAGCCGGGCCACCTCGCGGATCATCTCGCGGGCGGTGTCGACGTCGACCGCCTCGTAGGGGCCGTGGCCGACGACGTCGCCGCGGCCGAGGACCTCGAAGAGGGTGAACTCGAGGTCGCGGACGTTGCTGCGGTAGTGGCTCATGAGAGGTCCTTGCTGGTGGCCGGCCGGGGCGCCGACGAGGGTTACTCATCGGTAACGTCAGTATGCTACTGACGGGTAACCCAGCGCAAGGGGGCGCTAGTCTCGTCAGCAGTCGGTCAGGAGACGTCCAGGCCAGGCCGGAAGGATGTCTGGCATGCGAGCCCACCCTGGTCGCACCGTGCTCATCGCTGTGGTCACGGTGCTCGTCCTCGTGGTCGGGTATGCCGCGTACCAGTACCTCAACCTCACCCGAGGGATCACGACGTCCGACGCGCTGGGCCCCAGCACCGCCGCTCCCTCGACGACCGAGGGCGCCCCACGGCCGGACACGAACATCCTCATCATGGGGCTGGACAGCCGGGTCGACGAGAACGGCGAGCCGCTGCCGAAGGACATCTACGACGCGCTGCACGCCGGCGAGGCCACGGACGGCGGGCTCAACGCCAACGTCCTCATGCTGCTGCACGTGCCGGGCGACGGGAGCAAGGCCAGCGTCATCTCGATCGCGCGCGACGACTACGTCGACTTCCCCGACTGCCCCTACAAGCAGTGCAAGGGCAAGATCAAGCAGGCCTACGGGCTCGGGTATGCCGCGGCCGAGGGTCCCCTGGCCGGCAACACCTCGCTGAGCAAGCAGCAGCGGGAGCAGAAGGCGCGCGACGCCGGCCGGTCGGCCCAGGTCAAGACCGTGCAGCAGTTCCTCGGGGTCACCGTCAACCACTTCGTCGAGGTGACGATGGTGGCCTTCTACCAGCTCGCCCAGGTCGTGCAGCCGATCACGGTGTGCGTCAAGGAGCCCACCAAGGACTCCTACTCCGGCGCGGACTTCGTCGCCGGCGAGCAGCAGATCAACGCGTCGCAGGCCGTCGCCTTCGTCCGGCAGCGGCGCGACCTCTACGACCGCTACAACTTCACCGACCTCGACCGCGAGCGCCGCCAGCAGGCGTTCATCTCCTCCCTGGCCACCCAGCTCAAGCAGGCCGGCACCCTGGCCAACCCGGTCAAGCTCGCCCAGATCATCGACGTGACCAAGCAGAACACCGCGATCGACTCGGGGCTGAACCTGCTCGACTTCGCGCAGGACGCCCAGAAGATGGCCGGCGGCAACGTCACCTACTACACGCTGCCGGTGAAGTCCTTCGGCAAGGACTCCTTCGGCGAGGACATCAACGTCGTCGACGTCGCCGAGATCCAGGCCACCGTGAAGCAGCTGCTCGCGCCGCAGGGGTCGTCCGCGACCACGACGACCGGGTCCACGCCCGCGCCGACGTCCACGACGACGCCGGGCAAGACGACGACCAGTGGGAAGCCGACCGCGACGCCCAGCGTCCCCACGACGGTCGCCGGTACGGCGACCCCCGCCCCGACGGACCTCACCGCGATCGGCGGCGGCGGCGTCCCCTGCGTGAAGTAGGAGGGCCGTGACCCCCCGAAGGGTCACAACCCTCCTCCGAGAGCCGGGCACCGGGGTGACGGAGCGGGCGACGAGAATCGAACTCGCGTGTCCAGCTTGGGAAGCTGGCGCTCTACCATTGAGCTACGCCCGCGTGCGGTGCCGTTCCCAGCAGCGCGTCAGGCAGCATACCCAATGCGTGGGAGCTCGCTGACCGCCTCCCCGTCGCCGGCGGTGGGCACCCGCTAGCCTCTCCCCGTGCTGCTCTCCGACCGCGACATCCGCGCCGAGATCGAGGCCGGGCGGGTCGTGCTGGACCCCTGGGACCCGCAGATGCTGCAGCCGTCGAGCGTCGACGTGCGGATGGACAAGTACTTCCGGCTGTTCGACAACCACAAGTACCCCTACATCGACCCGGCCGAGGACCAGCCCGACCTCACCCGTCTCGTCGAGGTCGGTCCTGGGGAGCCGTTCATCCTGCACCCGGGGGAGTTCGTGCTCGGGTCGATCCTCGAGACCATCACCCTCCCGGACGACGTCGCGGCGCGGGTCGAGGGCAAGAGCAGTCTCGGTCGGCTTGGCCTCCAATGTTGTCTATGTCGTATTTACTGAGCGCTTCATTACGTATTGCTTTGCCGACGAAAGCTTTGACGAAGGCAGCCATATCGACGCGCTGCTCCGCGCGCCGGCAGTCGCGCGCGACCTGACCGACGACTAGCCGCGCCACCGTATCTTCGGGAGAGGTACCGATGCGTGTCCTTGCCTATGCAGCTCTAGTCGCCCTGCCGCTCGCCCTGCCGGCGGATGGGTCGGCGCAAGCTCGTCCGACCAGCGCGGTGATCGCCGACCCGCCCGCCGATGCGGCGCATCCCGCCGCCCTCGCCGCGTTCGTCCTGCCATCACACGGTAGCGGCATGAACGCGGTGATGTACCGCGCGGCCGGCGCCGGGCCGCACCCGACGCTCCTCCTGCTGCATGGCTTCCCGGGCAACGAGCAGAACCTCGATCTTGCCCAGGCGGCGCGGCGGGCGGGGTGGAACGTGCTGACCTTCCATTATCGCGGCAGTTGGGGAAGCGAGGGCAGCTTCTCGTTCGCGCACGCCGCCGAAGATGCCGCCACCGCGCTCGCCTTCCTCTACAGCCCCGAGGCGCGTGCGCGCTTTGCGATCGATCCCGCGCGGATCGCGGTGGCGGGGCACAGCTTGGGCGGCGCGCTCGCCGCCGGCGCCAGCGCCGCCGAACTTCGCATCGTCGGCACCTTCCTGATCGATCCCGCCGACATGGCCGCCTATGGGCGCCGGATGCGCGGCGACGCGGCATTCAAGGCGACGTTCCTCGCGGACGAGCTGCGCGGCGACCTGCCGCCGCTCGCCGGCACCAGTGAGGCCGCGCTGGTCGCCGAGATGGAGGCGAGCCCTGCGGGCCTCGATCTCGCCGCCAAGCTGCCGGCGCTGGCCAACCGGCCGCTCGTCCTGGCCTACGCCCAGCGTGGCATCGGCGCGGAGGCGGTATCGAAGGAGGTGATCGTCCGCAAGGCCGGCGCCACCCGCCTCACGGTCGTCGACTGGCCGACTGACCACGCCTTCTCCGATCACCGCATCGCGCTCGCGACGTTGCTGGTCGACTGGCTGGCGACGCTGCCTGATGGCCAAGCTCTATTTCTACTATGCCTCGATGAACGCGGGGAAATCGACGATGCTGCTGCAGGCCGATTTCAACTATCGCGAGCGCGGGCATGGCGACGATGCTGTTCACCGCCGCGCTCGACGACGCGCCGGGCGCGGCGCGATCGCGTCGCGGATCGGGCTGACGGCGCCGGCCACGCCCTTCGACGCGGAGACCGACCTTGCGGCTGCGCGCTCGACCGGCCGCCGACCGGCGCGCTGGCGTGCGTGCTGGTGGACGAGGCGCAGTTCCTGACGCGCGCCCAGGTCGATCAGCTGGCGCGGTCGCCGACGAGCACGGCATGCCGGTGCTGTGCTACGGGCTGCGCACCGATTTCCGCGGCGAGCTGTTCCCGGGTCGGCGCGGCTGCTGGCGATCGCCGACGCGCTGGTCGAGATCAAGTCGGTGTGCACCTGCGGCCGCAAGGCGACGATGAACCTGCGCGTCGATGCCGACGGCCGCGCCGTCGCGCGAGGGCGCCCAGACCGAGATCGGCGGCAACGAGCGCTATGTCGCGCTGTGCCGGCGGCATTTCGTCGAGGCGCTCGGGCAAGTGAGCCTTGCATGGCTGGATGATCCTCGACAAGCCGCTGGGGCTGGCTCGACGCAGGGCGTGTCGTGCGGTGAAGCGGGCGCTGCGCGACGGCGGGCTACGGCAAGGCCAAGGTCGGTCACGGCGGCACGCTCGATCCGCTCGCGACGGGCGTGCTGCCGATCGCGATCGGCGAGGCGACCAAGCTTGCCGGGCGGATGCTCGACGGCGACAAGGTGTATGAGTTCACCGTCCGCTTCGGCGAGCAGACCGACACGCTCGATGCCGAGGGCGCGGTGATCGCGCCGCCGCAGCGTCCTACGCTGGCGGAGGTCGTGGCGGTGCTGCGTGCAGTTCACAGGCGCCAATCGCGCAGGTGCCGCCCGCATATTCGGCCCTCAAGGTCGACGGTCAGCGTGCCTACGATCTGGCGCGGGCGCAGGGCGATGGCGAGCCGTGACGTGACACTGGCCTCACGCGCCGAGTTACGATCCATGACCTGTATTCGACGAACCGGGTCGGGGGCACCGACGGCCGGCCGACGAGCCGATCGAGGAGGCGCACTTCCGGGCGCCGGTGTCAAAAGGCACCTACATCCGCAGCCTCGCCCGCGACATCGCGCATCACTCGGGAAGCGTCGGCTATGTAACCGTCTGCGCCGTACAAGGCCGGCCCGTTCGACCCGTCCCACGCGATAACGCTGGACAAATTGGCCGAAGCCGCTAAGGCGCGCAGCCTTGAACACCACTCCTGCCGTTGAGGGCGGGGCTGGACGACATCCCGGCTCTATCCCTCACTCCCGACCAGGCAGGGGCGCTCCGTCAGGGGCGCGTGCTGGTCGGGATCGCCGCTGACGGGCCCCGACTTCGCGATGCTGGGCAACATCCCGGTCGCGCTGGTCGAGGTTCGGGACCGCGAGGTCCGCGTCGTCCGTGGCTTCAACCTGTAATCCGATGTCGAGGAAATACGAATGACGATCACCGCCGAGCGCAAGACCGAACTCGTCAAGGAACATGCCCGCGGCCGAGGGCGACACCGGCGCCCCGAGGTGCAGATCGCGATCCTCACCGAGCGCATCCGCAACCTGACCGAGCATTTCAAGGGCCACGCCAAGGACAACCATTCGCGCCGCGGCCTGCTGATGATGGTCAACAAGCGCCGCACGCTGCTCGACTATCTCCGCAAGAACGAGGGTCAGCGCTACACCGATCTCATCGCGAAGCTCGGGCTTCGCAAGTAATCTTGAAGGGCGCCTGCGGGCGCCCTTCTCGCATCCGCTCCCCCGCAATCCGGCGCGGGGGGCGCGGGAGCGACAACTCGCTCCACACCGCGCGGGCCGGCTAGCCCGCACCATAGGCCCCGTCTGCATCGGGCAGCCGGAGTGAAGGAAATACCAATGTTCGATACCAAGAAAGTCAGCATCGAGTGGGGCGGCAAGACGCTGACCCTCGAAACGGGCCGCGTCGCCCGCCAGGCCGACGGCGCGGTGCTCGCGACGCTCGGCGAGACCGTCGTGCTGTGCGCCGTCACCGCCGCCAAGTCGGTCAAGGAGGGGCAGGATTTCTTCCCGCTCACCGTCCATTACCAGGAGAAGTTCTCCTCCGTCGGGTCGCATCCCCGGCGGCTTCTTCAAGCGCGAGCGCGGCGCGACCGAGCGGGAGACGCTGGTCAGCCGCCTGATCGACCGTAGCAATACGCTGAAAAGTCGAAGAACAGGACAGT
>CAVVZM010000013.1:0-261269 GCA_963752705.1 uncultured Actinomycetota bacterium
ATCCAGATCTCCTCGACGGTCGGGTCGTCGAAGTAGCGCTGCAGCGGACCGAACCCGGCGACAACGTCCATGACCTGCTTCGCGGTGTCCTGCCGGTCGATGATGGCCGGCATCCCTCCGTGCAGTGAGCGCTCGTCGTAGTCGGCGATGACGTCCTGCACGAGGCGGTTGACCTCGACCGGATGACGAGCCGGGTCCAGGCCGGAGCGGCGGATCAGCTCGCGGACCTCGCCCTCGACCACGCGCACCGCATCGGTCACCTGCCCCACCCCCTGACGCCGCTCTGGGTCCGTCGCCGGCGTCTGCACCGACCCGTGCCGATCATGCTAGGGGGACGTCACCGATCGCAGGCTGACGCATCCACAGGTCTTCGGAGGGGACGTCGCTCGCGGCGTGCCTGTGGACAACCTCTGACCGCTGTCGGGGGCATCCGTTGTCATGGACCCGTCCACGGAGGGGGGATGGCTATGCGGATCCAGCTGACGATGCGCCGCGGGCCCGTCGAGCGGGAGGTGCTCGTCGAGTGCGACCCCGCCACCACGGCGGCCGAGCTCGCCCCGATGCTCTGCGCTGAGGTCGACGGCGTAGGCGACGGCCGCTGCACCTGCCGGCTGTCGGTGGCGGGTCGGACCGTCTCGCCACACGCTCTCGTGGGCCTGCCTCCCCTGCTGGCGGGCGCTGTCGTCACGGTTCTCGAGGTCGACGCCGCCCCGCCGGTGGCCTCCGGCCCGGCGCCGTGGCTGCTGTGCGTCGACTCCGGACCCGACGTGGGGCTGGTGCTCGCCCTGGGCCGGCTGGGCCGACGTCCGGCCGTCGTCGGGCGGGCCGCGGGGGCCCACCTCCGCCTGACCGATGCCGGAGTCTCCCGCCGCCACGTCGAGGTGGACGGGCACACCGACGAGGTCACCGTGCGCGACCTCGGGGGGTCGAACGGCACCTGGGTGGACGCGCGTCGCGTCGACGGCACCCCGACCCGCCTCCACCCCGGCCAGACGCTCCGGGTGGGCTGCACGACCCTCTCCCTCCAGCCGGTGCCTCGTGAGCGACCGCTCCGGAGTGACGGGCAGGGCCACCTCCTCCTCGAGCCGGCGGCCGGTGCACCGACCGCACCACCCGCCGAGGTCCGGTTCCCCGACGCCCCGCCCGACCCCGAACGGTCGCGCCTTCCCCTGCTGGCCCTGCTCGTCCCGCTCGCCCTGGCCGGCGTGCTCGCCGCGGTGATGAGATCTCCTACGATGCTCCTGTTCGGGCTCGGCGGACCGGTTCTCTCGGCCGCGAGCTGGGCGAGCAGCCGCACCGGCCGGCGGCGTTCCCGCCGCGCCGAGATCCTCGAGGCCGACCGGGCGCACACCGCGGCGCTGGCGGAGCTGACGGCCGCCCTGGGCGCGGAACGGCGAGCGCTCGAGCGGGCCCATCCCCCACCGGCCGCCCTCCTCGCCGCCGCGGAGAGCCGGTCGGACCAGGTCTGGGCCGGAGGCGGTATGCCGCCCACGCCCGCCGCGCTGCCGGTCCGGCTCGGGCTCGGGTCGCAGCCGTGCCTCACGGTGGTGACCGGCGGGATGGCTCCCGCTGCCCCGGCCCTGGCGGACGTGCCCATCGCCCTCGACCTGCAGGAGTACCGGACCCTGCGGGTGCGCGGCGAGCGGGCGGCGGTGCTCGCGACGGTCACCAACCTGGTGGCCCGACTGGCCGTGCAGCACGCGCCCAGCCGGGTCGTCGTCGACGTCCTCGTCGACGCGCCGGCCCGGTGCTCGGACTGGTCGTTCGCGAGGCTGATCCCCCACGTCCGCTCCGTGACGGTGCCCGACGCGTACGCGCTCGATGCCCATGACGGATCCGATGTGCGGAGGGGGCGACCCGAAGCTTCGACGCCGTTCCTCGTGATCGTCCTGGACGGGTGGCCGGCGCTGCGGAAGGTGCCCGACGTGGAGCGGCTCCTGGACGCCGCCGGACCTCCTCGCTGCGTCGTCCTCACGGGTGAGGACCCACGCGACGGTGCCGGTCACGACCCCGCACCTCCCGGCACGGCGGTACTCACCCTCGACGGCGCCGACGCCGCACTGAGCCTGCCGGACGGGACCGAGCTGGCCGTGCGGCCCGACCGAACCGGGCCTGCGTATGCGTGGCGCCTCGCCCGAGCCCTCGCGCCGCTCCGACCAGGTAGTGCGGCCGCGACCTGCGGGGTGCCCGATCGCGTGAGGCTGCTGGACGGGCATCCGGCGGTGACCACCCGGACCACCGCGCCGGGAAGGGTAGAGGCGGGAGGCGCGCTCGACGCGGAGGCCCTGAGGGCGATGTGGACCGTCCGCCCGCGCAGCACGCGGTTCCGGCTGGGCGTCGGCGGAGCCGGTCCGCTCGAGGTGGATCTCGCCGTCGACGGCCCGCACGCCCTCGTCGCCGGCACGACCGGGTCGGGCAAGTCCGAGCTGCTCCAGACCCTCGTGTGCTCGCTCGCCCTGGAGAACCGTCCCGACGAGATGACGTTCGTGCTGGTCGACTACAAGGGAGGTGCCGCCTTCCGGGGCTGCGCCGCGCTGCCCCACGTCGTGGGCTGGGTGACCGACCTCGACCCCCATCTCACCCGCCGCGCCCTCGTCTCCCTGAGCGCGGAGGTGCGTCGGCGTGAGCGACTGCTGGCCGGTGCGGGAGCCACCGACCTCGTTGCCTACCAACGCCTTCGTGACGCGGCGCCCGCCGTGCGGTCCGCCGACCCTTCAGTGCCCCTGCCGCCGCTGGCTCGTCTGGTCATCGTCGTCGACGAGTTCCGGGTGCTGGTGGAAGAGCTGCCGGACTTCGTCCCCGGTCTCGTGAGACTCGCTGCCGTGGGTCGGTCCCTCGGGATCCACCTCGTGCTCGCCACCCAACGTCCGGGTGGGGTCGTCACGGCCGACATGCGCGCCAACCTGAGCCTGCGCATCGCGCTGCGGGTGCGTGACCGTACCGACTCGCTCGACGTCATCGAGAGCCCTGACGCGTCCGCGATCGCGGCCGCGACCCCCGGGCGCGCCCTCCTGCGTGGCGCGTCGACCTTCCTCACCGAGCTCCAGACCGCCCAGGTGACCGGCCGCGCGGAGCCGAGGGCTGCCATCCGCGTCACTGACGTCACCCACTGGTGGCGACTCGATCCCGATGCAGGACAACCCAGTCCGGCCATCGGGAACGTGCCCACCGCACTGGATGCCGACAGCCGCGAGCGCCGCGACCTCGAGGCGATCGTGGAGGCGACCCGTCGCGCCGCGGGCGCCCTGGGTATCGCTCCGACCCCCGCGCCGTGGCTGCCGCCGCTGCCTGAGGTGGTGGACGTCGCCGCCCTGTCCGGTCACCCCACGCCGGCCGGGTCGGTGCGGTCACTGGTGCTCGGGGTCGAGGACCGCCCGAGCGAACAGCGACAAGAGCCCTGGCGATGGTCGCTCGACGGCCACCTCGGCATCGCCGGCGGCCCGGCCAGCGGCCGGACGACGGCCCTGCGCACCATCGCGGGGGCGCTCGCCGACGCCCTACCTCCCGACGCCTGTCATGTGTACGTCATCGGGCCGGGTGCGCTGGCCCCGCTCGCCGACCTGCCGCACACCGCCGCGGTGGCCTCGACCCACGACGCCGAGCACGTGGCCCTGGTGGTCGAGCGGCTGGCCGCCGCCGTGCGGGAACGCGCCGCGTCGCCGCCGACCACGCCGACCCCGCTGCTCGTCGTCCTCGTGGACGGGTGGGAGCAGCTGAGCGCGGCGGACGGGGGCGAGGCCGCCGCCACGCTTCGCGGACTGCTCGACCCGGCCCGGCGCGTGGGAGTGCTCGCCGTCGTCACCGGCGGGCGGGCCGTGCTCTCGGGGCCACTGGCCTCGGTGCTCACCCACCGGCTCGCCCTCCGGCTGCCGGACCCGGTCGAGCTGGCCCTGGCCGGGGTGCCCGCCCGCGCCGCTCCCCAGCATCAGCCGCCCGGTCGGGCCATCGACCTGGCCACCCACCGTGAGGTGCAGGTCGGCCTCCTCGGCGGGTCCGCCGAGGGTGCCGTCCAGGACATCGCGCTGGCGGCCGTCGCCGGGCGCTGGAGCTCGCACCACCAAGGGCCCACTCCGGTATGCGTCCTGCCGTCACGGGTCCGGGCGGCGGACTGTCGGCGACCCACCTCGCCCTCCCCTGGGCGGGGTGAAGGCGGGGGTGTGGGCGACGGTGAGGTGGTGGTGGGCGTCCGGGAGGGGGACCTGCGCGCCGTCGGGTTCCGGCTCAGCCGGGGTCAGCGGCGCGTCCTCGTGGTCGGGCCGCCGTCGAGCGGCCGCACGACCGCACTTGCGACCCTGGCCCAGGGGCTGGTGGGAGCGGGGCATCCGGTGGCGGCGGTCGGTCGCGACCTGTGCCGCCTCGTCGGCCGCCACCCTCAGCTGCTCGTCCTGGGTGGCGCCGACGACCTCGACCGCCTGGTCGCCGCCCGGCGGGCCCACCCGGGCCTCGCCGTGCTCGTGGACGACGCCGTGCATCAGACCCCCTTGGGACCCGTGGTCCGGGAGATCGCCCGCCTCGTCGACGACGACCTGGGCTTCGTCGCGGCGGCGACGACACCGTCGGTGGTCGAGCGGCACGAGAGCGCACTCGTCACCGACCTGGCCCGCACCGAGACCGGCCTCCTGCTGCACCCCCGCCCGGGCACCCGCGTCCTCGGGCTGGCCGTGGGCCCGCGCGACGGCCGAGCAACACCGCCGCCCGGTCGAGGGCTGCTCGTCGTCGAGCGCACCGTGCAGCGGGTGCAGGTCGCCCTCCCCGGCGCGCCGCTCAGGAACTCGTGAAGACGACCTTGCCGAAGACGTCGCCGTCGACCATCCGTGCGAAACCCTGACGCGCGTCAGCCAGCGGATGCACCGAGTCGATGACCGGCGTGATGCCCTTGTCGGTGACGAACCGCGCCAGCCGGTCGAGCTCGGCCTTGCTGCCCATGGTGGAGCCGACCACCCTCAGCTGCTTGAAGAAGATCTTGGTCAGCTCGGCCTTGGTCGGAGCGTCCCCCGACGTCGCTCCCGCGATGACGATGGTGCCGCCGGGGTTGAGGGAGTTCACCGAGTGCGACCACGTGGCCGCGCCCACCGTCTCCATCACGGCGTCGACCCTCTCGGGCAGCCGCTCCCCCGAGCCGAACGCCCGTTCGGCGCCGATCTCCACGGCCTTGGCCCCCTTCGCGTCGTCACGCGAGGTGACCCACATCCGCAGCCCGGCCGCCGACCCCAGCTGCACGAGGGCGGTCGCGACCCCGCCGCCCGCACCCTGCACGAGCACGGTGGCGCCCGGCTGCACGGCGGCGTTGGTGAAGAGCATCCGGTAGGCCGTGAGCCACGCGGTGGAGAGGCAGGCGGCCGTCTCCCACGGCATACCGGCCGGCTTGGGCACGAGGTTGCCCGCGGGGACGGCGACCTGCTCGGCCAGTGTCCCGTCGTGCAGCTCGGAGAGCAGCGTGCGCTTGGGGTCGAGGGTCTCGTCGCCCGACCACCCGTCGCTGGCGACGACTGCGTGCACGATGACCTCGTTGCCGTCGGGGTCGACGCCTGCGCCGTCGCAGCCGAGGATCATCGGCAGCCGGTCGGCCGGCAGGCCCACGCCGCGCAGCGACCACACGTCGTGGTGGTTGAGGCCGGCGGCGCGCAGCGTCACCGTCGTCCAACCGGGCTTCGGCTGCGGGTCGGGCCGCTCCCCCACCTCGAGGGCGCTGAGCGGGTCGTTCGCGTCGGAGCGGGCGGCGTAGGCGGCAAGCATCCCGCCACCCTAGTGAGCGGTCAGCTCAGACAGATCGACGCCGGTCCGCTGCCGTTGAACCGGACCTCGAGCGTGCCCCCTGGCATCGACGAGCCGATGTGCACCGCCTGGTTGGGGTAGACCGGCCACAGCGTGACCGGGCCGTGCAGGTCGCCCTTGTAGAGCACGGTCGAGATGGTCGTCGCCGGCCCGGTGTAGGTGATCTGGGCGCCGGCGGTGCCGGTGTTGACGAGCAGGCTGGCCGGCTGCGCGTCGGTGCCGGAGGCGGCATACGAGGCACACCCCGTTCCGCCGGCCGCCCCGGGGACGAACCCCACGAGCGGGAGGAACCCCGAGGCGAAAGGCACGCGGATAGGGTTCGGCGTGACCGCCACCTGCAGGTTGGAGGACGCGCTCAACAACGAGTCAGCGCCCGGCTCGACCGCCGGGAGGGACCGTTGGAAGGCCGGCTGACGTAGCAGCCCCACGGTCACGTCGGGGCTGTAGATCTGGTCCAGCCGGTCGTTGATCACCAGTGCGCCCCGCTCGACGAGGGCCACCCCGGCGGGGACCCGGTCGGGCAGGTCACCGATGTACTGCCCCCGCAGCGTCCGGAACGCGATGGTGTCGGCCACCCCGTTGACGAGCACGAACACGGCCATCGCCCCCACCAGCCACCGGGCCGCCCACCGGGGGGGCGCACGCGGGCCCAGATGGCGTCGAGCGTCACGGCCAGCGCGGGCGCGAGCATGACCGCGCCCAGGTAGAGGTAGCGGGAAGCCAGGCCCTGGTCGACGCCCGAAGCGACGCGCGAGACGCCGGCGATGGTGAAGTGCAGCAGCGCGCCGGCGATCCCGGCCCAGGCCAGGCAGCGCAGGCGGGGGTCGGTCAGCGTGCGCGTGAAAGCCACCGCCAGCACGACGAGGAGGATCGCGGCCCCGGACGACGGGATACCCGTGCCCTTCTCGAAGACCGCGGTGAAGCCCGTCCAGACGAACTGCGGCACGAGCGGCAGCGTCTCGAGCGAGGTGGGGATGGGCTTGGCCGCATGCCGCCCGTAGACGAGGTACCAGACGGCATACCCGGCGACCGGCACGCTGATGTGCACCAGCGCTGACCGCATCCCGCGCAGGCACGCCACGAACACCGCGACCGCCCCCACCATCGCCAGCCCGACGCCCGACGACATCAGGCCCAGCAGCATCAGCAGCCAGCCGGCGCCCACGGCCAGCCACGCCGGACGCAGCAGGTCGATGGCGGCGATGGCCACCAGCCCGAACATCACCGACCCCACGAAGCCGATCTGGAACGCCCACAGGGTGTCCTCGGCGCCGGCCCCGTAGAACGCGATGAACAGCGCCGTTCCCAGCGACACCCACGGCGAGGCCCCGAACCGGCGCAGCAGCCAGAACAGCACGACGCAGATGACGAGGTGGGCGGCCAGCACCGGCACCATGTAGGGCAGGAAGCTGCGCAGGCCGACCACCGAGAAGACGGCCCGGTAGACGAGGATCGGCACCGTCGACCAGTGCTCGTTGTGCGGTTCGAGCAGGCCGAGCGACGGGCCGGGGAGCGTGCCCCGGTAGGCCAGGAACTCCCAGTCGTCGCCGAAGAACCACAGCCGCCGCGCCTGGGTCACCAGCAGTCCCAGGGCGGCGACGAGCCCGACGGCCAGCAGGAGATGCACGCCGTGGGCGGCAACGACGCCGTGGGCGGTCCGCCGGGTCACCGGCGGAGAGAGCTCCGGCACCTGGGCGTCAGAGCCGGCCGTCGGCGACCGCCTGGGTCACCCACGGGATGACCTCGTCGAGCATGTCGTCGAGGGAGGTCGTGCACTCGAAGCCCAGCACCTCACGCGCCTTCGTGACGTCGGGCACCCGCTTCTGCACGTCGTACTCGTAGGCCGGATCGCTGACGAGGCGCAGGGGCTCGTCGCCCTTGATCTTGCGCCAGATGACCTCGGCCAGCTCGCGGACGCTCGTCGACTCCGGCGTGGAGATGTTGAAGTCGTTGTTGTAGGCGGCCTCGTGCTCCATGGCCGTGACGATGCCGGCGGCCAGGTCTCCGCCGTAGGTGTAGTGCCGCACCTGGTTGCCCTCGCCGAGGATGTGGAGCGGGTCCTGGCCCTTGACGATCTTCTGCACGAGGTCGGGCACGACGTGGCTCATCGCCAGCTTGACGTTGCCGGAGGAGATCTCCACGTCGCCGAGCGCCCGGCCCTCGCCGATGCCGACGCAGTTGAACGGGCGCACGATCGTGTAGGGCAGCTGGTACTGGTCCCACGCGGCCTTGGCGAAGTACTCGACGGCCAGCTTCTGGAACCCGTAGGAGGACAACGGCGGGGGTATGCGCCGCTCGTCGCCCTCCTTGGACGGCCAGTGCTCGGTCGACTCGAAGACCATCGAGCTCGAGAGGTAGGTGACCTTCTTCAGCTTCCCGCTGCGGTGCGCCTCGATGGCGGCGTCGCACTCCGAGGCCATGATCCGCTCGTTCGTCGCCAGGAGGTCGTACGCGTACGCGTGGAAGTAGGAGATCCCGCCGATGAGGGCAGCCCCGGCGATGAAGTGGTCGCAGTCGGCGAGCAGCTTCGTCATCATCTGGACGTCGCGGGCGTCGTCCTCGTAGAAGTCGTAGTCGGGGTGGCTGTCGTAGGACTTCTCGACCTTGCCGTACTTGCTGTAGTTGTCGATGCCGACGACGGCGTACCCACGCCGGAGCAGCTCCTCGACCACGTACCCCCCGATGAACCCGGCTGAGCCGGAGACGAGGACCTTCTGCTGGGGGCTGTCGCTCACGCGGTGTGCTCTTTCCTCTTCGATGTCGTGGGTTGGGCGTTGAGGCGGGCGATCTCGGTGGCCGCCGTCGTGACCTGCTCGACGGTCAGCCGGGGGCCGAACGCGAAGCGGTACCACCGCAGGTACTTCGGGATCCACCCGGCCAGGTCGAAGCTCGAAGCCCCGAGGGTGCGGTCGAGCCAGATGGTGGGCACCTCGGCGACGGGCCGACGGAGCCGGCGGGCCTTGGCGGTGAGCTCGAGGCCGATCTCGAACCCGCTGCGGCTGTGGATGCCCACCTCGCGGATGAAGTCGGTGGAGTACGCCTTGAAGCTGTTGGTCGAGTCGTGGGTGCCGACCCGGGCCAGGATGCCGAGGGAGCGCCCCGCCCCCCGCGACAGCATCCCCTTGAGCAGGGGCCCGCCCACCTGCTGGCCGCTCGGGCTGTAGCGGGACGCCGCGGCCACGACCACGCCGCGGTCGACCAGCCGGGCGAGGGCGTCGATCTGCCGGGGGTCGTCGCTGCCGTCGGCCATCGTCACCACGACCACGGGCGTACGCACCTGGTCGATGCCGTAGCGGATCGCGTTCGCCGGCCCACGCCCGTAGGTGCTGACGAGGGTCTTGAGCCGCGGCTCGTGACGCGCGTACGCCTCGAGCACCGGCACCGTTGTGTCCTCGAGGAAGTCGACGACGACGAAGATCTCGCAGTCGGACTCGACGGCGTCGAAGATCCGGTCGAGGGCCGGCACGATGGCCTCTCCCTCGTTGTAGGCCGGCATGACGACGGTGAGGGCGACACTCATACGGTCGTGCCCTTGCCCAGCAGGTTCCAGACGTCGACGACCTCTACGGAGGCGGACACGTTCTGGTACTGCCGGTGCGGCGCCCCGATGATGAGCACGTCGGCCTGCTCCAGCACCTCGTCGAGGGGCAGCAGCGAGTCGTCGACGGTCACGTAGGGGTCGCTGCAGAGCACCCGCTCGGCGCGGAACTCGAGGATGCGCTTCAGCTTGTAGGACAGGCTCGAGCGGATGTCGTCGCTCTCGCCCTTGAACGCCATCCCGAGGATGCCGACGGTGAGGTTCTCGAGGCGGTACTTCTTCTCGAGCCGGGAGACGAGGTAGAGCGGCAGACCCTCGTTGACGAGCATCGCCGAGTGGCCCAGGACGAAGGAGTTGTCGGTGAACGCCGCCAGCTGCATCGTGTCCTTGAACAGGCACGGACCGGCCGCGAAGCCGGCCCCAGGCATGTCGGCAGCCCGGGGGTAGTCGAAGGCCAGGGCCTTGCGGATGACGTCGTAGTCGAGGCCGTGGTCGTTGGCCATGACGTAGAACTGGTTGGCGGCCGCGAATTTGATGTAGCGCCACGTGTTGGTGAAGAGCTTGGCCAGCTCGGCCTCCTCGGGCTCGAGCTCGACGATCGAGTCGGTGAGGTGGCGGAACAGCGCGGCCGCACGCTCGCGGACGGCCGGCGTACGCGCGGAGACGATCTGGGGCAGGTCGAAGAGCTCCTCCATCGCCTTCCCCTCGGCGATGCGCTCGGGGCAGAAGGCCACGTCGACCTGCGTGCCGTTGTCGGCGAACAGCTTCTCCACGCGGCGGGTGACCCCGGGGTAGACAGTGCTGCGCAGGACGACGAGCTGACCCGGACGCAGCTCGTGCCGTCCGGCCTCGAGCGCGCGGGGGACGGCGTGCGGGTCGGGGTTGAGGTGCTCGTCGACCGGCGTGCCGATGACCACCACGACGTTCTCGGCCCGGCCGAGGACGCTGCTGTCGGTCGTCGCCGAGAGCCGTCCCTCGGCCAGCACCCGCGTCAGCAGGTCCTGTGCGCCGTTCTCCATGAACGGCAGCTCGCCGCGGTTGACGCCGTCGACCGAGGCCTGGTTGATGTCGTAGATGCTGACGTCGAGGCCGCGCGACGCGAACGCGATCGCGAGCGGAAGGCCGACATGGCCGGCGCCACCGACGACGACGACATCGTGCTCGAACTCGTTGTGGTGCTCCACCACTGGTCTCCACTCCGTCCTTCTTGGGGACCCCTGGGCGCCCCACAGCGTAATGGACCCTTCGGGCGTCTCAGACCTCTCGGTCGTCAGGCGCGCCGTGTCGGCGCGGCCCCGTGCACGACCCGGCCGACCCGGCGCGACAGCTGGTAGCGGCCCCACAGGCCCGCCTTGAGACCGGCTCGCACGGGAGCCCAGGCGGCACCCGAGTACCGGCGGGAGAGGTAGCGGTAGGCGCTGTCGTGATGCGCCTTGCTCATCGCGTCGAGGTTGCGTGAGGTCGCGTGCCCGCCGTGGTGCACGACGGTCGCCGACGGGGCATAGACGACGTCCCAGCCGGCCTTCGCCATCCGCTCGCAGAGGTCGGTGTCCTCGAAGTACATGAAGAAGCCCTCGTCGAAGCCGCCGACCGCCTCGAACGCCTCGCGGCGCAGCAACAGGCAGGCGCCGGACAGCCAGCCCACGACCCCCTCGGTGGGCACGCCCTTCTCGCGCCGGTAGCTCGCGGTCCACGGGTTCGACGGCCAGACCCAGCCGAACGCCGCGTGCCCCACCCCCCGACCGAGCGAAGGCAGCTCGCGCGCCGAGGGGTAGAGCATCCCGTCGCCGGTGTGGATCCGGGGCCCGAGCGCGCCGGCGCGAGGCCAACGGGCAGCGACGGCGAACAGCGCGTCGATGGCGCCCGGCTCGAAGGCGATGTCGGGGTTGACGACCAGCACCCACTCCTCCGTGGTGCCGGCGACGCCGAGGTTGGCGGCGCCACCGTAGCCGCGGTTCGTGCCCGAGGCGACCACCTCGACACCGGGATGGGCCGTGGCCCGCTCGACGCTCCCGTCGGTCGACCCGTTGTCGACGACGGTCACGGCGACCGGCCCGGACGAGGCCGCGGGGATCGAGGCGAGGAACTCGTCGAGGAAGTCGCCGGGGAAGTAGGTGACCACGACGACCCGCACCGGCGGGGTGGGGCCGGGGATCGGTCCCGGGCCGGGGGCCGGGGCCTCGGGCGTCATGACCGGCCTCCGACCGGGACCGGGACCAGCACCCGCTCGAAGACGGCCACGTGCGCCCGGGCGGCGGCGTCCCAGGTGTAGCCCGCGGCGCGCTGCAGACCGGCAGCCCCCAGGCGGTCGCGCTCACGCGGGTCGTCCAACAGGGCGGCCAGGGTGACCGCGACGTCGGCGGCGTCCGGTGACGCGGCATACGCCACGGCGTCGCCGCCCACCTCGGCGAGGGAGAGCCGTCGGGTCGTGAGGACCGCCGCCCCGCAGGCCATCGCCTCGAGCACGGGCAGCCCGAAACCCTCACCGAAGGCGGGGTAGGCCACGACGGTGGCGCCGCCGAGCAGCGCGGGCACCAGGCCGTCGGGCACGAAGCCCGGGCGGATGACGCGCAGCCCGGCCGGCACCTCCGCCAGGGCGGCGTCGATGCCGTCGTCCCACCCCTTGCCGCCGGCGAGGACGAGCGCAGGGGGGGCGGCCCGGTCGGCGCACACCGTGACGTAGGCCCGGATCAGCGCCGGCACGTTCTTGCGGGGCTCGAGCGTGCCGAGGAACGCGACGTAGGCGTCGGACGAGCCCAGTCCCAGCCAGCGGCGGACCTCCGCGAGCTCGTCCGCCGTGGGCGGCCGGAACCGCTCGTGGTCGACGCCGTGGGGCACCACGGTGATGCGTGCGGGGTCGGCCCCGGCGTGCCGGACCACCTCGGACCGGGTGGCCTCGCTGGGGGCGATGAGCGCATCGGCACGGCGCGAGCTGAGCGCGGTCCAGCGGCGGAAGAAGCGCGCCTTCACCCCGAGGTGCAGCTCGGGGTCGCTGAAGAACGTCGCGTCGTGCAGCGTGACGACGACCTTGGGGTGCCGGCCCACGGTCGTCGCCAGGGGCAGCGTGTAGTGCGGCGAGTGCAGGACGTCCGGCCGGAGCCGCCGCACGAGCAGGGGCAGCCCGGTCTGCTCCCACGCCAGCCGCGGCGCCGGGCTCGCCGCCCAGCCCGGGGAGACGTGGACGTGGTCGGGACCCAGCTGCGCGGCATACGCGTCCCGGTCGCGGGGCTGGGCGGCCACGTGGGCCTCGACGCCCAGGGCCGGCAGCCGGGTGACGATCTCGTCGACGTAGCGCCCTACGCCGCCGCGGTTCTCCGGCAGCGCGGTGGCGTCGACGAGGACGCGTAGCATCCGCATTCCTCCCAGATAGGCACGAGCCACCGTCGTGGGGCGGCCCCGGTGGCTCTCGGGGCCGCGGCCAAACCTACCGGTCCGCGTCGCTCCGCCAGGTCCCCGCGCCGACCGTCCGCACTCGCTAGGCTGCCCGACCACGGGGGCCACCGACGGCACGATCCGGGGCAGGGCGTCGCCACCCACCTCAACACCATCCGGATGGAGCACCGACGTCGACATGAGCACCGACCCCACCCCGTCTCCGCGCGGCGTCGCCGTGGTCGTCCGCACCAAGAACCGCCCGGTGCTGCTGCGCCGGGCGCTGGCCAGCATCGCCGCGCAGACCCACGACGACGTCGCGGTCGTCGTCGTCAACGATGGCGGCGACCGCGAGCCGGTCGACGCCCTCCTCGCCGAGCTGCCCGACGACGTGAGGGCGCGCGTCGAGGTGGTCCACCACGAAGCGTCCGTCGGGCGGGCCGCGGCCCTCAACGCCGGCCTCGCCGCGAGCGCCGCCCCGTTCGTGGCCGTGCACGACGACGACGACTCCTGGAATCCCGAGTTCCTGGCCCGCGCCGTCGCGCATCTCGTCGACGACGCCGACGACATGGGTGTCGCCGCGCGCACCGAGGTGGTCTTCGAGCACATCGACGGGGCGCAGGTCGTCGAGGACCGCCGCGAGATCCTCGCGGCCGACAACCACGCCATCACCCTGTTCGACATGATCCGGCGCGACTACGCGCCGCCGATCTCACTGGTCTACCGGCGGGCCGTCCACGAGGTCACGGGTCTCTACGACGAGGCCCTCCCGGTGCTGGAGGACTGGGACTTCATGCTCCGGCTGGTCAGCCGCTACCGCGTGGGCTTCCTCGACGGGCCGCCCCTCGCGTTCTGGCACCAGCGGCCGCAGGCGAGCGGCGACGACGGCAACAGCGTCGCAGCCGAGACCGGTGAGCACGAGCGCTGGGACCTCACCGTCCGCGACGCCTGGCTGCGCCGCGACGTCGAGAACGGGGCGGGGCTCGGCCCCCTCCTGCACCTCGCCGAGGTCCTCGACCGCGACCGGCGGCTCGCCGGCGACCGCGCCGGGGCGCTCGGCGACTCCGTCAGCGCCCTACACCTCCAGGTCGACAGCCTCTCCCGTCGCGTGGGTGAGCTCGGCGACCAGCTGCAGCGTCAGAGCGCCATGGTGGAGCGGCTCCTCGAGGAGTCCAAGCACGCGGCCCTGCGCGACGACCGGGCCGCCGAGCTGCTGACCCGCACCGTCGACCGCCTGGCTGCGCTCGACGCGTCGGTCCACCACCTGCGCAGCTCCTCCCTCCGTCTCCTCGGGTCGTATGCGAGGCGCGCGCTGCGCCGCTCCTGAGACATCGCGTGGGGACATTTCGGGCCGGTCCCCGGGGCGGCACGATGTGGCGGCGTCGCGAAGATGCGGTTTAGTTGGTCCGGCGACCAGCCTTCGGCTCATGATGTCGCGCACGGCGACGAGGAGGACCCACCCCGATGCGGCGCATCATCTTCTACTTGTTCTACGACAAGGAAGGGATCGTCGACGGCTACGTCCCCTACAAGCTGAAGGCCCTGCGTGAGCACGCCGAGACGATCTTCGTCGTCTCGAACTCCAAGCTGACGGCCGAGGGCCGGACGGCGTTGGACGAGGTCGCCGACGTCGTCTGGGTGCGCGACAACGTGGGCTTCGACGTCGGGGCCTTCGACGCCGCCATGACCCGGTTCGGGTCCGAGCGGCTGGCCGAGTACGACGAGCTCGTCCTCATGAACTACACCTTCTTCGGGCCGGTATACCCCTTCTCCGAGGTCTTCGACCGGATGGCCGAGGTCTCCGTCGACTTCTGGGGTCTGAGCTCCCACGGCCCCATCGAGCCCGGACCCGGTGAGGACCCGAGCCGCGCCCTCGGACGCCACCTGCAGACCAACTGGATCGCCGTCCGCCGTCCGATGTTCACCTCGCTCGAGTGGACCGACTACTGGGCCTCGGTGCGCTCCATCCGCTCCTACCAGGAGTCGATCCAGCGCTTCGAGGCGACCTTCACCCAGCACTTCGCCGACCGCGGGTTCTCCTGGGCGGCCGCCTGGCGCGACGAGGACTACCCCACGGAGAACGCCTCCTTCGAGAGCGCGGCCCTGCTCCTGCGCGACCGCTTCCCCATCCTCAAGCGGCGGATCTTCTTCCACGAGTCCGCCTACGTCGAGAGCCGTGCCGTCCTCGGGCGCCGCATCCTCGAGGCGCTGGATGGCACCGGCTACCCGGCCGAGCTCGTCTGGCGGAACGTCGTCCGGGCCGGCGAGCCACGGCACCTCTACACCAACTTCTCGCTGCTCGAGATCCTCGACGAGGTCGACACCGGCTGGCGCCCCGAGCCGGCTCCGCGCATCGCCGTCCTCGCGCACATGTTCTACGACGACATGACGCCGGAGGTCATGTCCTACCTCGACCACATCCCGGTCCCCTACGACCTCTACGTCACCACGACGACGAAGACCAAGCGCACGGCGATCCTCGAGGCGCTGGAGCGCTTCCACGTCAACCACGTCGAGGTCCGCATCGTGGCCGACAACCGAGGCCGCGACACCAGCGCGATGCTCCTGGCCTCCAAGGACGTCTTCGACGCCGGTCGCTACGACCTGATCTGCCGGGTGCATTCCAAGAAGTCGCCCCAGGACAGCTACAACACGGCCGACCTCTTCAAGCACCACATGTTCGACAACCTGCTGTGGACCCCGGGCTACGTCGCCAACGTCCTGCGCCTGTTCCAGGAGCAGCCGACCCTCGGGATGGTCTTCCCGCCGGTCATCAACATCGGCTACCCGACGCTCGGGCACGCGTGGTTCACGAACCGGCCGCTCGCCCAGCGCGTCGCCCACCAGCTCGGGCTGTCGGTCGTCTTCGACTCCAGCACCCCCATCGCGCCCTACGGGTCGATGTTCTGGGCGCGCCCCGAGGCCATGCGCAAGCTGGTGGACTTCCCGTGGGCGTGGACCGACTTCCCCGACGAGGGCGGCTACCGCGACGGCGGCCTGCCCCACGTCCTCGAGCGTCTGCTGGCCTACACCGTCCTCGACGCCGGCTACCACGTGCGCTCGGTCATGAACCGCGACTGGGCCTCCATCAACTACGCCTTCCTGGAGTACAAGCTGCAGAAGGTGGCCGCGCTGCTCCCGGCGCAGACCCAGGACCAGCTCGAGTACCTCCAGCAGGCGCGGGCCCAGACCAACCTCCTCGGGGCGATGAAGAGCGAGGTCGACCGTCGCTACCCGCGAGCGGCCAAGGCGGCCCGCCCGGGCTACCGGATGGCGCGGGCCATCGGCCGCCGCACGCTGGGCCGCTAGGGAGCGACCATGGAACCCACCGACCACACCACCGACCACACCACCGAACTGGAGGCCTCCGTGCGGCGCGTGCTGTTCTATCTGTTCCACGACAGGGACGGCATCGTCGACGACTACGTCCCCTACAAGCTGCGGGCGCTGCGCCCGTTCGTCGACCACGTGTTCGTCGTCTCCAACTCCGACCTGACGCCCGAGGGTCGGGCGGCCCTCGACGAGGTGGCCGACACGGTGCTCGTGCGGGAGAACACCGGGTGGGACGTCGGGGCGTTCACGGCCGCGATGGCGACGTTCGGCGAGGCGCGCCTGGCCGAGTACGACGAGCTCATCCTCATGAACTCGACCTTCTTCGCCCCGGTCTACCCCTTCGCCGAGGTCTTCGACCGGATGGCCGCCGAGCCGGTGGACTTCTGGGGCATCAGCTCACACCCCGAGGTCGACCCCAACCCCTTCGCCAACACCACCGGCATCCTCGAGCGCCACCTCCAGACCCACTGGGTCACCGTGCGCCGGCGGATGTTCACGTCGCTGGAGTGGCGCGACTTCTGGGCGAGCATGCCGCCGCTCGTCACCTACGACGACGTCGTGCTCAGCTACGAGGCCCGGTTCACCGCGTACTTCGAGCACGCCGGGTTCCGGTGGGTGGCGGCCTGGCCCGAGGAGCACTACCCCACCGGGCACGCCATCTTCGAGAGCGCCCCGATGCTGCTCGCCGACCGGTGCCCGATCGTCAAGCGCCGCCAGTTCTTCCACGAGCCGATGTTCCTCGAGCGCAACGCGATCATCGGCCGCCGGGTCCTCCAGGAGCTGGAGCGGACCGACTACCCCCTCGAGCTGGTGTGGCGCAACGTCGCCCGCGTCGCCGAGCCCCGCGTGCTCTACACGAACTTCTCGCTCCTGGAGATGCTGCCGGAGACGGACCCCCCGACCGACGGGGAGGCGCACGGTGGGACCCGGGTCCTCGGCCTCGCCCACGTCAGCGACCCGCGGTCGATGGGTCCCCTGGTCACCGCCCTGCGCCATCTACCCCCCGGGTCCGACGTCGTCGTCACGACGCCGACCCGCCACGTCGACGAGGTGACGAGCGCCCTCGCCCCCGACCCGGGCGGTGACGACGCGGGTATGCGGGTCGACGTGCGTCCGGTCGCCGACGACCGGGGGGGCCACATGGCGGCCCTCCTTGTCGAGGGCCGCGAGCTGCTGGAGGGCGGCGGGTACGACCTGGTCTGCCACGTGCACACGGTGCGGCCTCCGGACGACGAGTCCAACGCCGCTCACCTCCTCGAGGACCACAACCTCGACAACGTGCTGGCCACCGGCGGCTACGTGCGCCGCGTCCTCCAGCTCTTCGCCGAGCACCCGACCCTGGGCATGGTCTTCCCTCCGGCGGTCCACATCGGCTTCCCCACCATGGGGCACGGGTGGGGCGAGCACCGTCTCGCCGCCCTCGAGGTGGCCCGCGAGACGGGGATGCGGACCCTCTTCGACCCCGACACCCCGCTGGCGCCGTACGGCGGGATGTTCTGGGCCCGCCCGGAGTCCCTGGCGACCCTGATGAGCCGACCCTGGAAGCACGCCGACTACGCCGACGGCCACCTCGGGCCGGCTCAGGAGCTGCTCCTGGGCTACTCGGCGCTCTCGGCCGGGTGGCACGTCCGGTGCGTCATGACGCTGGACTGGGCGTCGGTGAACTACCCGTTCCTGGAGTACAAGCTGCAGAAGGTGTCGTCCGCGCTCCCTGCGCATACCCAGCAGCAGCTCGAGTTCATCCGTGAGCTCGAGGCCCAGGACAGCATCCTCCCGGTCATCCGGCGGGAGGTCGACCGCCGCTACCCCAGGCTCGGACGCAGCGCGCGACCGGCCTACCGCGTGGCCCGGGACGCCCTCGGCCGGCTGGGCGGGCGCCGGCGATGACGCAGGACACGCCCTCCACCGAAGGCGCGACTCACCGGAGGCGGGGGCGACCCTCGGCTAAAGTGCGTACGCGGACGAACCGCCGCGGGACCGCGACGGACGGAGGGGGCGCCACATCATGGCGATGACCTTGGACAAGGCCTTCGACCCGCGCAGCAACAGCATCGGGTTCCTGCGCTGGGCGCTGGCCTTCATCGTCATCTTCTCCCACGCGGGCCCCCTGGGCGGCTTCTACGGCGGCAAGAGCCTGGGCAACCAGTGGACCGACCAGCAGTCGTTCGGCGGGGTGGCGGTCTCCGGCTTCTTCTTCCTCAGCGGCTTCCTCATCACCAAGAGCCGGATGGGTCGCTCGTCGGTCTTCCGCTACCTGTGGCGCCGCTTCCTGCGCATCCTGCCGGCGTTCTACGCCGCCCTGCTCGTCACGGCGTTCGTGCTGGCCCCGATCGCGTTCTGGCGGGTCAACGGGTCGCTGTCCGGGTTCCTCACCACGGGTGACTCCCCCATCACCTACGTCCTCGACAACGCGTTCCTCAAGATCCGTCAGGAGGGGATCGCCGGACTCGGGGCGGGCACCCCGCTCGCCCAGTGCTGCACGCTGGACTGGAACGGGTCGGCCTGGACGCTGTTCTACGAGTTCAAGGGGTACCTGCTCATCGGGGTCCTGGGCCTCTTCGGGGTCCTCGGCTACCGCAAGATCGCCTCGATCGCCTTCGTCTTCATGCTCGTCATGAACAGCCTGACGTTCCTGTCGGTCAACGCGAACACCTCGATCCTGCACCCGCTCATGAGCAACTTCTTCAACATCATGCTGCTGACGCCGTTCTTCTTCGGCATGATGTTCGCGCTCTGGCCCGAGAAGATCCCCATCGACGACCGGCTGGCGGTCGCCGCCGCGGGCATCGCCGTGTTCACGTACTTCATCGCCTCGGGGTGGAACGTCTACGGCCAGTTCGCCTTCCTGTACGTCATCATGTGGTGCGCCGTACGCCTGCCGCTGCGCAACTGGGAGCGCTACGGCGACCTCTCCTACGGCACGTACATCTACGCCTGGCCGATCATGCAGTTCACCGCCTTCTTCGGCGTCTACAAGCTGGGGTGGATCGGCTACCACGTCGTCATCGTCGTGCTCTGCACGGGCGCCGCCTTCCTCAGCTGGCACCTGCTCGAGAAGCGGGCCCTGGCGCTGAAGAACTGGACCCCCCGATGGCTCGCCGCGCTGCTGCGCCGGTTCCAGCCCCTCGAGACCCGGATCAAGCGCGCCATCGTCAACCCCGACTTCTCCTCCACGCACTACGCCCACGTCATGCGCCGCGACGAGGCGGCGCTGCGCGACGACCGGGCCGAGGAGGAGCTGGTGACGCTCATGCCGTCCGAGCGCGTCCACCTCGCACACACCGGACACCCCGTGCCCCCGGGGCCCGGAGCGGCGCCCTCGCCGACGGTAGAGACGGCCGCTCCGCCGGCGCCTGAGCCGACGGGCGAGCGGGTCACCGAGAGGGCCCTGGAACGACACGGCGCCCCCTGAGCGAGCCCCTCTCTCGTCCCTGCGGCCCGACCGCTTCCTCCCGCACACCCCCACAGGAGCCTGATCCATGCCAACCACCGCCCTGGTCACCGGCGGCGCCGGGTTCATCGGCTGCGCCCTGTCCACGCTCCTGCCGGACCACTTCGACCGCGTGGTGGCCATGGACAACCTGCACCCCCAGGTGCACCCCACCCAGGACCGCCCGGCCGCCCTCGACCCGCGCGTCGAGTTCGTCAAGGGTGACGTCACCGTGGCGGCCGACTGGGACGCCTTGCTCGCGGACGTCGCCCCCACGGCGGTCATCCACCTCGCGGCCGAGACGGGCACCGGCCAGTCCCTGACCGAGGCGACTCGGCACGCCCTCGTCAACGTCGTGGGCACGACGCAGATGCTCGACGCCCTCGTGCGGCACGACGTCCTGCCCGAGCGGGTGGTGCTCACCTCGAGCCGCGCGGTCTACGGCGAGGGCGCCTGGGTGGACGGCGCCGGCACGGTGACCTACCCCGGCCAGCGCTCGCGCGCCATGCTCGAGGCGGGCACCTGGGACTTCCCGAGCCTGGCCGCCACCCCGTTCCGCTCCCGCACGGTGACTCCCACCCCCACGAGCGTGTACGGGGCGACCAAGCTGGCCCAGGAGAACATCCTCACCTCGTGGTGCCTGGCGATGAATGTCACGCCGGTGCTCTTCCGGCTCCAGAACGTCTACGGGCCGGGCCAGTCCCTCATCAACCCCTACACCGGCATCGTCTCCCTCTTCGCGCAGAAGGCGAAGGCCGGCGAGGTCATCCCGGTCTACGAGGACGGCGAGATCATCCGCGACTTCGTCTTCATCGACGACGTGGCGGCGGCCATCCTCGCCGGGACCCTCACCTCGACGGGCAACCAGTACGCGTACGACATCGGGTCCGGCGAGGCGACGAGCATCATGCGGCTGGCCCGGATCACCGCGGAGCACTACGGCGCACCGGAGCCCCAGGTCAACGGTCGGTTCCGCGACGGAGACGTGCGCCACGCGTCCTGCGTCATCACCGACTCCGTCCAGGAGCTGTCCTGGACCCCTCAGGTCATGGTCCGGGAAGGCGTCGGCCGGCTCTGTGCCTGGATCGACGCCGCGGATGCATGACACGACCCCGCTGACGACGAGCGCCGACACCTCCCGGTCCGGCTCGTCGCCGACCGGCGACCGGGTGCGCCGTAGGCGGGCCCAGGTGGTCGCCGGCTCGTCGCCGACCGGCGACCGGGTGCGCCGTAGGCGGGCCCAGGTGGTCGTCGCCGCCAGCCTGGTCCTCGGCGTCGCCCTCCTGCTCGCCCGGCTGTGGACCCGCATGCACCCGGCAGGGGTCTTCGCCGAGGACGGCCTCGTTTTCTACCTCCAGGCGCAGGAGATCGGCGCCGGAGCGATCTGGCGCCCGTACGCCGGATACCTCCACCTCGTGCCCCGGCTGGGGGCCGCCCTGGTCTCCCCCTGGGGCCTCCCGGCGGTGCCCGTGGCCTACGCGGTCTACAGCCTGGTGGTGACGGTGGGGGCCTTCTCCCTCGTCCTCAGCCGCCGGATGGAGCGGCTCATCCCCACGGCCTGGGGCCGCGGCCTGGCCTTCGTGGTGCTCTGCCTGGTGCCGCAGTTCTGGGAGACGGCCACCGTGGTGGCCTCCCTGATCTTCGTGGGCAGCGTGGGCCTTCTCGTGCTCGGCCTCTCGCGGGCCCCCCGCACGACGTGGGGGCGGGTCGCCGAGCTGACGGCCGTCGCCCTGCTCGGCCTGTCCGGACCCCTGGTCGTCTTCTTCTCGCCGGTGTTCGCCTACCGGTGGTGGCGCGACCGCCGGCGCTACAACGCCGTGCTCGCCGGGGTCGTCGCCGTCACCTCCGCGACCGAGCTCCTCGTCTTCGCCCACTCCGGTCGGGTGGCGGCGACCTACACGTTCGAGCGCCTGCCGCGCGCCTACGTGCAGCGCATCCCCGGGGAGCTGCTGACCTCCCAGCTCGAGTCGGTGGCCCAGTTCGACGCGGGTGGAATCCTGCGCAGCGTCGCCACCCTCTGGCTCCTGGCCGTCGTCGCCCTCATCGCCGTCGAGCTCGGTGGGCGCGGCCTCGTGGCCCTGGCCGTGACGGTCTTCGCGTTCGCCTGGGCCGTGCGCACCTACGACACCGTGCTCATCGACCCGACCCTGGGCGACCGGCACGTGCTCGTGCCCTCGGCCCTCCTCCTGCTCCTGCTCGTCGCCGGGTGGGTCAGCGCGGTCGTCCGGGCGCGCGCGGGCGGTCCGCGCCGGCGACGGCACCTCGTCGCCGCCGTCGTGGGGGCGGTGGCCCTGCTGATGACGGTGCCCGGGATCGCGGCCGGCTTCGTGATCCCCGCCTACTCGCGCGTGCCCTCCCCGCAGGAGCTGGCCACGTTCCAGGAGTGCATGGACCGAGGGACGCGGGAGTGCTCGCCGGTGTCGATCGCGCCCAAGGACTTCTACATCAACCCGAACCACCCGTGGGACCCCGACCCGTACTGACGCCCGCCACCTCGGCGTACAGGCTCCAGAGCGCGTCCACCGTCACGTCCGTGGAGTAGGTGGCGGCGCGCTCCCGACCGGCCCGTACGAGGCGCTCCCGCTCGGGTCCGGGGGACGCGGCCGTCGCCAGTGCCGCCGCGAGCGCGTCGACGTCGGCGACGGGGGTGACGAGGCTCGCCCCGCCCCCCACCTCGACGAGTGCGGGGTCGTCGCTGGTGACCACGGGGACCCCCCGCGACATCGCCTCCACCACGGGCAGCCCGAACCCCTCGGCCCGGCTCGGCACGGCCACGACCCGCGCCCCGTCATAGAGCCCCGCGAGCGCCGCGTCGTCGACCCGGCCGGTCACGCATACCCGGTCGCCGACCCCCGCGGCGGCGGCGAGCGCATCGACCTGCACGTCGCCCCAGCCGCGGGAACCGACGACGACGAGGGTGAGCCCGGCCAGGCTCGCCGCGGCCATGGCGGGCACGAGGACGTCGAGGCCCTTGCGGGGCTCCGCCGTGCCCACGAAGAGCACGTACTCCCCCGAGACGCCCAGTCGGCTCCGCAGCGACGCGATGCTCTCCGCCGGCGGCAGCTGCGGCAGGAACGGGGGGATGGCGCGCAGATCGACCCCGGGGCCGAGCACCTCCCGCAGGGCCGACGCGACCGTATGCGTGGGGGCCACGACCACGGCGGCGGTCCGCGCCGCCCGCTCGGCCATCCGCCGGTGGAAGGCGACCCCGCGTGGGGTCAGCGTCTGCGGATGGCTCCACGGGACGACGTCGTGGACGGTGACCACCAGCCGCGTGCCATCCGAGACGGGGGGCACGAGGAGGGTGGGGGCGTGGACCACGTCGACACCCCCCACACGGGGCGGCCACCCACGCTCCCACAGCCGGGCCAGGACCCGGTCGGGGCCCGGGACGCGGCGTACGGCGACCGGCGGCAGGCCGGCCGGGAGCGGGCCGAGCGGCAGCAGCGCCTCCACCGACCGCGCGGGCGTGCTCGTCGCGGCGAGGGCCTCGAGCAGCCCGCTGGTGTAGCGACCGGTGCCGCCGGGCACCCGGGCCATGAGCTGGGCGGCGAGCAGCCCCACCGTCAACCGGTCGGAGGCACCCACGGGACTCTCCTGCCGTCGTGGCGTTCCGGTCTGGGCGGTCGGCCCACCTCTGCCGGGTATCGTGAGCCTGCCACACGAGCTCGTGGTGGCTAGGAGAGGACTGGGATGAGGCTCGCGCTACAGCCCGACAACCCGCAGACGCGGCTACGCACCGAGCTGATCAGCCAGCTGGTCCGCAAGGACCTCAAGGTCAAGTACCAGGGGTCCTCGCTGGGGTTCATCTGGTCGCTGGCCAACCCGCTGCTGCTGCTCGTCGTCTACACCTTCGTCTTCGCGGTGGTCTTCAAGTCCGGGGTCCCGAAGTTCGGCCTGTTCCTCATGTCGGGGATGCTGGTCTGGAACTTCTTCACGATGGGCGTGAGCGGCGCCGCCACCTCGATCCTCGGCAACGCCGGCCTGGTCAAGAAGGTCCCCTTCTCCCACTCCTCGCTGCCGCTGGCGTCGATCGGCTTCGCCGGGGTGCAGGTGGCCCTGCAGTACCTCGTCCTCCTGGCCGCGTTCTTCGTCCTCAACATGCCGCCGATCCGGCCCCACCTGCTGCTGCTGATCCCGGCGCTCGCGGTGGCCATCACCATGACCGTGGGGCTCGGGTTCTTCGTGGCCGCCTCGACCGTGCGGCTGCGGGACACCCAGCACATCCTCGAGGTCGCCCTCTTCGCCTGGATGTGGCTCACGCCGATCATCTACCCCGCGAGCCTGGTGCATAAGTTCACCGGTGACGGCCTCGCGCAGTGGGCCTACTACCTCAACCCCATGGCGGGCGTGGTCATCTCCTTCCAGCGCGCGCTCTACGGCATCGTGTTCTACCCCGACACCAACGAGCTGCTGCTGCCCAGCGACTCGATCTGGTTCTACATCAAGGCCCTTGGCATCGGCAGCGTCGTGGCGCTGGGAGTCCTGTGGCTCGGCATCTGGCAGTTCCGGCGGCTGTCGGCCGACTTCGCCGAGGACCTGTGAGCACCACCACGCCGAGCACACCCCACGCCGACCGGCGCGCTCCCGAGGCCGCAAACGTGGCGGAGGTCGCCGAGGTCGCCGAGGTCGCCAAGGCCGCCGAGGCCGTGGAGGTCGACGAGGTCGTCGCGGTCCAGGACGCCGCCGTGGTGGCGCCCGCTGACCGCGACGCGCCCGACACCGGTGAGGTCCTCATCGACGCGTCCGGGGTCAGCAAGAAGTTCAACAGCTACCAGCGGCGCGCGACGAGCATCAAGGAACGGCTGGTGCGCCGCGAGCAGACGCAGGCCGAGGTCTTCTGGGCCCTGCGCGGGGTCTCCGTCCAGGTGCGCCGGGGCGAGACCGTGGGGCTCATGGGCCCGAACGGGTCGGGCAAGAGCACCCTCCTGAAGGTGCTGGCCGGCATCCTGCGGCCCAACGAGGGCACCGTGGCGGTCCACGGCCGGGTGGCCTCGCTCCTCGAGCTCGGAGCCGGCTTCGACGGCGAGCTGACGGGGCGCGAGAACATCTACCTCAACGCCGCCCTGCTCGGGGTCCCCCGTCACGACACCGACCGGCTGTTCGCTGACATCGTCGCCTTCAGCGAGCTCGGCGAGTTCATCGAGTTCCCGGTCAAGCACTACTCGTCGGGCATGTATGTGCGGCTCGGCTTCTCGGTGGCCGTCCACATCGACCCCGACATCCTCATCGTCGACGAGGTCCTGGCCGTCGGCGACGCCGCGTTCCAGAAGAAGTGCCTCGACCGGATCGCCTCGTTCCAGGAGCAGGGCAAGACGATCCTCTTCGTCTCGCACTCGGCCGGCCTGGTCGAGCAGCTGTGCACCCGCGCCGTGCTCCTCAGCCACGGCGAGGTCGTCTACGACGGTCGTCCCGGCGAGGCCGTCACCCAGCTCAACCGCATCCTCGGCGTCGACCTCGTCGAGAGCGAGAAGGGCGAGCTGGCCACGGTGAGCGAGATGGCCATCTGCGACCCGGGCAGCGGTGAGCCGATCGAGGAGTTCGAGTGTGGCTCGTCGGTGCTCGTCCGCGGCGAGATCGAGTGGATCGAGCGCCTACCCCTCGGGGCCAAGCTGTCCCTGCACCTCACCAGCTCCGCTGAGCGGGAGCCGGTCATCGAGATCGACCCCCTCTGGTACGTCCTGCGCCCCGACGAGACCGGCCCCGGACGCACCGCCTTCGACTGGACCATCGACGAGCTGCCCGACATCCCAGGTGACTTCACCCTGAACCTCGGCGTCTACACCGACGAGACGCTCATCGCGCACGGCCGCATCGGCGGCGTCCGTCTCCAGGGCGCCACCCGGCGCACCATCCCGGGCGAGCTGCGGCTGGATCACCGGCCGGGCGACCGCCCCGACCCCTCGACCGCGGCCGAGTAGGCCTCCCGGGTCAGCGCGGCGCATCGCTCCCAGGTGTAGCGCGCCGCGTGCTCGCGACGCGACGACGGGGTGCCGACGGGACGGTCGACCACGTCGCGCAGCCCGGCGTGCAGCGCCTCGGGATCCGTGGCCTCGCAGAAGGTGGCCTGGTCGCCCAGCACCTCGCGAGTCACCGGCAGGTCGCTGGCCAGGACGGGCACCCCGCAGGCTAGGGCCTCCAGCGGGGGCAGGCCGAACCCCTCGTCGAGGGAGGGGAAGACGAGAGCCGCGGCCCCGGCGACGACCTGCCGCAGGTCGCTCGGCGCGAGGTGCCCCGTCCGCACCACCCGGTCGCTCCCCGGTCCGGTGACCCGCAGGGCATCGCCCCACCCGGCGCCCCCCACGAGGACCAGGCCGGGGGCGTCGGCGTCGTGCGCCGCCCACCCGAGGTAGGCGTCGACGAGAGCCTGCAGGTTCTTGCGCGGCTCCAGGGTGCTCACCGACACGAGGTAGCGCTCGGGGAGGCCGTAGGCCCGGCGGAACGACGCGTCGGGCACGGGCGTCGCGGCCCACTCGGCGTCGACGCCGAGCGGGGTGACCCGCACGCACTCGGGGTCCACCCGGTAGGCGTCGCACACCTGCTCGGCCACGGCGGCGCTCGGCGTGAGCACGACGTCCGCCCGCTCCAGCCCCCGGGGAACGAGCTCCCGGTAGGCCTGTGAAGCCGTCGACACGGTGTCGGGCCGGCTGAGGTAGGCCAGGTCGTGGATGGTCAGCACCCCGGCGGCCCGGCCGGTGGGCGGCAGCACGAAGTTGGTCGCGTGGAACACCTCGACCGGTCCGCAGAGCAGCTCCACCGGCGGCCACTCGCCCCGCGACCAGGCCGCGCGCAACCCCCGCGCCGGCACCGGGCGGACGCGCACGTCCACGCCGGGCGGCACCGCCTCGCGCAGCTCGTGCCGGCCACGAAGGGTGAAGGCCGTGGCCGTGATCCGGTCGCCCTCCCGGGCGGCGAGCGCCCGGACCAGGTGGTCCGTGTAGGTGCCGATCCCCGTCCGTCGTCCCAGCAGGGGCGTGGCGTCGACGCCGATCCGCACCTCAGCCCCCCGTCGGGACGGGCCGCTCGGCGACGCCGGCCCACCGGGCGTGCACGTCCCGGCGCGAGCGCACCCGGGGGCCCTGGCGACGCTGGCGGAGCGTCGGTGCGAGCCGGGCGACGACGTCGCGGGCCACCTCGAGCCGGAGGCCGACGTCGAAGACCGCAGCCGGAGGCACCTCGCGGCGGGCGACCCTCTTCACCGCGAGGGACGCCGTGGTGAGGGCGAAGCGGGCCATCGCCGTCGCGGTGACCCGGGCGGGGGCGTTGCGGGCCAGCATGAGGATCCGGTTGCGCTCGTTGTGGAAGGCGAACAGCCGCGACGCGGCGTCGGAGCTCGCCGCGTGACGGTGCCAGACCACCGCGTCCGGGGCGTAGACGACGCGCCAGCCGGCCAGGCGCAGCCGCCACGACAGGTCGGTGTCCTCGTAGTACATGAACCACTCCGCCGCGAACCCGCCGACGGCCCGCACGGCCAGGGTGCGCAGCACGGCCGCGCCCCCGGAGAACCCGAACACCTCCACCGGCTGGGCGAACCGGGCGTCGTCGGGCTCGCCCAGCCCCCGGTCGGCGCCGTAGCCGGTGGAGAGCAGGACGACCCCGGCGTTGTTGACGGTGGCGCCGGTCCCGTCACCGCGCTCGGAACGCCGGTCCCCGTGGCCCTCGCCGTCGGGGTCCAGCAGCAGCTTGGCCGTGACGGCCGCGACGTCGGGCGCCTGCAGCGGGGCGAGCGAGGCCGCCAGCCAGCCGGGGTCCGCCACGGCGTCGTTGTTGAGCAGGGCCACGTACCTCGTCCGGACGCGCGTCAGCCCCGCCTCCACGCCCCCGGCGAAGCCGCGGTTGTCGGGGAGGCTCAGCAGCTCGGCGTGCGGGTAGGCGGCGGCGACCGCCTCCGACGTGCCGTCGGTCGAGCCGTTGTCGACGACGACGACGTGCGCAGGCACGGTCTGCGCCGCCACGGACGCGAGGCAGGTCAGGACGAGCTCGCGCTGCTGCCACGTGACGACGACGACCGTGACGTCGGGACCGGCCACGCCGGTCAGACCTGGTGACCGACGACCGAGGCGACCGAGCGCTGGATGGCCGACCGCCAGTCGGGCAGCGGGTCGAGGCCGGCGGCGGTCCAGGCCTCGTGCCCGAGCACGCTGTAGGCCGGGCGGGGTGCCGGCCGCGGGAAGGCGTCCGTCGTCGTGGGCCGGACCCGGTCGGGGTCGAGCCCGAGCAGTCGGAAGATCTCCTGGGTGAAGCCGTACCACGTCGTCTCCCCGGAGGACGTGCCGTGGTAGGTGCCGAAGGGGGCGCCGGACGAGACGAGGTCGCGCACCAGGCCGGCCAGGTCGTAGGTCCAGGTCGGCTGGCCGCGCTGGTCGTCGACGACCGAGACGGTGTCGTGCTGGCCGGCGAGGCGCGCCATCGTCTTGACGAAGTTCGGGCCGTGCTCGCCGTAGAGCCAGGCCGTGCGCACCACCCACGACTGCGGGCACTCGGCGCGGACCGCCCACTCCCCAGCCGCCTTGGTACGGCCGTAGGCCGACCGCGGGTCGAGCGGCGCGTCCTCGGCATACGGCGTCGACGCGTCCCCGGCGAAGACGTAGTCGGTCGAGACGTGCACCAGGCGGGCACCATGGGCCGTGCAGGCCCGGGCCACGTTGGCGGCGCCGGTCGCGTTGACGGAGAAGGCCTGACCCTCCTGCGCCTCGGCGTCGTCGACCTTGGTCCACGCGGCCGCGTTGACGACGACGTCGTGCCCGGCCACGGCGTCGGCACAGGCCTGCGCCGAGGTCACGTCAAGGTCGGAGCGACCCACCGCGGTCACCTCGTGACCAGACGACTGCAGCACCGCCGCGAGGTCCTGGCCGAGCATTCCCTGACCACCGGTGACGAGGAGTCGCATGGCCGCGAGGCTACCGGCCAACAGACCCCTGGCCACCAGACCGGCCGCGGGAGAGGCATTGCCCACAGCCGTTCGCTGTGTGACAGTTGGGGCCAATGTGACGTAAGTCCGTTTCGCTACCCAGGAGCGCCGTGCCCCTCACCCGCCTGTCCGCCGTCCTTGCCCTCACCATCGGCCTCGCTGCCGCCCCGGTCATCACCCCCGCCTGGGCCGCTCCGCAGCCGGTCAAGCCGGTCATGCGGACTACCCCTCTGGCCGGTGTCGACGTTGGTGCACTCGCGCGCAGCCCCCGGGCCTTTGACCCGGTGGCCCTGGCTGCGGCCCTCACGGGGGCACCCTCCATGGGCCAGCCAGCCGTGACGACCCGGGTACCGGACAGCAGCCGCCCAGCCGTCCTGACCCCTGAGCTCGACCTGGGTCACTTCACCGTGGCCGGCGTCGTGTGGACCTCGACGGGAGCCAGCCGACCCGTCGTGCAGCTGCGGGTCCGGGAGCACGGGACGTGGACCGACTGGACCCCTCTGGCCGTCGAGGGTGGCCCGGATCCCGCCACCCCGGAGGCCCGGCGCGCCGGTGGGACGCTCGGAACCGAGCCCCTCGCCAGCGCGCAGGGCGAGGCGGTGCAGGTGCGCGTCGACACGGGCGCGGGAACCACCCCCGCAGACCTTCGCCTCGTTACCGTCGACCCCGGGTCGTCCCCAGCGGACGCGCTGCTGTCCGGCCCGTCCGGTGCCACCGCCCACGGTGACGCGGCCAAGCCCACCATCATCACGCGAGCGCAGTGGGGGGCGGACGAGAACCTCCGGCCGGCGGACTGCACACCCACGTACTCACAGACGATCAAGGCCGGAATCGTCCACCACACGGTGAACACGAACACGTATGCCGCGAGCGACTCGGCCGCTCTGGTGCGGGGCATCTACGCCTACCACGTCAACGGCAACGGCTGGTGCGACCTCGGCTACAACTTCCTCGTCGACCGGTTCGGCCAGGCCTTCGAGGGCCGTTTCGGGGGGATGGACCGCCCCGTCATCGGTGCCCATGCCGGTGGCTTCAATACCGACACCTTCGGGGTCGCCGGAATCGGCGACTTCACCAGCGCCAGCCCGCAGGACCCACTGCTGACGACGATCTCGCGCGTCCTGGGCTGGAAGCTGAGCCTGCACGGCCGTGACCCTCAGGGGACGACCACCCTCATCTCCGCCGGAGGCGCCTACACCGCCTACTCGGCCGGAACGCCGGTGACGATCGGCGTGGTGTCCGGGCACCGCGACGTGGACCAGACCTCGTGTCCGGGTGACTCGCTCTACGCGCGCCTGGGAGCGCTGAGGACCGCCGCGACGGCATACATCCGCGGAACCCCGGCGCCGGGTCCGGCCCCGAGCGAGGACCTGTTCGGCGTACTCCTGTCGGGGGGCTCCGGCCAAGTCGAGGTGCACACCCAGTCCGCGACGTCCGGCTACGCCGACCGGCTGCTGGACGCGGCGACCGGTTTGGCCTCGGCCGATCCCTCTCAGTGGCGGTTCTTTCCAGGCCGTTACTCGGGCGGCTCGAGGCCGGATCTCATCGCCGTCCACGCCAACGGAACGGCATCAGGGCGCATGGAGGTCTTGGTCCTCAGCTCAGCCAGCTCGTACCGCGAGACCGTGGTCAACACCGTGACCCCCCTAGCCGCCTTCCCGTTGGACGACACCTTCCAGCTCTCGGTGGGTGGGCAGAGCGGCAGCGACCTCTACGTCGTCGGGCTCAGGAACACCGGATCCGGCAAGACCGAGGTCCATGTCCTGTCCGCCTCGAGCAGCTACGCCGCCTGGTCGCTGCACGCCGCCACAGCCCTGGACACCGGCTACCCCTCCGGGTCCTACCGCTTCCTCGCGGCCCAACCCTCCGGCGACCTGTTCCTCATTGCCCACGGAGCGACGGGGTCCGGTCGCACCGAGGTCCACGCCCTGACGGCCGCGAGCAGCTACCGGAGCTTCTCGGTGCACGCCGCCACTCCACTCGGTACGACGAACGACGCCAGCGCCTCGTGGTCCCTCAGCGCGGGCAGCAGCCCGAACGTGATGTTCATCGCGCTGACCGGGACCGGGAGCGGGAAGGTCGAGGTCCACCGGCTCACAGGCGCCTCGTCCTACGGAACCTGGACCCTTCACGCGGCCACCAGTCTGCCGCCGGTCGCCTTCCCGGGCTGGCAGTTCGGCGTGGCCTGACCACACCGATAGGGTCGGCGTCCATGAAGGGCATCGTGCTGGCCGGAGGGTCCGGGACCCGACTCCACCCGATCACCAGGGCGATCAGCAAGCAGCTGATGCCTGTGTACGACAAGCCGATGGTCTACTACCCGCTGTCGACGCTGATGATGGCCGGGATCCGCGAGATCCTCCTCATCACGACGCCGCAGGACGTCGACCAGTTCCGCCGGCTCCTCGGCGACGGGCAGGCCTGGGGCCTCGAGATCTCGTACGCCGTGCAGCCCTCCCCCGACGGTCTCGCCCAGGCGTTCATCATCGGTGCCGACTTCATCGGCGACGACAGCGTCGCCCTGGTGCTCGGAGACAACATCTTCTACGGCCGCGGCCTTGGTACCTCCCTCAAGGGCAACGCCGAGCTCAAGGGCGGGCACGTCTTCGCCTACCACGTGACCGAACCGTCGTCCTACGGCGTGGTCGAGTTCGACGACGACGGCACCGTCATCTCCATCGAGGAGAAGCCGGCCGTGCCCAAGTCCAACTACGCCGTGCCCGGGCTCTACTTCTACGACAACGACGTCGTCGACATCGCCCGCGACCTCAAGCCCAGTGCGCGGGGCGAGCTCGAGATCACCGGCATCAACGACGCCTACCTGAGCCGTCGCTCCCTCTCGGTGAGCGTGCTGCCCCGGGGCACCGCGTGGTTCGACACCGGCACCTTCCAGGGGCTGCTCGAGGCGAGCCAGTTCGTCCACGTCGTCGAGGCGAGGCAGGGGCACAAGATCGGCTGTGTCGAGGAGGTGGCCTGGCGCAACGGCTGGCTCACCGACGCCGAGTTCGCCGCCCTCGCCGAGCCGCTCGTCAAGAGCGGCTACGGCGTGTACATGCAGAGCCTGCTCTCCGAGGGAAAGGACCACGGCTGATGGAGTTCCGTGCGCTGTCTATCGAGGGTGCCTGGGAGGTCACGCCGCGCCAGTTCCCCGACCCCCGTGGGGTGTTCGCGGAGGGGTTCCGGGCCGACCACCTCGCGAAGGAGATCGGCCACGAGATGGCCGTCAAGCAGACGAACATCTCCGTCTCCACCGCCGGCGCGCTGCGCGGCATCCACTACAGCGACGTGCCGCCGTCGCAGGCCAAGTACGTCACCGCGGTCAGCGGCGTCTTCGTCGACTACATCGTCGACATCCGGGTGGGCTCCCCCACGTTCGGCCAGTGGGACAGCGTGCTCCTCGACACGGTCGACCGGCGCGCCGTCTACCTCTCCGAGGGCCTCGGCCACGCCCTCGCCTGCATCGAGGACGGCACCGCGGTCTACCTCTGCTCCGAGGTCTTCGCGCCGACCCGGGAGAAGGGCCTGACTCCCGTCGACGAGCAGCTCGCCCTGACCTTCCCCGGTGGGTTCACGCCCCTGCTCTCCGACAAGGACGCCGCCGCCCCCACCCTGGCCCAGGCGCTGGAGCAGGGCCTGCTCCCGGCCTACGACGACTGCGTGGCCTACCGCCGCTCCCTCGCCTGACCGGTGGCGCTCGGGCTCGTCCGCGTGCGTGGCCGGTCGATGGAGCCGACCCTGCACGAGGGTGACCGCCTGGTCGTGCGCTATGGCGTCACCCCACGGGCCGGACGGCTCGCCGTCGTGCGGCTCCCGGACGGGCCGGACGGGCCGCGGCCCCTGGCCGTCAAGCGGGTCGTCGGCGCGGCCCCGGGCGAGCCGGGCGCGTGGTGGGTCGAGCGCGACAACCCCGTCGAGGGCGTCGACTCCTGGCTCGTGGGCGGCATCCCGCAGGCCGACGTCCTCGGGCTGGTCCTCCTGCGGGTGCCCACGCCACCGTGGCGCCGGCGGTAAGGGGGCGGGGCGGCGGGCTCGGTGGGTCGGTGGCCTCGTCGACGCCCGGGTGCCGTGGCCCGTCGCGCGGGGCGAGGGTAGGTTGGCGGGACAGGACCATCCCGACCATCCCGACCGCCTCATCACCTCATGAAGGGATTCATCACATGTCCCGCTTCATCGCCCCCACCATCGAGGTCAGCGCCCACTGCGACCTGCCCTGCGGCGTCTACGACCCCGCCCAGGCCCGCCTCGAGGCCGAGTCGGTCAAGGCGTGCATGACCAAGGCCGCCGCCAGCGACGACGCCGACTTCAAGGCCCGCGCCCTGGTCATCAAGGAGGAGCGCTCCGACCTCGTCAAGCACCACCTCTGGGTGCTCTGGACCGACTACTTCAAGCCGCCCCACTTCGAGAAGTACCCCCAGCTCAACCAGCTCTTCAACGAGGCCACCAAGGCAGCCGGCGCCGGCGGCACCAAGGCGTCGTGGGACCCGGCCGTCGCCGACGGCCTCATCGCCAAGATCGACGAGATCGCCGAGATCTTCTGGGAGACCAAGAGGGCCGCCTGAGCCCTCTACCGACGGAGCTCAGTACGCCCGGCCGCACCTCGGTGCCGCCGGGCGTACGGCTGCTCAGACGGCGGCGACCCGGCGGTCGAGGACCCGGATGAGGGCCTCGACGACCCGGGGGTCGTACTCGTAGCCGAGCCCGAGGTGGATCCGCTCGATGGCGGAGGTCTCCTTGCGGGCGCGCCGCGACCGGGCCTCACCCACAAGGTCATCGTAAGCGTTGGCCACCTTGATGATCCGGCTGGCCAGAGGCACGTCCTCGCCCAGCTCGCGCACGTGCCGGTAGGGCGTGGACTGCGCCTCGAGGATCACGGCCACCCGGTCGAGCACCCCCGTCTGGCGGACGATCTGCGCACCGTCGAGGGCGATCCGCTCCTGGTCGGCGGGTGCGGCCATGACCGTCGCCCCGCCGGGGATGGGCTCCCGCAGCGCGACCTGGCCGATGTCGTGGAGCAGGGCGGCGTACTCGAGGTCGAGGGCGTCGCGCTCGGACATGCCGAGGTCGCGGCCCATGGCCACGCTGAGCGAGGCCACGCGGGTGGGGTGGTCGGTCGCCGTGTAGCCACCGAGCTCGGTCAGCCGCGACAGGGTGCGGATGGTCTGGCCGTAGGTCTTGCGGATGCCGGCGAAGCGCAGCACCGCGAACTGCGTGAGCACCAGCGGGACGAGGAACACCGGCAGCGCGACGATGCCCATCGGCCGCTCGGCGAGGGCGATGAGCGCTCCCGACGTGGCCAGCGCGGTGCTGAGCCCGGCGGCCTGGCGCACCTCGTCGACCACCGACTGCACCAGGGGACGGTGGTCGCGCGCCGCCGTGGCCAGCGCGACGAAGGCGCTCTGCGCGAACAGGGCGACGGCCGACACGACCACCATCGAGATCGCGGTCAGCCAGCGGATGTTGACCCAGTCGGCCTGCATCTCCACCAGCGGACGGCCGTCCTGCAGCCCGATCAGCCGGAAGAGCACCGCGGCCACCGACACCGACAGGAAGCGGGCAGCCAGGTCGTCGCTGCGCAGACGGGCCCGCCGCAGCAGCCCCGGTACGGCGCCAACGAGCATGCCCAGGGCGGTCACCGCCATGACCATCACGGCACCGAAGGCGACGGGTCGGCCCCCGACGTCGGAGGTCATCGCCAGCGCGAACCCCGCGGCCAAGGACATGGGGGCGGTCTCCCGCGCACCGGGCAGGACGATGCGGTTCATCTCGCCGACGGCGATGACAACGACGAAGGCGAGCAGCACCCACCAGTCCCCGGTGGGAAGCGGCGGAGCACCGAACGACAGGACGACCACGCCGAGCGCCACGGCCACGCTGAAGAGTGTGAGCAGGGTCCCCGCATGGATCCGGCTCGGCAGCCCTCGAAACAGGTTCATGGAGCGGCCGCCTCCCGGACCCGCTCCGGCACCGGCGTCGCACCCTGGACCCCGGCCGGTCCGACGACCGGCTCGACGCGGGGCCGAGCAGCGGGCTCGACGGGAAGCTGGGCGGCGGGCTCACCGGCGGGCGCAGGGCGCCAGACCGACTCCCAGACCACCGGGTCGTCGTGGTCGACGTAGCCGCGGGTGGGGTACAGGTCGACCTCGGCCGGGACGGCCGGGGTCCAGGTATGCCGCTCGAGCGCGGTGACCAGGGCGCCCACGACCGCCGGGTCGAACTCGCGGCCCATCCGCCGTTCGAGCTCCCCCACCGCCTCGGCGCTGCTCAGCGCCGGGCGCTCGGGCCGCGCCGTGGTGAGCGCGTCGAACGCGTCGGCGACGGCGATGACGCGAGAGGCCAGCGGGATCGCGTCGCGGGCCAGCCCGTCGGGGTATCCACGGCCGTCCCACCGCTCGTGATGGTGCCGGATGGCGTCGCGCGACTGGGCGAGGAACTCGATGTCGCGGACCAGCTCGGTGCCGTAGTCGGCGTGCCGGCTGAGCAGCTCGAGGTCGTCCTGGTCGAGCCGGAGCCGACTGCGCAGGATGCGCGTGGGCACGCCGACCTTGCCGACGTCGTGAAGCATGGCGGCGAAGCGCAGCGCCTGCGCCTCCTGCGCCCCCATCGACAGGGGCTCGGCCATCCAGTCGGCGAGCTGCGCGATACGGGCGCTGTGGCCCGCGGCATACGGGTCCTTGGTCTCGACCGCGGTCACGAGAGCGCTCAGGGCCCGCTCGTGCGCCCGCTGTTCCTCCCCGAACTGGACGAAGGCCCAGCGCGCGACCATGAGCGGCGCGAGAATGAGCAGCGCGCTGAACGGGCCGACGTCGGCCGGCACCCAGAGGATGACGAAGAGGAAGCCGATGAAGCCGTAGCCGATGTAGGCCACGCCGGAGTTGGTGACGATCTGCACGAGGAAGCGGCGCGGGGGTACTCCTGAGCTGAGCCGGACGACCACGCTGAGCAGGAGGGCGTTGACGAGCATCTGCGCGACGTCGGCGGCCATGAGCGGCAGCCCGACGTGGAGCAACAGGTAGCCCGGGCCGGTAGGCGCCTTGAGCGGATCCTGGCTCAGGCCGTTCAGCACCACGTAGACGGTTCCACCCACGACGCCCTGCAGCGCGAACATGCCCGCGTTGAAGATCCGGGCCGTGAGAGGTCGGCGACCGCGTTCGAGCCCCATCGACAGGGCGCCGACGAGGGCGCTGCCGACGGGCCCGATGAGGACCACGCTGGCGATGACGATGATGCTGAGGAACGAGAAGGTGACCTTGGACCCCACGTCGGGCTCGCGCAGGATGACACTGAGCAGCCCGAGGATGAGCAGGGTCACCAGCCAGGTGCCGTCGATCGCGAACGGCCGGAAGACCGAACTCAACGCCATCGCGGCCGCGCCTCCCACAGCAACGGCCGCGACATACAGGACCACGGCGCGCGACCAGCCGGGCGAGGGCCCGGCCTGCCGCTCCGTCATGGACCTACGGTAAGCCTCAGCCGCGGATCACGGACCCCAGCCCCAGCCCTGGGTCGGGCCGACCTGCGGGGGGAGCGCCGGACCGTCCGTGGTCCAGGTGGGGGTGGCGGGCTTGGACAGCATGGTCTCGAGAACCTTGGCGAGCGTCTTCATGAGGGTTGACGTCCTTTCGCCGCTCCGGATGCGGCACGGGCTGATACGCCGCTGACCTGCGACGTTGCGCCGGGGGAAGCGCGTTCATCAGCGTCACATACCGTCGGTCCCGCCGGGGTCGGAGCGTTCGCCCAGGTGCCTTTCTTTGCCAAGATTTGGAACTTCTGGCGGGCAACCGCCATGCATGACGGATGGGTCGTTCCGATGCCGGAGGTCCGCCGTCATCGATGGGTGTGGGACCATGGACGCGGATCGGTGCCACCGGTCGAACGACCCGGTGTCCCGCTAGGCCCGCGACGACGTCGCCCACCCCGCGCGCTCACCCCGCGCCCCGCCCGTCCCCGGAAAGGTGACCCCCATGAGCAAGCGCTCCCGCAAGCGTCGTACCCGCAAGAACAAGTCGGCCAACCACGGCCGCAAGCCCAACGCCTGACCTCGCGCTCATCTCAGCGTCCCGGACGCGACGACGGCCCGGTCCCCTGATGGGGGCCGGGCCGTCTCAGTCAGTCAGGCGGGCTGCGCCTAGTCGCTGATCTCGAGGTGGACCATAGTCAGCCGGCGCAGGATCGTCGTGCGCAGCTCGACCGGCGCGGGCTCGCAGCCGCAGGACCGCTTGACGACCATCTTCAGCGCCTGGTCGAGCTCGTACTCGCGCAGGCACGGGCCGCACTCGTCGAGGTGGGCCTGGATGCGGGCGCAGTCCGACGGGCCCATCTCCCCGTCGAGGAACTCGAAGATCCGCAGCACGGTCTCGGAGCAGTCGGTGACGACCGGCCGCGGCGTGGCAGCGGAGGACGCAGACCCGTCGGACGCGTCCGAGAAGGTCGAGTCGGACCAGCTCATGAGCCTGCTCCTTCATCAGAGGAACGGTGGCCAGCGGCGGAGAAGCCGCGACCCGCGGCATACCCGCTCAGCAGCTCTCGCAGCTGACGCCGACCGCGGTGCAGCCGCGACATCACGGTGCCGATGGGCGTGCCCATGATCTCGGCGATCTCCTTATAGGCGTAGCCCTCGACGTCGGCGAAGTAGACCGCGAGCCGGAACTCCTCGGGGATCTCGAGCAGGGCCCGCTTCACGTCGCTGTCGGGCAGGTGCTCCAGCGCGACGTCCTCGGCCGAGCGCAGGCCCGCCGAGCTGTGCGACTCCGCGCGGTGCAGCTGGTAGTCCTCGACCTCGGCGGCGTCGGACTGCAGGGGCTCGCGTTGCTTCTTGCGGTAGCTGTTGATGTAGGTGTTGGTGAGGATGCGGTACATCCACGCCTTGAGGTTGGTCCCCGGGCGGTACTGGTGGAAGGCGGCGTACGCCTTGGCGTAGGTCTCCTGGACGAGGTCCTCGGCGTCGGTCGGGTTGCGCGTCGTGCGCAGCGCCGCGGAGTACATCTGGTCGAGCAGCGGCATCGCCTCGCGCTCGAACCGGGCCCGGCGCTGCGGCGTCGTCTCGCTGGCCACGTCGACCGTGGCGTCGTCGTACCCGGGGTCGATCTCAGCCTGTACCGCGTCCGTCTCGTCCACCCTGCTCTCGTCGGTCATCGCGCCCCAGCGTAGTCGCGGGGAGAGGGCCGGGGCTCCGGGGCTGATCGGGCCGCCGACGACGGGATCGGTGAGCATGAGCACGCGTTCGTCAACGCCGGGGCCGGGGACCCCATTCCCGCCGGCCACACCGACCACCCCGACCACCCCGTTCGCCCCGCGCACCCTTCTCCGCACGTGCTGAGAACCAACCGGGCATGTCGGACTCGTCCCCCGACAGCTCAGCACGTGCTGAGCTGGCTACGGCTCGGATCAGCCGCGCAGGGGGTCGGTGAAGTGGAGGACGGCGGCCGCGACGGCCGCGGCGCTGCCGCGCGGGACGGTATGCGTGCCGCGCACCGGGTAGACCCGGCCGGCGGGCAGGTAGGGCGCCAGCTCCTCCGCCGTGCCGAACGGGTCGCTCTCCCCCTGGACGGCGGCGACCGGCAGCCCGGCGTCGGTGACGAGCCGCAGCTCCGGCGCCCGCGACTTCTCCGGGCGACCGGCATACCCGGGCAGATGCAGCGGGAACGACAGGCACAGCACGGCATCGGCCCCCAGCGTCGCGGCTGTGCGGCACGCGACCCGGGCGCCGGCGCTGCGGCCCGCGAGCACGAGTGGCCCACGCACGGTGGCCAGCGCGCCGCCGCGGCGCCGCAGCGCCTGCACGATCGGCACCCAGGCGGCGTCGAGGGTGGGCGGCGGCCCCGCGACCCGGCGGCCCGCGACCAGCCACGGCTGCTCCACCAGCGCGGTGGCCCAGCCCTCGGCCTCGAGCAGCGTGACCGCCGCCGTGAGGTCCACCGAGCGCAGCCCGCCCCCGGCGCCGTGCCCCACGACGACGACGCCGCGGGCCCCCCTCGGCCGCCGGACGTGCACGCGGGCCGGCCCGCCCGGGGTCACGACCTCGACGACGGCGGGCGGCGCCGGCACCCCGGTCGTCATCGCGCCCCGACGACCTCGCCGGTGACGAGGTCGACGACCCCGTGCAGCTCGTCCAGACCCAGGGGCAGCAGCAGGTCCGGACCGTTGTTTCGCGTGTTGTTGACCTCGGTGCCGATCGGGTACGCGTCGAAGCGGCCGGGCTGCTCGAAGGCGAGCAGCGCGGCGACCTCCTCCTGGTCGGTGGCCGGGTCGAGCCAGGCGGCCCAGTCGTCGCGCTCGAGGACGAGCGGCTGCCGGTCGTGGATGCGGTCGAGGCCCGGCTCCGCCTCGGTCGTGATAATGGTGAACGAGGTGAGCCACGCCTGCGGGTCCTCGCCGTCCTCCACCGCCTTGTCGCGCCAGAACTCGTAGAGGCCCGCGAAGGCCAGCAGCCGCCCGTCGGCCCGGTGCGTGTAGAACGGTTGCTTGCGCGGCTTGCCCTTGGCGTCGACCTCCGTCGGCGACACCTGCCACTCGTACCAGCCGTCGGCGGGTACCAGGCACCGCCGCGAGGCTGCGGCCCGCTTGAACGCCGGCTTCTCCAGGACGGAGTCGGCGCGGGCGTTGATCATCCGGTTGCCCACCTTGACGTCCTTGGCCCAGCTCGGCACCAGGCCCCAGGTGACGAGGCGCAGCTGACGCACCGGCGGCTCCTCGGTGCCACGCGGCGCGCGGGTGAGCACGACCGGCGCCTGCTTGGTGGGTGCCATGTTCCAGTCCGGTTCACCCGGCGGCGGGTTCTGGGCGTGGGCCATGACCGACCGGGTGGGCTGTCCAGTCGCGTCGAGCTCGACCTCGAGCTCCTCGACGAGGTCGCCCTGGTGCTTCGTCGCGGCATACCGACCACACATGGGAGCCAGGGTAGGGCCCGGCCACGCGGCTCGGACCTGCCGCGCGCGGGTGGAGGAACTACGGTGGACCCCACCACCGCACCACCGCACGACCCCGCCTCTCCGACCTGCATCGAAGGACCCGCCCTCCATGAGTCTCGTCCGCCGCGTCGCCCGTCCCATGCTCGCCGCCCTCTTCGTCGTGCAGGGGCTCGACGCGCTGCGGCACCCGGCCCCGCTGGCGGAGCGCTCCTCGCCGCTGCTCGACAAGCTCGTGCCGATGCTCGGCCTGCCCGACGACAAGGTCATGCTCGTGCGCGCCAACGCGGTGGCCCAGATCACCGGCGGCGCCATGCTGGCCTCCGGGTTCCTGCCCCGGGTGGGTGCGGGGCTCATCGCCTCCTCGCTCATCCCGACCACGCTCGCCGGGCACGCGTTCTGGAAGGAGGAGGACCCCGCCAAGCGCAAGGCGCAGCGGATCCAGTTCCTCAAGAACACCGGCGTCCTCGGCGGCGTGCTGCTCGCGGTCGTCGACACCGCCGGCAAGCCCGGCCTGGCCTGGCGGGCCCAGAACCTTGCCGGCGTGGCCGCCCGCGAGACCCGGCACGCGCTGCACACCACCGGTCGTGAGGCGCGCCTGGCCCGGCGGGGTGCCCAGCTGAAGGTCCAGGACGCCCTCGGCTGAGCAGCCGTCATGCCCAGGACCTCCAAGCCGTCCCGTACGCCTGAGCCCGAGACCGCACCCGACCCCGGGGTTCCGGGTGACTGGCCCGCGCCGACGCCGGACGCCCCGGTCGAGGCGACCGTCGCCCTGCCGGGCAGCAAGTCCCTGACCAACCGCTTCCTCGTGCTCGCCGCCCTCGCCGGCGACTGGTCGCGCCTGCGGCAGCCGCTGCGGTCGCGCGACACCCTGCTCATGGCCGACGCGCTGCGCGCCCTGGGCGTGGAGATCGAGGACGTGCCCGCCGACGCCCGGTCGGGCTCCGCGGCCGCATCAGCCTCCGCGGGCCCTGCAGGGTCCGGCGACGACCGGACCGACTGGGTGGTGCGTCCGGCCCCGCTGCGGGGTGGCGCCCGGGTCGACGTCGGCCTCGCCGGCACGGTCATGCGCTTCCTCCCGCCGGTCGCGGCGCTGGCCGACGGCCCGGTGGAGTTCGACGGCGACCCGCAGGCGCGCGTGCGCCCGATGGGCCCGGTACTCGACGCCCTCCTGACGCTGGGGGTCCGGCTCGACGACCACGGCACGGGCACCCTGCCCTTCACCGTCGACGGTCACGGCTCGGTGCGGGGCGGCGACGTCACGCTCGACGCGTCGCAGTCGTCGCAGTTCATCTCCGCGCTGCTGCTCGCGGGCGCCCGCTACGACGAGGGGGTGACGATCCACCACGACGGCAAGCCCGTGCCCAGCGAGCCGCACATCGCCATGACCGTCGAGACGCTGCGCGACGCCGGGGTGGTCGTCGACGACGGCGAGCCCAACACCTGGCGGGTCGAGCCCAGCGAGATCAGCCCGCTCGACGTGCTCATCGAGCCCGACCTGTCCAACGCGGGCCCCTTCCTCGCCGCCGCCCTGGTGACCGGAGGCCGGGTGCGCGTGCCCGACTGGCCGCAGCACACCACCCAGGCGGGCGACGCGCTGCGCGACATCCTCGACGCCATGGGCGCCGACGTCTCCCTGGAGCGCGGCGGCCTGGTCGTCGCGGGCACCGGCGGCATCGAGGGCATCGACGTCGACCTGCACGACGCCAGCGAGCTGACCCCGGTCGTCGCTGCCCTCGCGGCCCTGGCCGACTCCCCCTCGTGGATCCGTGGCGTCGCCCACATCCGCGGTCACGAGACCGACCGCATCGCCGCCCTGGCCGCCGAGCTGAACCGGCTCGGCGGAGCCGTCACTGAGACCGAGGACGGGTTGCGCATCACCCCGAAACCGTTGCGTGGCGGGCGCTTCCGCAGCTACCACGACCACCGGATGGCGACCGCCGGCGCGGTCCTCGGGCTGCGCGTACCCGGCGTCGTCGTCGAGGACATCGGCACCACGGCCAAGACCCTGCCCGACTTCCCCGGCCTCTGGCGGTCCATGCTCGAGCCTCCCGCTCCTCCCGCCGGCGCCAAGGCGGCTGCGCGCCGATGAGCTGGCGCGACCTCGATGAGTCCGACGTCCGCGTCCGCCCCAACCCGCGCGGGTCCCGCCGGCGCACCAAGGAACGGCCCGCCCACGCCGACGCGGTGCCGGGGTTCGTCATCGGCGTCGACCGCGGCCGGTATGCCGTGCTGCTCGCCGCGGGGGTCGGCGGCCGCCGGATGCCGGAGCGCACGGTCACCGCGATGCGCGCGCGGGAGCTCGGCCGCAAGAGCGTCGTCGTCGGCGACGACGTGGCCCTCGTCGGCGACACGGCCGGCGGTCCCGACGCGCTGGCCCGGATCGTGCGGGTCGAGCCCCGCCGCTCCCTGCTGCGCCGCAGCGCCGACGACACCGACCTGGTGGAGCGCGTCATCGTCGCCAACGCCGACCAGCTCGTTGTGGTCTCCGCCCTCGCCAACCCCGAGCCGCGCCCGCGCCTCATCGACCGCTGCCTCGTCGCGGCGTACGACGCCGGGCTCGAGCCGCTGCTCGTCCTCACCAAGGCCGACCTCGTCGAGCCCGACGCGTTCCTCGCCGCGTACGCCCCCCTCGCCGTCCGCTACGTCGTCACCCGCCGCGACCCCGCCGACCCCGCCGCCGTGGTGGGCATCGACGAGATCCGCGAGCACCTCGCCGGCCGGGTCTCGGTGCTCATCGGCCACTCCGGGGTGGGCAAGTCGACCATCGTCAACCGGCTCGTCCCCGACGCGGAGCGGGCGGTGGGGATCGTCAACGACGTCACCGGGCGCGGGCGGCACACCTCCACCTCCACCGTCGCGTTGCCCCTGCCCGGTGACGACGGCTGGGTCATCGACACCGCCGGCATCCGCTCGTTCGGGCTGGCCCACGTCGAGCCGGAGCGGATCATCACCTTCTTCCCGGACCTCGAGCCGGGCACGCAGGAGTGCCCCCGCGGCTGCACCCACGACGAGCCGGAGTGCGCGCTCGACGCCTACGTCGCCTCGGGTGCGGCCGGACCGGCCGGTCCCTCTCGGCTGGACTCCGTGCGGCGGCTGCTCCGGGCCCGCTACGGCACGCCGGAGGTGTCCGAGCCGGCGGACGGCGGCCCTGATGCAGGCCCGGGTCCCGACGGCCGGTGAACCAGCCGCCCTAGGCTGACGTCACCTCACGCAGACCACGCCATCCGGTCGCCACCCAAGGAGCCCCATGTTCGACACCATCGCTGGACTGCCGCTGCACCCGCTCGTCGTCCACGCCGTCGTCGTCCTGCTGCCCCTCATGGCGCTGCTGACCATCGTCGTCGCAGTCCGCAAGAACCTGCGGGAGCAGTTCAGCTGGTGGGTCGTCGGGGCCAACGGCGTCATCTTCCTCATCACGCTGGTCGCCAAGGAGGCCGGCGAGTCGCTGCAGAAGTCGCTCGGCGGCCAGGTCGCTCAGGAGCACGGCGAGCTGGGCAGCGTGCTGCCGTGGTTCGCCCTCTTCCTCACCCTGGCGTCGGCCGCGACGGCCGTGGCGAACCGCAACAAGGCCCTCGGACCCATCGCCGTCGTCGTCTCGATCGTGGCAGCCGTGGCGGCCGTGGCCTGGACCGTCCGCACCGGCGACTCGGGAGCGCGCGCGGTCTGGAGCCGCTGACTCCCGGCTAGCGTGGGCCGGTGCCCAGCTACGACGACGACCTCCGCCTCGCCCATGTCCTCGCCGACGCCGTCGAGCGGGTGACGATGACGCGGTTCCGGGCCGAGGACCTCGTCGTGGAGTCGAAGCCCGACCTCACGCCCGTCACCGACGCCGACCGGGCCGCGGAGGAGCACATCCGGGCTCAGCTCAAGCGCACCCGGCCTCGCGACGCGGTCGAGGGCGAGGAGTTCGACACCACCGGGCACGGTCCCCGGCGCTGGGTCATCGACCCGATCGACGGCACGAAGAACTTCGTCCGCGGCGTGCCCGTCTGGGCCACGCTCATCGCCCTGGTCGACGAGGGGATGCCGGTGGTCGGCCTGGTCTCGGCGCCCGCCCTCGGACGCCGGTGGTGGGCGGCGCAGGGCTCCGGTGCCTGGTCGGGCCGGTCGTTGTCGGCGGCCAAGGGCATCCACGTGTCGAAGGTCGCCACGCTCGAGGACGCGTCGCTGTCCTACTCCTCCCTCTCGGGGTGGCGTGGCGTCGAGCGCTACGACGCCTTCGTCGGCCTCACCGACGACTGCTGGCGCAGCCGCGCCTACGGCGACTTCTGGTCCTACATGCTCGTGGCCGAGGGGGCCGTGGACATCGCCGCCGAGCCCGAGCTCGCGGTCTACGACATGGCCGCGCTCGTGCCCATCGTCACCGAGGCGGGGGGCCGGTTCACCGCCCTCGACGGGTCGCCCGGCCCCTGGGGCGGCAGCGCCGTGGCCACCAACGGGCTGCTGCACGACGAGGTCATGGCCCGGCTCGGCACTCCCCCAGCGACGTAGCCTCAGTCGAAGAGCACGAGCTGGTCACGCTCGGTGGGGATGCCCTCGAGACGCAGCAGCGCCGACTTGCGAGGCAGTCCCCCGCCGTAGCCCGTCAGCATCCCGTCCGCCCCGATGACGCGGTGGCAGGGGACGACGATCGACAGGGGGTTGGCGCCGTTGGCCGCCCCGACGGCACGCGAGGCGCCCTGCGGCATACCGAGCCCCGCCGCGATCGCGCTGTAGGTCGTCGTCGTGCCCCACGGGATGAGGGCGAGCTGCGCCCAGACCGCCTGCTGGAACGGGGTGCCCGTCGCGCGCAGCGGCAGGTCGAAGTCCCGGCGCGCACCGTCGAAGTACTCACACAGCTGCACCGTGGCGTCGGCCAGCACCGACGCGTCGTCGTGGGTGACCTGCGCGTCGTCGTCGTGCGCCCGGCTGAGGCCGTCGAACCAGAGATGGGTCAGGGCCCCCTGAGAGGCGACGAGCAGCAGCGGTCCGACCGGCGAGTCGACGACGACCTGCGCCTGTCTGGCCGGCTCACCTCTCGCCCGCCTGGCCACGCCGGTCTACCCGCTGACCACCGTGACGTCACCCCGCCCGAGGGCGCGGATGCCGTCGGCGTGGGCCGCGGCGTCGCCGACGACGACGACGGTCCAGCCGCCGTCGACGAACGAGCGGTAGGCCGCGTCGAGCCGGGTCGGGTCGACCCGGGTCAGGTCGCGCAGCGTGTCGGTCGTGAACTGGGTCGTCAGCCCCTCGAAGGCGAGCGACGCGGCCTCGTCGGCAATGGCGTCGGCCGTGGCGTAGCGGGCCGCCGCCGTCATGGCGATGTAGTCGACGCCCTGCTTGGTCTCGTCGGGGGTGAAGCCGTCGCGGGCGGTATCGAGCAGCCCGAGCAGGATGTCGAGGGCCTCGACCGTCGCGTCGCCGCGCACGCTGCCGCTGGTGACGAACAGCCCACCGCGCCGGCGCGGCCGGAACGACGAGCGGATGCCGTAGGTGAAACCCTTCTCCTCGCGGAGCACGGCGTCGACGCGAGCGTTGGGCGAACCGCCGAGCACGAAGCCGAGCACCGGGTAGGGAGCCCAGCCGCCCGAGACGCGGCGGTCGGGACCGGGGCACGCCACGCTCAGCTCGGACTGCACCGAGCCGGGCCGGTCGACGAGGACGATGCCGACCCGGTCGGCGGCCGGCTGCGCGGCCACCGGCTCGGCCGGGGGCGTCCAGCCCACGGGCGCCGACCAGCCGCCGAGTGCCCGCTCCACGGCGGCGAACCCGTCGACGTCGGCGAGGTCGCCCGCCAGGACGAGCGTGGCCCCGGTCGGTGAGACGTGCTCGGCGTGGAACCGCACCACGTCGTCGCGGGTGATCGCGGCCACGCTCCGCCGGCTGCCCGCCGTCGGCCGGCTGGCCCGCTCGGCCGGGTCGAAGAAGCGGGCGATGAGCTCCATGGCCCCGCGCTGCGCCGCGACCGAGCGCTCCTGCTCGATCTCGGCGAGGCGCTGCTTGACGTGGCGGTCGACCTCGTTGGCCGGGAAGGCGGGCTCCGTCAGCGCCTGCCGCAGCAGCTCGAGCGCGTAGTCGAGGTGACGCTTGGCGACGTCGAGGTCGACGCCGAGACCGGAGTCGGAGGCCCCGGCGCCGAGCGCCACGCCGCGCCGTTCGAGGAGCCGCGCGAACTCGGCCGACCCGTGCAGCGCGGTGCCCTCGTCGAGCGTGCGGGCCATGATCGTGGCGACGCCCTCCACCTCACGCGGCTCGCGCGACAGCGGCAGGGGCACCGACAGGCGTACCGAGTGCACGTACTGCCCCGGCACGTCGTAGAGGACGACCTGCAGCCCGTTGTCGAGGGTGCGCCGCTCCGGCGTCGGGAAGGTGTAGGGCTCGGCGGGGACGACCTCCGGGCGGGGTACGGCCTGCGCGTCGACCGGGCCGGTCGCGATGTCGGTGCTCACGCCACTGCCTCCTGCTCCAGCACGAGATACGAGACCACGGCGCGGGACTCCGGCCTGAGGTAGGACGCCGTGGCCGCCTGCACCTGCTCCGCCCCGAGGGCCGTGTAGCGCTCGAGCAGGGTGTTGACGTAGTGCGGGTCGTCGGCGAGCAGGGCGTAGTGGCAGATCAGGTCGGCCCGCTCCTCCTGGCTGGCGAGGGCACTGAGCCAGGACCGCTCGGTCTCGGCCAGCGACGACTCCAGCTCGACGTCCTGCGGACCCTCGGCGATGAGCCGGTCGAGCTCCTCGCACACCGCCGACTCGACGGCAGCCGGGTCGACGCCGGCGGCGACGTCGATGATGAGCAGCCCCAGCGAGACGCCGTCGACGAAGCCCATCGCGTGGGCGTGGACGGCCGTGGCCGACTGCTCGTCGCGCACGAGGCGCTGCACGAGCCGCGAGGTGCTGAGCCCCCCGAGGACGTCGATGGCCAGCGACGCCGCGAGGAAGTCGTCGGTGGTGTCGACCGGCAGACGCCACGCCAGGTGCAGCCGGTCGTTGGGCACCTCCCGCTCCCGCTCCAGCCGCATCGGCTCGGTGAGCGGGGGCAGGGCGTGCGAGGCGGGCTCCGGCGGCTCGGCGGACGCGGGCAGGGGGCCGAAGTAGCGCTCCACCGCCGCGAAGGCCGCCTCCGGCTCGACGTCGCCGACGATGGTCAGGACGGTGTTGTTGGGGCCGTAGTAGCGGCGGAAGAACGCGTGGACGTCGTCGACGCTCGCCGCGTCGAGGTCCTCCATCGAGCCGATCGTCGGGTGGTGGTAGGGGTGGCCCTCGGGGAAGACCGTCGCGTAGACGTCGATCAGCGCGGTGCCGTAGGGCACGTTGTCGTAGCGCTGACGCTTCTCCTCCTTGACCACGTCGCGCTGGTTGTCGAGGTTCTCCTGGTTGACCGCCTCGAGGAGGTGGCCGTGCCGGTCGGCCTCGAGCCACAGCGCCAGCTCGAGCGCGCCCTTGGGCACGGTCTCGAAGTAGTTGGTGCGGTCGAACCACGTCGTCGCGTTGAGCCGTCCGCCCTCGGCCATGAGGGCCGAGAAGTGCTCACCGGAGGCCACGTTCTTCGACCCTTGGAACATCAGGTGCTCGAAGAGGTGCGCGAAGCCGGTGCGGCCCGCCCGTTCGTGGCGCGAGCCCACGTTGACCCACAGGTTGACCGTGACGGTGGGCACGGTGTGGTCCTCGGAGACGACGACCCGCAGGCCGTTGGGCAGCGTGAGCTCGGCGATGGGGTACGCGATGTCGGCCACGCGCCGACCCTACGCGACCCCGCCGACGCCCCGGTGGGGTGGACGGCGACGCGGCGTACGCGTCGGGGTATGCGTCAGGGCAGGTGCGGCTGGTGCGCCTCGCCGAGGCGCTCGATGGCCCCGCGGGCGAAGACCTGCTGCTCGGTGATGGCGCGCTCGGCCCGGCCGCGGCCGAGGAACGAGATGAACCAGTGCAGCAGCGTCGTGATCCGCGACTTGAAGCCGATGAGGTAGAAGAGGTGGATCACCAGCCAGAGCATCCAGGCGACGAAGCCGCCGAACCGGAGCTTGCCGACGCTGGCCACCGCCGAGAACCGCGAGACCGTGGCCATGGAGCCCTTGTCGAAGTAGTGGAACGCGGCGTCGGTCGGCCGGCCCGCGAGGCGGTGCTTGACCTGCTTGGCCGCGAACGTGCCGCCCTGGATGGCCACCTGGGCCACGCCGGGCAGGTGGTCGAGGGCGATCATGTCGCCGACGACGAAGACCTCGGGGTGGCCGGGGAGCGTGAGATCGGGGTTGACCTTGACCCGGCCGGCCCGGTCGACCTCGGCCTCGCTCTGCGCGGCGAGCAGGGCCCCCAGGGGGCTGGCCTGCACGCCGGCGGCCCAGACCTTGACGACGGCCTCGATGCGGCGCCGGTAGCCCTGCTGCCCGCCGGCCATGTCCTCGACCTCGATGCCGGTGGAGTCGATGTCGACGACCTTGGCCCCGAGCTGCACGTCGACGCCCATCTTCTCCAGGCGGCGCTGGGCGATCTCGCCGAGGCGCTCGCCGAAGGCCGGGAGCACCTGGGGGGCGGCGTCGAGGAGGGTGATCTGGCTCATCGTGGGGTCGATGTGGCGGAAGTCGCGGCGCAGGGTGCGGGAGGACAGCTCGGCGATCTGGCCGGCCATCTCCACCCCGGTCGGGCCCGCGCCGACGACGACGAACGACATCAGCCGGGCCGCCTCCTGCTTGTCGCCGCGTAGCGCGGCCAGCTCGGCCTGCTCGAAGCTGCCGAGGATGAGCCCACGCAGCTCGAGGGCGTCGTCGACGTCCTTCATACCCGGAGCGAACTGGGCGAACTGGTCGTTGCCGAAGTAGGACTGCCCCGCCCCGGCGGCGACGACCAGCGAGTCGTAGGGGGTCACCGCGGTGCGGCCCAGGCTGACGGAGGTGACCGTCCGCGCGGCGAGGTCGATGTCGGTGACGTCGCCGAGGATCGTCGTCGCGTTGGGCTGGTTGCGCAGGATCTCGCGGGTGGCCGGCGCGATCTCGCCCTCGGAGAGGATGCCGGTGGCGACCTGGTAGAGCAGCGGCTGGAACAGGTGGCTCGTCGTCCGGGCGACGAGCGTGATGTCGACGTCGGCCCGCTTGAGGGCACGGGTGGCGAACAGCCCGCCGAACCCCGACCCGATGACGACGACGTGGTGACGGGTGGCCGGTGCGGGAGTGTTCACATCAAGGGCAACCACCGCCAGGAGGCGGTCATTCCACTTTCGGGACGGCTAGCGTGCGGGTATGCCGCCTGCGGAGACTGCCGTCGACGCCCCTGAGGGGGGCGGCCGGGTCGGGTGGCTCGACCTCTCGGCGGGCGTCGCCGGCGACATGCTGCTCGGGGCGGTGGTCGGCGCCGGTGCCGAGCTGGGCGCGATCCAGAGCCTCGTCGACCTCGTCCTGCCGGGCACGGTCCGCCTCGAGACCCACCGGGTCGACCGGGCCGGGCTGCAGGCCACCAAGGTCGACGTCGTCCCGCTGCGCGACGACCACCACCACCGGCCCTGGGCCACGATCCGCGATCTCCTGGTGACCGCGCCCCCCGCCCTGCCCGACCCCGTGCGTCGCGCCGCCCTGCGGGTGTTCGAGCGGCTCGCGACGGTGGAGGGCGAGGTGCACGGCGTGCCGACCGACGACGTGGAGCTGCACGAGGTGGGTTCCTGGGACTCCATCGCCGACATCGTGGGCGTCTGCGCCGGGCTGCACCTGCTCGGGGTGACCGACCTCGTCGCCGGACCGGTGGCGGTGGGCTCGGGGTCGGTCCGCGCGGCCCACGGCACGCTGCCCGTGCCCGTGCCCGCCGTGCTCGGGCTGCTGGAAGGCTGGACGGCACAGGCCGGAGGCGGCGTGGGCGAGCTGGCGACCCCCACGGGGGTCGCCCTGGTCACGACCCTCGCCCGCGAGGAGCCCGGTATGCCGCGGATGCGGGTCGAGCGCTCGGCCGCCGGAGCGGGCACCCGTGACACCCCCGGCCGGCCCAACGTCGTGCGTCTGGTGCTGGGCCGTCCCGCGGAGCCGCTCGCCGACGGGTCGACCGAGATGGTGGTGCTCGAGGCGAACGTCGACGACCTCGACCCCCGGGTCTGGCCCACCGTGCTGGCCGCTCTCCTCCAGGCGGGCGCGGCCGACGCGTGGCTGGTGCCGATCGCCATGAAGAAGGGGCGCCCCGCGCATACCCTCTGCGTGCTCGGCGACCCGCACCTCGCTGCCGTGCTCCGCGAGCAGGTGCTCGACCTCACGAGCACCCTGGGTGTGCGGCAGTCGACGGTGCAGCGGTGGGCGCTCGAGCGTGGGTGGGCCGACGTCGACGTCGACGGGACGACCGTCGCGGTCAAGGTGGCCCACCAGGAGGGGGTGGTCGTGCACGCGACCCCGGAGTTCGACGCCGTCGTGGGCGCCGCGACCGCACTGGGGCGCCCGGTGCGCGACGTCCTTGCCGCCGCCGGCGCCCGGGCTGCTGCCGCGGGCCTCGAGCGCGGACGCCCGACCCCCTCGCACCTGCGCGACCGGGCCGAGGCCTGACCGCTCAGTCCGTGACCGGCGCCGCGATCTGCGCGGCGAGGTGCCCGGCGCCGTAGCCGTTGTCGATGTTGACCACGGCCACGCCCGGAGCGCAGGCGTTGAGCATGGCCAGCAGTGGGGCGAGTCCCCCGAACGCCGCGCCGTAGCCGACAGAGGTCGGCACGGCCACGACCGGCGCGGTCACGAGGCCGGCGACGACGCTCGGCAGGGCGCCGTCCATCCCCGCGACGACGACGACCACGCGGGCCGACCGCAGCAGGTCGAGGCGCGCGAGCACGCGGTGCAGCCCGGCGACACCGACGTCGACCACGAGCTCGGTCGCCCGGCCGAGGTGCCGGGCCGTGAGCAACGCCTCCCGGGCGACCGGGAGGTCGGACGTGCCGGCGCAGACGACGACGACCAGCCCACCCGACGGAGCCGGTGGGGCCGCGGGCCAGGCGACGAGCCGCGCGACGTCGTCGACCGCCGCGTCGGGCAGCACCTCGCGCAGCAGGGCGAGATGTTCGGCGTGGCAGCGGGTGAACAGCGTCACCCCGTCGGCCCCCCCGCGCTCGCGCAGCGCCCCGGCGATCGCCCGCACCTGCGCGGGCGACTTCCCCTCGCAGTAGACGGCCTCGGGGTAGCCCGTGCGCGCCTCCCGACCGAGGTCGAGGTGGGCGACCCCGTCGAGCACACCCGGCCGGGCGTCGACCGTCGCGCGGGGGTCAGCCATGCGTGACCGAGACCAGCGGCAGGGTGAAGGCGCCCGACTGGATGCCCGCGAGGTCGAGCGCCACGAAGGTGAACCCCGCTGCCCGCACGGCCGCGACGAGCCGGTCGCGCACCTCGGGGTCCACCGCGCGGGCGAGCTCGGCCGACAGCAGCTCGACCCGGGCGACGTCGCCGTGGTGCCGCACCCGGCAGTCGCGGAACCCCAGTGCCCGCACCGCGTGCTCGGCCGCCTCCACCTGGGCGAGCTTGGCCGGGTCGACCACGGTGAAGTGCGGTATGCGTGAGGCGAGGCAGGGCGCGGCCGGCTTGTCGGCGCACGGGAGCTCGAGGTCGCGGGCCAGCGCCCGGACGTCGGCCTTGCCGAGCCCGAGGTCGGCGAGCGGTCGCAGGACGGCGTGCTCGGTGGCCGCGCGGCTGCCGGGCCGGTCGGGACGGCGGGCGTCGTCGGCGTTCTCGCCGTACGCCACCGCGTCGAGGCCCAGCCGGGTGACGACCTCGTCGGAGATGCGCGTGAACAGCTCGTCCTTGCAGTGGTAGCACCGGTCGGGGCCGTTGGCGCGGTAGGCCTCCGACTCCCCCTCGTGGGTCGCCACCTCGACGACGGGGAGCCCGATGAACCGGGCCACCTCGTGGGCGGCGCTCCGCTCGTCCTGGGCCAGGCTCGGCGAGACCCCGAGCACGGCCACGACGTTGCCGGGCCCGAGCGCGCGCACGGCGAGAGCGGCGAGCAGGGCCGAGTCGACCCCGCCGGAGTAGGCGACGCCGAGCCGGCCGACGCCCGCCAGCGAGGTCCTGAGGCGGTCGACGACGGCGTCGACCTCGGTCACGTGCCCTCCCCGCGGGCCTTGGGCTGGTGTGGCCCCGCGTCGATCTCGCTCTGGTCGTCCGACCACAGCGTGTGGAAGACCCCGTCGCGGTCGGTGCGTCGGTAGGTGTGGGCGCCGAAGTTGTCGCGCAGGCCCTGGATCAGCGCGGCGGGCAGCCGGTCGGCCCGCACCGTGTCGTAGTAGGCCAGCGCCGACGAGAACCCCGGCACCGGGACGCCCGCCGTCGTCGCGAGTTCGACGACGCGGCGCCACGCGTCCTGCCGCTCCCCCAGACCGGAGGCGATGCTCGGGGCGACGAGGAGGGTGGAGAGGCGCTGACCGGCGTACTCGTCGCTGATCTGCTTCAGCAGGCGCGCGCGGATGATGCAGCCGCCGCGCCAGATCCGCGCCACGGTGGCGACGTCGACCCCCCAGTCGTAGGCCTCGCTGGCGGCGCGGATCATCTCCAGGCCCTGCGCGTAGGCGACGACCTTCGAGGCCCACAGGGCGTCGCGGACGGAGTCGACCAGCCGCTGCCGGTCGGAGCCGTCGATGACGCGGTCGGGCCCGGTGAGCACCGGCGCGGCCGCCTGACGCACCGCGGCGTCGCCCGACGCCGAGCGCGCGAAGACCGACTCGGCGATGGTGGAGACCGGGACGCCGAGCTCCAGCGCCACCTGCACGGTCCAGCGCCCGGTCCCCTTCTGCTCGGCCTCGTCGCGGATCAGCTCGACGAGTGGGCGGCCGGTGGCGGCGTCGTCGTGGTCCAGCACGGTGGCGGTGATCTCGATAAGGAACGAGTCCAGCTCGCCGGTGTTCCACTCCCGGAACACGGCCGCGGCCTCGTGGGCGCTGAGGCCGGCCGCCGACAGCACGTCGTAGGCCTCGGCGATGAACTGCATGTCGGCGTACTCGATGCCGTTGTGCACCATCTTGACGAAGTGCCCGGCGCCATCCGGTCCCATCCACGCGCAGCACGGCTCGCCGTCGACCTGGGCCGCGATCGACTCGAGGATCGGCCCGAGCGCGGCATACGACTCCTTCGAGCCACCCGGCATGATCGACGGGCCCTCGAGCGCCCCGACCTCGCCGCCGGAGATGCCGGTGCCGACGAAGTGGATCCCCTTGTCGCGCAACGCCGCCTCGCGCCGGCGGGTGTCCTCGAAGTGCGCGTTACCGCCGTCGACGACGATGTCGCCCTCGTCGAGGAGCGGTACCAGCTCGTCGATGACGGCGTCGGTGCCGTCGCCGGCCTTGACCATGATCACCACCCGACGGGGGCGCTCGAGGGAGGCGACGAACATCTCCAGCGAGGTCGACGGCACGAAGTCACCCTCGTGTCCGTACTCGGCGACGAGGTCGTCGGTGCGGCTCTGGGTGCGGTTGTGCAGGGCCACGGTGTGCCCGTGGCGAGCCAGGTTGCGGGCGAGGTTGCGCCCCATCACCGCCAGGCCGGTGACGCCGATCTGCGCTCTCGCCTCGGAAGGCCGGGTGTCGGAGGTGCTCATGCCCTCCAGTCTCGCCCGTCCGTCGGGTTGGGGTCGAGCGGGGGTTGCGAACGCGCTCGCGAGAGCCGTCGATTGCCCCCTCGTGCGCCACCGACCTACGGTGGCGGGATGGAGTCGAAGGCGACCATCTACGACGTCGCGCGCGTCGCGGGCGTGGCGGCGTCGACGGTCTCGCGGGCCTTCGCCCGGCCGGGGCGGGTCAGTGCCGAGACCGCCCAACGGGTGTTCGCGGCGGCCGCCACGGTCGGCTACCGCTCCTCGGCGCTCTCCGGGCTGACCGGCTCGCCGGGGTCGCGCCCCCGCACCCGCAGTCTCGCGCTGGTCGTCACCGACATCACGAACCCGTTCTACTCGGAGCTGATCCGGGGCGCCCACGACGCGGCGGGCGCGGCCGGCTACACGATCCTGCTCTCGCACACGCAGGAGGACGCCCAGCTGGAGCGCGACTGGACCGAGCGCGAGCTGGCCTCGGTCGACGGGGTCCTGCTGGCCAGCTCCCGCATGTCGGACAGCGCGATCCGCATGATCGCCAAGCAGAAGCCGATGATCGTCCTCAACCGGCGGATTCCCGAGGTGCCGTGCGTCATCACCGACAATTCGCGCGGCGCGCGCCGGGCGGTCGAGCACCTGGCCGAGCTCGGCCACGACACGATCACCTACGTCGCCGGTCCGGAGACCAGCTGGGCCGACGGCGTGCGGTGGCAGGCGCTGCGGGAGGCGGCCTACGAGCTCGAGCTGCGTGTCCGGCGGGTCGGCCCCTGCAACACGCCCACCGTGCACGCCGGGTTCGACGTCACGCCGGAGCTGCTCGGCCACTCCCCCACGGCCGTCATCGCCTACAACGACGTCCTCGCCATCGGCGTCATCAAAGGGCTGCGCCGGGCGCGGGTGTCGGTGCCGACCGACGTCAGCGTGGTCGGGTTCGACAACGTCATCCTCAGCGAGATCGTCGACCCCGAGCTGACGACCGTGGCGGCGCCGCTGCGGGCGATGGGCATGACGTGCGCCACCAACCTCATCGCGGTCATCGGCGGCGCCGTGCCGAGCCGGCAGCCGATCGTCATGCCGGTGACCCTCGTCGTGCGGGGGTCGACCGGTCAGCGCAGGCGGAAGAGCACCTCGCCCGCCCGCGGGACGACCAACGTCCCCGGGTCGGCCGTGTAGGCGGCGACGTCGACGGTCGACGGGTCGAGGTAGCCGAGGTTCGCCGCGCGGCATACCGCCTCCGGTATGCCGGTCGCCAGGGTGACGCGCACGCGCAGCCGCTCCTCCCCCGTCTCGGCGTCGTAGGTGCCCGCGCCGCGCAGGTGGGTGGAGTGGGCGAGGACCCCCCAGTGGACGTCCTTGAACCGGTCCCACTGCTTCACGAAGTAGTCGCGGCAGTGGTAGCCGATGTCGGCGATCTCCGGGTGCATCGCGGAGATCGTCGTGATGTGCGGCGCGTAGAGGATGACCTCCCCGCCGTCGGCGACGACCGGCTCGAGCTTGTAGAACCCCTTGGCGCCGGTCCAGATGTCCTCGTACATCTCCGGTACGAGGCTGAGCACTCGGGCGACGGGCTCGTCCAGGTAGGTGACGTGCGTCGCGGCACAGACCTCGGCGGCGGATGCCCACGACGCGATGGTGTCGCCGAACGAGACCGAGTGCAGCGCCAGGCTGCCGTGGTCGTCACCGGCGGCGCCGACCACACAGAAGGCGAGCCGCTCGGCGGGGATGAGCGCGGCCCCCTCGTCGATGAGGGCGCGCACCGGGGTGACGGCCGTGGTGCCGATGATCTCGGCCGAGGTGATCAGCGCCCCCAGCCAGTGGGAGATGTCGATGATCTCCTGCCCGGCGACCCCGGGGAAGAAGTACTTGTTGCCGCCGGAGATGCCGACCACCTCGTGCGGGAGCACCGGCCCGACGACGAGGGCGATGTCGTGCTCGACGACGGCCCGGTTGAGCCGCACCTGGACGTCGACTGAGAGCCGGCCCTCGGAGAGCTCGGCCAGACGGGCCGCGGGGATGACGCCGAGGTCGGCGAACGTCTCGGGGTCCCACCACTCGTGGTTCTGCACGGTGAAGCCGGGGTAGGTGGCGTCCAGCTCGCCCACGGCGTAGCCGAGGTGGCGGGCCAGCGCCTCCTCCGACATCGCGGCGTGGGTGCCGAGCGCCACCAGCACGGTCATCCGCGAGGCGCGGCCGACCAGTGCGCCGTGAACCGCCCTGAGCAGCAACGGAAGTGGGCAGGTGCGGGTGCCGTCGGGCACGAGGATGCAGACGCTCTGGCCGTCGATGTCTTGGGCCCCGAGCTGCTCGCGGACGAACCGCGACACCTCCTCCTCGGCGAGCACTCCGTCGGGGCCGCCCACGCGAGCCGCGACAGCGGTGGAGGGCGGTTCGAGCGTCGTCGTCATCCGATCACTCTGGCGCGTCGGCCGTCGGCGCGGCAAGGGTGAGGGGGCGGCGCAGGGCAACTCGTGGCAACTGGTGGTCGTGGCGGCCCGGCGTCACGACGATGGGCAGATGACGCGCGCCACCGCTGCCGACGCCGACGCCTACGGCGACCGGCTCCTGCCCACCGACCCCGCGGTGCGCGCGGTCGCTCGCCGGCTCTACGCCGCCGTCGAGCACCTGCCGATCGTGTCGCCCCACGGCCACGTGCCGGCCCAGTGGCTGGCCGACGACCAGCCGTTCACCGACCCCACCTCGCTGCTCATCTCGCCGGACCACTACGTCTTCCGGCTCCTGCACGCCGACGGGGTGTCGCTCGACCGGCTCGGCGTCGGGACGTCGACCCTCGACGCGGCCGGCTCTCGGGAGGCGTGGCGGCTGTTCTGCGAGCGGTGGCCGCTGTTCCGGGGCACGCCCAGCCGCTACTGGATGGAGAGCGTGCTCACCGATGTCTTCGGCACGTCCGACCGGCCGTCCGCCGCGACGGCCGACGTGCTCTACGACCACATCGCGAGCTGCCTGGCGTCGGAGACGTTCCGGCCGCGGGCCCTGTTCAAGAGCTTCGGCATCGACGTCCTCGCCACGACCGACGACCCGTGCGACGACCTGAGGTACCACCGGGCCATCGCCCAGGACGACGCCTTCGACGGTCGGGTCGTGCCGACCTTCCGACCCGACCGCTACCTGGAGCCGGCCGGCCGCGACTTCCCCCGGCTGATGCAGTCACTGGCCGAGACCTCCGGTGAGGACACCGGCGACTTCGCCGGCTACCTCCGAGCGCTGGCCCAGCGTCGGGCCTACTTCAGGGAGCACGGCGCGGTCTCCGCCGACCACAGCCACACTGACGTCGTCACCCTCGAGCTCGACCCCGCCGAGGCCGCGCGCATCTACGCCGCGGCCCTCGCCGGCACGGCGGCCCCGTCGGAGGCCGTCGCGCTGCGCCGCCACATGCTCGTGGAGATGGCCCGGATGTCGGTCGAGGACGGCCTGGTCATGACCCTCCACCCGGGCGTGCACCGCAACCACCACGGCCCGACCTTCGCGGCATACGGGCCCGACAGCGGCAACGACATCCCCGTCGCCACCGAGTTCACCCGTGGGCTGCAGCCGCTGCTGGAGCGCTTCGGCGACGCCGAGGGCTTCCATCTCGTCCTGTTCACGGTCGACGAGACGACCTTCTCGCGGGAGATCGCGCCCATCGCCGGCTTCTACCCCGCGGTGTACGCCGGGGTGCCGTGGTGGTTCCTCGACGCTCCGGAGGCGATCACCCGGTTCCGGGCCTCGGTCACCGAGACGGCGGGGTTCTACCGGACCTCGGGGTTCATCGACGACACCCGGGCCTTCTGCTCCATCCCGGCCCGGCACGACATGTCCCGACGCCTCGACAGCGGCTACCTCGCGCGGCTCGTCACCGAGCACCGGCTCGGCGAGGACGAGGCGCTGGAGACGGCCGTCGACCTCGTCACGACCATCCCCCGTAAGGTCTTCAAGCTGTGAGCGCCCCCAGCCCCACCACCACCGAGAGCCGCGCGCCGCGCCTGTCCCGCAGCGGTGCCGGGCGTCCCGCGGCGCCGGTGCGTCTCGTCCACCTCGGCGTCGGCGGGTTCTTCCGCGCCCACCAGGCCTGGTACACCGAGCACGCCACCGACGCCGCCGGCTGGGGGTATGCCGCGTTCACCGGGCGGTCCGCGACGGTCGCCGATGTGCTCGGCGAGCAGGACGGTCTCTACACCCTGCTCGTCCGCGGACCCGAGGCCAGCACCCCCGAGGTGGTCGGCGCGCTCACGGCGGTGCACCCGGGCGATGACGTCGACGCGCTCCGGGCCTACCTCGCCTCCCCCGACGTCGCCGTCGTCACGACGACCGTCACCGAGGCGGGCTACCGGCGCGACGAGTCAGGCCGGCTCGACCTCGGCTCCGAGGCCGTCCGGAACGACCTCGCGGTACTCGTCGGCGAGGCCGAGGGCGCGCCGTCGACGACGCCCGGCCGTCTCGTCGACGGCCTCCGCGCCCGGCGCGCCGCCGGCGGGGGCCCCATCGCAGTGGTCCCCTGCGACAACGTGCCGGACAACGGGTCCATGGTGGCCCAGGTCGTCCGTGACCTGGCCGAGCGCGTGGACCCCGAGCTCGCGGCGTGGGTCGACGAGCACGTCTCTTTCGTGACGACCATGGTCGACCGGATCACGCCGCGCACCACCGACGCCGACCTCGACGAGGTACGCCGGCTGACCGGTGTCGACGACCGGGCCGTCGTCGTCACCGAGCCGTTCACCGAGTGGGTGCTCAGCGGTGGCTTCCCCGCCGGGCGGCCGCACTGGGAGGACGCTGGTGCGCGGTTCGTCGACGACATCCACCCGTTCGAGACGCGAAAGCTGTGGCTGCTCAACGGCGCTCACTCCCTGCTGGCTTACGCCGGGTCGGCCCGGGGTCACGAGACGGTGGCCGATGCGATGGCCGACCCGGAGGTGCGGGGCTGGGTCGACGAGTGGTGGAGTGACGCCGTGTGCCACCTCCCGTTGCCCGCTGAGGAGCTCGACGCCTACCGTGCCGCGCTGGTCGAGCGCTTCGAGAACCCGCGGATGCGTCACCTGCTGGCGCAGATCGCGGCCGACGGCTCGCAGAAGATCCCGATCCGCATCCTGCCGGCGCTGCGGGCCGCCCGGGCCGAGGGTGAGCTGCCGTCGGGTGCGACCCGGGTGCTGGGGGCCTGGGTCGTGCACCTGCGCGGTCACGGCGCCCCGGTCAACGACGTGCAGGCCGACACGGTCGTGCCGCTGGCCGCCGGCAGCGTCACCGATGCCGTCGCGGCGGTGCTGGGGTGGCTCGGTGTCGACGACGCCGAGGTGGCTGCCCTCGTCGAGCGACAGGTCACCGAGCTCGAGTCGCAGGCGACCTCATGACGCGCGCCGCGGTTATCGGCTGCGGCGACATCTCCGCGGTGCACCTGGCGGCCATCGACGGGATGCCTGACGTCGAGCTCGTCGCGGTCTGCGATGCGGACCCCTCGGCCCTGGCATCATCGCAGGAGCGTTGGGGGGTGGCGGGTTTCGCCGACCACCGTGAGCTCCTGGCCTCCCTGCGGCCCGACGTCGTGCACGTGTGCACGCCCCACGACCAGCACGCCGACCCCGTCGTCGACGCGCTGGCCGCGGGCTGCGACGTCGTCATGGAGAAGCCGGTCGCGCACACGCTGGCCGAGGCGGAGCGGGTCGCCGCGGCGGCGGCCGCCCACCCGGAGCGCGTCGTGGCCGTATGCCTGCAGAACCGGTACAACGCGACGGTGCAGCACGTGCGCGGGCTGCTTGACTCCGGCGAGCTGGGCGCGGTGCTCGGTGGGACCGCCACCGTGGTGTGGCACCGCACCCCCGAGTACTACGCCGCCAAGCCGTGGCGGGGGCAGCGCCGGCGCAGTGGCGGCGGGGTACTCATCAACCAGGCGATCCACACCCTGGACCTCCTGCAGTGGCTCATCGGGGACGTGGCCTCGGTCGAGGGACGTTGCGGCACTTACGCATTGGCCGACGTCATCGACGTGGAGGACACCGCTTCCATCGTCCTCGACCACACGTCGGGCGCCCGCAGCGTGTTCTTCGCGACCAACGCCAACGTCGTCGACTCGCCCGTCACCGTCGACCTCGTGACCGAGCGGGCGCGGGTGTCGATCCGGGGCGATCTGACGATCACGTGGGACGACGGGCGCGTGGACGTGGTGCCCGAGCGGCGGTCGACGTCCGTCGGGCGCGACTACTGGGGCGTCTCCCACGAGCTGCTCATCGCCGACGCCTACCGCACACGCGGCACGGGTGAGCGGTTCTGGATCGGCCCGGCCGAGGCGCTTCCGGCGCAGCGGATCCTGGCCGAGGTGTACGAGCTCAGCGGAGTCTGAGCTCCTCAGGACCATCTGTTGATCAGAACGATCGACGGGCTGAGTCGTCGACGGGCTGAGTCGTCGCCGCGCTTCGTCGTCCGCACCTTCATTCCGCGACATCAGCTCGCTACCGGGTGGCGTCGCGGCCCGGTCCAGAGCAGGCTTCTGGGTGACGTGCCGGACGGGTCGGTCACGTTGTCGACTCCGGGAAGGCGACGGGTTCCTCGGTGGTCGCGGAAGGGCCGAGCCGTAGGCCGCAAGCGCGCCGCAGCTGGTGACCGGTTCGGGAAGTGCAGCAGTGGCCGCGTTGGAGCCGCTGCGGCGAGGTGAAATGACGACCCTTGGGGCATTGACGGGCGTGCCTGTGGATAAACGGGATTGGGTCGGTTGGCTTGTCGGTGGTCGGGTCTAGGTTTGGGGGATGGAGACGAGGCAGTGGGGGTGCGGCGACGAGCTGGTCGCGCTGCTGTCGTGTGTCTCGGAGGTGTTGGTGGACCTGCCGGTGTCGGTGTGCCGGCTGACCGGTGCGGAGCTGGATGCGGTGGTGGGGGCGGTGGACCGGCTGGCCGCGGTGGCGGCGGCGGGGCGGTTCACGATGGCGTCGGAGGCCGACGCGCGGGGTGAGGTCGCGACGTCGATGTCGGGGTCGCTGCGGCAGTGGGTGGCCGACCGGTGTCCATTGGTGGATGCGCGGGAGGTGGGGGTGATCGCGAAGGCGGTGCGTGATCTGTCGGTGCCGGTGTTGCATCCGGCGCGGGTGGCGGTGGGTCGGGGTGAGCTGTCCGTGGCGGCGGGGCATGTGGTGGCGGTGGAGTGGGCTCAGCTGCGGCCGTTGCTGGAGGCGGGGGCGGAGGGGCCGGTGCTGGCCGGGCTGGTGGAGATCGGCGTCTCGCACGGGTGTGCAGGGGTGCGGGGGCTGCGGCCGGCGCTGCTCGCGAGGTACGGCCTGGGTGCGGTGATCCAGGAGGAGCAGGACCGGCGGGCCGGGCTGACGTGCCTGTCGAGCGGGCATGACATCGGTGGCGGGATCACGGAGTACCGGATGCGGCTGACCCCGGAGTCCCGCGCCGTCGTCGAGGCCGCCCTCAACGCCCTGACCCGACCTGTCGTCGTGGACGGGGAGCCTGACCCGCGGACGGTGGAGCAGCGCCGGGGTGACGCCCTCGTCGAGGTGTGCCGCCGCGCCGTGGCGCTCAACGGGGTCAAGCCGGTGGACGTCGACGGTTCGGCGGCCGGGGACGACCCGTGGGCGGCGGGGATCCGGCCGTCAGGCGTCAAGGCGACGGTGCTGGTGACCATGTCGATGGACGACCTGCGCACCCTGCGTCGCCCTGGCACCCTGGTGGGTGGCGTCGACGGCGGGACGGTGTTGGGGCCGGAGACGGTCCGGAAACTGGCCTGCGACGGGGCGGTCGTCCCGGCCGTCCTCGGCGGTGACGGTGAGGTGCTGCATCTGGGGCGGACCCGGCGGCTGTTCACCTCCGCGCAGATCCGAGCCCTCTGGCTGCGCGACCGGCACTGCACGTACCCCGGGTGCAGCATCCCGGCCACCTGGTGCGACGCCCACCACATCCGGCACTGGGCCGACGGCGGACCAACGGACCTCGGCAACGCCGCCCTGTTGTGCGGACGACATCACACGATCGTCCACCGCGACCGGCTCACCGCAGCGGTGACGTCGACAGGGGTCGACTGGGACCGCGCCCCCGGCAGCTACGACCGCGCCCCACCAGGTACCGCGGAGGCGGCCTGATCCCGCGGGCAGGCCGCCGCATGCCGTCAGGCAGAGTGGACTCGTGCCTGAGCTCCCCGTCGTCGATGTCGGCCCCGTGTCGACGCTCGCGCCCGACCTGACCGGCGTGCGCATCATGACCCAGCAGTGGCGCGACCTGACCTTCCTGCACTGGCGGGTCGCCCCCGAGGCGGTCCAGCCGCTCCTGCCTGCGGGAACCCGGGCCGACGTCCACGACGGGTCGACCTGGGTGGGGCTCATCCCGTTCCGGATGGTGGGGGCGGGGATTGGCACCGGTCCGGCCGTCCCGTGGCTCGGCACCTTCGCCGAGACCAACGTGCGGCTCTACTCGGTCGACGCGCAGGGCCGGCGAGGGGTGGTGTTCCGCACGCTCGAGGCCTCGCGGCTCGCCGTCGTCCTGGGGGCTCGTGCGGCCTTCGCGCTGCCCTACACGTGGGCCCGGATGCGGGTGACCGAGCAGGACGGCGTCCTGACCTACACCTCCCGTCGCCGCTGGCCCGGTCCGCGCAGCGCGGCCACCAGCGTGGTGGTGCGGCCGGGCGCGCCCCTGGGCGAGGGCGACGCCCTGGCCGAGTTCCTCACGGCGCGGTGGGGCCTGCACACGCGGGCGTTCGGGCGCCTGCTCTACGTGCCCAACCGTCACGAGACGTGGCCGCTGCAGCACGCCGAGCTGCTGGCCCTCGACGACTCCCTCGTGGCGGCCAGCGCTCCCCCAGGGGTGGGCGGGCGTCCACCGGACTCCGTGCTGTTCTCCCGCGGTGTGCGCACGGAGTTCGCCTGGCCGGTGGCGGCTGCGCGCTAGCGGAGCACCTCGACGAGCACGACCCACGAGACGAGCAGGCCGCCGATGATGGCGAAGATCGCTCCCGCGGCCAGCCACCCGAGGCCGCCGGCGGTCCCGGTGACGAGGAGCATCCCGCCGACCAGGTAGGCCAGCAGCGGCAGGAAGCGAGGGTGGACTTGGTGAGCCGCCCCTGGTTCTTGGGGTCGTGGTCCTGGAGGATCCGGCGCGCCGCATCGGCCTGGAGCACGCCGGCGACCGCCGTGGCGAGGAGAACGCCGAGGCCCAGCGTCACGAGCGTCAGCCCCGGCATGAGACCGAGGGCCGCGACGACGAGCGCGAGGACGAGGGTGCCCACGCCGGCCCCCAGCCGGGCGGTCAGCGCGGGCGCCTTGATGATGTCGGAGATGTTGACGCTGGCCGCGACGATGACGAGCCCAGCGAGGGCGGCCGTGGCCCCGGCCATGGCGACGTTGAAGTCCTTCCACGCCTCGACGGCCTCGACCATGGCCGAACGCTACCGGCCGACGGCTGTGGGCGCCTCCACCCTCAGCGGCTCAGCAGGGTCCGTTGCGCCCACTCGAACGCGATCCGGTGCGACTCCAACGGCGTCGCCACGCTGGGCACGTCGATCTCCATCATGAAGCCGCCGTCGTACCCCTCGGGCACCGCGGCCAGCACGGCGTCGAAGTCGACGACCCCCTGCCCGGGCTCGGCCCAGAGCCGTTGCGTCGCGGAAAGCTCGTGGTACGACCGGCCCCGCCCGGCGGGAGCGCCGTCGAGGAAGTCCGGGAAGCAGTCCTTGAGGTGCATGCCCCCCAGCCGGTCGGCATACCGGGCGATGAACGGTCCCGGCTCGATGCCGGCCCACCGCAGGTGCCCGGTGTCGGGGCCGATGCCGATGACGTCGGCGCCGAGCCCGTCGAGCAGGGCGACGATCTCGGGCTCCGTCTCGAACACCCCACCCACGTGGGAGTGGTGGAGCGGTCGCAGGCCCTCGGTGGCGAGGGCGCGACAGACCTCGCCGCACATCTCGATCGCGCGATCGAGCCGGCCGGCGTCGAAGTCCGCCCCGACGGCGGGCTGGGCCATGCGAGCCGGAACCGCCATGGAGGACACCATGGTGCGGTCGAGCCCGAGCGCGACCTGGTCGGCCGCGAACCGCTTGGCCCGCTCGACCTCGTCGGCCGCGGTGACCGACTCGTCGAACGGCGAGCTGAACAGGCTGAGCGCGGGCTTGAGCCCGTACCCGGCGATCCACTCGCCGTACGCGTCCGCCGTCATCCCCTCGGGGACGTCGGCCTTGACCGCGGTGAACCCGATCTCGGCGAAGTCGGCGAACGCACGGGCGAACACCTCGGGCGACTTGTCGATCGTGCCGCCGCGGCTCCAGTAGGGAATGGGGTTGGCGGCGACCTGGGGTGCGCTCATGCGAGCGTCACCGGCCGGCCGGTACGCGCGGACTCGTAGGCGCCGGTGATGACGGCGATGGCCTGCCGGTTCGTCGCGAGGTCGACCCGCAGCTCCTGCGTGCCCTCGAGCGCGCCGAGGACGTTGAGGTACTGCAGCCGGTGCGCGTCGGAGAGCTGGCCCGGGTCGTTCGCCGCGGCGGCCGAGGCCTCGGCGGTCGCGGCGTACGCGTCGACCTGGTTGTCGGTGTCGGGCGGGTTGCCCGCGCCGGCGGGGGCGTCGGCGGGCGCCAGGTGGATGTAGGCGAGGTGGTCGTTATCGATGACGACCGACCCGTGGTCGCCGTGCACCTGGAGGCGGGCGCTCAGCCCCGGGTAGGCCGAGGTGGTCGCGTGCACCATGCCGATGGCGCCGCTCTCGAACTTGACGACCGCCGCGGCGACGTCCTCCGTCTCGACCCGGTCGTGGGCCAGGGTGCCGGTGTAGGCGAAGACCTCGACCGGCTTGCCGAGGGCGGCGATGAGCAGGTCGACCGTGTGCACGCCCTGGTTCATCATCGCGCCGCCGCCGTCGAGCTCCCACGTGCCGCGCCAGTCGCCAGAGTCGTAGTAGCTCTGCGACCGCCACCAGTCGATGGCCGCGATGCCCGACGTCACCCGACCGAGACGGCCGTCGCGGATCGCGTCGAGCACGACCTCGGTGGCCGGGTCGAACCGGTGCTGCGAGATGACGGTCACGAGGGTGCCGGCGCGCTGCTGGGCGGCGATGATCTCGTCGGTCTTCTCCGTCGTCACCTCGGCCGGCTTCTCGATGACGACGTGCTTCCCGGCGTCGAGGGCCTCGATGGCCACGACCCCGTGGAGCCCGGTCGGCGTGCAGACGGACACGACGTCGACGTCGACCACGTCGAGCGCCTCCTTGAGCGAGGCGAACGCCCGGCCACCGCGCTCGGCGGCCAGGGCCTCCGCGCGGTCGAGCTCGACGTCGACGACGGCCACGAGCTCGAGGCGGTCCTCCAGCTGGCTCATCACCCGGCCGTGCTGCTTGCCGATGACGCCGGCGCCGACAATGGCGAACCGCGGACGAGCCGTGGTGGAAGTGCTCATGCGTACTGGATTCCTTCACTGGTGAGGAGGTCGGTGAACGCGGTGGTCGCGCGGGTGAACAGCTCCGGGCCGGAGTGGCCGCCGAACGCGTTCGCGTCGGCGAGGTGCGGCTCCATGGAGAAGAAGCCGTCGAAGCCGTCCTGGCGCAGGGCCTGGACGGTCTCGAGCAGCTGCCCGTCCCCGTCGCCGGCGACCGTCACGCTGCCGTCGGCCGAGCGGGCGTCCTTGATCTGCATGTACTCCAGGTGCGGTCGGATCAGGGCGTACCCCTCGTCGAACGGGCGCCGCACGCCCACCTGCACGAAGTTGGCGGCGTCCCACGCGGCGCGCAGGTGCGTGGACCCCACCGACTCGATGATGTCGACGCAGCGACGAGGAACGTCGCCGTAGATCTCCTTCTCGTTCTCGTGCAACAGGATCACGTCAGCCGCCTCCGCGACGTCGGCGATCGCGCGCATCCGCCGCAGGACCTCGTCGCGGTGGTCGTCGGGGTTCTCCCCCGGGCGGATGAAGAACGAGAAGATACGGATGTAGGGGGCGTCCAGCTGGTGCGCGACGTCGGCCGCCCGCTTCACGCGGACGAGGTGGGCCTCGAAGTCCTCGTCGACGAAGATCTTGCCGATCGGCGAGCCGATGCTCGACACCTGCATCGCGTGGCGGGCCAGGGAGGCCTGCATCGTGTCGAGCTGGGCGTCGTCGAGGTCGAGGATGTTGGTCCCCCAGGCGCTCCGCACCTCCGCGTAGCGCAGGCCGAGCCCCGAGGCCACCTCCAGCTGCTCGTCGAGGTCGTCGGAGATCTCGTCGACGAATCCGGACAGGGTCCACATCGTTACTTCACGCTCCCTGCGGTCAGTCCGCCCACCAGGTAGCGCTGGAAGACGAAGTAGAGGACGACGACGGGAGCGGCACACACCAGGGCCGCGGCCATCATCTGCGAGTAGACGGGGATGGCCCCGCCCTCCATGCTGGCGCCGAACGTCTGCAGGGCGACCGCTGCGGTATGCGTCTCGGGCCGGGTCATGACCGACGCGAACAGCACGTCGTTCCAGCCGAGGAGGAAGGCGAAGATGCCGGAGACGACGATGGCTGGGCCGCTCAGCGGGAAGATGACCCGCGCGAGGATCTGCACGTTGGACGCGCCGTCGATGCGGGCGGCCTCCTCGAGCTCCTTGGGCAGCCCGCGCAGGTAGGTGACCATGACCCACGTCGAGAACGGCATCGCGAACGTGAGGTAGGCGATGAACAGGCCCCAGAGCGTGCCGATGACGGTGACGCCGAGGTAGTTGCCGGCCGAGGAGAAGAGCACGAAGACCGGCAGCAGCATGAGGGTGCCGGGGATGCTCTGGAACCCGAGCAGGCCCCGAAGGATGCCGACCCGGCCCCAGAACGCATACCGCACCAGCACGTAGGCCGTCGGCACCGCGAGCAGGGCGGAGGCGATGGCGACCGCCCCGGCCACGACCAGGCTGTTGACGAGCGCCTTGCCGAGGCCGACGGTGGACCAGATCTTGCTGTAGCTCTCGACCGAGAACGTGCTCGGCCAGAACTCGCCCGAGGCCACTCCCGTGTCGGAGTTCAGCGAGGCCAGCACGATGTAGGCGACAGGCACGAGCACCATGAGGCACAGGACCGTGGTGATGACCGCGAGGAGCGGCGTGGGCAGGAGGCGGTGAGCCTCCTCCGACCCGGCGCGGCCCTTGGCGGGGCGCGCCGACGTCGCGGCGGCACCCGGGGCGGTGACGGTGGCCATTACTTTGCTCCCTCTTCGTGGACGTCGAGCCGGACCGCCCGCAGGTAGATGAACAGCGGGATGGCGATGATGATCAGCGAGACGATGGCCATGGCGGCGGAGAGGCCGAACCGCAGGCTCTGGAAGCTCGTGACGTAGACGATCATCGGCATGACGTTGACCGAGTCCGGGGCGGGCGCCCCGAAGAGGACGAACGGCAGCGTGAAGTTGTTGATGTGGTTGAGCGTGGCCAGCAGGAAGGCCAGCGTCAGCGGGCCCTTGAGGTAGGGCAGCACGATGTAGCGCAGCTTCGGCCACCAGGTCACGCCGTCGAGGGCGGACGCCTCGTGCACCTCGCCGTCGACCGACTGGAGCCCGGAGAGGGCCAGCAGGTAGATGAACGGCCAGGCGGCCCAGATCTCGACGAGGATCAGGGTCCAGTAGGCGGTGGGGCCGCTCAGCCAGAGCCGGTTGGAGATGCCGACCTTGTTGAGCAGGACGTTGACGATCCCGTCGGGCTGCAGCATGGTGCGCCAGACCGTGGCGACGACGAACGACGGCAGCACGTAGGGGATGAGGAAGATCGCGCGGATCAGGGCGCGGCCGCGGTACTTGTTCTGGGTGACGACCGCCGCCGCGACCCCCATCGGCAGCGTGACGATGGTGCTGATCAGCGCGAACGACAGGCTGATCCAGATCGCTGACGGGAGACCGCTGCTCAGCGACTCGGCGTAGTTCTTGATGCCGATGAACGGCGCGCTCAGCCAGCGGCGCAGGGAGTACTGGTCGAGGTCGGTCAGCGAGATCCAGATCCCGAGGAGGAACGGGATGACGATGACCAGCGTCATCAGGATCCCGCCCGGGGTCAGCATCCACAGGGGACGCTGCCGCTTGGACAGGGGGCGGACCCGCTTGCCCCCGGAGGGCCGTCCGGTCCGGCCGGCGGGCCCGGGGGCGCCGGCCGTGGTGGCCGGCACCCCCGCTCCCGCGACGGGAGCCTTCGCGCTGCTCATAGTGGTCAGGTCCTACTTCGCCCGGTCGACGGCCGACTGGGCCGACTTCTGGGCGGTGGCGAGCCGGGCCGCGAGGTCGGTGTCGGACACCGCGCCCTTGGACAGGTCGGGGATCGACTGGACCACGACGTTGGTCAGCGCGAGCTGGGTGTCGCCCCAGGCCCCGGTGAACGGCGTGGCCACGGACTTCGCTGAGGCGTCGGCGAACACGGCGAGCTTCGGGTCGTTGGCGAGACCCGCCGCGGACTTGGCGTTGACCGGCTGCTGGCCGAAGATCTTGAAGTACTCGTCCTGCTGGGCCTGGTCGGTGACGAGCTTGACGAACGAGAACGCGAGGTCCTTGTTCTTGCTGTAGTCGGCGACGACGAGGTTGTCACCGGAGAGGATGCTGGCCGCCTCCTTGCCGCCGGACGGCCGCGAGGTCGCACCCGGGGGGACGGTGGGCAGCAGCGCGTACGCGTACTTGTCCTTGATGTCGCTCTTGTCGAGCGTCGGCGCCGACGTGTACGTCGTCATCGGGAAGTACGCCGCCTTGCCCGACGAGAAGGCGGCGAGCGCCTGCGCGTTGGCCCAGCCGATGGACGCCGGGTCGACGACCTTGTCCTTGGTCAGCCAGCCGAAGTAGGTGTCGTACGCCTTCTTCGTCGTGGGGTCGTCCAGCTTGGCCGTCTTGCCGTCGATCAGCGGGTTACCGGCCTGGATCGACATGCCCCAGGCGAACTTCCACGGGTCGAAGCCGTCCTTGTAAGCGATGGCCAGGCCGTAGGTGCCGCCGGTGGTGAGCTTCTTGGCCTGCTGGCCGAGCTCGTCCCACGTGGTGGCCGGCTTGTCGATGCCCGCGGCCTTGAGAAGGTCCTTGTTGTAGGCCATGACGAACGGGCGGCTGGCGAAGGGAATGCCGACCTGGTTGCTGGCGTCGGGGCCCGAGATGCCGAGCGTGGCGGGGATGAACTTGTCCTTGCCGCCGACCGCGGTCCACTCCTGGTCGGAGAGCTTGACGAAGGCGCCGGTGCCGTAGGCGGTGGGCGTGAACGTCGTGCCGAGGCTGTAGACGTCGGGGCCCTGCCCGGAGACGACCGAGGTCTGGATCTTGGTCAGCTCGTCGTTGGCCGAGGCGAACGTCTCCCACTGGATGGTCGCGCCGGTCGCGGCCTTGAACTTCGCGTTCGTGGACTCGAACCAGGCCTTCTGCTCGTTCGGGTACTGCGCGTTGGTGTTGATGAACACGTTGAGGGTCTTGCCGGCGCCGGCGTTGGTGTCGGAGCCGGTGCTGGTCCCTCCGCCGCCGCTGCTGCAGGCGGCGAGTGCGACCACCAGGACGCTGGCCCCCACACCGACGAACGCGGTCCGCTTCATTCTCTGACGCATGGTTGTTGTCTCTCCTTCGAGGCAGGCCCACGTCGCGGGTGACACGGGAATGATCCCCAGGGCGTAGGGCTGATCGTGGTCCTGCGACCCGGTGCGCGACAACGAGTTGCCGTTTGTTGCCGCCGGGCCTAGCACACGCCGGACGACGGCGCAGCGCGGGGCTGCTCCGGGCTACAAGGGAGCTACGCGGGGACGACCAGGGGGCCCCGGCGCCCAAGGGCCCAGACCGTCAGACCCACGACGGACACGGCCGCGCCGGCCGCGGTGACCGCGATCCACCCGCCGGTCGACCACAGGATCCCGGCGGCGGCCGAGCCCGCGGCACCGACGACGAAGTTCGTCGTGACCATGGCCGTGTTGACCCGGCTCCGGGCGTCACCCGCCACCGCGAACAGGCGCGTGGCGTTGAGGATGTTGAGGCCCTGGATGGCGACGTCGAGCAGGACGGTGGCCACGACGAGGAGCACCACCGACGAGCGCGCCAGGCCGGCGAGGACGAACCCCACGAGGACGAGGGCCCACCCTGCCCCCGTGGTGGCGACCGACCACCCGCGGTCGTGCAGCACTCCGGCCCGCTGGGCGCCGAGGGCACCCGCCAGCCCGGCGAGACCGAACAGGCCGATGGTCACGACGGAGTACTCGAAGGGCGGCGCGCTGAGGGCGAACGTCAGGGCGGTCCAGAACATCGTGAAGAGCCCGAACTGGAGGGCCCCGAGGACGAGGGACCAGCGCACGGTGCGGTGGTGGGCGACGGCGCGGCCCACGGACACGAGCAGCGACGCATACCCGATGCGGGGCCGGGCCGGTAGCACCGGGAGGCTGCGGGCCAGCAGCACGGCGAGCGTCACCGCCAGGACGGCGGCGACGGCGTAGATGACCCGCCACCCGGCGGCGCCGGCCACCAGCCCGCTCACGGTGCGCGAGACGAGGATGCCGGTGATGATGCCGGAGGTCACGAACCCCACGGTGCGGCCCCGCTCGTCGTCGGCGGCCAGATCCCCCACGAGCGGGACGATGATCTGCCCGGAGACGGTGGTCAGGCCGAGGGCGGCCAGTGCGCCCAGGAGGACGCCGAAGGACGGCGCCAGCGCGCAGCCGGCCAGGGCCACCGCGGACAGCACGAGCATCACCGGGATGAGGCGGCGGCGGTCGAGCATGTCGCCCAGGGGGACGACGAGCAGGACCCCCAACGCATACCCGAGCTGGGTCACCGTGACGAGCCACCCGGCGGTGCCGCTCGACACGTGCAGGTCGGCACCGATGGTCTCCAGCAACGGCTGCGCCCAGTAGAGGTTGCCGACCGCGGCCCCGGCCGAGATGGCGAGGAGCAGGAGCAGCCCCCGCGTGAGGTGCCGCCCGGCGGAGGTGGTGGCGCTCATGGGCGGGCGGGTCCTTGCCGGTGCAGTACGCAGGGAGGGGGGACAAGCAAGGAGCCGGACCCATGTCTGGGTCCGGCTCCTCGGTGGTAGCGGGGGCAGGATTTGAACCTGCGACCTCCGGGTTATGAGCCCGGCGAGCTACCGAGCTGCTCCACCCCGCGTCGGTACCCCAACTCTACCGGGGGCGCCGCGGGAGAACCAAATCCGCCTCAGCCGGTCGGCGTCGCGGTGGGGGTCGCCGTGCTCGTCGAGGTGGCCGTCCCGTTGGGCGTCAGCGTCGCGCTACCGCTCGGCGCCGCCTGGGTCGCGGCGGTGATGGCCGCCTTGAGCCGGGCCTGCGCGTCGCCGTACTTGGCGAAGTCGCCGGCCTTGAGGGCCGCGTCGGCGTCGTTGACGGCCTGCTGGGCGTCGGCGAGCGCCTTGGTCAGGGCCGCGTTGCTCTGCCCGGACCCCGTGCCCGTCGTCGGTGGCGGGGTCGTGCCGGTGCCGGTGCCGGGGCTCGGCCCCGTCGTGTCGCCGGACTGTGCGCCGGAGCTGCCGCCGAACAGCTGGTCGAGGGCGCCGTTGAGGGTCGAGGACCACGCCAGCTTGTCGCCGAACGCGACGATGACCGCGCGGTTCAGGGGGTAGGCCGAGTCGGTCTTGGCCTGCACGTAGATCGGCTCGACGTAGAGCAGCCCGCCGCCGACGGGCAGCGTGAGCAGGTTGCCGAGGACGACCGTGGAGCCCTGCTGCCGCTGGATGTTGAGGAACTGCGACAGCCCGAAGCCGCCCTCCGCCGAGATGACGCTCGAGCTCGAGATGTCGTTCTGGACCTGGCCCGGACCCCGGACGTTGCTGTCCTTGGGCAGCTCCAGCAGCCGCAGCTGGCCGTAGTCGGGCCGTTTCTGGCCCGCCGCGGTCCCCGCGTTGGAGTCGACGGCGAGGAAGCCGGAGAGGACCTCCCGGGTACCGAAGGGCATGAACGTCGTCGTCAGCGAGAACTGTGGATCGGTCTGTCCGGGCATGGCGATCGACAGGTAGTAGGGCGGCTGGTCGACGTTGCGCTGGTCCTTGGTGGGGTCCGTGGGGACCTTCCAGAGGTCGTTGCTGCCGTAGAAGGTGCCCGGGTCGGTGACGTGGTAGCGGGCGAGGATCTCGCGCTGCACCTTGAACAGGTCCTCGGGGTAGCGCAGGTGGGCCATGAGCGAGGCGCTGACGTCCGACAGGGGCTGGAGGGTGCCGGGGAACGCCCCCGCGTAGGCCTTGAGCAGCGGGTCGGTCTCGTCCCACGCGTAGAGGTGCACGCTGCCGTCGAACGCGTCGACGGTGGCCTTGACCGAGTTGCGCATGTAGTTGACCTGGCCGGCGTTGATCGACTGCACCGAGGTACGGGTCGCGGTGACCGAGTCGGACGTCGCGGCGTCGATCGACGTGAGGTGCGAGTTGGGGTAGTCGGCCGTGGTCGTGTAGCCGTCGATGATCCACAGCACCCGGCCGTCGACGACCGCGGGGTAGGCGTTGCCGTCGAGCGTCAGCCACGGCGCGACCCGCTGGACGCGGTCGCGGGGCGTGCGGTGGTCGAGCAGGCGGGAGTCGGAGTTGACCGCGTCGGAGAGCAGGAAGTTGGCCTCGCGGTACTTGATGGCGTAGGCCAGCTTGCGCGGGAGGGAGCCGATCTCGACCCCGCCGGTGCCGGCATACGTCGTGTTGGCCTGTCCGGCCGCCGACCCGTCGGGGAAGTCGAACTCGCGCGGGGAGGCCCCGGCCGACGCGCCGACGATGGAGTACGCCGGCGACTGCTCACCGAAGTAGATCCGCGGCTCGAAGTCGCCCAGGGTGCCGGTGGAGGGGATGTTCTGCTCGAAGAAGACCGGCTTGCCGTCGGCGTCCTTGCGGTTGCCGTAGGCCGCGACGACGCCGTAGCCGTGGGTGTAGACGGTGTGGTCGTTGAGCCAGTTGCGCTGGCCGTCGGGGACGCCGTCGAGGTCGAGCTCGCGGACGGCGATGACGGTGTCGCTCAGCTGCCCGTTGACGACGTAGCGGTCGACGTCGAGCGTGTCGGGGAACTGGTAGTAGCTCTTGCCGGCCTGGAGCTGCTTGTAGGTGGCCGAGACGACGTTGGGGTCGAGGATGCGGATGCCGGGGACGGTGGCGGTGTCGTTGCGCAGCTGTCCCTGGGTCGCGGTGGTGGCCGCGTTGTAGGCCGTGGTCTGGATGTTGGAGAGGCCGAACGCGTCGCGCGTGGCGTTGATGTTGTTCTGGATGTAGGGCGCCTCGAGCGACTTCTCGCTCGGCTTGACCTTCAGCGACTGGATCAGGGCGGGGAAGATGCCGCCCACGACGACCGAGACGACGAGCAGCGACACGACGCTGATGATCGGGATCCGCCAGGACTTGGTCCACAGGACCGAGAGGAAGGCCAGGGCGCAGAGGAACGAGGCCACCGCGAGGATGGTCTTGGTGGGCAGGACGACGGTGGCGTCGGTGTACTGGATGCCGGTGATGAGGTCGGTCTTGGTGGTCAGCGAGTAGCGGTCGAGCAGGTAGCTGGCCCCGCGGACGACGACGATCGCGGCCAGCAGCACGGACAGGTGCAGGCGGGCCGCGGAGGTCGTGCGGCGGCTGCGGGCCTGGAACTGCAGGCCGCCGAAGATGTAGTGCGTGAACGCGGCGATGATGACGCCGATGATGAGGACCATGCTGAGGAAGCCGACGACGACGTTGAGCCACGGCAGCGTGAAGACGAAGAACCCCACGTCCATGCCGAACTGGGGGTCGGTCTTGCCGAACGGGACGGCGTTGCGCCACAGCAGGTAGGTCTTCCACTGCCCGGCAGCGCCGAGGCCGGAGAGCAGCCCGATGACGACGGGGATGCCGATCATGGCCAGGCGGCGCAGCGGCTCGACGGCGGCCCGGTAGCGCTCCAGCGCGTCCTGGTTCGTCGTCGTGGGCGCATAGATCGGACGGGTCCGGTAGGCGATGACGAGGCTGGAGCCGACGATGCCGGCCGTGAGCAGGCCCGCGACAACGCCCAGCAGCACCTTGGCGCCGAGCTGGGTGAGGAAGACCGACCGGAAGCCGACGGAGTCGAACCAGAGCACCTCGGTCCAGAACTGCGCGACGAGCGAGACGGCGACGCCGACGACGACGAGCACCAGCAGGGTCGTGATGAGCGGGCTGCGCCGGCGCTCCCGGGTCACGGTGCGCTCGCCCCCGCCGCCCGGGCCTCCGGCGCCCTGCTCGGCACCCTCCCCGAACCAGTCCCGTTCACTCACCTGTAGAGCCCGATCTGTCGACGTGCCTTCGGCGCTGTGCGCGGCGGACCGCGCGCCACCCGAACCTGCGTGACCGGGTGCAGCCAATATACGTACCGGCCAACGACCGACCCCCGCGCCGGGTGCCCCTCACAGCGGCCCGTGACCCCATCGAGACCCCGTTCACAGGTCGGGGAGGTCGGCAGGGAGGTGAGGCGCCCCGTGGCGCGGGTCCGGCGCATACCGGGCGCCGGGCAGAATGACGGCCGTGACCTCCCCCGTGACCCCACCCGTGCGCCCCGTCGTCGACCCGCTGTCGGTCGCCGCGCTCGAGACCGAGCGGCACGTCGCGGCGGCGGGCTGGGACCAGGCGCCGCGGCTCTTCGCCCTCGTACGCACCTCGGCGCTGCTCGAGCGGGAGCCGCACCTGGCCGCGGGGCTCAGCGCGGCCGACCTGGCGCCGGGTGCGCTCACCGCGGTGGAGCAGGAGGGGCTGCACCGCTCGTCGAACCTGGAGTCGGTGCTCGGGCGGGTGGCCTGGCCGGCGGAGGTCGACGGGTGCGCGTTCGCCGTGGAGCGGGTCGTCGTGCCGCCGGACGCGGAGCGCGACCTGCCCGACGACCCCGACGCCGCGGTCGAGGCGCTCGCTCAGCACCCTGACCGCCGGGACGTACGCCTGCTGGCGGCGGTGCTGCGCGACGGGACGTCCGTCTGCCTGCTGCGGCAGCGGGCCCACGACTCCGACGACGCGGTGGCGACCGGTCCCGACCTCGCACCGGGCCTCGTGGCCGCGCTGCGGGCGACGTTCGAGGACTGAGGCGCCCCGCCGCATACTTCTCCGCACGTGCTGAGAAGTATGCGGACACATCCGACATCGCGCTCCGACAACTCCGCACGTGCTGAGAAGTAAGCGGACACATCCGACATCTGGCGCCGATACGTCAGCACGTGCTGAGAACTGGGCAGGCGGCCAGGACGAACCGGCCAGGACGAACCGGCCAGGACGAACCGGCAGACGGGTCGGCCAGGGCGGAGGACCCTCAGCAGGCGGGGAGGCCGCCGGTGTCTCCCGTGCCGATCTTGGCCACGGCCGCCTCGGCCTCGTCGAAGGTCGCGACCTTGACGACCTGGAGGCCGTCGGGCACGTGGTCCCTGACCTCGTTGCAGTTGTCGGCCGGCGCGAGGAAGTAGGTGGCGCCGCCCTGCCGGGCGCCAAGCAGCTTCTGATGGATGCCGCCGATCGGACCGACGGCTCCGGTGGCGTCGATGGTGCCGGTGCCGGCGATGTTCTTGCCGCCCGTGAGGGAGCCGTCGGTGACCTTGTCGTAGACCCCGAGGGCGAACATCATCCCCGCGGACGGTCCGCCCACCTGGCCGGCGTCGATGGTGACGGGGAAGGGGAACGAGTAGTCGACCTTCAGCACGACCCCGAGGATCGTGCGCCCGTTGGTCGAGCCGGTCTTGGCCTTGAGCGGCGTCTGCGTGCCACCGCGGTCGACGACGACGTCGACGGTGCTGCCGGGGGTGGCCTTCTGGATGGCCGCGCGGGCGGTGTCGGCGCTGGTGACCGGGGCGCCGCCGACCGACACGAGCACGTCACCCTTGGCGAAGGTGGTGCCCGACGGCGCGTCGGCCGAGACCGAGGCGATGCTGACCTTCTCCCCCACCGGGAAGCCCGCCTTGCGCAGGGCCACCACGGTGGCCTCCTGCTGCGAGTCGACCATCTCGGCCTGGTTCTCCTGCTTGACGTCCTCCTGCGTCTGCTGCGGCGGGAAGATGACGTCGACGGGGTAGACGTCCTCGTTGGGGTCGATCCAGGCGCCGAGGACGGTCCAGGCGTTGACGGGGTAGCCGGGGCCGCCGTTGATCCGCACCGTGGTGAAGTCGAGCGAACCCGTCGTCGGGTAGGTCGGGTGGCCGCTGACGACGATGAGGTCGGACGAGGTGCCGTCACCGTGGCTGGCCTGGCCGAGCACGTTGGAGATCGGGCCGGGCATCATCACGGCGTACGGCAGGTGCACGAGGGTGCCGATGGCGCCGATGAGCAGGGCGAGGAAGGCGACGAGCAGCGCGGTCGCCGGGCCGCGCGACAGCCGGTCGGGTGGCGGCGCAGGCGGCGGCGCGAGGAGTCCCGGCCCGGCGCCCCGGTCGTCCCAGCCGCTCACGGCAGGCCCACCCACTCGTCGGAGCCGTCGGTGAAGACCTGGTGCTTCCAGATCGGCACCGACGCCTTGAAGTCGTCGATCAGCGCCTGGCACACCTCGAACGCCTCCCGCCGGTGCTCCGCGCTCACGGCAGCGACGACCGCGATGTCGCCCACGGTGAGGCGGCCGACCCGGTGGACGACGCCGAGCCGTACGGCCCGGCCCGGTGCGGCGTGCCGGGCGGCGAGGTCGCGGGCCACCTGTTCGGCGCTCGGGTGGCACGAGTAGTCGAGCACCTCGACCGACTCGCCGTGGTCGCGCTCACGCACGTAGCCGATGAACGTCACGACCGCGCCCGCAGTCCGGTCGCGGACCGCCTGCACCAGCTCGTCGACGGACAGGGGCGTGGACCGGACCTCGGCGAGGACGACCTGGGTCGCCATGGTCACTCCCTCTCGGTCGGCGTGCGGTGGTGCTCAGGGGCGCCGGGCCCGGCGCAGGACCGCCGCCGTCGCGGCGAGGGCGACCGCCGCGCTCGCGGCACCGAGTGCGGCGTCCCGGCGTTCGATCCGTCGACCTCCGACGGCCCGTCGTCCGGCCACGGCCTCGAGCAGGACGCCGAGACACGTCTCATTGTCGTATGCCGGGTGCCACCCACGCGCACGGAGGGTAACCGACCCGACTGTCCACGGGTACATGACGTAGGCCAGGTCACTGGCCGGGCTGGGGAGGACACCGACCCGGTGCAGCTGCGTCGCCGTGGCGACGGCGGTCGTCTCGCCCACCTCGATGCGGCGCATGGCGGCGAGCCGTTCGACCTCGCGCAGCGTCAGGGCGTCGTCGCAGCCGACGGTCACGGCGGCCACCTGCCCGTCGGGCGTGCCGAGGAGAGCGGCGGCGGCTGATGCGAGGTCGTCCACGTGGCAGAACTGCCAGAGGGGCGTCCCGCCCTTGACGGCGAGGAGGCGGGGCGCCTCGAAGTACCGCGTCAGCGTCGTGTCGATGCCGGCCCCGACAAGCACCGCCGGGCGTAGCACCGTGAACCGCACGTCGGGGTGGTTGGCGCGGCTCTGTTCGACGAGGGCCTCGACGGCCAGCAGGTCTCCCACGAGCCCGTCGTCGGGGACGGCGGCCAAGGGGGCGTCGTCCGGCAGCGGGACGGGGTTGTCGGCCTGCGCGCCGTAGACCTCGGCCGAGGTGACGACGACGACGTGCCGGACCCCGGCCGCGGCGGCCGAGACGAGCAATGCCCGTGCGGTGAGCAGCAGGGCGGTCCGCCGGTCGGTGGCACGCTGGCCCAGCGCCGCGGACAGGTCGGTGGGCTGGGCCACCCAGACCAGGGCATCGACCCCCGCGAGGTCGGTGAGCACCCCGGGGCCGGAGGTATCGGTGACCCGCCACGCCACGCCGTCGATCCGGCCCCGTTCCGGCGCCAGCATCCGCACCTCGCGGACCTCGCCCGGCCAGCCGGCCCGGCGCCCGTCGGCCAGCCGTCGGGCGATCCGCAGCGCCGGCACCCCGGGCGCCGATCCCGGCCCCGCGACCGCGACGACCAGGCCGCCGGGGCCGCCCGACCCGGGCTCACCGGAGCCCTCGGCCGGTGCGAAGGGTGCCAGGGAACTCAGGGGGTGCTCCTCGTGGTTGTCTGGTGGTCCATCCTTTCAGCAGGACGGCCCGAGCGGGCCGACGAAGGAGCACCCCCATGGCCGAGCGACCCGACCACGGAGACGAGGCCGACCAGCCCGCCGAGAGCACTGGCATACCGGCCTCCGCCGACCAGCCCGCCGACCAGACCGCAGACCCGACCGCCGACCAGCCCGGGTCCGGCGACGGATGGGCCGGGGCGGTGGACCATCCCGCGGCCGGCAGCCCGGCCGACGCGCCGAAGGACCGCCCGCGGATGGGCTTCTCCGGGGGCGGGTCTCCCGGTCCCCAGGACCGGCGTCGCGACGAGGACGCCGACGACGCCGACGACCCCAACGACTTCGGCGAGCTGGGGGCGATGCTGCAGCAGCTGATGGGCGGGGGCCGTCCGGGAGCCGGCGGGTCGGGCGGGATGCCCGACCTCGGTGAGCTGGTCCGCCAGCTGGGCGGGTCGGGCGGGATGCCCGACCTCGACGCGCTGATGCGCCAACTGGGCGGCGCCGGGGGTCTGGGCGGCGCCGGTGAGGCGATCGAGCAGATGTGGAAGCAGATGGGGATCGACCCCCGCGACTCCACGACGATGGGGCTGCTCCAGAACCAGATGCAGCAGTTCTTCGGGGCCCAGACGCCGCAGGACCGGATGACGATGTCAACCGACGTCGCGCGCAAGACGGTCGCCGGCGAGAAGGACCCCACCGTGACGGCGGCGCAGCAGCGCGAGGTCGACGAGGCCGTCCGCGTGGCACAGCTGTGGATCGACCCCGTCACGGCGCTGAGCCCTCCGTCGGGTCACGGACTGGCGTGGAGCCGCGCCGAGTGGGTCGAGGCGACCATGCCCACCTGGCACCGACTCGTGGAGCCGGTGGCCGACGGCGTGGCGGCGGCGATGACGGCGGCGCTCGACGGGCAGCTCGAGCAGCTGACCTCCGAAGGTGGTCTGGAGGGGCTGACCGGCCTGGAGGGCCTGCCGCAGATCCCCGGACTCGACCTGGGCCAGCTGCTCGGTCAGCTGCAGCCGGCGTTGCGACAGCTCGCCGGGAGCATGTTCTCCGCGCAGCTCGGCCACGGGGTCGGCGCCCTCGCGAACGACCTGCTCAGCGCCACCGAGGTGGGCCTGCCCCTGCTGACGACCGAGGACGTCGCGCTCCTGCCGGCCAACATCGCGGCCTTCACCCAGGGTCTCGAGGCCGACGCCGGGGAGGTGCGGCTCTACCTCGCCGTCCGCGAGGCGGCCCGGGCGCGGCTGTTCGCCCAGGTGCCCTGGCTCGGCCCGCAGCTGGAGGCCGCGGTCCGCGACTACGCCCGCAACATCACCATCGACACCGACGCCATCGAGGAGCAGGTGCGCTCGATGGACCTGCAGAACCCCGCGGCGATCCAGGAGTCGCTGCGGAACAAGCTCTTCTCGCCCACGCCCACCCCGGCCCAGCGCGCGGCGCTCGCCCGGCTCGAGGCGTCGCTGGCGCTCGTCGAGGGCTGGGTCGACCGGGTCACCGAGCAGGCCACGGCGGGCAAGCTGCCGCACGCGGACGCGCTGGGCGAGGCGGTCCGGCGCCGCCGCGTGGGCGGGCCGGCCCAGAAGACGTTCAGCGGGCTGGTGGGGCTCGAGCTGCGCCCGCGCCGGCTCAAGGACGCCGCCAACCTCTGGGCGGCCCTGGAGAGCGCCGGCGGTGTGGAGTTCCGCGACGCCCCCTGGGAGCACCCCGACATCGCGCCGACGGGTGCCGACCTCGACGACCCCCTGGGCTACGTCGAGAAGCGCAGGGCCGCCGGGGCGAGCGACGACGTCGACTCGGCCCTCGACGCCCTCCTGCGGGGCGATGGTCCGGCGGGCACGACTCCCGACACGGCTCCCGACGACCGGCCGGACGGCCCTTCGGGCACGGGTGGCTGAGCCGACCAGCCCGCTGCAGGCGGACTGCCTCCGGGTGCTGCGGGCGTACGAGCCGGTCGGTCCGGCGCAGGAGAAGACCCGGCTCGACATGCTGTCCCACCTCGAGGCGCACCCCGACGCGGTCTGGAAGTCGGGGCCGCCGGCCCACCTCACCGCGTCGTGCGTCGTCCTCGACGAGGCGCTGGAGCACGTGCTGCTCACCCACCACCGGCGGGCGCGGCAGTGGTTCCAGTTCGGCGGGCACCTCGAGCCGGCCGACCGCGGTGTCCGCGCCGCCGCCGAGCGCGAGGCGCGGGAGGAGTCGGGGATCGACGCGCTGCGGGTCAGCCTCACCCCGGTGCACCTCGACCGGCACCGGCTCGTGGGGGACTTCGGACGATGCGCCGAGCACCTCGACGTCCGGTATGCCGCCACCGTCCCCGACGGCACCCGGCCGACGGTGAGCGGCGAGTCGCTGGACGTGCACTGGTGGCCGGCGTCAGCACTGCCCCAGGACGGCGCGGGACTCGCCACGCTGGTGGCCTCCGCCCGGGCGGAGCTGGCCGGCCGGTAGCGGCATACCTCAGCGACAGGTGACCCCACTCCCCTGTCGCTGCCCCGAGTCGGTGGCGCGGGCCGGTACGTTGGCGAAGGGGTCACAGGGGTCGTGCCGACACCGCACGGGGGCCGAAGGGGGCAGGCATGGACGCGTTCCTCGCCGGGGTGACGTTGGTCGGACCGGGTCCGATCCTGGTCATTGGCGCGATCGCCCTGTTCTTCCTCGTCCTGGGGCTCATGGCCCGTCGCCACCACCGGGTGCTGAGCACCGTGCTGGTCGTCCTGGCCGCCGTCGCCGGGCTGGGCGCCCTGGCGGACTACGTCAACACGCGGAACGACGCGTACCCCACGGCCGCCGACCTGTTGGGCCGCTCCCGTCCACCCCTCCCGGACGGCGCGGCGTCGGCGCCCACCACGGCGCCGCCGCAGCCCTCGACACCGGCCACCGCGTCGACCACCTCGGCGCCGCCACCGCCCACCCCGACCCCGACGGCGACCCCGACGCCGACCCCCACGCCGACCCCGTCACTGACGCCCCAGCCCGACGGGGTGGTGCAGTCGATCCAGGTCCCCGACCCGGCGTCGCACTTCGGCACCTTCGACGCCAAGGTGTGGCTGCCGCCGCAGTACTTCAGCGACCCGGCGGCCCGCTTCCCCGTCGTCGTGCTCATCCACGGCAACCCCGGGCTCAACACCGACTGGCTCACCTCCGGCAACGCCGCCGCCACGGCCCTGGCCGGCGCCAAGGCCGGCAAGCCGGTGATCCTCGTCATGCCGACCGTGCTGCAGGACCACTCGTTCGGCGACAGCCTCTGCCTCGACACCGCCTCCCAGGGCAACGCCGAGACCTACGTCACCCAGGACCTCGTCGCCGCCGTCGACGGACAGCTGCGCACCAAGGCCGACCCCTCGCAGCGGGGTATCGGTGGTCTGTCGATGGGCGGCTACTGCGCCCTCAACCTCGGTCTGAAGCATCCCGACGTCTACTCCGTGGTGCTCGACTTCTCCGGCGACACCGTGCCCACCGTGGACACGCTTCCGGGGGGACTGGCGCAGCTCTTCGGGCCCAGCTACCAGAAGAGCGTCGACGCCAACACGCCGGCGAAGTACCTCGGTCAGCTCGACGCCAAGCGGGGCCCGGCCCTGTGGATCGACGTCGGCCAGAGCGACGGAGCGCTGAAGGAGATCTCCGGGCTCGTGCCACTGCTCAAGAACAAGGGGTACACCGTGCAGTTCCACACCCGGCCGGGCTCGCACGACTTCACGACGTTCACCCATGCGCTGGCGGACGCCCTGCCCTGGGCCGCCGGCCGGTTCTTCGGCACCTCCTGACCCGGGCGCCGGGGGCGGTCAGCCGCGGTGCTGGTCGAGCAGCCGGGCGACCGTCGCCGCGGCTCGTCCACCGGAGACCAGGGCGCCCTGGATCGAGGGCGTGTCGAGGTGGTCGCCGGCCAGCACGACGCGCTCGCCGGCGAGCTGGGGACGCGCCAGGCCCTGGCCGGCCGGGTGGTCGGGCAGGGCGTGCGGAACGTCGTGCCGGACCACCAGACGCCACTGATGCGTGCCCGTGGCCCACAGGCGGGCGAGCTCGGCCCGGATGACGCCCTCGCCCACCGGACCTGCACCGTCCAGCAGGGTGGTGCCCTGCACCAGGGTGGTGCCGGGCGGGGCGTACCCCGGGGCGATCGCGCTCATCACGGCGGTGTTGACCACGGGCCCACCGCTTGCGGAGACGCGCAGGAAGCGGTCGGGTCCCCTCCCCCTCGCCCCCACCGGCTCGTCGGAGGCGAACCACCACGTCGACAGGCCGCGCATCGCCGGGGTGCTACCCCCGGTGAGCCGCGCGGCCCCCACCGGGTCGGCGGCGAGCACCACTGCGCGCGCCCGGACCGGGTCGTCGTCGGCCAGGTGCACGGTGACCGTCGGTCCGTCGTCGATGCCGACGACGCGCCGTCGGTACCGCAGGTCGGCCCCGGACCGCCGCGCCAGCTGGTCGGCCAGGGCCTGCATGCCCTCGGCGGGCACCCCCGGCGTCGCCAGCAGGAAGCTGCGCAGCACGAGGCGGACGTAGCGGTCGGAGGTGGTGCCGGCGGCGTCACCGAGGACGCCGGCCAGGAACGGCGCCAGGACCGCGTCGCGCACCGGGCCGCCCACCCCGAACCTCGCCCAGTCCTCCGCCAGGCTCGCGTCGGGCGCGGCCTTCAGCCGGTTGACCCGACCCACCGACGGGGCCGCCCACCGCACCACCCCGGCCACGGGGCGTGGGCGCAGCAGACGCAGCGACGCCGTCGCCCTGAGCGTCGCCGGCAGCCCGCCCGGGTGTCGCACCGGGTCGGCAAGGGTGTGCACCCGGCCGGAGGAGTCGACCACCCGCACCCCGCGGCCGGCCACCTGGAGGTCGAGGTCGCCGAGGTCGACGTGACGCCGGACGGCGGGGTAGGACGGGTTCAGCAGCTGGAACCCGCGGTCACAGCGCATCCCGTCGACGACGTCGGTGCGGACGCGACCCCCCGGCCGGTCGGCCAGCTCGAGGACGACGACCGAGAAGCCGCGAGCGGTCAACGCTCCCGCGCACCGCAGTCCCGCCAAGCCGGCCCCGACGACCACCACCTGGGCATCCACATCACTCACGGCTCATCGATACCATTCCCTCCCCTGGACCCCACCCGACGGGTCCGTTCAGAAGAGCGTCGTCGCGCCGGCGTCGGACCCGTCCTCCTCGTCTGGCTCCGGAACGGCTTTCCCGCCCGCGTGGCCGGCGGCGGCATACCCCTCGAGGTAGCCGCGGGCCCGCTCGAGGCGAGGGTAGGACTCCAGCAGCGCCCAGAACCGCTCGTCGTGCGCCGCGCGGAGCAGGTGGGCCAGCTCGTGCAGCAGGACGTAGTCGAGGACGTAGGCCGGCATCCCCTTCAGGCGCGTGGAGATCCGGATCGTGCCGTCGGCCGGGGTGCACGAGCCCCAGCGGCTCAGCTGGTTGCCGACCCACCGCACCGACGACGGCCGCGCGGCGCCCTGCAGGTAGCGCTCCGACAGCTCGGCGGCCCGTCGCAGGAGCTCGTCGTCGCTCGGTCGACGGCGCTGGTCGCCGGCCGCGAGCCGCCCCAGCATGGTCTCGACCCAGTGCCGCTCCTCGGCCTTGGTGAAGCGGGCCGGGATGAGGACCACCGTGCGGTCGCCCTCGCGGTAGGCGCTGACCGTGCGGCGCCGGCGGGTGCTCCGGCGGACCTCGACCGGACCGGGTGACGACGCGGGCGACAGGGCCGCCGAGCCGCCGCGACGCAGCGGCTCGACCCCGCTGGAGGATCGCTGACCGGCCATTCTCCGAGGGTAGGACGGATCGCCGACACCGGCCCCCAGGTATCCCCAGGCGCGCCCACGACCGCCCCTGGAGACCCCCTCCCCGTGCTCAGGATGCGCGGTCCCGTGCGGGGAAAGGGCTAGGGTGACGGTGGTTCTGCGCCACCACCCGTGGCGCGACAGACAAGGGAGAGACGTCTATGGCTAGTAACGCGGCAGCGACGGACGAGACCTACTCAGGCGAGTTCTACTGTGTGAAGTGCAAGGAGAAGCGCGAGGCCGAAGGCAAGGTCGTCGTCAGCGAGAACGGCCGTCGGATGGCCAAGGCCGTGTGCCCGGTGTGCGGCACCAACCTCAACCGCATCCTCGGCAAGGCCTGAGCCTGCCGCGTCCACCCGGACGCACCAACGTTCCCGGAGGGGCGAGACCACCACGGTCTCGCCCCTCCGGCACGTCTCGGCGCCTGTGGACGAGCGGGCGGCCGGCCCGCGGCGCTGTGCGAGATTTCCGGACACCAGGCGTACCGACCTGGGGTACGCCCGCACGGAAGGTGACCGATGGCGCTCCGGCTCCGGCCCGACCTCCTGCCGCTGCGGCGGGGCCGCGGCGCGGTGCAGCTGGGGCTGAGCGCGACGGCGGGTGGCCTCATCGTCGACGGGCTGGCCCCCGCCGAGGTCGTCCTGCTGGAGCGCCTGGCCGGGCCGCTCCCGCCGCCCGAGGTGTACGCCGCCGCCGCCGAGCTCGGGGTGTCGGACGACCGGGCCGGGGAGCTGGTCACGCTGCTGCGGGCGCACGGCCTCCTCGTGGAGGCCGGACCGTCCGAGGACGGCCGGCCCGACGTCTCGCCTCGGAACGCGGGTCGGTGGGTCGTCGTCGACGGGCGCGGGGCGCTGCCCGCTGCCGTGGCCGCGCTCCTGCGGGGCTCGCTCGTGGGCCGCGTGGACACCGGGCCGTGGGCCGCCGACGTCGCGGACGCCGAGCTGCGAGCCCGGCGCCCGGGCACCGGACGCGCCGACGCCCCTGACGGGTCACCCCCACCGGGCGGGCGGGTCGACCTCGTCGTCATGGTGGGGCGTGGCGGGCTCGACCCCCTTGTCGGGGAGCCGTGGCGAGCCCGCGGCGTGCCGGTGCTGCCCGTCGTCGACGACGGGGGACGGGTGGTCGTCGGCCCGCTCGTCACGACCGACCTGGCGCTGCCGTGCCTGCGGTGCCTGCAGCTCGCGCGCGTCGACCGGGACGCGCACTGGCCCGAGGTCATGGCTCAGGCGGCGGGACGCGGCGGGGACCGGACCCGCGACGGTCCCCCCGACGGTGGCCCGGCCCGGTGGCCGGAGGTGCTCTCCGTGGCGGCCGGCATCGCGGCGATGGTGGCCAACACGGCGCTGGCCGCCCCCGTCGCCGGCGCTCCCGGTGCGCGCGGGGCTGGCGCGGGGGTGTCGGTCGAGGTCACCATGCCTTGGCCCCGGCTGGACCACCGCCGCTGGGCCCGCCACCCGGCGTGCCCGGGGCACACGCGCGGACCGGCCACGGAGCCCATCACGGACCCCGCCACGGAGCCCGCCGCGGGGGCGGCTGACGGGTCCGGCGTCGAGCCCGGATCGGCGCGGGTGACAATGACCGGGTGAGCGACCTTCCGCGCAACGCCGTCACCCGGGCGGCCAAGCTCGCCAGCCTGCCCGTGGGCTTCGCGGGACGGGCCGCCTGGGGCCTCGGCAAGCGGGTCGGCGGCAAGCCGGCCGAGCTCGTCGCGGCCGAGCTGCAGGCCCGGACGGCGGAGCAGCTCTTCAGCGTGCTTGGCCAGCTCAAGGGCGGCGCCATGAAGTTCGGGCAGGCGCTGTCGATCTTCGAGTCGGCGTTCCCCGAGGAGCTGGCCGCCCCCTACCGCGTCATGCTCACCAAGCTGCAGGACAGCGCCCCGCCGCTGCCCACCGCCACGGTGCACACCGTGCTCGCCGAGCAGCTCGGACCCCGCTGGCGCCGCAGCTTCGTCGAGTTCGACGACACGCCGGTCGCCGCCGCCTCCATCGGCCAGGTGCACCGAGGGGTGTGGCGCGACGGGCGCGACGTCGCGGTGAAGGTGCAGTACCCCGGCGCGGGTCCGGCCCTGCTCAGCGACCTCGCCCAGGTGTCACGGGTGGCCCGCATGGCCACGATGTGGGTGCCGGGCATCGAGATCAAGCCGATCCTCGAGGAGCTGCGCGGCCGGATGGCCGAGGAGCTCGACTACCGGCTCGAGGCCAAGTCGCAGGAGAAGTTCGCCAAGGGCTTCGACGGCGACGACCACGTCCTCGTCCCGCACGTCCTGAAGTTCGGGGAGCGGGTCATCGTCAGCGAGTGGATCGACGGGACCCCCCTGTCGAAGATCATCGCCTCCGGCACGCGCAAGCAGCGCGACGCCGCGGCTCAGCGCTACATGGAGTTCCTCCTCACCGGCCCCTCCCGCGTCGGCCTGCTCCACGCCGACCCCCACCCCGGCAACTTCCGGCTCATGCCCGACGGCCGCCTCGGGGTGATGGACTTCGGCGCCGTGAAGCGGCTCCCCCACGGGCTGCCTCCGGAGATGGGGCGCTTCCTCACCCTGGCCGTCGACGGTGACGCCGAGGGCACGCTGGAAGGCCTGCGCGAGACCGGCTTCGTCCGAGCCGGCCAGGAGGTCGAGGCCGACCGGCTCCTGGAGTACCTCGAGCCGTTCATCGACCCGCTGCGCGCCGACACGTTCCGCTTCTCGCGGCCGTGGCTGCGCGAGGTGTTCCAGCACATCAACGACCCGCGGCGGCCCAACTACACGGTCGGTATGCGCCTCAACCTCCCCGCCGAGTACCTCCTGATCCACCGGGTGTGGCTGGGCGGCATCGGGGTGCTGTGCCAGATCAACGGCGAGGTGCGTGGACGCGAGACCGTCGCGACCTACCTGCCGGGCGTGGACCTGCCACCGGTGGGCGACCCCGTCGGCTGAGCGTCACCACCAGGCGCTGTCGAGCTTCCCCTCGATGGCCCGCAGGTGCTCACGGCTGCAGGTGTCGCACGTCCACACCGTGCGGCCGTTCTCGGTGCCCCGCCCCCAGGTGAGCAGGGCGGCGCCCGCCGCCGGCGCCGTCCGCCCGCAGGTCGCACAGACCAGCTGAGTGGCCTCCTCGCTCACGCCTTCGCCGCCGCCTTCTGCTCCTTCTTGAACGCCCGCACCTTGTCGAGCGAGTCCTGGTCGACGACGTCGGCCACCGATCGGAAGGACCCCACCTCGGCGTAGGCCCCGGCGGCCTGCTCCCACCCGTCCGGCCCCGCCCCGAGCTGCTTGCCGACGAGCGCGGTGAAGATCCGCGCCTTCTGGTCGCCGAAGCCGGGCAGCCGCTTGAGGCGGGCCAGGAGGTCGGCACCGCTGTCGGCCTCTCGCCACAGCCGTTCGGCGTCGCCGCCGTACTCGTCGACGACCACGCGGGCCAGCTCCTGGATGCGCCCGGCCATCGACCGGCCGTAGCGGTGCACCGCCGGGGGCGTCGCGCACAGCGTCGCGAAGGCCTCGGGGTCGGCCGCGGCGACGGCGCCCGGGTCGAGGGTGCCGAACCGCTCCAGGACCTTGGCCGGGCCGGCGAACGCCCGCTCCATCGGGAACTGCTGGTCGAGCAGCATCCCGACGAGCAGGGCGAACGGGTCGGTGCTCAGGACCTCGTCGGCAGCCGGGTCCTGGGCGAGGTGGAGCGACGCCTGCATCATCGGGCCAGCGTACGGCCGCGCCCCACGGCCGGCGCGGGTCGGAGCAGGTAGACGAACCCCGGCCCCTCGTCGCGGAACGGCACGCCGAGCGACTCGAGCGCCGGCCGCCAGGACCCGGTCACCCCGGGGTCGGCCCCCTCGAAGCCGTGGTCGGCCGTGAGCACCACGGCGACGTCGTCGAGCACGCCGCGCTGTTCGAGCCGGCCCAGGAACACCCCGAGCCGGGCGTCGGACTGGCGCAGGGCGTCGCGCGCCATCGGTGAGCGCGGTCCGGCCCCGTGGTGACCGGCGTCGGTGACGACGTTGGCCCACCAGGTGAGCCTCGGCATACCGGCCGGGTCGGCGAACAGCTGCTGCATCTGGGCCAGGCCGAGGTCGTCGACGCTCACGCCCCACCGGAAGTAGCCGTCGTCGAGGAACCCGCGGTCGCCCAGGAACGGCGAGTCCCCGGCGGGCGGCAGCCGGTCGCCGAGGCCGCCGGCGCCGCTGCCGCTGCCGCTGGCGCGCACCAGGCCCATGGTCGAGTAGTCGGCGCCGCGGTCGATGGCCTCGTCGACGCACGCCGTACGCGGAACGCCTTGCACCGCAACGTCTCCGCACACCGAGTCGTGCACCATCTCGAAGACGGTGCGCACCCCCGGCCGTAGCCACTCACCCGAGCGGTGCCACGTCGTCTCGTCGTTGGGCACGACGCGCTCACCGGTCTCGCGGTCGTAGAAGACGTTGCCGAGCACCCCGTGGCGTCCCGGCCCGAGGCCGGTGAGGATCGAGGTGTGGTTGGTCAGCGTCACGCTGGGGAACTGGGCCACCGCCCCACCGCGCAGCGCGGTCCCCCGCTCGATCAGGCGGGCGACGTGCGGCAGCTCGCCGGTCTCGGCGAGGTGCAGCAGGTCGCCGCTCGGGGCGCCGTCCCAGAGGATCCCGACCACCGCGCGGGGCCGGTCGCCCTGCTCCAGGTAGGCGTGGAGCACCCGGCCGTCGAGCGGCTCACCGTGGGCGTCGGTCAGCATCGCCTCGGGGACCCCGGCGAGGTGGGCCAGGGTGGGGCCGACGTCGACGAGGTGGGCGTGGTCGTCGACGAGGCCGAGCCGTCGCACGCCCGCACCGGAGAGCAGCAGCGGGGCCCGCGACTGGATGACGTCGAGCGACCCGTGCTCCCCCCGGTGGCCGCCCTCCTCGGGGAAGAAGTGCCGGGGGGTGTGCACCACGGCCAGGTCGGGGCTGCGGGCCGGGTCGGCGAAGAGCGAGAGCAGCCGTTCGGCGGCATACGGGTAGGCGTTGTCCCGGCTGTCGGCCGGGCTGGGCTCCGCCACCTCGAGCGCGTAGGGCAGGAAGGCCATCGGGTCCTGGGAGCCGAGCGGGTCGACGCCGGACACGACCTCCACCCCTCCGCCGGGGGTCAGCCGCACCTCGCCGAGGTGGCTGGCCACGCAGGCGACCGGCGGGTCGGTGCGGTCGTCGACCCACGCGACAAGGTCGACGACGGCGGCGAGGTCGGGATGGGTGAGCGCGGTGACGGCACGGCGCAGGTCGGGGTGGGCCATGGGCGGGACGCTACCGGGACGGTAGGGGGACGCCTCCGGGACGCAGAGAGGGACGCAGAGAGGGCGGGGAGATCGCTGGATCTCCCCGCCCTCGGGACGGTGGCGCGGGTCCGCGCGGTGGCGGACGGGGTCACCGTCGGTGGTCCGCGTCCCTCGACCGCCGGATCTCGATGGAGATCAGGCGGGCGCTGCGGCGGATGCCGGTCGTCGGTCGGCGGTGCAGGCGCTCCTGCTGGTCGGTCTTGCTGATGGTGATGTCCTGGATGGGGAACATCTCGGGCTCCTTCGTGCGGTTCGGGTGACCGTGACGGTCGGGTGGGTGGTGCTGGTCATGCTGGTCAGGCGGCGACGGGGTTCTTCCGGGGCCGGCCGCGGGGACGCTTGCGCGCCACGACGACGCCCTGGATGAACAGCTGTCCACCCCAGACGCCCCACGGCTCGCGCCGGTCGAGCGCCCCGGCGAGGCACTGCTCGAGCGCCGGGCAGGTGACGCAGAGGGCCTTGGCGAACTCGACGTCCGCCGGGCTCTCGGCGAACCAGAGCTCCGCGTCGTACTCGCGGCACGGGATGCTCTGTCCGTGCGCCTCGGCGTCGGCCTTGATGTCGTGCAGCCCGCTCAGGGTGAACGTGTCGGTCATGACGCTCATCTGGGCGACCCCCTCTCTCCCTCGTTCCGGCGGGTGGGCCTGGGTGTGGTCCCGTCGGGGTGGTGCGGTCCGGTCTCGGTGCGGTGCCGGTCCGCGGTGCTGATGCGGCGGGCGGCTCGCGGTCGTGGTCATCTCTGGGCCTTCTGTCGTGTCGTGGTGTGGTCGCTGCGTGTGGTCGGGGCGGCCGGACAAACAGAAAGGCCGCGGATCCCGGGTGTCGGGTTCCGCGGCCTGGAGGTGAGACCGGTGTCTGAGGGTCAGACGGGTGGTCTCCGGGTGCGGAACGGGGGGACATCCATGTAGTTGTCGGCGGTGCCGGCGAAGCGGGGCTTGGCGGCCGGGGTCGTGATGCCCTGGACGGCCTGGGCGAGGTGGCCGAGACCGCGAATGGGCAGGGTGCTCCCCTTGACCGGAGCCGGGACGACGGCGAGGCGGCGGGAGAGCGGCAGCGGGCACTCGCTCCAGACACGCGCGTAGGCGCCGGTCATCTCGACCGCGCCTGTCGTCGTCATGGTGTTGTCCATCAGGGCCACCCCTCCTCTCGCTCTGCTCGGGTCGCACCGCAGGTCGCCTGGACCCGCGCGTGCACGTATGACGAGGTTAGACCTCCGCCCTGACGGGCACCAACCTCTTTTTCGAAACTCCCGCGACTTTTTTCTGCGCGCCGTGCGCCTGACCGGCTAATCCGTTGTCGCAGAGGCCTTCTCGGCCACAGCCTCCGGGTCGGCGCCCGCCAGGACCTCGAGCACGGCACCTCCGTGGGCGTCCAGCTTGCGCGCTCCCACCCCGGAGATCCGCGCCAGGGCGGGCAACGACCCCGGCATCGTCTCGGCGATGGCCGTGAGGGTGGCGTCGGTGAAGACGACGTAGGCGGGCACGGACTGGGCCCGGGCCACCGCCAGCCGCCAGGTGCGCAGCGACTCGAACGTCGCCTCGTCGTAGGTGGGCGGGCAGTCGTCGCACCGGCCGACCTTGCGCTGCGCCGCGGTGGTGAGCTCGACGCGGCATACCCGGCACGTGGCCGGCGTGCTGCGCCGGGTCGCGGTGGACTTCTTCCCCTTGGCCGCCCCGCCCCCGGCGCCTCCGGCGGGGGCTGAGCGGGCTCCCTCGCCGAGCACCGACGCGGCGACGTCGAGGAACCGGGAGGGCCGCCGGGAGGCGCGGCCACCGGGGTTGCGCGCCGCCGACCAGCTGAGCCGGAGGTCGCGGCGGGCCCGGGTCACCCCGACGTAGAGCAGGCGGCGCTCCTCCTCGATGGCCGCGGCGCCCTCGGCCATGGTGATGGGGATGAACCCGTCGCTGCAGCCCACGAGGAAGACGGTGTCCCACTCCAGGCCCTTGGCGGCGTGCAGGGTCGCGAGGGTGACGCCCTGCACGGCCGGGGCGTGCTGCGCGGCGATCCGCTCGTCGAGGTCGCGCACGAGGTCGGCGACCCGGGCCTGGGGCGACGCGACCACGAGGTCGTCGGCCAGGGTGGCGAGGGCCGTGAGCGACTCCCAGCGTTCGCGCACGGCGCCGCCGCTGCTGGGCGCGACCGGCGTGTAGCCCGCACCGGCCAGGACCTCCCGAACGAGGTCGGGCAGGGGGACGGAGCCATCGTCGCTGCGGGCGGCGCCGCGCAGGAGCACCACGCCGCGGCGCACCTCGGCCCGGGCGAAGAACCGCTCCCCCCCGCGTACGAGGTAGGGGACGTCGGCACCGGCGAGCGCCGACTCCAGGGCCTCGGACTGGCCGTTGGTGCGCATGAGCACCGCGATCTCGGCGGCGGGATGGCCGCCGCCCACGAGGCGGGCGATCTCCGTGGCCACCGCGGCGGCCTCCGCGGGGTCGTCGAGGTGCGGCGTGAGGCTGGGCGCCGGCCCGGCCGGGCGGCCGGCGACGAGCTCGACGTAGCCGGCGGTCGCCGTCCGGGGCGCGCCGCTGCGCCGGGCGTCGGTGCCCGCGCTCGGGGACCCGGCCGCCGGGGTGGCCCGGGAGACGAGGTTGGCCAGGCCGACGATCTGGGGGGTCGAGCGGTAGTTGCGCACGAGCCGCACGACCGGTGCCGTGGGGTGGCGCACCGGGAACCGCAGCAGGTGCTCCGGAGAGGCACCGGTGAACGAGTAGATGGTCTGGGCGGGGTCGCCCACGACGCAGACGTCGTCACGCTCGCCCACCCAGAGGTCGAGGAGGCGCTGCTGGAGGGCATTGACGTCCTGGTACTCGTCGACGACGAAGTGCCGGTACTGGCCGCGCACCGTGCGCGCGATCTCCTCCCGGTCGGCGAGGATCCCGGCCGTCAGCAGGAGGACGTCCTCGAAGTCCATGACGCCGCGCTGGGTCTTGCAGTGCTCGTAGGTCTCGAACAGCCGGGCCATCTCCCGCAGGTCGATCCCGGCGGGGTCGCGGCCCACGACCCGGGCGCGGGCGGCATACGACTCGGGGGTGAGCAGGCTGACCTTGGCCCACTCCACCTCGGCCGCGAGGTCGCGGATCGCCGTGCGGTCGAACTGCATCCGCAGCCGGGAGGCCGCCTCGGCGACGACGGGCGCCTTGTAGGGCAGCACCTCGGGAGCGGCGCCACCGACCGCCTGGGGCCAGAAGAAGTGCAGCTGGCGCAGGGCCGCCGCGTGGAACGTGCGGGCCTGCACGCCGGCGGCACCGAGGCCGCGCAGACGCGTGCGCATCTCCCCCGCGGCCCGGGCCGTGAAGGTCACCGCGAGCACCCGTTGCGCCTGGTAGGCGCCCGAGTGCACGCCGTAGGCGATCCGGTGGGTGATGGCCCGGGTCTTGCCGGTGCCGGCTCCGGCGAGGACGCACATGGGGCCGAGGGGGCTGGCCGCCACCTCCCGCTGCTCGGGGTCGAGCCGGTCGAGCACCTCGTCGGGGCTGAGCACCCGGGGTGGCGGGGGTGCGGGCTCCTGCGTCATGACGCCCACGAGTCTAGGTCGGGCCGCAGACGCGGAGCGCCGCGCGTCGCCCGTCTGGGGACAGTCGCGTGGGTCGGGCGGTGTGGGGGCCCGTCAGCCGGCCATGCCGTAGGCGCGGTCGACGACGAGCCTCACGACGAGCCGCTGGTCCTCGACCATCGCCTTGCGGTAGTCGTCCCAGTCGGGGTGCTCGCCGCGGGCGTCGCGGTAGAGCCGCACCAGCTCCTCGACGGTCTCGTCGTGCCGGTCGGCGCTCACGGGCGAGAGCTCGACCGCACCCTCGACCGTGGCGTAGGCCCACCCCCGCTCGACGAGCAGGGAGGCCCGGGGGTCGCGGCGCAGGTTGGCCACCTTGGCGCGCCCGGCGCTCGTCGAGATGCGGACGATCGCGCGACCGTCCTCGTCGGGGTACCAGGCGTAGCTCACGACCGACAGCTGGGGTAGGCCGGTGCGCCGGACCGTCGCCAGGGTCGCGTTCCCGGGCTGGGCGAGCAGCGCGGCCAGGTCAGAGGACACCGTCGTCATGTGGGGTCGAACACGGCGACGGCGGGAAGGATTCCCCCGGGCCGGTGGTTGACGGTTCCATGACCGTCCAGACGCCGGGTGCCGGCACCGTCACGATGTTCAGCACGAGCTGGTGCGGCTACTGCCGCCGGCTCAAGAGCCAGCTGGACCGGGAGGGCATCGCCTACACCGAGGTCGACATCGAGCGCGACCCGGCGAGCGCCGCCTTCGTGGAGCAGGTCAACCGCGGCAACCAGACCGTGCCCACCGTGCTCTTCCCCGACGGGTCGGCGGCCACCAACCCCAGCGTCATCGAGGTCAAGCAGCGCCTCAGCGCCTAGTCGCGGCTCGCCGCCTGGTCGGCCAGGTCGGGGACGAACCGCTGGGTGTCCTTGGGGGGCCGCTCGGCCTCTTTGCGCGCCGGTCGCCGCGGGATCTTCACGGTCGGCGGCTTGACGTCGTGGTACGGGATCGACGAGATCAGGTGGGCAATGACGTTGATCCGGGCGGTGCGCTTGTCCTCCGACTCGACGACCCACCACGGTGACATCTCCACGTCGGTGTGGGCCATCATCTCGTCCTTGGCCCGGGAGTAGTCCTCCCACCGGATCAGCGACTGCGGGTCCATCGGCGAGAGCTTCCACCGCTTCATGGGGTCCTTGGCCCGCGCCCGGAACCGCGCCTCCTGCTCCTTGTCGGACACCGAGAACCAGTACTTGCGCAGGATGATGCCGTCCTCGATGAGCATCTGCTCGAAGAGCGGCGCCTGGCGCAGGAAGCGCGAATACTCCTCGTCGGTGCAGAAGCCCATGACCCGCTCGACCCCGGCGCGGTTGTACCAGCTGCGGTCGAACAGGACGATCTCCCCGGCCGCGGGCAGGTGGGTGATGTACTTCTGGAAGTACCACTGCGTCTTCTCGCGCTCGCTCGGCGAGGGCAGCGCCGCGATCTTGACCATGCGGGGGTTGAGGACCTCGGCGATCCGCTTGATGGCCGACCCCTTGCCGGCGGCGTCACGGCCCTCGAACAGGACGACGACCCGCGCACCGGTGGCCCGCACCCACTCCTGCAGGACGACGAGCTCCGCCTGCAACCGGGCCAGCTCGTCCTCGTAGACACCCTTGGGGAGCTTCTTCATCCCGGACGCCGTCTTGTTCGCCATGGCGGGCAGTGTGCCAGAGCGTCAGCCCGCGGTTACCCCCACGAGCGGGCGGATGTGCCGACGACGTCGGCCACGCGAGCGCCGAGCCAGTGCTCGATCAGCCGCTGGGCGATGGAGATGCCGCTGGGTGTGCGAATCTCGTTCTCCCGCAACGCCTGCACGTACTCCTCGCGGGTGAACCACCGCGCCTCGGCCATCTCGACCTCGTCCGGGCGCAGCGTGGTCGAGGTCGCCCGGGCGGTGAACCCGATCATGTCCGACGAGGGGAACGGCCACGGCTGGTTGCCGAGGTAGGTCACGTCGGTGACGTGGACGCCGACCTCCTCCTCGACCTCGCGGGCCACCGCGGCCTCGAACGACTCGCCCGGCTCGACGAAGCCGGCCAGCACCGAGAACCGTCCTGGCGGCCACTGGGCGCCGCGGCCGAGCAGCAGCCGGTCGTCGTCGTCGACCACCGCCATGATCACGGCGGGGTCGGTGCGCGGGTAGTGCTCGCTGCCGTCGCGCTCGCAGCGGCGCACCCAGCCGGCGTGCGCGGCCACGGTGGGCGACCCGCAGCGCGGGCAGAACGGGTGGGCGGCGTGCCAGTTGGCCAGCGCCTGGGTGGTCGTGAAGATGCCGGCGTCACGGTCGGTGAGCGCCTCGCCGACGCCGCGCAATGTGGCCCAGGAGTCGTGCCCGGCCTCGGTCGGGTCGCCGACCACGGCGAGGTATGCCGTGGGCGAGCCGGGGTCGCCGGGCTCGCCGGGCTCCTCGCCCAGGAAGAAGGTCAGGCGGTGCCGGTCGTCCGGGGCGGGCGGGCGCAGCACCAGCTCGGTCGGGCCGTCGTCGCCGTGGGGCCGGTGCACGTCCATGCTCTCGCCCACGATGGCCGCCACCCGGGTGGCCGGGTCGGCGAGCAGCTTCTCGACCAGGTCGGGCTCGGCCCGCCGGTGGGCGGCCCGGTCGAGGGTGCCGCGGCACAGGGGGAGCTCGCCGAGGGGGAGGGGGCCGGGCACGTCCGACACCCTACGCGCGCAGGACCCGGGCCCCCCGGGCGGTGAGGTGCGCCGTCTGAGGCACGCCACGGCATACGGTGGGCGCGTGACGCGCACGCCCGCCTACCTGGCTGCCCTGGCGAGCTCGGCGGTCCCCGGCCTCGACCCGGTCGCCGTGCGCGCGGCCCGCGGCCTGCCGGGCAACCGCTGCGACGTCGCCTTCGTCACCGACACCCAGCGCCGCGCGTGGGTGGTCCGGGTGCCGACCACCCCGGCGGTGGGGGCTCAGCTCGACGCCGCGGTGCCCCTGCTCGCCCTCATCGCGCGGCGGCTGCCGTTCCAGGTGCCCTCGCCGCGCGGGTTCGTCGGCGTGCCCGACGGGCGGGCCGTGGTCTACCCCTTCCTCCACGGCCGCTCGGTCGTGCTCGAGGAGGTGTCGCCCGGACCCGGCGTGGCCGCCGAGCTCGGCCGGGCGCTCGCCGCCCTGCACAACGTCGACCGCGCCGTGTTCGAGGAGGCAGGCGTCGCCGTCTACGACGCGGAGACCTACCGCAGCCGGCACCTGTCCGACCTCGACCGCGCCGCAGCCACCGGGCACGTGCCCGCCGCCCTGCTGTCCCGCTGGGAGAAGGCCCTGGAGAACGTCTCGGCGTGGCGGTTCGCCCCGACCCCGGTGCACGGCGACGTGCGCGGAGGCCGGGTGCTCGTGTCGTTCGCCCAGGAGGACGACCCCGGCACGGCGACGGTCCGGGCCCTCACCGGCTGGGAGCACGCCAAGGTCGCCGACCCCGCCGACGACCTCGCCGCCTTCGCCGCGGAGTGCTCGCCCGAGACGTTCGAGAGCGTCATCGAGGCGTACGCCGTCGCGCGCATCGAGCGCCCCGACCGGCACCTGCGGCTGCGAGCCTGGCTGGCGGCCGAGCTGCGCGGGCTCACCGGCCTGCTCGACGCCGTCGCGGCGGGCGAGCCGCTGCTCATCACCCGGCGGGCCGCCGAGCTGCGGGCGCTGGACGACCGCACGGCCGACCTGCCCGACCTCGTGCCGCCGACCCCCGCCGAGCCGGACCTCCCGCGGCCCACCGTGACCACCGCTCCCGTTCCTCCCAGCACCCCGGCGCAACGGGCCCCCGAGGCGGGGCCCGAGGGCACCGGCGAGTCGGAGTCCGAGCCCGAGGGCGAGGCGGGTCCCATGGTGGGTCCCGAGCCGGAGCGGGACGAGAGCCAGGACACCCAGCGGCTGCTGCTCGGCGACCTGGCCGAGCCCACGACCGTCATCCCGGAGCACGAGCTCGCCCGCCTCCGTGCGGCGCACGCCGACCGGGCCGGTGCCGCGGACGAGGATCGAGGCGAGGCCCCGGACGAGACTTCGGACCCGGCTCCGGCCGACGAGGTGCTCGTGGTCGCGGTCGAGACCACCGTGGCCCGCGACGACAGCTGGTACCAGGTCATCGAGCCCGTCCTCCCACCCGACGACGGCACGGACGACCCGGGGAATCCGGAGCAGACCGCCGACGGCGCCCCGGCGCAGGCGCCGACCATCGTCCTCGTCGAGGAGCCCGCGGAAACCCCGGCGGCGCCCGACACCACTGAGGCACCCGACACCACTGCGGCGCCCGACACCACTACGCCGCCCGAGACCACCGAGCCGACGGACCCCACGGGACCGGAGCCCCGGACCCGTCAGCCCGGCCGCCGTCCCCGGCGCGCGCAGCGCCCTCCGGGCGGCTGACCCCGCGTCGTGCGGTGCCCGGACCCCGTCAGAGGTGGGCCTCGCACCGCCGGGCCGCCAGCAGGGCGAGCGCCCGGGCCACCGCGACCACCTCGTCGAGGTCGACGCGCTCGTGAGGTGAGTGCGCGTCGCGGACGTCGCCGGGGCCGAAGTGCAGCGTCGGGATGCCGCCGATCCCGGCGTACAGGCGTAGGTCGCTGCCGTAGGGCGCGGCCGCCGGTCGCGGGGCCGGACCCCCGGTGTCGAGGCAGGCCTGCTGCACCTCGCGGGCGAGGGGGTGCCCGGGGGTGAGCTCCCCGCTCGCGAACTGACCGCCGGGCCAGGTCACGACGGGTGGGTGGGCGCGCAGCCACGGGTCGGCCCGGGTGGCATCGGCCACGGCGGTCTCGAAGTCGGCGCGGGCGTCGGCCATGTCCTCCCCCAGCCGCACGCCGAAGCGCCCTTCGGCGACCAGGGTGTCGGGCACGGTGCTGGCCCAGTCGCCGGAGCGAAGGATGCCCACCGAGATCGGGTAGGGCAGCGGGTGGTCGGTGAACCGCGGGTCGATGTCGACGTTGCGGCGGGACTCGAGCGCGGCCAGCGCCGCGTGCAGCGGCAGGTAGGCGTCGATCGCCGAGTGCCCCTCCCGCCTCGTGCTGCCGTGCGCGGCCAGACCGGGGACGGCGAGCCGGAACGTGAGGGCCCCGGCCGCCGCCGTGACCAGCCGGCCCGAGGTGGGTTCGGTGATGACGGCGGCGTCCCCTCCGTGGCCGCGCCGCAGGGTGGCGAACGCACCGAGGCCGCCATCTTCCTCACCGACCACGCTGTGCACGGCCAGCGGGCGCTCGAGGACGACCCCGCTGCGGCGAACCGCACGCACCACGGCGACGTTGACGGCCACCCCGGCCTTCATGTCGCACGCTCCACGGCCGTGCAGGACGCGCCCTTCGACGACCGCGCCGTAGGGGTCGTGCGTCCACGCGCTCAGGTCGCCGACGGGTACGACGTCGACATGGCCCTGCAGCACCAGCGCCGGTGGGCCCGCAGCCGAGCGGCCCGGAAGGACCCCGACCAGACCGTGGGCCTCGGTGCGCTCGGCCTCGGAGCCGGGGAACTGCGGGTCGGCGCGCAGCGCCTCGAGGTCGACGGCCCAGGCATCGACGTCGAGCCCCTCCGCGAGCAGCATCTGGCCGAGGTCGTGCTGCAGGCTCGACTCGGCGTCGGACCCCGTCACGCTCGGCACCCGCACGAGGTCGACGAGGAGTGCCGTTATGGCGTCCTCGTCGAGGGCGTCGAGGATGCGCTGCTCCGCCGTCGTCAGGGCCGAGCCGTCGCTCACGGCGGGGGTGAGCGGCATACCGGACGGGTCGTCGTGCGCGCTCACGGGCGGTCCTCCAGAGGGGAAGCGGCGGCTGAAGCACTGGGCACAGACTCGGGCAGGGTGTCGAGCAGGGCGCGCAGGGCCCGCTCGCTGGGAACGCGCGGCCGGACCGTCTCGCCGGTCTGCGCGTAGTAGAAGGCGCCGTCGACCGCCTTGGCCGGCAGGCCACGCAGGCGGGCGTAGGCCAGGGCGTAGGCCGCGAGCTGCAGCGACCGGTGGCGGGCGTCGGACCCGCTGGGCGGCGGACCCGTCTTCCAGTCGACGATCGTGAAGCCGCCGTCCCGCGGGAAGACCGCGTCGATGCGCCCCCGGATGGCGAAGCCGTCGAGGACCGTCTCGACCGCGATCTCGACCGCCTCGGGGATGCGCTCGGCCCACTCGCTGGCCAGGAACAGGGCCTTCATCCGCGCCAGATCCGCGCCGCTGACGTCGTCGGGTGCCGTCTCGTCGGCGCTCCCCGGCAGGTCGAGGATGTCGACGATCGCGGCCCGGGCGTAGTGCTGCTCCACCCAGGCGTGGAAGGCGGTGCCGCGCCGCGCCGCGAGCGCCGGGGCGGCCGGCATCGGGCGGCGCAGGTCCAGCGCGAACCGCTCGCTGTCGGTGGCCAGCTGCACGACCGCGGAGGCCGACAGGTGCCGGGGCACCTCGACGACCACCTCGTGCCGGCGCCGCTGCTCGTCGCGCTCGGCCAGCAGGAGCTCGAGTTCCTCGGCGGTCTCCGGGTCGAGCGGCGGACCCACCCCAGCAGCATCCTCAGAACCGGCGAGCGCCTGAGCGGCCCGGATCCGCTCCACCGCGGTGAGCAGGGCAGCCCGCCGCTCGGCCATCGGGTCGGAGGGCCACTCGTAGGAGACCGGCTCGGCGGTGCGGGGGTTGACCGCCTTGCCGTCGGGCCCGGGGGTCGGCATGTCGGCCCACGGACCGCGCTCGACCGTGAGCCCGTCGGCGGCCAGCAGCTCGTCGAGGAAGGTGGAGGTCACCTTCGGCGTCGCGGCGTCGGCCCAGACGGGAGCGGTCAGCAGCAGCCGCGAACGGGCACGGGTGACGGCGACGTACGCCAGCCGCCGCTCCTCCGCCACGGCGTGACGCCCGCCGTCGAGGACGAAGGTCTCGAACCGGCTCGCGAGGTCCTCCCAGTCGGCGGCGCGCTCGTAGTCGAAGCGGGGCAGCCCGTCGCCGTCGCCGCGCAGCGCGTACGGCACGCCGTCGGCGCCGCTGCACCAGCCCTTGTCCTTGGCCACGGGGACCGTCCACGCGCCGTCGCGCCAGGTGCTCGACGCACCGCCCTCCCGTGCGGGGAAGGAGGCGTCGACCAGACCGGGCACGGCGACGGCGTCCCACTCCAGGCCCTTGGCGGCGTGCACGGTGAGCACCTGCACGGCGTCGAGCGAGGTCTCGAGGGTGGGGGTGTCGAGCCCGCGCTCCTGCTCGAGCGCGGCGTCCAGCCAGCTGAGGAACCCGCCGAGGGTCGGTCGGTCGGCCGAGCCGGAGAAGGTGGCCGCCACCTCGGCGAACGCGTCGAGGTGGGCCCGGGCGGTGGAGACGGTGTGCTCGGGCCGGGCGAGCACCTCGATGTCGAGGCCCAGCGCCCGCTCCCCCTCCCCCACGAGCTCGGCGAGCGGCATACCGGTGAGCCGGCGCAGCGCGCGCACGACGAGGTGCAGGGCCTTCAGCCGGTCGAGGGCCGGCGGGGAGATGCGCTGGCCGTCGCGGCCGCGCCAGTCGGGCGACGGCAGGTCGTCGAGCGCCTCGACGATGCTCGCCCGCTCGGAGCTCTCGGGGGCCTGGTCGCGCGGACGCCCCGGCTCGTTGTGCAGGAGCAGCCCGGACTCGTCGGAGAAGCGCGAGGCGCTGTCGATGGCGCCGGGGTCCTCGAAGTCGTCGGCGACGTCGGGTTCCAGCCCTGGAAGGGCCAGGGGCAGCGGGGTGCCGGGCGCCGCCACCGACTGCCGCTGCTGCTCGCGGGCCCACGTCGCAAGACCGTCGAGGTCGGCGGGCCCCGAGCCGGCAGAACGGGCCGGTCATGAGGCGCATGAGCCGGTCGCCGCGCGAGGGGTCCTGCACCACCCACAGCAGGCTGACGAGGTCGTTGACCTCAGGGGTCAGCAGCAGCCCGCCCAGCCCGACGACCTCCACGGGCAGCCCGCGGCGCTTGAGGGCGTCGACGACGAGAGGGAACTGCGAGCGCTTCCGGCACAGAACCGCCGCCGACGCCCCCGTGCGGCGCCCGCTCGGGCTCGCCCACCGCGCGGCCACCCAGTCGGCGACGTAGGCGGCCTCCTGCTCCACGGTCTCGAGCCGGGCGGCGAGGATGCGGCCGGCCTGCGCGTCGGGGCGGGCCCGCAGCGGTCGCACGAGAGCCGACCGCAGCGAGGCGCTGGTGACGTTGGCCGCGTCGAGGACGGCGTGGTCGTTGCGCCAGCTCGTGCTGAGCGGCAGCACGGGGGCGGCCACGCCGTCGACGGCGAACTCCTGGGGGAACCGGGTGAGCGTCGTCGCGCTGGCTCCACGCCAGCCGTAGATGGACTGGTTCGGGTCGCCCACCGCGGTCACGCCGGGCGTTGCGCCGCCCCGGGTCACGGGGGTGCCGAACAGGGCGCGCAGCATGACCAGCTGGGCCTCCGAGGTGTCCTGGAACTCGTCGAGCAGCACCGCCCGGAACCGCCCGCGCTCGACGGCGCCGATCTGCGGCACCTCCCGCGAGAGCCGTGCGGCGAGCGCCATCTGGTCGGCGAAGTCCATGGCGTCGCGCCGGCGCTTGAGGTCGAGGTAGGCCCGCACCATCGGCAGGATCGCCCGCCGGTTGCGCAGGACCGGCAGCACCTTCTCGGTCTCCATCGGGTGGACCCGCTTCTTGGTCACGCCCTTGGGCACCGCCGCCATGGCCACCTCGAGCTCGTCGACGAAGGCCGCCACCTCCTCCGGCTCGCGCAGGTGCTCGGCCAGCTCGCCCGCCAGCGAGACGACCGCCTGGGTCACCGTGGACTCGGCCGAGGTGAGGTCGTCGACGTCGCCGTCGTAGCGGCTGACCACCTCGTGGGCGTACTGCCACGCGGCGGCCTCCGAGAGCAGCCGGGACTCGGGCTCGTAGCCCAGCCGCAGGGCGTGCTCGCGGACCAGCCGACCGGCGTACGCGTGGTAGGTCGAGACGACCGGTATGCCGCCGAGGGGCTCGGCGCCCGCCTCGTCGAGCGCGCGGGGCGTCCAGATGCCGGCGTGGGTGAGCCGGCGCAGCCGGCGGCCGATGCGCTCGGCCAGCTCGGTGGCCGCCTTGCGGGTGAAGGTCAGACCGAGCACCTGGTCGGGCTCGACGTACCCGTTGGCCACCAGCCACACGACCCTCGACGCCATCGTCTCGGTCTTGCCCGAGCCGGCGCCGGCGACGACGAGCAGCGGCCGGTCGTGGGGGGCCTCGATGACGGCGCGCTGCTCCGCCGTGGGCGGAGGCAGGCCGAGGGCCTCGGCGAGCGACGGGGCGGAGTGGGCCGGCGACAGCGCCCTGGCGGGGGGCTCGGCGGGGGGCTGGGCGGGCGGCTCGGCGGCGGCGGGCCGGGGGTCGGTGGACACGCTCATCGCACCGTGTCTCCCTCGGGCTGCGCCGGGCACGAGGTGCGTACCGGGCAGAACGTGCACCACGACCCCGGCGTGGCCGGGAAGCGGGCCCCGCCCATGCCGTCGGCCGTGTCGGCGACGAGCCGCTCGGCCCAGTCGGGCTCCTTGTGCTGCGCGAGCGGCGCCTGCACCTGCGCGACCGCCACCGGCTTGGCCGGTCCGGCCGCCTTGCCGAGGTGCAGGAGCACGGCGCCCGCCGACGTGGTGCCCTCCGCGGCGAAGGCGCCGCGCTCCACCGCCAGCTGGTAGGTGCCGAGCTGAGGGTGCGCCGGGACGTCGGCGGCGGACGGCTTGCTGCCCGCCGTCTTGTAGTCGAGCACCCGCAGGCCCTCCTCGGTGCGCTCGAGCCGGTCGACGCGGCCGCTGATCGAGGCCCGCCCGACGTCGACCCGCAGGACCGCCTCCGAGTCGACCTTCTCGGGTCGCCCGGGGTCGGCGAAGTAGGCCGCGAGGCGCGTGGCCATGAGGTGGGCCAGGTCGCGCTGCCGCTCGGTGGCCCAGCCCGGCTGCAGGCCGAGGCGTCCCCAGCGCCGCTCGACCTCCGCGACCAGCATCTCGGCGTCGACGTCGTCGCCCAGCTCGTGGGCGATGTCGTGGATGAGGGTGCCGAGGTTGGCGGAGCCCTGGCTCGGCGAGTCGCCCCCGGCGCTGGTCAGCGCCCACCGCAGCCGGCAGTCGCCGAAGCTCTCCACCTTGCTCGGCGACAGGCGTACCTGCTGGTCGGGCCGGCGCAGCGGCCGGTCGTCGGTGAGCACGCGCTGCACCCACCACTCCTGCGGGTCGGCCCCCGCCACCCCGCCAGCGGCCAGCCGCACGAGGGCGGAGGCCGCGGCCGCGGCCGCGTCGGTGCCCGGGGACCCGGACCCGCTCGGGTCCGCGACGACGCGGCGGCGCAGCTCGGCGACGAGGGACGGGAGGGACAGCGACCGGGGCAGCTCGGTGAAGTCGCGCAGCTCGGCGGCGGCGACGTCGGCGTGGCCCGACGGGTCGACCACGGGGTCACCAGCCAGCAGCGGGTCGACGAGGTCGAGGTAGACCGACGGCTGGTCGTCCTCGCTGCGCACGGCGGTGACGAGCAGCCGCTCCCGGGCCCGCGAGACGGCGACGAGGAAGAGCCGCGTCTCGTCGTAGCGGACCGCCGTCTGGGCCGCGCGGAAGGAGCGCTCGCGGCCCGTCGCAACGGCCACCAGCTCCTCCGAGCCCAGCAGCGACCCACGCAGGCGCAGGTCGGGCCACACCCCCTCCTGTACGCCCGCGACCGCCACGAAGCGCCACTCCCGGCCCGCCGCTGCCGCCGGGGTCAGCAGCGCGACCGCCGACGAGCCCTGCGCCTGGGCGGCGAGGGTGTCGCCCGGCACGTCCTGCCCCAGCAGGTGCTCGAGGAACGCATCGGGTCCGGAAGCCGGCAGCCGGTCGACGAAGCGCGCCGCGGCGTCGAACAGCGCCACCACGGCGTCGAGGTCGCGGTCGGCGCGGACGCCGCGGCGGCCCCCGCGCAGCGCCAGCCGGCGCCACCGGTCGCCGACGTCGAGGGACTCCCAGATCGCCCAGAGCACCGTCTCCGCCGTGACCCCCGGCGCCCACGTGCGGGGGTCGGGCCCGACGACCTGCGCCGCCGCCAGCCCCGCAGCCACCGCCGTCGCCAGCCGGCGCGCCGGCGTCGCGTCGTGGCCCAGCGCGGCCGCGTGCCCGGGCTCGAGGAGTACGGCGGCCAGCAGCTCGTCGCTCGAGCGCTCCCCTCCGGCCTCGAGCTCCTCACGCCGCAGGAGCCGCCGCAGCCGGCGCAGCGCCACCGCGTCACACTCGCCCAGCACCGAGAGCAGGAGGTCGACCGCGCGCTCCGGCTCGACCGCACGATCGGGATGCATCGCCTGCTGCAGCACCGTGTCGAGCAGCAGCAGCAGGGGTCGCACCGCCACCTCGTCGCGCACGGGAGTCTCCCCGGGCGAGGGGAGCACCGGCACGCCGTGGGCCTGCAGCACGCGGCGGATGGTGGAGTCGCGGCGCTCGCTGCGCACGATGACGGCCATGTCCTCCCAGGGCACGCCCTCGAGCAGGTGCGCTCGCCGCAGCCGGGCGGCGAGATGGGCCGCCTCCTGGGCCGGCGAGCGCAGCAGCGCGACCTCCACGTCGCCACCCGGCTCCACCGGGACGGCGGCCCGCTGCGAGCCGCCGCCCAGGGCGCCGATGCGGGTGGTGATGGTGCGGGTGACGGCGGCGAGCGCCGCGGGCTGCCGGTAGGCCGTGCGCAGCAGCACCGTGGGCGGCTCGGGGTCTGCGGTGGTGGGGGCGACTCCGGCCCCGGGCCGGCCCAGCTGTGTCCACTGGACGGCCAGGAGGCGGGGGTCGGCCCCGCGGAAGGTCTGCACGGCGCAGTCGGGGTCGCCGAGCAGGACGAGGTCGGCCCCGGCGCCGGTCACGGCCCGCAGCAGCCGCGCCGCGGCGAAGGTGAGCTCCTGGGCGTCGTCGACGACGACCAGCCGCACCTCGGCGGCGACGCGGGCCAGCGCCTGCTCGTCGTCCTCGAGCAGGTCGGCCGCCGCAGTGAGGATCCACGCCGGGTCGTAGGCGCCAGGGCGCGAGAAGGCGGTGACCTCGTCGTACTCCGTCAGGACCTGCGCCGCGGCCACCCACTCGGGCCGGCCGTGCTCCCGCCCGAGCTCGGCGAGGGCGTCGGCCTCGATCCCGTGCTCGACCGCCCGCATGAGCAGGTCGCGCAGCTCCGACCGGAAGCCCCGCTTGTCGAGGGCCGGCTCGAGGTGGGCAGGCCAGGGCGGCCGCGGCGCGTCGCCGCGCTCGTGCCCGGCCAACAGCTCGCGCAGGACGACGTCCTGCTCCGGCCCGCTGATGAGCCGGGGCGCCGCATCGCCGTGCAGCGCGGCCGCCTGCCGCAGGAGCCCGAACCCGAACGCCTGGTGGGTGCGGGCCAGGGACTCGGTCGACGTCCGGGCCAGACGCGTCGTCACGCGCTCCCGCAGCCGCGCGGCGGCGACGCGGGTGGACGTCAGCAGCAGGCACTGGTCGGGTGCCAGCCCCCCGCGGTCCACCCGGTCGACGACCAGCTCCACGGCCGTGGTCGTCTTGCCCGTACCCGGCGCGCCGAGGACGCGGACCAGCGGTGCGTCCAGCTCGAGCACAGCGCGCTGCTCGGCGTCGAGGCGGGGAGCGTCGACGACGAGAGCCGGAGCACGTCGCAGGAGGACCACGCGGCCATCCCACCACGCCTCGCCGACAGGCCTCGGTCCGCGACGCACAGGTCGAGGTGAGAGGGGTCAGCCCTCAGAGCCCACGGTCTCCGGACCCGCCCACCGCGCCCGGTCGAGGTCGACCCGCAGGCCCTCCAGCGTGCCGCGGACCATCGGGGTGCCCTCGTCGCGGTAGTGCCGGCGCGCCCGGTCCTCGAGCCCCCGCGGCGGCCAGCCGCCCGCCCGCACGACCCGCCACCACGGCACGTCCGAGCCGTAGCGGCTCATGACGTTGCCGACGAACCGGGCCCCGCGGCTCCCGACGAGCTCGGCCACGTCGCCGTACGTCAGCACGCAGCCCGGCGGGATCTGCTCGACGACCTCGAGCACCTCCTCCGCCTTCTCGGGCAGCGCGAACGAGAGGTATGCCGGGTCTGCCGGACCCTCGCGGTGACTCGGGTCGGCGGCACGCGGCATACCGACATCGTGGCAGGGCGCGCTGTCGGACCCGGCTGGGAGGGTGGGGCATGGCGATCCGCGGACGACGGCGACAGGGCTGGCTGGGCATCGTGCTGGGCGCACCCGACGCCCGGGCGCTCGCCCACTTCTACCGCGAACTGCTCGGCTGGGAGCTGGCCGACGACGAGCCCGACTGGTGCACCATGCAGATGCCCGACCTGCCGGTGAACCTCGCGTTCCAGACGGAGGAGCACCACGTCCGGCCGGTGTGGCCGGGCGGGCCCGGTGACCAGCAGATGCAGCTGCACCTCGACCTCCAGGTGAGCGACCTGGAGGGCAGCGTGGCCGACGCCGTGGCCCTCGGGGCGAGCGTGGCGGCGTTCCAGCCGCAGGACGACGTGCGCGTGCTCGTTGACCCCGCCGGGCACCCGTTCTGCCTCTACACCGGCGACGACAACGGCGACGACGATGAGGGTGCGGAGGAGGAGGGGGTCCGTCAGTACGTCGGCTGGGTGGGGTCGACCTCGCGCACCCAGGCGATGACGCCGCCGTCGAGGCTCGCGACGTCGAGGTAGCCGGCCGCCCGGGCCAGCCGCGCCGCCTCCGCCGACCGGGTGCCCCCCTTGCACATGAGCACGACGCGCCGGCCGCGGGCGGCGAGCTCGTCGTGGTCGGTGAAGGCACTGCCGTCGCGGAACGCGTCGAGGTGGATGGCCACGGATCCGGGCACCCCGGCGATCGAGCGCTCGTCGGGCCCCCGCACGTCGACGACGAGGGGAGGGGCGTCCGTGCCGAGCGCGGCGGCGAGGGCGGGGGCGCTGACCAGGGGCACGTCGGCGTCGCCCGCGTCGTGTGTCTCGCCGCTCGTCCCGGGCACCCCGCAGAACTGGTCGTAGTCCACGAGGGCGGTGATGCTCGGCTCGTCGCCGCACACCGGGCAGGCGGGGTCGCGGCGCACGGTGAGCGTGTCCCAGCTCATGGCCAGGGCGTCGTGCACGAGCAGCCGGCCGACGAGCGGCTCCCCCACCCCGAGGAGCAGCTTGACCGTCTCCGTGACCTGCACCGACCCGATCGCCGCGCAGAGCACGCCCAGGACGCCGCCCTCGGCGCACGAGGGCACCGCACCGGGGGGCGGCGGGTCGGGGAAGACGCAGCGGTAGCAAGGACCGTGCTCGGCCCACCACACCGACACCTGGCCGTCGAACCGGTAGATCGACCCCCACACGTGCGGCTTCCCGAGCAGGACGCAGGCGTCGTTGACGAGGTAGCGCGTGGGGAAGTTGTCGGTGCCGTCGAGGACCACGTCGTAGCCGCCCAGGATCTCGAGGGCGTTCGAGGAGTCGAGCCGCACGTCGTGGCGCACCACCGTCACGTGCGGGTTGGCCCGGGCGACGGCGTCCGCCGCCGACGCGGTCTTGGCACGGCCCACGTCGGCGTCGCCGTGGACGACCTGGCGCTGCAGGTTGCTCGTCTCGACGACGTCCGCGTCGACGATGCCGATGGTCCCCACCCCGGCGGCCGCGAGGTAGAGCAGCGCCGGCGACCCGAGGCCACCCGCCCCGACGACGAGCACCCGCGCCGCGGCCAGCCGCTCCTGGCCCGCACGACCCACCTGCGGCAGCAGGATGTGCCGCGCATACCGCTCGACGAGGGGCCGGTCGAGCGCTGCGCCGGCGGGGGCGAGCGGGGGCAGAGGCACCCTCCGACGGTACCCGGCACGGGGGCCGTGGCGTCCCGTCGGCCCTGGCTACCGGTGCGTAGGATGACCGGTGCGGCCAGCCGCCGCCCGCCCCGGGTCGGGCGGGCACCGCACCCCACCCGACCCCGAGGAGACGACGATGAGGGCCGAGACGGACAGCCCCCCTCGGGGCCAGCGGCTCCCCCGCTCCGCCCGCCGGGCCCAGCTCCTGGAGGCCGCGCAGGCCGCGTTCGTCGAGGCGGGCTACCACGCCGCGGCGATGGACGAGATCGCCGAGCGCGCCGGAGTCAGCAAACCCGTTCTCTACCAGCACTTCCCGGGCAAGCTCGACCTCTACCTCGCCCTCCTCGACCACCACCGCGGCCGGCTCGAGGAGGCCGTCCGCACCGCGTTGGCGAGCACCAGCGACAACAAGCAGCGCGTCCTGGCCTGCGTCGGCGCCTACTTCGAGTTCGTCTCCCGCCAGGGCGCGCCGTTCCGGCTGCTGTTCGAGTCCGACCTCACCAACGACCCCGCGGTGAGCGAGCGCATCGACGGGGTGGCGCTGACGTGCGGCGAGGCGCTCGCCGAGGTCATCGCCGCTGACACCGACCTCTCCGACGCCGACGCGCACATGCTCGGCATGGCCCTGACGGGGATGGCGCAGGTCTCCGCCCGCTACTGGCTGTCGCAGGGCGCCGTCATCCCCCGCGACGAGGCCGCCCGCCTCGTCGGCCAGCTGGCCTGGCGCGGCATCGGCGGTTTCCCCAAGGGCGGAACCGCCGGAGGGGCTTCCGAGGAACACCCGGCCCTGAGCCGGAGTTGACCCGGCGCAGACTGCGCACGCACCGGTATGCCAGCAGCCCACCCCAGGACGAAAGGCACCTCCGTGGAGGTCAGGATCGGCGTCCAGAACGTCGCCCGCGAGATCGCGTTCGAGTCCAACCAGAGCGTCGAGGAGGTCGACGCCGCCGTCGGCAAGGCCTGCAGAACGGCGGCGTCCTCCGCCTGGGCGACGAGAAGGGCCGGCGCTACCTCGTGCCGGTGACCGCGCATCGGCTACGTCAACATCGGCGAGCCGGAGAAGAGCCGCGTCGGTTTCGGCGGCTGAGCCGGGCATACTCCCTCCGCACCCACCGTCACATCGGGCGGATCGTAGCCAATTCGTAGTCAGATCGACCGTGTCTAGTTGCCCTACGAGCCCCGCCAAGTGAGACGTTGGATGCGGCGTCACTACGAACGCCGCACGCAACGACGGGCCAGCCGGTCGCTTCGGCGACCAAAGGAGCGACACCCATGATCTCCTCCATCATCGGCACCATCATCGTGGGCGTGGTGATCGGAGTGCTCGGGCGCCTGATCCTCCCGGGTCGGCAGAACATCTCGCTGCTCATGACGGTCTCATCGGCATCGTGGCCTCCCTCATCGGCGGCCTCATCCTCGGTGCCCTCGCTTACAACAACACCAACGGCGGCATCCCGTGGCTGTCGATCATCGTCGGCGCCATCCTCGCCGCCGTCGGCATCCCATCTACGGCCGGGTCACGGACAAGGCCGTCTGACCGCTCGCACCATCCGAAGGGCCCGACCGGCTTCCGGTCGGGCCCTTCGTCCGTCCGGTCGTCGGCGCGGTCAGGCCGAGAGGTCAGGCCGAGAGGCCGAGCCGCCCCATCCGCCGGGTGTGCTCGTCGGTGATCCGCGCGAACATCCGCCCCAGCTCGGCGAGGTCGGCCCCGGGCCGGCCAGGCGCCCCGACGAGCAGCGACGCGAGCGCGTCCCGCTCGACCCCGACCCGCTGCGCCTGGGTCAGCGCCTCCCCCACGAGCCGGCGGCCCCACAGCGCCAGCCGTCCGCCGATCCGCGGGTCGCGGGCGATCGCTCCCCGCACGGCGGCGACGACGTACTCGTCGCGGCCCAGGTCGTCCATGACACCGACGACCAGAGCCCGGGTGTCGGCGTCGACGTAGGCGGCGATCTCGCGGTAGAAGTCCTGCGCGATGCCGTCGCCGACGTAGGCCTTGACCAGGCCCTCGAGCCAGTCGTTGGGAGCGGTGCGCTCGTGGAACGCGTCGATCGCCTGGACGAAGGGGCGATCGCGTGCTGCGGGTCGGTGCCGAGCTCGGTCAGCCGCGCGGCGATGGCCTCGTAGTGGTGGAACTCCGCCACGGCGAGCCGGGCCACCGCGGCGCGGTCGCCGGGCGTCGGTGCCGCCTCGGCGTCGGCCGCCAGCTGGCTGAAGGCCATCAGCTCGCCGTACGCCAGGGCACCGAGCAGGTCGACGACCGCGGCCCGGAAGTCGTCCGGCCACACCTCGCCCGGACCCCGACCGTCGGCCTCGTCGCTCATGCGTCACCGTAGCGGCGGCCCACGGTAGGCTGGAGCCACATCCGGTGCCCGGTCGGCCCGAATCACGTACCTGCCGAAACCCTCGGCCCCTCACCTCGACGATGGTCGACGTGACGGAGAAGAACTCCGATCGGCCCGCCCCGCAGCCGCAGCCGCACTCTCAGCTGCCGCACGATCGAGAGAACGCGATGACCGACACGAACCTCGAGGTCGGTATGCCCGGCCCCGACGACACGACCGAGCCCACCACCCAGCCCGACACCCAGTCCGCCGACCTGACGGAGCCCGAGGCCCCGCTCGCCCCCGAGCCGGAGCCCACCTTCGCCGACTTCGACGTCCACCCCGACATCGTCGCCGCGCTGGCCGAGGATGGACATCGTCCACCCCTTCCCCATCCAGGCCATGACCCTGCCGGTCGCCCTCGGTGGCCACGACATCATCGGCCAGGCCAAGACCGGCACCGGCAAGACCCTCGGCTTCGGCATCCCCATCCTCCAGCGGGTCGTCACCCCCACCGACGAGGGGTACGCATCCCTCGCCCGCCCCGGCAAGCCCCAGGCCCTGGCGGTGGCCCCCACCCGCGAGCTCGCGGTGCAGGTGGCCGCCGACCTCGGCCGGGCCGGCGCCCAGCGCGGTGCCCGCGTGCTCACCGTCTACGGCGGCCGCGCCTACGAGCCCCAGATCGAGGCGCTGCGCAATGGCGTCGAGATCGTCGTCGGCACGCCCGGCCGGCTCATCGACCTCGCCAAGCAGGGCCACCTCGACCTCTCGCAGGCCCGCACGGTCGTGCTCGACGAGGCCGACGAGATGCTCGACCTCGGCTTCCTGCCCGACGTCGAGACGCTCATGGCGCAGACCTCGCCCACCCGCCAGACCATGCTGTTCTCGGCGACCATGCCGGGGGCCATCGTCGCCCTGGCCCGCCGCTACATGCGCCAGCCGACCCACATCCGGGCCATGGGCGACGAGACCGAGAACGCGCATACGGTCAAGGCGATCGAGCAGTTCGTCTACCGCGCCCACGCCCTCGACAAGGTCGAGATGCTCGCGCGCATCCTCCAGGCCGACGGTCGCGGGCTGACGCTGGTCTTCAGCCGCACCAAGCGCACCGCGGCCAAGGTGGCCGAGGACCTCGCCGACCGCGGCTTCGCCGCCGCGGCCATCCACGGCGACCTCGGCCAGGGCGCCCGCGAGCAGGCGCTCCGCGCGTTCCGCAACGGCAAGGTCGACGTCCTCGTCGCCACCGACGTCGCGGCCCGCGGCATCGACGTCGAGCACGTCACCCACGTCGTCAACTACCAGTGCCCCGAGGACGAGAAGACCTACGTCCACCGCATCGGCCGCACCGCCCGCGCCGGCAACACCGGCATCGCCGTCACCTTCGTCGACTGGGACGACATGCCCCGCTGGGGCCTGATCAACCGGCAGCTCGACCTCGGCATCCCCGACCCGGAGGAGACCTACTCCTCATCCGACCACCTCTACGCCCAGCTCAACATCCCCGCCGGTGTCACCGGCCGCCTCGACAAGGCGCACCAGACCCGTGAGGGACTCGGGGCGGAACGGCTCGAGGACCTCGGCGAGACGGGCAAGGCCTCCGGGCGGCGCGGGGACGGTCCCCGCGACACCGCCCGCGGCAGCCGGGACTCCGGCCCGCGCGGCTCCCGTGACGGTGGACGTGATGGTGGCCGTGACAGTGGCCGCCGGGACACCCGCCGCGACGAGCCCCAGCACTCGGCCCCGGCCGACGCGGGCGCCGAGGGCGGCAGCCACGCCGGCCGCAGCCGTCAGCGCCGCCGGGTCGTCACCGTGGTCGACGGCGCCGCACCCGCGCCGGAGGCCGCCGCGACCGGTGAGGGCGCCGGGTCCCGCCCGCGCCGTCGCCGGCGTCGCGGTGGCGGTCAGGGTGGCGGCCAGGACGGCGCCACCGTCGACGAGGGCTGACCCGCTCCACCACCTCGACCGGGCTGAGGTTCGGGGTCAGCGGCTGGCCAGCAGGCCGGCCGCGACCTCGCGGTAGGCGGCCGCGCCCTTCGAGGTCCGCGACGTCGAGAGGATCGAACGGCCCACCGCCGGCGCCTCGGCGAACCGGACGGTCTTGGGGATGGGCGGGCTGAGCACCGGCAGCCCGTAGCGCTCCCCGACGTCGGCGAGCACCGCCTGCGCGTGGTTGCTGCGCCCGTCGAACATCGTGGGCAGGATGCCGACGACGACGAGGTCCTGGTTGAGGATCTTCCGTACGTCGGCGACCGTGTCGAGCAGCTGGCCCACCCCGCGGTGGCTGAGCATCTCGCACATCATGGGGATGACGAGGCCGTCGGCGGCGGTCAGCGCGTTGAGGGTGAGCACCCCGAGGCTCGGCGAGCAGTCGAGCACGACGACGTCGTAGTCGCCGAGCACCGGCTCGAGGGCGCTGCGCAGGACGTACTCCCGGGCGGGCCGCCCGAGCAGCTGGGCCTCCGCGCCCGCCAGCTCGATGACCGACGGTACGAGGTCGACGCCGTCCTCGCAGTGCACGACCGCGTCGGCCAGGTCGGCGCGGCCGAGGAGCACCTCGTTGACCGAGGTCTCGACCGAGTCCGGGTCGACACCGAGCGAGAAGGTGAGGCACGCCTGCGCGTCGAGGTCGACGAGGAGCACCCGCTTCCCCGCCTCAGCGAACGCCGCTCCCAGGCTGGCCACCGAGGTCGTCTTGGCCACCCCGCCCTTCTGGTTCGCGACCGCGAGCACCCACGCTCGCGCCGGCTGAGCGGCCGGCTTCCGGGCCGTGGCCTTGGGTCGGGTCCGGGGCATGGGTGCGCCTCTCGTCGTGGTCCACCCGCGCGCGGGGTGGATCCGGCTGGAGGTCCGGTTCGAGGGCGGCCCAGGAGGACTTCTCCGGCCCCATCCGCTGCCCTTCCGGACACGCAGAACGGTAGTCGCACCAGGTGCACAGCGCGGAGGGCAGGGGTGGAAACGCCGGCGACGCAGCTCCGAGCTCACGGAAGGACGCGTCCGCCGACCGGGCGTCGCGAGCGATCGAGTCGGCCTCCTCCAGCTTGCGCCGCAACGACTCGGGGGTATGCGTGAAGGCGGCCACGGTGCCGCTCGGCACGTGGTGCAGCTCGACGCGGACGCAGCGGCGCCGGAACATCCGCCCCGCCGCGACGGCGTAGAGCGCCAGCGGGAGGGACGTGCGCGCCTGCTCGTCGGTGCAGACGCGCCGGCTCGTCTTGTAGTCGACGACGACCAGCTCCTCGTCCCCCTGCCGCCCCGCTCGCTCGTCGAGGCGGTCGACCCGTCCGGCCAGGGTCAGCGATCCGGTGCGCAGCGACACCGTGCGTTCGATCCCTCGTGGCTGTCGCTGCGGGTCGACCTCCTGCAGGTAGGCGGCCACCTCGCCCGTGACCGTGCGCCGCCAGCGCGCACTCTGGCCGGCGTCGCGGAACCCCGTCTCGATCCAGGCCGCCCCCACCAGCTCCCGGGCGGCGGCCGACGTCCGGCGGGGGGTCGGGAGGTCCCACCAGTCGCGCAGCGCGTTGTGCGTCGCGAGGCCGACGGAGGTGTGGGCCCGCTGGGCGCGCGGGGCGGGCCGTGGCCGGTCGAGGTACTGCAACCGGTAGCGACGGGGGCAGTCGAGGAAGGCGAGCAGCCGGGAGGGCGACGCGGCATACAGCGGGGTGGGCATGCCCTCGAACACGCCCTGCTGCGCCGTTGCTGTCGTCATCCCGCGACGGTAGCGAGCGCCGCCGACAGGGCGGCGACGTCGTCCACAGGGGTCAGACGCCCTGCGTGACGAACGCGCGCACGGCACTCGCCACCATCTGCACGGCGATGGCCGAGAGCAGCAGTCCGGCGATGCGTGTGGCGAGCATGGTGCCCGACTCCCGCAGCACCCGGCGCACCACGGTGGCGAAGCGGAGGAAGACGTAGACGACGAGCATCGTGGCCAGCAGCGCCAGCCCGACGGCGAGGTAGCCCGCGGCCCCGGCGGCGCCGCCCGCCTGCTGCACCGCCAGCATCATGGCGACGATCGCGCCGGGACCCGCCAGCAGCGGCGTCCCCAGCGGCACCATGGCGACGTTGACCCCGGCGTCGGCCATCGCCTCCGACTCCTGTCCGGTGAGCAGCTGCAGCGCGACGAGCAGCAGGAGCAGGCCGCCGGCCCCCTGCAGCGCCGCCAGCGACACGTGCAGGTAGTCGAGGATCCGCTGGCCGAAGACGGCGAACGCCGCGATGACCCCCAGTGCGACGAGCGACGCCCGCAGGGCGGCCGCGCCCCGCTCGGTGGGCGACATCCGCGCGGTGAGGGCCAGGAAGATGGGCACCGCCCCGGGCGGGTCCATGATGACGATCAGCGTGATGAGGGTGGACGCGAAGACGGTGACGGCCGCGGACAGGGTGTCGGTCATCGCAGCACCGGGACGGCGCCGCTGGCCCGCGCCTCGATCTCGGCCAGCACACCCGGGTCGGTCGTGTGCTCGCCGAGCCGGTTGTCCTTGCCGGCTCCGTGGTAGTCGCTGGACCCGGTGACGAGCAGCCCCAGCCGGGCGGCCAGCGCCGTGCCGTGGGCCACGGCCGCCGCGTCGTGGTCGCGGTGGTGCACCTCGAGGCCGGTGAGGCCCGCGGCGACCAGCTCCTCGACCAGCGCGTCGCCGACCCCGGTGCCGGGCCCGCGCCCGAACGGGTGCGCGACCACGGCGACGCCTCCCGCCTCGACGACCAGCCGGACCGCCTCGACGGGGTCGGGGGCGTGGTGCCCCACGTAGTACGGGCTGTCGTTGCCCAGCCATCGCCGGAACGCCTCGTCACGGGTCGCCACCGCGCCCGAGGCCACCAGCGCGTCGGCGATGTGCGGCCGGCCCTCGGTGGCGCCCGGGGGCACCTGCGCCAGCACCTCCTCGTACGTGACGGGGATGCCGTCCGCCGCCATGAGCTCGACGATCCGCCGCAGCCGGCCGACCCGGGTCTCCCGCGAGCGTCGGAGCTCGCCGGCCAGTCCCGCCGAGCCGGGGTCGACGAGGTAGCCGAGCAGGTGGACGGACCGCCCCCGCCGCTGACACGAGATCTCGACACCGCGCACGAGCGCGACCCCCCGGCGCTCGGCCTCGGCGGCCGCCTCCGGCCAGCCGTGCGCGGTGTCGTGGTCGGTGAGGGCGACGACGTCGAGCCCCGCAGCCTGCGCGCTGGCGACGACCTCGGCCGGCGGCTGGGTGCCGTCGCTCGCCGTCGAGTGGGTATGCAGGTCGACCCGGGTCACGCTGCGGACCGCTCGTTCCTCATGGGCCTCATGGGGTGGAGCGTATCGACGCCACCGGGGCCGCGGCCGTACCCCGGACGGGTCAGGAGGGCGAGCGGGTGAGCACGTCGGCGACGCGCACGGTCCAGCGCGCGAGGTAGGTGCCCAGCGACACCCCGGCGGCCAGGCCCATCCCCACGCCGACCGCCCCGAGCAGGGTGCCGAGGCCCTGGTAGAGCCCGGCCCCCTGCGAGTCGGAGACGATCTCGAACAGGCCCTGGTAGACCGCCCGGCCGGGCAGCAGCGGCACGATGGCGGCCGTCGTCACCGCGAGCGCCGAGACGCGGTAGCGCGGCCCGAGCAGCTGGGTGCCGAAGCCGATGACCGACGCGGCGATGGCGCCTGCGAAGGACGCGGTGCTGCCCGCGCCGACGAAGAGCAGGTCGACGTACCAGCCCACCGCCCCCGCGAACGCGGCGACGAGCGTGCTCCGGCTGCCGGTGAACGTCGACACCGCGAACCCGGCCGCGATGATCGCGGCGGCGACGACCTGGGCGGGCACGGCGGCCGTGACCATGGGCTGCGGTGTGATCGCCAGGACGATGTCGAGGCGCGAGGCCGCGGCCAGGACGACGACGATGCCGACGACGATGCCGAGGGTGAGCACGAGCACCTGGAACATCCGGGCGCCCGCCGTCACGTAGAAGCCCTCGATGGCGTCCTGGGCGGCGCCGACCAGCGACAGGCCGGCGAGCAGGACGACGATCCCGGAGGCGACGACGAGGGAGGGCAGCACGTTCGGCAGCATCTCGCCGCTCTGCTGAGCGAAGGCGAGCACCGCCGCGAAGAACGTCGGCACCGCGGCGCCCAGGGCCTGGGCGAAGAAGCCCGGCACCTTGCGCCGCAGCGCCGTCGTCACCACCCGCGAGATGATCGCCGCGCTGAGCATGCTGATGAGCACGACAAACCAGCCGGCCCCGGCGAGGATCGAGGTGCCGAGTCCCATGAGCGCCACGGCGCCGGTCGTCACCCAGCGGCGGTAGGGGTGCGGGGCGTGGATGACGGCGTCGAACCGCTCGCGGGCGTCGACCACCGACAGCGGCCCGCTCGCGACGAGGTCGACGAGGTCGTGCAGGCGCTCCAGACGGGTGAAGTCCTGGTTGCGGGAGCGGACCACGCGGGTCACCGTGAGCGGGTCGGCCTGCGGTCCGCGGTTGTAGGAGACCGAGATCGAGCTGAAGGTGACGTCGACGTGCACCGACCGGAGCCCGTAGGCGCTGGTGAGCCGCAGCACGTTGGCCACGACGTCGCTCGCCGCCGCCCCGGTGGCCATGAACGCGGTGCCGGCCCGCACCGCGAGGTCGACGACCGCCCGGCCGGTGGCGAGGTCGACCCCGTCGGGCTGGGTCCAGACGGGGATCGCGTCGGTGGGGGGCTCGCTGGCCCGCAGCACCTCCCGGGTCCGGCGCCGGATGACGGACCCGGCGACCCGGTTGCCCGGCGGGCGCGTCCCGCGCCTCACCGGCGGGGGCTGGACGGGATCGGGCACGGGTCTACTGAACCAGAGCCGCCGCCCGGGGTGGGACACCTTGGCGCCGACCCCCGGGGGTGTGGAAACCTGGCAGGCATGGCGGACTTCGTCGGTGCGGTCGACCAGGGGACCACGAGCACGCGCTTCATGGTGTTCGACCACGACGGCGCGGAGGTCGGCCGGCACCAGCTCGAGCACGAGCAGATCCTCCCCCGGGCCGGCTGGGTCGAGCACGACCCGCTGGAGATCTGGGAGCGCACGCAGACCGCCATCGAGTCGTGCCTGACGAAGCTCCACCTGCGCGCGGCCGACCTCGACAGCATCGGCATCACCAACCAGCGCGAGACGACGGTGGTGTGGGACCGGCATACCGGCCGGCCCTACTCCAACGCCGTCGTCTGGCAGGACACCCGCACCGACGTCATCGCCAAGGCCCTCGACGCCGACGAGCGGGGCCAGGTCATCCGCCGCAAGGCGGGACTCGTGCCGGCGCCCTACTTCGCCGGCGGCAAGCTGCAGTGGCTGCTCGAGAACGTCGAGGGGCTGCGCGCAGCCGCCGACCGCGGTGACGCGCTGTTCGGCACCATCGACTCCTGGCTCGTCTGGCAGCTGACCGGCGGCACCCACGGTGGGCACCACGTCACGGACGTGACCAACGCGAGCCGCACCATGCTCATGGACCTCGAGACCCTCGACTGGGACGACGAGCTGCTCGGCTTCTTCGGGGTGCCGCGCGGGATGCTCCCCGAGATCCGGCCGTCGAGCGACCCACGGCTTTACGGGCATACCGGGGCCGACGGTCCGTGGAAGGGCGAGATCCCCATCGGCGGTGCGCTCGGCGACCAGCACGCCGCCACGGTGGGTCAGGTCTGCTTCGCGCCGGGCGAGGCGAAGAACACCTACGGCACCGGCAACTTCATGCTCCTCAACGTCGGCGAGGACCTCGTCCGCTCGCAGCACGGCCTGCTGACGACCGTCGCCTACCAGCTCGGTGAGGCCAAGCCGGTGTATGCGCTGGAGGGCTCGATCGCGGTGACCGGCTCCGCGGTGCAGTGGCTGCGCGACCAGCTCGGCGTCCTGCGCTCCGCCGAGGAGGTCGAGAGCCTGGCCCGCACGGTCGACGACAACGGCGGCGTCTACTTCGTGCCCGCGTTCTCCGGGCTGTTCGCCCCCTACTGGCGGTCCGACGCCCGCGGCGCGATCGTCGGGCTGTCGCGGTTCAACACCTCCGCGCACCTGGCGCGGGCCGCGCTCGAGGCGATCTGCTACCAGAGCCGCGACGTCGCCGACGCGATGGTCGAGGACAGCCGCGACGCCGGCCGCGACCTCGACCTCAGCGTCCTCAAGGTCGACGGCGGCGTCACCGCCAACGACCTGTGCATGCAGACGCAGGCCGACGTGCTGGGCGTGGAGGTGAGCCGCCCGGTGGTCCCGGAGACGACGGCCCTCGGCGCCGCCTACTGCGCCGGGCTGGCGACGGGCTTCTGGAGCAGCACCGACGAGCTGCGCGCGAACTGGAAGGAAGACCGGCGGTGGTCGCCGCAGTGGAGCGACGACCGGCGGGAGAGCGGGTACGCCCAGTGGCGCAAGGCCGTGGAGCGCACCCTCGACTGGGTGGAGATCCCGTGAGAACGCAGATGCACCGATGAACCCGCTGGCCCTGTCCCCCGAGCGCCGCGCCGCCGCCATCGAGCGGCTGGCGTCCGGCGCCGAGCTCGACGTCCTCGTCGTCGGCGGCGGCGTGGTCGGCACCGGCTGCGCCCTCGACGCCGTGACCCGTGGCCTGACGACGGGGCTCGTCGAGGCGCGCGACTTCGCCTCCGGCACGTCGAGCCGCTCGAGCAAGCTCGTCCACGGTGGCCTGCGCTACCTGGAGATGCTCGACTTCGGCCTCGTCCGCGAGGCGCTGCAGGAGCGGGGGCTGCTGCTGACCCGGCTCGCCCCCCACCTCGTGCGGCCCGTGCCGTTCCTCTACCCCCTGACCCACCTCGGGTGGGAGCGCGGCTACGTCGAGGCCGGGCTGACGATGTACGACACCATGGCCCGCGGCTCGGGCAACGCGGCCGGCCTGCCGTGGCACAAGCACCTCACCCGGCGGGCGACGCTGCGGATCGCCCCGGCGCTCAAGCGCTCCGCCCTCACCGGCGCCGTGCAGTACTACGACGCCAAGGTCGACGACGCCCGGCACACCATGGAGCTGGCCCGCACCGCGTCCACCTACGGCGCCCACGTGGCCTCGCGGGTCGCGGCGGTCGGCTTCCTACGCCAGGGCGAGCGGGTCACCGGCATCCGGGCCCGCGACAAGCTGAGCGGCCAGGAGTTCGACATCCACGCGCGCCAGGTCGTCAACGCGACGGGGGTGTGGACCGACGAGACGCAGGCCCTCATCGGCGAGCGCGGGCAGTTCCACGTGCGGGCGAGCAAGGGCATCCACCTCGTCGTGCCCCGCGACCGCATCCACTCGACCTCGGGCATCATCCTGCGCACCGAGAAGTCGGTGCTCTTCGTCATCCCGTGGGGCCGGCACTGGATCATCGGCACCACCGACACCGAGTGGAACCTCGACAAGGCCCACCCGGCCGCGACGGCCGCCGACATCACCTACCTGCTCGACCACGTGAACGAGTTCCTCACGACCCGGCTCACCCAGGAGGACGTCGAGGGTGTGTATGCCGGGCTGCGGCCGCTGCTCGCCGGCGACACCGAGCAGACGTCGCAGCTGTCCCGCGAGCACGTCGTCGCCCACCCCGCACCGGGTCTCGTCGTCGTCGCCGGCGGCAAGTACACGACCTACCGGATCATGGCCCGCGACGCCATCGACGAGGCCGCCCGCACCCTCGGCGGGTCGATCCCGGAGTCGACCACGGCCGACATCCCCATGGTCGGCGCGGTCGGCTACCACGCGATGTGGAACCGGCGCGAGGCCCTCGCGAAGGAGTCGGGACTGCACGTCGAGCGGATCGAGAAGATGCTCATGCGCCACGGCATCCTCACCAGCGAGATCCTCGACCTCGTCGCCGACGACGCGTCGCTGGGCGAGCCGCTGCCCGGCGGGGAGGACTACCTGCGCGCCGAGATCGTCTACGCCGCCTCGCACGAGGGGGCCCTCCACCTCGACGACATCCTCGCCCGGCGCACCCGGCTGTCCATCGAGACGTTCGACCGCGGGGTCGGGGCCTCCCGGCCCGTCGCCGAGCTCGTGGCCCCGATCCTCAAGTGGGACGACGCCACCGTCGACAACGAGGTCGAGCACTGGGCCCAGCGGGTAGAGGCGGAACGGGTCTCGCAGACGATGCCCGACGACGCCTCCGCCGACGAGGCACGGCTGCGGGCCCCCGACATCAACGGCTGACGGGGCCTGCGGACCGGCCTGCTTGACTGAGGCCCATGGACCCAGCAGACCCCGTCGTCCCCGTCACCGGCGGCCTCGTGCGCGGCTCGCGCCGCGGCAACGTGCTCGCCTTCCTCGGCATCCCGTACGCCTCGCCGGCAGTCGGCCGTGCGCGATACCAGGCCCCGGCTCCGGTCGTGCCGTGGGAGGGCGAGCGGGACGCGACCGCCTTCGGCCCCACGGCCGCGCAGGCCCCGTACCTGCCGCCGGTGGACCAGGTGCTGCCCAGCTCGGTCGACCCGGGCGACGACTACCTCAACGTCAACGTGTGGGCACCGGCGGGCGCCGACCGGCGACCGGTCATGGTGTGGATCTACGGCGGGGCCTTTGTCCGCGGGGGGACCTCCATCCCCACCTACGACGGCACGGCGTTCGCCCGCGACGGGGTCGTCCTCGTCTCGCTCAACTACCGCCTCGGGCTGCCGGGGTTCGGGGTGCTCGACGGTGCGCCCACCAACCTCGGGCTGCGCGACCAGGTCGCCGCCCTGGAATGGGTGCGCGACAACATCGCCGCGTTCGGCGGCGACCCCGGCGACGTCACCGTCTTCGGCGAGTCCGCCGGGGGCATGAGCGTCGCCACCCTCATGGCGTCTCCCGCAGCGCAGGGACTGTTCCACCGCGCCGTGGTGCAGAGCGGGAGCGCGAGCGCGGTGTGCGCGCGCGAGGACGCCGCCCGTGTGACCGCGGAGGTCGCGGCCCACCTCGGGGTGCCGCCCACGGCCGACGCCTTCGGCGACCTCGACCCCGACGCCGTCACGGCCGCACAGACCGCGATCGGGCTGGCGATGCAGGCCGACCCCGACCCGAAGCGTTGGGGCGCAACGGTGCTCGCCGGCGGGTTGGGCATCATGAGCATCTTCCCCGTGATCGACGGCGACCTGGTGCCCGACGTGCCCCTCACGCGTATCGCCGCCGGGTCGGCCGCGGCGATGTCCCTGCTCGTCGGCACGACCCGCGAGGAGATGCGGCTGTTCCTCGTGCCCACGGGGGTCGCCGCCTCGGTGACCCCGCAGGCCCTCGCCCCCATGGCCGCGCGCTACGGCTGGCCCGCCGACGCGGTGGCGACGTATGCCGGCAACCGGCCGGGCGCGACGCCGGGCGACGTCGTCTGCGCGATCATGACCGACGGCGGGTTCCGGGCGCAGGCCGCGCGGCTGGCCGCCGCCCAGCACTCCGCCGGCGGCACCGTGCATCAGTACGAGCTCGCCTGGCCGACGCCCGTCGCCGACCTCGGTGCCTGCCACGCGCTCGAGCTGGGCTTCGTCTTCGACACCCTCGGGACCGGGTCCGCGATGGCCGGCGACACGGCGCCGTCGTCGCTGGCCGACGCGATGCACCGCGCCTGGGTCGCGTTCGGCCGCGCCGGCGACCCTGGCTGGCCCGAGTGGACGCCGACGCGCCAGGTCGTCATGACCTTCGACGTCGAGTCGGCGGTCGTCGAGGCCCCCCGCGCCGACGAGCTCGCGCTGTGGGGATGACCGGCCCCTCCCGCGGGGTCCTCGTCACCGGCTCCTCGCGGGGCGTCGGGGCCGCCACGGCCCTCGCCTTCGCCCAGCGGGGCGACCGGATCGTCGTCCACTACCGGTCGGCCGAGGCGCCCGCCCGTGAGCTGCTCGAGCGCCTGTCCGGCGAGGGGCACGCGCTGGTGCGGGCCGACCTCGCCGACCCGGCGGAGGTCGCCCGCCTCGCCGAGGAGGCCGCCGCGGCTCTCGGACGCGTCGACGTGCTCGTCAACAACGCGGCCCTCTTCCTCGACCCCGTTGGTCCCGTGGGTACGGGTGGCAGCCGTCGTGGGGACCACCGCGTCACCGATGTCGACTACGCCACGTGGACGCGGATCTGGCAGCAGACCCTCGCGACGAACCTGCTCGGGCCGGCCAACCTCACCTGGTGCGTGGTCCGGCACATGACGCAGGTCGACCCGGCCGCGGGCCTCCCCCGAGGCCGGATCGTCAACATCGGCTCACGGGGCGCCTACCGCGGCGAACCCGACGTTCCCGCCTACGGCGCGAGCAAGGCTGCGCTGCACGCGTTCGGGCAGTCGATGGCCGTCGCCCTGGCCCCCGAGGGGATCTCGGTGGTGAGCCTGGCTCCGGGGTTCATCGCCACCGACATGGCGGCGGCGATGCTCGACGGACCTCAGGGGGCCGGCATCCGGGCGCAGAGCCCCTTCGGGCGCGTCGCGACCCCCGAGGAGGTCGCGGCCGCTGTCGTCACCCTGGCCGACCCGGCCGCCGAGTGGGTCTCCGGCGCGGTCGTCGACTTCAACGGCGCCAGCCACCTGCGCTGAGGGCCAGGGGTCAGCGCGCCGAGAGGCTCGACTCCTTGTGGGCGGCCCGGGCTCCCGTCTTCTCCGACTCCACGATCCAGTAGGGCTCGTCGTCGCTGGCCTTGAACGTCTGCCCGTCGTGCTGGAACTTCGAGGTGCGCTTCTCGACCGCGTGTCCGTGTGTGGGGCCCTGGGAGGTGTTCCACGACACCTTGCCGCCCTTGGTGATCGCCATGTCACGACCGTATGCCGGGCCCGGGCGCGCCGCACGGCGAGCACAGTCCGCGTCCCGTCCGCGTCCGGCCGCATCCGGACGGGCCGACCGCGACGAACCCTCGGCGAACCGCGACGATGGAGCTTCGCCATCCCCGCCATCCTTGCCACCGTCGCCCCGAGCCCAGGAGGTCCCGCGTGCGTGCCCGCCGGACCACCGACGAGGTCGGAGAGCGCTACGCCGCCCACCGGCTCGAGCTGGTGCGCCTGGCCGCCCTGCTCACCGACGACCGCCGGGTGGCCGACGCCGTGGTGCAGGCGGCGTTCCTGCGCTACCTGCGCCGAGGTGATGCCCAGCGGGACCCGGGCGCGGGCCTGGCCGACCTCAGGACCCTCGTCGTCGCCGGCTGCCGGGTCGCGGCGCGGCCGCCCTGGGCCGACGCCACGGCGACCGGAGCAGCGGACCCCCTCGACCCCCTGGCTGGACTGCCGGCGCCGCAGCGCGAGGTCCTGGTCCTCACCGGCTGGGCCGGGCTGGGGACGCGCCAGAGCGCCGTCGTCCTGCAGACCACGGAGGCCGCGGTGCGCGACCGGGTCGCCCGCCTGGACGAGTCCCTCGACCGGGTCGGCGTGACCGCCGAGCGGGCGGTCGAGGTGCTGCGCCGCCGCGGCGACGCCGTGTCGGCCCGTGACCTGCGCGGCTCGTGGGGCGACGTCGTGGCCGAGGACGCTCGCCGCTCGGGCCGGACCCGCCGGGCCTGGCGGGTGGCCGCGGGAGCCGTGGCCGCGGTGGCGGCCGTGGCGGCCGTCGCGGCGCTGGCGGGCGGACGCGACGGCGCGGTGGTCCCCCTACCGGCCCCCACGACGAACGACAGCGCGGTCCCCGTGGGCACTGAGCAGCTCTCGTCGCCGGCGCTGGCCCCCGGGGAGCAACCGCGCGCGGCGATCCCCTGGGGCGACGTGACCGCGGGATGGGCGGTCGTCGCGACGAGCGCCCCGCCGACCGCCGTGACGACGACGCTCCTGCTCGTCAGCCCGTCCGGCACCCGCTACGCCCTCGGCACCGCCCCCGACGCGATCGTCGTGCAGGACGTCAGCCCCGACGGCCGGCGGATCCTCGTGGCGGTCGGCGCGCAGGCCGCCGAGTGGGACCTCCAGGCCGGCACCTCGCGACCCCTCGGGGTCTCCTACGGCTGGAAGACCATGCGGTACGCCGGTGAGCCGGACCGCGGGTACGTCGTCATCTGGACCGACCCCGGCTCCTCGGTGCAGATCGACCACTGGAGCCCGTCCGGCCGGCTCCTGGCGGAGTACCCCCTGACCCTGCCGCCCACCGCCGGGAGCACCGGCACCCCCGGCGTCGTCGTCGACACCGCCGGGCGGCAGGCGGTCGTCGCGACCCGCGACGGCGTCCTGGCCTCGATCGACCTCGGCTCCGACGCGGTCGGTGCGCTGCGGCTGCCCGACGGGGCCACCGGATGCACCCCCCGCTCGAGCTGGTCGACGGGGCAGGTGCTCGTCGCCTGCTCGTCCGGCGGCGGCCGCCTGCTCGTCGTCCCGCTCGACGGCTCCGCGGCGCAGACCCTCGGCGGCGACGGGCTGGCCGACGCCTGGCCCGTCTCCGCCCAGGCCGCCCTGGTGCGCCGTGACGACCCCTGCTCCACCGCCCTGTCCACCCTCAACGGCGCGGGGGCACTTACCGGGTGGACCCCACCGCCCGCGGCCACCGCCCTCGTCCCGAACACCGTCGTCGCGGGCCGGCTCTACCTCGGCGGCACCCGGTGCCCGTCCGACGGCAGCCGGCTCGTGGCGTACGACCTCGCCTCCGGCCAGACGACCGAGCTGGTGGGCGAGGACGCGGGGGGTCGCACGGTGCGCCAGGCGGTCGTGCTCCGGCCGCGCGCGTGAGTGGCACGATGGCCGGATGAGCGAGGAGCAGAAGCAGAGCGAGAACCGCGGCAACCCCACGACCGACGAGTTCCGGTCCTTCGTCAAGTCCGGCTGGGCTCCGCGGCCCAGCGGCTCACCCGCTCGCGCGGAGGTGGCGGAGTATGCCGCTGCCCGCCGCGACGCGGTCAGCGCCCGGTTCCCGGGCGAGCGCATCGTCGTCCCGGCCGGCGGGTTCAAGGTGCGCAGCAACGACACCGACTACGCGTTCAGGCCGCACTCCGCGTTCGCCCACCTCACCGGGTTCGGCAGCGACCAGGAGCCCGACGCGGTGCTGGTCCTCGAGCCGCGCGCCGAGGGCGGGCACGACGCGGTGCTCTTCTTCAAGCCATGGGGCGGCCGCGAGTCCGACGAGTTCTTCGGTGACACGCGCTACGGCGAGTTCTGGGTCGGGAGCCGGCCCACCCTCGAGGACGTCGAGGCTGAGTTCGGGCTCACCGCGCGGTCGATCGACGAGTTCGCCGACGCCGTGAAGAAGGACGCCGGGGCCACCGCCATCCGGGTCGTGCGCGATGCCGACCGCGACGTCGCCCAGCAGGTCGACGAGGCCCGGGCCACGGCCGCCGAGGTCGACGAGGAGCTGGCCCACGAGCAGTCCGAGGCCCAGACCGAGGCCGACGAGGAGCTGGCCCGCTTCCTCTCCACCCTGCGCCTCGTCAAGGACGAGTGGGAGGTCGACCAGATGCGGCTGGCCGTGGCCGCCACCCAGGACGGCTTCGAGGCGGTGCTCGCCCAGCTGCGCGACGCGGTCGCCCAGGGCCGGGGAGAGCGCTGGGTCGAGGGCGTCTTCGGCCTCCACGCCCGCCACCAGGGCAACGGGGTCGGCTACGACTCCATCTGCGCCAGCGGCGACCACGCGACGACGCTGCACTGGACCCGCAACACGGGCGAGGTCGCCGAGGGCGAGCTGCTGCTCCTCGACGCCGGAGTGGAGGTGGAGTCCCTGTTCACCGCCGACATCACGCGCACCCTCCCGGTCGACGGCACCTTCACCGAGACACAGCGGAAGATCTACGACGCCGTGCTGGCCGCCCAGGAGGCCGCGATGGCCGTGATCCGGCCCGGCGTGACGTTCAGCGCGATCCACGACGCGGCGATCCACGTCATCGCCGAGCACCTGCACGAGTGGGGGCTGCTCCCCGAGGGCGTCGGGGTCGAGGACACCCTCGACACCGAGCACGGCCAGTACCACCGTCGCTGGATGGTGCACGGCACCAGCCACCATCTCGGCATCGACGTCCACGACTGCGCCCTCGCGACCCGGGCCGACTACAAGGACGCCGAGCTGCGCGAGGGGATGGTCCTCACCGTGGAGCCGGGCCTGTACTTCAAGGCCGACGACGAGCTCGTACCGCAGGAGTTCCGTGGCACCGGCGTCCGCATCGAGGACGACATCCTCGTCACGGCCGACGGCTACGAGAACCTCAGCGCCGCCATCCCCCGCACCGCCGACGACGTCGAGGCCTGGATCGCCCGAGCCCAGTCCCGCTGACGGCTGGGTCCACCCACCACGACCGGACTCAGATGGTGCCGGGTTTCGCGCCGCTCACGGCGGGGAACCCCGGACCATCTGAGTCCGGTCGGTGGGTGTGGGCGCTCAGACCTGGTTGGCGGGAGGCGTCGACGGGGTCGAGCTGCTGCCGAGCCCGCCGCTGCCGAGCCCACCGCCCATCCCCGACCCGAGGATCTCGCGGGCCTGCTGGGCGAACTTGTGCTCGACGAGCACCTCGTACTTGCTCGGCACGATGAGGCTCACCGAGCTGAAGTCGCGCTGGCCGCCGGTGAAGGCGTAGCCCGCCGCGGCCCACGCCAGCCCGAACAGCGCACCGAAGATCACCGTCGACAGCACGATCTGGATGACGCCGCCCTGCGCCGCGAAGAGGGCGAAGATGAGGCCGACGAAGAGACCGAGCCACACGCCGGACAGGGCTCCGCCGAGGAGCACCCGACCCCAGGTCAGCCGCCCGGTGATGCGCTCGAGCTGCTTGAGCTCGGTGCCGACGATGAGGCAGTTCTCGACCGGGAACTCCTTGTCGGACAACGTGTCCACGGTCTTCTGCGCGTCCTCGTACCGGTCGAACGTCCCCAGGGACATCGGGTACTCGAGGTTGAGGCGGGCGCGGACCCGGCTCAGGCCGGTGGGCTGTGTGCTCATGGGACCAGTATCGCAAACCGGTGAGGGGGCTCGTCGACGACGACCGGCCGGTATGCCGCGCTCATCCGGGCAGCCCGAACGCCGCCCGCTTCGCCCGGGGCGGGGCCTCGAGCTGCGCCCGCTGGGAGAAGTCGCCGCCGCGCAGGGAGGCGCTGACCGTGGTCAGCACGCTGGCTCGGGTCGGAGGCGGCGTCGCGGCCAGCGCCTTGAGGAAGTAGTACGTGAAAGCCCCGTTGTAGCGGCCGTCGAAGTACGCGTCCGCCGACGTCTGGTCTGCCTTGCACGCCGCGAAGAGCACGGCACGCGACGACGCCGGCGTCGCCTTGACCAGCTCCTGCAGGCCCTTCGGGTCGGACTTCGCGGCGATCCGCTGCATCCCCTTCGCCGTGGGCGGCGGCAGGAACCGCGGCTTGCGCCCGACGAGCAGGTCGATGTCCTTGAGACCCGTGCCGCTGTGGCAGGTGTCGAGGACGACCTCGACGAGCGCGCCCTTCGGCAGGTCGGCGAGCAGCGCGTTCAGCTCGTCGTCGATGATGACCGTGTCGCGGTCCCAGTCCGGGCCCTTCTGGGCGATGTCGTGGCACGCGAACGCCTCGTCGACGTGGTCCACCGTCTCGTCGCCGTTGGTGTCGGGCACCTGGGTGCCGTGGCTGGAGAACGAGAAGACGATGTGGTCGAGCCGGCCGGCCTTGACCTTGGCGACCATGTCGGTGAGGGCGCCCATGACGTTGGCCTTGGTGGCGTCGGCGTCGGCGAGCACCGTGATGTTGCGCCTCGAGAACCCCGGCTGGGTCCTCAGCAGGTCGGCCATGTCGTTCGCGTCGTTGACGCAACCGTTGAGCCAGTTGGCGTTCGGCAGGTGGGCGAACTGGTTGATCCCCACGCACAGGGCCTGTGCTGCCATGAGTGTCACGACCTTTCTCGGATGGATGGACGGGCGGTCGGGCGGTCGGGCGGATGGTCGGGCGGGTCGGTCGGGCGGACGGGTATGCCGGGGGTCGCGCTACCCGCGAACGAGGACGGCGTCCGGGCGGGCGTACACGACGTAGGCGAGCCAGGTGGCGTCACCCGCCGCGCGGGCCGCCGTGCGGGCGGCGAGCGCGGCCGCGGCCACGGTGTCGCCGGCGAGCAGCCGGCCGTAGAAGGTCTCGATGAAGATCCGGGCCGGCGTCTGGTTGACCGACCACAGGCAGGAGACGAAGGCGGACGCCCCGGCCTCGAGGAAGGCGCGGGCGAAGCCGCCGAGGCTGGTGAGGTCCTCACCGGCGCGCCCGACCTGGCAGGCGTTGAGCACGACGAGCGGCCCGGACCCGCCCCGCCGTCCGGCGAGGCGGACGTTCTCGGCCACCGTGGTGGAGGAGAGGTAGTCGGAGACGAGAGCGCCCCCGACCTCACGACCGGCGAGCACGATCTTGGCCTCGCTGATGTTGCCCGGGTCGGCCGTGCCATGACCGCTGAAGTGGAGCAGGTCGAACCCGCCCCGGCGCCGGAGCAGCCGCCGGACCTGTTCCTCCGTGGCCGTGACCGCCCGCGCCCCAAGGCTCGAGGTGAGAAAGGCCGCCTCGGTCTGCACCTCGTCGAGCTGCAGGGTGGCGTCGGCATACTCCGGGCAGACCGAGAACACCTTGCCCGCCCGCGCCTGCAGCGTCGCCGTGGGCGGGAACGGGGTGAACTGCCACCGCACAAGGCCCAGCTGGCCGAGGAAGCAGGGCTCTTGCTCCCGTGGCCCGGTGGGGGGCTTCAGGTGCACCAGCTCCCAGGGGATGAACGGCTCGTCGGCCAGCAGGAAGAGGTTGTCGAGCTCGTGGCGGTGCTCCCACAGCGCGGCCTGGAAGTCCTGGGGGAAGAGCTTCTCGAACAGGTGGGCGCCGAGGTCCTGGAGATCGGCGAGGTACTTCTGGGGGCGGTCGGAGCTGTCGAACCACAGCTGCTGCACCTCGTGGAAGAGGTTGCCCACGAAGGCATCCGCGTCCTGGATGGGCGGCGACGTCCCCGTGATCCGGTCGACGGAGCCGGGCAGGCGCAGCTCGTACTGGAACCGCGTCTCGCCGCCCCGCTCGAGCTGCGCGATCTCGAGCCAGGCGACGTCGGCCAGCACCGGTGAGGACGCCGAGGCCACCTCCACCTGCGCGCGGGTGAGCGCCTGAGGAGCGCCGGCGACATCCGCCGGGTCCAGCGCCTCGGCCTGCAGCGTGACGCTGCCGAGCAGCTCGCGGCCCTGGCGGGCGAGGATCTTCACCCGCACCGGGCCGGGGGCCACCGCCCGGAGCGTGAACTGCAGCTCGGACCAGCCACCGCCCGGGGGCAGCAGGAGCCGGTCGAGGTCGGCGCCGTCGAGCACGCAGTTCTTCGTGGGGATGACCTGCACGTCGACCGGCGCGTCGGGGCGCACGGCGAGCACCGTACGCGCGGAGGCGGTGCCGTCGCCCGCCACGAGAGCGGTGCGCGAGACGCGGACGCGGACGAGGGTGGGCACCCCCACCGGCGGGTGCTGCGGGATCTCGGCGACCAGACTGGCCTGGATCGCCGCAGGGGCGGGGGTGAGGGCGCCTCCGGTCGACGGCGGCGGTGGCGGTGGTGGCGGTGAAGGTGGCGGTGGTGGCGGCGGTGCGGGCGGCGGCCCCCCGTCGGTCGGCGGCGGCTCGGCGCCGGTCGTGGGTGGGGGCTCCGCCTCGTCGAGGGGTGGGGGCTCCGCCTCGGTGGGCGGGGGCTCCGCCTCGGTGGGCGGGGGCTCCGCCCTCCAGCCGCGGCTCGGGGGGCGACGCCGGGCGGCGGTCTCCCGTCCTGGAGGCACCGGGCTGACGGTCACGCCGCCGACACCGGCCCCGGTGCCGAGCTGGTCCACGCGGTCGAGCAGCCAGGAGGTCAGGGCCCGCGCGACGACCGGCTGTCGGGTGTAGCCGGTGTGGTAGACGTTCGCCTCCGGTGGGAGGGCCAGGGTGTCGCGCACGTAGCCGCCGCCGTGCGAGAGGTCGATGGCACTCATCGAGGCCACGTCGACGACGAGGTCGTTCGGACCCTGCATCACCTGGTCGACGATGCCGTCGACGATCTCGAGCACGACGGCCACCGGCAGCTCCGGCGGGTGGTCGGCCGCGCTGATCTCGACGTCCGAGGAGATGACGAACCACGGTGTCCCCGGGCGGGGTTGGCCCGGCTGGTCGCCGTCGAGGGTCGTGACGAACGGCCCGCCGGGCGTCATCGCGGCGATGCCCGGCACGCTGCCCGGGTCGGTCGCGAACGACGCCAGCCACCGCACGAGCGCGCCGAGCCCCTTGACGGCGGCCACCGCGGCGGCGGCGACCGGGCCGCCGCCCGGGAGGTCCGCGAGCGCGCGGGCATTGGCCGCGACGAGGTTCGTGTAGACGTCGGCCAGGTCGCCCCAGCGGTCGGGGGCCGCGAACGGGGTGCCGGCGTTGGTCGCACCGAGGAACACCATGCGGTCCACGCGCCCCCGCCACGGGGTGCCGGGGAGCACCGCCTCCACGAGACTCCGGGCCGTGAGCCCCCCACGGCTGTGACACACGACGTCGACGGTCACGCTCTGCTGCGCGCGGAAGGCCGTGAGCCGCTCCGCCAGGTCACGGGCGTTGGCGAGCGGGTCGACGCTGAGGGTGCGGTGGTCGAAGCCGAGGACGACGTCGTAGTCGGCCAGCGCCCGGTCGACGAAGGCCCGTCCCTCGGGCGTCACGGTCAGCCCTCCGAACGCGCCCACGGTGGAGTCGAAGGTGCCGTGCACGAGCAGCAGGACGCGATGGGTGCGGGCCGGGTCCAGGCCCAGCTCGTCGAGGGTCTCGCACCGGGACCAGGCCCGAGGGTCGGCACCGGTGATGCGCACGAGTCCCGGTGACACGAAGGCCTCGAGCGCGTGGATCGCCGCCCCGGAGACCAGAGGCAACGCATACGACAGCACTGTGGCCCGCAGCTCGTCGGCCCGGCGACCACCGAGCCCCCGTGACCTCGAGCCGGTCACAGGCACGACGAGGTCGAAGACCGCCGTACGCGGTCGGGCGAGGTCGCGGGACTGCTCGTGTCTGGGTCGCAGCCAGTGGTAGCTGCCGCCGGCCTCTGCGAGGACCACCGCGTCCTCGGTGTCCGCGAGGTCGAGGCTCAGGGTGACGGGGGCGGGGTCGGAGGCACCAGGCCCGAGGTGGCCCCGGGTCGCCTCCCGCGGCGCCACGCGAACCTGGTGGACGGCGGCGAAACCGCTCTGTCGCAACGCATCCACCATGACGCGGTCGATCTCGTCCGCCGTCGGCCCGTCGAGCGAGCGCGTGCGGGACCTGGCGGTCGACGCGCGGTAGGCCTCGGGGTGCGTGACCCGCAGGCGCCCCCGGACGAACGACGTCGTCGTCACGCTGACCCCTCCGACGCGGTGGAAGCCGACCGACACCTGCCGTGCCCAGGGACACCTAGGCCCCAGGACTCCAGAGTGCACCCCCGGCTCGGTGGCGGGTCGGCGTTTGGCCGACAAACCTCTCGGCGGTCAGGAGCCCGTTCGACGCGTCCAGATACGTCGGCGGAAAACCGGTTGCGGGCGGCCCCGGGCACCCCCGAGTCTGGGGGCGGCCGGAGTGTCCGGCTGCGCGCGACCAGAGGAGGAGGCCCGACATGTCCACGACGGTCCTCGGTGCCCACCGCACCCCACCCCTCTCACCTCTGGAGACCCGCAGTGACGCATCACCTCTTCGACGACGAGTCGGAGCCCGCCGCCTTCGCGGTTGACACCCATCCCGACAGCCCTCCCGAGGGCGAGCGCTGGTCCTCCTGGGACGGCGCGATGCACGGCCCGAAACCCCGCCCCGACTGGGTCATCACGGCGTTCGCCGCGGTCGACGCCGACCTCGGCGTCCTCAAGACCGGCAAGGAGGCCGACGTCCACGTCCTGCGGCGCTGGGTCCCCGGTGACCCGCACCGCGACGTCCTCATGGCCGCGAAGCGGTTCCGCGGCCACCAGCACCGGATGTTCCACCGCGACGCGGGCTACCTCGAGGGGCGCCGGGTCCGGCGCAGCCGCGAGACCCGCGCCATGGGCCGCCGCACCGACTTCGGCAAGGCCCTCATCGCCGGGCAGTGGGCCGCCACCGAGTTCGACGTCCTCGGAAAGCTCTGGGGCATGGGCCTTCCCGTGCCCTACCCGGTGCAGCTGACCGAGACCGAGATCCTCATGGAGTTCGTCGGCGCCGACGGCGAGGCCGCGCCGCGCCTGGCTCAGACCCGCCCGCCCGTGACCCTCCTTCCGGAGCTCTTCGAGCAGGTGCGCGAGACGATGACCCGGCTGGCGGTGCACGGCTGGGCGCACGGTGACCTCTCGCCCTACAACGTCCTCCTCGACGGCGAGCGCCTCGTGTTCATCGACTGGCCACAGGTCGTCGACGTCATCGGTAACCCGCACGGTCCCGAGTTCCTCGAGCGCGACGCGCGCACCATGAGCGACTGGTTCACCCGGCGCGGGTATGCCGTGGACGCCGGCGACCTGTTCGGTGACCTCATGGCGGCCGCCACCTCACGCTGGTGACCTCGGTCGCCTACGCTCGGGCGGGTGACCGAGGCGACCCCACCGCCAGCCGTGCCGACGAACGTCACCGCGCTCGTCGGCGAGGCGATGACCAAGTCCGGTGTCATCTGGGTGGAGGTGCCGGGCGACCGCGCGTGGCCCGTCTGGCACGCCTGGGTGGCCCCTGACGCGTACGTCGTCAACGGGCCCGGGGAGCAGTTCCTGCCGTGGCTGCCCGAGGAGGTCGTCGTCGTCCTGCGCAGCCAGGACTCCGGTGGCCGGCTGCTGCGCGTGAAGGCCCGGACGCGGGTCCTCGGCGAGACCGACCCGCTGTGGTCCACCGCGGTCGGCGCCCTGCAGGCCGGGCGCCTCAACGCGGTCGGCGACGTCGTCGAGCGCTGGCGCACCGAGTGCGCCGTCACCGCGCTGACGCCGTTCGGGAACCCCGTGGAGGGCCCGGGCCACTACCTCGACGGGTCCGGGACCGCCGCCCCTCCCCCGTCCCGCGCCACGACGGTGACCTGGCGCCCGTGGCACCTGGGCGGCCGCCCGTCGCGGCGGCGCGGCACCCGCTGACCCGACGCCTACACCGCCGTTGCGCACCTGACGGCACGCCCGGGTCGGGCGGCTAGCCTGACCCCGTGAGCCCCGTGTCCCGTGTCTTCGTCGCGCGGCTGGCCGAGATGCGCGTCTTCGACCCGCTGGGTGACCCGGTCGGCCGGGTGCGCGACGTGGTCGTCACCTTCAGCAGCACCGTCGTCCGCCCCAAGGTCATCGGCATCGTCGTGGAGGTGCCCGGGCGCCGCCGGGTGTTCGTGCCCATGACCCGGGTCACCTCCCTCGACGCGGGCCAGGTCATCACGACCGGCCTGGTCAACATGCGCCGGTTCGAGCAGCGGATGAACGAGACCCTCGTCCTCGCCGAGCTGCTCGAGCGCCACGTGAGCGTCCGCTCCGCCGACGGTCCGTTCGCCGCGACCGTCGAGGACATCGCCATGGAGTCGCGTGGCCGCAGCTGGACCGTCACCAAGGTGTTCTGCCGCAAGGACACCGGTTCGCCCGGGCGTGGACTGGGCCTGCGGCGGCGCGGCGAGACCGTGCTTGTCGACATCGAGGACGTCTCCGGCCTGCACGTGAGCAGCGGCGACCAGAGCGCCGCCAAGCTGCTGGAGAACTACGACGACCTGCGCGTCGCCGACTTCGCGGAGGTCATCCACGACCTCTCGCCGCAGCGGCGGGCCGAGGTGGCCGCCGCCCTCGACGACGACCGGCTCGCCGACATCCTCGAGGAGCTGCCGGAGGACGACCAGGTCGAGATCCTCGGCGGCCTCGACACCGAGCGGGCGGCCGACATCCTCGAGGCGATGCAGCCCGACGACGCCGCCGACCTGCTGGCCGAGCTGTCGACCGACCGCCAGGAGCAGCTCCTGCGCCTCATGGAGCCCGACGAGGCGGCCCCGCTGCGGCGCCTCCTGGCCTACGACGAGAAGACGGCCGGCGGCCTGATGACCACGGAGCCGGTGATCCTCGGCCCGGAGGCGACCATCGCCGAGGCCCTGGCCGTGGTGCGCCGCGAGGAGCTGGCTCCCGCGCTGGCCTCCACCGTGTTCGTCTGCCGGCCCCCGCTGGAGACCCCGACGGGCCGGTTCATCGGCGTCGTCCACATCCAGCGGCTGCTGCGCGAGCCGCCCCACTCCTCCGTGGGGTCGGTGGTCGACCGGGGCATCGAGCCGATGCCGGTCGACGCCCCGCTGGAGCAGGTGACCCGGATGCTCGCGACCTACAACCTCGTCGCCGTGCCCGTCGTCGACCGGGAGGGCCGGTTCCTCGGCGCGGTCACGGTGGACGACGTGCTCGACCACATCCTCCCGGAGGACTGGCGCGAGGACCGGCACGAGGACCGTCACGAGGTGACCCGTGGCTGACCGCTCCGAGCGCACCGACCGCACCGACCGGGGTGACCGCGTCCGGCCGCCGGTGCGCCGACGCGACGCCGGCGTCCCGCGCCTCGACCAGCCCCGCGAGTTCCGCCGCCGGTTCGTCCCCACGACCTCGTTCTCCAGCGAGACGTTCGGCCGGGCCAGCGAGACCTTCGCCCGGTGGATGGGCACGGCCCAGTTCCTCGCCGGGATGACCGTCTTCGTCGGGCTCTGGCTGGCGCTCAACACCCTGCTGCCGGAGTCGGCCCAGTTCGACCCGCGGGCCACCAACTACACGCTCCTCACCCTCATCCTGTCGCTCCAGGCGTCGTACGCCGCGCCGCTGATCCTGCTCGCCCAGAACCGTCAGGCCGACCGCGACCGGGTGGCCCTGGAGCAGGACCGGGCCCGCGACGAGCGGAACCTCGCCGACACCGAGTTTCTCACCCGTGAGGTCGCCGCCCTGCGGATCGCGTTGCGCGACGGTGCGACTCGCGACTTCATCCGCTCCGAGCTGCGCCAGCTGCTCGAGGAGATGGAGGACCGCGGCATGGCTCCGGCGCGAGCCGCGGGCGCCGAGGACGACGCCCGGCGCTGACCGCCCGGCACGACGCGGACAGACCCGTGACGGGCGTCCGACCTCAGCCGCCTCCCGTGGGGGCATGATGGGGTCACTTTCTCGACGTCGACAGGTGGGGTCATGGCTGACACGAGCTCCGTTCCGAGTACCGATACGCCCGACGACGCCGAGGAGGAGTTCAACGTCTCCGCCTCGATCAAGGTGGCCAGCGTGGCCGCTCTCGGCGGGTTCCTCTTCGGCTACGACAGCGCCGTCATCAACGGCGCGGTCAGCGCGATCGGCAAGGTGTTCGCCGTCGACTCCGGCATTCTCGGCTTCGCCGTGGCGTCGGCCCTGCTGGGCGCGGCGGTCGGTGCGATCTACGCCGGCCGGCTGGCCGACCGGTTCGGCCGGCTGCGGGTCATGCAGATCGCGGCGGTGCTCTTCCTCGTCAGCGCGCTCGGGTCCGGCTTCGCCCCCAACCTCACGGTGCTCATCGTCTTCCGGATCATCGGTGGTCTCGGCGTCGGCATCGCCTCGGTGATCGCCCCGGCCTACATCGCCGAGATCGCCCCGGCCCGGCTGCGCGGCCGGCTCGGGTCGCTGCAGCAGCTGGCCATCGTCACCGGCATCTTCCTGTCCCTGCTCGTCGACTACATCTTCGCGACCGTCGCCGGCAGCTCCACGAGCCCGTTCTGGTTCGGCCTCGACGCCTGGCGCTGGATGTTCCTCGCGATGGTCGTGCCCGCCCTGGCCTACGGCATCCTGTCGCTGACCATCCCCGAGTCACCCCGTTACCTCGTGGCCAACTTCCGCATCCCCGAGGCGCGCCGGGTGCTCTCCCTGATGCTCGGCTCCAAGGGCGTCGAGGGCCGGATCAACCGCATCCAGGCCTCCCTGGAGTCCGACACCAAGCCGTCGTGGTCCGACCTGCGCGCGAAGAGAGGCGGCCTGCTGCCCATCGTGTGGATCGGCATCCTGCTCTCGGTCTTCCAGCAGTTCGTCGGGATCAACGTCATCTTCTACTACTCGAACATCCTCTGGGAGGCCGTCGGGTTCAGCGAGGCCGACTCCTTCAAGATCACCGTGATCACCGCCGTCGTCAACATCGTCACGACCCTCGTGGCCATCGCGACAGTCGACCGGGTGGGTCGCAAGCCGCTCCTGCTCATCGGCTCCGTCGGTATGACGGTCGCCCTCGGCGTTATGGCGCTCATCTTCGGCATCGCCAAGACGACCACCGACGCAAGCGGGGCGGTGACGCCCGTGCTGGAGGGCGCGCAGGGCCCCATCGCCCTCGTGGCCGCCAACGTGTTCGTCGTCGCCTTCGGCATGTCGTGGGGCCCGGTCGTCTGGGTGCTGCTCGGTGAGTCGTTCCCCAACCGCATCCGCGCCGCGGCCCTCTCGCTCGCTGCCGGCGCCCAGTGGGTGGCCAACTGGGCCATCACCGTGAGCTTCCCGAAGATGAAGGACATCTCGCTGGCCATGTCCTACGGCTTCTACGCCGTCATGGCCCTGCTGTCGCTCATCTTCGTCCTGCGGTGGGTCAAGGAGACCAAGGGCAAGGAGCTCGAGGACATGGACGACCTGCTCGTCTGAGCTGGATGGACGACCTGCCCGTCTGAGGCCTCCGGGCCGCCCGCTTAGCATGGAAGACGTGCCGACCTCCGTGCTGCCCTCCCACGACGCGATGCTCTCCGCGTTGTCCCGCGTCAACGACCCAGAGATCCGCAAGCCCATCACCGAGCTGGGGATGGTCAAGAGCGTCGAGGTCGACGAGCAGGGGCACGCCGCCGTCACGATCTTCCTCACCGTGGCCGGCTGCCCCATGAAGGAGACGCTCACCAAGGACGTCACCGCCGCGCTGGTCGCCCTCGAGGGCGTCGATGACGTCGCCGTGACCCTCGACGTCATGAGCGACGAGCAGCGGGCGGCCCTGCGCACCCAGCTGCGCGGCGGCCAGGCCGAGCGCGAGATCCCCTTCGCCCGGCCGGGGTCGCTCACCCGGGTGTACGCCGTGGCGTCGGGCAAGGGTGGGGTCGGCAAGTCGTCGGTCACCGTCAACCTCGCGGCGGCCATGGCCGAGTCGGGCCTGCGCGTGGGGGTCGTCGACGCCGACGTCTACGGGTTCTCCGTGCCCCGGATGCTGGGCGTCGAGCAGCGGCCCACCCAGGTCGACGACATGATCCTGCCCCCGCTCGCACACGACGTGAAGGTCATCTCGATCGGCATGTTCGTGCCCAACAACCAGCCGGTGGTCTGGCGCGGTCCCATGCTCCACCGGGCGCTCCAGCAGTTCCTCGGCGACGTGTTCTGGGGCGACCTCGACGTGCTGCTGCTCGACCTGCCCCCGGGCACCGGCGACATCGCCATCTCGGTGGCCCAGCTCATCCCCAACGCCGAGATCCTCGTGGTGACGACGCCCCAGCAGGCGGCGGCCGAGGTCGCCGAGCGTGCCGGGGCCATCGCCCTGCAGACCCACCAGCGGGTGGTCGGCGTCGTCGAGAATATGTCCTGGCTCGAGCTGCCCGACGGCAGCCGCCAGGAGATCTTCGGGTCCGGAGGCGGCCGGGCGGTGTCGGAGTCCCTGACCCGCGCGGTCGGCGCGAGCGTGCCCCTGCTCGGTCAGATCCCGCTCGACACCCGGCTGCGCGAGGGCGGCGACCACGGGATGCCCGTCGTGCTGGGCGCTCCCGACTCCCCCGCGGCGGTCGCGCTGCGCGGGATCGCCCGCGGTCTGTCGAGCCGCGCCCGCGGCCTGGCCGGACGCTCCCTCGGCCTCACCCCGGCCGGTCGCTGACCGCTCGTCCCATCGGCCTCCCGTTTATCGGGTGACCCGATAAACCGGCGCCTCGCTGGAGAACCGTTCTCCAGCGAAGCGCGCGGTTGTCCAGCGAAGCGGCGTCCCGCCCGTCGGGAAGCGTTGACGCTCAGGTGGCGTCGGCGTCCCACGGGGTCGGCTTGCCGGGGTCGTGGAAGGGCTGCGGCACCGGTGCCATGGTCCCCGACTGCGGCTTCTCGGGCTCCGGTGTGGGGTCGTCCATGAGGGCCTCGCGCACGATCCGGCGCGGGTCGTACTGACGCGGGTCGTACTGGCGCCAGTCGACGTCGTCGAAGTCGGGCCCCATCTGCTCCTTGAGCTGGGACTTGGCGTTCGTCGCGAAGCCGCGCGCCTGCCGGACGAAGCCGGCCAGCTTCGACGCATACTCCGGGAGCCGTTCGGGGCCGAGGACGAGGATGCCCACGACGGCGAGGACGATGACCTCCCACCCGTTGACGTCGAGCATGTGACCTCCTCCTGCGTGCTGGTGTGCCCGGGGCTGCGCGACGTGCGCGTCAGCTCTGGGCCGACTGAAGGGCGAGCGAGACGTTGACGGTCTGGTTGCCTCGCTGCACCGTCATGGTCACCGTATCCCCCACGCTCCTGGCGCGGACCGCGACGATGAGGGCGTCGGCGTCGGTGACCTTCCGACCCTCGAACGAGGTGACGACGTCGCCCTCCTTGAGACCCGCCTTCTCGGCGGCGCTCCCGGCCTTGACCCCGCCCGCGGCGATCTTGGCCCCGTCGCCGGTGAAACTGCGGTCGACGCTGACCCCGAGCGCGGGGTGGTCGGCCTTGCCGGTCTTGATGAGCTGCTGCGCGGTCTTGGCCGCCTGGTCGCTGGGGATGGCGAAGCCCACGCCGATGTTGCCGCCGGAGTCGCTCGACGAGCCCGGTATGCGGGCGATCGCGGAGTTGATGCCGATGACCCGCCCGCTCATGTCGAGCAGCGGCCCCCCGGAGTTGCCGGGGTTGATGGCGGCGTCGGTCTGGATGGCGTTGATGAAGGACTGGTCGCTGCCGTCACCAGGGGTCACCGGCCGGTTGAGCGCCGAGACGATGCCGCTGGTCACGGTGGCGTCGAGGCCGAGGGGCGCGCCCACGGCGATGACCCCGTCACCCACGACGACGTCCTTGGACGCCCCGAACTGCAGCGGCGGGAGGTCGGTGGCGTCGACCTTGATGACCGCCAGGTCGTAGGAGACGTCGGTGCCGACGACGGTGGCCGGCAACGTCTTGCCGTTGTTGAGCTCGGCGCTGATCCCGCCGTTGCCACCGGCCGCGGCGACGACGTGGTTGTTGGTGAGGATGTGGCCCTGGTTGTCGATGACGAAGCCCGACCCGGTGCCGTTGCCCTGTGCGGTCTTGATCCGGATGGTCACCACGCTCGGCAGCGCGTCGGCGGCGATCTTGGCGATGCTGCCGTCGGGTCGCGCCGTCGAACCGGGTCCCGGCGCGGGCACCGCACTGCCCAGGCTGGTGCCGCGGGTGAGCAGCTGCTGCCCGGCCAGGGCCACCCCTCCGCCGAGCAGGGCCGCCACGACGGCGAGGGCAGCGAGGCCGGCGAACCGGCGCCGCGTCGAGGGCGCGGCCGGCGCGCCGGGACCTCCGGGGCCGCCGGCGCCGCCGGGCATCGGCGCCGTGCCGCCGCCGGGGAGCCAGGCGGGGCCGGTGGGTGGGCCGAAGGTCGAGGTGGCGGCGCCGGTGGGAGCCGGGGCGGTGGACCAGCCCGGTGCCGGACCGGTAGGCGCCGCGCCGCCGGCGGCCCATGGGTCGCCGGGCATCTCGCCGGGCAGAGCGGTGTCCCACTCCTGGGACCGCTCCGTCGCGGGCGGGGCCGCGGTCGCGGCCGAGCCGAGCTGCCCGGGGGTGGACCACCAGCCGCGCCCCGGAGCGGGCTCGGGGGGCTGGGTGGACTCGCCAGCCTGGGCGGCCCCATCGGCACCAGGCTCCTCGACGGCCGGCGGCGGGGTGGTCGCGATGGGCTGCGTCAGGTCGGCGCGGGGGCGCTCCCGCATGGCCGGGGTGTAGGCGGGCGGCTCCGGTGCCCCGCCGTGGGGCACGCCGAAGCTCTGCCAGGGGCTGGCCGAGGACCCTGGGGACGACGACGACCCGTCGGGGGCCGCGGCGTCAGGCCGCTGGCTCCCGGCGGGGGTGGAGGAGCCGGAAGGGGAGTCGCTCATGGATGGCTACCGTCCTGGACGTCCGAGGGCCTGACGCAGCGGGGAGGCGCCGAGGCCGGAACCGGTGAAGGCGGCGGGGACCACCGAGACGCTGGACACGCCCGGTCGCGTCTCGACCGAGCGGATCGTCGCCGCCGCACCCGTGCCCGGGCCGGCGACCGCGAGGCCGAAGGCGGCCGCGGCGGAGGCTCCGGCCGCGAGGCCGGCCACCATGGCCGCGCGGCGGGGTGAGCGGTGCAGGGCCGGCGAGGCCGGAGGGACGGTCGGCACCCGCAGCTGACGGACGGACTCGGGGGCGCGGGGGATCGGTGACAGCGTCGGCGACGACCGGTCGGTGCGGGCCGCGAACGGGGCGCCGGCCCGTAGGGGGGAGGGCGCCGGCGTGGGGCCCGTCAGGGCCGCGGAGGGCGTGGAGGGCGTGGAGGGCGTCGCGGCCCGCGGGGGCTCGGCCAGGGCGAGCAGCATCGAGTGCAGGTCGGCGGAGAAGCCGGGGGTCGGTCCCGAGCGCAGGGAGGCGAGCAGCCGCCGCTCCTCGTCGGCCGCATGGCGGCAGACGAGGCAGACGACGAGGTGCTGGTCGAAGGCGCGCAGAGCCGACGCGTCGAGACGTCGGTCCACGTACGCGTTGACCTGCAGGCCGAGGTGTCGCGTCACGGCGTCCCAGGGGCTCCGGACATGACCGCGGTGGGCCGGCGCAGGCCCGTCCGTGTGCGAGCGGGTGCCTCGACGGTGGGCCGCTCGGGGGCGCGGTGCGCGAGCGCCTCCCGGAGCTGGGCACGGCCGCGGTGGATACGCGAGCGGACCGTGCCCAGCTTGACCCCGAGCGTGGTGGCGATCTCCTCGTACGACAGTCCCTCGATGTCGCAGAGGACGACCGCCGCCCGGAAGTCCGGCGGCAGCGCGTCGAGCGCTCGCTGCACGTCGTCGTCGAAGTGGGTGTCGTCGTAGGTCTGGGCCGGGCCGGGCTCGCGGCTGGCCATCCGGCCGGCGGCGTCCTCCGGGAGGGCGTCGAAGCGGATCCGCTGCTTGCGCCGCATCTTGTCGAGGAAGACGTTCGTCGTGATGCGGTGCAGCCAGCCCTCGAAGGTGCCGGGCGTGTAGGAGCTGAGCGACCGGAACACCCGGATGAAGACGTCGTGGGTGAGGTCCTCGGCGTCGTGCGGGTTGCCGGTGAGACGGTAGGCGAGCCGGTAGACCCGGGCCGAGTGCTGCGTGACGATCTCCTCCCACGTGGGAGGCGTCCAGACGGCAGCATCAGCAGGGTCGTGCAGGGAGGCCGCATCCTCGAGGCCCGCAGGTGCGGTCAGGGTGTCGGTCACGTGGTTCGCCTTTCGAGAGGTTCCCGACCCGTCTGACGAGCCGATGGACCTCAGAGTTCCCGAGGAGTTGATGAGTTTACTGTGCCCCGCTTAGGTGCCGGCCAACCATCGGGGGCGACCCTGACCCGCCCCTGAGCCGACCCCGAGAGGCTGTCGGCCGCGACGACGGTGTTTCGCGCGCACCCGGCCCCCCGCGCCGCCCTTGTAGGGTCGGACCATGAGCGCACAGAGGGTGGCCAGCTGGGCGTACGCCGAGGAGTTCGTCACCGAGAGCGACCTCGCGGAGGCCGCACGCCGACGGGGTGAGGAGCTGGGCTGCACGCCCATCGGGCCGGCCGGCGGCGCGGCGCTGCGGATGATCGCGGCGGCGGTGGCGGCCCGGGCGGTGGTGGAGATCGGCACGGGAGCGGGGGTCTCCGGGCTCTGGCTGCTGGAGGGGATGCCGTCGGACGGCATCCTTACGACGATCGACATCGAGGCGGAGCACCAGCGTGCGGCCCGCGAGGCGTATGCCGCGGCCGGTGTCGCCCACCAGCGCACCCGGGTCATCACCGGTCGCGCGCTGGACGTGCTGGGCCGGATGACCGACGGCGCCTACGACATCGTCCTCATCGACGCCGACAAGGAGTCCTACCCCGACTACGTCCGGGAGGCCGTCCGGCTGCTGCGCCCCGGCGGGGTCATGGTGCTCGACAACATGCTGTGGCACGACAAAGTGGCCGACCCCGCCGCTCGCGACGAGACGACCCGGGTCCTTCGTGACCTCGGCAAGGCGGTGCGCGAGGACGAGCGGTTCCACACCACCCTGCTCCCCGCCGGCGACGGGCTGCTCGTCGCCGTCAAGCGCTAGGCCCGAGCGCCCCCAGGCATACGGAAGGCCCCCGACCGGATCGGTCGGGGGCCTTCCGTACGTCGGAGGGTCAGCTGACCCCGTCGCACCCCTGGATGGCGTCCCGCAGGCTCGCGGCCTCGGCGGGAGTCATCTCTACGACCAGCCGGCCACCGCCCTCCAGCGGCATGCGCAGAACGATCCCGCGACCTTCCTTCGTCACCTCGAGAGGTCCGTCACCCGTTCTGGGCTTCATCGCCGCCATGGTTACCCTTTCGTGGAATGCGCGCTGTCGGGCTCGCGGGTCCGCAACCGCAACGGCCCGACGAGTGATGGAGACCATTATCACCTGTGCGTCAGGACGAGGGGAAATCCCCCTCGCTCCGCGAACAGGGTCCGACGACGGGCACCGCCCCCACGGCGGCCACGCACCCACCAGAAGGTGACGATGACGACACCAGCGCACTCTCCCCAGCCCGACCCGCCGGTCGTCGAGCTGACCGTCGACGCGGGCGTCGCCACGGTCACGCTGTCGCGGCCGGAGGCGATGAACGCCCTCGACCTCGCCGTCAAGGAGCGGCTGCTCGCGGTCCTCCAGCAGGTGGCCGACGACCCGGCCGTGCGCTGCGTCGTCCTCACCGGCCGGGGTCGCGCGTTCTGCGTCGGCCAGGACCTCAAGGCCCACGTCGCCGCCCTGCAGCGCGGTGACGAGCAGCTCGGCGACACGGTGGTCGAGCACTTCAACCGCATCGTCACGCTGCTCGCCACGATGAACAAGCCGGTCGTCGCCGCGCTCAACGGGGTCGCGGCCGGGGCCGGGGCGTCGTTCGCCTTCGCCGCCGACGTGCGGGTCATCGTCGACACCGCCGGCATCAACACCGCCTTCGCGGGGATCGCGCTGTCGTGCGACTCCGGGGCGTCCTGGACCCTCCCGCGCCTCGTCGGGCCGGCCCGGGCCAAGGAGCTGCTCTTCTTCCCCCGCACCGTCCCGGCGGCCGAGTGCCTGGCCCTCGGCCTCGTCAACCAGGTGGTGCCCGCCGCCGACCTGGAGGGGGTGGTGGCCGCGCTGGCCCGCACCCTCGCGGACGGCCCGACCCTGGCCTACGGCTCGATCCGCCGTGCGGTCGCCGCGAGCGCGGGGCAGGACCTCGCCGCTGCCCTCGCCCACGAGGCCCAGCTGATGACGCTCACCGGGGCCAGTGCCGACCACCGGGCCGCGGTCGACGCGTTCCTGGCCAAGACGGCACCGGTCTACACCGGCCGCTGATCACGGCGGGTAGTCGGTCGGCGGGACGAACCGCCAGAGGATGTCGATCCAGTACCACTGGCCCACGACGAAGGCGAGCAGCAGCACGCCGACGCGCGCCCACGCCCAGCCCTCCCAGTGGCGCCAGCGGGGCCGCCCGGCGGCGCCGATGAGCACCGCGGCGAGGGGGAACAGCGGGATGAGGTAGCGGAAGATCGAGGTGAACGGGTCGAGCACGACCAGCAGGTAGGCGGGGTAGGCCAGCGACCACATCCGTAGCTGGGGGCCGAGTCGCACCGCCCACGGTCCGAGCACCATGACGGCGATGAGCACGAAGAGCACCGTGAGCCAGACCGGCCCCCACGTCTGGCCGAAGTAGTAGCGCGACATGTCGAGCCACGGCCGGAACGGCACGATCTCGCGGCTGCCGCGCCAGGAGGACATCGTCACGGTGTAGGCGTCGCCCCGGCCGGTGACGAGGGCGGCGACCACCGGCCACAGCAGCCCGGAGACCCCGCACCCGGCGAGCAGGGCGAGCCCGCTCGCCACCTCCCCCGTCGACACCGGCTCGGCGCGCCGCCGCCGCCACCGCATCCAGAGCGCCACGACCGCCACCGCGGCGATGGGCAGGGCGATGGGCCGGGCCAGCCCGAGGAGCAGGGCCAGCAGCGTCCCCCAGAGCCAGCGCTCGCGCTGCAGCGCCAGGAGGAACAGCAGCAGCAGGGCCATCGCGGTGGCCTCCGTGTAGGCCACCTGCAGCACGACGGCTGCGGGCATGCTCGCCCACAGGACGACGGTCGCGAGCGTCCACCGGTCCCCCAGCCGGGCGCGCAGGAGGGTCGCCATCGCCCCCGCGGCGACGAACCCGAGCAGCAGCGAAAGGGTCGACCCCACGGCGTAGAAGCTGAACCCGGTGAGGTCCATGAGGGCCCGGCTGGTGAAGGGGAAGAGCGGGTAGAAGGCCCAGGCGTTCTGCTGCACCAGGCCCGCCTGGTCGACCGGCAGGGTCCGCGGGTAGCCGTGCTCGGCGATGGTCTGGTACCACTGCCCGTCCCACTGCACGGTGAAGGTGAGGTAGCTGACGACCGCGCCCGTCCAGCCCGTGGGGACCTGACGCGTGGCGACGACGGACAGCAGGATGCCGCTGACCAGCCGGCAGAGGGCGTACGCCAGCAGCACCGTGGGCAGGAACCGCCCCATCGACCGGACGCGGTCCACGAGTCCCGTAGGCGGGGCCGCTGCCTCGAGGACGTCGCTCACGAGGGCTGCTTCGAGCGGTGGCAGCCGGCGAGGTGGTCGTCGACCAGCCCGCAGGCCTGCATCGCGGCATACGCCGTGACGGGTCCGACGAAGCCGACCCCGTGCTGCTTGAGGCCACGGGCCAGCGCGACCGACTCCGGGCTGCTGGCCCGCAGGTCGGCCGTCGTGCGCGGCGGCACGTGGTCGGCCGGAGCGAAGGACCAGACGTAGGCGTCGAGGCCGCCTTCCGCGCGCAGCGCCACGACGGCGTGGGCGTTGGCGATGGCGGCGTCGACCTTGCGCGCGTTGCGGACGATGCCCGCGTCGGCCATGAGCCGGGCCCGGTCGCCGTCGTCGAAGGTGACCACGCGGTCCGGGTCGAAGCCCGCGAAGGCGGCCCGGAAGGCCGGCCGCTTGCGCAGGATGGTGATCCACGCGAGGCCGGACTGGAACGCCTCCAGGGTGAGCCGCTCGTAGAGGGCGGCCTCCCCGTGCACCGGCCGCCCCCACTCGTCGTCGTGGTAGGCGAGGTACTCCGGCGCGGATCCGGCCCACGCGCAGCGGACCCGGCCGTCGACGCCGACGCTCAGCCCGTCCGGGCCGGCCGCCGGGGCGGCGTCGCTCATCCTGACGGGGCCTGCGCCGCCGCTCCGAGCATCCCGTCGAGCGCCCGCGCGAAGAGGCGGGCCGTGACGAGATCCGCGGCGGGCGCGAGGGCCCGGCCCAGGAGGAGCGGCCGCGGCACGATCTCCTCGCGCCACGACACGTCGGTGCCGCCCTGCGCCGTACCCGTCAGCCGGACGTCGGCCCAGCCGGCCAGCAGCCGGCCGGTCTTGCGCACCGCGAACCGCGCGCGGTCCGCGGCCGGAGGCTCCCAGCGCACGACGAGCATGGAGTCGAGGAACCCCACGGGCCCGAGCCCGGTGAACCCCCCGAAGCCCCAGCCGGGACGCACCGGCCCCGAGTCGGTGCGCATCCTCGTCAGCGGGATGTAGCGGCCGTAGCCGGCGAAGTCGGTGAGGGTGGCCCAGACCGCGTCCAGCGGGGTGGCGACGGTGCGCCGGACCTCGATCGCGCCCACGTCAGGCGCTCCCGGGGTCGGGAGCCGGGATGGATGAGGCCTCCGAGGACTCCGAGGGCGCCGAGGGCGCCGAGGACTCCGGGGACTCCGGGGACTCCGGGGACTCCGAGGACTCCGAGGACTCCGGGGACTCCGGCGGCCGCGTGTAGGCGCCGAGGCCCGTCGGCGTCGCCGGCTCGCCGAGCCGGTCCTCGAGGTCCTGGATCTCGCGTCGCAGCCGGTCGACGACGGCGTCGACCTGGCTCATCCGGTAGCCGCGCATCACCGTGTCGAAGCGGAGCCCGTCGAGGTCACCCGGCGTGAGCGGGTCGTCGGGCAGCGGCACGTGGCTCATCGTCGTGGTCGTGTCGGCGAGCGAGCCGTCGACGCGGCCCAGCACGGCGGCCGCGGTGGCGACGGCCACGAGGACGGCGACGAGCAGGGCCAGCCAGATCATCCGCTGATCGTGCCATGACTCGTGCGGGCGGGCCGCCAACGGCACCCACCAGCCACACCCGGGGCCGCCCTGCCGCTCAGCGGGCCGCCGCCCCCCGCGTCACGATCCGCACCGCGTCGTCGACGTCGTCGGTGAGGTGGATGAGGTCGAGGTCGGACGCGCTGACCGTGCCCTGCGCCACGGCGACCTCCCGCAGCCACGCCAGCAGGCCGCCCCAGTAGGCCGTGCCGATGAGGACGATGGGGAACGAGGTGACCTTCTGGGTCTGCACGAGGGTCAGCGCCTCGAACAGCTCGTCGAGGGTGCCGAACCCGCCGGGGAGGACGATGAACCCCTGCGCGTACTTGACGAACATCGTCTTGCGGGTGAAGAAGTAGCGGAAGTTCACGCCGAGGTCGACGTAGGGGTTGAGCCCCGACTCGAAGGGAAGCTCGATGCCGAGCCCGACCGAGACACCTCCGGCCTCGCAGGCGCCCCGGTTCGCCGCCTCCATGGCGCCTGGCCCGCCGCCGGTGATGACGGCATACCCCGCCTCCACGAGCGCCCGTCCGATGGCCACCCCGATGGCGTGGGCCGGGTCGTCCTCCCGGGTGCGCGCCGAGCCGAAGACGCTGACCGCCGGGCCGAGCTCGGCGAGCGCGCCGAAGCCCTCCACGAACTCGCTCTGGATGCGCAGCACCCGCCACGGGTCCGTGTGCAGCCAGTCGGAGTCACGGGCCTGGGGAGAGCTGTCGAGGAGCCGCTGGTCGGCGGTCGTCGCGGGCACCTGCTGGCCCCGGAAGACCACGGGACCCATCTGCCGGCTCGGCTGCTCGTGGTCCGTTGCCTGGGGTGGCTGGGGTGGCTGGGGTGGCTCGGGGTGCGCGGGGGTCACCATCGCGCCACCTCAGCCCAGCCAGCGGAGCATGGCCTGCTCCGCGTCGACGTACTGCTGCACCGGCGCCCGTTCGTCGTCGGTGTGGGCGAGGTTGGGGTCGCCGGGTCCGAAGTTCACCGCCGGCACGCCGAGGGCCGAGAAGCGGGCCACGTCGGTCCAGCCCTCCTTGGGCCCGACAGGCACGGCCAGCGCCTCGACGAACGCCTGCGCCGCAGGCAGGGTGAGCCCCGGCCGGGCGCCGGGCGCGTTGTCCTGCACGACGACCTCGAACCCGCTGAAGACCGAGGCGACGTAGGCCGCGGCGTCGTCCCCGGACTTGTCCGGCGCATACCGGTAGTTGACCGTGACGACGCACCGGTCGGGGATGACGTTGCCCGCGATGCCTCCGGCGATCCCGACCGCCTGGAGGGCCTCGTGGTAGACCAGCCCGTCGACCGTGACGGTGCGGGCCTCGTGGGCGGTCAGCCGGGTGAGCACCTCGGCGGCGTCGTGGATCGCGTTGTGCCCGTTCCACGGCCGGGCCGAGTGGGCGGCCGTGCCCTTGGTGACGACGTCGGCGCGCAGCGTGCCCTTGCAGCCCCCTTCGATCGCCCCGTTGGTGGGCTCGAGGAGAACGGCGAAGTCGGCGGCGATGAGGTCGGGGGCGTCGGCGGCGAGGTGCGCGAGCCCGTTGAACTCGCCGTCGATCTCCTCGCCCTCGTAGAAGACGTAGGTGACGTCGCGGCTGGGTGCGGTGACCAGCCGTGCCAGCCGAAGCTGCACCGCGACGCCGCCCTTCATGTCGACGGTGCCGCGGCCGACCAGCTCGTCGCCGACCCGCCGGCTCGGCACGTTGGGGGGGTCGGTGATCGGCACGGTGTCGACGTGGCCGGCGAGGACGACCCGCTCGGGGCGGCCCAGCTCGGTGCGGGCGACCACGGTGTTGCCGTGTCGCGTGACGGTGAGGTGGTCGAGAGGGGCCAGCGCGGCCTCGATCGCGGACGCGACCGCTGCCTCGTCGCGGCTCACCGAGGCGATGTCGCACAGGGCCGCCGTCAGGCTGATGACGTCGGTGTCGAGGTCGAGAGGCTGGGGACTCACCATGCTCCGCAGGCTAGCGGCACCCGCTGGACCGACCGGAACCATCACCGCCCGCCGATAGTCTTTCCAGCATGACGAGTGAAGGTTCGCGCCGCGCCTGGGGGCTGGGCCTGGTTACCGAGCAGGTCGCCGGCCTCCCCGATGGTGAGCGCGCTCGGGTTCTGGACGCGTGGTTCCCGGACCCTCGGCTGGGTGAGCACGACGACCAGCAGCCCATGCCGGCCGACCTGCGTGCGCTCGAGACGCGCGACGACGACCGGGGCACCCGGCAGGTATGCGTTGGCACCAGCATCGACCTTGACCTCCCCCCCAAGTCAGCCCTCGACGCGTACCTGCGCCTGCACCTGCTGTCGCACCGTCTGGTGCAGCCCAACACCATCAACGTCGACGGCATCTTCGCGGTGCTGCCCAACGTCGTCTGGACCAACTACGGCCCGTGTGCCGTCGAGGACTTCGAGCTGACCCGGATGCGCTTGCGGCGCCGGGGGCCCGTGGAGGTGCGCTCGGTCGACAAGTTCCCCCGGATGACCGACTACGTCGTGCCCACCGGGGTACGCATCGCCGACGCCGACCGCGTCCGGCTCGGCGCCCACCTCGCGGCCGGCACCACCGTCATGCACGAGGGGTTCTGCAACTACAACGCGGGCACGCTCGGCACCTCCATGGTGGAGGGGCGCATCGTGCAGGGCGTCGTCGTCGACGACGGCTCCGATATCGGCGGTGGCGCCTCGATCATGGGCACGCTGTCGGGCGGCGGCACCGAGCGCGTCCGGGTCGGCAAGCGCTGCCTGCTCGGCGCGCAGTCGGGTCTCGGGATCGCTCTCGGTGACGACTGCGTCGTCGAGGCGGGCCTCTACGTCACGGCGGGCACCAAGGTGACCCTCCCCGACGGGTCGGTCGTCAAGGCCCGCGAGCTGTCCGGGCGCGACAACGTGCTGTTCATCCGGAACTCGGTGACCGGTGCCGTCGAGGCCCGCGACCGGGCCGGCACCGGCATCACGCTCAACGACGCCCTCCATGCGAACGTCTGAGGCCCGCCCCAGCGCTTCCCGCCCGACGCGCCGCCGGCGCCGATGGGTGGCGCCCGTCGTCATCCTCGGCGTGCTCGGGGTCGTCGGCGGGGGCGGCTACGTCGCCTGGACGAAGCTCCAGAGCGAGCTGTTCCAGCCCGGGTGCAGCGCCACCGCCTCGGGGTCGACGGTGTCCTTCAGCCCCGAGCAGACGGCCAACGCCGCCCTCATCGCGGCGATCTCCGACAAGCGCGGCCTCCCGGCGCGGGCGGCGACGATCGCCATCGCCACGGCCATCCAGGAGTCGAAGCTGCGCAACCTCACCTTCGGCGACCGCGACTCCCTCGGCCTGTTCCAGCAGCGGCCCAGCCAGGGCTGGGGCACCCGTGAGCAGATCCTCGACCCCATCTTCGCGACCAACGCCTTCTACGACGCACTGGTCAAGGTCGACGGCTACGAGAACATGGAGATCACCAAGGTCGCCCAGAAGGTGCAGAAGAGCGCCTACCCCGAGGCGTACGCCGACCACGAGACCGAGGGCCGCGTCCTCGCCTCGACGCTGCGCGGGCACTCCCCCGCCGGGCTCGGCTGCCAGCTCAAGCCGGTGACGCGGGCGGCAGACGGTGCCGCGGTGGCCGCCGACCTCAGCGCCCAGCTCGGCGTCACGGCGGTGCAGAACGGCGCGCAGCTCAACGTCAGCGCCCCCTCGGCCGACCTGGCGTGGGCCGCGGGCCAGTGGGGCGTGGCCCGGGCCGAGGCGTACGGCGTGGACCGCGTGCAGGTCGCCGACCGCGTGTGGACCCGCGGCACCGGCTCCGACGCGGCCCAGTGGAGCACCGGCGACGCCGCCGCGACGCCGACGACGGTGACCATCCGCATCGGCGCCGTCCAGGGCTGAGGGGCCCTGCTCGCTCGCGGCTGTCCGCCGCGCGCTGCGCACTGCGCTCCTCATGGGCGCGTTCCCGACTCGACTCTCGTGCGCTGCGCTCCTATTGGGTGCGTAGCGCACGCTGCTACCAACATGAGGAGCGCTGCTCTCGGGATAACGTGCTCGGCGCTCCTCCTATCGCTGAGCCACCACGTTTTCCGTGCGCTCCGCTCCTATTGGGCGAGCGGCGCGCATACCGGCCAGCGCCATACCGCACCCCCAGCACTGCCGACCGCACCAGACCGGCGCCCCGGCGTTCTCAGAGGTCGACGCGTGAGCCCATGACGACGGTGCGGTCCGGGGGCAGGTGGAAGCGCACCGACGGGTCGGCGGCGTTGTGCGCCAGGCCGATGAACAGCATCTTCCGCCAGCGCTGCATCCCCGGCTCGCGGCCGGCACGGAGGGTGGCGCGCGACAGGAAGTACGACGCGGTGTCGGGGTCGTAGTGCGTCTCGGGGTGCTGGCCGGCGGCCATGGTGAGGCCCTTGGGAAGGTCGGGGCTGTCGGCGAACCCGTAGTGGATGCTGACGAAGACGATGCCGTCGTCGGGGTCGCCGAGGTCGTCGACCGTCACCTGCTCCTCCAGCGGCACGTGCGGCACGTTCTGGGCCTGCGCCGAGACGATGACGACGTGCTCGTGCAGGACGCCGTTGTGCTCGACGTTGGCCCGCAGCGCCAGCGGCGTGGTCGCGCTCGAGGGGTGCGGGAACACCGCGACCCCGGGCACCCGCACGAGGTTCTGGGCGGACAGCTGCTCGACGAAGTCGGACAGGGAGCCCTCCACCTCGGTGCGGTTCCGGATGATGAGCTGGCGCCCTCGCTGCCACGTGGTCATGACCGTGAACATCACCGCAGCGATGAGCAGCGGCAGCCAGCCACCGGTGAGGATCTTCGTGAGGTTGGCGCTGAGGAAGGCGACCTCGATGCCGCCGAAGGCGACGCCCGCGAGGACGAGCTTCCACGTGGCCCAGCCGAAGAGGATCCGGGCGATGCTCAGCAGCAGCAGGGTGTCGATGAGCAGGGCGCCCGTGACGGAGACGCCGTAGGCGGTGGCGAGCCGCTGCGACGACCCGAAGGTGATCATCAGCAGCAGCACGACGACGAAGAGCGCGGCGTTGACGAACGGCAGGTAGATCTGGCCCTGCTCCTCGTCGGAGGTCTGACGCACGGTGAGCGGCGGGAGGAAGCCGAGCTGCACCGCCTGCCGTGACATCGAGAAGGCGCCGGAGATGACGGCCTGGGAGGCGATGACCGTGGCCGCGGTCGCGAGCACCACCATGGGGATGGTGGCCCAGCCCGGCACGAGGAGGAAGAACGGGTTGCTGATGGCCTTGGGGTTCTGCAGGATCAGCGCCCCCTGGCCCAGGTAGTTGAGCACCAGGGCGGGGAATGCGACCCAGAACCACGCCCGGCTGATCGCCGGCCGGCCGAAGTGGCCCATGTCGGCGTACAGCGCCTCCGCGCCGGTGATCGAGAGCACGACGGCGCCAAGCGCCACGAAGGCGATGAACGGGTGCGAGGTGATGAAGCCGATGGCGAAGGTCGGCGAGAGCCCCTTGATGATCGCCGGGTCGCCGACGACGTGGCCCAGTCCCGCCACGGCGATGGCGAGGAACCACACGAGCATGATCGGGCCGAAGAGGGCACCGACCTTGCCCGTGCCGTAGCGCTGGGCCGCGAAGAGCCCGGTGAGGATGGTGGCGGCGATCGGCACGACGAACGGCGCGAGCCCGGGGTCGGTCACGGTGATGCCCTCGACCGCCGAAAGCACGGAGATCGCCGGGGTGATGACGGAGTCGCCGTAGAACAGGGACGCGCCGAGGACCCCGAGGGCCATGACCACCCGGGTGCGCTTCGACGTCGAGCTGAGCAGCCGGCGGGCCAGGGCGGCCAGCGCCATGACGCCGCCCTCCCCCTCGTTGTCGGCCCGCATGACGACGAGCACGTACTTCACGGAGACGATGACCGTCACCGACCAGAAGACGAGGGAGATGACGCCGTAGACGTCCTCCGGGGTGGGCTTCACCTCGCCCTGGTCGAGCGAGAAGACCGTCTGCAGGGCATACAGGGGGCTCGTGCCGATGTCGCCGAAGACGACGCCGAGGGCTCCAAGCACGAGGCCCGCCGTGGCCGGCCGGACGCGACCGCCGTGTCCGCTAGGTCCACCCGCTGCCGGTGCCTCCGGCGGGCGGTCCGTCTTGTCGCCCGGGGTGCGGGCCGCGCGGTCCCGGTCGGTGCTGCGGCTGGAGTCCGGCGGGGTGGCAGGCGACGACGCCGGGCTGGTCACACCTGAGTGTATGGAGCGGGCCGTCCTTCCGCCCGGACGGACACGGCCGTAGATTGCCGATGCGGGCTCGACGGCCGCACCGCCCCGCTCCCATCCTCGGAGGTCGACGTGCCCGCCCTGGTCGCGATCATGGTGATCCTCCTGGCCTGGGGGCTGGTCGCCGGTCGCCTGGCCAAGTGGAGCGTCACCGCTCCGATCGCCATGGTCGTCGCCGGGACCGTCCTCACCGCCGGTACCAACCCCGTCTTCACGATCGACCTCGACACCGCCTCGGTCGAGCGGGCCGTCGAGGTCGTGCTCGCCATCCTGCTCTTCGTCGACGCCACCGAGGTGCGCGGCGGGATGCTCGGCGCCCGCCCCGCGCTCACCCTGCGGCTGCTGCTGGTCGCGCTGCCGCTGTCGCTCGTCGCCGGCGTCCTCATCGGGGCGCTGGTCTTCCCGTCCGAGAGCTTCTGGCTGCTGGCGGCGATGGCGACCATCGTCATGCCCACCGACCTCGCCCCGGCCGCCGCCGTGATCCGCGACCGCCGGGTGCCGGCGTGGCTCCGGCACCTGCTCAACGTCGAGAGCGGCTACAACGACGGGGCCGTCGCTCCGGTCTTCCTGTTCTGCATCGCGGCCGCCCACACGCAGGAGGGCGGCGCCCCCGACCTCGGTGCGCTGCTGTCCGCCGTGCCCTCGCTGCTCGTGGCGATCGCCGTGGGGGCGGTGGTCGGCTGGCCCGCGGGGTGGCTGCTCAAGCAGGCGTACGCCCGGGAGTGGACCCAGCCGTCCGCCCTACGGCTCGCGGTGCTCGCCCTGCCGCTGATCGCCTACGGGCTGGCCAACGTCTGGGGCGGCAACGGGTTCGTGGCCGCCTTCGTGGCCGGGGTGATCTTCGCTCCGGCGACCCGGGACCTGCCCGCCGACGCGCTGCACTTCAGCGAGGACACGGGCACCCTGCTCGGCCTGTTCATCTGGTTCATCTTCGGCCGGCTGATCAGCGCGACCCTCTTCGACGGCACCACCTGGGGGATCGCCCTCTACGCCCTGCTCGTCATCTCGGTGGCGCGGGTCCTGCCGGTCATGCTGTCGCTGGTGCGCACGGACGTGCCCCTGGTCGACCGGCTGTTCCTCGGCTGGGTCGGCCCACGAGGGCTCGCGTCGATCGTCTTCGGGCTCCTGGCGTACGTCAGCCTGTCGCCGCCGAAGAACGACTTCGTGGGCGAGGTCATGGTCATCACCGTGCTCATGAGCGTCGTCCTGCACGGGCTCAGCTACGGCCCGATCGTGCGCGCCTACGGCCGGCGGGACCGGTCGGCGACCGATCGGGACGACAGCGAAGACAGCGAGGACACGCAGCAGGCCCGGTCCGACTGAACCGGGCCTGCTCGGTGGAGATGCGTGATGCGTTCGGTCAGCGGTGGCCGAGGGCGAGGTAGTCGCGCTCGGTGGCCCCGGTGTAGACCTGCCGCGGGCGGCCGATCTTGGTCTCGGGGTCCTCGATCATCTCGCGCCACTGGGCGATCCAGCCCGGGAGCCGCCCGATGGCGAAGAGCACCGTGAACATCTTGTCGGGGAAGCCCATGGCCTTGTAGATCAGGCCGGTGTAGAAGTCGACGTTGGGGTAGAGCTTGCGCTCCACGAAGTAGTCGTCGGAGAGGGCGATCTCCTCCAGGCGCTTGGCGATGTCGAGCAGCTCGTCGTCGCCGCCGAGCTTGGCGATGATCTCGTCGGCCGTCTTCTTGATGATCGCGGCCCGCGGGTCGTAGTTCTTGTAGACCCGGTGCCCGAAGCCCATGAGCCGGACGCCGTCCTCCTTGTTCTTGATCTTCTTCATGAACGTGTCGACGTCGTAGTCGGCGCGCTGCACCTTGCCGAGCATCTCGAGCACGGCCTGGTTGGCGCCGCCGTGCAGCGGCCCGAAGAGCGCGTTGATGCCGGCCGACACCGACGCGAAGAGGTTCGCCTGGGCGCTGCCGACCATCCGCACCGTCGAGGTGGAGCAGTTCTGCTCGTGGTCGGCGTGGAGGATGAAGAGCAGGTCGAGCGCCTTGACGAGCGTGGGGTCGAGCTCGTAGGGCTCGGCCGGGAAGCCGAACGTCATCCGCAGGAAGTTCTCGGTGAGCGACAGCGAGTTGTCGGGGTAGAGGAACGGCTGCCCCACCGACTTCTTGTGCGCATACGCCGCGATGGTCGGCAGCTTGGCCATGAGCCGCACCGTGGAGAGCTCGACCTGCTCCTTGTTGAAGGGGTCGAGGCTGTCCTGGTAGAAGGTCGACAGCGCCGACACGGCCGAGGAGAGCACCGGCATGGGGTGCGCGTCGCGCGGGAAGCCGTTGAAGAACGCCTTGAGGTCCTCGTGGAGCATCGTGTGGCGGCGGATGCGGTCCTCGAACTCGGCCAGCTGGGTCTGCGTGGGCAGCTCGCCGTAGATGAGCAGGTAGGAGACCTCGACGAACGAGGACTTCTCGGCCAGCTGCTCGATGGGGTAGCCGCGGTAGCGCAGGATGCCGGCGTCGCCGTCGATGTAGGTGATCGCGCTCTTGCACGACGCGGTGTTGACGAACCCGGCGTCGTAGGTGACCGTGCCGGTCTCCTTGAGCAGGTTGGAGACGCTGAGCGCGTCGGCACCGTCGGTGGCGGGCACCCCCTGCAGGGTGAGGCTCTTGTCCTGGAGCGTGAGCGTGGCCTCGGCTGCGTGGCTGGTCATCGGTGGCTTACCTCCGCGTTGGGGTCGCGCCGGTGGGTGTCGACGGTCCACCCACGCTACCGTGCGGTAGCAGGACGCCTGAAGGCCGGTGCCGCCCTCCGGACGCCGTCACCAGCGGGTCGACGCCGCCGCCACCCGCTCGTCGGTCGCGGTGAGGGCCACCCGCACGTGTTGGCCGCCGGCGGCTCCGTAGAACGACCCGGGCGCCACGAGGACCCCTCGCTCGGCCAGCCACGCGACGCTGGCCCACGCCTCCTCACCGCGCGTGGCCCAGAGGTAGAGGCCCGCCTCGGACAGGTCGACCCGGAACCCGCCCCGCTCGACGGTCTCCAGCAGCGCGGCCCGGCGGGCGGCATACCGCTGCTTCTGCTCGGCGACGTGGGTGTCGTCGCCGAGGGCGGCGAGCATGGCCCGCTGCACCGGCCAGGGGACGATCATCCCGGCGTGCTTGCGCACCTCGAGCAGGGTCCGCACGAGGGCCGGGTCGCCGGCGACGAAGGCGGCGCGGTAGCCGGCGAGGTTGGACTGCTTGGAGAGCGAGTAGACGGAGAGGAGCCCCTCGTGGCTGCCCCCGCAGACGCGCGGGTCGAGGATGCTCGGCACGACGCCGCCAGGCGTCCAGCCCAGCTCGGCGTAGCACTCGTCGGAGGCGACCACGACGTCGTTGGCGCGGGCCCAGGCCACGACCTTGGCCAGGTGGTCGACGCCGAGCACCCGACCGGTCGGGTTGCTCGGGCTGTTCACCCACAGCAGCCGGGGCCGCGTCGCGGCGGTCTGGGGGCCGAGAGCGGTCAGCCCCTCGACGACCACAGGCGTGGCCCCCGCGAGCCGGGCGCCGACGTCGTACGTCGGGTAGGCGACGGCCGGTATGCCGACGACGTCGCCCGCGCCCAGGCCCAGCAGCGTGGGGAGCCAGGCCACGAGCTCCTTGCTGCCCACCGTCGGCAGTACCCCGTCGGGGTCGAGGTCGGAAACCCCGCGCCGCCGCGCGAACCACGCCGCGACCGCCTGGCGCAGGTCGGGCGTACCCCACGTCTGCGGGTAGCCCGGAGCGTCACCGGCCGCGGCCAGCGCCTCGCGGACGAGGCGCGGAGTCGGGTCGACCGGCGTCCCGACGGAGAGGTCGACGATGCCGCCCGGATGCTCCTGGGCGCGGGCCTTGAAGGGGGCGAGCGTGTCCCAGGGGAAGTCCGGGAGCGCCGCCCTCACTCGTCGTGCTCTTGGGGCGGCAGGGCCTCGATGATCGGGTGGTCCTTGGCGATGACGCCCATCTTGGCGGCGCCGCCGGGGCTGCCAAGGTCGTCGAAGAACTCGACGTTGGCCTTGTAGTACTCGGCCCACTGCTCCGGGACGTCGTCCTCGTAGTAGATCGCCTCGACGGGGCAGACCGGCTCACAGGCCCCGCAGTCGACGCACTCGTCGGGGTGGATGTAGAGCGAGCGCTCACCCTCGTAGATGCAGTCGACCGGGCATTCCTCGATGCAGGCCTTGTCCTTGAGGTCGACACACGGTTGGGCGATGACGTACGTCATGGGAGAAGCGTCCTCCTGCGGGGCGGGGTTTCACGGCCTAGTATGCCGAGTCGCCTCCGGCCGCGGGTGACGGGGCCGTGCGCGCCGCGCACCGACCACCCCTTCCCCGGCCGCCGGCCGCCCTTCCACCCGACTGGAGCTCGATGACCTCGCCCGAGACGGTGCCCGTCGGACGCCGGGTCGTCGTGCGCTACCGCCGCCCCGCGGGGTCCCACCCGCCGCTCACCGACGTCGTCGGGGTGGTGACCGCCGCGGACGACGAGTCGCTCACGGTCGACAGTCCGCGCGGCCCGGTGACGGTGCGACGGGTGGACGTCGTCGTCGTCAAGGCGGTGCCGCCGGCACCGGTGCGTCGAGGGCAGCCGCACACCGCCATCGGGTCCACCGACCTCGAGCGGCTCATGGCCGACGGGTGGCGGGCGGTCGAGGAGGAGTGGGAGGGCGACTGGCTGCTCCGCGCCTCGAGCGGCTTCACCACCCGCGGCAACTCGGTCCTGCCGCTGGGCGACCCCGCGCTGCCGGTCGACGCCGCCCTCGACCGGGCGCAGGAGTGGTACGCCGGCCGCGGCCTCCCGCCCCGCGTCCACCTCGTCCTGCCGCCGAGCGGCGACGCGGCGGACGACCCGCTGGGCGCGATGCTCGTCGCGCGCGGCTACCACGTCGTCCAGCCCACGCTCGTCATGACGGCCGCCGCGGCTGACATCGACCCGTTGCTCGACGACGCCGCTCCGGTGGCGGTGGAGGCCACCCTGTCGGCGCGGTGGCTGGAGGCGTACGCGCGGCAGCGGGCGGTCGTGCCCGGTGTCACCGAGCAGGTCCTCACCGGGTCGGCGGGCCAGTCGTTCCTGTCCGTCGCCGGCCGGTCGGGGGAGGTCGTCGCGGTGGCCCGCATGGCGGTCCACCCCGGCTGGGCCGGCCTGTCGGCCGTGTGGGTCGACCCCGACCAGCGCGGCCGTGGGCTCGGGCGCACGCTCCTGCACGCGGTGGGGATGCTCGCGCGGCAGCAGCGGCTGGCCTCGGTCTACCTGCAGGTCGAGGCCGACCACGACGCGGCGGTCGGCCTCTACGAGAGCGACGGCTTCCGGACGCACCACGCGTACGCCTACCTCACGCCCTGACCGGCCTCAGCTCTGGTGGTTCGGGTTCGTGCACACGACGCGGTCCTCGGGCTCGTAGTGCGTCGCGTACCCCTCCGAGCGCACCACCGCGCCGTTCTGCCGGATCGTGCGGGTCACGGTGACGTCGAACCCGGGGGTCGACTCCGGCTGCGGGACGCACGCGGTGCTGTTGTCGGAGAGCGACGCCCCCGGCCGCACGTTGCTGCGCCCGCTCCTGGTCGCCTCCACGTCGTAGACCTTGGTGCTCCAGACGCGGCCGTGCACCTGGTCGTCGGCGACCCACATCTGCAGCAGCATCCCGTGGGGTGAGGCGTTTGTGAACCGGTTGTCGATGGTGGGCCAGTAGACGGTCGCCTCGCGGCCCTCGGGGTAGCGCGAGATGTAGAACGAGTGGGGGGTGTGCTCGACGAGGTCGGCGGCGGCGAACCACGCGAGGTTGTAGACCACGGTGGACACCTGCGAGACCCCGCCGCCGGTGCCCTTGACGAGACGGCCGCTCTCGATGACGTAGCCCTCGCGGTAGCCCTTCTCCTCGGTGCGCTCCCCCAGCGTGTCGTTGAGGCTGAAGGTCTGCCCCGGCTTGAGCAGGGTGCCGTCGATGGCGGCCGAGGCGGTGACGAGGTTGGCCGTGCGGGAGGGGTTGTAGGGGAAACGCGAGTCGAACGACGCGATGACCTCGGTCACCCCGAGGGCCTGCGCGGCGGCCGTCGTCAGGGACGGCGCCGACACCGTGGTGGCCAGGCGCGCGGTGCGCTCGGGTGCGGTCAGCGCGGCGGTAACCACGTCGACCGCGCCGGCCGCGTCGACGGACACCCCGTCGACCGACGGCACGACGCGCGGGGCGTCGTTCTCGATGACGATGCGGGCGTCCTGCGGCGCCGTCAAGACCGGCTTGAGGGCCTCCGTGACCGTGGTCGCCAGCAGTGCGCGGTCGACGACCGGGGCGAGCGCGCCGTCGGCACCGGGTCGCATCGACAGGGCCGGTGCGACCTGGGCGGGCGTGAGGGAGGCCGTGCGACCGCCGGCGTCGAGCGTCACCGGGCCCGACAGGGCCGGCGTGGCGAACGCCGCGAGCGCGGCGTCCACCCGCGCCTGGGTCACCGCCGGGGGCGTCGTCACGACGTCGGCCGTCACCGACGACGTCACGGGGTAGGCCGCAGCCACCCGTTCCACGAGCGGTTCCACCGGCACGCTGGTGCCGTCGGCAGCCGGTGTCGACCCGGCGGTCCCACCGGTGAAGGTGACCGTGCCGTCCACGGGAGCGACGGCCGCCGCGGCGGCCCGTTCGGTGACGGCGCGGGTGAGCGCCTCGCGGTCGACCCGGGTGACGACGGACCGGTCCACGCCGCCGGTGACGTGTCGCCAGAGCGTCGCCGGGTCGAGGGTGAAGCCGGTGACCCCGTCGAGGGTGGCCGGCAGGTCGAGGGACAGCCCCGCCGCCCCCGGGTCGAGACTGAACGAGCGGCCGGAAGCGCCGACGGCCACGGTGACGGGCACCGACCCGCGGGGGCCGAGCTCGGCGGCGAGCCGGGCCAGCGCGGCGTCGCGGGTCAGGCCGCCGATGGCCACCCCCGAGACCGATGCGGTGGTCGGGACCTGCCGTCCCACGACGACGGCCAGCAGCGCGTAGGCCAGCACGAGCGCCAGCAGGCCCAGTCCGACCCACCCGGCCCGGCCGGGTCGCCACTTCGTCACGTCCGTCCCCCGCAAGCTCGCGCGTGTCCTCCGCCCGAGCCTAGGTCGAGGGCCGGACACCGTCGGGCGTCCCGGGCGGCCGCCGCGCGCACCGACACCTCATCGTGACGAAGGCGCGCCCTCCCCGGCCGTCCTCGCGGCCAGCGCCACCCGCCACAGGTGCATGGTCGCGTAGGAGCGCACCGGCGACCACCGGCCGCGGTCGGCGAGGTCGTCGGCGGTCAGGCCCAGCAGTCGGGCGCCCTGCCGCACGACGAGGTCGCTGCCGAGCAGGACGTCGCGGTGCGGGGTGAGCCGCATGACGACGTAGTCCGCGGTCCAGGGCCCGACACCGGGCAGGGCCACGAGGTCGGCGCGCAGGGCCTCGGGGTCGCGCTCGGGAGAGAGGTCCAGCCGCCCGGCGGCCACGGCCTCGGCCGCCGCCACGATCGCCGCCACCCGGCGCCGGGGCCCGCCGAGGACGCCCAGCCCGCCGGCGGCGACCGCCGCCGCCGTGGGAAAGAGCCGCCGGTCGCCAGGGAGCGGCTCCCCCAGGGCCGTTATCAGCCGGCCCAGGTGGGTGCGGGCGGCGGCCAGCGAGATCTGCTGGCCGACCATGGTGCGCGCGAGCAGCTCCCAGCCGTCCGCCGCGCCCGGCACCCGCAGCCCCGGGGCCGCCGCCACCGAGGGCGCCAGCGCCGGGTCCTGGGCGAGCCGGGCGTCGACCGCCGCGCCGTCGGCGTCGAGGTCGAGCAGCCGGCGCGTGACGACGACGGCCTCCGCGACGTCGGGAGCCGTCCCGCCCGGCACCGCGGGCTCGACGGCCACCTCGACCGCGTCGTCCTCCAGCCGCACGGACAGCAGGGCCGGGCCGCTCGACAGGGTCAGCGTGCGGGCATACCGGCCCTCGTCGTACGCCTCGAGCCCCGGCACGGTGTGCGCCTGCAGGTACCAGCGGGTCCAGGGCAGGTCGTAGGGCTGCGGGAGCGGGAGGCGCCGGGTGGCGCTCACGCCAGGCTCTCGTAGCGGCCCCGGTAGTAGACGAGCGCGGCACCGGCCTGGTCGGTGATCTCGACGGAGCGCACGCGACCGACGACGATGGTGTGGTCGCCGGCGACGTGGGCGTCGGTGGTCTCGCACTCGAGGGTGGCGAGCGCCCCGTCGAGCAGGGCCACCCCAGTGACTGAGCCCCGGTGGGTGGGCGTGCGGTCGAGCTGCCCGTGCAGGGGGCGGCCCCGGGTCGCGAGCCAGTCGGCGGTCGCACGGCGCTCGGCGGGCAGGATGCTCACGCCCCACCGGCCGCTCTCGACGATGGCGTCGTGGAACCGGGCCTCCCGCTCGACACATACGAGCAGGAGCAGCGGGTCCAGGGACACCGAGGCGACGGCGTTGGCCGTCATCGCGTGGTCGAGCGTGCCGACCCGGGTGGTGACGACGGTCACCCCGGTGACGAGCCGGCCCACGGCCAGCCGGTAGACGTCGGGGGACGGCTCGACGTAGGTCTCGCTCACGAGGTGGCCGGTGCAGCGGGTACGGCAGTGGGTACGGCGGCGAGCGCCGGGTGCGGCTCGGCGCGGACCGCGGTGACGAGGCGATGCACGAAGCTCATCTTCTCCAGCACCCGCGGCGGGAGGACGAACGGGTAGAGGTCGTGGTGCCCCATCGAGCGGTTGAGCATGTTGAGCGACCAGGCCAAGGGGAACCACAGCTCGACGAGCCGGGTGAACCCACCCGCCCCGGCCATCGGGCTCGTCGCCGTCGCGCCCGCGGGGGCGAAGCCGAAGGCCGCCGCGGTGTCGACGGTGTCGCGGATGTGCAGATAGTGCGCGAAGGTCTCGGCCCAGTCCTCGGCCGGATGCATCGTCGCGTAGGACGAGACGAAGTCGGTCTCCCACCCCACCGGAGCGCCCAGGGAGTAGTGGCGGTCCAGGGCTGCCTGGTAGTCGGCGTCGGGGTCGCCGAAGAGCGACTCGAACTCGTCGCGGTCGGCCCCCGTGCGCGCGAGGACGCCGAAGTAGTAGTGCCCGACCTCGTGGCGGAAGTGCCCGAGCAGGGTGCGGTAGGGCTCGTCCATCGAGATGCGCAGCTGCTCGCGGTGCACATCGTCGCCCTCGGCCAGGTCGAGGGTGATGACGCCGTCGGCGTGACCGGTCGTCACCGGGTCCTGGTGGCTCGAGAGCAGGTCGAACGTCAGCCCACCCTCGGGGTCCGTCCGCCGGTCGGTGATCGGCAGCCCGAGCTCCAGCAGCTCGACGACGAGCCGGCGCTTGGCCCGCTCGGCGGCCTCGAAGCCAGACATCTCCGGGTCGCCGTCGGCGGGTCGGGTCCGGGTCAGCGCGCACGACCGGCACAGGCGTGGGCTCCCGTCCCGAGCCGGGGTGACGACCCAGTTGCAGCCGGCGGTCTCGAGGTTCGCGCACATCCGCCGCACCGGCTCGAGCACGGTGCGCCCGTCGCGGCCCACCTCGGCGAACTCCAGCAGGTCGACGTCGAACCCGATCCCGTTGGAGCACGACAGGCAGACCGAGTTCTCGAACGCCAGGCGCTGGCCGCAGTGAGGGCAGGCGAAGTCACGCACGACGCACCAGCCTACCGAGGCGGCAGGAGTCCGCTCGCCGGCCGTTCCCCGGCCGCGAGGGGGATGCGCTGCCCCGTCGCGGGGTCCACGCGCACGTAGGCCTCGCGCCCGGCGAGCCGCGCGGCGACGTCGTTGGTGAGGGCGAAGTAGCCGCCCGCCCAGACCCGCAGCTGGGTGCGGTGGGCATCCAGGGCCGCGATCTGCTCGGGCAGGTGCACGGGGTCGACGACGACGTGGGTGACCACCTCGTCGTCGACGACCGAGGAGATGACGGGGTCGTCGTCGGCCGGGTAGGCGAGCCCGAGCGCGGGGGGCACGTGCTCGCGCAGCCAGCGGCGGTCGGGACCGACCCACGAGCGCGGGGTGACGATCTCGTACGCGTGGGGAGGCCGGTCCGCCACGTCCAGTGACCGGAGCGCGGCGCGGGTGACGCGGTGGGTCTGCACGTGGTCGGGGTGCTCGTAGCCGCCGGTGGGGTCGTAGGTGACCACCGCGTCGGGGCGGATGCTGCGGATGTGCGCGGCGACGAGCGCCGCCGCCTCACCGACGGGAGCGGCGGCGAACGCGCGCGGATGGGAGGCCGACGGCATACCCACCATCCCGCTGTCGCGGTAGCGGGCGGTGGGATCCGGCGCGTCCTGCGCGCTGAGTACGGCGTGGTGGACGCCGAGGCGGCTCATGGCCTCGCGGATCTCGTTGAGCCGGAAGGGTCCGAGCGGGTCGCCCTCGGCGCCCTGGAGGTGGGCCAGCTCGGCCGGCACCACCTCGCCCTCCTCCCCCAGCGTGCAGGTGAGCACGTGCACCTCGTCGCCGAGGGCCACGTGGTGGGCCATGGTGATGCCGCAGGTGAGGGTCTCGTCGTCCGGGTGGGCGTGGATGAACAGCAGCCGGCTCATCGTGAAGCGGAGAACATCGTGGGGTGGATCGGGGCCCCCGCGATGTATCGGAGCGAAGCGGAGAACATCGTGGGGTGAACTAGATGACCTGGCGCTCTTCGGGGAAGTGGCAGGCGACCCGGTGGCCCGGCGCGCGTTCGATGGCGATGGGCACCTCGTCGGCGCACTTCTGCTGGGCCTTCGGGCACCGGGTGCGGAAGACGCAGCCGCTCGGCGGGTTCTGGGGCGACGGGAGGTCGCCCTTGAGCAGGATCCGCTCCTTCTTCGACTCGCGGGCCGGGTCGGGCGTGGGGACGGCCGACAGGAGCGCGTGCGTGTAGGGGTGCAGCGGGTGCTCGTAGAGCCGGTCGCGCGGCGCCTCCTCCATGATCTTGCCGAGGTACATGACGACGACCCGGTCGGAGATGTGCCGCACCACGGACAGGTCGTGGGCGATGAAGACGTAGGCGAGGTTCTGCTCGTTCTGGATGTCCTCGAGCAGGTTGATGACCTGCGCCTGGATCGACACGTCGAGGGCCGACACCGGCTCGTCGCAGACGATGAGCTGAGGTCGTAGCGCGATCGCGCGGGCGACCCCGATGCGCTGCCGCTGCCCGCCGGAGAACTCGTGCGGGTAGCGGTTGTAGTGCTCGGGGTTGAGCCCGACCCGCTCCATGAGGTTCTGCACGGTCTTGCGTACGCCACCCTCGGGCTTGATGCCCTGGATCTCGAACGGTGCGGCGATGATCGTGCCGATCGGCTGCCGCGGGTTCAGCGACCCGTAGGGGTCCTGGAAGATCATCTGCATCTCGCGCCGCAGCTTGCGCAGCTCGTCGCCGCCGACGTGCGTGATGTCCCGACCCTCGAACTCGATGGTGCCGCCGGTCGGCTCCAGCAGCTTGAGCAGCGTCCGGCCGGCCGTCGACTTGCCGCAGCCGGACTCCCCCACGAGCCCCACGGTCTCGCCGGGCCACAGGCTGAGGTCGATGCCGTCGACGGCCTTGACGGGGGCGTCCGGGCGGCGCACGAGCGTCTGGCGGAACTGCGGGAAGTGCTTCTGCAGGCCGGTGAGCCGCAGCAGGGGCTCCCCGGTCTGGACGAAGTCGGGCGGCAGGACGTGGGTGTCGGGGTCGCGTACGTCGGCGGCGACGGGGCCACTCACCGTCGTGTCGCTCGTGCCCGCTGACGTACCCGCCGACGTGGGCGACACCGCGTCGACCACCTCGTGGGCGGGGGCGTCCGCCGGCACCGACGCCGGTGCGTCGTCGGCGACCTGCTGCGAGACCCGCTGCGCCTCGAGCTCGGCCGAGGGCTCCTCGCGGCGGGCGTCGCCGCCCTCGCTGGTCCACGCATACTCCGTGGCCTCGTTCGTGTCGGCGCCGACGGGGGTCTCGTGGGGGGTCGTCAGGTCGCGCCGGGCGCGCTCCTGCTCGGGGCTCTCGGCGCCCACCTGCGGGGCGTTGCCGATGAGGTTGTCGTCACGGCCGGCGCGGTCGTGCTCGTCCCGCCGGCGCTCGTCAGCCTGGTCGCTCACGGTCTATCTCCTTCAGAGCTTGGGCTTGACGTCGGTCTCGAACAGCTCGCGGCGCCGCGGTGCGGGGATGTGGCACCGCACCAGGTGGTCGCCACCCGCGTCGTCGAGCCCGGGCACGAGGGTCTTGCAGCCGTTGTCGGGCACCTCGGACCGGAAGCCGCACCGGGGGTTGAAAGCGCACCCGGACGGCACGTTGATCAGCGACGGCGGGTTGCCCGGAACCGGGTCGAGGCGCTCCTTGCGCTGCCGGTCGAGCCGGGGCATGGACGTGAGCAGGCCCCACGTGTAGGGGTGCTGCGGGCTGTAGAAGACGTCGTTGACCGAACCGTGCTCGATGGCCTTGCCGCCGTACATGACGAGGATCTCGTCGGCCATCTCGGCGACGACCCCGAGGTCGTGGGTGATCATGATGATCGCCGAGCCGAACTCGCGCTGCAGGTCGCGCATGAGGTCGAGGATCTGGGCCTGCACCGTCACGTCGAGCGCCGTCGTCGGCTCGTCGGCGATGAGCAGCGCCGGGTCGTTGGCGAGCGCCATGGCGATCATGGCGCGCTGCCGCATACCGCCCGAGAACTCGTGGGGGTACTGGTCGATGCGCTTCTTGGGGTTGGGGATGCCGACCCGGCCGAGCAGGTCGAGGGTGCGGGTCTTGGCCGCCGACTTCGACATGTCGGAGTGATGCACCCGGATGCCCTCGACGATCTGCGCGCCCACCGTGTAGTAGGGGTGCAGCGCCGACAGCGGGTCCTGGAAGATCATCGCCATCTTGTTGCCGCGCAGGTGGCGCAGGCGCTCGTTGCCCACCGCCATGAGGTCCTCGCCGTCGAGGATGATCTGCCCCGACGTACGGGCCCGGGTGCGGCGGTGGAGCCCGAGGATGGCCTGGCTCGTCACGGACTTGCCCGAGCCGGACTCCCCGACGATGCCGATGGTCTGGCCGCGGTCGAGGGAGAAGCTCAGACCGTCGACGGCCTTGACGAGTCCGTCGTCGGTGGGGAAGTGGACCTTGACGTCACGCAGCTCGAGGTACGCCGCGGACGTCGCCACCGCGCCCCGGGCGGGGGCGGTGTCGTCGCGCACTGTCATGAGGTGGCTCTCCTTCGACCTGGGTGCGGCCGGCGGTTGCGGTGCCGGGGGTGGTGCAGGGGTGGGGCGCTACGCCGGCCTCACGCGAGTCTCACCCGGGGGTCGATGACACCGTAGAGCACGTCGACCACGAGGTTCGCGATGACGATGAAGAACGACGCCACGACCACGACCGCGACGATGACCGGCAGGTCGGTGTTCTGGATCGCCTGCAGCGAGGTCAGCCCGAGGCCCTGGAAGTTGAAGACCGTCTCGCTGATGATCGCGCCCCCGAGCAGGCCGCCCAGGTCGAGCCCGGCGGCCGTGACGATCGGGGTCAGCGCCGCGCGCAGCCCGTGCCGCCGCACGACGGTGAACTCCTTGAGCCCCTTGGCGCGCGCCGTGCGGATGTAGTCCTCCGACATCGTCTCGAGCATGTACGCCCGGGTGAGCCGCACGTAGCTGGCTCCGAAGACGAGCGCCAGGGTCAGCGAGGGCAGGAAGATGCTCTGCGCCCAGAGGGCGGGGTTCTCGCTGAACGGGACGAAGTTCGGCAGGGGCCACAGCTGCCACTTGATGGAGATGAAGGTGAGCAGGAGGACGCCGATGAAGAAGCTGGGCAGCGAGTAGCCGACGAGGGCCAGCCCGACGAGCAGCCGGTCCAGCCAGCGGCCCCGGTTGAGGGCAGCGATGATGCCGAAGAACACGCCCGTGACGATCCACAGGACGAAGGCGCCCAGCGCGATCGAGGCGGTCACCGGCAGCCCCTGTTTGATGATCTGGGTGACGCCCTGGGTCTTGACGGTGGAGTAGCCGAGACACGGCGCGTCGCAGGTGTAGACGAGCTGGGGGTTGCTGGCCTTGAGGGCCGGGTCGTCGGGGAAGTCCCGCGAGACGAAGAACCCCTTGACGAAGTTGGCGTACTGCACGGGGATCGGCTTGTCGAAGCCCAGCTTGACCCGGTTGCCCTGGATGACCGCGGGCGTGCAGTTCTTCGCGCAGGTCAGGCTGGCGGGGTCGACGGGCGAGGCGAAGAAGACCAGGAAGGTCGCCATGCTGATGATGAGGAGCATGACGATGACGGAGATGATCCGCCGCACGATGTAGAAGAACATGAGGGAGGGACCTCTCGGTCCGTCACCTGCCTCTCACGAGACGAGATCCTGGTCGGCGCACGGTGCCGGACGGGAGGGTCGCTCCCGTCCGGCACCGTGCTTGGTCGTACCTGTACCTCTGGTTACTGCGGGTTACTGCGGGTTACTGCGGGTTATGCGGTCACTTCACCGAGATGGTGGCCAGGTCGACGTAGCCGCCGAACTGGGGGTTGACCGTGGCGCCCTTGACACCGGAGCCCACGAGGAACGTGAACTTCTGGCTGACGAGCGGGATGACCCCGCCGTCCTTGCTGATCTGCTGGTCGATGGCGCCCCAGGCCTTCTCGCGGGCGTCGGCGTCCGGGATCAGGTACGCAGCGTCGATGGCCTTGTTGACCTCGTCGTTGTTGTACCAGCCGTAGTCCTGGTTGCTGCTGGTGGCGGTCAGGTTGATGCGACCGTCGAACAGCGGCGGGATGTCGGTCGAACCCGACGGCCAGTCAGCACCCCAGCTGGCGTAGAAGGCGTCCCGGTTCTTCATCGAGACGTTGGAGATGGTCCGGTAGTACTTGTCGGTGATGCCCTCGAGCGTCACGTTGAAGCCGGCCTGGTCCCACGTCTGCTTCAGCGCCGCGAAGGCGTTGTCGCGGGTCGCGGTCTTCCGGTAGACGACCGTGATGTTGATCGGGAGCGTCTTGCCCGCGTCCTGCAGGACCTTCTTGGCACCCGCCGCGTCACCCGCGGTGGGGGCGCCGAACGGGTTGAAGCCGTTGCTGTAGCACTTCAGCTGCGGGTTGCAGATGGAGTACGTCGGCGTCATGACCTGCGTACCGCCGTTGGCCGTGACGTAGGCGTCGCGGTTCGTGGCCATGGCGAAGGCCTGGCGGACCTTGGGGTCCTTCATGACCTCGCTGGTGACGTTGGGCTGCACGTAGTCGACGTAGGGGGCGTCGGTGCTGATGGTGCGCGAGGCCGCGGCCGGGTTGGCGGCGATCTGCGGGAGCAGCGAGGGCGGAGCCGACGTGAACGTCATGGCCGTCTTGTCGTCGCCACCGTCGGCGAGGAGCCGCTGGTAGACCTGCTCGCTCTGGATGCCCTCGACGTCGACGATCTTGTCGGGGTAGGCCTTGCGGACCTTGTCCGTGCTCTCGTCCCAGTTGGGGTTGCGCACCCACGTGCCGCCCTTGTTGGCGTCGAAGGGGGTGCTGGGGTCGAGCATGTACGGGCCGTTGGAGAAGACGTCGAACAGGGACTTGTCGCCCTTGTCCTTGTCCTTGCGCACGGGCGAGTAGGCCGCGAGCGAGGCCGCCGCCTGGTTGAAGTCAGCCCACGGGGTCTTCATGTGCAGGGTCAGGGTCTGACCGTCACACGTGATCGCCTTGTCGAAGTCGGCCTGGCCGGCGCCGCTGTAGGGGCCCTTGTAGGTCGAGGACCCGTCGGCCGCGGTGGGCACGTCCAGGTACTGGAGGATGTACGTGGGGCCGTTGGAGATCACGTCGGTCGCGAACGTGCGCGAGATGCCGTACTTGACGTCATCGCACTTGACCGCCTGGCCGTCCTGCCACTTCGCGTTGTCGACCAGCGTGAACTTCCACGTCTTGCCGCCGTCGCTCATCGTGCCGGTGTCGGTCGCGAGGTCCGGGACCATCTTGCTGTCCTTGCCCACCGAGTAGGTGACCAGGCTTCGGGCATAGGCGCGAGCGGCGAACTCGAGGTCCGCTCCGACGTAGCTCTGCTGCGGGTCCAGGCCGTTGTGCGGACCCAGGTTCAGCATGTACAGCGTGCCGCCCTTCTGGGGAGCCGCCGAGCTGGACGTCGCCGCCGAGCCACCGCCGCTCCCGCCTGAGCTGCACGCCGCCGCAGCAAGCGCAACGACCGCGCCAAGGGCGAGACCGGTCGCGCCCTTCTTGGTGCGCATCATGTGTTCTCCTCTAGTGCACTTTCCACCACGAACGGTGCGGTGGACCTTCCCGTAGCGTTTGCTACGGGCTCAACATCGCGACCCGGGTCGGTCTCGATGCGGTTCTGGGGAGCGGCCGGAGCCGCCGGGGGGGCCGTCCTCACGAGCGGCCGGACTTGGGGTCGAGCGCGTCGCGCAGGCCGTCGCCGAGCAGGTTGAACGACAGGACCAGCAGGAAGACGACGATGCCCGGGAAGAAGAAGTAGCCGGGGTCGGGCAGGGCGTAGGGGATCGACTGGTTGAGGATCGCCCCCAGCGACGCGGTCGGCGGGTTGAGGCCGACCCCGAGGAACCCGAGGGTCGCCTCGGCCGCGATGTTCGCCGGCATGATCAGCGTCGTGTAGACGAGGATCGGCGCCCAGAGGTGGGGCAGCAGCTCCTTGACGTAGATGCGCCGGCGCCCGGCACCCAGCGAGCGGGCGGCCTCGATGAACTCGCGCTCGCGCAGCGAGATCACCTGGCCGCGGATGATGCGGGCGAAGAACGGGAAGCCGAAGAAGCCCAGCACGATGACCATGAACAGGATCTTGGGCGGCGCGGCGCTGGGCGCCTGGTTGATGGCGCTGGCGATGATCTGCACGAGCACGACCTGGAGCGACAGCAGCATCAGGGTGCTGGGGAAGCTGAGCACGAGGTCGGTGAAGCGGCTGATGAACCAGTCGGTGCGGCCGCCGGCGAACCCGGCGATGATCCCGAGGAGCACCCCGAGCAGCAGCGAGAAGATCGTCGCGAGGATGGCGACCGTGAGCGACGTGGTCATGCCGGTGAGGATCCGGGAGAGGACGTCGCGGCCGGTGCCCGGCTCGACCCCCAGCGGGTGCGACCAGCTGATGCCGCCGCCGAAGCCGTTCGGCATGGAGCCGAGGCCGGTGACGAGGTCGGGGTGCAGGTCGTCGGGCTTGAGCACACCCAGGGAGGCCAGGAAGGGCGACACGATCGCCAGCAGGACGAAGAGGATGGAGGCGAACAGCGCCACCATGGTGACCTTGTCGCGCTTCAGGCGACCCCGGACGATCTGCCAGGGCGAACGCCCCTTGATCGCGACGGCGCCGTCGGTCGCCGCGGTGTCGATGGCGACACCGTCACCGGTGTCCTCCTGACCCGGGGCAATCGTCATGCGTCGTCCTCGCTGTAGGCCGTCGATCTTCCTGCCCGTTACCGGGCTCACGGCAGTTCCCGCACCACCGTTGATCGTCGAAACCATAGTCGACGGTGTCCACGGATCGGAACGGCACAGCCATACGTCGCCGGATCGTGACCAACACATGACGACCCTGAGACCACTCTGTGAAGCCGGGGTCTGGAGCACGGCTCGGTCGGGGTCCTGACCGGCGGGTCACGAAGGGTCAGGTGGGGTCCTCGTGGCGCACCTCGACGGTGGCCAGGTCGGGCAGCCCGCCGAGCAGGACGTTGTCCTGGTACGCCAGGACGCCCGTCCCGCGCACGAGGGTGCGCTGGCGCTCGGCGAGGGGAACGACCTGCCCCGCGGCGACGAGGGCGGTGTCGAGCGCGCCCCAGGCGCCGTTCCGCGAGACGAGCGACGGGTCGGCTGCCGCCTGGCCCGCGGCCGCCACCCGGCCCGGGTCGCCCGAACGGGCGGCCAGCGCGGGGAGGACGGCGCCGCCGCTGGGCCACGCGGCGGAGACGGTGAGGAGGGTGACGTCGGCGGTCGCCCGGGCGCTCGTGGCCGACAGCGGGACGAGGGTCACCGCGAACCCGGCCCGCGCCCAGGCGCCGGCCAGGGCCGCGAAGCCGCGGTCCGCCGCCTCGCCGGCCGGGTAGGCCACGCGGACCGGGACGGGCTGGGCCACTCCCGCCGCCGCCAGCAGCGCACGCCCGGCGTCAGGGTCGCCCGTCGCCGCCGTCCCGAGGGGGTTCTCGTCCGACCGCCCCGGGATGTTGAGGGCCAGGGTCGACGTCACGGGCGTCATCGGCGTGCCGACCGCCGCGGCATACGCGGTGCGGTCGGTCGCGAGGGCGAAAGCGCGGCGCACCTGGGGGTCGGCCAGCGTGGGGCTGGACGCCGAGGGCACCAGCACGTCGACGGCCCCGCTGTCGGGGCTGGTCACCCGGGAGGCGAGCGCCGGCGCTGTGAGCTGGTCGCGCATCGCGGCGGGGGCGTCGGTCCAGGTGATCGCGGTCTGGTCGTCGCCCCGGTCGTCGATGAGGCGCTGCACCAAAGCGGTGGTCGGCAGGGCCTCCTCGACCTCGATGACGTCCGGCCACGCGAGCCGCACGGGGTCGTCGAAGCCCAGCCACTTGCGGTTGCGCACGAAGCGGCCGCCCTCCCCCGGGCGCCAGACCCCCTCCAGCATGTAGGGGCCGCTGGAGAAGACCGAGAGCGCGTCGCTGCGCTCGGTGTCCTGGTCCTTGCGCACGGGGGCGAAGGCGGGCGTGGAGACGATCTGGTTGAAGTCGTAGCGGGGCTGGTTGAGGTGGAAGGTGATGGTCTGGCTGTCGCAGGTCACCGCGCGGTCGAAGAAGGACTGGCCCTGCCCGGAGTACGGCCCGGCGTAGGCCGAGACGGTGGCGCCCTGCGCGTTGGTGTAGGTGGGCACGTCGAGCAGGTCGACGGCAGATGTCGGCCCGCCGGCCACGCGGTCGCGGGCGAAGCCGCGCGAGACGCCGTACTTGATGTCGGCGCAGCTGACGAACCGCCCGTCCTGCCACGGGGCGTCCTTGACCAGGACGAACGTCCAGATCCGGCCGCCGTCCGAGGGGGTGCCCGTGCCGGTGGCCAGGTCGCCGACGAGGCCGGGCAGGAACCCGGAGCCGGCCGCGGCCTGCGTCGTGAGAGTGCGCAGGAAGGTGCGCCCGGCGAACGACGCCTCCTCGGCCCGGTCGATGCGCTGCGGGTCCCACGCCTCGATGCGCCGGTCGACCAGCACGTGAAGCGTGCCGCCGCGGGCGGTGGGGGTGGCGGGCGAGAGCTGCCGGGTCGAGCAGCCGGCGAGTCCGGCGAGCAGGACGAGGCCGACGACGAGGAACGCCGTCAGCCCCACCCGGTGGCGCGCCGCCGTCACGACCGTTCGGCGGCCTCTGACTTGGCGACGGATCGCAGCCGGGCCGCGGACCGGGCCCGCTCGGTCTGGTCGAGGACCACCTTGCGGATGCGCACGGCCTCGGGGGTCACCTCGACGCACTCGTCCTCCCGGCAGAACTCCAGCGACTGCTCCAGGCTGAGGCTGCGCGGCGGAACGATCTTCTCGAAGTTGTCGGAGGAGGAAGCGCGCACATTGGTCAGCTTCTTCTCCTTCGTGATGTTGACGTCCATGTCGTCGGCGCGGGAGTTCTCCCCGACGATCATTCCCTCATAGACCTCGGTGGTCGGCTCGGTGAAGAGCGTGCCGCGCTCCTGCAGGTTGACCATCGCGTACGCCGTAACGACGCCGGTGCGGTCGGAGACCAGCGAGCCGCTCGTGCGGGTGACGATGGGGCCGAACCACGGCTCGTAGTCCTCGAAGACGTGGTGGGCGATGCCGGTGCCACGGGTCTCGGTGAGGAACTCGGTGCGGAAGCCGATGAGGCCGCGCGACGGCACGAGGAACTCCATCCGGATCCACCCGGTGCCGTGGTTGGTCATCTGCTCCATCCGGCCCTTGCGGGCCGCGAGGATCTGGGTGATCGGGCCGAGGAACTCCTCGGGCGTGTCGATGGTGAGGCGCTCGACCGGCTCGTGCACCTTGCCGTCGACGTCGCGGGTGACGACCTGGGGCTTGCCGACGGTGAGCTCGTAGCCCTCGCGCCGCATCTGCTCGACGAGGATGGCCAGCGCGAGCTCGCCGCGGCCCTGGACCTCCCACGTGTCGGGACGCTCGGTGTCGAGGATGCGCAGCGAGACGTTGCCGATCAGCTCGCGGTCGAGCCGGTCCTTGACCATCCGGGCGGTCACCTTGGACCCCCGGACCCGGCCGACCATCGGGCTGGTGTTGGCGCCGATCGTCATCGAGATGGCAGGCTCGTCGACGGTGATGAGCGGGAGCGGGATCGGGTTGTCGGCGTCGGCCAGGGTCTCGCCGATGGTGATCTCGGGGATGCCGGCCACGGCGATGATGTCGCCCGGCCCGGCCTTCTCGGCGGGGACCCGCTCGAGAGCCTCGGTGATGAGCAGCTCGGTGATCTTGACCTTGCGCTGCGAGCCGTCGTGACGGCACCACACGACGGTCTGGCCCTTGCTGATGGTGCCGTTGAAGACGCGCAGGAGGGCGAGGCGCCCGAGGAAGTTCGAGGAGTCGAGGTTGGTGACGTGGGCCTGCAGGGGCGCCTCGTCGTCGTAGACCGGCGCGGGGATGGTCGACATGATCGTCGCGAACAGCGCCTCGAGGTCGGCCTCGTCGGGCATCCCGCCGTCCTCGGGCCGGGTCAGTGACGCACGGCCGGCCCGGGCCGACGTGTAGACGATCGGGAACTCGATCTGGTGCTCGTCGGCGTCGAGGTCGAGGAAGAGCTCGTAGGTCTCGTCGACGACCTCCGCGATGCGCGAGTCGGGACGGTCGACCTTGTTGATGCAGAGGATGACCGGCATCCGGGCCGCGAGCGCCTTGCGGAGCACGAACCGGGTCTGCGGCAGCGGACCCTCCGACGCGTCGACGAGCAGGACGACGCCGTCGACCATGGACAGCCCGCGCTCGACCTCGCCGCCGAAGTCGGCGTGGCCGGGGGTGTCGATGATGTTGATCGTCACGCCGTCGCTGAGCCCGGCGTCGGCGGCCGACTTGCCCTTGTAGTGCACGGCGGTGTTCTTGGCGAGGATCGTGATGCCCTTCTCGCGCTCGAGGTCACCACTGTCCATCGCGCGCTCGTCCACGTGCTGGTGCTCACCGAACGCGCCCGACTGCCAGAGCATCTTGTCGACCAGAGTGGTCTTGCCGTGGTCGACGTGCGCGACGATGGCCACGTTCCTGATGTCGTCGCGGGTCCGCATAGCCATGCCCTGATTCTCTCAGGGTTTCGGGCGGGCCCCGACCATCAGCGCCTCCAGCGCCCGCACGATGGGCAGGTCGGCGGGCAGCCAGCCGACGGCGTACAGCTCGTCGCGGCCCAGCCACCGCAGCGCGTCGTGATCCTCGATGGGCTGCGGGTCGCCCTCGACGACCACCGCCAGCCACACCGTCATCCGGTAGCGGTCCCCGAGCGGCCACCGGCCGTCCTCGGTGGGCGCCGGGAGCAGCGCCCCGGTACGCACGGTGACACCCAGCTCCTCGCGGATCTCCCGGTGCAGCGCCTCGTCGGCGGTCTCCCCCGGGTCGACCTTGCCGCCGGGCAGCTCCCAGCCGCCGGCGAGCGCCGGGGGCTCCGTGCGGCGGGCGGCCAGCAGCCGGGTCGGGCGGTCGAGGTCGTCGACGACGGCCGCCGCCACGACGTGCTGCCGCTCCGCCAGGTTCATCACCTCACCGTAGGCGGGTCGTCGCCGCCGGTTCGGTGAGGCTGCCCTCAGATGACAGGCTGCCGCGGGTTCTGGACACTGGTCCCATGGACGGTCACGACCCGCAGGGACAGGCAGCGGTCGCAGCGGCGCACGAGCCTCACGGCGATGTCGGAGGGCGCCTCAACTGGCTGCGCGCCGGCGTCCTCGGCGCCAACGACGGCATCGTGTCGACGGCCGGCGTCATCGTCGGTGTGGCCGGCGCGACGACCGAGCGCACGGCGATCCTCACCGCCGGCATCGCCGCCCTCGTGGCCGGCGCCCTGAGCATGGGGGTGGGCGAGTACGTCTCGGTCAGCACCCAGCGCGACACCGAGACGGCCCTGCTCGACCGCGAGCGGCGCGAGCTGCTGGAGACCCCCGACGAGGAGCTCGCGGAGCTGGCCGGCTTCTACGAGCAGCGGGGTCTCGACCCCGAGCTGGCGAAGCAGGTCGCGGTGCAGCTCACCGCCAAGGACGCACTCGCCGCGCACGCCGAGGTCGAGCTGCAGATCGACCCGGAGAGCCTGACGAGCCCGTGGCACGCGGCCTTCGCCTCGATGGGGTCCTTCTTCGTCGGCGCCCTCCTGCCGCTCATCGCGGCGCTGATCAGCTCGCAGACCTGGCACGTGCCGGTCATCGTCCTGTTCGTCGTGCTCGCGCTGGCCCTCACCGGCTGGCTCAGCGCCCGGCTCGGCGGCACGACCCCCGGACGCCAGATCGCCCGCAACGTCGGCGGCGGCCTGCTCGCCATGGTCGTGACCTACGCCATCGGCGCGTTGGTGGGGACGCAGCTCTAGCCACCCCACCCGCTCTGGGCCGGATCAGGCCAGGGTGGCGACCAGCACCGCCTTGATGCTGTGCATCCGGTTCTCGGCCTGGTCGAAGACGATGGACGCCGGTCCCTCGAAGACCTCGTCGGTCACCTCGAGCGCAGTCAGCCCCAGGTCGGCGTGGAGGTCGCGGCCGACCTGCGTGCCGAGGTCGTGGTAGGCCGGGAGGCAGTGCATGAAGCGGACGTCCGGGTTCCCGGTGGCGGCGAGCAGCGCGGCGTCGACCTGGTAGGGCAGGAGCACGGCGACCCGCTCCGCCCACACGGCCTTGGGCTCCCCCATCGACACCCAGACGTCGGTATGCACGTAGTCGACGCCCGCGACGCCGCTCGCCACGTCGTCGGTCACCGTCACCCGCGCGCCCGTCACCGCCGCGACGGCCCGGGCCGCCTCGACGACGGCGGCGTCCGGCTGGAGCGACGCCGGCGCGACGATCCGCACGTCCATCCCCATCAGCGCGCCGAGCACGAGCAGCGAGTTGCCCATGTTGAAGCGGGCGTCGCCCACGTAGGCGAAGGCGATCTCCTCGGCCGGCTTGGCAACGTGCTCCACCATCGTCACCGCGTCGCACAGGGACTGGGTCGGGTGCCACTCGTCGGTGAGTCCGTTCCAGACCGGCACCCCGGCATACCGGGCCAGCGTGTCGACCGTCTCCTGGGCCGCGCCCCGGTACTCGATGCCGTCGTAGAACCGCCCCAGCACGCGGGCGGTGTCGGCCACCGACTCCTTGTGGCCGATCTGGCTCGTCGACGGGTCGAGCACCGTGACGTGCGCGCCCTGGTGGTAGGCCGCCACCTCGAAGGCACAGCGGGTGCGGGTCGACGTCTTCTCGAAGACCAGGGCGATGGTGCGCCCCACGAGCCTCGGGACCTCGCGGCCCTCCCGACGCGCGGCCTTGAGCTCGAGGGTCAGGTCGACGAGCGCGCGCCACTCCTCCGGCGTGAAGTCGAGCTCACGCAGGAAGGACCGGCCGGTCAGCGCCGGCCGTGGCGGGGTGCGGGTGTCGGGCACCCGCGCCATGTTAGGGCTGCCCCGGGTGGAGGCGACCTGGGTCCATCGTCCCTCGCCCACGGTTCTCGTAGCGTGGACGCATGGATGGCTTGCGACTGCGCGCCGGGCTGGTCACGTCAGCGGTGCTCGTCGCCCTGGCCTGCGCCGCCTGCACCGAGACCAGCAGCGGCCCGGGGCCGTCCACGGCCGGCCCGTCGGCCGGGGGGACGGCCGGCTCGTCCGGCGCGTCGGGGGGCTTCAAGGGCGGGATCGACAGCTCCACGGGGTTCACCGCGATCTCGGTCGGCTACCTCACCACCCCGTCGCCGGTCGAGATGAGCGACGGCAAGGTGCACCTGACCTACGAGCTGACCATCACCAACGCGTCACCGCTGCCCCTGCGGGTGGACGGCGTCGAGCTGCACGACGCCGCCACCGCGGCCCTCGTCCCCGGCACCACCGGCCGCGTCGACCTCACCCCGCTGGGCGGGGGCGCCGAGGCCGAGGGGACGACGTCTCCGGGTCCGGGAAACACCTCCGTCACGATCCCCTCATCGGGCACGAACATCGCGTGGGTCGACGTCGTCTTCCCCCAGCGCTCGGCCGTTCCGGCCACCATCGAGCACGCCGTGAGCGGTGCCCTCCTGCGGCCGGACGGCACGCCCGTACCCACCCAGTTCCGCGTCGGCCGCACGGCGACGGCCACCGACGGGCCCGTGGTCCTGGGCAGCCCGGTCGCGGCCGGCACGTGGTACATGAGCGAGGGCTGCTGCGCCGACGACACGCACCACCGACGGGGCCTGGCGCCGATCAACGGCAGCCTGCTCGTCCCCCAGCGCTACGCCATCGACTTCTACAAGCTGGACGACCAGCACCGCTCCTGGGTCGGCGACCCGACCAGGCTCGAGAGCTTCCTCGCCTACCGGCAGCCCATCCTCGCGGCCGCGTCCGGCACCGTCGTCGCCGCGCTGGACGGGTTCAAGAACAACCCCGACCTGCCCAAGCCGCCCACGCCGCCGGCCATCACGGAGACCGTCGGCAACCACGTCATCGTCAAGGTCGCCGACGGCGTCTACGTGCTCTACGGGCACATGGACCCCGGGTCCGTCGCGGTGCGAGTGGGCGACAAGGTCACGCGGGGCCAGCAGATCGGCCTCATCGGCACGAGCGGCAACTCGACGACCCCGCACCTGCACTTCCAGATCCTCACGACGCCGACCTACTTCCCGGCCGACAGCAAGCCCTGGGTGTTCGACTCCTTCACCCTGCTGGGCCGGGTCACCGAGCGGCTCTGGGACGACAACATGGGTCTCGAGCCCACCGGCGTGCTCCCCTTCGCCCCGGCCGCGTCGCCGTCGAAGCGCACCGACGAGCTCCCGATCGACCGGGACGTGGTTCAGCTCGGGTCGTGAAGGTGCGCGGCGATGGCGTCCGCCACCTCCTGGGGCGCCTCGAGCGGCACCCCGTGGGCGACGTGATCGAGGGTGACCACCCGCACCGACCCGCCGTTCGCTGCATACCGGTCGAGCACGCGCTGGATCTGCTGGTGCATCGGCTGGGGCGGGAGGACGTCGGCGCCGGGCCAGCCGGGCACGGCGCCGAGCTGGCCGAGCGTCGCGAGGTCGAACCCCGAGGTGTCGGAGATGACCTGGTCCTCCATGGCGCGCACCCAGGTGATGGCGGGCTTGGGCTCGACGTCCGGCAGCCCGCTCGCGTCGAAGAACCCCGCCGCCATGGCGTTGAGCACGCCGGTGTCGCCCGGCGCCACCCCGGGCCAGTTCTCGGAGGTCCGCGTCGACCCCGGGTAGGCGTCGTCGCCGACCGCCGTGAGCAGTGACTCGTCGAGCAGGAAGTCCTCGTCGACGTGCTCGGCGTTCCCCCGCGCCCCGAAGAACGTCCGCAGCACCTCTCGCGGGCTGCCGGGGGTGTCGCTGCGGTCACCGTCCTTCATCCGCTGCACGAAGACCGGCGACGCCGTGCCACCGCCGCTCCCGGCGTGGTCGGCATACGCCGCGATGCCGTCGGCGTCGACCGTGCCCCCGAAGCCGTAGGGGCTCACCGGCGCCACGAGCACGACGGCGCCGAGATCACCCGGGTGGTCGAGGACGTACTGCTGCAGGACGCCGCCACCCATCGACCACCCCGCGGCGACCAGCGTGCCGGTGCCCGTGAGGCCCAGCACCTCCAGCAGCCCGTGCACGTCGTCGGCCATGTCGGCGAGGCCGCGCGTCGCGTCGACCGGCCTGGCCTCCGTGCGGCCGAACCCGCGCATGTCGGGCGCGATGACGCGTACGCCCGGAGGCAGGAGCGGGGCGACGTAGCGCCAGTAGCCGCCGGTGGTGATGTTGCCGTGCACGAGAAGCACGGGCGTGCCGTCCTCCGGCCCGCCCGTCCAGACGTTCATCGTCAGGCGGGGGGTCTCGACGAGGTGGTGGGTGAGGTCGTCCATGGACGTTTCCTAGCACCCGGCCGACCCCCGGGCCGGCCGTTCGGTCACGATCCGACCTCCACCGGGCGTGTTGGACCAAACCTCCAGGCCTTCGGCTCCGTATCACCACAGACTGAAGTCGCTCCTAGAGAGCAGACGGGCTCGCCCCGTCACCGAAAGCTTCGGCGGTTGGCCCGTTGTGGTACGTGAACCGCCACCTATGCCCGGTCCCGGTGGGACCGGGCTTTTCGGTATGCCGCGGACGTCCGGTCAGGGCTCGGGTCAGGTGCGAGGACCAGGCACGCTGACCTCGGTGCTCATCACGGAGGGCCACCGGACCACCGCCTGCAGCACGCGCTGGTGCACCTCGTCGATGTAGCGCCTAGCCTCGACGGCGGCTCGGTCGGGGTCGCGCTCGGCGAGCACGTGGCGCACCCAGTGGCTCGCCGTCGTCGGCGCCGGCGCCGACGCCGACGAGTCCGCGTCGACCGAGGTCAGCCGCAGCGCGCGGATGCGGCTCATGTCGCCCATCAGCCGCTGGTAGATGGTGACGAGATAGTCGTTGCCGGTGGCCTGCGCCAGGATGCCGAAGGTCGTGTTGACGACGTCGATGTCGTGCGCGGCCGCCTCCTCACCGGGCGGCTGCGCGTCGAGCTCGTCGAACAGCGCCCGCGCCGTGTCGAGGTCGTCATCGCTGGCCTGGGCCATGCCGAGACGGATCACCTCGGGGCCGACGATGCGCCACACGACGAACAGGTCGTCGATCGACCGGGGCGTGAGCGGTGCCACCCGGTACCCCTTGAAGGGGACCGTGCGGATGAGTCCCTCGTGGTCGAGGCGGGTCAGCGCGTCGCGCAGGGGAGCGGTGCTCACCCCGAGGTCGGCCGACAGCTGCTTCTCCGTCAGCCACTGCCCCGGCGCCAGCCGGCACGTGATGATCTCGCTGCGCAGCCGCCGGTAGGCCACCTCGTTCAGCGAGACGCGCGCCTCCGGCCCCTCGCCCACGTCGCCCACCTCAGCGTCAGAGATCGAACCCGGCGCACACCGCACCGAGGTCTTGACAATACCGCAGCCCGTCCATCAACATGGCGGCAAGCATCCTGCGAAATGTCGCTGGATCGACGAACGGAGCAGCAACGTGGCTGGCACGGACGACACGGTGGACCCATACGACATGGTCGACACGGGCGACACCGCCGACAAGGCAGCGATCATCGAGCTGCTGAACCTGTACGGGTTCGCCCTCGACGCCCACGCCTGGGACCTCTTCGACCTCGTCTTCGCGCCGGACGTGGTGGCGGAGTTCGGTCCGGCGGGCAACGCCTGGGTCGGGCTGGAGGAGTTCAAGCGGTCGTTCGCCGACTTCCACGCGACCCTCGACAGCCACCAGCACACGATGATGGGCCAGCTCGTCCACGTCGACGGCGACACCGCCAACGCCTTCTCCTACGGGAACTGGCTGCTGATCCGGCACTCGGCGCAGGACGGCGCCACCTGGACCGGCACCGGCTGGTATGACGACGAGCTCGTCCGCACCGAGGCCGGCTGGCGCATCACCCACCGGGTGTGCCGCCTGCAGGGCTGGACCGGCAACCCGTTCGTCCCGGTGCCGAACGCCGAGCACCGCCCCGACATGCAGCTGAACGTGCTCAAGGAGCACGCCGAGGCGGGCCAGGTCGCCTACCTCAACGCCCTCCGGCAGACGAGCCCGACGCCGTGACCCGCCGCATCCTCGACCACGGAGACCTCCCATGACGCTCACGCTCGAGACCGACACCCTCGACGACCGGTCCACCACGCTTGCCTGGGTCCTGGAGCGGGTGCGCACCCTCGGACCCACGCTGCGCGCCGGCGCCCTGGCCGCCGAGAAGGCCGGGCGCCACTCCGACGCCACCATCGCGGCCCTCGACGAGGCCGGGGTGTTCGCCATCGCCACCCCCGCCGAGTACGGCGGAGCCGAGCTCTCGGTGCGCCAGCAGCTCGACGTCGTCACCGAGGTGGCGAAGTGGGACGGGTCGGCCGGATGGACCGTCTGGGTGGCCGCGTCCACCAACTGGCTGCCCGCGGGCTGTGGTCCCCGGGTCATCGAGGAGGTCTACGGTCCCGAATGGGTCGGACCCCGGGTCGCAGGCTCCAGCCACTTCCCCGCCTCCCGCGGTCGCGCGACGCGGACCGAGGGTGGCTGGACGATCAGCGGCGGGCCGTGGACCTTCGGCAGCGACGCCCTGTGGGCGCCGTACACCAACCTGGGCTGCATCGCCGACGACGGCGACGGCCGCTACCTCGTCGGCGTGCAGGTCCCCCGCGACCAGCTGCGCTTCCTCGACGACTGGAACGTGGCCGGGATGCGCGCCACGGGGAGCGTGTCGATCGAGCTCCCCGGCGACGACCTGTTCGTGCCCGAGCACCGGGTCACCGACTTCCGCGACGTCACCTCGCAGTGCATCGACAGCGGCCTGGCCGGCTCCCTGTGGAAGGTGCCGTCGCTGGGCTGGGCGTTCAGCCTCATGGCCGGCATGTCCGTCGGCATTGCCCTCGGTGCCCTCGAGCGCTTCGTCGAGCGCTCGGCCGGACGCCCGATCCGCGGCACCACCTACACGAACCAGCTCGAGGCGCCCCTGACCCACCTCATGCTCACCGAGGTGCACAGCAAGATCCGGTCGGCGACGCTCATGGCCCGGGCCAACGCGGAGGAGACCGACCGGCTCGGCCGGCTCATCGCGGCCGGCACCCCGGAGAGCCCGGAGTACATGCAGCACTTCAGCGCCCGGGTCCTCGCCGAGACCGCCTACGCCGCGAAATGGTGCGCCGAGGCGATCGAGCTGCTGCAGCGCAACTCCGGCTCCACCGCGATCATGGACTTCGAGCCCATCCAGCGGTCCTGGCGCGACGCCCGCGTCATCACCCTCCACGGCGCCCTCAACCTCGAGGCGCTGTCGGAGAACTACGGACGCCTCATGGCCGGTCTCCAGCCCCACACCTTCGCCGGGATCACCACCCTCGACCGGTTCGCGCCCGCTCCGTCGCCCGCCCCGGCGCAGACGACCGGCTGAGCCGACCCCATGCGTACCCCTCGGTCAGCGACGATCGACGCCCCCGGTGCCCGACCCCGGCTGGGCTCCCTGGCGCTCCCGCAGCGCCGGTCCGGGCAGACGCTGCTCGAGGTGGTCGCCGCGCCCCTCAACCCGCTGGACCTCCTCATCGCCTCGGGCGGCTTCCACTCCGCCCGGCACGAGGAGCCCTACGTGCCGGGCAGCGAGTGCGTCGGCGTGGTCAGCCGGTCCGACCGGTACGAGCCGGGGACGTGGGTGTATGCCGAGTGCCACGCCTCCCCGGGAACCCCGGGTGCGCTGGCCACCCACGTGCTGCTCGGTGACGACGAGGTCCTGCCCCTGCCGGGCGACGTGGACCCGGTGCGGGCCGCAGCCGTCGGCAACTCCGGCACCGCCGCCTACCTCCCCCTGGTCACGGTCGCGGGGCTCCGGCCCGGCGAGACCGTGCTCGTGCTCGGCGCCACCGGAGCGGTCGGACAGATCGCCGTGCAGGTGGCCCGCCACCTCGGCGCCGGGCGCGTCATCGGGGTGGGACGCGACGCGGGCGTCCTCCGGACCCTCGAGAGGCTGGGTGCCGACGCCGTCGTCGACCTGAGGGCCGGCGAGGCCACGCCCGACCTGGCCGCGCGTCTGCTGGCGGCCGGCGGACCCGTCGACGTCGTTCTCGACGGCCTCTACGGCGTCCCTTTGGAGGCCGCGCTGCAGGTCTGCGCGCCTCGGGCCCGCGTGGTCAACATCGGCAACCTCGCCGGGGCGACCGCCGAGGTCCCCGCGGGGCTGCTCCGCGGGAAGCAGCTGACCCTCGCAGGATTCGCCGGACTCCACCTCGGGCTGGCGGCCAAGCAGCCGGCCCTCACCTGGCTGTGGACCGCCCTCGCCGACGGCCACCTCCAGGTCGACACGATCACCTTCGCGCTGGACGACCTCCCGGACGCCTGGGAGCGGCAGGCCGCCTCCCCCCACGCCAAGTGCGTCGTCCTGCCGAACCCCGATCTGCTCGAGGACGCACGACTCGACCGCGTGGAGTCGCCCGCATGACGGCCGCCCCGCCTCCTGCAGACGTCGACTGCCTCGTCGTCGGCGCCGGCCCGGTGGGCCTGCTCACGGCCGTCCTGCTCGGCCAGGCCGGGCTGCGGGTCGCCGTGGTCGAACGCTGGCCGCAGCGCTACCCGCTCCCCCGGGCGTGCACGATCGACCACGAGGCGCTGCGCATCCTCCAGTCGGCCGGCGTCATGGCCGAGCACGCCGACCTGTTCGAGCCCTCGCGGGGGGAGCGGGGCGGCTACCAGTTCCGGGGCGGCGACGGCGAGCTCCTCCAGACCATCGACTGGAACCGGCCGGCCGAGTCCGGGTGGGCCAACACCAACGGCTTCCACCAGCCCGACCTGGAGGCGGTGCTCGAGGAGGTCGCGACCGCCACCCCGGGAGTCACCGTGCACCGGGGCTGGACGTTCCTCGCCACCGACCAGGACGAGGTTGGGACCACCAGCCGGTTCGCCACCACTGAGGACCCCACCGTCGTCACCACCGTCCGCAGCCGCTGGCTCGTCGGTGCCGACGGGGCCAACAGCGCGGTCCGCACCCACCTGGGCATCGACGTCGGCGACTCCGGGTTCGAGGCGGACTGGCTGGTCGTCGACTACCAGCCGCTGGTCGAGGAGAGCTGGGACGCCTTCGTCGTGCAGTACTGCGACCCCCGGCAGCCCGCCACGGCCGTCCGGAGCGGGCCCGGGCGCCGGCGCTTCGAGTTCATGCGCCTCGACGACGTGAGCCCGGCGGAGATGGGCCGGGAGGCGACCGCCTGGGCCCTGATGGCCCCCTGGGGGGTGACCCCCGAGACCGCGCGGCTCGACCGGCACGCCGTCTACACGTTCCGCGGCCGCTGGGCCCAGACCTGGCGGGTGGGCCGCACCTTCCTGGCCGGGGATGCCGCCCACCTCATGCCGCCGTTCATGGGTCAAGGCCTGTGCGCGGGACTGCGCGACGCCCGGGCGCTGGCCTGGCGCCTGTCCCTGGTGCACCGCGGACTCGCCGACGCCGCCGTCCTCGACACCTACGGCCCCGAACGCTCGGGCCACGTGCGCGAGATCATCGACGCCGCCGTCGACGCCGGGCGGATCATCTGCGAGCTCGACCCCGCCCGCGCCGCCGCCCGCGACGCCGAGATGCGCCGGGCGCTCGCCGACGGCAGTGCCGTGGAGGAACCGCCGCACCCACGGCTGGGACACCCGTCGATCACCGTCTCCGGGCAGGACGCGGCAGGCCGCCTCGCGCCCCAGGGACGCGTCCGCGCCGGAGGGACCACCGGCCTGTTCGATGACGTCCGGGGCGGCGACTGGCAGCTTGTCAGCCGGACCCGCACCCCGGCGCTGGACGAGGAGATCGCCACCTGGTTCGCGGGCATCGGCGGCACGGTGACCGAGGTGTCCCCCACCGGTCCGGTCGCCGACGTCGACGGCACGTATGCGCGCTGGTTCGAGGCGCACGACTGCGATGTGTTCCTGTCGCGCCCGGACTTCTCCGTCTTCGGGGTCGGGTCGGCGGCTGACGCACCGGTACTGCTCACCCAGCTGCGGTCGGCACTGGCCACGCCAGGAGGAGCGCGATGACGTCCACCATCGACTCGGGGCTGTTCCGGGAGACGCTGGGCCACTACCCCACCGGTGTCGTGGTCGTCACGGCGATCGACGACGGCGGCCGGCCTGCGGGCATGGTCGTGGGGTCGTTCTCCTCGGTCTCGCTCGACCCGCCGCTGATCGCCTTCTTCCCGGCCACCGCGTCGTTCAGCTTCGCCCGGCTCCGGACGGCGTCGTCCTTCTGCGTCAACGTGCTCGCCTCCGACCAGGAGCCGCTGTGCCGGCAGCTCGCCGGTGGTGGCGAGAAGAAGTTCGACGGCGTCCGATGGAGCCCGGGCCCATTGGGGTCACCCGTCCTCGAGGGCGCGGTGTCGTGGATCGAGTGCACCTTCTCCGACATCCGGGAGGCGGGTGACCACTTCGTCGTCCTGGGCCAGGTCCACTCCCTGGCCGTCGAGCGGTCGACCCTGCCGCTGCTGTTCTTCCAGGGCGGGTACGGCCGGTTCGCCCCCGGCTCCTTCGTCGCGACCCCCGATCCCGAGCTCATCGCCGCGGCCCAGCTGGCCGAGAGCATCCGCCCGTCGCTCGAGGCCCTGAGCGAGGAGCTCACGGTCAACTGCTCCGTCGTCGCGCGGATCGGCTGGGACGCGGTCCAGGTGCTCGCCGCCAACCGCAGCCCCGTGGCCGAGCCGTTCCCCCTCGGTCACCGTCAGCCCCTCATCCCGCCCTTCGGCGCGGTCTTCCTGGCCGGCGCGCCCGCCGCGGAGGTCGACGAGTGGTTCCGCCGCGCCCGGGACGGCAGCGGCGTCGGACACGTCCACCTGCAACGGGTCCGCGAGCGCGGCTACTCCCTGCTGCTCGACGACCCCGCCACCCACCGCCGCCACCGCGAGGCGCTGGCGGCCTTCGAGGCGTCCGACCGGCTCCCCCGACACGAGCGGGCCGTCACCGCGGCGACCACCGAGCTGGCCGACCTCTTCTGCCCCGATCTCGACCCGGCCGGCCGCTACGACCTGGCCAACGTCGTCGTCCCGGTGCCGACGGGTGCGGGGCAGCCGTCGATGGCGCTGCGGATGACCGGGCTGCCGCCCTCCGCCTCCACCCCCCAGATCCACGCGTGGATCGACCGGCTCCGCCAGGTCGCCACCAGCACGAAGGAGACCTGAACCGATGGGTATGCGCATCACCCGACTGTCCGACGCCGAGCCCTTCTCCCCGCCGGGGCACACCGGCGTCGGCCCGCTGCGGCTGCAGGGTGGGGCCGACACCCCCACGGAGACGGTCACCGTCGTGCTCTCCCACTACCTGCCCGGAGCCCGGGCCGAGCGGAGCCCGCAGCCCGTCGAGACGGTCTACGTCCTGGTGAGCGGTGAGCTGACGATGATCGCCGACGGGCAGGAGGCGGCCCTTCGGCCCTTCGACTCGGTGCACTTCACCCCCGGCACCGTGCGCGAGGTGGTCAACCGCAGCCCGCTGCCCGCGAGCATGCTCGTCATCCGACCGGCCGCCCCGTGACCGCCCTCCCCGCCGCCCACCGGCCCCGGCCGGGCGGCACCTTCGACGCGACCGTCGTGACCTTCGCCGCCATGGGCCTGTTCGACAGCCTGGACGGCGACCAGCGCGCCCGGGTCCTGCTCCCGCATACCGACCCCGGGCGTACGCACTGGAACTTCCTGCCCGAGTCGGGCCGGCACGGCCTGGCCCTGGGCGAGCTGACCCGTACGCAGGAGGTGCTCGCCCACCGGCTGGTCGCCGAGTCGATGTCGTTGCCCGCGTACGCCCGGGTGGTGCAGGTGATGAGCAACGAGCACATCCTGCGCGAGAAGGACCTCGCGGCGTTCGGGCACGTCGCCGCCACCTTCCGCGACGCCCGCGGGTACTTCCTCACCTTCTTCGGCCAGCCCCAGCCCGACACCACGTGGGGCTGGCGCCTCGTCGGGCACCACCTCTCCCTCAACGTCACCGTGGTGGACGGGGACCTCCTCACGGCCACCCCGTTCCTGCTCGGCGCCGAGCCCGCCCGCATCGGCCCCTTCCGCATCCTGGGCGAGGAGGAGGACGCGGCCTTCATGCTGCTCGACCAGCTCACCGGCGCGCAGCGCTCCGAGGCGGTCATCCACGCCACGCCGCCCGCGGACTTCGTCACGCGGACGGTGCCGCGGATCGGCGAGGTCGAGCACCCGGCGTACCACGGGGTGGGGCGCCGCGACGCGATGATCACCGACGAGGACCGCCGGGCCCTGGCCTACTTCCGCAACCACCCCCGCGGGGTACGGGTCGGTGACCTCTCGAGCACCCAGCGCGCGTCGTTCGACGACCTGCTCGCCCACTTCGTGCACCGCGCCCGGCCGGGCCTCGTCGACACCGAGATGGACCGGATCGCGGCCGCCGGCGGCGTCGAGGAGCTGCACTTCGCGTGGGCCGGGAGCACGACGATCGAGGCCCCGCACTACTTCCGCATCCAGGGTGGGGCGACGCTCGTGGAGTTCGACAACGCCGAGGACGGCGCCAACCACGTCCACAGTGTGTGGCGTTCCCCGTCGTCGGACTTCGCCGACGACCTGCTCCTGCAGCACCACCTCGACGTGGCTCACGAAGGGCAGCACCCATGAGGGTCATCGGCATCCGGCGCGACGGCGGACCGGTCGAGGTCGCCGCCCTGTCGGCGGACGGCGACCGGGTCACCGTCCTGGCCGGCCTGCAGGAGTTCTGGGACGACGCCGCTGGCTGGCTCGCGCGGCCGCCGTCCGGGCCGACCGTCCCCCTGGCCGACGTCGTGCCGGTGCCCCCGGTGCTGCCGGGGGCCCGCGTGGTCTGCATCGGGCTCAACTACCTCAAGCACGTCGCCGAGGGCCGCTTCGCCGGACAGGACCTGCCCGAGTACCCGTCGCTCTTCGCCCGCTGGACGGCGTCGCTCTCGGTCGGCGGCGCGCCCGTCCCGGTGCCGTCGAACGAGGAGGGCGTCGACTGGGAGGGCGAGGTCGTCGCCTACGTCGGGGCCACCCTGGTCGACGCCACCCCCGACGAGGCCCTGGCCGCCGTCGTCGGGTACTCGACGTTCAACGACATCACGTCCCGGCGCGCGCAGAAGCTCACCACCCAGTGGATCCTCGGCAAGAACGGCGACGGGTCAGGACCGCTCGGACCGATCGTCCCGGCCGGAGAGGTCGGGGACCTGCGCGACGGGCTGCGCGTGCAGACCCGGGTCAACGGCGTGACGGTGCAGGACGGCTCGACCGCCGAGATGGTCTACACCGTCGGCGACACCCTGTCGCTCGTCTCGCACACCCTCACCCTCCGCCCCGGCGACCTGCTGGCCACCGGCACGCCGTCCGGCGTGGGCTACGCGCGTACCCCGCCCTGGCTGCTGCACCCCGGCGACACCGTCGAGGTCGAGGTCGAACGGCTCGGCACCCTGACCAACCCGGTGGTGGTCAACGACCACCGTCACCGCACCGCCCCCCTCTCCATCGAAGGAGCCCGAGCGTGAGCACCAGCCCCGTCGTCGACCAGAAGGTCTACGTCCTCTCGCACCCCCTGCCCCCGCCGCGGACGGGACTCCTGACCCCCTTCGAGCCGGGCACGCGCACGCTCGAGGCCGGGTACCGGGTGGCCCCGCCGTTCCGGGCGCTGCCGGTCGACATCGTCCTGGAGAAGGACGTCGCGGTGCACCTGCGCGACGGCGTCACCATCCACGTCGACGTCTTCCGGCCGGTCACGACCGAGCCGGTGCCGGTCATCGTCTGCTGGAGCCCGTACGGCAAGGGCCAGGGCACCTCGCTCAGCGTCATGGGCGTCTTCGGTCTCGTCGGGCTGAGCAACGCGTGCGTCTCGGGGCTGGAGAAGTTCGAGGCCCCCGACCCCGCGTACTGGTGCGCCCAGGGGTATGCCGTGTGCAACCCCGACCCCCGCGGCATCGTCGACTCCGAGGGCGACAGCGTCCTGTGGGACCGGCAGGAGGGCCGGGACTGCTACGACGTGGTCGAGTGGCTCGCCGAGCAGGACTGGTGCACCGGCAAGGTCGGGATGAGCGGCACGTCCTACCTCGCGGCGGCCCAGTGGTTCACCGCCGCCGAGCAGCCCCCGCACCTCGTGGCGATCAACCCGTGGGAGGGCGTCAGCGACGTCTACCGCGACCTCGTGCTGCGCGGCGGTATGCCCGACACGGGGTTCGCCCAGCAGCTGCAGGACGGCAGCTACTTCGGCCGGAACGGCAAGGAGGACATCCTCACCGAGGTCGAGCAGCACCCGCTCTTCGACGAGCTGTGGGCCGACAAGGTGCCGGCGTTCGACCGGATCTCGGTGCCCGCCTACGTCGTCGCCAGCTACTCCAACACCCTGCACACCGCCGGCACCTTCCGGGCCTGGCGCCGGATGGCGTCGGCCGACAAGTGGCTGCGCATCCACAACACCCAGGAGTGGCCGGACTACTACGACGACGCCAACGTCGAGGACCTGCGCCGCTTCTTCGACCGCTACCTCAAGGGGGTCGAGAACGAGTGGGAGCAGACCCCCCGCGTCCGCTACTCGGTCCTCGACCTCCACGGCGGCGACGAGGTGGGCCGGCCGGCGGACCGGTTCCCACCCGGCGACGTGTCATCGGTCCGGTACTACCTCGACGGACGCACCCGCACCCTGGGCTCGCAACCGCCGACCGACGCCGTTCCGGTGACCTACACCGTCGGGGCGAACCCCGCCGCGGCGTCCTTCCTCACGCGGTTCGCCGACGACACCGTGCTGGTCGGCTACCCCAAGGCCCACCTTTGGGTCGAGGCCCGCGACGCCGACGACATGGACCTCTTCGTCCTCGTGCAGAAGCTCGACGCATACGGCACACCGCTGCAGGCCTTCACGGTGCCCAACCACAGCGCCATGGCCCACGACCTCACCGACCACGGCGCCACGATCCTCAAGTACAAGGGCTCCGACGGACGGCTGCGCGTCTCGGCCCGTCACCTGGACCCCGACCTGTCGACCGACGACATCCCCGCGCACACCTTCGACCGCGTCGAGAAGCTCGCCCCCGGGCAGGTCGTCGACGTGCAGATCGACCTCATGCCTCTGGGTCTGTCCTTCCGGGCCGGGGAGCAGCTGCGCTTCGTCGTCAGCAGCGCCAACCTGCTCGGCACCCTCATGCCCGGCATCCGCGAGTACCAGCCGGCCAACACCGGCCAGCACGTGATCCACACCGGAGGCGACCACGCCTCCTACCTCCAGCTGCCCGTCCAGGCGGCGCCCACCGACCCCACGAGCGAGAGATCCCGATGACCACCACCACGACGACCGGCACGACCACGGCTCGGACCACCCCCTCGGTGCGCCTGGCCACGGAGGACCGCGACGGCACCATCGAGGGCTACGAGCTGCGCGCCGCCCGCCGGGCCCTGGCGCTGCTGAAGACCACCCTCGGCCGCGAGCGGCTGCTGGAGCTGCTAAGCGACGAGATCGACGCCGCCACCGCGTACCTGCGTGAGCACGTCGAGCGTTCGGCCGGCGAGGAGATCAGCGGTACCACGGTGCTGCGCGCCCACGGCATCAGCGCCGCGGGCTTCACCGGCTGGCTCGCGCAGGCCTTCGGCCGTGAGGACGTGCTCATCGCCGGTCACCCCGAGCACTACTCGATCCACGCGTCCGGAGGCAGGGTCAACATCGTCGAGACCCTCGGCGACCACGTCTGCTCCTTCTTCATGCTCCCGTGGGACGACGCCCAGACCCCGCCCGCCGACGCGCCTGCGGCCACGACCCCGGCGGGCGAGGACGTCGTCGTCCACCGGCGCCGGTCCCGCATGGCGCTCGAGGACGGCACCGTCTTCGGCTCCATCGCCAACGCCTTCCAGGACGAGGGGGACGGCTTCGTCGCCCACCTGTCGGTGACGCTGCCCGCCACCTGTGGCCAGGAGGTGGTCGAGCACCACCTCGAGCACTTCGCCGTCGAGTTCCGCAGCTGGATCCTGCGCGCCGCCCACGAGCTCGACCCGCACCAGCCCTAGCCCCGCGCCCCGCAGGTGGACCGGTCCGAACCGGACCGATGGACTGGCAGGAGTCCGGTATGCCCGGCAGATCGGCTCCAAAACCGGTCTCGTGCCAGTCGAACGGTCCGGTCAGACGTCGAGGTCAGACGTTGAAGCGGAACTCCACGACGTCGCCGTCGGACATCACGTAGTCCTTGCCCTCGATGCGCACCCGGCCCGCCGCCTTGGCCGCGGCCATCGACCCGGCGGCGACCAGGTCGTCGAACGAGACGATCTCGGCCTTGATGAACCCGCGTTGGAAGTCGGTGTGGATGACGCCGGCGGCCTCGGGAGCGGTGGCGCCCTGCTTGACCGTCCACGCCCGCGACTCCTTGGGCCCGGCCGTCAGGTAGGTCTGGAGCCCCAGGGTGTGGAAGCCCACCCGGGCCAGCTGGTCAAGCCCGGACTCCTCGGCGCCCACGCTCTGCAGCAGCTCCAGGGCCTCCTCGTCGTCGAGCTCGGCGAGGTCCATCTCCAGCTTGGCGTCGAGGAAGACGCTGTCGGCCGGGGCGACGAGCTCCCGCAGCCGGGTCTTGAGGGCCTCGTCGCCGAGCTGGTCCTCGGAGAGGTTGAACACGTAGATGAACGGCTTGGTCGTCAGCAGCGACAGCGAGCGCGCCTCGGCGAGGTCGACCCCGGCCGCCCGTCCCGCGGCATACAGCGTGTCGCCGCCGCTCGAGCACGGCCTGGGCGGCGAGCGCGTTGTCGAGGGCGGCCTTGCGGTCCTTGGTGACCCGCGCCTCCTTCTCGAGGCGCGGGCACCGCCTTCTCCAGGGTCTGCAGGTCGGCGAGGACGAGCTCGGTGTTGATGGTCTCGATGTCGCCCTCGGGCGACACCTTGCCCTCGACGTGCACCACGTCGTCGTCCTCGAAGACGCGGATCACCTGGCAGATCGCGTCGGCCTCCCGGATGTTGGCGAGGAACTTGTTGCCGAGCCCCTCCCCCTCCGACGCACCGCGCACGATGCCGGCGATGTCGACGAACGACACGGTCGCCGGCAGACCGTCTTGTCGCTGGAGAACAGCGTCGTCAGCACGCCGAGCCGGGAGTCCGGCAGCGGGACGACGCCGACGTTGGGCTCGATCGTCGCGAACGGGTAGTTCGCCGCGAGCACGTTGTTCTTGGTGAGGGCGTTGAAGAGGGTGGACTTGCCGACGTTGGGCAGTCCGACGATGCCGATGGTGAGGGCCACGGGGACAAGAGTCTAGGTCCCCCCACGAAGTTCTCCGCTTCGCTCCGATACTTCGCGGGGACCCCGACTAGTTGCCGGGGCGCGGTGCCCTGATCCCGCACAGCTGCCGCGACTGCGCCACGACCCGCCCCTCGGTGTCCCAGACCACGGCGTCCTCCTCCATGAGGCCGCTGGTGACGGTGCTCGTCGTCAGCTCGACCCGGAGCCAGCCGGGCGCGGGACGCCCTCGGACGTGCCCGGTGAACTCCAGCGTCGGCGCCCAGCCGAGGATCCCCAGGTCGAAGGCCACCGGAGGCAGGGCGTCGAGGGCGAAGAGCAGCATCACCGGGTCGGGCTCGCGACCGTCGCGCAGCCGCAGCCAGCCGCGCATCGCGCCCTGCCGGCTCGGCCGGCCCATCGCCCAGCCGGCGGTGGCGGGGTCGATGCGCAGGTCGAGGCGGTCCAGCAGCGACGCCGCCGCGAGGAAGTCCGGCGGGGCCTCCTGGGCCGAGAGGCACTCCTCCGGTGGCGGCATCTCTGGGGCCGGCGACGAGCGCATCACGGTCGCCGACGCGTCGAGGTCGGCGTAGCTCGCGAGCGCGCGCATCCGCTCGACGAGGGCACCGTCCGGTCCCGGCTGCCGCACGGAGACCTCGCCGGTCGACATCGTGCGCCCGACCCGCACCACCTCGGTATGCGCCTCGACGGCTCCGGGGGCGGCCGGGGTGACGAAGTACCCGCTGAACGCCAGGACGTCGCCGTGACCGCCGTCCTGCTCGAGCCGGTTCTGCAGGGCGGTGGCGGCCAGCGCCATGATGACGCCCCCGTTGACCCCGTTGCCGATCCGCCAGCCGTCGCCGAACCGCCCGGCGTAGACGCCGTCGCGGCCCTCGACAGGGGACACGGCGATCTCGTCGTCGAACTCGTACCGCCCACTCACCATGGGGCATCTCTACCAGAGGGCGAATCCATCGACGGCGAACCGTGACCGACGCCGCCTCCGGGTGTGGAATGGGGCAGACGCCAGCGCGACCGAAGGAGCTCCCATGACGTCAGCCACCGAGCCGCAGACCGCCCCCGAGCCGGAGACCGCCCCGCCCCCGAGCGCTGCCGTCGAGCGCTGGCTCACCGCCTTCGACGCCGCCCTCTCGGCGGGAGATGTCGAGGCGGCCACCGCCCTCTTCACGCCAGACGCCCTCTGGCGCGACCTCGTCGCCTTCACCTGGAACATCAAGACCGTCGAGGGCCGCGACGCCATCGCCGACCTCCTGCGGGCGACGCTCGCTCGCGTGCAGCCCAAGGGCTGGGCGCTCTCCGAGCCGGCCACCGGCGACCCGGGAGCCGAGGAGGCGTGGATCGACTTCGAGACGGCGGAGGCGCGCGGGTTCGGGCACCTGCGCCTCAAGGACGGCCAGGCGTTCACACTGCTGACGACGATGGTGGAGCTCAAGGGCTTCGAGGAGCCCCTCGGCACCCGGCGCGAGAAGGGGGTAGAGCACGAGATCGTGCGCGGTCGGCAGTCGTGGCTCGAACGCAAGACGGTGGCCGACGAGGCGCTGGGCGACTCCGAGCAGCCCTACGTCGTCGTCATCGGTGGCGGCCAGGGCGGCATCGGCCTCGGCGCGCGGCTGAAGCGACACGGCATACCGACCGTCATCCTCGAGAAGAACGACCGGGCGGGCGACTCCTGGCGCAAGCGCTACAAGTCGCTCCACCTGCACGACCCGGTCTGGTACGACCACCTGCCCTACCTCAAGTTCCCCGAGCACTGGCCGGTGTTCGCTGCCAAGGACAAGATCGGCGACTGGCTCGAGCACTACGTCGCGCTCATGGAGCTGAACTACTGGACCCGGTCGACGTGCCGCAACGCCCGCTGGGACGACGAGGCGCAGGAGTGGGTCGTCACCGTCGACCGCGACGGCCAGGAGGTCGTGCTGCGACCGCAGCACCTCGTCGTCGCGCTCGGGGTGAGCGGCTACCCCAACCGGCCGACGTATGCCGGCCATGACACCTTCCGCGGCGAGCAGCACCACTCGTCGGACTTCCCCGGCGGCGACGGCTACGCCGGGAAGAACGTCGTCGTCGTGGGCTCGAACAACTCGGCCTTCGACATCTGCGCGTCCCTGTGGGAGGCCGGTGCGCACCCGACGATGGTGCAGCGCTCCAGCACCCACCTCATCAAGAGCGACTCGCTCATGGACCTCGCCCTCGGCGACCTCTACTCCGAACGGGCCGTCGCGAGCGGGGTGACCACCGAGCGCGCCGACCTCATCTTCGCCTCGCTGCCCTACCGGATCATGCCCGGAGCGGTGAAGCCGGCGTACGACGAGGCACAGGTGCGCGACAAGAAGTACTACGACGGGCTGCGGGCGGCCGGGTTCGACCTCGACTTCGGCGACGACGACTCGGGCCTGTTCATGAAGTACCTGAGACGCGGCTCCGGCTACTACATCGACGTCGGCGCGGGCCAGCTGGTCATCGACGGACGGGTGCCGGTCGTCCACGGTCAGGTCGACCACCTCACGGAGGACGCCGTCGTGCTCACCGACGGCACGACGCTGCCCGCCGACGTCGTCGTGTACGCCACGGGCTACCAGTCGATGAACGGGTTCCTCGAGACGCTCATCTCGCCCGAGGTGGCCGACCGGGTCGGCAAGGTGTGGGGCTACGGCTCGGACACGACCAAGGACCCCGGGCCGTGGGAGGGCGAGCTGCGCAACATGTGGAAGCCGACCAACGTGCCGCACCTGTGGATCCACGGCGGGAACCTGCACCAGTCGCGGCACTATTCCCAGTTCCTCGCGCTGCAGCTCAAGGCGAGGTACGCGGGTCTCGACACCCCCGTCTACGGCCTGCAGGAGTCGCACCACCGGCGGTAGGTCCCTCCGCCTCCCCGGCATTGTCGGTGCGGGCTGCCACTGTTCCGCCATGGAGATCCTGTTGACGCTCGCCGGCCTCGCCGTCGGCGTGCTGCTCACCTGGCTCGTGCTGCGAGCCCGGTATGCGGGGCAGGTCGCCTCCGCCACCCTGGAGCGCGACCTGCTGCGCGAGCGCGTCGTCGACCTCGAGGCCGCGCTCAGCGAGGACTCCGAGACGGCGCAGATGATCGCGCCGCTGCGCCTCAGCCTCGACCGCGTGGAGCGCCAGGTGCACGACCTCGAGCGCGAGCGGGTGGCGCAGTTCAGCGCGGTGGCCGCGGAGATGGCCCGGGTCAGCCGCACCACGACCGAGCTCGGCGCCCAGACCGCCTCGCTCGCGGGGTCGCTCAACGCGTCGTCGGTGCGCGGCTCCTGGGGCGAGGTGCAGCTGCGCCGGGTGCTCGAACACGCGGGGATGCTGGCGCACTGCGACTTCGAGGAACAGGTGACGGCGGTGTCCGGTGACGTCCGGGTCGTCCGCCCCGACGTCGTCGTGCGGCTCCCGGGCGCGAAGACGCTGGTCGTCGACGCCAAGGCGCCGATGACGGGGTTCCTGGCGGCCCAGGCCGAGGGGCTCGACACCGACCGCCGCGCCGCCGCCCTGACGGCCCACGCCAAGGCCCTACGGGGCCACGTCGACGCGCTGGCCGCCAAGGCGTACTGGACGGCCTTCGCCACCACGCCGGAGATGGTCGTCTGCTTCGTCCCGGGCGACGCGATCCTCACCGCGGCGCTGGCCCAGGACCCCGACCTCCACGAGTATGCGATGGCGCGCCGTGTCGTCCTGGCGTCCCCGGCCACCCTGCTCGCCCTGCTGCGCACCGTCGCCTTCACCTGGCGGCAGGACGCCCTGGCCGACAACGCCCGCGAGCTACTGACCGTGGGCCGCGAGCTCCACGACCGGCTCGGCGCGCTCGGCACCCACGTGCGCACGATGGGGTCGGCCCTGCGGCGTTCGGTCGAGGCCTACAACGGTATGGTCGGGTCGCTCGAGAGCCGGGTGCTGCCCACGGCCCGCCGGCTGCACGAGCTCGGCGTCGTCGAGCGCCCGCTGCCGGTGCTCCAGCCCCTGCAGACGGCCCTCCGGCCCCTGACCGACCCGGACTTCGCCGCGCTGGGCGACGACGCCGGGCGCCCGGAGCTCGACCTGGACCTCGACCCGGGCGGCCGCGACCTCAGGGACCTCAGGGACCTCAGGGACGAGGCCGGCCGCAGCGCCTGACCGGTCGGGCCCGACGGACGGAGGTCAGCGCAGCGCGCCGGCGCCCGTCGCCGCGGGGTCGTGCCGGACGCTGCCGGGCTCATGGCCCGAGCGGGCCTTGAGGTCGCGGCGCAGCTCGTTGGGCAGGGAGAAGAGCAGCGACTCCTCGGCGGCCACGACGGGCCGCACGTCGACGAAGCCGGCAGCGGCCAGTCGCTCGAGGACGTCGCGCACGAGGATCTCGGGCACGCTCGCACCCGAGGTCACGCCCACGGTCGACACGCCGTCGAGCCAGCCGGCGTCGATCTCGTCGGCGTAGTCGACGAGGTGACCCGCGGCCGCCCCGTGCTCGAGGGCCACCTCGACGAGGCGGACCGAGTTGGAGGAGTTGCGCGAGCCGACGACGATGACGAGGTCGCAGTCCGGGGCCATCTCCTTGACGGCCAGCTGCCGGTTCTGGGTGGCGTAGCAGATGTCGTCGCTGGGCGGGTCCTGCAGCCGCGGGAACCGCTGGCGCAGCAGCCTGACCGTCTCCATCGTCTCGTCGACGGAGAGCGTCGTCTGGGAGAGCCACACGACCTTGTCGGGGTCGCGCACCTCGATGCCGTCCACGGCGGCGGGGCCGTCCACGAGCGTGATGTGCTCGGGGGCCTCCCCCGCCGTGCCGACGACCTCCTCGTGGCCCTCGTGGCCGATGAGGAGGATGTCGAAGTCGTCGGCCGCGAACCGCACGGCCTCGCGGTGCACCTTGGTGACGAGCGGGCAGGTCGCGTCGATCGCCTTGAGGCTGCGGGCCTTCGCCTCCTCGTGCACGACGGGCGCAACGCCGTGGGCGCTGAACACGACGGTCGCGCCCTCGGGCACCTCGTCGGTCTCGTCGACGAACACCGCTCCCCGCTGGGCGAGGGTGGTCACGACGTGCTTGTTGTGGACGATCTCCTTGCGCACGTAGACGGGTGCGCCGTAGAGCTCGAGGGCCTTCTCGACCGTGACGACGGCCCGGTCCACGCCGGCGCAGTAGCCGCGCGGGGCGGCCAGCAGGACCCGCTTCGACGAGGTGGTGACGGGTCCGGACATGGACCTCATGGTACGTGGGTGCGAGAGGTCGGCCGGGTGCGGCCGTCCGCCCAGGGACGCCCGGCCGCACCTGACGCGCATACTCTCTGTATGCGGTACCGCAGTTTATGCGGTATCCTCGGACCATGCCGACCCCCAGGACCCCCGCTACGACGCCGTCCGCGCCGCCGTGGAGGCAGCCGCCGAGACCGAGGAGCCGGCCGAGGTGCTGCCCCAGCTGCGGGCCGCGGCCGACCTGCTCACCGAGCTCATCGACGACACCATGGCGCGGGCGCTCGTCACCGGCCGGTCGAGCCTGCGCGCCGTCGGCGCCGGGGTGGGCCTGTCGGAGAACGCCGTCGGGCCGCGGCTGGCTCGCACGGCCCGGCTGGCCCCCTACGCCAACGACAACGGCCGGGTGACCGCGGCCGGTGTAGAACGGGCCCGCTACGACCACGAGACCGGGCGCACTCCGGAGCCCGGACCCGACCCCACCGCCCAGGACCCGCGACCACCGATGCGGTTCCGTCCGAGGAGGACGCCATGACCCGATCCGACCTGACCCAGATCTACGTCCTGCTCGACCGAAGCGGGTCCATGCAGTCCATCAAGGACGACATCGTCGGCGGCTTCGACGCCTTCGTCGCCGAACAGCGGGCGGCCACCGGTGAGTGCCGGATGACCCTGGCGCGCTTCGACAACGAGTACGAGCTCGTCTTCGCCGACCTGCCGGTCGACCAGGTCGGCCCGCTCCGCCTCGACCCGCGCGGCACGACCGCGCTCCTGGACTCGATGGGCCGGCTCGTCGTCGACGCGGGCGCCCGGCTGGCCGCCCTCCCGGAGCACCAGCGCCCCGGCACCGTCGTCGTGGCCGTGATGACCGACGGTCTCGAGAACGCCAGCCGGGAGTGGACGCACGCGTCGATCAAGGCCCTCGTCGACCAGCAGACCCGTGACTACGGCTGGCAGTTCCTCTACATGGGCGCCGACCAGGACGCCGTCGAGGTCGGCAGCGGCCTCGGCATCGACGCCGCGCACGCTATGACCTGGAGCCGCGGCAGCGCCCGCGCCGCGATGGGCGCGACGTCGGCCCTCGTCTCCGACCTCCGGCGCGCCCGGGCGACGAACCCCGCAGCCGCCATGCGGGCCTACACCGCCGCGGAGCGGCAGGAGGCCACCTCCGAGTGACCCTCCTAGGGTGAGGGCGTGACCGCTGGAGCCCCGCTGCCCGACCGGGCGGCCGACACGACGGCCGAGGCCCCCTGGCCGGTGCGGGTCCTCAGCCTCAAGATCGCCGACTACGTCGACAAGATGTCGGCGCTCTGGGTCGAGGGTCAGGTGGTGCAGGTCAACCGCCGCGCCACGACGGCCTACCTCACGCTGCGCGACCCAGACGTCGACATGTCCCTGTCCGCGAGCATCTCCGTGCACGCCATCGCAGCCATGGGCTCGCCCCTCGTCGAAGGGGCCCGCGTCGTCCTGCAGGCCAAGCCGGTGTTCTGGCCGAAGCGCGGCACCCTGACGCTCGATGCCCGACAGATCCGCCCGGTCGGGGTCGGCGACCTCCTGGCCCGGGTCGAGATCCTCAAGCAGCGCCTGGCCGCCGAGGGGCTCTTCGACGCCGACCGCAAGCGGCCGCTCCCCTTCCTGCCGCGGCAGGTCGGGCTCGTCACCGGTCGTGACAGCGCGGCGGAGAAGGACGTCGTCGAGAACGCCCGGCGCCGTTGGCCGTCCGTACGCTTCGCGATCCGGCAGGTCGCCGTGCAGGGCACCAACGCGGTCACGGAGGTCACGGCCGCGCTGCGCGAGCTCGACGCCGACCGTGAGGTCGACGTCATCGTCATCGCCCGCGGCGGCGGCGCCGCCGAGGAGCTGCTGCCGTTCTCCAACGAGACCCTGCTGCGCGCCGTCGCCGATGCCGTCACCCCCGTCGTCAGCGCCATCGGGCACGACGTCGACACCCCCCTGCTCGACTTCGTCGCCGACTGGCGGGCCTCCACACCCACCGACGCCGGCAAGCGGGTCGTCCCCGACGCCCAGGCCGAGCGCGACCGCGCCCAGCAGGCCCGGCACCGCGCCGGACGAGCCATCGCCCGGCGCCTCGACCACGAGCGCCATCTCCTCCAGGCCCTGCGCACCCGTCCCGTGATGGCCGACCCGAGCGCGCTCGTCGTGCGGCACCGTGACCAGGTCCTGGCCCTGCGGGCCCGCGCGCGCGAGCGGGTGCTCAGCCGCCTCCACCGCGCCGACGACGAGGTCCGTCACCTGTCGGCCCGCGTCCGCGCCCTGTCGCCCCAGTCCACCCTCGAGCGCGGGTATGCCGTCGTGCAGCACCGCGACGGCCGGGTCGTGACGTCGCAGGAGGACCTCGAGCCCGACGAGCTGCTGCGCGTCCGGGTCGCCCACGGCGACTTCGGGGTCCGCACCGTCGGCGTCCCCAACTAGGCTCCCGGCTATGGCGAAGGCCCCCGACAGCGACAGCGACCCCGCCCCCGCCCCGTCACCCGGAGCGGAGTTCCCCGACGTCGCCGACCTCTCCTACGAGGCGGCCCGCGACGAGCTGAGCACCATCGTCGCCCGGCTCGAGGGCGGGCAGGTCCCCCTCGAGGAGGGGATGCGCCTGTGGCGGCGCGGAGAGGCGCTCGCGGCGCACTGCACCTCGTGGCTCGACGGGGCCCAGCGACAGATCAGCGAGGCTGGGCCGGCCGCAACGCCGTGACGAAGGTCGCGAGCTCGTCCTCGGCCGCGGTGGCCGTGACGACCGTCGCGATGCCCGTGCCGGCAGCGGCGCCCGACGGCACGTCGACGAGGCTCGTCCGCGGCTGGACACCGGTCGACAGGTAGCGGGCCCACGTCCGTCCGCCGACGTCCACCCGGCCGGTCGGCGTCCCCTCGCTCGTCGCCGCCTTGACCCACGCCGGGCTGGCGGTCTTCGTCTGACGGATGGCGATGTAGCCGCCCTGCGGGGTCGACCACCCGCCCTGCCAGGTGGCGAGCCCGTCGGTGCTGGAGGCATACCGCGCATTGGTCGGGGTCCATCCCGCCGGCAGCCCCACGGGCGCCTCGAAGGGCAGACCCGACTGCGTGACCGCGTCGGAGACGACGGAGGCCGCGTCGACGGGCGGCTGGGTGATGCCGGTGGTGCGCGGCACGATCGCCACGAGACCCGCGACGATCGCGAGGATGACGAGCAGCGAGCGCACCATGTTGGAGCTCGACCCCATGGAGTAGCGGCTCGGGACCCTCGGCGGTGACGAGGGCGGTGTGACCGGGCCCGGCGAGCTCATGGCTCCATGGTCTCCCCTGCCGCCCACGGGACCAAACGGATCCCCCTAGAGTTGCCCCGGACCCTGCGACGGAGGAGACGTTCGCGATGAGCTCGACCCCCAGCCCACCGAACGACGCAAACCCGGTGCTCGTCATCGGGGAGGCCCTCGTCGACGCCGTCGAACGCAGCGGAGCGCCCGCCGTCGAGCACGTGGGCGGCAGTCCCGCCAACGTCGCCTTCGGCCTGGCCGCCCTCGGTCACGACGTCGCCCTCGCCACGTGGGTCGGCTCCGACGAGCGCGGGGCGCGCATCGCCGACCGGTGCCGTGAGATGGGCACCCGTCTCGTCGCCGGCAGCGACGGCGCCGACCACACCTCGGTGGCCCGGGCGGTGCTCGACGACCAGGGCGCTGCCACCTACGACTTCGACATCACCTGGCAGGTACCCGAGGTGCCCGACCTCGCGTCGTACGGGCACGTCCACACCGGGAGCATCGCCGCAGTCCTCGAACCCGGCGGGACCCAGGTGCTCGACCTCGTGGAGCGGGCCGGCCCCACCGCGACGGTCTCCTACGACCCGAACGCCCGGCCCAGCCTCATGGGCTCGCCCGACGACGTGCGGCCGCGCATCGAGGCCCTCATCGCCCTGTCCGACGTCGTCAAGGCCAGCGACGAGGACATCGCGTGGCTCTACCCCGAGCGCTACGTGCCCGACGTCCTGCGCCACTGGGGCTCGCTGGGGGCCTCCCTCACGGTGGTCACCCGCGGCGGTGAGGGCGCGCTCTACGCGCTGCACCACGTCGGGTCCGTCGCCACCTGCCCCGCGGCGGTGACCGAGGTCGCCGACACGGTCGGGGCCGGGGACTCGTTCATGGCCGGGCTCGTGTCCGGGCTGCTCGACGCCGGGCTCCTCGGCGGCCCGGAGGCCCGGGCGCGGCTGCGCACGGCGGCGCTCGACGACGTCCGGCCGGCGATCGAGCGGGCCATCGCCACCGGGGGCATCACCGTCGCCCGAGCCGGGGCGTATGCGCCGCGCCGCGACGAGCTCGCCGGGCGCTAGACCGCACACGACAGCGCCCGGCGGACCGTGGTCCGCCGGGCGCTGTCGTCGTGGCTGCGTAGCCCTGGGCTCAGCCCTTGACCGCACCCGAGGTCATGCCGCGGATGAAGTACCGCTGCAGCGACAGGAACACGATGATCGGGACGATGATCGTGACGAAGCCGGCGGCCGGGATCAGCTCGCGGCCCTGGCCGGTCTGGCCCTGGAGCCCCTGCAGCGCCACGGTGAGGATGGTGTTGTCACCACGACCGAGGAACAGCAGCGCGATCAGCAGGTCGTTCCACACCCAGAGGAACTGGAAGATGGCGAACGACGCCAGCGCCGGGGTGGACATCGGGATGATGAGCCGCCAGAAGGTCGTGAAGTGGCTCGCCCCGTCGATCTTGGCCGACTCGATGATGGCCATCGGCAGACCGGACATGTAGTTGCGCAGGATGTAGACGGCCAGCGGCATACCGAACCCGATGTGGGCCAGCCAGACGGCGAGGAACGTGCCGTTGAGGCCGACCGTCCCGTAGAGCTTGAGCAGGGGCACGAGGGCCACCTGGTTGGGCACCACGAGCAGGCCGACGATGATGACGAAGACGATGTCGCGGCCCTTCCACTGCATGAACGCGAAGGCGTAGGCCGCGAACGCCGCGATGAGGATCGGGATGACCGTCGCCGGCACCGTGACGATGAAGCTGTTGACGAACGCCTGACCCATGTTGACGCCGCTGGTGTTGTCACCGAGGACCTGGGTGAAGTTGTTCACCGTCCACTGGGTGAAGTCCAGCGGGTTGGCGATCGCCGTCCACCAGCCGGAGCTGAACTGCGCGTCGCGGCTGCGGAACGAGTTGATGAGCAGACCGATCACCGGGATGACCCAGAGAACGCAGAGCACCCCGACGACGATACGAACGGGCCACGAGGCGCTGCCCGGGCCGCTGCCGGCCTTGCTCTGCCGCAGGACCTGCGGCTTGGGGAGGGTCTCGTCGGGGGTGCCGACTCCGGGCTGGATGGACGTGCTCATCGTGCGGCCTCCTCGGCCCGGAAGTTACGGACCTGGTAGATCAGGACCGGGATGATCGCGATCATGAGGATGACGACGATCGACGCGGCGTACCCGTAGTTGCCCTGGGTGAACATCTCGTCGTAGAACCGCCGGCCGATCACGTCGGTGTTGAAGTTGCCGTTCGTGGTGACGTAGACGATGTCGAACACCTTCATGACCCCGATGAGCACGGTGATGAAGACCGTGGTCAGCGTCGGCCAGATCTGCGGGATGACGAGGCTGAAGAAGATCCGCCGCTCACCCGCCCCGTCGATCCGCCCGGCCTCGAGCGTGTCCTCCGGCACCGACTTGATCGCCGCCGACAGCAGCACCATCGAGTACCCCACCTGGGTCCAGATGAGGATGATCATCAGGAGCAGGCTGTTGAGGTGCAGGGTGTCGAGGGAGTACCAGAAGAACGGACCCTTGTCGAAGAGGCCGAAGAGGGCGTTGAGCGCCCCGGTCTGCGGCGTGCCCGACGGCTGGTACTCGTAGATGGTGCGCCAGATCGTGGCCGCACCGACCATGCTGATGGCCATCGGCAGGAAGATGAGCGTCTTGCTGAGCTTCTCGCCCCGCGGCCGGAGCCGGTCGGCCAGGACCGCCACGCCGAGGCCGAGGGCCACCGTCGCGGCGGGGACGATGAGGATCCAGAGAACGTTGTTGAACAGCACCGACAGGAAGCTCTTGTCCGTCAGCAGGTTGGCGTAGTTCTTGAACCCGACGTAGGCCGACGAGTCATCGTTGGCGAAGCTCAGCTGGAGCGTCGTGATCGCGGGGTAGATCAGGTAGACCGCGATGGCGAGGATGGCGGGCCCGGCGAACATGAAGGGTTTGACGCGGTCCTCCCACCGACCCTTGAGCGACTCAGCGAGCTTGTTGAGGATCCAGAAGAGGATCATGGAACCGCCGATGCCGCCGACGATGGCAAGGACGGCGTTGAGCAGCTTGATGGCCAAGGACTCGGTCCTTTCTCACAGAAGTCTCAGACGGTGTCTCAGACGGTGCCGCACACAGGGTTCATCCGACAGCCGCGGAGGGACCGGTCGGGTCTCTCCGCGGCTGCCGGGTCGAGGTCAGCTGGCCTTCGGGAAGCTGGCGTCGATGTTGTTGAGCGTGGTGTCGAGGTCCTGCTGGCCCGAGATCCACTTGACGGGCTCGGTCCAGAACGTCCCTGCACCCACCTTGGCCGGCATCAGGTCCGAGCCGTCGAAGCGAGCGGCCGAGGCCTTGTAGAGCACGTCCGTGGCGATCTTCTGCAGCACCTTGTTGGGCAGCAGCGTCGCGTCGGCGGTCTTGTGCGGGGAGAGGTAACCCGCCTTGGCCGCCTCGACGCCGTTGTCCTTGCTGGCGATGAAGTTGCGCAGCTTGATCGTGTTGGCGTCGTTGTTGAACGCCGCCGCCAGGTCTCCGCCGACCTCGACCGGGTTGTCACCGGCCGTCTTCGGGGGGAACGGGTAGACGCCGACCTCGGTGTCGAGCTTGGCGAGGACGTCGTCCGGGAACCCGCCCTTGCCGGCGATGAAGGTGGCCTGCTTGAACAGGTAGCAGCCGGGGGGCTGCTTGAACAGCGGGTTGCCACCGGTCTGGAAGTTCGTCGCGACGATGGCCTTGGTGCCGCCGAGGACGTTGCCGTCGGTGAAGGCGATCTTCTGGAAGTACTCGAAGGCCGGCTTGATCTCGGGGCTGTTGAACTTCAACGCCCCGGTGACCCACTTGTCGTAGTTGTCGGGTCCGGCCAGCCGCAGGACGAGGTCCTCGATCCAGTCGGTGATCGGCCATCCGGTCGCGTTGCCGGACTCCGCCGCGATGCACCACGGCGTCTTGCCGCCCGTACGGATCTTGTCCGTGAGCGAGAGCATCTCGTCGAGCGTCTTCGGCTGGGTGTACCCGGCGCCGGTGAACGACGGCGCGTCGGTCCACAGGAGGGACTTGACGCTGACCGCCGACGGCAGCCCGTAGACCTTGCCATCCGCACAGGTGCCGGCACCGACGAAGCCGGGCACGAGCGTGGCCTTGTCCGTCGCGACGGTGGCGTCGTCGTAGGCGAGCACCTTCTTCTGCTTGGACAGGTCGCACATGACACCGGGCTGCGGGAACAGGCCGACGTCCGGCGGGTTACCGCCCGCGACGCGCGCCCGGATCTCGGTGTCCCACGACCCGGCCTTGGTGAACTTGATGGTGAAGCCGTTGGCCGAGGCGAACTTGTTGAGGTCCTTCTGGAAGGCAGCCTCCTGCTCGTTGCCGAAGCCGTACATGACCTCGACACTCGACTTGCCCGGTCCACTGGCGGTGGCGTCCCCTCCGCCGCCGGTGCTCGTCGAGCCCCCTGACGACAGACATCCCGACGCGAGACCGGCTACGGCCACACCGACGAGAGCAGTCACGCTTGCCCTGCGAGTGATCATTGTTCTGGCTCCTCCTTGGAGGTGATCTGGGGGCGCCTTTGGCCCCACGCGGGCCGGCCGCTGACGGCCGGGTGGCCACAGCACCGGCGTCGTCGCCGGTCTGGGCCTGAGGCGCTGGGGCGCCTCGAACATCTCCTCGTCTCTCGGGGTCATTCGACACCACACGAGGTGATCCGCGCCACAGGTGACCCAGGATTGGCCGATTCGTGACCTGGCTCCGTCGTCGGCCATCTCTCGCGTACCGCCGTCGCACCGAGCGCCGGTGGTGCCTTTCTTCCTTGCAAGACGTCATGGTCGTCACTGAGCCCGCGCCTGGCTGCTGCGGTGCGCGAACCTGCGAGGCGCGGTCCGCCGACCCCTAGGCTGGCGTCACCCCTGCAAGAGGAGGTCCGTCCCGATGTGCTGCCCTCGCCCGTGCGACCGCCTGTGGTCGCCGCCCGCGCAACCCGAACCATGCCCCCTCGACCGCCCTGGTGTCCGAGGAATGGACGGGAGCGCCGCATGAGCGACCACGACTTCCAGGACCTCCTGGCCGCCAACCGGGCCTACGCGGAAACCGCACCGGTCAAGGGGTTCGACGGTGTGGCGCATGCCGGGGTCGCCATGGTGACGTGCATGGACTCGCGGATCGACCCGCTGCGCATGGTCGGCCTGAAGCCGGGCGACGCGAAGATCTTCCGCAACCCCGGCGGCCGGGTCGACGACGCCGCCCTCGAGGCGCTCGTCCTCGGGGTGCACCTGCTCGGGGTGAACCGCATCCTCGTCGTCCCGCACACGCGCTGCGCCGTGGCCTCCAACACCGCGGCCGAGCTGCGCGAGCGGGTCAGCGCTTCCGCCCGGAAGGACGCGACGTGGTACCCCTTCCACGTCGTGGAGGACCAGGAGGCGGCGCTGCGCCTCGACGTGCGCAAGGTGCTCACGCATCCCCTCATCCCCGAGGACGTCCAGGTCGGCGGCTTCCTCTACGACGTCGACACGGGCCTGCTGGGCCAGATCGTCTGAGCCCACGGGCGACGCGCCACGGCCCTACCCGTCGACGACGAGCAGGGCCCAGGTCTCGAAGTCGGGCACCGTCACCGTGATGCCGTCGGCATCCCCTTGCGCCGCAAGGGTGCTCAGGTGAGGGCCACCGAGCGGGTGCCCGAACAACACCGTCGGGTTCGGGTCGACCACCCGCACCCGCAGCGTGAGTCCGGACGCCGGCGCGCTGGCCGCCCCGCTGCGGTTCCACCGGCTGTCCGGCTGGCCGCGGTAGTCGACGAGCTGCACGACCAGCCGCCCACCGACCCGGCTCGTGCGCACCCAGATCCGGCCCGCCTCCGGTCGGACGGCGGCGGGTGCTCCGATGAGCTCGACGTCCTCGTTGACGCCGTTGACCATCGAGGCGCTGGTCTCGCCGCTGTCGCTCGCGAACAGCAGGTCTCCGTTGGCGACCGCGAAGTCGGTGAACGACCGCAGGGTCCGCACCGCGGCTGCGTCCAGGGTGGCGTAGCGCGGGTAGTAAGGGTCGACGAGCACCCCGTCGACCTCGCCCAGCAGGAGGTACTGGCCACCGGCCGCCCAGACGGTGGCGAGCGCGAGCCGCGCCGTGGCCACCTCTGCCGCGCCGCCGGCCGTCGCGAACGGGACGAGGTATGCCGCGAGGATGACCGGGCGGGCGGGCGCGAGGTCGCGGGCGACCTCGACGAGGCGGACGAGGTCGGCGTAGTCGTCGTTCGGGGACCACACCTCGATGTACGTCGCGTCCTGGCGGGCCGTGACCGTCCGCCGGGTCGGGAAGTCGTTGACGTTGTTGAAGATCAGGGTCGACGACGGCAGTGCGTCGCGCACGGCGTCGATGAGGGCGGGGAACGCGTCCGCCAGGTCGACCCGCTCCCCCGCCGCGGTGAGCGCGGTCTTGGGGTGACCGTACTGGTCGAGGTGCAGGCCGTCGAAGCCCACCTCGGTGACGGCTCGGCGCATCGCCGCGACGATGTGCCGCGACCACGCCGAACTCGGGGTGACGTCCATGATCCAGAGGAAGTCCGCGAGCATCCAGGGCGACCCGTCGCGGTGCTGCAGGACCTCGTCGGGGTGGGCCGAGGCGTACTCCTCGCCCGCGCCGTAGACGGCTGCGTAACCGAGGGCGGCACCACCGATCTCGTGCACCGTGGCGACGAGCCGTCGCACCGTCGTCAGCGACAGCGGCCGGTCCAGCGCGTCGAGGAACGCGTCGGTGGGGGGCACCAGCTCGGCGTGGCGGTACATCCAGTCGTAGAGCTGGACCACGTTGATGTGGAAGGCCCGTAGGGAGTCGGGCAGCGCTTCGTCGTCGGTCCGGTCCGCGGCGAAGTCGGCGAGGAAGCCGTAGCGAGGACGGGACAGCGGGTCGGCCAGGACGTCGAAGGCCGTTGCGGCGGTTGACGACCCGGTGGTCAGCCGGACCGCGTACGACCCGACGGGTAGTGGGCCGAGGTCGACCGCCTGCCGACCGGGCTGCAGCTGCACGGTGTGCCGGCTGACCGGCTCACCGATGTGGCTCACCTCGATGACGACGGAACCGTCGTCCTCGGCGTCGACGAGCAGCGGTACGGGTTCGCCGGGTCGGTGCGCGGTGCGCTCGGTACGGACATCGAGCCCGGGGCGTGGGCCGGTCATGCGGAGAGGACCGCGTCGACCTGCGGGATCCGCTCGCGGTACGCCTGCAGCAGGGACCGGGCGGTGGTGACAGAGTCGACCAGTGGGTGGAGGGCGAAGGCCTGCTCGGCGGCCACGGGTGACCCCGTCACGGCCGCCTCGATGGTCAGCCGTTCCACCGCCTTGACCTGCGCCATGAGTCCCAGCTGGTGTAGGTCGGGCGCCGTCACCGGCAGGGGCCGTGGACCCTCCCTGCCGACCGTCACCGGCACCTCGACGACGGCGTCGGGGGGCAGCGCGGTCACGGTGGACCCGTTGGCGACGTTGAGGATCATCGTGGCCTCCTCGTCGTGGGTGATGGCCCGCATGAGGGCCAGGGCCACGCCCTCGTAGCCCCCGACGTCGGCGACCCCCGTCTCCCCGCCTCGCGGCGCACCCGCGTGCTCGGCCGCCATGTAGGTGCTCTCGCGCTCGTCCCGCGTGGCCGTCCAGAGGATGTGGGCCCGCCGGGGGTCGGCGCCGGCGGCGGCGTAGAACGCGTCCTGCTGCCCGCGCAGGAACTCTCCGCGGGTGGGCCCGCTCCCCCTGATCGCGGCCACCGCGTCGCGGGTGAAGTCGTAGTAGTACACGTACTCGTTGGGAAGCGCCCCGAGCTCGCGCACCCAGTCCAGCCCGAAGAGCTGGCCCTCCTCGGTGGCGCCGAGCAGGGCGTCGTCCGCGAGGAGACGCGGCAGGTGGTCGGTGCCGTCCCACGACAGCCCCCGCAGCCAGCCGAGGTGGTTCAGGCCTACGTAGTCGAGCTCGACCCGGGCGTCGCCGGGGATCCCCAGCAGCCGGGCCGCCCTCTTGGCCATGGTGATCGGGGTGTCGCAGATGCCGACGACCCGGTCGCCGAGCACCGCCCGCATGGCCTCGGTGATCATGCCGGCGGGGTTGGTGAAGTTGATGACCCACGCGTCGGGGGCCACCGCCCGGACACGCTCGGCGACCGCGCGGGCGACCGGGATGGTACGCAGCCCGTAGGCGATCCCCCCGGGGCCGGTGGTCTCCTGCCCCAGCACACCGAGGTCCAGGGCGACGCGCTCGTCCTGCACCCGGGCCGCCAGCCCGCCCACCCGGATCGCCGAGAACACGAAGTCCGCCCCCTCCAGGGCGACGTCGAGGTCGGTCGTCGTCGTCACGCGCGGCGCGGTCCCGGGTGAGGCGGCGGTGATCGGCGCCAGCACGTGGGCCATAACGTCCAGGCGGTCGCGGTCGGTGTCCTGCAGCACGACGTCGGTGACCCCGGCACCGGTCGCGGCGAGCGCGGCATACACGAGGGGTGTGCGGAAACCCCCGCCGCCCAACATGACCAGCCTCATGCCGCCTCCCTCACCGCAGCGCGAGATGCGTGCGTACGGAGTCCGCGAGGCGTTCGGCCACCGCCTGGGCCTGGGCCTCGTCGGCCGCCTCGACCATGACACGCACCAGGGGCTCGGTGCCCGACTTCCGCAGCAGGACCCGTCCCGACGAGCCGAGCTCCCGGGTCGCCTGCGCGACGTCGCCCTGCACGGCGGCGTGGGAGTCCACCTGGGACGTGTCGACGCCGCGCACGTTGAGCAGCACCTGAGGCAGCCGGGTCATGACCCCGGCGAGGTCGGCCAGCGGACGGCCGGTCTCGGCGACGCGGGCGGCCAGCATGAGCCCGGTGAGCACGCCGTCGCCGGTCGTCCCGTGCTCGAGGAAGATGACGTGGCCGCTCTGCTCGCCGCCGAGGGCGTACCCGCCGGCCTTCATGTCCTCGAGCACGTACCGGTCGCCGACCGCGGTCTGGCGCACGACGACCGACTCGCGCTTCATCGCCTGGAGCATGCCGAGGTTGGACATCACCGTGGCGACGACGGTGTCAGCGGGCAGACGACCCTTGTCGCGCAACGAGATCGCCAGCACGGACATGATCTGGTCACCGTCGACCGGCCGACCGAGGCCGTCGGCCGCGAGGCAGCGGTCGGCGTCGCCGTCGTGGGCGATCCCCAGGTCCGCGCCGGCAGCCACCACGGCGGCGCACAGGGGTTCGAGGTGGGTGGAGCCGTAACCGTCGTTGATGTTGAAGCCGTCGGGCTCGGCGCCGATGACGGTGACCGTCGCACCGGCCCGCCGGAACGCCTCGGGCGAGGTGGTCGACGCCGCGCCGTTGGCCGCGTCCACGACCACGTGCAGACCGTCGAGCCGGTTGGGCAGCACGCCGAGCAGGTGCTCGATGTAGCGCTCCTGACCGTCCTCCAGCCGCCGGACCCGACCGACGCCCGCTCCGGTGGGTCGCTGCCAGGGCTCGCGCATCCGCGCCTCGATCGCGTCCTCGACCTCGTCGGCGAGCTTGTGGCCGCCCCGGGCGAAGAACTTGATCCCGTTGTCGGGCATCGGGTTGTGCGACGCCGAGAGCATGACCCCGAGATCGGCCTTCGTGTCGGCCGTGAGGAAGGCGATCGCGGGGGTGGGCAGCACGCCGGCATCGAGGACGTCGACCCCCGCCGACGCCAGGCCCGCGATCGTCGCCGCGGAGAGGAACTCCCCGGAGGCCCGCCCGTCGGTGCCGACCACCGCCGTGGGGCGGTGTCCCTCGAAAGCGCCCGACTCGGCGAGCACGTGCGCCGCCGCCACGGCCAGGTCGAGAGCCAGCTCAGCCGTGATGTCCTCGTTCGCCAGTCCGCGAACGCCGTCCGTACCGAAGAGTCGAGCCACTGTGCTGCGTCCGCCTTCCTGCGCCGGCCCCGGTGGTTCCGGTGGTTGCCCGTGGTCCAGCGGGTGCCGGCGACCGAACCTACTACCCCGGCGGGTGGGCCCCCGCCGGGTGACGCGGCGAGGGCGGCCCCGGAACCCCGGGACCGCCCTCGACCAGCCGACCCTGGTCAGCGCTTGCTGTACTGCGGAGCCTTGCGGGCCTTCTTGAGCCCGGCCTTCTTGCGCTCGGGCACGCGGGCGTCCCGGGTGAGGAAGCCGGCCTTCTTGAGCGTCGCGCGGTTCAGCTCCTCGTCGACCCCGTTGAGGGAGCGGGCGACACCGAGGCGGACGGCGCCGGCCTGGCCTGAGGGGCCACCACCGTGCACGCGGACGAGCACGTCGTAGGCACCGGTCAGGTCGAGGACGGCGAAGGGCTCGCCGACGATCTGCTGGTGGACCTTGTTGGGGAAGTACGACTCGAGCGTGCGGCCGTTGATGGTCCACTCGCCGGTGCCGGGCACGATGCGCACGCGGGCGATGGCCTGCTTGCGGCGCCCGGTGGCGGCCCCCGGCGCCGAGGCGCTGGGGCGGCGGGCGGGCTCGCCGGCGACGGAGCCGGCGGTGGACTCGGAGGTGTAGGAGCTCAGCTCCGGCTCGTCGGTCTCGAGGACGTCGGGGGTGTCAGACACGGGTTTCCTTTGGTGTTCTCAGTGGCAGCGGAAGTCAGGGTGGTCGCGAAGCGCCGCGGCGCTTACTGCGCGACCTGGGTGAGCTCGAAGGGGACGGGCTTCTGGGCCTCGTGGGGGTGAGCCGGGCCGGTGTAGACCTTGAGCTTGGTCAGCTGCTGACGCGCCAGCGAGTTGTGCGGCAGCATGCCGCGGATCGCCTTCTCGACCGCCTTCGTCGGGTGCTTCTGGAGCAGCTCGGTGTAGGAGGTCGACTTCAGACCGCCCGGGAAGCCCGAGTGACGGTAGGCCTGCTTCTTCTCGGCCTTGGAGCCGGTGAGCACGACCTTGTCGGCGTTGATGATGATGACGAAGTCACCGGTGTCGACGTGGGGGGCGAACGTCGCCTTGTGCTTGCCCCGCAGGAGGATCGCGGTCTGGCTGGCCAGGCGGCCGAGCACGACGTCGGTCGCGTCGATGACGTGCCAGGCGCGGGTGACCTCGCCGGGCTTGGGGGTGTACGTGCGCACAGTGGTCAGCTTTCGTGTCGATGAGAGTTCGTATGCCGCGTCCGGGCCGGACGGTGAGCGTCCGTATGCCGCCGGAGCAGCACGACCTCACCAGTGTAGGGGGGCGCCCGTGGCGGCCCAAATCTCCGCCGCCGCCCCCGCATACCGCCTCTGACCTGCGGCGATGCGCCGCGCGGACCTCCGTACAGAAGTCTTGTGCAAACGAAGTGTGCAGAGGTACTGTGCACGCATGGACCCGATCACCCAACCCGCCCCCGGCATGTGGGGACACGACAACGGCCCGTCGGAGCTGCACCTCACCGCCGAGGCGGTCAAGGTGCTGGCCCACCCGCTGCGCTCGCGCCTCGTCTCCCAGCTGCGCCGCAGCGGCCCCTCCAGCGCGACCGCGCTGGCCGGCCTGCTCGGCACCAACTCGGGGGCGACGAGCTACCACCTGCGCCGCCTCGAGACGGTCGGCCTCGTCGCCGACACCGGCGACGGCAAGGGGAAGGAGCGGCTCTGGCGGGCGGCGACCGAGCAGCACTCGTGGACCCAGAGCGAGCTGGCCGACGACGAGGACGCCCTCACGGCCCTGAACTGGCTCTCCCGCGACTACGTGCGGCACCTGGCCACCAAGGCCGAGCAGTGGCTCGACGTCGAGCACGACTGGCCCCTGGAGTGGGTGGACCAGCTCGGGCTGAACGACAACGTCGCTCTCGTCACCCTGGAGCAGATGACGCAGATGCGGCGTGAGCTCGAGGAGGTGCTCCAGCGCTACCGGCGAGTCGGCCAGGGCAACCCGCAGGCCAAGCGCATCGCGGTCTACACGTACGCCTACCCCGTCGACCTCGACGGCTCCCCGCGGGGCGACCGGGCATGACGCCGCTCTCCGCCGCCCTCACCCCGGCGGCTGCGCGCCGCGTCTTCCTCACCCTGACCGTGACGCGCTGGTTCCCGGTGGGGCTGGTCGTCGGCATCCTCACGCTCTGGCCCCTGCAACGCGGCCTGACCGTCCCCGAGGCCCTCTCGGCCACCTCCCTCACCGGCATCACCGTCTTCCTCCTCGAGCTGCCCACCAGCGGGTTCGCCGACGCGTTCGGGCGCAAGCCCGTCTACGTCACGGCAGCGGTGTTCCTGATCGCCTCGGCGGTCGTCTTCTACACGGCCACGGCCTGGTGGCAGTTCGCGCTGGCCGCGGTCCTGACCGGGGTGTTCCGGGCCCTCGACTCCGGGCCGCTGGAGGCGTGGTTCGTCGACACCGTCCACGCGACGGAGCCGGGGGCCGACGTCGACCGTGACCTGGCCCGACAGGGCACGGTGCTCGGGTCGGCGATGGCCGCCGGTGCGCTGATCTCCGGCGGGCTGGTCTGGTGGCACCCCATCGGCACGCAGAGCGCCCTGCTGCTGCCGGGCCTGCTCTACCTGGGGCTCGGCGTCGTCCACCTCGGCGCCGTGCTGCTCGTCCTCGAGGAGCCGCGGCGGCAGGGAGCGGGCAGCGGCGTCGGTATGCGTCGGGCCGCCGCGTCGGTGCGAGAGGCGCCGGTCGTGGTGCGGGAGGGGCTGTCCCTCCTCCGGCACAACCGCGTCCTCGGCGGCCTCGTGTCGGTGGAGCTGTTCTGGTCGGCCGCCATGGTCGTCTTCGAGACCTTCCAGCCGATCCGGCTGTCCGAGCTGCTCGGCAGCGAGGACGCTGCGGCGGCGGTCATGGGTCCGGTCGCCAGTGGTGGCTGGGGGCTGTTCGCCCTCGGCTCGGCCCTCGCGGCCGTGGGCAGCCGGCGTCTCGGTGTGGTGCGGACGGCGATCCTCGCGCGGGTGCTCAACGGGGCGGGGGCCGTGGTCATGGGTCTGGTCGCCGGGCCGGTCGCCCTCGTGGCGGCCTACGCCGTCACCTACACGCTGCACGGCGCAGGCGGTCCGGTGCACAGCGCGCTGCTGCACCGGGAGGCGTCCGCGCGCAACCGGTCGACGGTGCTGTCGATGAACTCGATGGTCTCGTTCCTCGGGTTCAGCCTCACGGCGGCGCTCGCCGGACCGCTGGCGGCTCACACCTCGACCCCGGTGGCCATGGTGGTCCTCGCAGCGTTCAGCGTGCTCGGCGCGTTCGGCTACCGGCCGGCGCTGCGGGCGGAGCGGTCACGGCTGCGGGCCGAGGCCGACGTCGGGGCACCGGCCTGACCCCCGTCCGACACGGGCCCGTCGGACAGCCGGCGCGTGCCGCGGACGGCGAGCGGCGCCACACCGGCCACGAAGAGCACCGCGGCTGCTCCCGACAGCACCGGACGGACACCGAACCGGTCGGTCAGGAGCCCGGCGAGAGCCTGGCCCAGCGGCATACCCACGAAGGAGGTGAGGACGTCCCAGGAGGACACCCGGGCCAGCAGCTCGTGCGGCACGTGGTTCTGGATCGCCGTCTCCCAGCATACGCCGAAGAACATCAGGCCGGTGTAGCCGACGACCGCTCCGACGAGGACGCCGGTCAGCGTGCCGGGCCAGACGTAGGAGAGCACCCAGACCGGCATGAGACCGAGGGCCACGAAGCCCGCGACGAGCGGCCGGCGCGGCCGCAGCCGTAGGGCCAGCAGGCTCCCCGCCACCCCGCCGAGCCCCTCCGCCGCCGAGATGACCCCGAGCGCGGACGGGCCCCCCAGCCGGGTGAGGGCGACGACGTTGACGGTGACGAGGATGACCCCGTTGGCGACGTGGTAGACGCCGGCGGCGACGACTCCCCAGAGGAGCCAGTCACGCGTCCGGATCGCCGACCAGCCGCCCCGCAGCTCGTCGAGGAACCCGGCCCGCGCCCCACGGCCGATCCGGGCGCGGACGAGTCCCACGGTGACCGCGGAGACGACGAAGCTCGCGGCGTTGACGACGAACCCGAAGGGCGCGCCAAGCACCGCGATGAGGACGCCCGCGAGCGCCGGGCCTACCGTCATCGCCGTGGTCTGCACCGTGCTGAGCGCGGCGTTGGCCGCCTGACGCCCGGCCGGCGGCACGAGCATCGGCTTCAGCGCCGACATCGCGGGGTAGAAGAACGCGCCGGCGCCGCCGAACACCGCCACCAGGCCGCACAGCAGCCACAGCGGCCGGTCGGCCGTCATCACCACCCGGGCCATCGCGAGCGCGGCCGCCGCCCGCAGCACGTCGGCCGCGATCATCACGGCCTGAGGGCGCACCCGGTCGGCCCAGACCCCGCCGACCAGGGTGCACACCAGGCGGGCCACGACGCCACTGGCCAGCGCGAGCCCCAGGTCGGTGGCCGAGCCACCGGTACCGATCACGGCGAACGACAAAGCGATCGGCTGGAAGGCGTCCCCCACCCAGGAGAGGGCCTGGCCACTCAGCAGGAGCCGGAAGTCCCGGCTCCCCGGGCCGCGTCGGGCGCCAGGACGGTCGGGACGGTCGGTTCGCACCGTCAGGATATTAGTACGTCGTCGAACTATTAAACAGAGGATCTTTCGACGCTGTACCGATGTCCCCGTCGGTGCGACAATCGACGGTATGCCGAGGCGACGTCCCGCTCACGACGCGGTGGATGCCCACGTGGCCCGCTGGGTGACCCAGGTCCCGGAGATCGACCCGGCGATCGAGGGGGCGGTGACCCGGATGCAGTACGTCCTGCGGAGGCTCGGCAAGGCCGACGCGCTCGCCCACGCCGGCCAGAGCTTCACGCTCGAGGACGTCAAGACCCTGCACGCCCTCATGGTGCAGCCCTACCCCGTCGAGGCCACGCCGGCGATGCTGGCCGACGTCTGTCACGTCACGCGCGCCGCGATGACGAGCCGGCTGGACCGGCTCGTCGAGTCGGGCCACGTCACCCGCGAGGAGGACCCGCTGGACCGACGACGCACTCTCGTCCGCCCCACCCCCCTGGGTCGCCAGACCTGGACGGACCACCTGCACCGCGGCATGGCCCGGGAACGGGACCTCCTCGCGGCCCTCTCCCCCCGCGAGCTGGACCAGCTGAACAGCCTGCTGCGCAAGGTCCTGCTGTCGTTCGACGACTGACCTGAGGCGGCACCGTCCCGCGGGCCGGCCGGCGGTGAGCGCGCACGACCGCGGCGGCGGTACGACACGACAGTGATGACCCGACCCCACCCGATCTGAGTGCTGGTGCTCAGGCGAGGTCGTGAGCGGACACGACAGGGTGGAGCGGGCGCGGACCGGCACCGCGCCGTAGCGTCGACCTGACACCCGACCGTGAGCCGACCGACCTGGGGGCACCGTGCACGACCCGATGGAGACCGTGGGACGCACCCGCGACGAGCTGGCGCGCCAGGGCGCGGGCTTCCGCGAGGCCGGCCAGCACCTCAGCCCGGTCACCGCCAAGGACGGCACCGGCGCGGTGACGGTCACGCTCGACACGCAGGGGCGCCTCACCCAGATCCTCGTCTCGATGACCTGGCGGCAGCACCTGTCACCGCAGACCCTCGCGGCCGCGGTCAACGACGCGATGACGGCGGCCGGGGTCGAACGCATGAACACCTGGGGCGCCGACGTGGCCCGGGCCGACGAACGTGCCGTCTCCGCACCGACGCCCCTGCCGGCCGACGAGCTCGCGCAGCGGCTGAGCGAGGCGTCCGCCGCCGACGGGTCCGGCGTGGTGGAGAGCTCCATGCAGTCGATGCGCGACCAGCTGCGCGAGCTGGTCGACGGCATCGAGGACGTGAAGCGCGAGATCCAGGCCCACCTGACCCGGGAGTTCGCCGGGCGGAGCCCGTCCGGACACGCCAAGGCGACGATCGCCGGCAACGGGTCGGTCGTCGACCTGTCGTTCGACCGGGGCTGGCTGGAGTCCGCGCACGCCAACAACATCGGCCGGGAGGCGCTGCAGGCGATCCAGGACGCCTACCAGCAGCTGGCGGGCCACGACGTGCAGGCCATCGTCGACCGCAGCCCCCTCGGCGAGATGCAGCGCCTGTCGCAGGACCCCCGCGCGATGGCGCGCTCGTTCGGCCTGCGGCCCTAGCTCTCGACGCTCGACCCAGCGACTCCACGCTCGACCCAGCGCCCCCGACCACTGACCCCCCGAAGGAGACCGACATGACCTACGAGGTCCAGCTCCAAGCCCTGAAGAAGGACGCCGACACGTGGGAGACGACGTCCGGCACGCTGCTCACGGCCGAGAACAGTGCCTGGGGTCTCGGTCTCGGTGAGTCCGAGCTCTCCTGGGCCGCAGCCACGGTCGGTCTCACCGACAGCTACGACTCGGCCCAGAACAAGGTGGCCATGCTCCTCGCCGACGGCTCCACGCAGACCGGCAACATCTCGGAGACCCTGCTGCAGGTGAAGCACAACTACGAGGTCAACGAGCACAGCGCCGAGCAGCAGTACCGGGGCGCCTGGGAACCGGTCGGCTGAGCCGACCACCCTCCGTCCGAGCACCCGCCCACCGCACAGCAGAAGGGGACACCATGTCCGGCACCGCAGACGACATCAGGAACCTGGTCAACCGGATCGACGGCCTGGTCCAGGACCTCCAGAACGCCGTCAACGACATCCTCGACTGGGTCCCGTGGGGCCTCGGCTGGCTGGCCGACAAGATCCGCGACCTCTGGAACGGCCTCATGGACAAGATCCAGGCCTTCTACGCGCCGCTCATGGAGATCCTCAGCAACCTCGGCTCCCCGAGCGCCGTCTCGAGCAAGGCCGACGCCTGGAGCTCGCAGGTCGGCGCTCCGGTGAGCGGCCGGGTGGCCCTCGCCGACGTCGGGTCGCTCTCCGTCGACGACAGCTGGAAGGGCTCGGCGGCCGACCAGTACAAGCAGCAGGCGCCCCTGCAGAAGACGGCGCTGCAGAACGTCAAGACGCAGCTCACCGACGGGATCAGCGGAGCCCTCAAGGACGTCTCGTCGGCCATCCAGCTGTTCTTCGGCATCATGATCACCGCCATCGGGGCCTACATCGCGGCGATCCTCGTCGCTCTGGGCCAGACCGGCACGATCTTCCTCATCCCGACCGGGATCCTCACGGCGGTGGTGGCCTCGGGGATCTTCGCCGGCGCCTTCTACGTCGCGGGCGAGAACCTCAAGTCGTCGTGCCGCGCGGCCAAGACGGTGATGGACCAGAAGGTCGCCGAGAACACCGGCTACCCCAACGGCGCCTGGCCGGTGGCCACGCTGTGACCTCCCCCGGGGCGGAGGAGCGCCGGCCCCTCATCGCCACGGGGACGGCCCGGTCCCTCGCGGCCGGCGTCTTCATCGCCGTCGACGTGGCGCTGTGCCTGCTGTGGCTCTCGGTGCTGCAGACCTCGCCTCCGCTGCACGGGCTCATCGTGGCCGGGATGGTGACCCTCGCGGTGGGCGCCTGCTGCCTCGTCGCGGTCATCGTCCTCGGGCGGCGCTGGCGCCACCCGGTCGCGGTGACCCGGCCCAACCGCAGCACGGCCACCAGCCTGCTCTCGCTCGTGTCGGTGCTGCAGCTGGTGGGGGGCTTCACGGCGATGGTGGTGCTCGGTGGCACCGCCGACAGCACGGGCTTCGCTGTGCTCGTGCCGACCATGGTCTCGGCGGTGGCCACCGCCGCGTTGGGCGTGGCCGTCTCCCGGCACGTCGCGCGCACCGCGGCCGGCGTCCCCACCCCCTAGGTCAGCCGCAGAGGGCCAGCACGCGCATCTGGTCGTCCTCGAGCCACCACGGTCCTCGGCCCGCCGCATACGTCGACCGCTCGCCGGTCACCGGCCGGCGCCCGGCGTCGAACCCCGAGAGCAGGAGCCCCTCCCCGCCGACGACCAGCAGCTCGTCGCCCTGGCGCAGCAGCACCGGACCCGACGGGTCGGCGGACACCGCCGAGCGCCCGGCCGCCACGCCCCCGAGGACGTCGTCGCCGTCAGTGAGCACCCACGTCGTCGGCCGCCCGGGCAGCGCGTCGTCGCCCGGCCGGTGGAAGTCGCTTCCCCCGATGGGCGTCGTGGCCCGGTCCCAGGCCAGCCACCACGCCAGCGGCCCACCCCAGTTGTGCAGCACCGGAAGGGCGTGCCAGGACGAGTGCCACACCTCCGCGACCGTCGAGGGGTGGTCGAGGGGCATCCGCCAGCAGCAGTCGCCGCCCAGCGGGTGGTTCACCGACAGGATGCCGCCGCGCGCCTCGACGTCGCGCTGCCACTGCGCCCCGGGGTTGCGGAAGTCCACGAACCCGATGTCTCCCAACGCGTTCGCGTGACCGCGGTCGGTGGTGACCTCCTGCCCGGGGACCAGCCGGATCCCGTAGCGGTCCCCCACCGAGGGCAGGAAGGGATGGTGGCTCGTCGTGTTGTGGTCGGTCACCGCGAGCGCGTCGAGCCCTCGGGAGACGGCCAGCGCGGCGAGGGCCTCGATGCTCAGCACCCCGTCGGAGTGCACCGTATGCGCGTGGAAGTCCGCGGCCAGCCACCGCATCCCGTCCAGGTCGGGGAGCGTGCGACGGGGGCCGCGCTCGGGCACCGGGGGCGCCTCGGGCTGCCGGGCCCGTTCGGCCTCGACGACGTCACGCGTCGCCGCGGAGGCCCGGATCCGGTAGGGCACCCCCGCCGGGGGGATCCGGTGCAGACCGACGAGCACATCCCAGCGCCCGGCGGTGACGGGCGTGGGCCGGTACCCCGGTGTCGACCAGTCCGCCGACACGACGTAACGCGACCGGGCGCCACCCGACCAGCCGACGTAGCCGTCGGGCCCCTGGCCTCCGAGATCGAGGACGGCCCCGTCGACCGGCTCGTACTCGAGCTCCACCAGCACCGCCGGCAGATCGTGGGGGACGTCGAACCCCACGGCCACGCACTGGTTCTCGGCGCGGTCGTCCGGGGTCCAGGTGCCGCTGGCCTCGAGGAGCGTGGCGCCCAGGGTCACACCGACGCGGTCTCGGACTCGAGCAGCTCGCCGTCGGAGGCGCGGTAGCGCAGGACGCGACGGTCGACCGGGGTCACCCAGACCTCGGCGTCCACGGGAGGCTCCTCCCCCTCCGACACCAGGGCCTGCACGGAGCGTCCGCCGCACATCACGGACACGAGCATGCTGGCACCGAGGTTCTCGACGATGTTGACCTTGCCCTGCAACGCGTACCTACCACTGGGCGACGCCGTCTCCAGCTGCGTGTACTCCGGCCGGAAGCCGACGAGCAGCTCGTCGCCCTCGGGGACGACGTCGCGTGCGAAGGCGCCCCCGGGAACGAGGTTCATGGGCGTCGAGCCGATGAAGTTGGCGACGAAGGTGTTGGCCGGCCGGTGGAACACCTCGGACGGCGTGCCGAGCTGGCGGATGTGGCCCGCCTCCATGACCGCGATGGTGTCGGCCATGGCGAGGGCCTCGGCCTGGTCGTGGGTGACGAACACCGTGGTGACCCGCAGGTCGTGCTGGAGGCGCTTGAGGAAGGTGCGCGCCTCGAGCCGCAGCCGGGCGTCCAGGTTGGAGAGCGGTTCGTCGAAGAGGAACACCGCCGGCTGGTAGGCGATGGCGCGGGCGAGGGCGACCCGCTGCTGCTGTCCGCCGGAGAGCTGTCCCGGACGCCGGTCCATGAGCTTCTCCAGACCCAGCCCGGCCCCGGTCGACTCGGCCTTGGCGCGCCGCTCCGCCTTCGGCATCTTCTGGATCCTCAGCGGGTAGCTGATGTTGTCGGTGACGTCCATGTGCGGGAAGAGCGCGTAGTCCTGGAACACCATGGCCACGTCGCGCTTGCCGGGCGGCTGCCGGGTCACGTCCTTGCCGCCCAGCAGCAGCTGCCCGGAGGTCGCCTCCTCCAGGCCGGCGATGGTGCGCAGCAGCGTCGTCTTGCCGCAGCCCGACGGGCCGAGCAGGGCGAAGAACTCCCCGTCGGCGATGGTGAGGGACAGGTCGTCGACGGCGGCGACGCCACCGGCGTACACCTTGGAGAGCCCGACGAGGTCGATGCTGGCCATCAGTTCTCTTCTCCCGGAGACGTGCTCACGACTTGATCCCGCCATGGAAGCGGAAGCCGTAGCGGCGGTTGACGAACAGGTAGAGCACCACGACCGGCAGCGCGTAGACGAGCGAGAAGGTCGAGATGAGAGGCAGGTTCGCCTGCCCGCCCTCGGTGTAGAAGGTGTACATCAGCACGCCCGCCGGCGTCTTCTCCGGGTCGCGCAGCAGGATGTAGGCCGTGAGGAAGTCGCCCCAGGCGTTGACGAGGGCCCACACGGCGATGGTCGCCAGCCCCGGTCGCGCGATGGGCAGGACGACGTGCCGCAGGACCTGCAGCGGGCTGGCTCCGAAGACCCTGGCGCTCTCCTCGTAGGACTTCGGCGTGGCGTCCATGAAGTCCTTGAGGATGAAGATCGCGGCGGGGAGCAGCCCACCGGTCAGCACCAGCGTCACCCCCGACCGGTCGTCGATGAGGCCCAGCTGGAACATCAGCAGGAAGATCGGCACCATGGCGGCGGTGCCGGTGACGATCGACGACAGCAGCAGCAGGGCGTAGAGGATCGCGTCGCGCCCGGGCACCCGCACGCGGGAGAGCGCGTAGGCCGCGAGCGCCGAGAGGGCGGTCACGAGGAGCATGGCCCCGCCCGAGATGAGCACCGAGTTCTTCAGCGAGGACAGCGCATACGGGTTCGCCCCGAGCGCGCTGAAGTTGTCGAGGGTGAAGGACGGGATCTTGACCGTGAGCGTCGGGTTCTTGTCGAACGGGGTGAGCACCAGCCACAGGAGGGGCAGGGCGAAGAAGACCGACAGGAGGGTGATGAGGGCGTAGAAGCCGATCCGGCGGACCACGGCGGCAGGGGTCACGTCAGCTCCCCTCCCCTCGGGACTCGGCCGCGACCACGGGGTCGGCGGTGACCTTCGCACCGCGGCGTTCGCGCAGCAGCCGGATGTAGACCAGGGCGACGACGAGGTTGATGAGCAGCATGATGAAGGAGATCGCCGACCCGTAGCCCAGCTGGCCGCCGTAGAGCGCCCGCAGGTAGATGAAGACCGGGAGCGTCTCCGTGGCGTGGTCGGGACCGCCTGCGGTCAGCAGGTAGGGACCGAAGTCGTTGAAGGTCCACAGGGAGATGAGCAGGGTGTTGGTGAGGACGTGGCCGCGGATGTGCGGGAAGACCACGTCGCGGAACTGCTGCCAGGTCGACGCTCCGGCGAGCCGGGCCGTCTCGAGCTGGGACGGCGGCACCGCCCCCAGCGCGGCGGAGAACAGCAGCATCGAGAACGCGGTGCCGCGCCAGGTGTTGTAGACGATGATCGACGCCATCGGGTAGTCCAGCAGCCACGCGGTGCCGGGCGTGTGCAGGATGGTGCTGAGCGTGCCCCCGTCCCGGTTGAGGAACGCCACCCAGAGGAACGCGACGATCGAGCTCGGCAGGATCCACGCCAGGAGCACCAGGGTCTCGACGATGCCCTTCACGGCCTTGGGCACCGAGCGCATCGACCACGCGATGAGGAACCCGAGGATGCTCTGCCCGATGATCGCCGAGCCGATGACGAACAGGAACGTCAGGCCGAGCGAGCTGCGGAACGACGGGTCGGTGACCGCCGCCCGGTAGTTGTCGATGCCGACGAACTGCGGGTCGGCGGCGGCCGCTCCGGTGAGCCGGAAGTCGGTCATCCCCAGCCAGATCGTCCACGCCGCGGGGAAGACGAGGAACGCGGCGATGAGCAGGAAGGCGGGCGTGATGAACGCGAGGGCCCGGGCCCGGCCCAGGCCGGCGGCGTCGGACGACTCCGCCGACCCCCCGGCCGTCACGACTTCTTGACCTTGTCGGCTCCCCCGGTGACCTTCTCGACCGCCGACTGGTAGGTCGCCGCCGCGTCGTCGACCGACTTGCCGGAGACGATGTCGGCCGTGGCCTGCTGCAGCGCCTGCGACACCTGGGGGTAGACCGCGAGCCCCGGCCGGTAGGCGGTGATGGGCAGGACCTTGTCGGAGATCAGCGACAGGAGCGGGTCCTTGCTGAGGATCTCCTTGTTGACGTCCTGCCGGGCGGTGATCCGGGCCGAGCCCGCCAGCTGCGCCTTGACGGCGTCGGGAGAGTACATGAACTGGATCAGCTCCCACGCCTGCTGGGGGAACTTGCTGTTGGGGTTGAGGAAGGTGCCCCCGCCCCCGGACATGGAGACGACGTCCTGGCTGCGGATGCCCTGTCCCTTCGCCTTGGCCGGGATCTGGACGAACCCGACGTCGGCGTCGCGGCTCGTCATAGGCGCCGAGCCCTTGTCGGGGTTGATGACCGAGCGCCAGAAGTAGTCGCCCTCCAGCAGCACGCCGATCTTGTTGGCGGCGAACGCGGCGAACGACTCGTCGCGGCCCTTGGCGGCCTGCTGGAAGTTCTTGTCCATGAGCCCCTGGTCGAGCAGGCTCTTGTAGAACCCGAGGACGTCGCGCGTGTTCTGGGTGTTGCCCTGCCACTTCCCGTCCTGGTAGATCTCCGCCCCGGTGCCGACGAGCAGGTCGAGGGCGCCCTGCATCGTCGTCGCCTCACCCATGGCGGTGCCAGCGTTGATCTGGATCGGGGTGACGCCCGAGACCGCCTTGAGCTTGGCCCCGGCGTCGAGCACGTCCTGCCAGCTCGTGGGGTTCCACGGGACGGCGATGCCCGCCTGGGAGAAGAGCTTCTTGTTGTAGTAGAGGACGCGGCCGTCGGTGCCTCCCGGCACGCCGTAGACCTTGCCGTTGTAGGAGCTGTTGGCCTGCACAGCCTTCGGGATCTGCGCCCAGCCGTCCCACGAGGTGACGTTGGCGCCGACGACGTCGCTGAGCGGCTTGATGTAGCCCGCCTCGGCGAACTCCCCGACCCAGATCCCGTCGAGGGCGATGACGTCGGCCCCGGACTTGCTCTTGAGGTCCAGCGCGAGCTTGGCCTTGTACTGCTCGTCGTCGACGCCCGATGGCTGGAACTTGAGGGTCACGTTGACCCCCTTGGCCTTCTGGGCCTCGGTGAACTTGGGGATGACGTAGTTGGCGTACCAGTCGGCCTCGGCGGCGTTCTTGCCTCCGGCGATGGCGTTCGACGTGACGGTGAGCGTCACCTCGGTGGCCGAGGCGTTCTGGGTGGGGCTGGCGGTGGAACCGCTCGAGCGGTCGCACGCAGCGGCCAGGGAGCCCAGCAGGATGATCGCGACAGCGGGTGCGGCGGAGCACAGGGTACGGCGGTGGACGGTGGTCATCATCGACTCCTTCGTCGGGTGGGCCGCTCCATGCTAGGGGAGAATGTCCTGACAACACGGCTTCAGTAGTAAGTCGTTGCCGGACGTTCACCTGAGGTCCTGGTTGCCGACGGCCGGACCGGACGGCGGCTAACGTCGACCGGGTGATCGTGTGGCTCAACGGAACCCATGGAGCAGGGAAGACGACGACCGCCGCCCTGCTGCAGCCCCTCATCCCGCACGCCCGGGTGTTCGACGCCGAGAAGGTCGGCGTGACCCTTATGGACGTCACGCCGGGGTTGCCGCCGACGGACAACGTCCAGCACTGGCCGCCTTGGCGCCCCCTCGTCGTCGAGACGGCCCGTCAGATCCTCGCCTACACGGGCGGGACGCTGGTGATGCCGATGACCGTGCTCGTCGAGCCGTACTGGCACGAGATCAGCTCGGGCCTCGCTGCCTACGGCATCCCGGTGCGGCACGTCGTCCTCCACGCCGACCAGGCCACGCTGCGGCGCCGGATCGAGGAGGACGACGTGATGGGGCCCTCCCCCTTCCGGCTGGCCTACTTGGAGCCGTACGCCGAGGCACTTCGGACCTGGCTGACGGACCAGGCCGAGGTGGTGGATACGACGGCCCTCACACCCGTCCAGGTCGCTGAGCGGGTCGCCGGGGCCGTCAACGGTCGAGCCCCGACGTCACCCTCGGCCGGCGGCGTGGTAGGCCTCGGTCAGCTCGGCACTCATCCGGGACCCGTAGCGTGACCACCAGGAGTCGGCCTCGGCCCGCCAGTCGCTGACGGGTCGTCGCCCCTGGAGGATGTCGTTCTCCAGGTTGCTGAACCGCGTCTGGGAACCGGCGAACCGGTCCGCGGCGGTCTTCGAGTAGAGGTAGACCGCGTCGTTGGCGAGAGCGGCCGGGACGAGCTGCCTGAGCAGCTGGTCGAGCTTGCGGGCGGCGGCCGCTCGACCGGGGATGAAGTTGACGATGGGCGCGTCGGTGACGAACTTGACGCCCAGCTCCCGAGAGGCGCTCCCGGACTTGGAGAGGGAGGGGTTGCCGTCCTTGATCTCGTAGTCGGTCCCGGGCACCCCGTAGCGCACCGTGAGGTACTCGGCACTCCCGAACGGCGCCGCCAGGTAGTCGGCGATCCGCAACATGGTCTGCACCCGGTCGGCGGCGTGCTGGCCGACGGCGGCGAACCCGTAGGACGGGAAGCTCAGCCACATCTTCCCGGTGCCCCCGCCGTTGAAGGCGGGGATGGCACAGCCGCTCATGTCGAAGCTGTCGTCCTTGACGCTGGAGTAGTACTGCGGCCACGAGGCGATCGCGTCGTCGGTGAAGTAGGCCTTGCCCGTGGAGAACCACGTCTTCTTGTTGGGGGCGGCGAACGCGTCCGGGTTGACGAGGCCGTCGGCGAAGAGCCGGCGGCCCGCTTCGAGGGCCTGCTCCTGCTCGGGTGCCGTCCACCAGCTGAGCATGCTGCCGCCGTCGAAGCGCCAGAAGTTGGGGATCGCCAGCATGTTGCGGATGAACTGCAAGGGCACCGCGGTCAGCGCCCAGACCCCGGACCGGGGGTTGTTGACCTCCCTACAGACGCCGGCGAACTCGTCGTAGCTCGACACCTCACCCTGGATGCCCCGCTTGGCCAGCAGGTCGTCCCGGCGCAGGAGCACGCCGCTCTGCGCCGCCCCACGGGGGGACGGCAAGCCGTAGAGCCGGCCGTTGAAGCGGCCGACGTCCCAGCAGGCCGTGGGCAGGTTCGCCAGGTTGGGGTAGGTCAGGATCGCGTCACCCGACAGGTGCTCGGTCAGGTCGACCGCCCGGGCGGCCAGCAGCTCCGGCAGCCGGGGGAAGTCGGGGGAGGCGAAGAACAGGTCCGGCAGGGTGTCGCCCGCGACGACCGTGGCGAACTTGATCTTGTAGTCGGCCTGCGGCACGAGCTGGATCTGCAGCGGAGATCCGAGCCTGGCGTTGAGGTTGGACCACACCGAGTTGTTGGACACGGCCGGCGGGATGGGTGAGAACGTCTGGGTCAGGACGGTCACGGGCCTGCCGTCGCCCGGAGGGGTCGGCACCGTGACCACCGGCTGGTCGGGGTAGCGCAGGTAGGTGCTCGGGATCACGCCGTCGGGTGTCCCGGCAATGTCGGGCGTCGGCAGTCCGCCCCGTTGCTGGTAGCGCGGGGCGGCCGCCGGTGGTCCGGCGACGTCCAGGACGGGCGGCCGGGTCGAACAACCCGACAGCGCACCGACTCCTGCGGCCGACGCCGCGAGTCCGCCGGCCAGGCTGAGGAACCCGCGCCGGTTCACCCCTTCACCGCCCCGGTGATGACGCCCTTGGTGAAGTGCCGCTGCAGGAAGGGGTAGACGATCAGCACCGGCAGGATCGCGATGAGCAGCATCGCCATCTGCAGAGCCGGCTGGGCGGGGAGCGCCTCGGCCCCGGCGGCCAGGTCGGACGCCGAGAGCTGGGTGTTGTTCAAGACGTAGGTGCGCAGCACGAGGGGCAGTGGCCAGCGACTCTGGTCGTTGAGGTAGATGAGGGCGTTGAAGAAGGAGTTCCAGTAGCCGACGGCGTAGAACAGGCCGATGACGGCGAACACCGCCTTGGAGAGCGGGGCCACGATCCGGGTGAAGATCTGCCAGTCACCGGCCCCGTCGACCCGGGCACTCTCCAGCAGCTCGGCGGGGATGCTGACGAAGAACGACCGGAGCACGATGACGTTGAAGGCACTGACGACGCCCGGCAGCACGAGGGCGGCATACGTGTTGATGAGGCCGTAGCCCTGCACGGCCAGGTACAGCGGGATGATCCCCGGGCTGAACAGCAGGCTGAGCAGCACGAGGAGCAGGGCGGGACGCGAGCCGAAGCTGCCCGGCCGGCTGAGCGCGTAGGCCAGCATCGCGCTCACCAGCACGCTGAGGGCGGTGCCGATCACGGTGACGCCGACGCTCACCAGCAGCGCCGACGTCACCACCCCGCCCGACAGCACCGTCTGGAAGGCGGCGAGGCTGGGCGCGTCCGGCCACAGCACGAACCCACCGGCCTGGTCGATGTGCTCACGGCTGGACAGGCTGGTCGAGACGATGCCCACGAACGGGACCACCACCACGAGGCAGGCGACCCCGAGCACGATCAGCTTCAGCAGGGACTCGGGTAGTCCCGGTCCTCCGCGACGACCTCCACGCGATGCGCCCGGGAGGGTCACGGCCGGAGGAGCGGAGGACTTCCGGGCGGTTGCAGGAGTGCTCATGCCCGGTAGACCCCGTCCTCGCCGAAGACGTGCGCCACCCGGTTGGCCCCGATCACCAGGATGGTGGCGACGACGCCCTTGACGAGGCCCACCGCCGCCGCGCTCCCCCAGTTGCTGCCGAGGATGCCGGAGTTGTACACGTAGGTGTCGATCACCTCGCTGGCCTTCTGCCCGACCGCCTGCTGCTGCAGGATGATCTGCTCGAACCCGACGTTGAGGGAGTCACCCAGACGCAGGATGAGCAGCAGGACGATCACCCCCATAAGCGCCGGCAGCGTGACGTGCCAGAGCTGTTGGAGCCGGCTGGCGCCGTCGATGGACGAGGCCTCGTAGAGGCTCGGGTCGACCTGGGTCAATGCGGCCATGAACAGGATGGTCGCCCATCCGGAGTCCTTCCAGACCACCTGCGAGGTCAGCAGTCCGGCGAAGACGTCTGGGTTGGAGATGATGTCGAGCGGCTGCGCCCCGTGGGAGCGCAGGTAGGAGTTCAACAACCCGCTGCCACCGAGCAGCTGCTGGAAGATCGCCACGACGACGACCCAGGACAGGAAGTGCGGCAGGTAGAGCACGTTCTGCACGATCCGGCGGATCCGTTCGGAGAGCAGCCCGTTGAGCATCAGCGCCAGCGCGAGGGGGATCGGGAAGACGAACACCACCTGGATCGCCGTCAGCACAAGTGTGTTCCGGACCGCGTTGAGGAAGTCGGGGTCACCGTTGACGATCACCGAGAAGTTGTCGAAGCCGACCCACCGGCTGCCGCCGACACCCAGGAACGGCTGGAAGTCCTGGAACGCGATGACGTTGCCCAGCAGCGGGACGTAGTGGAACGCCAGCAGCAACAGCAGGCCCGGGGCGGCCATGAGGACGAGCACGCGGTCTCGACGGAACCGGGTGGCGGCGCCCAGCCGGGAGCTAGCCACGCGGCATACCGGGCGCCTTCGCTGCTGTCTCGTCGTCGAGCATCTGCGGAGCCTACGTCCGGCAACCCCTCGGCGCGAGGCGGGCCCGTTCCGCCCCGACGCCGCTCAGGTCAGCGCTGCGTCAGCACCGCCACCGTCCGGGCGGGGACCGTCGCCGTTGCCGACGACGCGTTCCACGTGGTGGTCTTGACGACCGGGTCGGCACCGCTCGCCTGCACCGGGGAGAGCGCGAGCGCCGCGCCCGACAGGGCCGGAACAGCCTGCGTCACAGGCGTGTTCGACGCGTTGACGACGACGAGCAGACCCTTGAGTGCCGGGTCCACATCGGTGCCGACCGTGTCGTCGATGCGCATGACGATGACGCCGGCATGGGCGTCGGCCGTCCGCGTGACCGCGTGGGCGGGTGACGCGAGGGCGACGGGCAGCAGCCCCGCCGTGCCGACGGCGAGCACCGTGAGGGCGGACATGAGTGATCGGCGACGCATCGGCGCGGCCCCTTCGACGCAAAACGCGCACGCCCTGGCTGCGTCCGCGCTGGTCACGCTAACGGCCACCGGGCCCGGGAAGATTGTCCCGGATGCACAGTTTCCGCAAAGTCTGCAAGCAGCCTGCGTTCAGGCGGTGAAGGGCGAGACCTCCAGCAGGACGACCTTGGTGTTGGAGCAGCCCTGCTGGGCCAGCGGCGCGAACTGGGCCGCGGTGTCGTCGGGCAGGTAGACGCGGAAGCCCGCGGCGGCCGTCACCCCGCAGTCGGGCACGTTCGCCGCCTGGGTGAGCGAGAGCTGCGCGGTCGCCTTGCTCCCCGGCAGCAGCGTGACCAGGCCCTCGGGGCCGGCGACCCGCTGCGCCGGAGCGCCCAGCTGGGCGCCCTCGGTGCCGGCGACGAGCGAGACCCCCGGATACCCCTTGATCGTGCACGGCTTCGAGGAGGTGTTGGTCACCACCACCTGCAGCTGCACGTGGCCGGCCGAGGCGCCCCCGGACGCGGTCACCACGGTGGCCTTGCCCGTGCCCGCCTTGCACTCCGCGGTGCCCGCCGGGGTCGTCGACGTGCCTGAGGACGTGGTCGGCCGTGACGTCGACGTGGGGCTGGACGTCGGGCTCTTCGTGCTCGTCGTCGAGCCCGCCGACGTCGAGGTGGACGCCGCGGGCGTCGGTGTGGGCGGGCTCGAGCTGCACGCCCCCGTCGCGGCCAGGGCGGCCACGGCCACCAGCCCCATGCATACCCGTCCGAGGTCAGCCTGTCGCATGGCGTCACCGTAGCGTCAACGGGAGCGCGCCACCCGCCCCTCGTCCCATACCGGCGCGTCCGACTCGTAGACCCGGCCGTCGGCACCGAACACGAGGAACCGGTCGAAGCCGCGCGCGAACCAGCGGTCGTGCGTCACGGCGACCACGGTTCCCTAGAACGCGTCGAGCCCCTCCTCCAGGGCCTCGGCCGAGTCGAGGTCGAGGTTGTCGGTGGGCTCGTCGAGGAGCAGGAGGGTGGCGCCCGACAGCTCGAGCAGCAGGATCTGGAAGCGGGCCTGCTGGCCTCCGGACAGGGACGCGAAGGTCTGCTCGGACGCCCGGGCCAGCTCGTAGCGGTCGAGCGCCCGGGCCGCCTCCTCCCGCGGCTTGCCGTCGCGGTGCTCGTCGCCGCGGTGGAGGATCTCGAGCAGGGTGCGCCCCATGAGGGTGGGGTGGTCGTGGGTCTGGGCGAACCAGCCGGGCCGCACCCGCGACCCGAGCCGGGCCACGCCGGTGTGCGCGACGGGCGCGGCGACGACGTCACCCACCGGCTCGTGCTCACGGTCGGGGTCGGACCCGCCGGCGGCGAGCAGCCGCAGGAAGTGGGACTTCCCGGACCCGTTGGACCCGAGGACGGCCACCCGCTCGCCGTACCAGATCTCGAGGTCGAACGGCCGCATGAGCACGTCGGCCGCCTGGTCCCCCGCGCCCACCGCGAGCTCGAGCCGTTCGCACACGACGGCGCGCTTGGCCGTGCGGCCGCCCTGCAGGCGCATCCGCACCTGCTGGCGCATCGGCAGCGCCTCCGGAGGCCCCGCCTCGAGGAACTTCGCGAGCCGGGTCTGTGCGGCCTGGTAGCGCGACGCCAGCCCGTCGTTGTAGGCGGACTTCTGCTTGTACATGAGCACGAGCGCCTTGAGCTTGGCGTGCTCCTCGTCCCAGCGTCGGCGCAGCTCGTCGAGGCGCGCCATGCGGTCGACCCGCGCCTGGTGGTAGGTCGCGAACCGCCCGGGATGCACCCATAGGGTCGACCCGCCGCCCCCGGGCTCGAGGGTGGCGATGCGGGTCGCGACCCGGCTCAACAGCTCACGGTCGTGGCTGACGAAGAGCACCGTCTTGGTCGACGCGATGATCTGGTCCTCGAGCCACCGCTTGGCGGGCACGTCGAGGTAGTTGTCCGGCTCGTCGAGCAGGAGCACCTCCTCCGGCCCCCGCAGCAGGGCCTCGAGCACGAGCCGCTTCTGCTCCCCGCCCGACATCGTGCCGACCCGGCGCCACTGGGCCCGCTCGAACGGCATCCCGAGGGCCGACGTCGTGCAGACGTCCCAGAGGGTCTCCTGCTCGTACCCGCCCGCGTCGCCCCAGTCGACGAGCGCCTGGGCGTAGGCCATCTGCACGGCCTCGGTGTCGTGCTCCATCATCGCCAGCTCCGACCGGTCGACCGCCTCCGCGGCCGCCCGGATCTTCGCCGGGGCCACGGTGAGCAGCAGGTCGCGCACGGTGCTCTCGTCGCGCACCTGCCCGACGAACTGCCGCATCACGCCGAGGCCTCCCGTGCGGGTGACGGCGCCCTCGTCGGCCACCAGGTCACCGGCGACGATGCGGGTCAGCGTCGTCTTGCCCGTGCCGTTGGGCCCGATCAGCGCCACCTTCGCGCCCTCGCCCACCCGCAGGGAGACGTCGGTCAGCAGCGGCCGCCCGTCGGGCAGCGAGAAGTAGACCGCGTTGACGTCGACATGCCCCACGAGGAGCCAGTCTCCCAAACCCGAGGTATGCCGTGCGCCCGGTTTTCGGTCAGGCGCCGGGGACGAGCAGGGCCCGGGCCCAGAGCTCGGCGAGGTAGGGGGCATACCGCTCCCCCACGATGCCGCGGCGAGCCAGCAGGTCCCGGAACTCCCAGCTGTTCGTCGACCACACGAGCGTCGCGACGTCCTCGTCGGACACCTCCTCGCGCACCTCGCCGGTGGTGCGCAGGTCGGCCGCGAGCCGGAGCATGTTGGCGGCCCGCCGCTCGTCGATGAGCCGCCACGCCTCGGCGCAGGCGGCGTCGTCCTCGCCGGCCCGGGCCAGCGCCTGCAGCAGCGGCGCCACCTGGGGCATGAGGCGCCCCAGCGCGTCCGCGTAGAGAGCGAGCTTGGCCCGTCCCCCGGTGATCGCCCGGACGGCGGCGACGTAGCCGCGCTGCTGGGACGGGACCGGCCCGCCGCCCTCGCCGAGGATGTCGTCGACGACGACGAGGGCGAGCTGGGGCTTGCGGCCCACGCTCGCGTACACCGTGTCGACGGCGACCTGCGCCTCGCGGGCCACCGCGGCGACCGTCGTACCGGCGTACCCGTGCTCGGCGAAGAGCGCACGGGCGGCGCCGACGATGCGGGCCCGGGTGTCGGCGCGGCTCCGCGCGCGCAGGTCGGAGCGGTAGGGACGGGCCTTGACGGAGTCGGACACGAGGTCTAGCGTAATTGATCCGAAGTAGATTCGGATGAAAGGGATCCCGATGACCGTGGCGACCGCCCCCGCACCTCCCGTCACCGCTCTGGAGACCCGTCGACCGGTGCACCGACCGGCGGGCACGGGTCCGGCCACCTGGGCCATGGGGTCGCTCTTCGAGCACCTCCTGCTCGGCAGCGAGACGGGCGGTCTCGGCGTCTCCGTCGTCACGCAGCCGCCGGGGATCACCACGCCGCTGCACCGGCACACCCACGAGGACGAGGCGTTCTACCTGCTCGACGGGACGATGACCTACCGGGCGGGCGACGACACCTTCCACCTGGCCGCGGGCGACGTCATCTGGCTGCCGCGTGGGGTGCCGCACGCGTTCCGGGTCACCGGGGAGCGCCCGGTGCGCTTCCTCGGGTTCGCCGACCCCGGCGCCCTGCTCGCCCTCTACGACGAGGTGGGCATCCCCGCGGCGGAGCGGCGGCTCCCCGGCGCCGACGGGCTGCCGATGGACGTGGAGATCTCGCGGTGGAACGAGGTCGGTCCGCGCTACGGGCTGCAGGTGGTCGGGCCGCCCCTGCCCGAGGGGGCCTGACGTCCGGCGCGGGTCAGAGCGTGCGCACCGACCGGGACTGCGCCGCCCGGTCGGCCAGCTCGTCGTCGGGCGGGTACTCGACCGCCTCGAGGCTCAGCCCGTGCGGTGGCATGACCCGCACCGCGGCATCGCGACGGCCGGCGGCCAGCACCTCGGCGGCCCAGCCGACGTCCTGGCGCCCCTGGCCGACCGGGAGCACCGCCCCGACGAGCGAGCGGACCATCGAGTGGCAGAACGCGTCCGCGACCACGGTGGCCGCGAGCACGCCGTCGTCCTGGCGCTCCCAGGTGTAGCGCAGCAGGGTGCGGATCGTCGTCGCGCCCTCCCGCCGCCGACAGAACGCGGCGAAGTCGCGCAGACCCACGAGCCGGTATGCCGCCTCCGCCAGCCGGTGCTCGTCGAGCCTCCCCTTCACGTTTGCCGTGTCGCGGCGTCGCAGCGGGTCGGGGGTCGCGAGGTCGTCGGCCAGCCGGTAGAGATAGCACCGTGAGGTCGCGGAGAACCGCGCGTCGAAGCCCTGCGGGGCGAGGCTGACGGCTCGCACGGCGAGGTCCGCTCCCACGAGGCCGGTGAGCCGGGTGCGCAGCGCGTCGGCGGGGGTACGGTCCGACCGGCCGGCGAGGGTGGCCAGAGCCTCGGGGTCGACGTCGGCGTGGGCGACCTGGCCCCGGGCGTGCACGCCGGCATCGGTCCGCCCCGCTACGACGAGCCGCACCGGGGCGCCGGCGCGCAGCACCGTCGTCAGGGCGGCCGACAGCGTGGCCTCGACCGTGCGCAGGCCGGGCTGGGCGGCCCAGCCGGAGAAGTCGGTGCCGTCGTAGGCCAGGTCGAGGCGGAGCCTCACGACGTCGCGGCGGTCCTCCCGGTCGTCCCGGGCGTCGCGGTCCTCCATGCCGGGAAGCCTAGGTGCGCTGCAGGATCCCGCGCACGAAGGCGGCCTGGCCGAGGTGCTGCACGGCGTCCTGCTCGACGCTGACGAGGCGCGCCATCAGGGTGACCGGTGGGTCCCAGCCCGGGTCGACGACCGTCTCGAGGTCGGTCTCGTCGAGGGTGCCGAGCAGCTGCAGGGTGTGCTCGTTGACCGCGCGGTGGTAGTCGACGAGGAGGTCCGCGGGGGCATGAACGGCGGCCACCTGCGCCGAGGTCATCCCGTAGCCGACCTCGCGGTCGCCGACGTCGAGGCCGAACCGGTCGGCATACCCCTGCGCGGTCCAGACCTGCTCGACCGGCCGGCCCAGAGCACGTCCGGCCGCAGCGACCTGGGCGTCCTGCATCCGCGCGGTGTGCCACACCAGCCACGCGACGGTGTTGGCCTCGGGGTCCACCCGGCGAGTGAGGTCGTCGTCGCCGAGACCGTCGAGCGCCCGGGCCACAAGGTCAGGGGTGCGCCCGAAGGCCTCGATGAGCACCGTGAGAGCAGCGGACGAGGAGGAGGGATCCGGCATACCTCGAACCTAACCCCACACCCCCTGGAAACGGTTCGTGCTCTGGACCGACCCCGTTGCGGGGGCGGTCCAGAGCACGAGTCGTTTGAGGTGGGACGCGTCAGTGGCTGCCGGCCTTGGTGAAGCCGGCCTTCTCCGCGGCGTCGGCCGTGGCGAACCACGTCTCGGCGACCGTCTGCTCGTACCACTGGCCGTCGGGCTCGTGGTACTTCATCGAGTCCTTGTTGCCCTTGATCTCGAACCCGGCCGGCGCGGAGCCGTCCTCGTTCGGAGCGGCGGAACCCGGCCCGTACTCACCCTCGGCGGGCGCGTCCACGGGCGTGCCCTCGGCGTCGCCGGGAGCCTCGGGGCCGTCGAAGAGCGGGCGCTCCTTGACGTCGACCGGGTGGTCGGCGTCGACGGTGCCGCCGGCGTCCTCCACCTTCTTGGTCTCGGACGCCGCGTCCTTGGCCTCGGCCTGCTTGGCGGCGCGCTTGGTCGCCCCCTCGGCCTCCTTGACGGTGGCCTTGCGTGCGGACAGCGGCTCGCGGACCAGCTCGATGACGGCCATGGGCGCGTTGTCGCCCTTGCGCGTCCCGACCTTGATGATCCGGGTGTAGCCGCCGGCCCGCAGCTCCATGTCGGGAGCGATCTCGGCGAAGAGGCGGTGGACGACGCCCTTGTCCTTGACGACGGTCAGCACGCGTCGTCGCGCGTGCAGGTCGCCGCGCTTGGCGAAGGTGATGAGGCGCTCGGCCAGCGGACGGAGCCGCTTGGCCTTGGCCTCGGTGGTGGTGATCCGGTCGTGCTCGAACAGCGACGTGGCGAGGTTCGCCAGCATGAGCCGTTCGTGCGCCGGACCCCCGCCGAGGCGGGGACCCTTGGTGGGGGTAGGCATGTTCTCTCCCTAAGGTTCGGTGACGTCAGCAGGCTCGCGACGCGCTCAGTAGCTCTCGTCCTCGGCCAGGGCGCGACCTTCGTCGCCGTCCGTGCCCTCGGCCGCGGTGCCTGACGGGCCGGACACGTCCGCCAGGTCGTCGTCGAAGTCGTAGTCGTCGCCGTAGGTGTCGACGATGGCGCTCGGGTCGAACCCGGGAGGGCTGTCCTTGAGGGCCAGGCCCATGCCGACGAGCTTGGCCTTGACCTCGTCGATCGACTTGGCGCCGAAGTTGCGGATGTCGAGCAGGTCGGCCTCGCTGCGGGAGACGAGCTCACCCACGGTGTGGATGCCCTCACGCTTCAGGCAGTTGTAGGACCGGACCGTGAGGTCGAGGTCCTCGATCGGCAGCGCCAGGTCGGCGGCCAGGGCGGCGTCGGTGGGCGACGGGCCCATGTCGATGCCCTCGGCCTCGACGTTGAGCTCGCGCACCAGGCCGAACAGCTCGACGAGGGTCTTGCCGGACGACGCCATGGCGTCGCGCGGGGCCATCGAGTTCTTCGTCTCGACGTCGAGCACGAGGCGGTCGAAGTCGGTGCGCTGCTCGACACGGGTGGCCTCGACCGAGTACTTGACGGCGAGGACCGGGCTGTAGATCGAGTCGACCGGGATGCGGCCGATCTCGGCGTCGCCGGCCTTGTTCTGGGCGGCGGAGACGTAGCCGCGACCGCGCTCGACGGTCAGCTCCATCTCGATCCGGCCCTTGCCGTTGAGCGTGGCGATGTGCAGGTCGGGGTTGTGCACCTCGACACCGGCCGGGGGCGCGATGTCGGCGGCGGTGACCGTGCCGGGCCCCTGCTTGCGCAGGTACATGACCACGGGCTCGTCCTGCTCCGAGGAGACGACGAGGGACTTCAGGTTGAGGATGATCTCGGTGACGTCCTCCTTGACCCCAGGAATGGTCTGGAACTCGTGGAGGACCCCGTCGACGCGGATCGAGGTGACGGCGGCACCGGGGATGCTCGAGAGCAGGGTGCGGCGCAGGGTGTTGCCGAGCGTGTAGCCGAAGCCGGGCTCGAGGGGCTCGATGATGAAGCGCGAGCGGTTCTCCGCTACGACCTCTTCGCTGAGCAGGGGACGCTGTGCAATGAGCACGGTGATCTTCCTTCCCACGGGCGCCCGCTATTTGACGCCTCGTGATGCGCCCGGCCAGCTCTGTCTCTGGCCGGGTTTCGTGCCACCACCTCCGGTATGCCGCGCCGCACCCGGGTGGGCGCGACGCGGCATCCGCGCTGGCTTAGTTCTTGGAGTAGAGCTCCACGATGAGCTGCTCGGTGAGGATGGTGTCGATCTGGGCCCGGGTGGGGAGCTGGTGGATCATGATCTGGAGGCTGCCCTCCACGACCTGGAACCACGCCGGGATCGGGCGGTCACCGAACGTCTGGCGGGCCAGCTCGAACGGGAACGTCTCGACCGACTGCTTGCGCACGGTGATGATGTCGAACTGCTCGACGCGGTAGGACGGGACGTCCACGCGCTTGCCGTTGACCTCGAAGTGGCCGTGCGTCACGAGCTGACGGGCCGCCCGACGCGTCCGGGCCAGGCCCGCGCGGTAGACGACGTTGTCGAGCCGGGACTCGAGGATGGTCAGGAGGTTGTCACCGGTCTTGCCGGGACGGTTCGCCGCTTCCTTGTAGTAGCGGACGAACTGCTTCTCCATGACGCCGTAGGTGAAGCGGGCCTTCTGCTTCTCCTGCAGCTGGGTGAGGTACTCCTTCTCCTGGATCCGGCGACGGCCGTGCTGGCCGGGCGGGAAGGGACGGAGGTCGAAGTTCTTGTCGCCGCCGACGAGGTCGACCTTGAGCCGACGGGACTTCTTGGTGATGGGGCCGGTGTACCGAGCCATAAGTGATCAGTTCTCCTTCTGGCTCAGACGCGGCGGCGCTTGGGCGGGCGGACGCCGTTGTGCGGCGAGGGGGTGACGTCGCTGATCGCGCCGACCTCGAGGCCGGTGGCGGTCAGGGAGCGGATCGCGGTCTCACGACCGGAGCCGGGGCCCTTGACGAAGACGTCGACGCGACGCATACCGTGCTCCATCGCGCGGCGGGCGGCCGCCTCGGCGGCCATCTGCGCGGCGAAGGGGGTGGACTTGCGCGAGCCCTTGAAGCCGACCTGGCCGGCCGAGGCCCACGCGATGACCGCACCCGCGGGGTCGGTGATCGAGATGATGGTGTTGTTGAACGTGCTCTTGATGTGGGCGTGGCCCACGGCGACGTTCTTCTTCTCCTTGCGGCGGACCTTCTTGGCCCCGGCCGCAGCGCGCTTCTGAGGAGGCATTACTTACCAACCTTCTTCTTGCCGGCGACGGTGCGCTTCGGGCCCTTGCGGGTACGCGCGTTGGTCTTCGTGCGCTGTCCGCGCACGGGGAGGCCACGGCGGTGACGGATGCCCTCGTAGGACCCGATCTCGACCTTGCGGCGGATGTCGGACGCGATCTCGCGGCGCAGGTCACCCTCGATCTTGACGTGGCTCTCGAGGTAGTCGCGCAGCTGGACGAGGTCGGCGTCCGTGAGGTCGCGCACGCGGGTGTCGGGGCTGACGCCCGTCGCGGCGAGCGCCTGCTGGGAGCGGGTACGGCCCACTCCGAAGATGTAGGTGAGTGCCACCTCGACGCGCTTCTCGCGCGGGAGGTCGACACCGACTAGTCGTGCCATAGGTGTGTGATCCTTCGATCGGTTCACGGAGGTCTGGAGCAGTCACCGTTCCGGATGGCCGCACCCTCGCGGGTGGGGCGTGCACCTCGTCTGAGGCGGCACCGGTCCCCGGCCTCCGTGCCGGGGGTGACGTCCTGGGCTCGGGCGAGCAGGGCTCGCGGCGGGCTCAGGGGCCGGGTGTCTGCGTGTTCTCTTGTGCGTGCTCTCGAAGCTGTCGAGTCGTGCGGGTGGTGCGGCTGCTCAGCCCTGGCGCTGCTTGTGGCGCAGGTTCTCGCAGATCACCATGACCCGGCCGTTGCGGCGGATCACCTTGCACTTGTCGCAGATCTTCTTGACGCTGGGCTGGACCTTCATCTGCCTGCTGTCTTCGGATCGTCGGGTGGGTGAGGGTCGTGCTGGTCTCGCTGGTGGTACGGGTCGTGCTGGTGGTGCTGTCGTGCTGTCGTGCGGCTCAGCGGTAGCGGAAGACGATCCGGCCACGGTCGAGGTCATAGGGCGAGAGCTCCACGACGACCCGGTCCTCAGGGAGGATACGGATGTAGTGCTGGCGCATCTTGCCCGAGATGTGGGCGAGCACCTTGTGCCCGTTGCTCAGCTCGACCCGGAACATCGCGTTCGGGAGAGCCTCGACGATCGTGCCCTCGATCTCGATGACACCGTCCTTCTTGGCCATGTCCTCCATCAATCCGTTGAGTGGCGTGCTCGTATGAGGTGACGCGGATACGGGCACGCAAGCACGTCGCGCCCAACGGTCCATGTTACGGCAGGGGCGCGGCCCCGGCCTAATCCGTCGCGGCCCCCGTCACCGGCTCCGTCGCACCTACGGTCATAGCGGCCGTCGTAGCGGCAGGCAGGTCGTCGGCACAGCACATCCGCCGCTACGAGACCCGCTGTGACCATGAGGAGGCGACGCCCATCGGGAGCGTCGGCCGCTGCTGGGCGACGATGCGGCGCTCCCGCGGCCATCTCAGCGCCCGCTGGTATGCCGCCTCGACCCGCCCGAGGGTTCCGCGTGGGTCGCGGACCACGGACTGGGGCGTCACGCCGGTCACGACCGCGCCGGCGTTCTCGAGGTCCTCGTCGGCGGCCACGGTGGCCTCCCAGTCCAGGACGCCGGCGTGGAACTCCCGCGAGTGCACCATGACCGCCAGCGCCACGTCGTCGAACCACACGTCGGGGGTGGTGAGCCGACGGCCCTCCAGGTCCGTGAGACCGGGGTTGGCCCAGGGGCGGGGCAGCACCGTGGAGTGGCGCAGAAGGTCGAGGAGCTGGGCCTCCGGGAGCGACCACGCTCCCGCGGCAGCGTCCTCGAGGGCTCGGCGCAGGCGCCGCCGCCCGTCACTGCGGCGGGCCTCCACCCAGTGCGCCACGTCGTCGAGACGGACGAGCCGTTGCTGCACGGCGCCGATGAGCATGGCCCTGGCCTGCTCGTCGCTGGGGCAGTCGGCGGCCGCGTCGACGAGGGCCCTGGGCCGACACGACACGCGCAACGGCCCCCGTTCGACCAACCGCTCGTCCGTCACGTAGGAGCGGGTGATGCTCACCCACGAGACGCGGCGCGAGGTGCGATGGGGCGGGACCCGCACCTGGATCGGAGCCGTCAGCGAGCAGCCGGGCAGGGCGTGCACCGCACCGGCGGTCGAACCGCCCAGCCAGGAGTCAAGGCCGCCGAGAAGCAATGCGGCCACCAGCCGCTGCTCGTCCGAGGGCAGCCCCGGGTCGAGCAGGATGACGCGAGGGAGCAGCAGTCGCCAGCGCCGACCGAGGGCCCAGCGGATCTGCGCCGGCGTCACGCCCCCGTCGAGGAGCTGACCCCGCGTCGCAACCCTCCGTTGCTGGTCCACGAGGGCGGCGGTGGCCGTCGACAGCTCCATGCCCCGCAGTCTGAGCGGCCGTCACGTCACGACGAAGGACGACGTGCCCGCCTGTGGACGACGGGACGACACGGCTGGAGGGTGGGGATGTTCCCGGGCGCGCTCAGGCGTCGAGGGGGGCGTACCGGGCGCCGAGCCGAGCGGCGCCGCCGTCGACGGCGGTCAGCACCGTGAGGCCGGCGTCCGTGACGGCCACGGAGTGCTCCCAGTGGGCCGCGCGCGAGCCGTCGGTCGTCACGACGGTCCAGTCGTCGGCGAGCACCCGGGTCTCGCTCTCGCCCCAGGTCACCATGGGCTCGATGGCCCCGGTGAACCCGGCCCGCACCACGGGTCCACGGTCGCGGACGGCGTAGTTGGGGATCTGCGGGTCCTCGTGCATCGAGCGGCCGATGCCGTGGCCGACGTACTCCTCGATGATCCCGTAGTCGTGACGGTCGGTGCGTCCCGCGGCCTCGATGCTCTCCTCCACGGCCTCGCCCACCGCATACAGGCGCTCCCCCACCGCGAGCGCTCCGATGCCGGCCCAGAGGGCGGCCTCGGTCACCGCGACGAGCCGCGGGTCCTCGGGCCGGGCGGCGTCCGGGCCGCCGACGACGACGGAGACGGCGGCGTCGCCGTTCCAGCCGTCGACCTCGGCGCCGCAGTCGACCGAGACCAGGTCGCCGTCGCGCAGGACCCGGCTACCCGGGATGCCGTGCACGACCTCGTCGTTGACGCTCGTGCAGAGGGTATGCGCGTAGCCGGGCACGAGCTGGAAGTTGGGGATGCCGCCGTGCGAGCGGATGAAGTCCTCGGCGAGCGCGTCGAGCTGCAGGGTCGTGCAGCCGTCGCGCACCTCGCGCTGGAGCATCTCCAGGGTCTGGCCCACCAGCAGCCCGGCCCGTCGCATGAGGACCAGCTGCTCGGCCGTCTTCGCCGGCGTCTGTCGCTTTCCGAACACAGGGGACCGCCGGCTCAGCCGCAGAAGGTGTCGACGGCCTTGACGACGCGCTCGGTGACCTCGTCGACCGAGCCCATGCCGTCGACCTTGACGAGCACGCCGTGCTGCTCGTAGAGGGCGATGAGCGGGGCGGTCTCCTTGCGGTAGATCGCCTGCCGCTCGCGGATGACGGCCTCGGTGTCGTCGGTGCGACCCTCGGTCTCGGCGCGCTTCAGCAGCCGCTCGACCACGGAGTCCTCGTCGACCGTCAGCTCGACCACGCCGTCGAGGGCGTGGCCGTGGTCGGCCAGCACCTCGTCGAGGAAGGCGACCTGCCCCGTGGTGCGGGGGTACCCGTCCAGGAGGAACCCCGGTGCCGCGTCAACCCAGGCGAGCCGGTCGCGGACGATGTCGTTGGTGACCTCGTCGGGCACGTAGCCGCCAGCGTCGAGGATCGACTTGACCTGCTGGCCGAGGTCAGTGCCGTCCTTGATGTTGCTGCGGAAGATGTCACCGGTGGAGATCGCCGGGATGCCGTAGCGGTCGGCGATGCGGACCGCCTGCGTGCCCTTGCCGGCCCCCGGAGGGCCCATGATGATGAGTCGCTTCACCGCAGGAACCCTTCGTAGTGGCGTTGCTGGAGCTGGGCCTGGATCTGCTTCACCGTCTCGAGGCCGACCCCCACGATGATGAGGATGGACGTGCCGCCGAACGGGAAGTTCTGGTTCGCGCCGACCGCCACGAGGGCGATGAGCGGGATCAGCGAGATCGCCGCCAGGTAGAGCGCACCGGGGACCGTGATCCGGGTGAGCACGTAGTCGAGGTACTCGGCCGTCGGTCGCCCGGCACGGATGCCGGGGATGAAGCCGCCGTACTTCTTCATGTTGTCGGCGACCTCGGTCGGGTTGAACGTGATCGAGACGTAGAAGAAGGTGAAGAAGAGGATGAGCGCGACGTAGAGGACCATGTAGATCCAGTGGTCGCCACGGGTGAGGTTGTCGTTGATCCACTGCACCCACCCGGGGCCCGCGGAGCCGTCGCTCGGGCGGTTGAACTGGGCGACGAGGGCCGGCAGCGACAGCAGCGAGCTGGCGAAGATCACGGGGATGACGCCGGCCATGTTGACCTTGAGCGGGATGTAGGTGGAGCTGCCGCCGTACATCCGCCGCCCGACCTGCCGCTTCGCATACTGCACGGGCACCCGTCGCTGCGACTGCTCGACGAAGATGACCAGCGCGATGATGACGAAGCCCATGAGGATGATCCCGAGGAAGACGTCCCAGCGGCCGTCCTTCTGCTGGATCGCCCACAGCGACGTCGGGAAGCCCGAGGCGATGGACGTGAAGATCAGCACGGACATGCCGTTGCCGATGCCCCGGTCGGTGAGCAGCTCGCCCATCCACATGATGAGGCCGGTGCCCGCGGTGAGCGTGAGGACCATGATGACGATCGTCGGCATGGTCTGGTCGGTCATGATCTCGGTGCACGAGGGACCGAAGATCTGCTGCGGGTTGCGCGCGAAGGTGATCAGGGTCGAGCTCTGCAGCACGGCCAGCCCGATCGTCAGGTAGCGCGTGTACTGCGTCATCTTCGTCTGCCCGGCCTGGCCCTCCTTCTTGAGGGCCTCGAACCTGGGGATGACGACGGTGAGCAGCTGCACGATGATGCTCGCTGTGATGTAGGGCATGATCCCCAGCGCGAAGATCGACAGCTGGAGCAGCGCCCCGCCGCTGAACAGGTTGGCCAGGCCGATGAACCCCGACTGGGGGTCGGCGGTGGCCAGGCAGTCACGCACCTTCGCATAGGCCACGCCCGGGGTCGGCACCGCGGTGCCGAGCCGGTACACGGCGATGATGAAGAGCGTGAACAGCAGCTTCTTGCGCAGGTCGGGCGTCTTGAACGCCCGAACGAAGGCCGAGAGCACTGATCCTCCTGGAACGACCCCGAACCGGTGGTCGGCAGCCGTGTTGCTGGTGATGCGGTGACACGAGGTCAACCCGCGAAGACTACCCCGCGAGGCGGTGGCGCCTGTTCTTTCCCGGGCTCCCCCGGTACGCGTGCGGCCGGCACCCGCGCTGGGTGCCGGCCGTGCGTGCGAACCGGACGGATCGGGAGGACGCTCGTCAGAGCGTCGTCGCCGTACCGCCTGCGGACTCGATCTTCTCCTTGGCGGAGCCGGAGAACTTGTGCACCGTGACGTTGACCTTGACGGTCAGCTCGCCACTGCCGAGCACCTTGACGACGTGACCGTCGCGCACCGCGCCCTTGGCGACGAGGTCGTCGACCGTGACGTCACCGCCGTCGGGGTACAGCGCCGACAGGCGGTCGAGGTTGACGACCTGGTACTCGGTGCGGAACGGGTTCTTGAAGCCGCGGAGCTTGGGCAGCCGCATGTGCAGCGGCATCTGTCCACCCTCGAACCGGGCGGGCACCTGGTAGCGGGCCTTGGTGCCCTTGGTGCCGCGACCGGCGGTCTTGCCCTTGGACCCCTCACCGCGACCGACACGCGTACGCGCGGTCTTGGCTCCGGGGGCGGGGCGCAGGTGGTGGACCTTGAGAGTCGTGCCCTCGGTGGTCCCCCCCTGCTCGGGGCGGGCGGCCGTGGCGGCCGACTTCTTGGCAGTCTTCTCAGCCATCTGACTCACTCAACTTCCTCGACGGCGACGAGGTGCGTCACCGCGCGGACCATGCCCCGGATCTCCGGGCGGTCCTCCTTGACGACGACATCGCCGATGCGCTTCAGACCGAGGGTGCGCAGCGTCTCGCGGTGGTTGCGCTTCCCGCCGATCTCCGAACGGGTCTGGGTCACCTTCAGGCGGGCCATCACGCACCCACTCCGGCGGCAGCCCGCTTCTCCGCGAGGCCGGCCGCCTGGGCGCGCAGCATCGCGGCGGGAGCCACGTCCTCGAGGCGCAGCCCACGACGGGCGGCGACGGCCTCCGGACGCTCGAGACCCCGCAGGGCCGCGACCGTCGCGTGGACGATGTTGATGGCGTTCGAGCTGCCGAGCGACTTGCTGAGCACGTCGTGGATGCCGGCGCACTCGAGCACGGCGCGCACCGGACCACCGGCGATGACACCGGTACCGGGCGACGCCGGGCGCAGCATGACGACGCCCGCGGCGGCCTCACCCTGCACGGGGTGCGGGATGGTGCCCTGGATGCGCGGCACGGTGAAGAACGACTTCTTGGCCTCCTCGACACCCTTGGCGATCGCCGCGGGCACCTCCTTGGCCTTGCCGTAGCCGACACCCACGGTGCCGTCACCGTCGCCGACGACGACGAGGGCGGTGAAGCTGAAGCGACGGCCACCCTTGACGACCTTGGCAACGCGGTTGATCGTCACGACGCGCTCGATGTACTGGCTCTTCTCGCCCTGGTCGCGAGAGTCGCGGCGGTCGCGACCGCCACCACGGCTGTCACGCCGGTCGTTGCGGTCACCGGTGGCACCGGTCCCGGTGCCGGCGGCGCCGCCGATCCCGCCGGTGCCTCGACGCTGTGGTCCGGGCATCAGATGGTCCTCGTCTCAGAAGTCTCGTGCGTATGCGTGCGGTGGCTCACAGGGAGAGCCCTCCTTCACGGGCGCCGTCGGCGATCGCCGCGACCCGCCCGTGGTACTTGTTGCCGCCGCGGTCGAACACGACCGCCTCGACGCCGGCCTGCTTCGCGCGCTCGGCGAGCAGCTCGCCGACCCGCTTGGCCTTGGCCGTCTTGTCGCCGTCGAACGAGCGCAGGTCGGTCTCCATCGTCGACGCGAAGGCCAGCGTGCGGCCCACGGTGTCGTCGACGACCTGGACGAAGAGGTGCCGGCTCGAGCGGGACACGACGAGGCGCGGGCGCTCGGTGGTGCCGTTGATCCGCTTGCGACCACGGATCTGACGGCGCACCCGGGCGTCGGCCTTGCTCTTACCGCGCTTGATGATGCCGTTGATGCTGCGTGCTGATGACGCCATGGCTTACTTACCGGCCTTTCCGACCTTGCGGCGGATCGTCTCTCCCGCGTACCGCACGCCCTTGCCCTTGTACGGGTCAGGCTTGCGCAGCTTGCGGATGTTCGCGGCGACCTCGCCCACCTGCTGCTTGTCGATGCCCTGGACCGAGAAGCGGGTCGGGTTCTCGACGACGAAGGAGATGCCCTTGGGGGCCTCCACGGTGATCGAGTGGCTGTAGCCCAGGGAGAACACGAGGTTCCCGCCCGTGTTGGCCACGCGGTACCCGGTGCCGTGGATCTCCATCTTCTTCTCGTAGCCCTCGGTGACCCCGAGGACCATGTTGTGGATCAGCGAGCGGGTCAGGCCGTGGAGCGACCGCGAGCCACGCTCGTCGTCGGGCCGCGTCACCTGCACGACACCGTCGTCACCGGTACCGACCGAGATCGGCTCGGGGACGACGAGCGCGAGCTCGCCCTTGGGGCCCTTGACCGTCACGGCCTGGCCCTGGATGGTCACGTCGACGCCCGAGGGCACCGGGACCGGAAGTCGTCCGATTCGCGACATGGCAGCTCTTCCTTACCAGACGTAGGCGAGGACTTCCCCACCTACGCCCTTCTTGGCGGCCTGCTTGTCGGTCAACAGGCCGGTCGACGTGGAAATGATGGCCACACCGAGCCCGCCGAGGACCTTGGGGAGGTTGGTCGACTTCGCGTAGACCCGCAGTCCGGGCTTGGACACGCGACGCACTCCGGCGATGGAGCGCTCACGGTTGGGCCCGTACTTGAGGTCGATGGTCAGCGTCTTGCCGACCTCGGCGTCCTCGACCTTCCAGGAGGCGATGTAGCCCTCGGCCTGGAGGATCTCGGCGATGTGCGACTTGAGCTTGGAGAACGGCATGGAGACCTCGTCGTGGTGCGCCGAGTTGGCGTTCCGGACGCGGGTCAGCATGTCCGCAATCGGGTCGGTCATGGTCATGTGGGCTTCAGGCCCTTCCTCACCGTGGTTTCACCGCGCATACCTCGTATGCGGGGGTGACCTTCGGTGTCTGTGGTGAGTGAGTGAGTTACCAGGAGCTCTTGGTGACGCCGGGGAGCTCGCCGCGGTGGGCCATCTCCCGCAGGCAGATCCGGCACAGGCCGAACTTGCGGTAGACGGAGTGCGGTCGGCCGCAGCGCTGGCAGCGGGTGTAGCCGCGCACCTTGAACTTCGGCTTCGCGTTCGCCTTGTTGACGAGGGCGGTCTTGGCCATCTGTCAGTTCTCCTTGAAGGGGAAGCCGAGCGCCTTGAGCAGGGCGCGGCCTTCGTCGTCGGTGCGCGCGGTCGTGACCACGGTGATGTCCATGCCGCGGACCCGGTCGATGCGGTCCTGGTCGATCTCGTGGAACATCGACTGCTCCGTGAGGCCGAAGGTGTAGTTGCCGTTGCCGTCGAACTGCTTCGGCGACAGGCCGCGGAAGTCACGGATGCGCGGGAGGGCGATCGACACGAGACGGTCGAGGAACTCCCACATCCGGTCGCCGCGCAGCGTGGTGTGGGCGCCGATCGGCATCCCCTCACGCAGCTTGAACTGGGCGATGGACTTGCGCGCCTTGGTCACGATCGGCTTCTGGCCAGTGATCGCCCCGAGGTCGCGCACGGCGCCCTCGATGAGCTTGCTGTCCTTGGCCGCGTCGCCGACGCCCATGTTGACGACGACCTTGACGACGCCAGGCACCTGCATGACGTTGGCGAAGGAGAACTGGTCCCGCAGGGCCGGCTTGATCTCGTCGTTGTACCGCTGCTTCAGCCGCGGCACCGCCGTGGTCTCAGCCGTGGTGTCGGCGCCCTCGGGGCGGGTGTCGGTCTGAGTCATGAGAGGTCCTTACCGGAACGCACGGCGACCCGGACCCGGTGGGCCTTCTGCCGTCCGTCGCGCTCCACCATCTCGACGCGGGTCTTGATCCGCGTCGGCGTCTTCGTGTCGGGGTCGACGACCGCGACGTTGCTCACGTGGATCGGGGCCTCGGTGTGCACCAGGCCACCCGTGCGGGTGCCGCGAGCGGTCGCCCCCGCCTTGGTGTGCTTGGTGACCCGGTTGATGCCCTCGACCAGCACGCGCTGGCTGTCGGGGTACACCGCGATGACCTTGCCCTGCTTGCCCCGGTCGCCACCGTTCTTCTGGGCGCGACCGGAGATGACCTGCACGAGGTCACCCTTCTTGATCCGCATCGAGCGGCCCGTGGTCTTGTCCGGCATCACAGCACCTCCGGCGCGAGCGAGATGATCTTCATGAAGCGCTTCTCGCGCAGCTCACGGCCGACCGGGCCGAAGATGCGCGTGCCGCGCGGGTCGCCGTCGGCCTTGAGGATGACGGCGGCGTTCTCGTCGAACTTGATGTAGGACCCGTCGGGCCGGCGGCGCTCCTTGACGGTGCGCACGATGACGGCCTTGACGACGTCGCCCTTCTTGACGTTGCCACCGGGGATCGCGTCCTTGACGGTCGCGACGATGGTGTCGCCGATGCCGGCGTACCGACGGCCCGAGCCACCGAGCACCCGGATGCAGAGGATCTCCTTGGCACCGGTGTTGTCGGCGACGCGCAGCCGCGACTCCTGCTGGATCACTTGGCCTTCTCCAGAATCTCCACGACGCGCCAGCGCTTCGTGGCGGACAGCGGACGGGTCTCCATGATGAGGACTCGGTCGCCGACGCCGGCCGCGTTGGCCTCGTCGTGCGCCTTGACCTTGCTGGTGCGCCGCAGGACCTTGCCGTAGAGCGCGTGCTTGACGCGGTCCTCGACCTCGACCACGACGGTCTTGTCCATCTTGTCGCTCACGACGTAGCCCTGGCGCGACTTGCGGTACTGCCGCTCAGCCGTCGCCTGCTCGTCGGCAGCGGTGGTGTTCTCGCTCATGCCTCGTCCTCGGCCTTCGTCTTCTTGGCCTTCTTCTCGGCCTTGTCAGCCTTGTCAGCCTTGTCGGCCTTCTCCGCCTTGGTGGCCTTCTTGTCGGCCTTGTCAGCCTTCTTGGCGCTGTCCGCCTCGACCGCAGGGGTCGACGCCGGCGCGGCCGGCGGCATACCGATGCCGAGCTCGCGCTCGCGCATCTCGGTGTAGATGCGCGCGATGTCCCTGCGGACCGCACGCAGCCGGCCGTGGTTGTCCAGCTGGCCGGTGGCCGACTGGAACCGGAGGTTGAACAGCTCCTCCTTGGCCTTCTTCAGCTCGTCGACGAGGCGCTGGTCCTCGAGGCCGCGCAGGTCGTCGGACGCGAGGTCCTTGGTCCCGACTGCCATCAGATGTCACCACCTTCACGCCGAACGAAACGGCACTTCATGGGGAGCTTGTGCATCGCCAGCCGCATGGCCTCACGGGCGATCGGCTCCGGCACACCGGACAGCTCGAACATCACCCGGCCCGGCTTGACGTTGGCGATCCACCACTCCGGCGAACCCTTACCCGAACCCATGCGGGTCTCGGCGGGCTTCTTGGTCAGGGGACGGTCCGGGTAGATGTTGATCCAGACCTTCCCGCCACGCTTCATGTAGCGGGTCATGGCGATACGAGCCGACTCGATCTGACGGTTCGTCACGTACGCCGGTTCGAGGGCCTGGAGGCCGTAGTCACCGAAGGCGATGCGCGTGCCACCGGTGGCAGCACCCGAGCGACCCGGGTGGTGCTGCTTGCGGTGCTTGACTCGACGAGGGATCAACATGGTCAGGCCTGCTCGTTCTGAGCCGTCGAGACGCTGGCCGCGGCCTCGGGGGCCTGGGCAGCGACGGTCTCGGTCGTGTCGGCACCCTGCGGGGCCGTGGTGGACTCGGGGGCGTCCCGGCGGGCGCGCATCGGGCGCTCGGCCCGGTCGGCACCGTCGCGACGCGGGCCACGGGGAGCACGCGGCGCGGCCGCCTGCTGCTGGGCCAGCTCGCGAGCGGTGACGTCGCCCTTGTAGATCCAGACCTTGACGCCGATGCGGCCGAACGTCGTGCGGGCCTCGTAGAAGCCGTAGTCGATGTTGGCGCGCAGCGTGTGGAGCGGGACGCGACCCTCGCGGTAGAACTCCGAGCGCGACATCTCGGCGCCCTGGAGACGACCGGAGCACTGCACCCGGATGCCCTTGGCACCGGCACGCTGGGCGGACTGCATGCCCTTGCGCATGGCGCGACGGAAGGAGACGCGGGCCGCGAGCTGCTCGGCGACACCCTGGGCGACCAGCTGCGCGTCGATCTCGGGGTTCTTGACCTCGAGGATGTTCAGCTGGACCTGCTTGCCCGTCAGCTTCTCGAGCTCGCCGCGGATGCGGTCGGCCTCCGCGCCGCGACGGCCGATGACGATGCCCGGCCGGGCGGTGTGGATGTCGACGCGGACGCGGTCACGGGTGCGCTCGATCTCCACGCGGGAGATGCCGGCGCGCTCCATGCCCTTCTCCATGAGCTTGCGGATCGCGACGTCCTCCTTGACGAAGTCGCGGTAGCGCTGTCCGTCCTTGGTGGAGTCCGCGAACCAGCGACTCTTGTGCTCGGTGGTGATACCGAGCCGGAACCCGTGCGGGTTGACCTTCTGACCCATTAGCGGGTGCCTCCCTGACGTGTCGTGGCCTTCGTGGCCCGCGTGGACGCGGCCCGGCGCGGTGCCGGGGGCGCGACCTTGGCGGTCGGCTTGACGACGACCGTGATGTGGCTCGTACGCTTGTTGATCCGGCTGGCGCGGCCCTGGGCCCGCGGCCGGAAGCGCTTCATGGTCGGACCCTCGTCGATGTAGATCGAGGAGATGACCAGGGTGCGCTCGTCGAAGGCCTCCGACGCACGGTCGGCCTTGACCCGGGCATTGGCCATGGCGCTCTCGAGCACCTTGCGGATCGGCTCGGACGCCGCCTGCGGAGCGAACCGCAGGATGGCGACGGCCTCGGTGGCCCGCTTGCCGCGGACGAGGTCGACGACCCGGCGGGCCTTCTGCGGCGTCACGCGGACATGCATGGCCCGCGCCGTGGCCCCGAGCTCCGGGGCCTCAGTGGTGATGGCGGTCGTGGACATCAGCGACGACGTCCCTTCTTGTCGTCCTTGACGTGACCACGGAAGGTGCGCGTCGGAGCGAACTCGCCGAGCTTGTGGCCGACCATCGACTCGGTGACGAACACCGGGACGTGCTTGCGGCCGTCGTGGACGGCGAGGGTGTGGCCGAGCATGTCCGGGCTGATGACCGAACGGCGCGACCACGTCTTGATGACGTTCTTCGTGCCCGCTTCGTTCTGCACGTCCACCTTCTTCTGAAGGTGGTCGTCGATGAAGGGGCCCTTCTTGAGACTACGAGGCATGGTTGGTCAGGCTCCTCAGCGCTTCTTGCCAGAACGGCGGCGACGGACGATGAGCTTGTCGCTCTCCTTGTGCGGGCGACGCGTACGCCCCTCGGCCTGGCCCCACGGGCTGACCGGGTGACGTCCACCGGACGTCTTGCCCTCGCCACCACCGTGCGGGTGGTCCACGGGGTTCATCGCGACACCACGGACGGTCGGGCGCTTGCCCTTCCACCGCATGCGGCCGGCCTTGCCCCAGTTGATGTTGCTCTGCTCGGCGTTGCCCACCTCGCCGACCGTCGCGCGGCAGCGCAGGTCGACGTTGCGGATCTCGCCGGAGGGCATCCGGAGCTGGGCGTAGGGGCCGTCCTTGGCGACGAGCTGCACCTTCGAGCCGGCCGAGCGGGCGATCTTGGCGCCACCGCCGGGCTTGAGCTCGATGGCGTGCACCGTCGTACCGGTCGGGATGTTGCGCAGCGGGAGGGCGTTGCCGGGCTTGATGTCGGCGCCGGCCCCGTTCTCGATACGGTCGCCCTGCTTCAGCCGGTTGGGCGCGAGGATGTAGCGCTTCTCGCCGTCGGCGTAGTGCAGCAGCGCGATGCGCGCGGTGCGGTTGGGGTCGTACTCGATGTGAGCGACAGTGGCCGGCACGCCGTCCTTGTCGTGCCGACGGAAGTCGATCACGCGGTAGGCGCGCTTGTGACCGCCACCGATGTGCCGCGTCGTGATCCGGCCGGCGTTGTTGCGGCCGCCGCTCTTGGTGAGCGGGCGCACGAGCGACTTCTCCGGCGTGGTGCGGGTGACCTCGACGAAGTCGGCGACCGACGAGCCACGACGGCCCGGGGTGGTCGGCTTGTACTTACGGATAGCCATGATGTGTGTCCTCTAGTTCCTGTCCGGTTCCCTCGACGACTCAGGCGCTCGCGCCGAAGATGTCGATGGAGCCTTCACGGAGCGTGACGATCGCGCGCTTGGTGTCCTTGCGCTTGCCGGTGCCGAAGCGGGTGCGGCGGGTCTTGCCCTGGCGGTTCAGCGTGTGGACCGAGTCGACCTTGACGTTGAAGATCTGCTCGATCGCGATCTTGATCTCCGTCTTGTTCGACCGCGGGTCGACGAGGAAGGTGTACTTCCCCTCGTCGAGCAGGCCGTACGACTTCTCGGACACGACCGGGGCGAGAAGGATGTCGCGGGGGTCCTTGATGTGGATGCTCACTTCTCGTCCTCGCTAGCGGAGTGGCCGGCCTCGACGAACCCGGCCGCCTCGGCGGCCTCGGCGGTGCGGAACCAGACCTCGGCGACCGTGGCGGCGTACCACCGGCCGTCGGGGCGGTGGAACTTCATCGAGTCGGCGTTGCCCTTGATGTCGAAGCCCTCGGGAGCCGAGCCGTCCGCGAGCGGAGCGGCCGAGTCGGCGCCGTAGCCACCGTCGGTGGCCTCGGCCTCGACCTCATTGCCGGCGTCGGACGCGGCGGTCGGGAGCGACGAGCCGGTGTCCTCGATCCGGATGAGCTTCGCGGTGGCGCGGGAGGACGCGACGAACGTGTCGAGCGCGCCACGGGTGAAGACCACGTCGTCGGAGCACAGCACGTCGTACGTGTTGAGCTGGTCGACGTTGAGCACGTGCACGTCCTGGAGGTTGCGCACGCTCTTCCACGAGACCTCGTCGGAGCGCTCGAGCACGACCAGCACGTTGGGCCGGCTGGTGAGCCCGGTCAGGACGGCGAACGCCGCCTTGGCCGAGGGGGCCGTGCCGGTGACGAGGCTGTCGATGACGTGGATGCGGTCGTGGCGGGCCCGGTCGGACAGGGCACCGCGCAGGGCGGCGGCCTTCATCTTCTTGGGGGTCCGCTGCGCGTAGTCCCGCGGCGTCGGGCCGTGGACGACCCCACCACCGGTGAACTGCGGGGCGCGGGTCGAGCCCTGACGGGCGCGGCCGGTGCCCTTCTGGCGGTGGGGCTTGGCCCCGCCGCCGCGGACCTCGCCGCGGGTCTTCGTCGAGTGCGTGCCCTGACGGGCGGCCGCGAGCTGCGCGACGACGACCTGGTGGATGAGCGGCACGTTGGTCTGCACAGCGAAAATCTCGGGGATCTCGGTGGACAGGTCGGTGCCGGTAACGGTGGTGGCCATCGGGTCAGGCTCCCTTCACGAGCGGGGCGCTCTTGGCCGCGGTGCGCACGAGGACGATGCCGCCGCGGGGGCCGGGAACGGCACCCTTGACGAGCAGCAGGCCCTTTTCCGCGTCGACCGAGTGGATGGTGAGGTTCTGGGTGGTCTGACGAACGCCACCCATCCGCCCCGCCATGCGCATGCCCTTGAAGACACGCCCGGGGGTGGAGCAGCCGCCGATCGAACCCGGCTTGCGGTGGTTCTTGTGCGCGCCGTGGGACGAGGAGACGCCATGGAAGCCGTGTCGCTTCATGACGCCGGCGAAGCCCTTGCCCTTGGTGCGGCCGCTGGCGTCGACCTGCTGGCCCGCCTCGAACGCCTCGACGGTGACCTCCTGGCCGAGCGAGTACTCGGCGGAGTCGCCGGTGCGCAGCTCGACGAGGTGGCGTCGGGGGGTGACGCCGGCCTTGGCGAAGTGGCCCTTCATGGGCTGGTTGACCTTGCGCGGGTCGATCTCGCCGAACGCGATCTGGACGGCTCCGTAGCCGTCCGTGTCGCTGTCGCGGACCTGGGTCACCACGCAGGGGCCGGCCTTGATGACGGTCACGGGGATCAGGCGGTTGTCGGCGTCCCAGACCTGGGTCATGCCGAGCTTCTCGCCGAGAACGCCCTTGACCGTCTTCACGGTGGTAGTAGTCATCGTTGGATCCTCAGAGCTTGATCTCGATGTTGACGTCGGCCGGCAGGTCGAGGCGCATGAGCGAGTCGACCGCCTTCGGCGTCGGGTCGATGATGTCGATGAGGCGCTTGTGGGTGCGCATCTCGAAGTGCTCGCGCGAGTCCTTGTACTTGTGCGGCGAGCGGATGACGACGAAGACGTTCTTCTCCGTCGGCAGCGGCACGGGGCCGACCACCGTCGCACCGGCACGGGTCACCGTGTCGACAATCTTGCGCGCCGAGCTGTCGATGACCTCGTGGTCATACGACTTCAAGCGGATGCGGATCTTCTGTCCCGCCATCTGGGTCAAGTCTCTCTCTCGCCGGGCAACTGCTGTTCGTCCCGTGCTCCTGGGTCCGACCCCCGAGGTCGGGTGTGTCGCACCCGCTCCGCGGCCCGACGACTGGCACTGACGTGCCCGACATCGGGAAGTTCGATCGAATTCCCGGTGGAACCGGGTGCCTGCGCTTCCCTCGGGCCACGCCGCAGCGTGTCCTACAAGGGGCGGCGGGACTCACATGGGTCAGTCCTGCGCGTCAAGCAACTTCCCTATAGTGCCAGAGGCAACGGGGGGCGATCAAATCCGCGCCCGCAGCACCGGCTTCACCGAGGATGCCGTGAGGGTCAGCTCGGCCCGCGGGGCGCGAGGAACGCGGCCAGTGCCGCGGCATACATCGCGGGGTCGTGGGCTCCGCAGAGCTCGCGGGCGCTGTGCATCGAGAGCAGCGGGGCACCGAAGTCCACCGTCGTCGCCCCGGTCAGCGCCGACGTGACGGGGCCGACCGTGCTCCCGCTCGGTAGGTCGGTGCGTACGACGAAGCGCTGCACGGGCACGCCGGCCTGGTCGCACGCGAGGAGGAAGGCGGCGGCGCCCACGGAGTCCGTGGCGTAGCGCTGCTGCGCGTTGACCTTGAGCACCGGGCCGCCGTTGACACGCACCTGGTGCTGTGGGTCGTGGCGCTCGGCGTAGTTGGGGTGGGTGGCGTGGGCCATGTCGCCGGACGCCGCGACGGTGCGGGCCATCGCGCGGAGGTAGTCCTCCCGGGACCCGCCCCCGGCGCCCACGACGCGCTCCAGGGTGGCGGTGAGCAGCCCGGACTGCGCCCCCCGCTCCGAGACGCTGCCGACCTCCTCGTGGTCGAAGAGGGCCAGCACCGGTACGTGGGGACCGTCCTCGCCCGCGGCGCGAACCAGCGCGGCCACACCCGCCCGGCAGGTGGCGAGGTTGTCCAGGCGCGGAGCGGCGATGAGGTCGCGGTCGCGCCCGATCCGCCGGGACGGCTGCACGACGTGGGTCATCACGTCCCACGCGAGCACGTCGGCGGCCGCGACGTCGAGGCGCTCCCCCAGCCACCCCCGGAAGTCGCCAGGGCTCTCTCCGAGGCCCCAGAGGGGCACGAGGTGCTGCTGCGGGTTCAGCGACAGGGCCTCGTTCTGGGTGCGGTCGAGGTGGATGGCCAGCTGCGCGACGCGCAGGACGGGCTCGTCGACGGTGAGCAGCCGGCTGCCGGCCCGTCCGTCGGCCTCCCGCACGGCCACACGACCGGACAGCCCCAGGTCGCGGTCGAGCCAGGAGCTGAGCAGGGGCCCGCCGTAGACCTCGACCCCGAGCAGCTGCCAGTTGGCGCGGGCGAGGTCGGGGTTCGGCTTGATCCGCAGGTTGGGGCTGTCGGTGTGGGCGCCGACGACCCGGAACGAGCGCGCCGGGCCGGACGGACGGCCGTCGGTGCTCCAGGCGACGAGCGAGCCTCCACGCACCAGGAAGTAACGGCCGGGCGCGGTGGGGAAGGCCTCGGCCTCGTCGACCTCGGCGAACCCCGCGTCCTCGAGCAGGGCCGCCGTGGTGCGGACGGCGTGGAACGGCGACGGCGAGGCGTCAACGAAGTCGATGAGGGCCTGCGCCTCGGCGTCGGTGTCGAACGCCGTCAGCGCGGTGTCAGGCATGCGCAGACTGTATGCCGCGCGCAGTGGACCGGGCCGTGCGACCAGGCAGGCGGGCATACGGAAGGGCCCCGAGACCGCAGTCTCGGGGCCCTTCGCGGTGATGCAGGTGGTGCTGGTGCGTCAGGTCACTTGGTGATCTTGGTGACGCGGCCGGCGCCGACGGTGCGGCCACCCTCGCGGATCGCGAAGCGGAGACCGTCCTCCATGGCGATGGGCTGGATCAGCTCGACCGCCATCTCGGTGTTGTCGCCGGGCATGACCATCTCGGTGCCCTCGGGGAGCTTGACGACCCCGGTGACGTCGGTGGTGCGGAAGTAGAACTGCGGACGGTAGTTGTCGTAGAACGGCGTGTGCCGGCCACCCTCGTCCTTGGACAGGATGTAGACGTTCGCGTCGAAGTTCGTGTGCGGCGTGATCGACTTCGGCTTGGCCACGACCTGGCCGCGCTCGACGTCCTCACGCTTGGTGCCACGCAGCAGCAGGCCGACGTTCTCGCCCGCGCGACCCTCGTCGAGGAGCTTGCGGAACATCTCGATGCCGGTGACGATCGTCTTGGCCGGGGGGCCGGTGTGGATGCCGACGATCTCGACCTCCTCGTTGACCTTGAGGGTGCCGCGCTCGATACGACCGGTGACGACGGTGCCACGACCGGTGATCGTGAAGACGTCCTCGACGGGCATGAGGAACGGCTTGTCGACCTCACGCTCGGGGGTCGGGATGGCCTCGTCGACCGCGTCCATGAGCTCGAGGACCGACTTGCCCCACTCCTCGTCGCCCTCGAGGGCCTTGAGCGCGGAGACCTTGACGACCGGGAGGTCGTCGCCGGGGAACTCGTAGGACGAGAGCAGCTCACGGACCTCCAGCTCGACGAGCTCGAGAATCTCCTCGTCGTCGACCATGTCGGCCTTGTTGAGCGCCACGACGATGTAGGGCACACCCACCTGGCGAGCCAGGAGCACGTGCTCACGCGTCTGCGGCATGGGGCCGTCGGTCGCCGCGACCACGAGGATCGCGCCGTCCATCTGCGCCGCACCGGTGATCATGTTCTTCACGTAGTCGGCGTGCCCGGGGCAGTCGACGTGCGCGTAGTGACGACCCTCGGTCTGGTACTCGATGTGCGCGATGGAGATGGTGATGCCGCGCTGCTTCTCCTCGGGCGCCTTGTCGATGTCGTCGAACGCGAACTGCGGGTTCAGCGTGGGGTACTTGTCGTGCAGGACCTTGGAGATCGCTGCCGTCAGCGTCGTCTTGCCGTGGTCGATGTGACCGATGGTGCCGATGTTGACGTGCGGCTTGGTCCGCTCGAACTTGGCCTTCGCCACTGTGGTCCTCCTCAGGACTTGGGTTAACGCCGGTCGACCTATGGCTGGACGTGGCGCGTGCTGGGTGGTGCGGTTCTAGCCATGCACCGGGACTGGTTCTGCTGGTCGAATCCGGAGAGACACCTTACGCGACGACGGGTAGGCCTGCTGGCGCCCGCCGCCGCGGGGCTCACTCCCCGCGGGTCTTCTTGATGATCTCCTCCGCCACGGACCGGGGGACCTCGGCGTAGGAGTCGAACTGCATGGAGTAGTTGGCCCGGCCCTGGGTCTTGGACCGCAGGTCGCCGACGTAGCCGAACATCTCCGAGAGGGGGACGAGACCGCGGACGACCTTGGCGCCGCTGATGTCCTCCATGGCCTGGATCTGGCCCCGGCGGCTGTTGATGTCGCCGATGACGTCGCCCATGTACTCCTCGGGCGTGCGCACCTCGACGGCCATCATCGGCTCGAGCAGGACCGGGTCCGCCTGGCGGACGGCCTCCTTGAGCGCCATGGAGCCGGCGATCTTGAACGCCATCTCCGAGGAGTCGACGTCGTGGTAGGCGCCGTCGAGCAGGGTGGCCTTGATCCCCACGAGCGGGTAGCCGGCCAGCACGCCGTACTGCATGGCGTCCTGGATGCCCTGGTCGACCGACGGGATGTACTCCCGCGGGATGCGACCACCGGTCACCTTGTTCTCGAACAGGTAGAGCTCGCCCTCGTGGGTGTCCATCGGCTCGAGCGTTATCTGCACCTTGGCGTACTGGCCCGACCCACCGGTCTGCTTCTTGTGGGTGTAGTCCAGCTTCTCCACGGCGCGGCGGATCGTCTCGCGGTAGGCCACCTGCGGCTTGCCGACGTTGGCCTCGACCTTGAACTCGCGGCGCATCCGGTCGACGAGGATGTCGAGGTGGAGCTCGCCCATCCCGGCGATGATCGTCTGGCCGGACTCGTCGTCCTGATGGACCTGGAACGTCGGGTCCTCCTGCGCGAGCTTCTGGATCGCGACGCCGAGCTTCTCCTGGTCGCCCTTGGTCTTCGGCTCGATGGCCACCGAGATCACGGTCTCGGGGAAGGTCATCGACTCGAGGATCACCTGGTCGGCCGGGTCGCACAGGGTGTCGCCCGTGGTCGTGTCCTTGAGGCCGATGGCCGCGTAGATGTGACCGGCGGACGCGCCGTCGACGGGGTTCTCCTTGTTGGAGTGCATCTGGAAGAGCTTCCCGATGCGCTCCTTCTTGCCCTTGGTCGAGTTGACGACCGGCGAGCCGGCGGCGACGTGACCGGAGTAGACCCGGATGTAGGTGAGCGTGCCGAAGAAGGGGTGCGTCGCGATCTTGAACGCCAGCGCCGAGAACGGCTCCGAGGCGTCGGCGTGACGCACGACGATCTCCTCCTCCTTGCCGGGGCGGTGGCCCTCGGTCGGAGGCACGTCGAGCGGGGACGGCAGGTAGTCGAGGACGGCGTCGAGCATGGGCTGGACGCCCTTGTTCTTGAACGCCGTGCCGCAGAGGACGGGGTTGACCTCGCCGGCGATGGTGAGCGCGCGGATGCCGGCCTTGAGCTCGGCCACCGTCAGCTCCTCGCCCTCGAGGTACTTCTCCATGAGGGTGTCGTCGCTCTCGGCGACCCTCTCGACGAGGTCGTGGCGGTACTGCTCCGCCTTCTCGCGCAGGTCGGCCGGGATCTCCTCGATCTCGTAGTCGTCACCGAGCTTGACCTCGCCGTGCCAGGTGAAGGCCTTCATGGTGAGCAGGTCGACGACCCCGACGAAGTCGGACTCGGAGCCGATCGGCAGCTGCACGACCAAGGGGGTCGCCCCGAGCCGGTCGACGATCGTCTGCACGGTGAAGTAGAAGTCGGCGCCGAGCTTGTCCATCTTGTTGACGAAGCAGATGCGCGGCACGACGTACTTGTCGGCCTGGCGCCACACCGTCTCGGACTGGGGCTCGACGCCCTCCTTGCCGTCGAACACCGCGACGGCGCCGTCGAGGACGCGCAGGTTGCGCTCGACCTCGACGGTGAAGTCGACGTGCCCGGGGGTGTCGATGAGGTTGATCTGGTGGTTCTTCCAGAACGTCGTCGTCGCGGCGGACGTGATGGTGATGCCGCGCTCCTGCTCCTGCTCCATCCAGTCCATCGTCGCGGCGCCGTCGTGGACCTCGCCGATCTTGTAGTTGATGCCGGTGTAGAAGAGGATGCGCTCCGTCGTCGTCGTCTTGCCGGCGTCGATGTGCGCCATGATGCCGATGTTGCGGACCTTCGTCAGGTCCGTCAGGACGTCGAGTGCCACGTGTCGTCTCTCATCTCAAAGGATTGTGGGCGTGAGGGTGTCGGGCGGTGTCGCCGTCCCGAGGGGTACAACGTCGGGCGACGGCGGGTATGCCGGGTGCGAACGACGCACTCGCGGCATACCCACCGGCCTGGACGGAGCCCGGCCGACGTCGGCCGGTGACACCAGCGGTAGTGCGCGAAGGCCTTGTTGGACTCGGCCATCTTGTGGGTGTCCTCGCGACGCTTGACCGCGGCACCGAGGCCGTTGGACGCGTCGAGGATCTCGTTCATGAGCCGCTCGGTCATCGTCTTCTCGCGACGCTGCCGCGAGTAGCCGACGAGCCAGCGCAGCGCCAGCGTCGTGGACCGGCCCGGCTTGACCTCGATCGGCACCTGGTAGGTGGCGCCGCCGACGCGGCGGGACTTGACCTCGAGGGCCGGCTTGATGTTGTCCAGCGCCCGCTTGAGCGTGACTGACCGGGTCGGTGCCGGTCTTCTGGCGGGCAGCCCTCGAGGGCGCCGTAGACGATGGTCTCGGCGATGGACTTCTTGCCGTCGAGGAGGATCTTGTTGACCAGCTGGGTGACCAGGGGGCTGTTGTGCACCGGGTCGACGACCAGCGGGCGCTTCGGGGCGGGGCCCTTGCGAGGCATTACTTCTTCTCCTTCTTGGCGCCGTAGCGGGAACGGGCCTGCTTGCGGTTGCTGACGCCCTGGGCGTCGAGCGAACCGCGCACGATCTTGTAGCGGACACCCGGGAGGTCCTTCACGCGGCCGCCACGCACGAGCACGATGGAGTGCTCCTGCAGGTTGTGGCCGACACCGGGGATGTAGGCGGTGACCTCGATGCCCGAGGTGAGCTTGACGCGCGCGACCTTGCGCAGCGCCGAGTTCGGCTTCTTGGGGGTGGTGGTGTACACGCGCGTGCACACCCCGCGGCGCTGGGGTGAGCCCTTGAGGGCCGGGGTCTTGGTCTTGTCGACCTTGTCCTGGCGACCCTTGCGGACCAGCTGGTTGATCGTGGGCAACCTGTTCTCCGTACGTCGTCTCGAAATGGTCTGCTGCGCCGGCCGGGGGCCGGACGGAGCTCCTTGGTGGTGGCCCGTCCCGACCCCCGCGTTCGGGTGTGTCGGTCCGGGCGCTCTCCCCTGCACCGTCCCCGGCGGCACGGCACGGACCTGAGGTCCGTCCCAGCCTCCATGGACTGCCCGGCGAGAGAGGTGCGCCTGCTCCGGTACGCCTCGGGATCTCCCCGGTCGTGCGGTGCGGGCGCGGTTCCTGCTGAGGTGCCTGGGCGGGCCCAGACACAGTTCTCAAGGATACCGCCTAGCGGTTGGGGCGGCCAAATTGCTTCCCTCGGGCCCCCGGCCTCCTCACCTCACGCCGGCGGCTCAGCCGAGGCGCCAGTCCCCGGAGTAGACGTGCAGCACCGGGACGCCGAGGCGCTCCCGGGCCTCACTGGCCCAGTCGGTGTGGAACGTGTCCTGGACGGCGTGCGGCTCGGTGACGACGACGACCTCGCTCGCACCCTCGCCCGCCCGGGCGACCTCGGCCTGCAGCGCCGGCAGCGGGTCGTCGTCCGTGATGAGGCCGGTCGCGTGCACGCCGGCGGCCTCCAGCACCCGCAGGCTCTCGGCCAGCGTCTGCTCGGCGTCGGTGTGGGCCTCGGTGCGGTCGACCGGCTTGAGGGCCTCGAGGGCCTCGCGCATCTCGAAGAGGCTGAGGTGGTTGAGCACGGACACGAGCACGTTGCGCCGGGTGTCGGCGGGCACGAGCACCCGGAAGGCCGGCTCCGTGTCTCCAGCACCCTCGTGGAGCCCGACGATGCGCTCGACGTCGAGCGGCTTCAGCGGCACCTCGGTGAGGACGATGGTCGTGTCGGTCACGCGCGTCAGCCTAGGCCACCTCGGGCTAGGGCTGACGCCGCAGCTGACGGACCCGGAACCGGCTGCGGACAACGTGGCCCACCATCTGGCTGCCGAGGACGAGGGTCGCCCGGGGGTCACCGGTGACCGACGACACGCCTACGCGCGGGCGGTAGTTCACCGGCACCTGCACCATGCGGAGTCTTGAGGACGGCGGCGAGGAGCAGCATCTCCAGCCCGTACGCCGACCCGTCACCGTGGAGCGGGCGATGATCTCCTGCGCCACCTCGCGGGTCATGACGCGGAACGTGCAGCCGACGTCGCTGAGCGAGGTGGTGTTGTAGCAGGACCTCCATGGCCTTGGCGACCCCCCAGTTGCCCCAGCGCAGGAACCAGCCCATGTTGGCGCCGTCCCAGATGAACGTCGCCACCGTGCGCGAGCCGATGACGAAGTCGCACTCCGGCATGAAGGCGAGCAGCTTGCGCAGGTCCTCCGGGTCGAACGTGCCGTCCGGCTCGCACAGCGCGATGAGGTCGGCGTCGGCCTCGCGCAGGCCGCGCCGGATCGCCGCGCCGTAGCCCTGCCGAGTCTCGACGACCTCGCGGGCCCCGGTGGTCGCGACCTCCTCGGAGGTGCCGGCGGCGGCGTTGTTGTTGACGACGAGGACCTCGTCGACCTCGGGCAGCGCCTCGAACCGCCGGATGCAGTCGGCGATGGAGTCCTTCTCGTTGTAGGTCGGCAGCACCACGCACAGCGTCTTGTCCCGCCAGGTCACGCGGCTCCCCCGTTCCGGGCGACGACGAGCATCTGCCCGGCGAGCGGCTTGACCGGCGAGCGGAGGTACCACGGCACGAGGAAGGTCAGGCCGGCCCCGCGCGACTTCAGGGTCAGCGGGAGGAACCGCGCCTGCACGGAGTCGAGCTCCCAGCCCCGCGAGCGCAGGAAGTCGCCGAGGGACTGGTCGGTCCAGATCGACACGTGGGTGTAGTCGTCGAAGTACCGCCCCGGCGCGAGCCGGAAGTTCGGCTGGAGCAGCACTCAGCCGGCCGCCGGTCCGCAGCACGCGGCGGCTCTCGTCGACCAGCCGCGTCGCGGCGTCGCGGTCGAGGTGCTCGACGAGGTTGGAGGCGAAGACGACGTCGAAGCGGCCGTCATCGAACCGCCCCAGGTCGGTGCAGTCCCCCACCACGGGGGTCACGCCGGGTCCGGCCGCCCGCTCCACGGTGGCGTCGGAGTCGAGCGCGACGACCTCCCGCATCGTGCCGGCCGCCGCGAGCTGGTTGGCGAAGTCGCACCACCCCGCCCCGAGCTCGAGGACACGTGACCCAGGCGGGATCCACCGGCCGAGGTGCGCCGTGACGTGCCGCCAGACCTGCGCGCGGTTGGGGTCGTGCGCCAGGCGCGTCGAGAAGTAGGCCGACGGTCCATCCGTCTCGGTCCGTTCCGGGTCCACTCGGCTCCTCGTGCGCTCATGCGGTCATGCAGCCACGGCTGGTATCGCACCCCCGAGGGTCTGCGTCGGTGACGGCGTCGGAGCCTAACAGCGGGTGACCGCGCGGATGGCATGCTGAGCGCCGTGACGCAGCCCTCCGCGCGCCCGCACGTGGCCCGGGCCGTGGCGGTCTTCCTCCTCCCGTACCTGCTGCTCGGGCTGTTCTGGGTCGTCGCCAACCCGCCGACCGCGGCGCCCGACGAGAACGACCACCTGGTCAAGGCCCTCGCTCTGGCCCACCTCGACATCGGTGTCCCCGCTCCCCTGGCCCCGCCCGGCACCACCGACCTCGGTCAGGTGCGCAACGCCTCGATCACCCGCATCGTGGAGATCCCCGCGCGACTCTCGCCCGACGCGTACCCGTGCTTCCGCTTCCTGCCCCGGGCCACGGCCGCCTGCCAACCGCTCTCGCCACCCGTGCCCGAGGGGACCCTGGCCGTCGCGACCACGTTGGGCGCCTACCCGCCGTTCCTCTACCCGCCGGTGGGCCTCGTGGCCTCGCTGGGCACCGACGTCCCGAGCGCCACCGTGCTCGGGCGGCTCGTCGTGCTCGCCTTCTCGATGGTGCTGCTCGGCCTGGGCTGCGCGCACCTCGTGCGCTGGCTCGGCGTGCGGTCGCTGGTGGGCGTCGCCGTGGCCGTCACCCCGATGGCCGTCTTCTGCCTGGGCAGCCTCACCACCAGCGCCGTCGAGATCCTCGGCGCCCTCGGGGTGGCCACGGTGGTGACGGTCTACGCGCGCCATCCGCAGTCGCTGCGGGACCCGCGCACGCTCGCGGTCGTTCTTGTCTGCGGGACCACCCTGGTGCTCAGCCGGCAGCTCGGCGTCGTGTCGCTCGGGGTGTTCACCCTGCTGCTCCTCGCCCTCGGCGGGTGGCGGGAGATCCTCGCCGGCCTCCAGGAGCGCAGGCGGACGATGTGGGCCACCGTCGTCGTGCCCCTGGTCGCGGCCGTCGCGGTCGCGGTGTGGGAGGCCGGGTACGACCACCCGGTGCTGCTCGGGCCCTGGGTGTCGATGGACAGCCTCGACCGGTTCGTGCGCACGCTCGCCGTCCCGCTCGTCGACGAGGCGGTCGGGCAGTTCGGCTGGCTCGACGTGCGGCCGCCCACCGCCGTCAACCTCGTGTGGTTCGCCGCCGCGGTGGCGCTCGTGGGCGCGGCCCTCGTGGTGGGTGACCGGCGCGACCGCCTGGTGCTGCTCGGGCTCCTCGTCGCCGGCGTCGTCGTCAGCTACGTGACCTACTCCCGCGCGTTCTACGGGGTCAACGCCGGCCTCCAGGGCCGTCACGTCCTGCCCATCCTCAGCCTTGTCCCGGTCTGGGCCGGCGCTGTAGTCGTCCGTCGGCGACCGGCCAGGCTCTGGCGGGCCGGCGTCGCGGCGCTGGCGGTGACGCTGCCGGTGGTCGTCCTCGTCGGGTTCTACCTCAACGCCCAGCGGTACGCCGTGGGTCTCGACTCGGGGCTGGGCGGGCTGGGCGACCTCTGGTTCGTCCCGCAGGCGCAGTGGGCCCCTCCGCTGGGCTGGACGTTCTGGGCCGTGGAGGGTGTGGTCGCCGCGGCCCTCCTGGGCGCCACGTGGTGGCGGCTCCTGGGTCGCACGCCGGTGGGCCCGGGGACGACGAAGGGCGGGTAGGCGCCGGGGGTTCCCCAGCGCCTACCCGCCCTGTCGTTCAGCGGAGCGGTTCGGCTCAGCTGTCGGTGAAGCCCAGGCTCACGTCGTCGAGGCGGATCGCCTCGCCCGGCGCGGTGCCGAAGCTGCTGTAGTCGTAGGCGTCGTAGCTGGGCAGCGAGTACATCGCGGCCTTAGCCTCCTCGGTCGGCTCCACCGCGATGTTGCGGTAGCGCGGCAGGCCGGTGCCCGCCGGGATGAGCTTGCCGAGGATGACGTTCTCCTTCAGACCCAGCAGCGGGTCGGACTTGGCCTCCATGGCCGCCTGGGTGAGCACCCGGGTGGTCTCCTGGAAGGAGGCCGCCGAGAGCCACGACTCGGTCGCGAGCGAGGCCTTGGTGATGCCCATGAGCTCGGGACGACCCGAGGCCGTCTTGCCGCCCTCGCGCTGCACCCGGTCGTTCTCCGCCGCGAACCGGCCCCGCTCCGCGAGGTCGCCCGGGATGAGGTTGGCGTCACCCGACTCGATGACCGTCACCCGGCGCAGCATCTGCCGGACGATGACCTCGATGTGCTTGTCGTGGATCGACACACCCTGCTGCCGGTAGACGTGCTGCACCTCGTCGACCAGGTGCTGCTGCACCTGGCGCGGGCCGAGGATCCGCAGCACCTGCTTCGGGTCGATGGCGCCCTGGATGAGCTGGTGGCCCACCTCGACGTGGTCGCCGTCCTGGACCAGCAGGCGCGAGCGCTTGCTGACCGGGTAGGCGTGCTCGTCGCCGCCGTCGTCGGGCACGAGGACGATCCGACGGGTCTTGTCGGTGTCCTCGACCTTGACGCGGCCGGTCGTCTCGGCGATCGGGGCGACACCCTTGGGGGTGCGCGCCTCGAACAGCTCGACGACGCGGGGCAGACCCTGCGTGATGTCGTCACCGGCCACACCACCGGTGTGGAAGGTGCGCATCGTCAGCTGGGTACCGGGCTCACCGATCGACTGGGCCGCGATGATGCCGACGGCCTCGCCGATGTCGACGAGCTTGCCCGTCGCCAGCGACCGGCCGTAGCAGGCCGCACAGGTGCCGACCTTGCTCTCGCAGGTGAGGACCGAGCGGACCTTCACCTGGTCGACCCCGGCGGCGAAGAGCGCGCCGATGACGACGTCACCGAGGTCGAGGCCGGCCTCCGCGAGCACCGTGCCCGAGGCGTCGGAGACGTCCTGGGCGAGGGTGCGGGCGTAGACGCTGGTCTCGACGTCCTCGTGGACGACCCGGGCGGTGCCCTTGGTGTCGGCGATCGGCATGGTCAGGCCACGCTCGGTGCCGCAGTCGTCCTCACGGACGATGACGTCCTGCGACACGTCGACGAGACGACGGGTCAGGTAGCCCGAGTCGGCGGTCCGCAGCGCGGTGTCCGCCAGACCCTTGCGGGAGCCGTGCGTCGAGATGAAGAACTCGAGCACCGACAGACCCTCGCGGAAGTTCGCGCGGATCGGCCGGGGGATGATCTCGCCCTTCGGGTTCGACACCAGGCCACGCATACCCGCGATCTGGCGCAGCTGCATCCAGTTGCCTCGGGCCCCGGAGTTCACCATCTTGTAGATCGTGTTCGTGACGGGGATGTTGGCCCGCATCTCGTCCGCGACCTTGTTGGTGGCCTCGTTCCAGATCTCGATGAGGTCCTCGCGACGCTCGTTGTCCGTCATCGCCCCACGGTCGTAGAGCTTCTGGACCTTGGTCGCGCGGGCTTCGTACTCCTCGAGGATCTCCGTCTTGCGCGGCGGCGTGACGACGTCCGAGATGGCGACGGTCGCCCCGGACCGGGTGGCCCAGTGGAAGCCGGCGTCCTTGAGGGCGTCGAGCGAGGCCGCGACCTGCACCTTGGTGTAGCGCTCGGCGAGGTCGTTGACGATCGAGGACAGCCGCTTCTTGTCGACGACCTCCTCGACGAACGGGTAGTCCACCGGCAGGGCCTCGTTGAAGAGCACCCGGCCGAGGGTCGTCTCGAGGATGAGCGACGCGACGAGACCGTCGGAGCCGGCCTCGACACCCTCGGGCAGCGGGTGGCCGACCGGGGGGACGAAGTCGAGCAGCCGCACCCGGATCCGGGAGCCCAGCTCGATGGCGTGCTGGTCGAACGCCATGCGCGCCTCGGCCGGGGTCGAGAACACGCGGCCCTCGCCCTTGCCGTCGGGCATCTCGGAGG
>CAVVZM010000014.1:0-9120 GCA_963752705.1 uncultured Actinomycetota bacterium
GGCCACCCCGACGACGGACGTCGGGCGTTCGACGACCAGGTCGAGCAGGACCCGCACGGAGGTCGTCGCCGAGCTCGAGCGGAGACCCATCCGGTCGGCCTGGGCGTTGCCGGTGGCCACCCGGACACGACGCCTCACCAGGTCGGCGGCGGTCCGGGGCAGGCGGATCCGGACCCGGGTCCCGCGGACTACGACCCGCTCGGCCGGGGCGAACGCCTCGGACATGACAAGGTCGTCGGACAGCACCATCGGCATGGTCTCGAGTCGCCGCGCCCCCTTCTGCGAGACGACGACGACCCCCCGGCCGAAGAGGCCCTCCCGCACCTGGGGAAGTCGCTGCCAGACGGCGTAGTACCGCCGCACCACCCACGACACCCCGCGGGTGTCGAGGTCCCGCTCGGGGGCGGCGGCGAGATGGTCGCCCGGTGCGGCGACGGCGGCGGCCAGCCTCAGCAGGTCGGCGCGCGTCACCACCACGTCGGCGTCGACGTATGCGCGCGGGTACGAGGTCGCGACCTCGTCCGCAGCGATCTGCGCCACCCGCTTGGAAGGTTCCGGCAGGTCGAGGACCGTCACCTCCGGCCCGTAGCGACCAGCGACCGCCACCGTGTCGTCCGTGCAGGCGTTGGCGGCCACGATGATCTCGAGGCACCCGCCCCCCGCACCGTCGCCGGCGCTGGTGAGCGCGGTGAGCAGCTCGCCGATCGTGCTCTCCTCGTCGTGCGCGGGGATGACGACGCTCATCACGGGCGACGTCGGCGAGGTCTGTGTCGGTGTCGGGTCCAGCACGCCGCCATGGTCGCACGCAGGGCGGCGTCATGAAGCCGACCTTCGCGGACCGTCCGGCCGAGCCCCGATCCCGAGCCGGTGGCGTGGGCCGGGGCGGACGGTACGGCCGGGGCACCCGGGTGGTGGCCGTCGTCGTCCTCGGGTCGGTCGTCCTCGTCGTCCTGGCCGCGCTCGTCCTCGGGCGACTCCACCGCACCGGTGACACCGCCGCCCCCCAGCCGACCATGGGTGAGGCGGTGGGCCCGACCTCTCCACTTCCACTCGACTGCGCGCCCCAGCCGAGCCGGTGCGGCTTCCCGGACGCGACCAACACCGGACCGCGCAGGGCGTCGCTGGTCAGCGTCCCCGCGCAGGCCACCAGCGGCGACGGCTGGGTCTGGGACCGGCGCGGGTTCGTCAACATCACCGCCGACGACACGCACTTCGAGGGGTTCGCCGTCGCGGGCACCATCACGGTCGACGGGGCGTCGGAGGTCGTCATCTCGGACTCGACGGTGCTGCAGGGCGGTGACACGTTTGGCATCGCCCTTCGGCACACCACGCGCGCGACCGTCGTCGACGTCCGGATCACCGCCCCGGGCAACGGGGCCGATCGCCTCCTGGTGGGGATCAAGGACATCTACGGCGACGCCGTCGGCACCGTCGTCCGCCGGTGCGACATCTCCCTCACCAGCACCGGGGTCCAGATCCACGAGGGCGTGATCGAGAACAGCTACATCCACGACCTCGGACTCAAGGACGGGGACCACGTCAACGGGACGACGACCAACGGCGGCACCGGCGCGCTCACCATCCGGCACAACACCGTCTTCAACCAGTACGACCAGACCGACGCCATCAGCCTCTTCCAGGACTTCGGTCCCCGCAGCAACGTCACCATCCAGGGGAACCTCGTCGCCGGCGGTGGGTATACCGTGTACGCCGGAGCCAACCCGGGCAAGGAGGCGACCGCCACCGACATCCGCGTCGTTGACAACCGCTTCTCGACGTTGTACTTCCCCCAGGGGGGCCACTTCGGGCCTATCGCCGCCTACGTCCCGGGCGGTGGGAACCTCCTCAGCGGCAACGTGTGGGACGCCACCGGGCTGCCGGTGTCCTAGGACCGGCCGCCCGGAGCGACGTCAGCGGGGGACGAGCGTCTCGGAGCAGGCCAGCTGAGGCGGCCGCCGGCCGGGCCGGAGGAGCGCCGTGACGGACGCCCGCGACTGCTCCGCGTGACCGCGCAGGATCCACGACGCCTCACTCGCCACGGTCAGGCCGTAGTAGACGGCGCCGGCCACCGGCCCGTGCCGCCGGCGATACAGCCGCACCCGGTTGACGATGAGCATGGTGTGCGTCGTGGCGTCCTGCCCCGACTGGCCACCGACGTGGTGCGCGGTCGCCTCCGGCACGTAGCGCACCCGGTACCCGCGGTCCCGGGCCCGCAGGCAGAAGTCCGTTTCCTCGGAGTAGAGGAAGTAGCTGTCGTCCCACGGCCCCACGTCGTCGAGACATCGGTGCGAGACGACGAGGACGGCGCCGAGTGCCCAGTCGACGTTGTGGGCCCGTTCGTACGCGTCCGATTCGGCGACGTACTCGGAGAAGACGGGCCGCCCGGTGGAGTTGAGGCCGACCGCGCGGAGGATGGACGGGTCCCGACGGAGCGAGTGGTGGAGTGCGCCGTCGGCGTCGAGGACCCGCGGTGCGGTGATGCCGACCCCCGGGTCCGCGAGGGCGGAGACGAGATGGGTGAGGCAGGAGGGCTCGAGCCGGAGGTCGGGGTTGAGGACCGCGACGGCCGAGGCCTCGCCGGCCGCGGCGACCCCCGCGTTGAACCCGGCGGCGTACCCGAGGTTGGCCTGCCGGACCAGCAGGCAGTCGGTCCGCGCCGCGACCAGCTCTGCGGTGCCGTCTGTGGACCCGTTGTCGACGACGACGGTCCGGTGCCGCAGGGGTCCCACCGCCGCGGGGATGTCGTCGAGCAGCCCGCCGACCAAACGAGCGCTGTTGTAGGTCACCACGATGACCGCGAGATCGACGTCCACGGGCCGATGGTAGGCGACCCGTCCGGAAAGGGGACCGGTGCGACGGGGAGGGGCCGTACGGTGTCTCCGTGCGGCTCCTCCTCATCGCTCCGACGGTCGACGGGAACGACGTGGGGGAGGCGTGGGTGGCCTACCAGTGGGTGAGGGAGTCGGCCTCTCGCCACGAGGTCACGCTGCTGACCTACCGCAAACGGGGCCGTCCGCCCGTGGCCGCGCAGTTGCCCGGCGTCCGGGTCGTCGAGTGGGAGGAGCCTCCCCTGCTCGGACGGGCCGAACGCCTCAACAGTCTGCTCAAACCCGGTTACCTTCCCTTCTACCGGCGGGCCCGGCGGTGGATCCGGGAGGCCGTCGCGCGGGGCGAGGTCTTCGACGTCGTCCACCAGCCGGCGCCGGTGGCGATGCGGTACCCCTCACCGGCGGTGGGAACGGGACTGCCGCTCGTCATGGGTCCGGTCGGGGGCGGGCTGAGCTCCCCGTCCGGCTTCGAGGCGCAGGACACGGCCCCGTGGTACGTCGGACTGCGACGCCTCGACGCCGTCCGTCTCCGCCGGGACCCGCTGCTCCGACGGACCTACGAGCAGGCCGACTGCGTGCTCGGGATCGCGCCGTACGTACAGGAGGCCCTGAGCCACGTACGCCTTCGGCGCTTCGAGGTGATGGGGGAGACCGCCCTCACCGAGCTCCCGCCGCCGGTGGGTCGGCGCGACAGGACGGGGACGGTGCGGCTGCTGTTCGTCGGCCGGCTCATCCGGACCAAGGGGGCCCGGGACGCGATCGCGGCCATGGCGCACCTCGCCGACCTCGACGTCACGCTCGACGTCGTCGGCGACGGCTTCGACCGGGCGGCCTGTGAGCAGCTCACCGACGACTGCGGACTCCGCGGGCGGGTCACCTTCCACGGGGCGCTCCGGCACGAGGATGTTCTGCCCTGGTATGCGCGCAGCGACATCTTCGTCTTCCCGAGCTACCGCGAGCCAGGGGGCAACGTCGCCTTCGAGGCGATGGGCTCCTGCCTGCCCCTCGTCGTCGCGGATCGTGGCGGACCGGGACACGTCGTCGAAGACACGTGCGGGATCACCGTGTCACCGCACAGCCCGGAGCAGTACGCAGCCGAGGTGGCCGCGGCCGTCAGGAGCCTCGTCGTCGACCCAGAACGGCGCTGGGCTCTGGGCGAGGGAGCACGGCGCCGCGTTGAGCGGATCGGGCTGTGGGACAACAAGATCGACGCCGCAGAGCGGATCTATCGCGAGGTCGCCGCCGGACGCTGAAGCCCCACGGACGGGCCGCGCCGCTCTGCGGTGGGGTCAGCCCAACGGCACCAGGGTGTCGTCCCACACGTTGCCGGTGAAGCGGTTGCCGCCGCTCGAGGTGTACGCGGTGTATGGACCGTAAGAGCCGCCGTTGGGGAAGAACACCCGCGCGATGCGGTTGTTCGTCACCTGGATGTTGGTGGCCGAGGCCTCCTTGCCGGGGTTGGCCCCGGCGTAGATCGTGTACCCGCCTCCGGCGACGAGGTTGTTGTCGATGATGCGGTTGGCCTGCGCGCCGAAGTCCTGGAAGAGGCTGATGGCGTCCGTCTGCCCGACCTGGTTGAAGACCGTGTTGTGCCTGATCGTGAGCTGCTGGGACCCGCCGTTGCTCGTCGTGCCGTTGACGTGGTCACCCGAGATGAAGCCGAGGTCGTGGATGTAGTTGTCCTGGATCAGGCCTTGGTCGACCTGGACCCCGGTACTCGTCCCCGAGATGTCGTTGCCGCGGATCGTCGGGCTGGCACTGTCACCGTAGATGTCCTTGATGCCGACCATGAGCCGGTTCCCCGCCGGAGCCGCGATCTCACTGGCAGCGATCGTGACCGAGCCCGCGTGGCGGAGGGAGATGCCGAAGCCCTCGCCTCCGGTGACGATCCGGCTGTTGCGGATGGTGACGTTGTCGGCGGTGTTGACGTCGATCGTGGCGTTCACGAGGATGCCGTCGAGGACAGCGCCGTTGCCCGTGATGCTGATCCAGCCGCGAGGGTCCCAGGCCCAACCCGGCCCCGACGTCACCTGCTCAGGGACGCGGACCAGCGTGGTGCCGGCGGGAACCCCGGTGTTCGAGGCGTCGGGGTAGCCGCACGCGCTCGGCCTTGACGCGCACCCGGCCGGTGTCCCCCCCTGCGACGAGGTCGGCGACGAGGTGGGCGGGGGCGGCGTGGTGGTCGTCGTCGGGGTCGGCGTCGTCGTCGCCGAGGTCGTCGTGGTGGTCGTCGTCGGGGGACGGGTGGTCGTCGTCGTCGGGGGACGCGTGGTGGTCGTGGTGGTCGTGACCGGCGGAGGGCTCGCGGTGGTGGTCGGCGGCGCCGCGGCGGCACCGGGCGAGAAGACCACGTCGACGTAGTAGTTGGACGCGTTCCACGACAGGCCCGGCATCCCCGTGCCGTAGGAGTACACGCCCTGCGTCGCCGTGAGGGCGTACCGGCTGGCCGGTTGGCTGGGTGACAGGGAGCTGACGTCGTCGGCGTATCGGCCCTGCGGCGCGAAGTACGCCGCGACGTAGGTCTGGCCCGCCGTCACGGGCACCGGTGCGTCGAAGTCGGCCTGCTGCCAGCCCTTCGCGCTCTCGCCCGCGAACGTCACGCGGCCCAGGACGTCGCCACGCGGGCCGTAGAGGACGCCGCGGTGTGGGCCGAGGTTGGCGACCGACTTGTAGTAGCGGATGGAGCGGATGTCCCCGCTCTGGCTGGTGGAGAACCGGACACCGAGCTGCACCGCAGACGTCTCCGGGTCTGCGTCGACCCGAGGCACGATGGCGCTGCTCCAGATGGAGTAGCTGTCCGGGACCGTGGCGGCCGAGGCCTGGCTCGCCAGCCCCCATGCGACCCCCAGCGCGCTCAGCGACACGGCGAGCACGACGGTGACGAGAACAGTAGCGACGTTTTTGGGGAGCACGACATAACGAGCAGGCGACATGAGGGTCTCCTTGCGAGCGGCCACGGCCGCGGACCTGGGGGGAAGGGCCCGATGTCACCCTGCCCGGCGACTTCGACTGCGCCGAACCTACACCGGGATCGGAAGAACTAGTCAAATCGGACTAGTTCTTTACCCTGCCTTGGCTCACTGCTGACCGCCGCACGCATGACCGGTATGTCGGATGTCGCCAGTCGCGCGCGGCTCCGGGGTCGCTCTGTCGCTCCCGTCACGCCGGGCCGCGTCGTGCGCCGCCGGAGGAGCAGCTGGTCGAGGAAGAGCACCAACCCGGCCGACAGCGTGGTCCCGAGAAGGCCGACGACGAGCATGGCCTTGCCTCGGCTGCCGTATGCCGCCGTCACCACCGGGACCGCCGGAGTCGGGTAGGCGGTGATGAGCTGGTTCTGGGCCACTCCAGCATCGGCCTGCCGACGGGCCAACAGGGCGGTTACCCGCTCCACCATGCGGGTGGTGGCCACACGCACCGTCGTGGGGTCGGGGCCGGCGACCTGGATGGTGATGACGGGCTGGTCGAAGTTGGTGGCCCACTGGCCCCCACTGTTGGGCAGCCGCACCAGGACGCCGTCCGTGATGCCGGCGTCGACGACGGTCACCTGGTCGGTGCTGAACCGGGGTGTCGGCGTCGTGGCGTTGATCTCGGCGACGAGGAGGCCGGCGGTCGCGATGACGGAGTCGGTCGTTGTCACGAGGGCGTTCGTGTAGCTCTTGAGCCCGGGCGCCACGAGGCGAACATCGGTAGCGGACCAGTAGACCGGGTGGACCTGCGTCAGGGCCACGGAGGCCAGCGCGGTCAGAGCGAGACACGCCAGCGTGGCCACCCATCGCCGCCTCAGCGCCCGCAGGACGTCGATGACCGTCATACCTGACCAACCTCGCCCCGGGTCCGACCGTGTCCGACCGTGTGCAACCGTACCCAACCGTCTTGTCGCGTTCGGCCGCGAGCCCTTACCGACGAAACTATAGTGATGGGGGGAGGCACCCGGTGGTGCCTTGGGGGAATACGAAGGGTCGTCCGTCTCATGCTGTTGTCTCACCTCGCTCGGGTCATCGCGAGGCGGTGGGTCATCGTGGCGGCCGGTCTGCTGGCGACGCTGGGGCTCACTGCGGCGGCCGTCATGGTCGTCCCGCCGGAGTACAGCCTGACGGCGACGGTGCTCCTCGTGCCCCCCGTCGACACGGCCGCACCGGGAGCCAACCCCTACCTCTCGCTCGGCGGGCTGACGGCGCCCACCGAGGTGCTCGCCCGGGCCATGGTCAACCCGGGCACGGAGAAGGCACTGCGCGACGCCGGTGCCACGGGCACCTGGACGGTGGAGCGGGACTACCTGACGAGTGCGCCGATCCTCGTCGTGACCACACAGGACGCGAGCGTCGCCCAGGCGCAACGCACCGCGACCGTGGTCCTCAAGGCGATCCCCACCCAGTTACAGGCGTTGCAGGCAGCCGTCAACGTCTCCCCGTCCGCGATGATCACGTCCAGTGTGGTCAACCGGGATGCCGACCAGCAGCAGGTGCTCAAGCCGCTGATCCGGGTCCTCATGCTCATCCTGATCGCTGGGCTCGTCCTCACCGTCGCCACCGCGTCCCTCGTCGACTCGGTCGCGAGTCGGCGGGCCGAGCCCGAGGCCAGAAGCCGGCGCGAGGGTCGCGGCCGCCGGGGGCGTCAGGAGCCCGCCGGCGGCGCCCCGGACGACACCTCGGACAACCTGGACGACCTGGACAACCTGGGCGACGCGGATGCTCCGGAGGACACCCGGCACCGCACCCCGGACGTCGGCCTCAGCCGCGCGGCCCGCCGCCGACGGTCGTTGCCGTCGGCGCCGGTCGCCCGTCAGGGCTCGACGACCCGGCGGTCGGCCGACGACCCGGTCGCCGGTGGGGAGCTCCTGCAGACGGGTCATGGTCACCCCCGCGGTTGAGGCGCCGCGGAGCCGACCGCGGACCGGGTCGATCTGGGATGGGTGCACAGCCCTCACCGCCTACGTGGTGCTGCTCTTTGCCATCCCCTCGCGTCTGACGTTCTCGCCGTTGGGGGGTGCCGGCTCCCCGGCCGCGATGGTCGGGCTCGCGTGCCTGGTCCTCTGGGTCTGGTACCGGCTCTCGGTGAGCACGACATCGGCCTGGGTGGCCCAGCCGGTGCGGCGGGCGGCCCTGCTGTTCCTGGCCGCTCTGGGCGCAAGCGTGGTCGCTGCCTTGGTCCGGCCCACCAATGCTGACGAGCTGCGGTCCACCCAGCTCTCGCTGCTGCTAGCCCTCGGGTGGCTCGGGATCATGCTCATGGCCTGTGACGGCATCACCTCGACCCGCCGGCTGACCGTGCTCATGCACCGCCTTGCGGTGGTCGCAGGGCTGTTCGCAGGGCTGGGGGCCGTGCAGTTCTTCACGGGCCAGCAGCTGACAAACTACATCGTCATCCCCGGTCTCCGCGCCAACCAGGCGCTCGCCGAGCTCGCGTCCCGCGACGGGTTCAACCGCCCGGCCTCGACGGCCATCCACCCGATCGAGTTCGGCATGGCCATTACCGCCCTGCTGCCGATCTGCCTGCACGTCGCGCTCCACGCCAAGGAGCTCGGCCTGTTCCGGCGTTGGGCCCCTGTGGCGGCCATCGCCGTGGCCGTACCGGTGTCGATCTCGCGCTCCGCCATCGTCGGGGCGGTGGTCGCCCTGGTGCTCCTGGTGGTCACCTGGCCCCCCCGGCTGCGGGCCTGGGCCATTGCGGCCACGGGGGCGCTCGCGGTCGCGGTCTTCATCCTGCTTCCCGGCGTCATCGGCACTCTGACGGGGCTGTTCTCCGGCGCGGCCAACGACCCGAGCGCTCTCTCACGCACCGACTCCTACGGGTTGGCGGGTCAGTTCATCAGCCAGGCGCCGTGGTTCGGCCGCGGGATCGGGACGTTCCTCCCGTCCTACCGAATCCTCGACAACCAGTACCTCCAGCTGACCATCGACGCCGGACTGGTCGGCGTCGGCGCGCTCTTCGGTCTGTTCGTCACGGCGATGGTCTGCACCTCGCTCGTCCGCCGGCGGCTCACGGACCCCGCACAACGGGACCTCGCGCAGGCCCTGGTCGCCTCGGTCGGGTCGGCCGCGGTGGGGTACGCCCTCTTCGACGCCTTCTCGTTCCCCATCTTCGCCGGACTGACCTTCCTCCTCGTCGGGCTGTGCGGAGCCCTGTGGCGCCTCAACGCGGGACCGCGGCAGGAGTGGCTCAGGGCCTGAGTACCGCATCCGCCGGAGCGCGAACGCCCACGACGGGGATCGCCACGCGGGGGTTGATCGTGCAGACTGGCCCCTTCTCCGACCGCTGACGTCATTCTGAGCAGGACGAGGGTGCGGAGTGG
>CAVVZM010000015.1:0-7609 GCA_963752705.1 uncultured Actinomycetota bacterium
GACGAGGAGTCGCCGGAGGGAACGACCCGAACGTCCGGCTGGGTGGTCGATCGCTCACCGCACGGCCGTCGACCGGGTGCGCTGCGCCGTCGCCTCCGGCCGGCGTGACCACGGCTTCCACGAGGGCCGCCGGTTCATCCGCCACACCTGGGCTTCCCGGCGCGCGGCCGCCCCGCTCGGAGTCTCCGTGGGCACGATCGACTCCGGCACCGCGGCCCTGATCAAGACCTGCGCAGGCCTCGTCACTGGCCCACAGTCCGCTCGTCGTGCTCGGCGCCTGGCAGCTGTACGCCTTCCTCGTCGCCGGCGCGTCAGGTCTCTTCCTGGCGCAGATGGCCTTCAGGCCGGACCTCTCTCGGCGAGTCTGCCGGCCACCGCGAATGCCGACTCGCTGGTGTCCGTGATTCTCGGAGTAGTGGTCTTCGACGAGCAGCTCAACACCGGCGTCGTTCCGCTGCTCGTCTCTGCCCTGTGCCTGGTTCTCCTCCTGGCCGCGGTCGCGCTCCTCAGTCAGGTCAGCGTCGGCCTCGAAGCAGGGCCCAGACCACCACTGATCCCCCCAGGGTCACCGGAGGTGGACCGTTTCCACCCCTCGATACCCGACTAGTCACCAGCAGTCGTCGTCAGTGAAGTCGCCGACGGCGGACGGGGACCGACGCGCGTCGGGATGTGGTCGGCTCTGCCTAGCCTATGACTTGATGGTGCGCCAGATGCGAGAGGGAACGAGTCGCATTCCCGCTGCGACGGCGGCCAGCGGGCGGGGCACCCAGACCGTGGTCAGGCCGGGCCGCGCTGATCGAGCGTACGCCTGGGCCACCGCACGGGCGACGGCCTCCGGTGTCGTGGCCAGTGGGGCCGGCGTCATGCCCTCGGTCATCCGACCGATGACGAACCCGGGACGGACCAGGATGACCCGCACTCCGGTGTCGGTAAGCGAGTCGGCCAGGCCGCGGGTGAACGCATCCAGTCCGGCCTTGGCGGAGCCGTAGACGAAGTTCGACCGGCGCGGACGTGCGGCGGCGATCGATGACAGGACGACAAGGGTGCCGCCGCCCTGTCGGCGCAGCGCGCCGGCGGCGGCGATGAGGGTGACGACGTGCCCGGTGAAGTTGGTATCGATCAGTGTCCCTGCCTCGACGGGGTGCTCGTCCAGGCGGGTCTGGGGTATGAGGATGCCGGCGGCCGAAATAACCAGGTCTACGTCCCCGGCCGCGAAGATGGTGGTCACTAGGGTTTCGTGCTCTTCTGGTCTCGTTGCGTCGTAGAAGACGGTCGTGACGCGGCCGGGCAGCGCGCCGCCGAGCTGAAGCATCCGGTGCTCGTCCCGGCCGGCCAGGATCACTTCCGCGCCCGGCGCGAGGGGCAGCGCTGCCAGGATCTCGAGACCGATCTCGCTGGAACCGCCGAGGAGCAGGACTCGGGAGGGCCGGCGGTGGGCGTCGATCACCGGGACAGCCCTAGCCGGCGTCCGAGATCGGACGTGAAGACCCCGTCAGGGTCGACCCGGGCCTTGACATCGAGCCAGGCGTCCATCTGCGGGTACATCTGCCGGATGTAGTCGGGGCGCAGCCGTCCGTCCTTGGCGAGGTACACCCGACCCCCGGCTTCGGCGACGACTCGGTCGAGGTCGTCCAGAACGGGGGCCAGGGTGGGGTCACGAGGTTTGACGGCGATGTCGAGGGCCAGGCACCACCCTTCGATCGGGAAGGACAGCGGGTGCCCGTTGCCGGGCCCGAAGCGCTTGAGCGTCCCTAGAAAGCAGGGTGCGTGCGCCGCCGACACGCGCTCGAGCACATATGACAGCACGTGGACGGCCGCGAGTGGGACGACAAACTGGTACTGCAAGAACCCGTAGGGTCCGAGGCCCCGGTTCCAGCCGGACAAGGCGTCGAGCCGGTGGTAGAAGGCGTTGAAGCCGACCGATGTCTGTCGGTGGCGAGGCGAGGTGTGGAACCAGGCGGTGTTGAAGGCCTTCGCTGCTGAGTGACCGACGAGGCCGGTTGGGGCCGCGAGGACGCGGGGTGCATATCCGGCTCGGTATGCCTGGGGGGCGTCGGTCGCCGGGGTCGGGTCCGCCAGGTCGACGACGCCGCGGCCTAGAGACCGGCCTCGTGACGTGCCGTCGACCCAGGCCACCGCGTAGCGTGTTCGAGCGCCGTCGAGCCGGGCGAGAACGGCGTCGAGGTCGTCTTCTCGGGTCGTCTCGACGTCCAGACGGCTGCTTGGCAACGTGGTGAGCCGCAGTCGGGCTCCGGTGATGACCCCGGTCAACCCCATGCCGCCCACGGTGGCGCGGAAAAGGTCGGGATCGGAGCTTCGGTCGACGGTGCGCACATGTCCGTCCGCCGTCACGAGCTCGAACGACTCGATCCACGAGCCCAGACTGCCGTCCTGACGGTGGTTCTTACCGTGCACGTCGGCGGCCACGGCACCGCCCACCGTGAGGTGGCGCGTGCCCGGGAGGACTGCTGGGGTGAGCCGGTGGGGCACGGTCGCGGCGAGGACCTCGGTGAACGTGGCGCCGGCGCCCGCCCGTACGCTCACAGAGCCTGGGTCCATTCGTACCGAGGTGCCGCCAGGGCGGGACAGGATGACTCCTCCGCCGTTCAGCGCCGCGTCACCGTAGCTGCATCCGCCGCCGCGAGCCAGGACCCCGCGCGGGGGTCGGCTCCTCACCACCTGGGCCACGGACGCGGCGCTGGCGACCGTGCGTGCCTCCACGACCTGGGCGAGCGATCCGGTGGCGCCCGCCCAACCGCGCAGCGGTGTCAGAGGCAGGGCCGTCGGTGCAGTCACCTGACTATCGTCGCAACGACGAACAGCAGCAGCCACACGGCCTCGAACGCCACCGTCGTCCGGTCGGTCAGCAGGAGGTCTTCGACGCGGACGGGCTGGGGCCGAAGGGCCAGAAGGTCGAAGCGGACGACGGCAGCTGCGAGCGGGGCCACGGTGAGCACCTCCAGACCCACCCACGACTGTGGGTGCTGCGACAGCGCCCACGCCAGATAGCACGCGAGCATCCCGACGGCCAGCAACAGCGTTGCCCCGCGCAGGCCTCGCCGCGAGTAGGCGCGCAGAGCGGGGCGGTGTTGCGCCCCAAGGGTCTTGCCGAGCACCGCTCCCTCGTTGGTGCGTTTGGCCGTGACGACGAGTAGCGCCCCGAAGGTGCAGACGGCGGTGAACCACCACGACGGGGGGATGTGGCTTGCGGCGGCGCCCCCGAGGGCGCGCAGGAGGAAGCCGGACGCGACGACGGCGATCTCGAGCAACGGCACTTGCTTGAGGCCCGCCGAGTAGGCCAGTGACGAGACGATGAACGCGAGCACGAGAAGAGTGAAGAGAAGGTCTCCGACGAGCAGGGACAGACCGGCGGCGGCGAGGAAGGACAGCCCCCCGAATGCCACTGCGGCACCTCGACCGAGATCGCCGGAGGCGACGGGCCGGTGTCGTTTACGAGGGTGAACTCGGTCTCGACGGGCGTCAGCGGCGTCGTTGACGAGGTACACCCCCGCGGAGGCGCACGTGAAGGCCAGCCCGGCGAGGACCAGCACCGCCACTGGGTGGGCGCGCGGGCCGAGCCCGCCGTACGCGATCGGGGGAGCCAGGATGAGTAGGTTTTTCGGCCACTGCTTCGGGCGTGTGGTCCGCAGGACCGCCAGGGGCAGCGTCGCTAGCTTCCTCCGGCGACGGACCGCGGCGACTGTCGCGGTCGTCGTCACCGTGAGGACACCGAGATGAAGTCGCGGCTTGTCGGTTCGAGGTACCGGTTCGCGGGCCGTTCCTGGCTCGACAGGAGGTTCGTCGGCGTGGGGTTCAGGGGGTCGGCCGTGTGTTGGTAGTACATGAACGACATCCAGGCGGGGTTGATCTCCATCTGCAGACCAGTGACGACGCCGGCTCGTTTGAGCAGGTCGGCCAGGCTGCGCACAGACAGCGCGGGACCGTAGACGAAGACGAGGCGGCCGTCCGCCGTCACCCCAAGTCCGGAGCGCCACACGTACAGGTTCCCGCCGATGCTGGCGCCCCAATCGGCCTCGACGTTGGAGTCGACGTTCGCCGGGACCTTGCCTTGGTCGACGATCAGCTTGAGGTTCTGTCGCACAGCCACGACGTCGGGGGTCATCTTCGCGTCCCGGCCCCACACGCCGACGGTGACATGTCCGTCCTTGTTGAACACCACCGACGCGGCGCCGTTCGTCAACGTGCCTGCGGTCTGGCCGTTGAGGTAGAACCCGCCGCGGGAGTCCTTGATCTTGAACCCCCCGTTGAACGTCGCGAGGAGGTTAGCCCGGTCAGCGGGAAGGACCGAGGTGGCCGCCCCCCAGGTGCCCGGACCGGGATCGGCCTCCCCAGGGTGAAGCTGGAAGGTCACGAGACGTTGGTCCATGGAGACGATGCCGGCGAGATAGGAGGTATGCGTTGCGTCCGGACGGACGAAGGTGGCATACAGGGCGGGCACCCCATTCACGCTCTCGATGTCCTGCCACACACCTTCCGCGGCCATATTCGGCCCCGCCGGGGACGTCACGGGTGGCGGAACGATCGGCGCAGTCACCGCACCCTTCGAGCCGGTCGTTCCCGCAGCCGGTGACGAGGCCTTCCCGGTGGGGATCGCGATCTGGGGGACAACGGCGGTCCCGCCCTCCTGCGGCGGGTGCAGGTCGTACTGCGCCGTCTCGGCCCATCCGACCACCACTCCCAACCCATGGTCGCGGGCCCACTCGGCCAGCTTCGCAGCCACGCTGTCCCCCCCCGGGGTCATCAGCGTTGTCGTCACCGACCAGCCCACGCAGACCAAGGTGACCACCAAACCAGCAGCCAACAGCCGACGCAGCAGGCGCCGTCGGCGTCGTTGAGCACGCCCGCGCCGTCCCGGCGATCGAAGGCGCTTCGGCGCCTGCTCGTCCGGGAGGATCTTGCCGGTCCGTACATCAGTCATTGGCCCTTGGCATCTTCCGTCAGTCCTTTGACCACGGTCGCTCATCAGAGCGCCCTTTAACGAACCCAGAAGGGCCGTTTGGACTGGGACTTGTCAGGGACTCACCCGTAAGAACCCTGAGAGTCGGTTTGTCGGGCGGGCCTGGCACCCGCGAATCGCATAGTCACTCTCGTACAGTTACCCCCGTGCCGGTTCATGAGCAAAGTTCTGTTCGAAGCGTCTGGCACCACCTCGACGCTTGGGACCGCTCGCTCTACCACCTGGTCGCCTCGAGCTCAACCTCAGACCTGGACCCGATCCTCGCCCGCGTCTCGTCGGCTGCCGACCGGTCAAAGGTCTGGATGGGGGTGGCTGCACTGCTCGCCTGCACCGGACCGAACGGACGGCGTGCCGCCGTCCACGGCCTCGCCGCTGGCGCCGTAACGTCCGCGGTCGTCAACCTGGGCGCCAAACGCCTGACAGGCCGCCCCCGCCCGGACCGGGACGGCGGCCAGGTCCCCGCCGCGCGCCACGTCCAGATGCCGGCTTCCACATCATTCCCTTCCGGCCATGCCGCGACCGCGTTCGCCTTCGCCACAACGGTCGGCACCCTTCTCCCCGCCACGGCCGCGCCATTGACCGCCGCAGCTACCCTGGTGGCCTACTCCCGCATACACACCGGCGTGCACTACCCGATTGACGTCGCTGCCGGAGCGCTTATCGGGTACGTTCTGGCGTTCGGCTGCGCACAGGTAGGACGCCGGTGGCTACCCGTCCCACGATCCGCTGGCGGATAACCGGCTCACCTACGATCTCAGCGCTACCAATACCAGGCCACGTAAGCCGCTTGAAGGAGGTCGCGGACCTTTCGGGGGACTGCCCCCAGGTGATGGTGGCCGCGGCGGTTGGTCCTCTCGACAGACGCACCATTTAGTTGCGGTCCATCCCCGCTACGAGAGGGGCCGGCCCGCTAGGACGTGACTGGGTGCCTGAAGCGCTGTGACCATCTGGTCGGGAGAGCAGCTTAAAGCACCGGTGAGCGCCGACCGGATTCGGTCATCCTCCAACGGGACGTCACAACCGGATTCCCACTTCAAGTACGTGCGCAGCGAAACATGCACCGACTCCGCCAATTCGGCCGGGCTATGCCCTGAGGCGAGTCGCAGAGCTCTCAAGTCAACCCCTTCCGGCAGAAGGAGAAGCTGCATGGGGTCAACGGACAAAGCCTTGGCCATCGCCACAATGACTCGGGCCGTCGGTTCCACGATGCCGCGCTCGAAGCCACGAATGCGCTCCCCGGCGCCAAGGCGGGCCAGTCGGGCCAGTTGGTGGTGGGTCAGCGCCCTGGCCAGCCGCGCACGCCGCAGGGCCTCACCGTCGAAGCTCGCAGGCACCCACTGAGGATACCAAGATAGCCGCCAGCGTTGGCCAACCTGCGACTTTCGCGGCTCATCCCAAGTAGGGGTGTAAGTGGTGTTCCCTGGCGGCCGGAGTGGTGGGTGCGTCCCTGCGGGGGTGAAGGTCGAGGTCTTCGCAGGGTGGGAGTTCTCGCGCTGCTCCAGGAAGACCCCGACATGTTCGCCGTTACCCTCGCTTGCCTGATCTGACGACCTTCTGCCGGCTCGACGGCCTCGGGGTTGGAGGTGACGGGGCAGCGGGGTCGAACCGGATCGGGCGGTGTCGGCGTGCCGGGTCGTCCGGGCGGATCTGGGCGACCGGTGGCGCCGCCGCTGCGACTGTGAGGGGACGGTGCGGGACACGCGTCACTGACCCCGGCGAAACGGGACGGGTCACGGGTGCTGGTGACTCGGACCGCCGGCCTGGCGGACGCCCAATCACGTGGGATCTAGGGCTGATCTAGGGCCCCTCCCGTCGCGGCGGAGGGGGCGACGTCCCACCACCGGTAGGGGCCGGACAACGTCATGCGGCGGCCGCCGACGACCGGGAGGGTGGGAGGGTGCCGGGGCCAGACCGTCCCGATGAACCGCCTCAGGTGGACCCTCACCGGTTCGAAGATCCGGCTGCGACGAGGGAATCGCCTTAGTAGGGCCTCTCAGCCGGGGCGACTGATGGGTCGAGTTCGATGCGGTGCTCGGCATCGACGCCGCCCGCCATCGCCGCAAGGTGCACGAGTTCCTAACGGGTGACCTTCGGTTTCCGTCGGCTGGCATGGCCGGGGCTACTCGCACGTCGCCCCCTGTCCGGGATCCCGGGCAGAGGGGCGCTGACGGGCCGGGGCGCGGCGGGCAGGCCTACTTGGTTCTTGCGTCGTCGGGGGATGTCGTCTCGAGGTCAGCGGACTTGCGGCGCTGACGCCACCACTCGATCCCGGCGGGATCAGGGACAGGACGATGATGGCGACGATGGCCAGGTCGAGCTTGTCCTGCAGGACGGGGAATGCCTGGCCGAGGTAGAACCCCAGCAGGGTGACGACGAGGACCCAGAGGGCGGCTCCGACGGCGGACCAGGTGTAGAAGCGTCTGCGGTCCATCCGGCTGATGCCGGCGACGACGGTGAGGTAGGTGCGCACGAACGGCACGAACCGGCCGATGACCAGGGCCTTGCTGCCATGGCGTTCGAAAAACTCGGTTGTCTGGTCCCAATATGAGCGCTTCACGATCCGTCCGTCGTGCCGGTACAGCGCCGGCCCGAGGGCCCGGCCGATCTCGTAGCCCACCACGTTGCCGGAGA
>CAVVZM010000016.1:0-7162 GCA_963752705.1 uncultured Actinomycetota bacterium
GCCGGGCGAGCAGGCCCGCGGCCGGGTCTCGGCGGGCAGCGTCCAGGCAACAGTGGGACCGTGAGCGACGGCAGGGGACGATGCGAGGGAGACCGGGCGGATGGGTGCGGATGGGTGAGGACGACCTGGCGACCCGTGGACTGGTGGACGATGCTCAGCGACCGGATTCGGACCAGACTGAGGACGAGGTGGCCGCTCTGCGCGCCCCCCTCTCCCGGTACGTCACCTCCCACGTGCGCGACCCCCATCGCGTGGAGGACGTCGTCCAGGAGACGCTCCTGCGCATGCTGCAGGTCCGTGAGCGCCTGGAGCTCGAGACCCTCAGCGCCTACGCGTTCACGGTGGCGCGCAACCTCGTCTACTCCTCGGCCCGCTCCGACCGGACGGCTCGCACCCATCTGCCCCGACTGCACGACCCACAGGAACCGGAGCGCCCCGAGCAGGCCGTCGCATCCGCCGAGACTCGCCGGGCCCTGGCGAGCGCGATCGCCCAGCTCCCACCGGGAGGACGGGCCCTGTTCGTCGCCCACGAGGTGGAGGAACGTCCGCTCGCCGAGCTGGCCGCCCTGCAGGCCGTCGCCCCGGGCACCCTGGCCTCTCAGCTGCACCGCACGAGGGCCCGGCTGCGGGTCGACTACCTGCTGTCGCTACGCCGGGTGACCCTCCCCACGCGCACCTGTCGGCCCGTGCTCATGGCCATCTCGGCCGGAGACCGCAGAGCGCAAGCCTCGCTCGAGTCCGGTGAGCACCTCGCCCACTGCCCGGTATGCAGTGACCTCGCTCCGCCCCTCATGCAGCGCGACCGCGCCCTCGCAGGTGTGGTCCCGTTCGTGCCGCTCGGCGCCCTGCAGGGCCGTTTCGAGCGCATCCTCAGGTCTCATCCGGCGACGGGACCGGCCGCCGCCGCCCTAGTGGCGGCCGGTGTCCTGGGGGCGTCGGCGCTGGGCTGGCAGGCCACGCACCCTCTCGCCCCCGAGGGCGCACCAGCGACGCCTCTCGTGGTGGCGGCCGTGGCCGAGGCCACCACCACCCCACCGGTCGCGCCGTCGGCCCAGCCCGCCTCCGTGCCCACCCCTCCGGGGACCACCTCAGCCACCGCCGTCTCCAGCCCGGCCGGGGTGCCCGGGCTGACCGCCTCAGGGCGTCCCGTCGTCGGCGACGCCGCCCATCTCGCGCCCCTCAAGGGGTCCGGCTTCGACGCAGACCGCGTGCTCGTCGTCGCGGTCCCGGCCGACGAGGGTTTCTGGATCGGGACCGCTGGGGCCGACCACGCCCGGGGTGACCAGGTCTGGGTGCAGCTCACCGGTGGGGGCGAGTCACCGGTGACAGTCCGGGCGGGGCAGGTCCTCGACTTCACGGGGGTGGTCGTCGCCAACGCACCCGGGTTCGTCGACCACCTCCAGATCTCCGACGAGCAGGGGCGGTCCGCCCTCTCCTCCGCCGGCTACCACCTCGAGGCGAAGGCGACCGCTCTGCGGGTTCGCTGACCGGCGCCGGTCACCGCTCGAACCGGCGGTGTGGCCCGACACCGCTCGACGTGCCGGGCCACACCAGTCCGTTCGACCTGCTCGGTCCGCGACGCCAACCGCCGGCTCAGGCCGAGTCGCCCTGGTCCCGGATGTCGCCCTCGGTCTCGATGCGCTCCTTGGCGACCTGCTCGGTGACCTCCTGGTGCTCGGTCACCGACTGCTTGGCCAGGCTGACCTTCTCGACCGGAACGGTCTCCTTGCTGACGACGACGCGCTCCTCGGTGAGCACCATCTCGCTCTGGTCCTCGGAAAGACCGCCGCCCGCGACGGCACTGCGGTCGCCGTCGACGATCGGCTCGCTGACCATGCGCACCTCCTCGCGCGTCACCGGCACGGTGACCGTCTGGTTCTCCGTGACGACGTACTTGCGAAGGCGGGCCCGCCCGGTCTCGACCTTCTCGGTGCCGACGTTCAGCCGCTCCTCGGAGCGCGTCATGGAGGTGGCGTCCTCGCCGCGGGAGGGATGCTTCTGCTCCCCGTCGGCCACGGCAGCCTGGTCGAAGACCTGCTCGTCGCGCACCGGCTCGGTCCGCTCATCTCCTGCGGTCATCCCGTAGTAGCGGTACAGCTCCGCCTCCTCCTCGACATCGAGGTGGCCGTTCTCGGCCTCGACCCGGGGGGCGTCCTTGACCCGGCTCTTGTCGAAGGGCACGGTCAGCCCGCGCTCGTCCAGGGTGGCGTCGGCGATGGGGACGAAGGACTCCTTGGTCCCGAACAGGCCGGTGTGCACCGTGGCCCACTCGGGGTTGCCGGTCGTGTCGTCGAGGAACACCTGACCGACCGTGCCGAGCTTGCTCCCGTCCGAGCCGTGGACGGCCTGGCCGATGGACTGGTTGATCGTGTCGGTGTCAAGCATGGGAAGACCTTTCGTGGGGTGGTGCACGCTGGTGCTAGAGGTCGTTCTGGTCGTACCGGAGCGTCGTCGTGGCCCCTCCCTGGGGCTGCGACTCCGCCTCTTCGTATCGGGCCTTGAGGTCGGCTCGCGCCTGCTGGGCCTGCTCCTTCACGCTGGGGGCGTTGGCCGCCTCCTCGCGCAGCTTCGGCGCCTCCTGCTCCGCGGTCGTGAGGTAGGACTCCCACCGGGTCTGCATCGGCTTGATGAGACCGCCGCCCACCCCGACAACGAGGATCCCGGCGATGGTGGCGAGCACGGCGACGAGCACCGGCGTCGTGACGGTCGTGGCCACGTCCACCTGGTTGAGGGCGGCGATGATGCCGAGCCCCAGGATGAATGCGGCGGCCACCTTGGCCAGGGTCGAGCCGTAGGACAGGCCGCCCAGGGTGCCCTCGATGAGGGTCTTGACCGCCGCTGCGATCGCCGACGCCACGACGACGATGACGACGGCCACGATGATCTTGGGCAGGAAGGCGATCACCGCGCTGATCAGGTCGCTGATCGGGTTGGGGCCGAAGACACCGAAGGCCAGCTGCAGGACGAACAGCGCCAGCGTGTAGTAGACGAGCTTGCCGACGATGTCGCTGGCGTCGAACGAGGACCGCTCGAGGGCGCGCTTGACGCCGCCGCGCTCGACGGCCCGGTCGAAGCCCACCTTCTCCAGGAGGGCACCCACGGCCTTGGCGATGGCCTTGGCGATGAGGAGACCGACGAGCAGGATGACGATGAAGCCCAGCAGCTTCGGGACGAACTCGACCACGGAGGTGAGCCCGTTGCGGAGGGCATCTTCCATGACAGCTCCTTGCGTGTTGAGGATCGCGGACACGACGGTGGTCCGTCCGCTCACCAGGACGACGGCCGTCGCCTGGTCTCATCACGCATCCCGGCCTGTGACCTGGGTCACAGGCTTACCGGGTGGGAGGCCTACTGCTGGATGTATCCGACCAGCTGGTCACGTTCCGACTGCAGCGAGTCGATCCGGAACTTCACGACGTCGCCGATGCTGACGATCGAGTGGAGCCGCCCGTCGACGACGACGGGGAGGTGCCGGATGCGCAGGTCGGTCATGACCCGGGCCGTCGCCTCGAGGTCGTCGTCACGCCCGGCCGTCGTCACGTCGCTCGTCATGATCGCGCTCACCGGACCGTCGACGATGGCGGCGCCGGTGCGGTGCAGGTGACGCACGACGTCACGCTCGCTGACGATGCCCGCCACGTCGGTGCCGTCACGGCTGACGACGACCGCGCCGATCCCTCGTTCCTCGAGCAGGGCGAGGAGCTGGGCGACCGTGTCGTCCGGGTGGATCGAGACGACCCCCGGCCCTTTGCTACGCAGCACGTCGGCGATCTTCATGCCCAGACGCTAGACCTCCCCGACCCGGCGCGCCATAGCCCTGAGGCACTGCCCCTGTGCTGCGGTATGCCCGGTATGCCGGGCCCCGCGACCACGGGCCCTGGACGGCGGGTCGACCCGGACCCCATACCCTGGGAGGACCCGAGCGACCACGACCCGGAGGGGAGCAGTCCCGCGTTGGCCAGCACACGACGTCGACACGACCTCGTCATCGCGGCGAACCGCCTCCCGGTCGACCGCGTCACCGCGCCCGACGGCTCGGTGTCCTGGGGTCGCTCCCCCGGGGGTCTCGTCACGGCGATGGACGCGGTCATGCGCGACCGGGGTGGGGCCTGGGTTGGCTGGGACGGCGAGACCGGCAAGAGCACCCGCCCCTTCACGCACGAGGGCATGTACCTGCGCCCGGTGGCCCTGTCGACCGTCGAGGTGGAGGAGTACTACGAGGGGTTCAGCAACGACACCCTGTGGCCGATCTACCACGACGTCATCGTGCCGCCCTCGTTCCACCGGGACTGGTGGCGCACCTACGTCGACGTCAACCAGCGGTTCGCCGACGCGATCGCCGAGGTGGCGGCCGACGGCGCGACGGTGTGGGTGCAGGACTACCAGCTGCAGCTCGTCCCCCGCCTGCTGCGCGACAAGCGGCCCGACCTGCGGATCGGCTGGTTCAACCACATCCCCTTCCCCGCCGTGGAGCTGTTCGCCCAGATCCCGTGGCGGCGCGCGATCCTCGAAGGGCTGCTGGGCGCCGACTTCGTGGGCTTCCAGCGGGTGGCCGACGCCCAGAACTTCATCCGCGCCTGCCGGCGCCTGCTCCAGGTGACGACCAAGAAGGACACCGTCACCATGACGTCGCGCGACGGGTCGTCGCACACGACCCGGGCGAGCGCCATCCCCATCTCCATCGACTTCAAGGCCCTCGAGGCCCTGGCCATGTCACCCACCGTCATCGACCGGGCGGCCGAGCTGCGCCACCAGCTGGGCGACCCGCGGGTCCTCATGCTCGGCGTCGACCGCCTCGACTACACCAAGGGCATCCGGCACCGGCTCAAGGCGTACGAGGAGCTGCTGCAGGACAAGGCGATCTCGCCTCCCGACGTCACCTTCGTGCAGGTGGCCACGCCGAGCCGCGAGCGGGTGGAGGCCTACCGCGAGCTGCGTCAGCACGTGGAGCTCACCGCCGGGCGGATCAACGGCGAGTATGCGCCGATCGGCTCGACCGCTCTGCACTATCTCCACCACGCCTACCCGCAGGCGGAGATGGCCGCGCTCTACCTCGCGGCCGACGTCATGCTCGTCACCCCCCTGCGCGACGGCATGAACCTCGTCGCCAAGGAGTACGTCACGTGCCGGCACGACCTCGGCGGGGCCCTCGTGCTCTCGGAGTTCACCGGCGCGTACCACGAGCTGCACCAGGCGTTCGTCTGCAACCCGCACGATATCGAGGGCCTCAAGCAGACCATCCTCAAGGCGATCAACACCCCCGCTCACGACAAGGCCCGCATCATGAAGTCGCTGCGCCGGCGGGTCGCCGACCACGACGTCAACCGGTGGGCCAGCCGCTTCCTCGACGCCCTCGCGTCGGCGCCGGCGCACCCTCCGAGCGCCCGCCACCCCGGGCGGTCCGCCGTGCACCACCACGACGTCACCGACGAGAGCACGTCATGACCCCTCCGTCCGCACCCCACGAGCCCGACGACCGGTCCGGCGACGAGGGCGCCGAGGTCGCCGAGGGTGGCCGGCCCGGCCCGGGTCACGAGCTGCAGTCGGCGCTCGAGGAGGCCGCCAAGGCCCCGACCCTGCTCGTGGCCACGGACTTCGACGGAGCCCTGGCCGAGTTCACCGTCGACCCGGAGGATTCGGAGCCCGCGCCGGGGGCGATGGCCGCGCTCCGCGGGCTGGCCGCCCTGCCCGGCACCCACGTGGCCGTGGCGTCCGGGCGCGACGTGCGGGCGCTGCGCGAGCTCACCGGGGTCGGGTCGGCCGAGCGGATCACCCTCATCGGCAGCCACGGCGCCGAGGCGACGCGCGCCGACGTCGCCGCCCAGGGCCGGCTCGACGACGACCAGCGGGCCCTCCTCGACGAGCTCACCGCCCGGGTGGCCGAGCTCATCGAGCGGCATCCCGGAGCCCGGCTCGAGCGCAAACGGGCCGCCGTCGCCGTGCACACCCGAGGTCTCCCGGCCGACGACGCCGAGGCCGCCCTGCGGGAGGCGCGGCTGCTCGGCGAAGGGCGCCGCGAGGTGCGGATGCTGCACGGGAAGTCCGTCGTCGAGCTGTCCGTCTCGCACGCCGACAAGGGCACGGCCATCTCCCGGCTCGGGGAGGTCGTCGGCTCCGACGCGATCTTCTACTCCGGCGACGACGTCACCGACGAGGACGCGTTCCGGGCGCTCACCCCCGACGAGGGCGACGTGTCGGTCAAGGTCGGCCGTGGGGCGACCCACGCGGCCTACCGGGTCGGCACCGTGAGCGACGTCGTGGAGACCCTGGCCCAGCTGCGCGACCTGCGGGAGCAGGCCACGTCGGGCGATGACGAGCAAACCTAGCGACCCCGTCCTAGCCGGTCGTCGGGGTCTTCTCGATGATGACCCGCATCGTCTTGTCGTTGCCGCTGACGTCCCCCTGCCGCTCCAGCCGGAGCGTGTAGCCGTTCACCGTCTGGCGCTGCACCTCCCCGGCGTCCATCCAGATCACGGACGAGCCGATGAAGGGCAGGTCCTCCGGGACGTCTCCCCCCGCCTTGAAGCTCTCGGCCGAGGCGTGCTCGGCGGAAGAGAGCATGAAGTGGGGATCACCCATGGAGGGGTTCCTGGCCACGAAGGCCACCCCGGTGGGGATGGAGCCGACGATGCCCTGGACCTCCTCGTGCAGCACCGTCTGCGGCGTGTCCTTGGTCACCGTGTAGGTGGAGCACGACGACGCGACGTTGAGGGGCTCGTAGCAGAGGGTGACCGGCACGCTCTCCGCGGTCTCGTTGAGGACCGACAGCTGCACCAGCCCGTAGGCGCCGGCGTTCTTCTGGGCGACCGCCGGCTTCGCGGCAGCGGTGTTCGGGGCGGCGGTGTTCGCGGTGGCGTCCGTCGCCCGCGCCGCGATGGCGGCCGCGCCACCGACGAGCAGGAGCGCGCAGCCCGCCACCAGGACGGCCAGGCGGGCCCGGGACCCTGGCGAGGGCTGGTGGTCGAGCCGGCGCGGGGGGTGGGCGTCGGCGCCGGAGCCGGCCGCCGGGGTGGGGCGCTGCATGGTGGTCAACGGGACTCCTTGGTGAGGGCGCACGACGTGCGCGGCTGCGTACGCCCTCAAGCCTTCCCGCGCCGCCGGTCCCCCGTGCCCCACCGGACGGATGATCCCGGGGAGGACGCATTTCTCCCCGATCGGTGGA